>CAVTXF010000013.1:0-713434 GCA_963738595.1 uncultured Alphaproteobacteria bacterium
AGAATTGGAATTACCATGGGAGATCCGGCAGGTGTCGGACCCGAAGTCATTTGCAAAGCAATCGCGGCTCTGCCCGCTGTTGAACGCGAAGGTATCGTCGTCATTGGCGACAGGGAAACACTCCTGCGTGCGGCTAACGTTTGTGGTGTAACGCCAGACGCGCTGGCTTCAGTGAGCATCGAAGATGTGACTACCCCTGGCGTGCCGCTCCCATTCGGCAAGCTGGACAAAGCGGGCGGTGAAGCCTGTTTTCGTTACATCAAGCGCGCAGTAGACATGGCACAAGCCAATGAGATTGGCTGCATTGTCACTGCCCCGATCAGCAAAGAAGCTCTCAATGCCGCTGGCCATCATTACGATGGCCATACCGGCATGTTGACGGTCCTCACAGGGCAGAAAGCCGCATTCATGCTTCTGGCTGATGACCGCTTGAATGCCATCCACGTTTCAACCCACGTATCGCTCAAAGACGCAATCGGACGCGTGACGATTGAGCGTGTCCTCGCCACCATTCGCGCCGGCCACAAGCACTTCGCACGCGTTGGCAAACCCAATCCGCGCATTGCCGTTGCGGGCCTCAACCCCCATTGCGGCGAAAACGGATTGTTCGGCGATGAGGATGACAAAATTATCGCCCTCGCCGTGGCACAAGCCAAAGCCGAAGGTATCAATGTTGCCGGTCCAGTATCAGCCGATACGCTATATTACCGCGCCTATAACGGGGCGTTTGATCTTGTCGTGTCGCAATATCACGATCAGGGTCACATCCCCATGAAGCTGGTGGCTTTTGATACGGCGGTGAATGTGTCGATCGGTCTGCCTATTGACCGTGTGTCGGTTGATCACGGTACGGCATTCGACATTGCGGGTACAGGCAAAGCTAAACACATCAACATGCTGCATGCCATCACCTATGGCCGCAAATTGGCAGCCACAAGGGATTTGCGATGAGCATCAGGGGTGTTTTCTGCGCGGCTGCAACGCCGGTCACCGAAGCAGGTGCGATTGATACGAAACGCTTCATTGCACACGCGAAAAATCTGCTCGCTGATGGCTGCAACGGTGTGGCCCTGCTCGGCACGACGGGTGAGGCCAATTCGTTTTCCATTGCCGAACGCAAGGCTTTACTTGAAGCAGCAGTTCAGCAGGCATTCAGCCCTCACAATTGATGCCCGGCACAGGCCTTTCGGCCATAGCCGACACTGTAGAGCTGACACGGCACGCGCTGTCACTGGAAGTGACCCAAGTGGTGATGTTGCCCCCGTTCTACTACAAGAACGTGTCAGACGACGGCGTGTTCAATGCCTATGCGCGCATTTTTGACAGTCTCGCCGATGATCGCCTGCGCGTTATTCTCTATCACATTCCGCAAATGTCGGCTGTGCCGATCAGCCATGGTTTAATCGAAAGACTGCTTAAGGCATTCCCGAAAACTGTTGTGGGCATTAAAGACTCAGCAGGTGACTTCGCCAACATGCAAGCCATGTTAAAAGCCTTCCCCGGCTTTTCCGTGCTCGCAGGGGCTGATCCGCTGATGAAGCCGTTGCTCGAAGCTGGTGGACATGGCTGCATTACTGCCACATCCAATCTGGTGGGCAAGCAACTGGCAACCGTCTTTGCCCATTTTTCCGACCCTGCCAAGGCTGCTGAAGTTGAAGCCGCGCAAGCCCGCATTGTGGCCGTGCGCAATATCTCCAACAAATATGTGCAAATTCCCGCCATCAAGGCTTTGATCGCGCACCGTTATAGCGATGCGGCTTGGACCAATGTGAGCCCACCACTCGTGAAATTATCTCGTGAAAACTGCAGCGAAATTGATGCTGCCATGGACCAGCTGTCATGACGTCAATTGCGGAAAAAATGGATGGCTTGTTGCGCCCCGTGTCGCCAAACCGAGCTGACGCATTCATACCTTCACCTTCCCCCCAAAACCATGCAGCCTTTTTTTCGCGTTTGCCTGATGGCACTTTAGCCTGCGTGTGGTTCGGCGGAACCATGGAAGGCATGCCTGATATTTCAATTCACATGTCTTCGCTGAATGAAACCACGAAGCAATGGTCACCTGCCCAAGTATTGGTCGATGATCGAGGCCGCTCAGAACAAAACCCCATGCTGTTCAACGCACCTGATGGAACCGTTTGGCTGCTTTACACATCTCAAGTTTCAGGCAATCAGGATACATCGGTGGTGCGCCGCCGCGTATCGCATGATGGCGGCAAAACATTTGCAGCCGCTGAAACGATGATTGCCGATGCAGGCACCTTCATTCGCCAGCCGATCGTCACAATGGCCAATGGCGACTTGCTTCTGCCCGTTTTCAAATGCCGGATTGCGCCGGGTGAAAAATGGTCAGGTCACAACGACAATGCAGGTGTCTATCGCTCCAGCGACGGCGGCAAAACGTGGAGCTTCTCCGAGGTGCCGGGATCGCTTGGTTGCGTGCACATGAATATCGTGCCGGTGACCGATACGCACCTTGTCGCATTCTATCGCAGCCGTTGGGCGGATTTCATCTACCGCACAGAATCCGACGATGCTGGTGTGACGTGGCAAGTGCCTGCGCCAACCACCCTGCCCAACAACAATTCCTCAATCCAATGCACCAGATTGAACGATGGCCGCTTGGCCCTCGTCTACAATCATGCCAGTGCGGCTGATGCCACAGGCCGCCGCGCTTCTCTTTATGATGAGCTTGATGATGGTGATGCCCCTTCACAAACGGCAACACCTGCGCGCCAAGCCTTCTGGGGCGCACCTCGCGCACCGCTATCACTTGCATTTTCCAGCGACCACGGCGTCACGTGGCATGACCGCCAGGACATCGACACTAGCGATGGCTTTTGCCTGACCAACAATTCCGTCACCCGCGCCAACCGCGAACTCTCATACCCCGTGTTACTTGAAGGCCCAGGCAACACACTCGACATTGCCTTCACATGGTTCCGGCAGGGCATCAAGCATGTGAGGCTCACATTGCCGTGAGCTACCCCTTCACACAAGCAGACATGCAGGCGCTGACGCAATGGGACACGCCAACAATCTGCAATGCCCTTGAGTTGCTGGTGCCGGAACGGCGCGCAATAGGGTTTACAGTTGAGCCCATGATTGCCCTGCACCCAGGTGCTGCTCCTATCGTGGGGCTTGCGCGTGTCGGCACGGTACGCGCCAAAGAACCGCCGCGCGGCGAGGTCGCCGACCGCATGGCGTGGTATGAATATGTCGCCAATGCGACACTCCCCACCATCGTTGCCATTCAGGACCTTGATGACCGGATCGGGCTATGGTGCCTTCTGGGGCGAAGTCCACACCAACCTGCACCGCAAACTGGGTGCTCTCGGTTGCGTGACCAACGGATCATTCCGCGACCTTGCTGCATCGGCGAAAGATTTTCAGATCATTGGTGGCCGCGTGGGGCCTAGTCATGCCCATATTCACGTCGTGGATTTCGGAAAGCCCGTGAATATCTTTGGCATGCAAGTGGCCCACGATGATGTGATCCATGCAGATGAACATGGAGCCGTGGTTGTTCCAGCGGACTGTGTCAGGCGTCTACCTGAAAAAGTAGATTTGGTTACAAGGCGGGAAAAGGTCATTTTGGATTTGTGTGCAAGCCCAGAATTTTCAACCGCGCGCTTGCGGCAAGCTATTGCCGCGTCCCGCGACATTCATTGAAAGATCTGAATGCGGGGGGCGACACTATTTGCCATCGGTGCGTCTACTCTCGCAGCTGCCGACACCGTGATTGTCAAGTTGCTCGCAAACCAAATCCATGCATTTGAGATTGCATTCTTTCGCAGCTGGTTTGGCCTGCTGATCGCCTTGCCATTTCTCGTCAAGGGGCAATCAACTTTCAGAAGTTCCATGCTGCCCAAGCATGTCCTCCGAGCAGTCCTCAAATATTGTGCGATGGTCGCGTTCTTTGTTGCAGTCGCAAACGCACCCGTGGCGGACGTCACAGCAATTTCCCTTCTCGCGCCACCCTTTACACTCTTAGGAGCTTGGCTCTTTCTGCACCAAAAACAACAAACAAAGCACTTCGCCGTCATGATGCTGGGCCTCGTCGGCGCAATTATTATTGTTCAACCTGGCACGCCCGCCTTCAATCCATATCTGCTCTTGGCCGTTGCGGGAGCGGCAGGTCTGTCATCGGTACTGCTGCTGTTAAAACAGCTGACGGACTCCGACACGCCAGCAACCATCCTTTACTGGAATCTACTACTGACAGCAGCAATCTCCATTGTTCCTGCTGTATTGGTCTGGTCCACGCCATCTCTTGAACAGCTCATGTTATTGGTGCTGCAGGGCGGATTGTCCGCGGCCGGAATTCTGATGATGGCCCATGCAGCAAAGCGGGGTGTTGTGGGTGCCATCGCGGCCCTCGACTTCATCCGCCTGCCAATCGCCGCAGTACTTGCCTTCGCGGTGCTGCGGGAACCTATTCAGACGCCAGTCCTCTTCGGTGGCATCATCATCCTTCTGTCCGTCATAATCCTTTCCAAATACAAAAACTAGAATCTACTCCTTCGCTCGGACCTTTCGCCATTCAACATATCTGCTGCCGATCAACGCCCAGAATATGGCTGACTTCACGCACTCTCTTGCAAGCAGCCGTAGCTTACTGCACACGAAGCGCACACGGCGAATTTTAAACTATTGATTTCATTATATTGTCTCTCCAATCCATCATGGGCGCAACGGCAAGCAGTTTGCCGCGCGCCACAGGTTGTGGCGTGTTGTTTTCCATGATGGCGGTATAGCCGGAGCGATTCAGATGCTCAATTGGAGAAGACGGGAAGAAGTTTGAATTTCGACGCAGCCTGCTCTTTGTAATTCTCATTCGCGCTGCCTCTCACACCCACTGGTGTCAGACTTCGCCGCCCAGATAAAGTGCGCGCACGCGATCATCCATGAGCAGCTGTTCGGAATTGCCTGACAGGGCGATACTGCCTGTGGTCAGGGCATAGGCGCGCCCCGAGATGCGCAGAGCCATGCGCGAGTTCTGCTCGACGAGCAGCACGCTTACTTTCTCATCCCGATTGATGGCGACGATGGAGCGCGCAATGTCCTGCACCAGCTTGGGAGCGACACCGAGTGAAGGTTCATCAAGCAACAAGAGTTTCGGCTTGGCCATCAAGGCGCGACCGATGACCATCATCTGCTGTTCACCACCACTCATTGTGCCTGCAGCTTGCGCATAGCGTTCCTTGAGGCGCGGGAAGCGGCCCAGCACCATCTCCAGGCTGCGGGCAATTTCTGCCTTGTCTGTACGAGTGAAGGCCCCCATCAACAAATTGTCCTTCACAGTCATAAATGGGAAAACTCGCCGCCCTTCCGGTACCATGGCGATACCCGCCTTGACGAGATCTGCCGGATTAGCGCCATCAATGCGCTTGCCATTGTAATGGATTTCACCAGACTTGATTTTGCGCAGGCCTGTGATAGCGCGAAGAATGGACGACTTGCCTGCTCCGTTTGCGCCGATCAACGCCACCGTCTCGCCCTCGTTCACGTTGAGCGACACACCTTTCAAGGCGTAGACATGATCGTAGTATAGTTCGACATTCCTGAAATCGAGGATGGGGGTCATGGTCAAAGTCCAATCGCCTCGTCTTCGACGCCCAGATAGGCCTCGATGACCCGGGGGTCGTTCTGGATTTCGCTTGGTGTGCCTTCTGCAATTTTCTCGCCGAAATTCAGAACCACAATCCGATCTGAAATCTTCATGACGGCGGGCATGTCGTGTTCAACCAGCAGAACCGTTAACCCGCGGTCGCGGAGCTTGCGCACCATGGCTACAGCTTTCATGGTTTCGTCGTGGTTCATGCCAGCAAAAGGTTCATCCAGCAGCAGCACCGTCGGACTGGTAGCAAGACCAATGCCAATGCCCAGCGCCCGCAAATGTCCATGCGGAAGATTTTTCGCTGTTTCTTCGGCGATTGCTGAGAGACCCAGGAATTCGAGAATTTCATCAGCCGACGCACTGAATGCCACTTGATCGTGCTGTGCAATTCTTGTTCCGAAGAAATGGTCCAGCAGAGAGGCTTTGGAGCGCAAGTGGTGGGCGATGATCACGTTGTCGCGCACTGTCATGTTGCGGAAGATGGTGGTTTCCTGGAAGGTGCGCACCACACCTTTGCGCGCTGCAATGTGAGGCGCCAAATTCGAGATGCGTTCTCCCTTGAAGGTGACTTCGCCAGATGTGGGCTGCAGGAAGGAGGAGATCAGCTTGAACAGCGTGGATTTGCCTGCACCATTAGGCCCGATAACAGAGAGGATTTCCTTATCGTTGACGGCAAAGCTTACATTATTGACGGCTGTGAGCCCGCCGAAGCGCTTGGTCATGCCTTTGACTTCCAGAATTTGCGCCATGGATCAACCCTTCTTCCAAAGGGAACGCAGGCTCAAGATGCCATTGGGAAGAACGAGCATGAGAATGATCATCAGCGTTGAGTAAATCAGCAGCTGGAACTTGCCGGTTTCGAACAACAGGTTCCAGCCGAAATAAAGGACCAAAGTTCCCAGCATCGGCCCGAAGACATATCCGAGGCCGCCAAGGAAGCAGTTGAGCATGAAATTGACCGAGTCAGTGACGGTAAAGCTTGACGGGTAAACGGACTGCGTTGCGGCTACGAACACAGCACCACTGATGCCACCGAGGAATGAGGATATGGCATAGGCAATAAGGCGAAGCGCGGCAATGTTCACGCCAATCGAAGAAGCCAGTTCCTCGTTCTGTTGCAGTGACATGCAAATGTGACCAATAGGCGAATGGACGAGGCGATACATGCCGGCAAAGCACAGCGTCATCAAAGCGGCTGACAAATAGTAAAAGGCGATGCGCGGATTTTCCATGGTGGCAAAATCTGGAATGAGGGTGATGCCAAGAATGGACAGGTTACCCGGCAAGGGAATGCTGGTGATACCCTTGGCACCGCTGGTGATGGGCAATGCAAGGGCGGCAAGCCGTGCAACTTCCGTCAGCACCAAGGTGACCATGGCAAAGTAGACGCCGCGCAATCGGAGAATCGGAAGCCCGATCAGAATACTGGCGAATGCGCAGAAAGCGCCTGCGATGGGCAGCGTCCACCAGAATGACATCCCATAAGTCATGACCAGCACGGCAGACACATATCCACCCATCAGGGCGTAAGCGCCCTGCCCTATGTTGATGCGCCCAATGAAGAACGTCAGCCACACACCAGCACTGGCGATCGACAAGAGAGCCACGGATGTGAGCGTATAATAAAAATCCTTGCGGCCCGTTGCACCAATCAGAAAAGGCACAATGACAAAAACCGCCAGCAGGAAGGTGGCGAGAGCTAGTATTTTCCTGTTGCTTGTCATGCTGCCATCAACCCCATGGCTTGCCCATCAGGCCATTGGGTCGAATGCTCAGGAACACCATCAGCGTCGCAAAGATCACGAGGTAGGTCACATCACCATACTCGCGCAGCACCGTCAGTCCAACTGACTCCATCATTCCCAGGATGAACCCGCCGGCAATCGCCCCGCCGACCACGCCTGCACCCCCAATCATGATCATTGTGAAGGCCTTGATGGAAATCGGACCACCTATGCCTGCATTGATGCCGGTGATCGTGACCAGAAGGCCACCCGTGATGCCAGCAAGCATTGCGCCAAGTGCAAAGCCTAACATGGTGTAACGTTCCACTTCAACACCCATCAATTGAGCGGCCACGCGATCTTGTGCCAAGGCCCGCATGGCGCGGCCGGGCTTGGTGTATTTCATGGCCAAGATGAAAGCGATGATGCAAATGCCCGCAATCACGCCAACAAGTATGCGGTCATAGGGGAGAATAATTCCAAATTCATTGAACACACCCTTGACAATCTTGGGTACACCGCGCTGCTTTTCACCAAACACCAGCAGGATTACAGCATCAAAGAAAAAAGCCGTGGCAGCGGCCAACAGCATCGTACTTTCCTCACGGTGACTTCGCTTGATGACGGTACGGAACAGAAAGCGCTCCATAAATCCGCCGATCACAAACAGTGTCACCCCCGACGCGAGAACGGCCAGAGGAAATGGCAGGCCCAGTTGCCCATACACCGCATAGGTGATGAAACCGCCGAGAACGTACATTTGGCCATGTGCGAAATTGAGCACATTCATCAGGCCGAATATCAGCGTCAGCCCAAGCGCGATCAGCGCATATTGCGCGCCGAGGTAAATTCCGTTCGCGATGACTTGTTCCATGCCGCAGTCAGTCTGCCGTCGTCAAAGAAAGAAGCCCGGCCTTGTTGCCGGGCCTCCATGTTAGTGGACGCAGCAAGATCAGTCGACCGTTCCGACAAACAGGGTCTCGAATGCTCCGTCCTTGTATTCGTTTACGACCATTGGCACAGCAACCTGGCGCTTTTGTCCAAAGGACGTCATGCCAACATAGCTGAGTTTGGCATTCGCATCTTTCAGGTACGGGTTTGGAGCCGAGAACGTATCCATGGTCTTCTTGAACTCTTCGACATTGTCGATGGCCGCTGGATTGGCTTTCAAGGTTTCGAGGATGTAGTCCAGCGCATAGACCTTGGTGTTGGACTCGTCGTTGTATTCGCCAAAAATCTCGGTGTACTTGGCAACGAAAGCCTTCATCTGGTCAGATGCGATTTCAGGTGTTGACGCGCCACCTACTGAGATGAATCCGTTGGCAAGTTCACCCGCACCTTCGGCCAGAACCTTGGCGTCTTGCGCGGTTTCAGTGGAGATCAGGCCTTCGTAACCCAACTCACGTGCTGAACGGATCAACAAGGGGGCGTTGCCAGGTGCCACGCCAGACAGCACCAGAAGGTCTGGCTTCAGGGCGACGATGGGCGTCAAGACAGGCGTGAAGTCACGCGTGTCATTTTGATAGGTGTCGTTGGCGGCTACCACTTCGAGGCCAAGCGCCTTGGCTGCGGCAACACCGCCGTCGCGCTGACTCAAAGGATCTGACTCGTTGGCAGCAACAAAAGCCACCTTCTTCACGCCCTTATTGTCCATCAGATATTTGTAGATGGCTGGACCTGACTGATAATTCGCGATCATGCCCAGAACGGCGTTAGAGGCAGGCTTGGTGTAAAGCTCTTTCGGGAAGGCGTAGGGGAAATAAATGATATTATTCTTCTCGGCAACGGGACGAACAGCGGCAGCGCCGTCGTCAACGTTTGGACCGACGACATAGTGGATGCCTTCCTGGGCCATCTTTTCCATGCCTTCAACGGCGCGCTTGGGATCCTTCTGGTCGTCGAAGGTCACAATTTTGATCATGTAGGTTTTGTCGCCAATCTTGACGCCGCCTGCGGCATTATAGATTGCTTCAAGTGTTTGCATTGAACGCACGTTCGACGTGCCCCAGGCCGCAGCGGGACCACTGGTCACGCCCACGAAACCAATCTTCAGTTCATCAGCAGCAAACGCGCTGCCTGCGCCTGCTAAAACTGCCACTGCGGCAACCGAGCCCAGAACGGCGCGCCGGGTAATTCTTGACAACATCTTCATATAGCTAGTTCTCCTGTTCGGTGTGGTGATTTTCCCATTGGCGTCCACGCCCCGTCTTGCAGCGGATTGAATGTTCCAGCAGTGGAACTGCGTTCAACTATGGAACCATTTTCAGGGCTTGGCAATCGGCAAAACAAGCTTGTATACAATTGGCTCCCGGATGTGCAGGCTGCCCGATACTTGATCACGGGTTGCCGCATTTTCATTCATTTCCGCGTCAGGCGTACAAAAACATGAAGATCAAAGTCATCAATCCGAACACAACGGCATCCATGACCGACACGATTGCTGCAGCAGCGCGAGACGTTGCTGCAAAGGGAACAGAAATCATCGCAGTGACATCGCGCTCAGGGGCAGTGTCAATTGAAGGTCATTATGATGAAGCAATGAGCATCGTCGGCCTCGTTGATGCGATCAATGAAAAGCCAGTCGCGGATGCCTATGTCATTGCATGTTTTGGTGATCCCGGCCTGCTTGCCGCACGCGAAATTGCGACGGGTCCCGTCATTGGAATCGCTGAGGCAGCCATGCATGCGGCCACATTCCTTGCGACAGGGTTTTCGGTTGTCACGACACTTGAACGAACCAGAGTCATCGCCGAACACCTCGTCAGAAATTATGGCATGGAGCACCATTGCCGCAGGGTGCGCGCCACGGACATTCCGGTCCTCGAATTGGACAAGCCGGGCTCCAACGCCAGGGCCATGATCCTGAGTGAATGTGAAGCGGCATTGCGAGAGGACAAGTCAGGTGCCATCGTGCTGGGCTGCGCTGGCATGGCAGACCTGACCCGTTACTTGGAAGACAAGCTTGGCGTTCCTGTGATTGATGGCGTGACGGCGGCGGTCAAATTCGCCGAGGCGCTCGTTGGTCTTGGGCTAAAGACCAGCAAGCGTGGCGACCTCGCATTTCCACTGTATAAGCCCTATGTTGGCAGCTTGTCGGCCTATGCGCCACCCGCCCGTCCCAACGGTGCCGTCAATCGTCAATAAGCCCCGCCTTATCTGACTTTTTTTCGCTTACCGGAACCAAACAAGGTCTTAAAATCTGGCGTTTCGCTGTGCGCTGCAAGATCAATCTGGGCTTCGATATGCCGCAAATGATGCTCCATAAATTGGATCGACTTGACCGAGTCCTTGGCCACCATTGCGTTGGCAATTTCAAGATGCTCGGTATGCGAACAAGGAACCGCCCCAGGTGATTCATAAAGTGCGATTATCAAAGACGACCGGGACACGAGTTCCGCAAGAAAGGTCGAGAGCACGGGATTGCCTGAGAGAATGGCAAGCTGCCGATGGAAATCGCCTGATAGTCTTACCCGGTCTGCCTTTTGGCCTTTCGCGAAAGCCTGCTGTTCGGATTTTGCCAACTTGACCAAGCCTTGAAGCTGGGCATCTGTTGCTTTCGCGATGGCCATTCTGACGATGACCTGTTCCAATTCGCGCCTCGCTTCAAAAATCTGACGCGCTTCTTCGGCGCTTGGCTTGGCCACCGATGCCCCCTTGTTTGGCACCATTTGAACCAAGCGCTCATGTGCAAGTCGTTGAAGCGCTTTGCGGATGACAGTGCGGCTGACCTTAAACGCCACCGACAACTTGTCTTCCAACAAAGGCGTACCGGGAGGAATTCTGTGATCAATGATGGCCTTATACAAGTCCTTGTGAATTCGGGTGTCAGCCGGTTCCTTACGCTTACTTGTCTTGATTTGCCGCGCCACCGTCGGTGGTTTGTTTTGTTTCATGCGTGTGGTTTAGCTGACCGAAAGGGTCTGCTCAATTGGGAAAGGCGGTAAATTGAAGATCAGGCCGAACAGCACTCGGCAAGAAAGCTGGCGGCGCGCACGACGTGGGCATCCATGTGGGCACGAGCGGCCAAGGCCACCCATTCGCGCGAAAGGGCGATTGCTTCTTCACTACGGCCTAGTTAAAGCTCGCTGTTATGCTCATGGCACTTCTTCGTCTTGCACGCTCTTGCTGCACACGAGGCACACACGATTCCTTCTACCCTATTGTTTTTTCAAAATTATCCGCCCCATCCTTCAGAGGCGCAACGGAAAATATTTTGCCGCGCGCCACGGAACGGTTCACAGTGGCGTTCATGGGAGCGGTCTAGCTGGCCCCGCGGGGAAGCTCGATTGGGAAAGGCTGACCCATTTTGGAAGTTGGCATTTCGGCGGCGCAAGTGTCCGTGGGACAATCATTGCGACCCAAGTTATGCAGTTGGTTTCAATGGCAAGACAGATCATGCTATCTGACAAACTGCTGCGATTTGAATTGGATGAGGATGGCAAACGGGGGGGCAAGAGGAAAAAGGATCACGGCTCAGCAGGTTGCCGACCATGCTGGCGTTTCCATATCTGCCGTTTCCCGCGCCTTTACGCCGGGGGCGAGTGCGTCTGCCAACACGCGCGACAAAGTGATGAAGGCCGCGGAGGCACTGGGCTATCAGCCCAATGTGATGGCGCGCAGCCTGATGACGGGCCGCACAAAGTTGATCGGGCTGGTGTCGAACAATTTTAACAACCCGGCGTTCATGGAAATTTTCGACTTGTTTACGCGCACGCTGCAAGACCATGGCCTGCGCCCGTTGCTCGCCAACCTCTCCGACAATTCCGATCCAGAGAATGCCGTCGCAATGCTGCAGCAATACAATGTGGACGCCGTCATCGTTGCGTCTTCGACTGTGTCGCAAGCCTTCATTGACGGATGTCTTGCCGCGGATATTCCGCTTGTGCACGCCTTTGGAAAGCCTTCGGGCAATTCTGGCATGCACGTTGTGGGTGCTGACAATGTGCAAGGAGGCAAGTTGGCAGCCGAGACGCTGCTGCGCTTTGGTTATCAGAAGGTCGCCTTTCTGGGTGGCCCTCGCACTGCAAGTTCAACAGTGGACCGGATGAATGGTTTCAAAGCAGGCTTGAATGCGAAAGCAAAGGCACCCGTCGTCGAAGTTTTCGCCAGCAGCTATTCCCATGAACAAGGGCGGCAGATGATGCTGGCGCTTTTGGCAAACGCCAATATAGATGCGGTGTTTTGCGGAGATGACATTCTGGCTATGGGCGCGTTAGACGCCTGCAAGGAGGCCGGACGTTTCGTGCCCCGTGACATTGGAATCTTGGGTTTCAACGACATCGTCATGGCGTCATGGGCGGCTTATGATCTTTCAACAATTCGCCAACCAATCGCAAAGATCATCGTCACCGCTGTGGAGCAAGCCATCAAGTTGGTTGCAGACGATCTACAAGTCACTCAGCCACAACGCTTTGCCTGTGAAGTGGTGTTGCGCAAAACCTTGCGAGAGGCTTAGCCGCGCAAGCTTGGCGGTCGCGCATCCGTCCACTCGCCGCCCGCCTTCGCTGACTCAACAGAAGCTTTGATCGCCGCAATGGAGCGCAAGCCGTCCTGTGCCGTCGGGAAATTCAGGGCAAGCGGATTGGGTGTTGCGCCTGCCTGACCCGCCTCGATGACGTCAGCGAGATCGGCATAGATATTGGCGAATGCCACGAGCATGCCCTCAGAATGACCTGCCGCTATGCGGGTTGCTCGTTCGGCGTCAGGCGAAAGGCTACCCATGCCCCGTTCGATGGTTTCCATTCGACCGTTGAGCGGCGTCCATTGCAACTGATCGGGCCATTGTTGGGCCCAGCGCAAGCCGCCCTTTTCACCGAAGACCCGAATGTTGAAACCATGGAAGCTGCCGACTGCGACCGAACTGGTCCAGAGCCGCACGGTCGTGCCACCATCCATGCGCACATTGACCATTGCATCGTCTTCAAGTTTGCGGCTTTCAATGGCTGACACAAAGTCTGCTGAAAGCTCGCGTGCATTCTGTCCTGACACGAAGCTGGCCATGTGCAGCGCATGAATGCCGCAATCGGCAAACTGGCCGGAGATGCC
The DNA here is from genome assembly GCA_963738595.1 of uncultured Alphaproteobacteria bacterium. Classification (GTDB taxonomy): domain Bacteria; phylum Pseudomonadota; class Alphaproteobacteria; order Rhizobiales; family Aestuariivirgaceae; genus Aestuariivirga. The sequence goes on from CAVTXF010000013.1 coordinate 13,390, forward strand.
TGCCTGCGCCGGGTCGTAGCGCCAGCGCATGCGCGGGTTGTCGGCATCAGCTGCATCAGCGTGGAAGCCATGGGAGAATTCAACCACGATCAGGCGCACCTTGCCCAAGTCTCCCCGCGCGATCATCGCGCGCATGTGCCTGACAAGGGCATAGCCCGTGTAGCCATAGTTCACGGCGCAAATGGAGCCGGTGCGCTTGGCCGTGGCCGCGATATCTTCCGCTTCCTCTACCGTTACCGTCATCGGCTTTTCACACAGAACATTGATGCCAGCTTCGAGCAAGGCCTTGGTGATGGCGTAGTGGGTGGAGTTTGGTGTTGCCACCGTGACAAGGTCGAGCTTGTCCTTGCGGGCCGTCTCGCCAGCGAGCATTTCTTTCCAGTCGCCATAGGCGCGATCCGCAGCAATGCCCAATCGCTTGGCATAATCGCGTCCTTTGACAGGGTCGACATCCAGTGCACCGGCCTTGAAGTCAAACCGCGCATCAAGTGCTGAAGCGATGCGGTGGACAGGCCCGATCTGACTGCCTTCGCCGCCACCGATCATGCCCCAAGTCAAACGTGTCATATGAAACTCCGAAATCAGAAACCGATAGAATTGAGATAGTCGCGGTTGGCACGGGCGTCCTCCACCGGGCGTGTTGGGCCGGCGGGGTCGCAGTCTTGTTCAACCGTGCACCAACCATCATAGCTGGTTTCGAGCAGCAGCTTTTTCACGGCATTGAAGTCGGTCATGCCCTTGCCGAGATTGCAGAAAATGCCCTGCCCGCATGCCTTGTAGAAATCTGCTTGCCTGGCCACCATGTCGGCACGGACGATGGGGTCGATGTCCTTGAAATGCACATAGGCCAGCCTGTCGCGGTGGCGTGTCATAAATGGCACAGGGTCGAATCCTGCGTAATGTGAGTGGCCCGTATCGAGGCAGAGTTTCAAGAGATTGGATTCGATCTCAGCAAGCAGCCGCTCCACCTCTGCTTCAAAATCCATGAACCCCGCCGCATGCGGGTGCAGTGAAACGGTCAAGCCGAATTCTTCGGTGCCCATGAGGGAGATGTCACGGAAGCGCGAGATGAAGCCGTGCCATTCAGTTTTGTCCATTTGTACGGCTTCCAACGGCCGACCGGCCGTGCTGGCACGGCGCGGTGAGATTGAATCAATCAAGACCAGGTGCTTCGCCCCGTGTGCCACGAGTGACGTGCACGTGCGCTTTGCAGCTTCCTTCACTTCGTCCCATTTTGCAGGATCATGAAAAGGGCGAAACACCACGCCGCCAATCAGTTCGAGGCTGCGCGAGGCCAGTGCATCACCCAGCATGACCGGGTCTTCCGGCATGAATCCGATGGGGCCTAGCTCGATGCCGTCATATCCCGCAGCCTTGCATTCATCCAACACGCGGGTCCAGGCCGGGTTGCGCGGGTCATCTGCAAATTCGACACCCCATGAACAGGGAGCGTTACCGATTTTGATGGCCATGTGTCGCTCTCAAATATCTTCAATGTCTACCCAGCAGCGCCCCTGCATGGGAGCGCCACCCCGCTTCGATAATCTGGTTCACCAGCATGCCATCGCGGAAGGTCGGCCAGCGGGATTTGCCTTCATGGATGGCTTGCAGAAAGTCGCGCGCCTCAATGATGATCTGGTCCTGATAGCCTGTGCCATGACCAGGGCCGAGGCAGAACGGCTTGTAGTCGGGATGCAGGGGGCCTGTGAGAATCTTGGCAAAGCCGCGCCGTTCTTCGGGACCTTCTGCGCGATACAGCCAAAGCGCATTCTGGTCCTCCTGATCAAAACGGATCGATCCCTTGGTGCCGTATATTTCATAGGCGTATCCCATCTTGCGACCCGTTGCGATGCGGCTGACGAAAAGTTGCCCCATGGCCCCATTGGCAAAACGACACATGATGGCGCTCTGGTCGTCATTGGTCACTGCCACGCCACCTCGCGTCGGGTGAATGGTCGCGATGTCGGCGACAAGCGAGGTGATGGGACCGGCGATTGCCAAAGCAGCATTGATGATGTGCGGCGCGAGATCACCCATGTTTCCGTTGGCACGGCCCAGTGTGCGCCAACCACCGGGCAATGATGCATCCGCCAAAAAATCTTCCGTGTGCTCAGCGCGCAGGAAGGTGATGTCGCCGATTTCACCGCGCGCAATGATCTGGCGGGCCAGTTGCGAAGCAGGTGTGCGGATGTAGTTGAAGCCGACCATGTGGATGCAGCCGCTCTGTTCAGCTGCCGTCACCATTGCGCGGCTCTGTTTGCAGCCCAGACCCAAAGGTTTTTCACACAGCACATGTTTTCCCTTGGCGAAAGCAGCGAGGGCAATATCGTGATGCGTTTCCTGCGGGCTGGCAATGACGATAGCCTGAACATCAGGGTCATCAACCAGTTTGCGCCAGTCAGATGTTGCGCGTTTGAAGCCGAACTGCCTTGCCTTATCGGCAGCACCAGCCTCGCTTGTGGTGCAGATCATTTCCAGCGACGGGCGAAGTGCCGTGTCAAACACCGCGCCAACGGCGGCCATGGCGACGGAATGGGCTTTGCCCATGTAGCCGCCCCCTACAATCCCAATACCGATATGCGCCACTGCGGGCTCCCCTGTTTGCAAGCGCTTGCAAAGCGAATAAACACGACCTAATCTCTCACGTCAAGACGTCTGGAGTTTTGCAATGGTACACAGCAGCCGCATTCGCCGATTGACCACAGCGCAAGTGAGTGTGTGAGAAATGGTTGCGCGTCTACGCAAAAATCGTTTCCTCGTCGTGGGCCGTGCTGGCCTTGATCTCTATGCTGATCCGCCCGGCACAGAGATCGAAAATGCAAAAGGCTTTCAGGCTGCCTTGGGTGGGTCTGCTGCAAACATCGCAGTGGCTATTTCCCGGCAGGGTGGCATGTGTAGCTTGTTCACTGCTGTATCGGATGATGCAGTGGGCCGTTATGTGATAAAAGCACTGTCAGACTATGGTGTTGATACACATTACGTCAAGACAGTCGGTGGCGAGGCGCGTAACTCGCTTGCTGTTGTCGAGACACGCGCCGAGAATTGCCAGTCTATAATCTATCGCAACGGTGCTGCAGATTTTGAAGTGTCAGAAGCTGATGCAAGCGCTGTGGACTACAGCGTTTTTGCAGCTCTGATCGTCACAGGAACCGGGCTGGCACGCGAGCCTTCACGCGGGGCAACACTCATGGCATTGCAGCTTGCACGTGCTGCAGGGCTCGTGACCATCATCGACATCGACTATCGCCCCTATTCCTGGGCATCGAAATCAGAAGCCCGTCAGGTCTGCTCAGCAGCCACAGCATGCTGTGACATAATTTTTGGCAATGACGATGAATTCGCTGTGCTTTCAGATGGCGGCGACAGTTTGCAGCATGCTGAAGCGATGGCCAGTGTACAAGGCAGCATCATCGTCCACAAGATGGGTGACAAGGGCTGCGTCACCTTCGCAAACGGGACACGCATCGATACGCCAATATTCGAAGTGAAGGCATTGAAACCAACGGGTGCCGGAGACGGTTTCATGGGTGGCTTCATTGCTGCATTGACGACAGGGTCAACAGTGCAGGACGCCCTTCGTCATGGTGCGGCCACCGCAGCCATCGTGGTGACCCGGGTTGGGTGTGCACCTGCCATGCCATCCGCGGCAGATGTTCAAACCTTCATGCAAACCCATTCCAACCAAAGATAGGACGAAATGCATTTTCCGCCACATGACAATTTCAACAAGCCCATCATTGATGTTGATGATGCCCGCGTGCCCCTGAATTATTTCAACATTGTGAAGCTCACAGCAGGGCAGAGTTTTGAATATCAGGTTCCTGGATATGAAACGGCCATCGTGCCGGCGACTGGAACTGTCAACGTCGGTGTTGGAGGCGAAACCTTTGATGCCATTGGGCATCGTGGGGTTGACGTGTGGGATGGTGAGCCAGAAGGTGTTTACGCGCCTTCGTCGGCACGCGTAAGGATTGTGTGTATTTCGGAGAAGGCTGAAGTTTTTGTTGCGGGTGCGCGCTTTGATGGTGAGCTGACACCCTTCGCGGTGCGCACTGCCGACATCGACAAGATCCAATATGGCTCTGACGATACCAAGACCCATCGCAAGATCAAGCATATCCTTGGCACCAAGTATCATGGCCGTGTCGGACGCTTGCTGGTTTCGGAACTCTTCACTGTGGGGCAAGGAGGCTGGTCCGGGTTTCCGCCGCACAAGCATGATACTGACAGACTGCCACTCGAAACCCGGCATGATGAAACTTATAATTTCCGCTTCCGTCCAAACCATGGCTTCGGCCTGCAACTGGTCCAGCGCGAAGATGGCAAGATGGGTGATGCCTACCACCTCATGGATGGTTCAACCGTGGTTCTTGAAAAAGGCTACCACCCTTGCGTTGCCGCTCCGGGCTACGAAATGTATTACTTCACCATCCTCGGGGGGTTGAGCCAGCGCTCGTTGGTGCAGTATTTCCAACCCACCCACGCCTATCAGGTGGAAACCATTCCGGGCATCAAAGATATGATCGCCAAATTCAAATGACCATCGCCTCGCTCAACGACGTGCTACTTCCTGCCATGGCGGGTAATTACGCAGTGGCAGGTCTCGTCGTGCTGGGTTGGGAGGATGCTCGCGCCTATGTCGAAGCGGCAGAAGAAGCGCAACTTCCCGTTATCTTGCAAGCCGGACCAGGTTGCCGCAAACACACACCGGTTCCAATACTTGGCAAAATGTTTCGCTATCTGGCGGAGCAAGCCACGATACCCGTGGTCTGCCATATCGACCACGCCCGCACCGTCAGGGAATGCCAGGAGGGCATCGACCATGGCTTCAGCTCGGTGATGATTGATGGTTCCATGTTGCCTCTGGATGAGAACATCGCTCTGACGAGACGCGTGGCCAATCTTTGCAAGAAACATGATATTTCGGTCGAGGGCGAGGTGGGTGTTGTCGGATACAACGGTGGTGCAGCCTCTGCACACACCTCACCTGCGGAAGCGGCCGATTTCGAACGCGAAACAGGCGTTGACGCCCTCGCCATCTCGATTGGCAACCTGCACCTACAAACTGAAAAGCAAGCGGTCATTGACATGGAAGCACTCTACGCCATCGAGGCGGTAACATCTGTTCCACTCGTCTTACACGGCGGCAGCGGCATTCCATCTCCGACCCGTCAGCTCTTGGCACACAGCAGCAGAGTGAAGAAATTCAACATTGGAACTGAACTGCGAATGGCCTTTGGCAAAGCATTGCGGTCTGCGATTTCCAATCAACCCGAGGAGTATGACCGCATCAACCTGCTGAATGCTACAATCCCTTCTTCGCGCAAGATTGCCTTGTCGGTCATGCAGGGGCTCGCAGGTGGCAAAGCATGATGATGCGAACTTTTTCCGCTAATTGCTCTCGTGCTGGATTTGCTCCGCGATGCGTTGCACATGCCGGGCTTCAAGTTTTCTTCCGGGACTTCCGCATGACGCGATTGGCAACAGCTTCCAGGAAAACTCAAATTGCCGTCCAGCTTCGTGTCATTGACGACGCGATGGCGGCATCAACGACCTTTTGGATGTTGTAAGCTTCGCGGAAATCCGGACCAGACTTTTCGCCACGCCCGATTGCACCAAGGAACTCGGCCATTTCGATTGTCTTGAGATCATTGAAGCCCAATTGATGGCCACCAGCCACGCAGAAACCGCCATAAGGTTCGTGTTGGGGGCCAGCTTCGATGCGGGTGAAGCCTGTGTGTTGAGCGTTGCCACCAGCCTTGTAGTAATGAAGTTCGTTGAGGCGTTCCTGCGTGAACACGAGGCTGCCCTTCTCGCCGGTAAGTTCGAAACCCAATTGCATCTTGCGACCGGTTTGAATCCAGTTGGCCTCAATGGTGCCGCCGCAGCCACGACCGAAGTTGACGAGGATGCGGGCGACGTCATCGACGAGCACGGGTTTCATTTCAGTGCCGCCACGTGTCGCCGGGCGTTGTTTGATGACGGTGCGTACGTCAGCACTGACGTCAACAATATCGCCCAACAAGAAACGTGCCATGCCAATGATGTGCGAACCCAAATCTGCAATCACACCGGGACCTCCCGATGGGTCTATCCGCCACGTCCAAGGCGATGCCGGATCATGCATATAGTCTTCCGCGTGGATGCCGCGAAAGCCCGTGATCTCGCCAAGCTCACCCGCGTCCACCATATGTTTGGCCAGCTTCAACAAGGGGTTCTTGATGTAGTTGAAGCCGACTTGCGTGTTGATGCCCTTGGCTTCAGCGGCTTTTACCATCTCCAGTGAATCCGCCAGAGTGGGCGACAGCGGCTTTTCACAATGCACATGCTTGCCCGCAGCAATCGCTGCCAAGGCCATGTCCTTGTGCATGGAATTGGGTGTCGTGATCGAAACCACTTGCACATCAGGATTAGCAATCAACGCCTTCCAATCACCCGTCGAGGATTCAAATCCATATTGATGCGCAGCGTTGGCTGCGGTTTCCGCGCTCATATCGGCCACAGCAACAAGCCGCGGTGTTGGAATTTCAGGAAAAGCCGACAAAGCTGTGCGATAGGCAATGGCGTGGGCCTTGCCCATGAAGCCCGTACCGATAAGGCCGATACCAAGTGTCTTTGTCATCATGAGTCCTGTCAAACGCCCACACGCTGCTTCGAGCGCACGTCAGCTTGATACTTCTGTTGTTCTTTGACAACAGGACGATCCGACACTTGCGGCACGCCAACGTCCCACAAAGCATCACCAGGTGTCCATGTGTATGCGTCAGATACGATGGAAATCACCGTGGTGCGATCTGTTGTCTTGGCCCAATCCATGGCGTGTTCAAGTTCAGCGAGGCTCGAAACTTTGCGAGCACAAGCTCCCATGGATTCCGCGTGCTTCACAAAATCCACGCTGAAGGCAGGAATGGCAGTTTTGCAGTCTTTCAACAAATTGTTGAACCCCGGCGTGCCCTTGAATTGTTGCAAGCGGCTAATCACAGCATAGCCGCCGTTGTCACATACGATGATGATGAGTTTGTGGCCCGTGAGCACACTTGAATAGATGTCGGAGTTCATCAGCATGTATGAACCATCACCGACCATGACGATGACATCGCGCGTCGGGTCGGCCATCTTGGCCCCCCAACCACCAGCGATCTCATAACCCATGCAGGAGAAACCGAATTCAAGGTCATAGGAATTGGGGGACTTGCAGCGCCAATTCTTCATGGTCTCGCCGGGAAGCCCGCCTGCTGCTGTGAGCATGTAGTCGCGCGGCGCTGCCTTCTTGTTCACGACGCCGACAACCTGAGCATAGGTGGGGATTGGCGCATTGGTCGGCTTTTGATAGCCATCGAGTGCGGTGTTCCATTCGGCAATCAGGTTTTTGGCCTTCTTGGTCCAAGCTGCATCAACCTTCCATCCCTTCAGCGCGTTTGCCAGTTCTTCCACTGTTGCTTTCGCATCTCCCACAACAGCAAGGGCGCGATGTTTGGTGGCATCCCAGCGGGCTGCGTTAATGGCGATGAACTTGGCGTCGTGGTTGAACAGTGTCCACGAACCCGTCGTGAAGTCCATAAGACGTGTGCCAATGGCCAAGATCACATCGGCTTCTGCGCCCAGTGCATTGGCAGACGTGGAACCTACAATGCCTATGGGGCCCGCATAAGCCGGATGTTCATGAGCCACTGTGCTTTTACCGGCAATGGTTTCCGTGAGGGGAATGCCATGTTCCAACGCAAATCTGGCAACCACGTCTTCGGCACCCGAATAACGCGTACCACCGCCGGCAATGATCAGCGGGCGTTTGGCCGCTTTCAAAAGCGCAATGGCCTCAGAAATGCGCCGCTCGTCGGGCCTCGCACGGGGAATCTCATGCACTGTTTTTTCAAAGAATTTGGTTGGGTAATCGCAAGCCAATTCCTGAATGTCCTGCGGCAAGGCAATGAAAGCCGGGCCGCAGTCCGCTGGGTCCAGCATGGTGGCTACGGCCTGAGGCAGGGATGAGATGATCTGCTCCGGATGGACAATCCGGTCCCAATAACGCGTGACCGCCTTGAAGGCGTCGTTGACGTTGATGGTGGGATTTCCGAAGTGCTCGACCTGTTGCATGACCGGGTCTGGTCTGCGGTTGACAAACGTATCACCCGACAAAATCAACAGCGGCAAACGATTGGAATGGGCCACACCTGCCGCTGTGACCATATTGGTGGCACCGGGACCAATCGACGATGTTGCAACCATGATCTGTCGGCGGCGCTTGGCTTTGGCAAAGGCTATCGCCGCAAGGGCCATCGACTGTTCATTCTGGCCCCGCCAGGTCGGGAAAGTGTCCTTCACCGCCTCCAGTGCCTCCGACAAGCACGTCACATTGCCATGACCGAAGATGCCAAAAATACCCGGAAACAGTGGCACTTCCTCACCGTCGACAATCGTATATTGGTTCATCAGATAACGCACCAAACCCTGCGCCATGGTCAAACGGATTGTGGACATGAACATCTTCCTTGAATTTGAGACGGGAAATATCTATTGCATATCATTATTTCTCGCAAGTATGATTGCGAACGCTGCATGGTGCTATTATTTGGCACGCCCTGCTTTCGATGAAACGGCAAAACGGGCAGATTCATCACGGGCAATTTCTGTAACACTTGGAATGCGTACGTCCTTGGGATTCTTGGGGTGCAGCTTTGCTGCAGTGGCGGTCGCTATAGTTTGAACAAGGCACATGGGTGCTGCCAATGACCGCGAAAACGTGTACTCATCCTCTGGGATGGTGAACAGCACCTCGGCCCCTTTTGCCAGCGGTGAAAGTTGACTATCAGTGATCGAAACAAGCGGAACATTCTGTTTCACCGCAAGTTCCGCAATCGCCACTACTTCTTTGGCATAGTGGCGAAAAGCTATCGCGATAAGCACGTCGCCTTTGCCCATGGTCAGTGCAACTTCTTGCGCCAGACCGCCAGCTGGATCCAACAGAATGACTTTCCGCTGCAGCATGGTCATCAGATACCGCATCAGCGCGGCAATGGGTTCAGAACGCAACTGCCCTGCCACAAAAATGCAAGCGGCAGATGCACACAGTTCTGCCGTGCGATGCAGCTTTTCTTCCCCCACTGATTCAAGCAAGCCTTGCAAGGCGGCTATATCACGGACAACCATGTTGCGCAGGAACCCAATGTCACGACCAGATTCATTGCGGCTTATTTCAGCATCGAGAAAATTGACGCGCTCCCGAAATCCCGGGGCTGCCGTGGCAAGGCGGGTTTGGAAGACGGCTTGCAATTCCTTGAACCCCGTGTAGCCAAGATTTTGCGCAAAGCGTACCAGCGTAGACGGATGAACCTTGGTCTTGGCGGCAACGGCATTGATCGATTCCAAAGCGATGATGTTGGGGTTTTGCGTGAAGAACCGTGCCACCTGTTGATAGCCATCCGACAATCCATCGTAGTTTGCAGTGATGAGATTGACCACACCTTCATAATTTTGCGGAACGTTCTGTCTAGCGCCGTGGGACTTGGCATTCATTTCAATCTCTTTCCGTCAACAGTCTGGTTTGATCTAGCATATCGCACAGGCTTGCGAATGCATTGAACCTAAAGGAAGCAGGGCCGAGACGTTGCGATGCTTGACACTCAAAGTACATTCCGAAATAAGGTGTTCAGCAACAATAATTGCAAAAGCATGATGTTTGCAAGTCGCGACCTTCGCGACAGGACTCACGGTGAGATTGGGTGATCAGATGGAAATGGAATTGGGACAATTGATCAACGTGGCCTGGCGCAAAGGCCGTGGTACCGACCATCAACAGTTTCGCGCTCGCCGCAGCAGAAGCGCCCTTTGGCGGTATCAAGGCTTCCGGAATGGGCCGCGAAGGCGCTGATCAGGAAATCCAGACGATTGTCCTTCAAACAGTTTTGAGAAGTCCACAAATGACAATTGAACACAAACGCGTTTTGGTTGCAGGCAATGTTCATGCCGCAGGTCTTGAACTGCTGCGCGCGCGCGCCGATGTCGTCGTAGATCTTGTCGAAGCGGTGACGACCGACGCCTATCTGCCATATCTGCCAAAAGTTGATGCGGTTTTGCTTCGCACGCAACCGATGACAGAGGCGGATATTGCAACAGCACCCAAACTCAAAATCGTCTCGCGTCATGGCGTGGGTTATGATGCGGTCAATGTGGCAGCGCTCAATGACCGCAACATTCCCTTGGCGATTGTTGGAGATGTGAATTCCCGCGCTGTTGCTGAGCACACCTTGATGCTGATGTTGACCGCTGCGCGACGCACTGTGGCGCATCATGTCGCCTGCACATCGGGCAACTGGAATGAGCGCAACCGCTTTGATTCCGTTGAGCTTGATGGCAAATCACTGCTGGTTCTGGGCTTTGGCCGTATTGGCCGCCGGGTGGCCGAATTGGCCAAGGCATTCGGCATGCGCGTTACCGCTTTTGATCCTTTCGTGACGGCGGTGCAGATGGCGGAACTCGGCGTCGCACACGCGCCTGACATGGCTGCTGGCCTCGGTGGAGCCGATTACATTTCCGTACATCTGCCGGGCGGCAATGGCCCTTTGATCGGTGCAGCCGAACTTGCCTACATGAAATCGTCTGCCATCATCGTCAATGCAGCGCGAGGCGGGATTATTGACGAACTTGCCCTGGATAAAACCCTGCGAAATCGCAACTTGCGTGCAGCTGCGCTGGATGTTCTTGTGCAGGAGCCGCCACAAGCTGATCACCCCTTGCTCAGCAACCCCTACATCACCATCAGCCCCCACAATGCCGGCCTCACAGAAGAATGCGCCTTGCGCATGTCGATAGCCGCTGCGCAAAATATTCTTGACTTGTTCGATGGAAAACTGGACCGCCGACTGGTTGTCAATGCTGACAGGATTGGCTTTTCATAAACGTTTGCCGGGAAGCCATTTGCGCGGAGACTGGTTCTTGTCGAGCACATAAAATGCGTTGGCCGTCAGTGAAATCCACTCACTTGCAACACCACCAGGCCAAACAACACGGACTTGGCCCTCAGTCGTGTTGCCCAATCCGAAGTGCCAAAATCCCGCAATTCCTGAGACATGACCGCCGCCTACCGTGATCTCACGCCGCTGCACTTTGCCGCCTGCCTTGACTTCAATCCATGCGCCAATGCCATCACGATTTGCGCCTTGCTGGGTCAGCTTGATACCCAGCCAGTTGCCCAAAGCTTTCGAATCGTTGCGCCAAATGCGGACGTTTTCCTTGCGGTTGACGATCAATACATCAAGTTTTCCGTCGAGGTTGAAATCCGCAACGGCAGCACCGCGCGCCCGGCCATAATTGTAAAGATTGGCCTTGTCTGCGGTTTCGACGAAGTTGCCTGCTGCATTCTGCAGCAAAACATTGCTTGGATCCTTCGCGGCAAAATCCGGCATGGAGTCGACATTGCCCTTGGCGATGAAGAGGTCGTAGAGACCATCATTGTTCACGTCTTCAAATTGCGGGTGCCAACCCGTTGAAGGCCGTGTGTCACCACCGGCAAAAGGCCGATGCGCAGACGTGCCCAAGGCAAAAGGTGCATCTTTGTAATTCGGCTTACCCGCGCCGTCGCTCAGGAATTGCAGGCGCTGATCGGCCATGGATGTGACCATGTATTCAGGTAGCCCGTCACTGTTGATGTCAGCGCTCGCAATACCCATGCCCCACAAGCGCTGAAAGCGCCAACCCTCTTCTGCGGAATAGAGTTGTGGCGGCTGGCCCGGCGGCATTTTCCACAATTGCTCCTGCCCGCCCTGGTAATATTCGCGGTCATTGGCCACCCGCAACGCGGCGGTGCCAGGAACATTCCAATCCGTGAACATACATAGACAGTGCGCAATAGGACGGCGTGAGTGCCGTCCGTGGATCAAAGCCATTCTGTTTTTCGTTCGGTCGCAGCAACCAGTTGTCCGTGCAGTGGCCCCAGGGTTCATTTTCAAATTTGCGATCAATGTAAGACCCAAAAGCGAATGTGGGCCAGACGTTACCCTTTTCCCATGTGGCGGAAAATGCCGTGGCCCAGGCGTCACCACCATCCAGTTTCCATTTTGTGTTCGACTCTTTGAAACGGCATTTTCCAAGACCGCGAAACACTTTGCTTTCGCCAACGCGCAAGATTACCAGATCCATATTGCCGTCACTGTCAACGTCAAGCGGATAGGCGCCTGTTACTGCTTTCAAATTGATGTTGGACTTCTTCTCCATGAACTTCAGTTTGCCACCCTGCTTCGAACGGTTTTCAAAAAACTTTGCGTGGCCTTCTCCTCCAGCGACAAAAACATCCGGAAATCCATCATCATTGCAATCGAAAACGGCGGCACCACCGCCGACCATATATTGCCATTCACCTTGATAGATGGCGTGCAACCCCGAACTTGCTGTTTCGTCGACAAAATGGGGGATGATCAAAGCGTCATCTGCGCGCGCTGTTGTAAGGGTTGCTGTTGCGATCAACAACGCAATGACTGGTGCTCTCACTGTTGGCCCATCTGCAAGGCAGCAGCGAAACGACCTATGCATCTGCCCTGCTCCAATCCATCAATGATTGCGGCACGGAAGTGAATGCCGCCATAGAGCCGTGACATCGCTGCTTCGTTGGCAGCGGCTTTGAAACTTGCAAATTTCCGGGGAGCGATGCCATCATCTACATAGGTTGCATCATCAAACGCAAAGTTTGCACCAAACATTTTTTCGAGCACCTGTTCTGCGGCTCCTGACTGCACGGAATGGCCAGAAGGATATTCGGGAAAGGGTGGCGTGATCAGCAAGGGATCGAATTTCGGATCCATGAACTTCCGTATATACGTGACCGGTCGAAGAAGATTGAATTGGTACTTGGCATGCCAGCAGCCAATGAACGCGTCTGCCGTGGCAACACCAAGCCGCGCCAATGCCTCGGCCGTTCTTGCCGCAGACAGATGTTCGCGGTCTGAAATTTGCAACACGATTGATATCCAATGTCCGGGAGGTGTCACCGACAGCATCGGATCATCTGACCAAAAGCGCGCGATGGTGATTTGCTCCGGGCTCAACGCTTCGCGCGCGTCCCTGGTTTCCAGTGCTTGTCGAAAAAACTCCGAATTCTCGTCTTCACTGTAGGCAGGCGGACCGGGAAGCTTGCATGCCGCGTTAGCGGGCATCGCGAACAGACGGTTCGCACCCCATTCAGGCAGCAACGGCACCTGTTGCAGTCCTTGCTGGTTCGTCGGCACCCACTGGTCCTGCCCTTTGGTCAAAGCATAACTCAGAGGGAATCCCATGTTTTCGATCTTTGCTCCACCATCAGATTCAGACCAAGCATAAATACTTTGGGCGAGCAGCACGCCAAAGGCCTTGCTTCGCCTAGCCACTTGTTTCGCAACGCCATGCGAAACCTCTGCGTCAAGCTGCTTCAGGTGAGCGCGCAAAGCATTTTGCCCAGAAGGACCGGTGTTGCTGAAATGGAGTTGCAAGCTCTCGCCAAGGGCGGCGTTGAGAACAATCAATTCATCATAAGCCTGCCCTTGTGCGCGAGTCGGCAACACTTCGAGACCACTTAACTGCCCGACGAGCGATTTCAGCCTTTTATCACCTGAGGCGATAGCTTCATAACTTGTGATGCCAAGATAGGCGAAATTGCGTGAGGCAACCGGCGGAGAATAGGTCGCCGTATGGCGGACGAGTTTTAGAACCAGTTCATACCACTGCCGCAAGACCTGCTCTTGCGTAAGTGCGGCAGCCTGCACCTGACAGCACATCAGTATGAATGCAAGGCCAAGGCCCGCGAAAGCCCTGGCGAACTTGAGTTTACGCAGCATCTCGCATGGCACCCGGGCCGGGAATGGCATTCTTGGGGCACTTGCCGGCGATGATCATGCCCAGCACATCGTCATGAGTTACATTCTTGGTGGACGCAATACCCACGACCTTTCCGTTTTTCATGACAACGAGGCGATCGGCGAGATCGAACACGTCATGCAGATCATGGCTGATCAGAAAGATTCCAATTCCTTCAGCTTTGAGCTGCTTGATCAACTCGCCCACTTGAGCTGTTTCCTGCGGTCCCAAAGCCGCGGTCGGCTCGTCCATAATCAGGATGCGGGCGTTGAAGTGGATGGCGCGGGCAATGGCAACGGACTGGCGTTGGCCACCCGAAAGCTTCGACACAGGTTCCTTGAAGCGCCGGAAATTCGGGTTCAGGCGATGCATGACCTTGCGGCACTCGGCTTCCATCGCAACATCGTCGAGCGTGCCGAACGACGTTTTCAATTCGCGGCCGAGATATAGATTGGCGGCGGCATCCACGTTGTCGGCCAGTGCAAGCGTTTGATAGATGGTCTCGATGCCTTGTGCCTTGGCATCACGCGGGTTGTTGATGGTGACTTCCTGGCCGTTTACAAAAATCTGGCCGTGGTCGCGCTTGTAGGCACCGGACAAAACCTTGATCAAAGTTGATTTTCCCGCGCCATTGTGGCCGAGAAGGCCGACGACTTCGCCAGGGTATAAATCTATCGAAGCATGATCCACAGCCTTGATGCCGCCGAAGGCGATCGAGATGTCGCGCATTTCGATGAGAGGTGTGCCGCGCTTCTCGAAAGGTTCAGCACCTTTCACCGCAGCAGGGGACTCGTGAGTCTCAGCTGCACTGGGTGTTCGGTTGTTCTTTGAGGACTTTGCCATGGTCGCCTTCTTACTTACTTCACGCGGCGCGAATAGAGTTGGTCGAGATAGACAGCGAGCACAAGAACGACGCCGACGACAATATTCTGGAAGGCGGCGGGCAAATTCAACAATGACATGCCAGAGATGATGGACTGCATCATCAATGCACCGAGCATGGCGCCATAAATAGTGCCCACACCACCTGCCAGCGACGTGCCGCCAATGACGGTTGCTGCGATGACATAAAGTTCGTTCAAGCCACCGAGCGCATTGGTCGCCGCGTTGAGACGCGCTGACGAGACAATGGAGGAAATACCCACCAGCAGACCCATCAATGCGAAGACTTTGACCGTGAGCCACTTGGTGTTGACACCGGCCAATTCGGCCGCTTCGGGGTTGCCACCCGTGGCGTAAACATAGCGCCCAAATTGAGTGCGTGTGGCAAGAAAGGTCATTGCAAGTCCAACGGCCAAGGCAATCAAAACTGGCACTGAATAGCCCGTGTAATAAATCAGGCCTTCGTTACAGCGCACGACCTGATCACCAGCAAGGCAAATGGCAGTACCATCCTTGTTTTCAACTCCCGGCGGAATGGAAACAGAATTGGTCTTGGCGTAATTCTCGATCAACTTGAATGGCCAAGGATAGGAGTTCATTACATTCGTCACTCCCAAGACGACAGCGCTGCCAAGCGCTGCCAGAAACACTTCGGCCCAGACGGGACGCATGGGAAAGTTGAAACGCTGGCGCTGACGGCGACCGTTCACAATTGCAAAAATAATGACAGCACATACCACCAGCGCGATTGTCCAGCTCCAGAACGGTCCAAGCCAGCTGATGGGAATACCTCCGCCAAATATTTCGTAAGTCTTGTCCATGGGAGCCACAGTTTCACCCTTGGCCAAATAGAAGGCGAGACCGCTGTAAGCGAGGAGCCCTCCAAGCGTGACGATAAACGCCGGAATTTTGAGATAGGCTGTCAGCCAACCATTCACGGCACCCACGCCCACGCCAATGGCGAGCATGAATACGACGGCGATTGGCCAGATAGCGGGATGACCGACGCCAAGGATTGGAACGAGTTCAAACACCTGCAACACTGCGCCTGCAACGGCAACAAGGCTCAACATCGAACCTATCGACAAATCGAGTTGACGCATGACGATCAGCAGTACCATGCCCGTTGACATGATAGCGATCGACGACGTCTGCACCAACAGCGTCCATAGATTGCGCGGTGTCAGAAATGATCCGCCCAAGAGCCCGCCAAAATTGCCACGCATAATGCCACTGGCAATGTCAAATGCGGCCCAAATCAGCAGCAGAGCTGCGACCATGCCGAGCAGCCTCTCATCAATTTCCGTGGCACGGAAGAAGCGCTTGATAGGCCCTTCGCTTTGCAGGGCAGGGTTCAGGCTGCTGCTGGGTTCGATTGACATCAGATGCTCCGGGTCTCTTTCGCTTTCGAATATCTAGCCTGTTCGCGCTACACCCACAATCGTCATCCCGGCGAAGGCCTGTACAAGACTTCGCAGCCTGATGGAAATTGGGGGAGCGGCAATGGTGGAATTGTACAAAAAAAGCCGCGTCACTTTTTCAAAATGACGCGGCTCAATTCAGTATTTCAAGTTAGCAGCCTGGAACTGCACCGGCAGCAACGCCAGCACAAGCTTGTTCCTTGGTGATATGGCCAGCGTCGATAGCGACATTGACGTTAGCCTTGGTGATTGGTGTAGGAGCCAAGAGGATGGAATTCATTTCCACACCCTTTTTGCCACCGGCAAATTTGCCAACACCCGCAATCTTGTCAATTGCAGTTCCATCAGCCAGTGCATTGGCGGCTTCACCAGCCACCTTGCCGAGGTCCTTGGCATTCTTCCAAACAGAAACAGTTTGGGTGCCAAGTGCAACGCGGTTGATGGCAGCGAGGTCACCGTCTTGGCCGCCAACCGGAATGCCGGACATGCCTTGTGCGGTCAGAGCGGCTACAACGCCTGAAGCCATGCCGTCATTTTCAGCAGCTACGGCGTCAACCTTGTTGCCGGTCGAGGTCAGGCATTGCTCCATGTTCTTCTGGGCATTGTCTGGCTTCCAGCCATCGGTGAAGGTTTCGCAGACATTCTTGATCTTGCCGCTGTCAAGGTCAGCTTTCAAAACTTCCATCATGCCCTGGAACAAGAACGTGGCATTTGGATCGCCTTTGTCACCCTTGATGAAAGCATAGTTGCCTTCTGGCTTTGCCTTGCGCACTTCTTCAGCAATGATGCGGCCAACGCCGACGTTGTCGAAGGTGATGTAAAGTGCGTTTGGATCTTCGAACTGCACGTCATAGGCAATCGACTTGATGCCAGCATCGCTGAGCGCCTTGATCGATGG
This sequence comes from uncultured Alphaproteobacteria bacterium, assembly GCA_963738595.1. GTDB lineage: Bacteria > Pseudomonadota > Alphaproteobacteria > Rhizobiales > Aestuariivirgaceae > Aestuariivirga. Next base: position 30,412 of record CAVTXF010000013.1, read on the forward strand.
CAGGATGGCGTCCGAGTCAAATGCAACAACCAGAACAACGTCTGGCTTCTGCGCAATCAGGCCTTCGATGTCAGCAGCCTGCTTCTGGGCCGAGCCCTGGGCATCCGTTGAAATATAAGTGTTGCCAGCGCCTTCAACAGCAGCCTTGATAGCGGCTTCGTCTGTCTTCCAGCGCTCTTCCTGGAATGTTTTCCAAGACACGGCGATAGTTTTTCCAGCGGCCAATGTCATCGTTGACATTGCAGTCGTCAGCAACGCACCAGCTGCGGCTGCGAGGATGAGTTTCTTCATAAATTCCTACTCCCATTGTTATTCTAATTTGCAATTTCGTACATTTGGCAAATAGCGACTGAAGGACAATCCACATTGCTGGCAATCTTATTGCGCCATAACAATTGCTTGTCAATCGGACTGGAAATGTCGATGCGAATTGCGCATAAGTCGCCAATGCGATCTCGGCGCAATTTGTGCCGCACAAGAAAAAACCAGTTGTCGTGCACTCACGAATCCATTTTCCTTTTCCGTGATCTTTGTCAATATGCTGGGAGTTTGGCACAGGCGCGTCGCATGCAACGGCACGAAAGCACCACTTGAAGGGAAAACAGAATGATCAGAACTGGCGAACAATATCGCAATTCCATTCGTGATGGCCGCGAAGTCTGGATCAATGGGGAACGCGTGAAGGATGTGACCACGCATCCGATGTTCAAGCCGATTGTGGATATTCGTGCCCGCATTTACGACATGCAACATGAGGCGGCATTTCGTGACATCATGACTTATGAGGAAAACGGCGAACGCTTTGCAGTTGGCAACCAGTTGCCGCGCATCCATGAAAACTGGCATGCCAAGCGCAACGCCGTCGACACCGTAATGCATGAAGTGGGCGGCGTTGTTACCCGCGTTGGCGATGAAACCGTTGGCGAAATGTGGTCGCTGTGGGATGGCAAAGACATTCTCAACGAGATTGACTCGCGCTTTGCAAAAAACATCGAGCGCCACATCATGCAATCCATTGCGGATGATCCGTTCCATGTGTCGGCCAATACTGACCCAAAAGGTGATCGCTCAAAGGCACCACAGGACCAGGATCCTGACATGCTGGTGCATGTTGTAAAGGAAACGGACGCCGGCATTGTGATCCGCGGTGCGAAGTATGAAACCGCTGCGGCCTATGCCAATCAAGCCTTTCTCAAACCGACAATCGCAAACTGGGGCGAGGCCAAACTCTCGGACTATGCGCTTGGGTGCATCGTGAAAATGAATGCGCCGGGCGTGAAGCACATCTGCCGCACCGGATTTACCAACCGGGCCAACAGTGAAGACTATCCGCTTTCCAATCGCGTGGATGAGGTGGACACCATCGTGATCCTCGACAATGTCTTGATCCCCTGGGAAGACATCCTGTTCTATCAGCATACGCGTGCTGCGGCCTACATTCGCCAGACCCTTCATCGATATTCGGCGTTTCCGTTCGTGCAACGCACATTATCGTATGCAGATTTGCTCATTGGTGCTGCTTTGTGGAATGCCAAGCAGACTGGCCTCGACAAACAGCAAGCGGTGCAGGAAAAACTGAGCGAACTTGCTGTCTGGCGGGAAGGCATCAATGCCCATCTCACGGCTTCGATTGCCATGGCTGAACGAAGTCCGAACGGCCTTTTGATGCCCAATCAATCACTGTTGATGTCAGGCCGCTGTCATGCTCTCAACAATCTGCCAAAGATGATGCACATTGCGCGCGAACTCTGCGGTGGCCAAATCTGCGTGACACCAGATGTGGCTACCTTCAAACATCCTGAAACGGCGAAATGGATGGAAAAATATTATTCGATCAACAGTGAATGGATGAGCGATGACCGGCGCAAGCTTTTGGCACTGGCGCGTGATCTTTTGAACTCGGATTATGCGGGCCACCGCCTTACCTTCCAACTTTTTGCGCAAGCCCCGCCCTTCGCGCAATCCGCCGCCGTCTACCGAAACTTCGACTGGAACAAGACCCTGCGATTTGCTCAACGTGCCGGTGGCATGAGTGACATTATCTGGGGTGCAACCAAGAAGGCAGCAGAACAATGACCGCACACAAACGCATTCGTCCCTTTAACACCAAGGTCACTTACCCTGAGCAGAAGCTCGACAATGACCTTTGTCAGGCCGTGGTTGCGCGCGGCACCATGGTGTTTGTGCGTGGCCAGGTCGCGCAAGATCTGGATACACGGGAATCGCTTCATGTAGGCGATGCGAAGGCTCAGACCGCCAAAGCCATGGCCAACATCAAAATTCTTATGGAAGAATCCGGAGGCCATCTCGATCACATCTGCCGCATCGTGGTTTACCTCACGGACATTCGCTACCGGCAGGATGTGTACCAAGAAATGGGCAAATGGCTGAAAGGTGTTTTTCCGTGTTCGACGGGTTTGGTCATCACTGCATTGGCCAGGCCAGAATGGGTTGTGGAAATTGAAGTCACTGCTGTGATCCCGGATTAAGCCAATGACATTTTCAATTGCTGGACGTTGTGCAAAATCCGGAGCATTCGGTGTTGCCATCACCACATCTTCAATTGCTGTCGGCGCGCGCTGCCCGCATGCCCGAGCAAACGTTGGCGCAGTTGCCACACAAAATGTGACTGATCCAAATCTTGGACCATTGTTACTCGACTATCTGCAGGACGGGTTGTCAGCAGGTGAAGCCATCATGGCGGTCACCCGCAACCGCCCCAACATTGAATATCGCCAGCTGACGGCGGTGGACCAATATGGCAACAGTTCGTCGTTCACTGGCAAGAACATCTTGGGCACACACGCGGTGTGTGAGCAAAAAAGCTGCGTAGCCGCAGGCAATCTCCTGAAATCAGTGGCGTTGCCGAAAGTCATGACCGATACATTCGCAACACATGCGAGTGAACATCTTGCTGAAAGACTTCTGCGGGCGCTTGAAGCGGGTCTTGCATCAGGTGGCGAGGAAGGACCGGTCCATTCGGCGTGTCTCATCGTCTATCACGAACAGGATTTTCCTCTGGTGAATTTGCGCGTCGATTGGGATGATGACAATCCCATTGCCAAACTGCGCCAGCTGTGGACTGCTTACGAGCCGCAGATGAAGGATTATTTGCAGCGGGCGATCGATCCATCACAGGCACCAAGCTATGGCGTGGCGGGTGATCCCTAGAATGAATTCGTTGCAAGCAGGTAATCCTCGCACAGGCCCGCGGTGGCTTCAGTGAAGTCCAATCCCATGGATTTCGCCAAATCCGTTTCATGGTGCGAACCAATCCAGGCAACCAGCAACAGCCGCCGCAGCATCACAAATGTCGGAATCTCGTTTTCGTCCTCGGGTGATAGCGCCGCCACGCGGCGATAACCCTGTTTCCATGCGTCAAGCAACGTCGGCACTTGAGGTTCATGTTCGTAGAAGGATACAGGTGTAGCGGCATCATACATGTACCAACCGAAACCGCAGTCATCGAAGTCGATGACTTTGACTGATCCACCGTCGATCAGGAGATTGGCCAGCCGCAAGTCACCATGGATCAAGCCAAAGCGATCCGCGCCCTTGCCATATTCCGCGAGACGTTGCCCGATGAGATCAACTGTTCGGCCAAAGAGGACATTTTTTTCTGTGTCAACGCCGATGCCATCGCGCCAGTGTCCCCAATGGGGGTTGCTGTTTCCGAGGCTGGATTCAAAATCCCATGTCATACGCTGAAACCAGGCAGGGCGCAGCCAATTGCGGGTGTGCAGATGCATCCTCGCAGTTAACTCACCCAAAGCCCCGAAAGGTTCGATCAAGTTTTCGCTGATACCGGGTTCTGCACCCATCACCCAGTCAAACAGGACAATGTTGCGCGGTTGCTGCAAGCGCTTGTGCCGCAATTGCTGAACCATTGCGCCGTCCCTGCCCTTCACTGGCGCAGGCGTCATTGCAATTCCTGTGTTCCGAAGTTCAATCAACCAGTGCAGCTCGGATTCTATGGCAGCTTTTGGATGATAGCCATCTCGATGAATGCGTAACGCCCAGCGCCGACCATCCTGCGCCTCCACTTTGTAGGTGGCATTTTCGGAAAGGTTGATCAAACCTACTGACAAGAATTCTGGCAATTCGTATAATTGCATTGCCATTTCCGCCAGTTCCTGCAGGACAGGCAGCAGTTGTTCGTGTTTCAAAGTGTCAAAATCGCCATTCATTCTTAGGCCGAATGCTTCACTGCTTCCACGTGTCAAAACAGGAAACTGCCAAAATATCAGCAATACCCAGCGCCTGGGCAATGTTGCCGCGCCCTTGCACCTCGGCCATGCACCGTGCATGACGCCGAATGTTATGCGCCCGCAATCCCAGACTGACGTTGGCATGGTGTTCTGACATTTCAAATTCCAATTGCAGCGATATGAATGGGGTTCACGTTCTTTCCCGATAGAGAAACTCGCGCAAAATGTTGTTGCTGGTCACTGCATCGTGGTTGGCAATTGCCGTCTTCAGGCGGTTGTCGGTCTGGAGTTTCATGACGGTGGCGCGCAGTGCTTCAACGGTGGCGATGTTGGCACTGCACTCTGCCACCGGATCCAGTCCCGTTGTATCAGGGAAGGTGTCGAAATAAATTGGCCTGTCATACTTGATCTCTTCCAGAACGTAGATGAGTTCCATGGTTTGCACCGGGTGCACCGTGCCAACCATCAGTCCGTCATCACGCTTGGCGTAGCCATCATTCAGGTGAACACCGAAAAGCTTTGAACTGCGCGCGGCCAGTGCCACTGCATAGGCGGGCATTTCATCCGCGTACAGAACATGTGCAAAGTCAATCGTGACGCCAATATTCTTGCGGCCCATTTCCCTTATGGCGAGCAGCGTTGTCCCGATGTCCGGCATCAGCGCGAAACTGCGTGGCTCATTCGGTTTGTATTCGATGCTTACTTCGGTTGAAGGACTATGGTCCGCAACTTCGGAAATCGCTTCGAGAGTCTGATCCCAAAGGCGTGCGTAGTCCACCTGGAACGAATAATCGAAACCATCCTGCCCCATCCAAAGCGTCATCAAGGATCCGCCAGTTTCCAGCATCCGGTCAATGCCGCGCTTGGTCTGGTCGATGGCGAGACGGCGCAATCTTGAATCCGGGTTGGTGAAGGCTCCGATTTTAAAACCGGGATCGCTATAGTAGCGCATTGCAAAACCATTCACCGACATTCCAAGGTCATCGAGGTGACGCCTCAACTGCTTGGTATCCGTTCCTTCGAGATGATCGGGAAAATTCAGATCAACTGCGTTGAGTCCCGGCACCTTGGCTGCGCGCGAGAGCAAACCAAGAGTGCCGGGCAACTCTGCAGAAGCGCTGCCCTTGCCAATCTTGAAGGAGTTCAGGCGTGCCGCATATTTATATGGCTTGCTAACTGTCACAATTCATCCATTGCTCATGTCGATCACACCCTTCCGAAGGATGAAACATCCGTAGGGCCCGGGATCGGACGTACGCACGATTGCAAACGATTTTTTCGCGGCAGCGTAGAAATCGAAACGCTCGTAACTGCCCATTTTCACCTGGCGCTTTTCGCAGGCATCCAACGTCGCTTGCATTCTGGCAAAGATCGGGACAACACCTTGCGGGTTTCCAACCATCTGCATGCGCATTACGGGTGCTTCGACAAATGTGTCGAGCGGCATGAGAGACAGTACCGCCTGTGTCACGCGGGGAATGTCGCAGCCTGGCAAATCGACCAGTTTTCCATAAGTCGTGTCCTTGGCGATGGTGACGGCGGGATGATTGACATCACACAGGACAATGTCGTCGCCGTGGCCCATGAGCATCAACACATAGAGCAATTCGGCCGACAAGACTGGATCTACATTGCGCAACATTTGCTGACTTATCCCTTCTGCGAAACAAATGTGGCAGCGGCCATGTTCGCTGTGTAGCATGCATCCAGCAGCTTCCGGCCTGATGCAAGCTGGGCGGCGAGTGTGCCGACAAAACAATCCCCGGCACCATGTGTTGAAGTTACCTTGACCGGCACAGGCTCAATTTCAGTGACAGTGCCGCTACTGCTGGCGACAACCAGCCCTTCTCCGCCAAGTGTCACAATGACTGACAACGTGTCATTTCGCAATGCGCCTGCGCTGATACGTGCGGTTTTACGATCCTGTACAACAGTGTTCGATGCGGCCTCCGCTTCAACACGGTTGAGGATCAACACGTCGACATTGTCGATCAAATCGTCGGACAATGGTCTTGCCGGAGCAGCATTGAACAACACAATGGCACCAGCTGCCTTGGCTGCGCGCGCAGCCGCCACATTTGCCGCGGGCGGGATTTCATTTTGCAACACAAGGACACGCGCACTGCCCATTTGTGCCAAGCGTGTTTCCATATCCAAAGGTTCGATTTTTGTGTTGGCACCTGACACAATTACAGCGCCATAGTCACCATTGCCCTGCAGGATGGCGACGCTCATGCCAGAACCTGTTGTGGAATCGACTACGACATTTGAAATGTCTACATTTGCACGAGAGAGGTTTTGGAGGAGCGTCTGGCCGAAGTCGTCCTTGCCAACACAGCCAACCATGGCGGTACGGGCACCGGCAGCGGCGGCCTGGACTGCCTGATTGCCGCCTTTGCCACCGCAAACCTTTTTCCATCCGGTACCAACTGCAGTTTCATCGATGCGCGGCAAAGCCGGTGCCGCAACAACGATGTCCAGATGCAGGCTTCCGCACACGACCACGTCAAACTTTGGCGGCATTACATTCAATCCCTTTGCTGCGGGGCAAGACTTGACCTTGAGAGTTAACACCCGATAAGACTGTTGAACAGTACCCTTCGCCAGATCGCGATAAGAATTTTAATTCAATAGCTTCCGGTTTTTAGAGAACCCAGAATGTCAAGACTTCTTCTGCCCACACCGCGCGGATCTGAATACTACATCGTCAATGGTCCAACGAATTTTTCTGCTCCAGATGTTGCCTTCAATCGCATTGCGTTTGCAGCCGGCCATGTTGTTGCCGACCCGTTGGCCGATAACAATCCTTGGCTTGATGAAGCAATCGACTGGGAGCGGACGATGGCCTTCCGCCATCATTTGTGGCGACATGGGTTTGCCGTTGCTGAAGCCATGGACACTGCACAGCGCGGCATGGGCCTGTCATTTGGCAATGCACTTGAACTCATCACCCGCAGCGTCAAGGACGCAAAGAGCCACGAGGGTGCTGTGGTTTATTCAGGCGTTGGCACGGATCACCTGGCAGCTGACCCGACGCTGTCGCTTCAGGAAATCACCGACGCCTATCTTTTCCAACTTGATGCGGTGCAGAAGGCCGGGAGCAAGGTCATCCTGATGGCGAGCCGTGCGCTTGCAGCGGCGGCGAGGAAGCCGGAGGATTATGCTAAAGTCTACTCCCAGGTTCTTCGCGTGGCGGAATATCCTGTGATCCTGCATTGGCTGGGGGACATGTTTGATCCGGCTCTCACCGGGTATTGGGGATCACATGAGGTGGCTCCCGCCATGGACACATGTCTAGCCGTGATCAATGACAACATGGCCAAGGTTGATGGGATCAAAATCTCGCTTTTGTCAAAAGAATACGAGATCGACATGCGACGCAGGCTGCCAGCACCAGTGCGAATGTATACAGGCGATGACTTCAACTATGCCGAATTGATCGGCGGAGATGAAGAAGGATACTCGCATGCATTGCTTGGCATCTTTGACGCGATAGCACCTGCTGCTTCTGCCGCGTTGAAACATCTTGCTGCCGGCAATCGCGCGACGTTCGAGACTTTGCTCGCGCCCACAGTTCCATTGTCGCGCCATATTTTCAAGGCACCGACACGCTTCTACAAAACGGGTGTTGTGTTCCTTGCCTATATCAATGGTCACCAGGACCATTTCACAATGCTTGGTGGGCAACAATCAACGCGTTCAATCCAACATTTTGCCGAGTTGTTCCGACTTGCCGACAAGGCAGGACTGATAACCGATGTGGACCGCGCCGTGCAGCGCATGAAGGCATTCATGTTGGTGCATGGTGTTACAGGATGAGTGTGATCTGCGAATGCTGGCGCTTACTGTTCAACCAAGAAGGTGGTCTCGATGACAAACTATCCGCGTGACATGAAAGGCTACGGACGGAACCCACCTGATCCCAAGTGGCCAGGGGGTGCGCATGTCGCCGTTCAGTTCGTGCTCAATTATGAGGAAGGCGGCGAGAACAACATCCTCCACGGTGATGCTGCATCCGAGGCCTTTCTGTCAGAGATCGTGGGAGCACAAGCCTGGTCTGGCCAACGCCACTGGAACATGGAGTCGATCTACGAATATGGCTCGCGGGCCGGTTTCTGGCGGCTCTGGCGCATGTTTACCGACCGCAAGGTTCCCCTCACGGTTTATGGCGTGGCAACGGCGCTGATGCGATCACCTGAACAAGTCAAGGCGATGCGGGAGGCAAGTTGGGAGATCGCCAGCCACGGGCTGAAGTGGGTTGAGCACAAGGACATGCCGGAAGACGTGGAGCGGGCCGCTATTGCCGAGGCCATCCGTCTTCACACGGAAGTAGCCGGTGAGCGGCCGCTGGGGTGGTATACGGGGCGGTGTTCCATGAACACGACGAAACTGGTGATGGAAGCCGGCGGCTTTCTTTATTCGTCAGATGACTATGCCGACGACCTGCCCTACTATCTCGCCAAGCCTGAAGGCGGGAAGCACCTCATCATTCCATACACACTGGACGCGAACGATATGCGCTTCGCGACGCCGCAAGGGTTCAATACGGGCGAACATTTTTATCAGTATCTGAAGGACTCGTTTGATTGCCTGTATGAAGAAGGCCGCTGCGGGGCACCCAAGATGATGTCGGTAGGCCTGCATTGCCGATTGGCAGGACGGCCAGGGCGGGCACTGGGCCTCGCCAAATTCATTGATTATGTGCAAGGGAAAGAAAAAGTATGGATTGCGCGGCGCATCGACATTGCGCGGCACTGGCAAAAGACATTTCCCTAAACATTCCTACGCGACATTCTTTCTCGACAGGGCACCGCAAAACCGCCAGTAAAGAGCTGAACAATCAGGAGTAATGGCATGGCCATGATGACAACGGCTGAACTTCGCGGGTATCAGCAAATCTGCGGCAAAAATGGTGCGATCATGGTGATTGCTTGCGACCAGCGCGGCGGTATTCGCAAGCTGTTGGCGAAAACGCCGGAAGAGCAGAAGCTGATCACTGAAGCCATGCTCGGCGATGTGAAGTCAGACGTGGTGCGCTATCTCGCGTCGGAAGCGCCGTCGGTGCTGCTTGATCCGATTTGCGCGGTGCCGCGGGTTGTTGAGGAAGCTTCGCTGGCGCGCGATGTGGCGCTTTTGATCGGGCTTGATGCTTCCGGTTACGACACGGATGACAAGGGACACTATTTATCGAAACTTGTTCCGGGGGTGGATGCACGACGGGTGCGCGAGCTTGGCGGTACGGGTGGCAAGCTGATGGTCTATCTGCGTTCGGACGAGAAGACCGGAAATGAGCAGAACATCGAGATCATCAAGTCATGCATTGCTGATTTTGCGAAAGAAGACTTGCTGCTGGTGGTCGAGTTTCTCACCTACCAGATGCCAGGTGAAAGTGATGCCGATTACAAGGCGAAATTTCCTTCGCTCATCGAGGGTGGGTCGCGCATTTGTCTGGAACTTGGGTCGAAGGTTTTGAAGATCCCTTATCCTGGCACGCCCGTTGCCTGTGCCAATGTTACAAAGATGGCAGGCAATGTGCCGTGGTCGGTTTTGTCGGCTGGTGTTGATCACGAAACTTTCATCGGTCAGGTGGAAATTGCGATGGCCAATGGTGCGTCCGGGGTCATTGCCGGGCGTTCGCTTTGGAAGGATTGCGTGTCGCTTGACCGCGATAGGCAGAAGCAATTGCTGCTGACCAAGGCGGTGCCCAGGCTTCGCGAAATACAGGCCATACTTGCGCGTCATCCGCAACGGCTTGCACAAGTCTCGTAAATGCGAACGGCAATCGGCATCGATATTGGCGGCACCCACATACGGGCGGCGCGCATATCAGTCGAGGGCCGGATACTGGCGCATCAAGCGGTTGCAACCGCGCGTGACGCTTCTGTCGTCGTCAAGACGATTGCTGAACTTATCGGTGCGTTACGAGCAGATGATACAATTGCTGTAGGCGTTGGCATTCCGGGGCGCGTTGATGCCCGTTCGGGACGCATTCTTTCAGGCGGCTATGTTGACCTGTCACGGATCGACCTTGCTCATCATGTGCATGGGCTTACAGGATTGCCTGTTCACTGTGACAATGATGCGAACATGGCGCTGCTTGCCGAGGCGAGGCTTGGTGGTGCGAAAGGCAAGCAGCATGCCATCATGCTGACGATCGGTACGGGGATTGGCGGTGCAATACTTGATGGTGGATGCCTGTTTCATGGCAGTGGTGTCGCAGGGCAACTGGGGCATATCACTGTGTCGCTTGATGGCGAGCTATGCAACTGCGGTCGGCGGGGTTGCCTGGAAACTGAAAGTTCCGGTACGGCCTTGCAACGCCACCTGGCACGTGAGGGGTTTGCTGCGGCTGATGTCATTGATGTGATGCAAGACAATTCCGATGCTGCGCGGCGGGTGATTGATGCCTGGGCGAGACCGTTGCGGCTTGGCATTGACAGTCTGGTGGCGGCAGTTTCGCCAGAAATTGTGGTGCTTGGTGGCGGATTGGGAGGTGCAGCTTGCACCGCGCTTTCACGCATACCTGCTGCTTCCCCGTGGTTTCAATACTCTGTAGTGCAAGCCGAACTCGGTGATGAGGCAGGCGTTGTTGGTGCGGGGCTTGCAGCAATGGAGCAGACACGGTGAAGCAGCTTATACTTGTTAACGGCGTGCCGGCTTCAGGGAAAAGCAGCGTAGCGCGGGCCATTGCCGATGCCGGACCATGGCCACTGCTTACGCTTGATACGATCAAGGAATCATTCTTTGCACATCTTGGCACGGGGGACCGTGACTATAACCGGTTGCTGGGCAAAGCGAGCTATCAGTCGATGTTTTCGTTGGCCGCCGATTTTCCCGATGACATGACTGTGGTGATGGATGCATGGTTTGGATTTCAACCTGAAGAAGTCCTTGCGGCGCATATTGCGCGGGTTGGAGAGCCGCAGATTTTGCAAGTGTGGTGCCATGCTCCTCCGGATGTCATCGGGGAGCGCTATTGCGAACGTGTCGGCAAAAGAAGTGGCGGGCATTTGGGACTTGACTATGTGCCGGAACTTGTGGCGCTTGCACAGCTGGCTCAGCCGCTACAGCATTTTGCAACATACAAGGTGGACACGACGCGCGCTTTTGATGTTTCAGGATTTCAGCGCTGGATTGCTACATGCTGACAAATACTTGCGCACCACTGCGCCGACCTTGCTGTCAATGATGCGTTGTGACAATGGCAAGTATGGTTGGGCGAGGCATTCGGCTGATGCAAATTGCAGAATGATTCCCGTGGGTACAGATGCAGTGTTGATGTTCTGCTGCAGCTGCAGCAGAGCGCTTCCGATTTTAACATGCGGCCAGTAGTAGCGTACGCGGTCGCTGAATCCGAACAGCTTCAGGGCTCGCTGCTGGTCACCTGCGGGAACGTAAGGACGCCAGTTGCGATCATCGCTGTTCATGGCCTCATCAATCACTGCGACGATGTTCGAGCGATTTGACAGGGCCAATTGATCTTCAATAGCTGCCATGGCGAAAACAGCCTCGCGGTATGCGAGGGTGAGCTCCGGCCCCACTTTCAAAATTGCAAACTGTCCTGCCACCAATCCTGCAAGACAGGCTTGTGTTTGATAATCCGTTGAGTGAGCTTCGAAGGCGGCGCCAGGCAATGAGGCTGCAGTTGCGCTGAGGCTTGCCGCCCGTTTTGCATCGTAAAGCGTTACAGAGGTATTGTCGAAATCGACCCCGGGTTGGACCACGAGTGCAATGACTCGTGCCAGCGCATGGTCCAGATTCAGTTTGTTGAAAGCCGCCTTGTGCACAGCGTATGTGCGTTGCACCGCAGATGGTTTGGTGACGGCGATTGTCTCCAATGCATCTGTTTCACCACCGGGTATCGGGACTTCGGTTCCGATGACATAGGCCAGCGGTTCCTTGGCTGCATTCTCGGCGACTGCGCAAAGCTCGGCGGCGCGTTCGGCCATTTGTTGTTCGGACAAATCCTTGTCATCAGCGCAAGCCATGCTGGCATCGAGGTGGATTTTGCTGAAACCTGCCTCAACGTAGGCTTTCACCATGTCTTTCGCTTCGGCCATCGCTTGCGCAGCAGGCTTGTTTCGCCAGGGATTTGGCCCAAGGTGATCGCCACCGAGAATGATGCGATTGGCGTCAACACCTTCGCCTTCCGCGAGACCTTGTACAAACCGGCGGAACATGATTGGTGTCATTCCAGTGTAGCCGCCGTGCTGGTTTACCTGATTACATGTTGCTTCAACGAGGATCGGCGTATCTGTGTCGCGATGGGAGCGAAGAATGGCACGCAGAGTGTCGGGATGGGCGGTACACCAGGACGCCACGCCGACATGCGCGCCAGCCCGGTTTGCCTCGACGATCGCTTGCAGGGTCTTGAGGCTGTTCATGTTCCCTGGGCCAGGAACGCTTCTATTTCGGGCAAGAACTTTGCACCTTCCATTGGACCGAGTTCGGTGACGGCGAGTGCGCCAGCGGCGTTGGCGCGGGCCAAGACTTCTGGGAAAGTGAACTTTCCACCCGCCATCAGTGTGACAAACGTGGCGCAAAAACTGTCACCTGCACCCGTCGGATCGACCGCACCTACCTTGTGGGCTGCACATTTCAGGTGTTCACTTGACTTGTTCAGGGCTTCGCTGCCGTGTTCACCCTTCTTCAGCACAACATAGTCCATTTTGGCGGCGAGAAGCGGTGGCGCATATTGATCGAAAGTCTGTTGCGGGAACAACATTGCAGCATCGTCTTCGCTCGGCAGGAAGATGCTGCACAGGTTCATGATCTCCTTCACGGCAGAAAAATATGACGTGTTGCCCATCAACTCCTTGCGGACATTGGGATCAAAAGAAATCTTGACGCCATCGTCGTGCAATGCGCGGCAGACGCGGAGGATGGTGGCGCACATATCGGCATTGCTCAATGAGGCACCTGAAACATGCATGTAGTCGAGCTTGAAGGCCTTCAGGGCGTTGATCACTGCGTCGCTGCCATCGAACCGGGCTGCTGCGGAATGGGCGATGTTGAAAACAAAATCACGGCTGCCATCATCATTGTAGCTCACGAAGGCTGTTCCGGTTGGAACACCTTTCACGACATTGATCAGGCTGGTGTTGACGCTGTCCGCTTTCAAACGGTTGAGTATGACTTGACCGAAGGCATCATCACCAACGCCGCCGACGAATATGCAGTCGCCGCCGACCCGCGCTGCTTGATCAATAAAGATGCCAGATGAGCCAGATGGAAAGGGTCCCTTGTAGGTTTCGACGCGGAGATGGCGACCGTTCTTGCCGGTTGCCATGATCTCCACCAGCAGATCACCAATGCAGCCAATTCGGGGAGGTGACATTTACTTGCCAACCATGAGCCGCACAATTTCGTCGGCGGTTGTCTTGTCGGGCAAACGTTCACCTGCGTTTTCACCACGGCGGAAGACTACGATCCGGTCAGCGACTTCAAAAATGTCGCGCAGATTGTGCGAGATGAATATGATGCCCTTGCCTTCAGCCTTGAGTGACTGGATGAGCGAAATCACCTTTCGCTGTTCGGGAACACCAAGGGCTGCAGTCGGCTCGTCCATGATGACAAGACGCGCGTTCCAATACATGGCACGGCCAATGGCAACGGCCTGACGCTGGCCACCGGAAAAAGCTGCGACTGGCGCATCGAGGCGTTCGACATGGAAGTCGAGGCGTTTCATGGTTTCGCGGGCGACGTCGGCCATTTTCTGGCGGTCGATCACCGGCAGGAATCCGAACTTCTTCTTCATTGGTTCGCGGCCAAGAAAAATGTTGGCTCCGATCGACAAGTTGTCGGCCAGTGCCAAGTCCTGGTAAATTGTCTCGATGCCGTTATCGCGCGCCTCTTGCGGCGTTGCGAATGCAATGCGCTTGCCATCGAGGTGAATGTCGCCGTCTTCGTATCCGAAGACACCGGAGATGGCCTTTATGACGGTTGACTTGCCGGCACCATTGTCGCCGGCAAGTGCCACGACTTCGCCCGGGAACACATCCAGCGAAACCTTGTTCAGTGCCTGGACACCGCCAAAATGTTTTGAGACATTTCTGACTGTGAGTATCGGGGAAAGATCACTCAACCTGACGCCCTCCCATGAAGCGGCGCTGCGCCTGATCGACCAGGACGGAAATGATGATGACGAGACCAACCGCGATGAATTGCCAGAAGGGTTCTACGTCAACAAAGACCAGTCCGTAATCAATGACTGCGATGACAAGCGCTCCTGCGACTGTGCCCCATATGGTGCCTGAACCACCGAACAGGCTTGCGCCGCCAATGACCACTGCTGCAATCGACAGCAACAACAATGGTTCGCCTGCTTGCGGCGCACCGGCGGAGAAGCGGCCCGTGTAGAGCACGCCTGCGATTCCAGCCATGACTGCGGACAGAACGTAAATTTTCAATGTGAGTTTCTTGATGTTGATGCCGGCGCGGCTTGCGGCGGCCTTGCTGGCACCCATAGCATATGTGTGCTGACCAAATCTGGTTTGCGACAAAAGGTAATGGAGGATGATGCAGCAAATCGCTGCGAGAACAACGAGGACTGGCACACCGAGAATGCGGTCATTGCCAACCGAGCTGTACCACGGGTTGCTGATCGCGATGGTCATGCCACCGGCGATGAGATAGGCGGAGCCGCGAGCCACGCCATACATGCCTAGCGTGCCGATGAAAGGCGGCACTTTCAATTGCGCGATGAGCCAGCCATTCACAAGGCCCGGAATGATCGCCATGCCGACACCTGACAAAACGCCAAACAACATGGCAGGAAAAGGTGGCAGGCCGAGCTGTGCGGCGGCGTAATTTGCGAGATGTGCTGCAATGACCGATGCAAAGCCCATGACAAAGCCGAGCGACAGGTCAATACCCGCCGAGATGATAACGAATGTCTGGCCCAGCGCCAGAACGAGCGGCGCCGTTGCTGCAACGGCGATGGCTTTCAGATTGTAAGTGTTGAAAATGAATGTCGCGCCATATGCGGTCTGGGCCCAGACTTCGAAAAACAAGACAAGAAAGATCAGGAAGACCCAGGCGCGCAGTTCCGCGATCCGCATGAGGATTGACTTGCCCTGTTGAGGGCTCGCAGGCGTTGCGGTCATTGAAAATCGTCTTCCACGAAAACGGAATTGTGAGCCGCTGACCATGCGTGATCAGCGGCCCAATTGTTAGCTGGACTTATTCGCTCTTGTAAAGATAGCGATTGACTGCCGGATCGTCGACGTTGGCAGCTGTCATCACAGTGAAGCCTGTACCAATCGCTGTCGGAACAGGATTGCCTGTGACGAATGCGTGTGCTGCGGCGAGACCGAAGTATCCGATTTCCGCTGGGTGCTGAGCAATGGTGAGCTCAAATGTTCCGTCCTTCAATTGGGCTACAATTGATTCTGGAGCATCGAAGCCTGCCATTTTGACTTTTCCTGCCACGCCAGCCTGCTTGGCACCGTTGGCGGCACCTGCTGCGGAGAAAAGATTGGCACCAAAGACGCCGGCCAGATCAGGCACACGGCCGAGTACGGCCTGGAATTGCGATGCGGCCTTGTTGGCGTCGTCATCGTTGAACTGGGTTTCCAGAACTTCGATATCTTTCCAGGTTGCGATTTCGGCCTTGAAGCCTTCTTCGCGCTGGTCAGTTGTGGAAATTCCGGGCTTGACGTTTGCAACGTAGACCTTGCCCTTTTCGCCAATCGCCTTGGCAAGTGCGCGAGCTGCCATGCGGCCACCCAGCACATTGTCGGAAGCGACGTAGGAAATCGGGAAATCGGCATCACCTGCCCCGGTCTGGAACACGCCGGTGCCGATGAAGGTATCGACGCAAACAACCGCAATGCCAGCTTCGTGGGCCTTGCGCAGTGGTTCAATCATCTGCACCTTGTCGTTCGGTGCAATGAGAATGGCAGCAGGTTTCTTGGCGATAATTGCTTCGAGAATTGGAACTTGAAGTGACACGTTCCATTCAGCTGCACCTTGATACAACAGGTTTACGCCAAGTGCCTTGGCTGCAGCTTCTGCACCCTTGTGCATGGTAACATAAAATCCGTCAGCAGTGAGGCCGGGGATGAGTGCGATTGTCACCGGATCAGCAGCGCGTGCCGCCGAAGTGAACAGACCTGTACCGGCAGCGGCAGTGGCCGCTCCGATCATCTTGACTAGTGAACGACGCTCCATGTGTTTCCTCCAAATGTGAGCTGGTGACGACTCTGCAATCCACTTGTGGGACGTTAAAGTCGCCGGGGCGAAAAAAATAGAGCATCGATAATCTTGTGAGTCAAACGGTGTTTCTTTACGAAGCATCAAGGTCGGCAACTTCGCATCATTTGAGCGTCAGATCGGCCCAGGTCGGGCGCGCGAGATCAAAAGTATCATTGGTTCTGGTGTAGCTGGAGCCGAACATCCGGCCGACGAGGTTGAGTTTCTCGGTGTGAAGGTGCCCGCGAGCTTCGTCCCTCACGTATGCATCATCGATATGCACTGCGAGAACACGCCCGATGACAATGGTCTGCGTGGGGCCGGTTTCGACGGTGGTATGGGTCACGCACTCAAAGGCGACCGGACATTCGGCAATGCGTGGCGGTTTGATGTGCGTAGAAGGCAACGTATGCAAGCCGGCCAATTCAAGTTCATTGAAGCCAGCGGGCGCATCAATAGCGGTCAGATTCATTTGCTCAACAAGTCGTTCTGGCACAAGATTGACGACGAGCTCTCCTGTTTCGAGAATGTTCCGGGCGCTGTCCTTGAAACCCCTGTCGGGCACTGCGAGCAAGCCAATTGCAACGGTTGGCGGATTGTGCCCCATGACGTTGAAAAAGCTGAAGGGAGCTGCGTTGACATTGCCATGCGCATCCTGTGTGACGACCCAGGCTATTGGCCGTGGCACGACCGTTGCTGCAAGCAATTTATAGGCAATTGCGGTGTCCACCTTGTCGAGATCAAAACGCACGTGATGTCATCTGCCTTTCTGATTGAATTATTGAAACATGTGGCCAGTTTATACAACGATACCTGTGCAACTTGTTGGATGGCTATTCTAACAGCTTTTCCAGCATTTCGTGGCGTGCACGATCGACATCGTAGTCAATTGAGGTTTTGCTGGCGATGCAAATCTGCGGCCTTTCTGCCTCGCGATAGCTTGGCCAGTGCGGCAATGACTGGCCATTTGGATCTCCGGTCTTTACAAAGTTGACGACGTAACCCGACATCATGGCAGCGACGATTTCGTCATCTGGCGCAATCGTCCAGTCGAAGGCATCGAGATTGTCAAAGACGTATGGAATCTCGCTGGAATGAAATGCACCTTGCACCGGTTCTTTCGGAAACCACATGGTTTTCGGGGCATGGTCAAACCTGTAACGGAAAATTTCAGATTTCGCGGTCTTGCGGTGTGCTTCGAGCCAGGCCCAAGTGCCATGATTGATGACAAGGTCGGCACCGAGTTCGCGTGCGGATTGTTCGGCCTTCTTGCCTGCGGGATAAAGTTTGAGGATATCCCCGGACTTGTCGCCAAACAGGGTTTTTACGAGTGACGCATATCCTTTCGCTCCCGGCAACCATGACATGACATTGAAATTCATGCCTTCGTTGCGGTTCCAGCCAGCAAGCAACGGTACGTCAGCTTGCGCAGCTTCAGCAAATGTCGCCGCAGGTTTTTCAGTGAGGAATTGCCCATCGACAATCGGCCAAAATCCAAGGCCCGGATTGGCATCCAGTATTGCCTCCACTGACACTGCACGCAGGTCGTCGGCGGTCTTCGCCTGCAACAGCGCAGCGAAATGCGTGCCGAATGCTTCTGCATCCTTGAGGTTACCCATGGGGCGTTCCGAGGGAAATTGCGCGCCACTTTCACCAATGGCGCGGTGAAACAATCCGGGGGCCATGGGGGATGCCATCAGCATGCTGACGAACATCGAGCCTGCTGACTCACCTGCAATTGTCACCTGGTCCGGATCGCCGCCAAATGCGGTGATGTTGCGCTTCACCCACTGCAATGCCGCCACGAGATCGAGCATGGCGAAATTTCCTGATGCGCCAGTCTCAGCTGTCAACGCCGGATGCGCCAGAAGGCCGAGAGCGTTGAGGCGATAGTTCATGGTGATGACGACAATGCCGTGGCTCGCCAGGCGAGCGCCGTCGTAGCGTTTTTCACCTCCGAAGCCCACAGCAAAGCCACCACCGTGAATATAGAACAGACACGGCAGTTTGCGGCCTTCACCCGGTCTCGCAGGCGACCAGACATTGAGAAACAGGCAATCTTCCGACTGGCCCGCCGCGAAGGCATCAATATCGGGAAACAACATGCGCTGTGGTGCATTGGCCCTTAGCGTTGATGAGGGTCGCGCACCTTTCCATGGCATTGTTGGGTGAGGAGGTCTCCAGCGCCGCGGACCAATTGGCGGTGCCGCATAAGGGATTCCCTTGTATGAAAAGACGCCATTGCGATCCGGCGCATTTACCTGGATATCGCCTGCGTCGGTGTTCACCAGTCCATGATTTTCTGTGGTCATGCATCGGTTCTACATGGATTTGCGATGCGTTCAAAGACTTGACGGCCATGTGCAACTCCTCTTCACTCACCCGCTGAAGCACCGCACAGAGAGAATGACATGCCTCAGTACCTGATCGGAATTGATATCGGATCATATGAATCGAAGGGCGTGATCAGTGATACGACAGGAAAGGTTCTCGCGAGCGCTGCGCTTAAGCACGAGCTGCAATTTCTCAAGCCCGGCTTTGTGGAGCAGGACGTGGAAAGCGTTTGGTGGGGCGAATTTGTTGAACTCACCAAACTTCTCCTGGACAGGTCAAAGGTCAAAGCTGCCGATGTCGCCTCCATCGGATTGAGTGGAGTTTATTCCATGGTACCTGTTGATGCGCAGTCCAACCCATTGCGGGCAGGTGGCATCATGTATGGTGTTGATACACGATCCGTTGCCGAGATTGCTGAAGTAATTGGCTGGCATGGCGCGGAGACGATCTTCAATCGCACCGGGAACGGACTTTCAGCGCAATCGATGGGTCCAAAAATACTTTGGCTTAAAAAACACGAACCCGAAGCATACCGAAAAGCACGCAGCTTTTTGCCCTGCGCCAATTTCATTGCGGCGCGGCTCACCGGCCAATTCCATATTGACCACCTCACTGCCGGATTTTTCGGGCCTTGCTATGAGCCTTCGAAACTTGCATGGGCTGCCGACCTTTGCGAGGGCATCGTGGAGCCTGACCGATTGCCGCAACCGCGCTGGGCCACGGAGGCGGCAGGCACCGTCACGGCAGATGCTGCCAGGAAGACCGGCCTTTCCGAAGGGACCGTCGTCTCGATCGGCACATGCGATGTTGCAAGCGAAGCGATGAGCATCGGCGTGACTGCGCCCGGCGACATGATGCTGATGTATGGATCAACGGCATGGATCACATTGCTGATGGACAAGCCATTGATGGATGAACAAATTGTGGGCAACACCCTACATTTTTCCCGGAACATTTTGTCTGCATGGTGGCATGGCGACATCCGGATCGCTGACGCGCTGGTTCCGCGATATTGTTGCAGCGGATCTTGTTGCTGATGAAATGAAGGGTGGGGATGATTCCTATTCTGCCATTTCCAAACTTGCGGCTGAAGTTGCACCAGGGGCAAATGGCATCGTGGTGCTTCCGTATTTCTCGGGCGAACGATCACCAATCAATGATGCGGATGCGCGTGGGATCATCTTTGGTCTCGATATCGGGCACAGCAAAGCACACCTGTATCGTGCAGCATATGAAGGTGTGGGGTATTCGATCAATCATACCTTGCAGGTGATGGCTGCGGCTGGCGCCAAGGCAGAAATCATGACGGCGGTCGGTGGCGGCACGAAAAACGGGTCTTGGCTGCAAGCCGTATCTGACATCACCAAAGTTCCACAGCGTGTACCATCGGTGACGCTGGGCGCTTCTTACGGGAACTGCTTCATTGCAGGCTATGCAGCCGGCATATTCAAGGATCCGAGGGAAATATCCCAGTGGGTGGCGACCGACAGAACAGTGTCGCCAGATGAGCGCAATTACGTGGTCTATGAAACGCGCATGAAAACCTATCTCGAGCTTTACAAGCGCAATGCCGACCTGATGCATGCGACATCGCTAGAACAGCGGCAGGCTGGTTCCTGATAAAATTTGACCATCTCATCGCGGTGCAATAATTGTTAACCACATTGATGAAAGCAGACACATGAACCTCAAGAAATTTCCCCGCTATCCACTGACTTTCGGGCCCACCCCAATTGAAAAACTGCCCCGGCTCTCGGAAGCGGCAGGCGGTTCAGTTGAAATCTGGGCAAAGCGCGATGATTGCAATTCCGGCATGGCGTTTGGGGGAAACAAGCTGCGCAAGCTGGAATATATCGTGCCGGATGTTATTGCATCCAATGCCGACACGCTGGTTTCCATTGGTGGTGTGCAATCAAACCACACGCGCATGGTGGCAGCGACTGCAGCAAAGCTCGGCCTCAAATGCCGCATCGTTCAGGAAAGCTGGGTGCCGCATGAGGACGCTGTTTATGACCGTGTCGGCAACATCCTGCTGACGCGGTTGATGGGCGCGGATAGCCGCATCGTCGACGACGGGTTTGACATCGGTATTCGCAAGAGCTGGGAAGACGCCATCGAGGATGTGAAGAGAAATGGCGGGAAACCATACGCAATTCCCGCTGGCGCTTCGGTGCACAAGCTGGGCGGGCTTGGCTATGTCGGGTTTGCCGAGGAAGTGCGCGAACAGGAAATGCAACTGGGTTTTGCGTTCGACTATATCATTGTATGTGTGGTGACGGGGTCGACGCAGGCTGGAATGATCGTCGGCTTTGCTGCGGATAATCGCGCCGACAAGGTGATTGGCATTGATGCCTCAGGCACATTGGAGAAAACCCGCCATCAGGTTCGCGAGATTGTCGACAATACCGCTGCACTCGTCGAACTGGGCCGGACCGTGCGCGATGATGAAATCGTGATCAATCCGGATTATGCCTATCCCGCCTATGGTATTCCTTCGGCTGAAACGAATGACGCGATCCGTTTGGCGGCGCGCACAGAAGCGATGATCACGGATCCGGTTTATGAAGGCAAATCGATGCAGGGCATGCTGGACCTGATTAAAAAAGGATTCTTCCCGAAGGGCTCACGCATTCTTTATGCGCATCTTGGTGGTGCACCGGCAATCAATGGTTATAGCTACACCTATCGCAATGGATAGTCTCATGAGTGCTACCGAAAAATTGCATGCGTTGGGGATTGTGCTGCCACAACCGCCGACACCACAGGGAAGTTATGTGCCGGGCGTTTTGCATGGCAATGTTCTTTACCTTTCCGGACAGGGGCCGCTGTTGGAAGACGGGTCTTTTGCAACGGGCGTCGTGGGCAAAACAGTTTCTGTTGCCGATGCGAATTTTCATGCACGCAGGACCGGACTTGCGCTGCTTTCCGCGGCACAATACCTGCTCGGATCGCTGGATCGGGTCGAGCGCGTATTGAGCGTCACAGGCATGGTGAATGCCGTTCCCGATTTTCTAGAACACCCAAAAGTCATCAATGGCTGTTCGGATTTGTTCATCGAGGTTTTTGGCGAGTCCGGAAAACATGCGCGGGCAGCGGTGGGCATGGGGTCTTTGCCGAATGGAATCTCGGTCGAAATCGCTGCGATCTTTGCAGTGAAGAGCGGGTAGAGCCGTTCAGAACTCGTCGTCATTCAGTGCCATCACCGGGCCAGATCCCGCCAAGATGCTGGTGAGCAAACCTTCGGTTTGCGGCAGGATACGTGACATGTAAAATTCTGCGGTAGCGCGTTTGGAACGGTGGAATGAATCATCAGAATTTGATGCGGCGATGGTCATGCGCGACCACATGTAACCTATTGCCACAAGTCCGAAGAGGCGGAGATACTCTGCAGCTGCAGCACCGGTTTCATCGGCGTTCTTTGCCGAAGCGGTGTTCAGCCATTCGGTTGCCTTGCGCAGGCGTTGCAAAGCGTTGCCGAGTGATTGTTGCTCCGTGTGCTGATCAATGTGGACTTGCACAAGGTCGAAGAAGCGTTGTGGAAGGCGACCCCTTTCAACGTTTCGCTTGCGGCCAGCAAGGTCCATGGCCTGAATGCCATTGGTGCCTTCATAAATCTGCGTGATGCGTGCATCGCGGGCCAGCTGTTCCATGCCCCAGTCGCGGATGTAGCCGTGACCACCGTGAACCTGCATTGCATCATTGGCTGCCGCAAAGCCATGGTCCGAGAGCATGCCTTTTACCACGGGTGTCAGCAGAGCGACAAAATCATCGGCTTCCTGACGCGCGTTGGCATCTGCGTGGAGCATTGAGACATCGAGCTGCAGTGCCGTCCACAGGGCCAATGCGCGGCAGCCTTCTGTCATTGCGCGCATATGCATCAGCGTGCGGCGAACATCTGGATGGACTATGATCGGATCGGCTGACTGGAGCGGATATTTAGGACCTGCGGGTGCACGCATTTGCAAACGCGCGCGCGCGTAATTCACAGCCCCCTGACAGGCTGCCTCAGCAGCACCCAGTCCTTGAACGCCGACGGCGAGACGGGCGCGGTTCATCATTGTGAACATAGCCGCGAGGCCTTTGCCATTGGTTCCGACGAGCCAGGCGGTTGCCCCATCATAATTCATCACACAGGTTGGCGAAGCCTTGATTCCCATCTTGCTTTCCAGCGAACCACAGGACAGTGCATTGCGTGGGCCGAGTTTCCCATCCTTGTCGGGAATGTACTTTGGACAAACGAAAAGCGACAAGCCGCGCACGCCCTCGCCTGCACCGGGCACGCGGGCGAGAACAAGATGAATGATGTTGTCCGACAAATCATGTTCGCCAGCGGTGATGAAGATCTTGGTGCCAAAGATCTTGTATGTGCCGTCTGCCGCTGGGTCGGCCCTTGTCTTGATCAAGCCAAGGTCGGTTCCGCAGTGTGGTTCGGTCAGGTTCATGGTGCCGGTCCATGTTCCTGCAACCATTTTCGGCAGATAGAGGTTCTTCAATTCGTCTGACGCATGCGCTTTCAGTGCATGATATGCGCCATGTGTGAGCAAGGGGTATAGGCTGAACGACATGTTCGCGGCACTCAGCATTTCCTCGAAAGCGAAAGCAATTGTGGTCGGCAGGCCCTGCCCGCCAAATTCTGGGTCACACGCAAAGCCAGGCCAACCGCCTTCGACAAATCTCGCGTAGGCTTCCCTCACGCCGACAGGTGTCGTGACCTCACCATTGACGAGCTTGCAGCCTGCGGCGTCTCCGGCGCTGTTGATTGGCTGCAAGATGGTGCTGCAGAATTTTCCGGCTTCTTCAAGGATTGGCGTGACAGAATCGCGAGTAATATCTGCATAGGCAGGCAATTCGTTGGCGAGGTCGTGGACTTTCAACAGGTCAAAAAAAATGAAGTCCATGTCTTGCAGGGGTGCCGCGTAGCCATGCATTGCGTATCCTCACTCCTACAAAACGAAAATGCTCCGGAAACGCGGTGCGGTCCCGGAGCATGAGCAAAACATTTGAACGCGGATCAGCGGTTGCCGAGCAAGCGCCACGCTGCGGGAAAGCCAAGAGCCGCAATCACTGCCTTCACAATATCGCCAATCCAGAAGGGAGCCAGTCCATAAGCAATCGCATTTTCTGCCCCAAAGAGTTTTCCGAGCCAGACAAGGCCAGGAATATACAGAACTGCAGCGCCCAACAACATGGCTGCCAGCATGGTGACAACCTTGCGGTCCCAGCCGCGTTCAGCCAGGAAACCCACAAGCCAGGCGGCGGGAATGAAGCCGAGGACATAGCCAATCGAAGCGATCAATGTTCCATCTGGTTTAAAGATCGAGCTGAACTGCGCAAAGACAGGAAGCCCCACAGCGCCTTCCAAGGCATAAAGGGCTAGTGTTGCAGCACCGAGGCGAGCCCCATACGCCGCACCGATGGCAAGGACTGCGAGGGTTTGCAGGGTCATTGGAACCGGCTGCATTGGCACGTTGATTTGCGCGGCGACAGCCACGACGAGACTGCCCAAAACTGCCAGTGCAATCTGCCGCGCAAGGTCGCTGCGGGGCCAGACCTGGTTGATGAGTGTTACACTTGCCGGTGTCATGGGTGTCTCCTGAATCATTCAAATGATATGTTTCGAACAAATACCTGACGCCAAAATCCGCGGCAGTCAAGAATTGGTTCAAGTTGAAATCTTGTCTGGTGTTCCAGTAACCGTCAAGTGCTTCCGGTGCTTGCTTTGGCGCAATCGGAATGAGAAGGTGGGGCATGTCCTTTTTCCGACCGACTTCGCTGGCCGAAGCCCTGACCATCCGCGCTTCCGGGCCTGTGAGGATTCTGTCAGGCGGCACGGATTTTTATCCTGGCTTGCGTGACCGGCCGGTGACTTTTCCGGTGCTGGATGTATCGGCGATTGAAGGCTTGCGACATGTGGAGCGCGACAATGGTTTTGTTTCCATTGGGGCCAACGCAACCTGGGCGGACGTGACGCGAGCGAAACTGCCAAAGGCATTTGACGGGCTGAAACTTGCAGCACGCGACGTCGGGTCGGTGCAGATCCAGAATCGTGGCACTGTCGCAGGAAATATCTGCAATGCCTCCCCGGCGGCGGATGGCGTGCCACCGCTCTTGACGCTTGATGCGGAAGTTGAACTTGCTTCGGCGCGCGATATGCGCCGGGTGCCACTTTCGCAATTCATCCATGGCAATCGCAAGACGGCTCTTGCCCAGGATGAGATCGTCACGCGCATAATGATACCGGAAGCTGCGGCACTTGGCGTGTCGTCGTTTCAAAAACTCGGTGCGCGGAAATATTTGGTGATATCGATTGCGATGGTGGCTGTGCGGCTGGTGGTGACGCGCAAGGTGATCACTGATGCGGCAATTGCAATCGGTTCGTGCTCGGAAGTGGCGCAACGGCTGCCTGATTTGGAACGTGCGGTGCTTGGGCATTCAGCGAATCAAATCAGTGCGTTGGATATCACTCCCAACGTGTTGACTGAACTTTCTCCGATTGATGATGTGCGCGCCACTGCCGCCTACCGGCATCACGCCGCAGCTTCGCTGGTGCGGTCGGCACTTGTTGCCGCGATGAGCGCGCAGATATGAGTATACGGTTTCATGTCAACGGCAAGGCCGTCTCGGTGAATGCTCCGCCGACGGAGCGATTGTCCAATGTCCTGCGTGATGAACTTCTGTTGCGCGGGACCAAGGTTGGTTGCGACGCCGGTGACTGTGGAGCGTGCACTGTCCTGATCAATGGCGCAGCTGCATGCAGCTGTCTCACGCCGGTTGCCCAAGTCGAAGGCTGCAAGGTCATCACTGTCGAAGGACTTGCCAGCAAGAATGGCATTGCCAGCCAGTTGCAACAATCATTTCTCCGGCATGGCGCTGCACAATGTGGCATCTGCACGCCGGGCATGCTTGTTGCAGCAACGCAGTTGCTCAAGGCACAAAAAATCGTGACGCGGCAGCAAGTGCAGGATGCTCTGGGTGGCGTGTTGTGCCGCTGCACCGGTTACAGCAAGATCATCGACGCGGTGATGAAAGTGGCTGCTCCGGCAAAGCTCTTGCCGGCATCTAACCGGTCGGTGGGAAGCTCCGTCACAAGGCTGGATGGTGCGATCAAGGTTCTTGGCAAGGATTTGTTTGGTGCTGATGTGGTTCCGGACAATGCGATGTTGGTGCGCGTGGTGCGCAGCCCGCATCATGCAGCGCGGTTTTCGTTTGGTGATCTTAATTCATTTGTCGCCACACATCCCGGTGTGCTTGCCGTGTTCACAGCGGATGACATTCCGGGGAAGAACATGTTTGGCGTCATTCCGGCTTTTGCCGATCAGCCGGCCCTGGCACCGGGCGTGGCGAAGTTTCGTGGCGAGGCGGTTGCCGCCATTGTCGGCGAGCCTGATGTTATAGCGAAACTCGATCTCACAGACCTCCCGGTCACGTGGGATGTTCTCACCGATGTGCGCGATGTGCATGACGCCGAGGCATCGCGCGATTTGCTTCATAAACACCGGCCGGGCAATATTCTGGTGCGTGGCCATGTCGAGCGTGGCGATGTGGCGTCCGGCTTCATGCAATCAGCGGCAATCGTGGAAGAGCGGTTTACGACTCCCTTTGTTGAACACGCCTATATCGAGCCGGAAGCGGGTTATGCGGTGCGCGACGGTGAACGGCTGACGGTATTTGGCTGCACGCAAGCGCCGCACATGGACCGCGAAGCGATTGCCGAGATCATGGGCCTGAGGCTTGATCAGGTACGCGTCGTGCCATCGGCATGCGGTGGCGGATTTGGATCGAAACTCGATATTTCGTTCCAGCCTTACATCGCTCTCGCGGCGTGGAAACTCAATCGGCCTGCCTACATTGCCTATACGCGAACCGAATCGATGCAATCGACGACAAAGCGGCATCCATCCGACATCACGATCAAAGCTGGCTGCGATTTCACCGGCAAGATCACGGCGGTTGATTTCGACGGTGTATTCAATACCGGTGCCTATTCCAGTTGGGGGCCTACAGTTGCCAACCGTGTGCCGGTGCATGCGTCCGGGCCGTATTTGACTCCGCATTACCGTGCACGCAGCAGAGCAGTGCTGACGCATTCCATGCCTGCCGGCGCGTTTCGCGGATTTGGTGTTCCACAGGCCGCGATTGCATTGGAATGTATCTATGACCAATTGGCGGACAAGGTTGGCGTGGACAGGCTGGAGTTTCGGCTGAACAATGCGTTGCGCAATGGAGAGCCTACGGTGACGGGGCAAGTGTTTCAATCCGGGGTCGGCATTGCCGAATGTCTTTCTGCGCTGAAACCGGCCTGGGCAAAAGCATTGCTGAACGTGGCACGGCTGAACCAGTCAAGCACCACCATACGCCATGGTGTCGGCATTGCCTCGTGCTGGTACGGATGCGGGAACACGTCGCTGCC
This sequence comes from uncultured Alphaproteobacteria bacterium, assembly GCA_963738595.1. GTDB lineage: Bacteria > Pseudomonadota > Alphaproteobacteria > Rhizobiales > Aestuariivirgaceae > Aestuariivirga. Next base: position 57,556 of record CAVTXF010000013.1, read on the forward strand.
CAACCCTTCGACCATTCGCATGGGTGTTACACCGAATGGCCGCGTGATGCTGCATCAAGGTGCCACTGACATCGGGCAAGGATCGAACACCGTCATCGCGCAGATTGCCGCGGATGCTTTAGGCATTCCCGTCGGCGCGATTACACTTGTCGGACCTGATACGGATTGTACGCCGGATGCGGGCAAGACCTCGGCCTCGCGACATACTTTTGTGACCGGCAATGCAGCCAGGATTGCCGGCGAAACCTTGCGGCGGAAAGTCCTGCAGCAGGCCAATGTCGGTGCCGCTGCACGATTGAGTTTCGGCAATGGTGTGGTGACGATTGCCGATGCGCAAATCAAGACGTCTTTGTCACTCAGGGAACTGCAACTGGATTCACTTGGCTATGTGTTTTCGGCAGAAGGAACCTATGATCCGCCGACGCTGCCGCTTGATCGGCTTGGCCAGGGGGAGCCTTATGCTGTCTATGGTTATGGTGCGCAGATATGCGAGCTTTCCGTCAATACCGAGCTTGGCACAGTGAAACTCAACCGCATTACCGCGGCACACGATGTCGGAAAGGCTATCAACCCCATGCTCGTCGAAGGACAGATTGAAGGTGGCATAGCGCAAGGCATCGGCATGGCGCTGATGGAAGACTACATACCGGGACGCACCGAGAACCTGCATGATTACCTGATTCCGACGATTGGTGACGTGCCGGAGATCAAGTGCATCATCGTTGAGGTTGAAGACCCCAACGGACCTTACGGCGCGAAGGGGCTTGGCGAGCATGTGCTGATCCCCACTGCACCCGCCATTCTGAATGCCATCCGGCATGCCACAGGTGCGGTTATCCGCAATCTTCCCGCTACGCCCGACAAGGTTTATGCTGCGCTGAGAGAGGTGGGACGTTCATGAATCAAATTTGCATTCCTCTCCCGCATGCAAGAAGACAATTGGGAACCAGATGACCGCGCATGTTGATGCCAGCGGCAAGATCCGCTGCGACGCCTGCCCTGTGATGTGTTACATCGCTGCGGGACGCGCTGGTGCCTGTGACCGCTATGCCAATGAAGACGGGAAACTGGTGCGGGTTGATCCGCTGGTGATCATCGAGCGGCACAAGGAAACCGGGGGCGAGCTTGTTTCGTTCGCCAGATCATCAGAAACATGGAACGGCAACATCATCAACGCCGACACCAAATTCATCACGGCCATTGGTGCCGGAACAACTTATCCTGACTACAAGCCTGCCCCCTTCATCATCTCGCGCGAGGTTGACGGCATCGACATGATCACCGTCGTGACGGAAGGCATTTTCAGTTACTGCGGTGTGAAAGTAAAAATCGATACGGACCGGCATCTGGGGCCCGAACGCGCCTTGGTGCGGGTTGATGGCGAGCCCATCGGACATGTGACAACGGCGGAGTATGGTTCGCAGATGTTGTCGCTGGGTGGGGTGCATCATCTGACCGGCGGCGGCAAGAAAGAGGGCCGCGTGACGTGCGATGCGTTGTTGGCGCTGTGCAATGGCAAGGCAATTGACGTTGTGATTGATGGTGGTTCATCCGTCACTGTTCAGGCTGGCGCTGCACCTATCGTGAACGGCGTTGCAGAGACGCGCATGCGGGTTGGTTGCGGGTCGGCGACAGTTGGCATGTTTGCGTCGCAGTGGCACGGGTTGGTGGACGAAGTTGTGGTGGTTGATGATCACATCACGGGCGTGATTTCAGAACATCAAGCCGGGAAGGTGATCGGCTGGGCACCTAGCGGCATCAAAATCAATGGTCGCCGTTCCACGCCGGGGCGTTACTTCAAAGTCGCCGAGCCTGGCACAGGATGGGGTGGCACCAATATTGATGATCCCCTGTCGATCCTGAAAGGCTTTGATGCAAACGTCGCAAAGCCGGGGCAGTCATTGCTGATGGTGTCCACGACGGGTGAACAATTCGCCTATTATGAACTCGACCAGAATTTGCAACCGGTGCATATGCCAATGCCAGATCGCCTGCTGCCATCGGTTTCTCGCATTGCAGAAAATTGCGAACCAGCGCTATGCACGGTTTTGTTCATGGGTGGTGCAGGCGGCAGTTTGCGTGCGGGCGTTACGGAAAATCCGGTGAAGCTGACGCGCTCGGTCAAAAGCAGTTTGACGCATATCACATGCGGCGGCGCGCCTGCCTATGTGTGGCCAGGTGGCGGCATCACGATCATGGTGGATGTTCTGGCGCTTCCGGAAAATGCATTCGGTTATGTGCCGACCCCTGCCCTTGTTGCGCCGATTGAATTCACCATGCGGCGTTCGGATTATGAAGCGCTGGGTGGGCACATGCGGCACGTGATGCCGCTTGCCGAGGCGCTCGTCGGAAAGACCGGGGTACAGAATGACCACGTGTTGAAAGGTCGCAAGGACATTGCGCAGAAGGCTGACTGGCCGACTGAGCAGCGCCATTTCAGTTGGGACAAGCCGTGATGGATACGCCGGTTGCAGCCCTGTTGCCAGATGGCAAGCGCCTGCACCTGCAGCATGGTCCGATTGACCTGATCATTCTGGCGGAAGGCACAACTGCTCATGTCAACTCTGCCTATGGTGCGGCGATTTCGCGATTTGAAACCGTGCTTGAAGAGCTGGCGGACGAACTCGATTTGCTGCGACAGAATGTTCCACAGTTCGGGCACGGGCTTAAGGGAGACATTGCACGCACCATGGAACGTGCGGTGATGCCGCACTGGAAGCGACAAATTACGCCGATGGCAGCGGTTGCCGGCGCAGTTGCCGAACACGTTCTCGATGCGATGACTGAAGCGGCAGAACTGACGCGCGCCTATGTGAACAATGGCGGGGACATTGCGTTGCATCTCGCGCCGGAACAGTCTTTCACCGTGGGATCACCATCCGGCGACATTCTTATCTCGTCTGATGACAATGTGCATGGCATTGCGACGTCTGGCTGGCGCGGCCGGAGCTATTCGCTTGGCATTGCCGATGCCGTGACGGTGCTGGCAGAGAAGGCTTCCTTTGCCGATGCTGCAGCGACGCTGATTGCCAATGCTGTGGACCTGCCTTTTTCACCAAAAATCGCGCGGCAGCCTGCCTCGCTGCTTTCGCCAGACAGTGACCTGAAAGACCGGCTGGTGACAGTTGCGGTTGATGATCTTACGGCAGATGAAATATTTGAGGCCCTGGGCAACGGCGTTGTGACGATGCAAAGCCTGCTGAAGGAGCGGCAGCTGGTTGCGGTGTCACTGATGCTGAGCAATGAAGTGATCTCACTCAAGTGTGCCCTGCCAGTGGCGGAAGACGAGGATCTTGACGAAGATGGCAAATTGAAGTGGATAAGCCAGAAAGAACCTTCGCGAACGCATGGTGACGCCATTGATTGAGACCAAACTGCGCAAACTTGTCACTGGTATCGAGGACATCTTTCACGAAGGCGGTCCGGTTGCGACAATTCCGCGGCGGCGCGGGTGGTGCCTGGCGGTGATCGCCAATCCCTTTGCCGGACGTTATGTCGAGAATATCCAGCCCTTTATGGACGACCTGAAACCGCTTGGCATGCGCATGGCGAAGACTTTGCTGGATGCGATGCAGCGGCCAGTTGATGGTTATGGCAAGGGAGCGATCATCGGCGAAGCTGGCGAGCTTGAACATGCGGCACTGTGGCACCAGCCGGGTGGATATTCGATGCGCGAACACATCGCGAATTCACTTGCAATCGTTCCTTCCACGAAAAAAGTTGGCGGGCCGGGTGCGCGGCTTGATGTTCCGGTGACGCATATCACCGCATCCTATGTGCGCTCACATTTTGATGCGGTGGAAGTTGGCATTGATGATTCACCACGCGCCAATGAAATGCTGCTGGCACTGGTGATGACATCAGGCCCGCGCATTCACAGCCGCTCTGGCGGACTCGACGTTTCAGGCATCACGGTGAGAGACGGACAAAAATGAGCAAGGTGCAGATTCGCAAGATCGTTGTTGTGGTTGACGAGATTCATCGCGAGATGGATCAGTCGATATCGCCGCCGACGCGCCGGGCGGCGGCGGTGGCGGTGATCGCCAATCCATTTGCCGGACGGTTCTCGGAAAATCTCGACGAGCTCATGGATATTGGCGAAGAGTTGGGCCGCATTCTGGGTGAACGCGCTGTTGCGGCGCTGGGTGTTTCGCCGTCGCAGATCGAGAGTTATGGCAAGGCCGCCCTCGTTGGCGAAAATGGCGAACTTGAACATGCGGCCGCGATTTTGCATCCCAAACTCGGCAAGCCCTTGCGGGCTGCGGTCGAAAAGGGTGCTGCTCTCGTGCCGTCATCGAAGAAACGCGGTGGCATGGGCACGCCGCTTGATATTCCGCTGGGCCACAAGGATGCTGCGTTTGTGCGTTCGCATTTTGACGGCATGGAGGTGCGCATCAACGACGCGCCACGAGCGAACGAAATCATGGTCGCAGTGGCCGTGACAGATTCCGGCCGCCCACTGGCACGGGTTGGCGGGTTGAAGAAGGAAGACGTTATGGGTGAGGACGGGTTGAGGTGACAGAGCGCCGTCGACCCATTGTTCGCTTGTATTACTTTCAAATATTCAACCTAAGAGAGAAGCACGCGTAGCGTCGTTTTGCGGGCTGCCAGAGGGGTGAATTTGTTTTTGGCTAGGGGGGTACCAGACATAGGTTGAAAGGCCTCTAGATGTCTTTATTTCTTATTTATGAGCATGTCTTGTGGGTATAATCCTTTGTATTGCCATTATGAGGATAATTTCACCTGTGATACGCTTAAATTACTATTTTTGATTGCCCTCACCCGTTCCTCACACTCTTTGCGTGATCACTGTGGATTTTGGGGCTGTTGAAAACTTTTCTGACTAAACTTCTCCGACGCCGGTTTTTCGTCCAAATATTCTGTCGATTCATCGCTTTGGCAAATCAACAGTGATGTTGGATCTGGCGCGCTTATCCACTGATTTCTTGTCGCGTCATCTTTCATGCACCCGGCAATGCGCGGTGGTGTTAAGCATCGCCTTGCGTTTTCGAAAGTGGTGGGTTTGTGAGGCAGGTCAATTCTATTTTGTCGCGCTGGCAAGCAGGAGCCGTGTGCTCACGCTGGCTTGTGCTTGGCCTTCTTTCCGTTGTCATTGCCGCCTGCAGCCAGAACCTTGGCTCACGATTGCTTGAGCCGAACGATGTTGATCTTTCCGCGAAGCGGCCGGGGACAATGCGCAACTCGCATCATTCGAGCGCGCCACCGGCAGCGGCAGGTCGCGGGACTTATCAGCTGTTCGAAGGTTCGGGCTTGCAGGCCGCTGATGATGAGGCGGAGCCTGCACCTGGGGTGGTCGACACCGGTGGCAAATACACGATCAATATCGACAAGGCGCCAATCGGTGAAGCAGCGAAGCTCATCCTCGGGGAAACACTGGGGCTCAATTATCTGGTTGATCCACGCGTGCAGGGCACGGTTACACTTTCAACCGCACGGTCGCTGACAGGCCAGGAAGTGCTCGAGGTATTTGAAGCGGCGTTGCGGCTCAATGGTGCGGCACTGGTGCAATCAAACGGTGCGGCAAAAGTTGTGGCTTTGCAGGAACTGCTGGAAGGCGAAATGGGGTCTGTCGATAACGGCGACGGGCAATCATCCGGATTTGGGCTGAGTGCGGTTCCGCTCAAATATATCGGGCCGAACAACATGCTGGAACTTCTCGACAGCTTCATCAGCAGGGCCGGGTCGGTGCGTGCTTCGGCAGTCGGCAATATGGTTCTGGTGCGGGGGACTTCCGAAGAGCGGCGGTCGCTGGTTGAAGTGATCCGGTCTTTCGATGTGGACTGGATGCGCAAGCAGTCGGCGAGCATCGCCATTCTCACCAATGCCTCGCCGGACGAAATGACCGCAAAACTTGAGGCCGTGTTTGCGCAAGACAGCGCCACATCCGGCGCAAACCGCTTGCGCGTGGTGCCGCTGGAACGGCTCAATGGCGTTGTCATCATCGGCAACAGCAAGGACAAGGTGCGGCGCGCGATGCAATGGGTGCAGCGGTTTGACAAGCGCGGCGAAGGGGATACGAATTATTATGTTTACGCCGTCGAGAATGGCAACGCGGAGGACCTTGCCAAGATCCTGATTGCAACGTTCATCGACAAGGCCGGAGATGCAGGGCGAACTGCGGAAGTTGCGCCTGATCAAAACCAGGTTCAGGTGAACACCGAGGCGCAAACAGATCAGCAAGGTAACAATGCAGATCAGACCACGCCACCACCTGATGCCGCGAATACAGGGGCAGCAGCGGTAGAAAACGGGCCGGAGACACCCGTGGCGGAGCCCAACCTTGCTGGCGGCATTCGCATTACGGCCAATGCCGCGAACAATTCCATTGTCATCCGCGCCACACAACGCGAATACCGTCAAATCTTGCAGGCGCTGCGGCAGATCGATACGCCGAGTGTGCAGGTGTTGATCAACACGACGATTGCGGAAGTGACACTGAATGATGATTTGCGTTACGGCGTGCAGGCCTATCTCAAGAACCACAATGATGTGGCGGTGGGCGTTTCCACGGGCTCGGCGCTCAAGATTGGTTCAAAGTTTCCCGGGCTGAATTTCCTGATTGGCAATGTGGCAGATCCCCAGGTGGTGCTTGATGCGTTGTCGGCTGTCACACGGGTGCGCGTGGTTTCATCACCTTCGATTCTGGTGCTGGAAAATGAGGTTGCGACAATCAAGGTTGGCGACCGGGTTCCGGTGAAAACCCAAACGGTGGTGCGCGACGTTTCGAATGTTGACTCGTTCGAGTATCAGGACACGGGTGTGATCCTGAAAGTGAAACCGCGTGTCAATCACGACGGGCTGGTGACGATGGAGCTGGGGCAAGAGCTTTCTTCAGTTTCTGCCTCGGGTGCGGGGGCGGGTGGCAATCCGACTTTTTCGCAACGCGCCATCAACAGCAAGGTTTCAGTTTACAGTACGCAGACGGTTGTGCTTGGCGGGTTGATCAGCGGGCAGGATTCGCGCGAGAAAAATTCAGTGCCGGGATTGAACAAGGTACCGATCATCGGCGACCTTGTTGGCAAGACCGACAACAAGGGACGGCGCAGCGAGCTGATTGTTTTCATCACCCCGCAAATTGTGCAGGACGCCAAGGACGCCAGCCGCGTGTCGAAAGAATTGCGCTCCAAGTTGCAGCTGCAAGGGCTGGAATGATTACTGCGCCCTTTCCTCAGGTGCAGGTGCTTCTTCCTGCTCTTGAGGCGGTGCTGAATCGGGAAGCACCGCATCCGAGGCGGCTTCCGGCTTGAACATTGCAATTGTGAAACTGTTGTCGCCGTTGCCAATGGTTACGGACCGGGCTTCGACGCTTTTCACTTCGAGACCCGCGATGTCATCGCCCTGGCGCAAATAGTAGGTCTGATCAGACGACACCTGGTGGATTACGGCGATGGATGCTCCGTCACTGCCTGAGACTGCCAGGAGCGAAAAATCGTTTGGATCGACGGGATTTTCGGTAGGCGCTGCCAACGGTTCGGGCGCTGGTTCCGGCTCTACGACTTGCGGTGCGGATTGGGGTTCTTGTGGCGGAGGGCGGCGGGTGGGCGAAAAGAGCGGTCGCTCCAATGTTTCAGAAAACTTTTCCGCGGAAACATTTGCCAATGGATTCTGCACAGGATTGAGTTGTGCAGTTTTCACTTCCGCAGAAGAATTCAGCGCAGCGGTCCCGGTCGAAGTCGGCGCTTCGGTTACAGCAAAAGGTTCAGCCCAGTACACTATAAGCGCCCAAAGCAGCGGCGATGGGGAGGAGTACAGGGAGACGGTTCTTGCTCATTGTGTCACCGCTGCTTTTGCAAAGGCTTCGAGGCGCATGGTGAGGGTGAGCAGCGGCGAGGCAGGGTCGGCCTGTTCGTTGCCGAGTGCAACACTGGTGCTGCGCACAAAGACGAAAGGCTGTGCCTGTTCAAGCGCCAAGGTGAAATTGCGGATGCTTTCCATAGTGCCATGGGCTGCGAGATCGAGCTTCAAGACGACGAGATTTTCGCGGCGATCTGACTGCATGGATTGCGTGCGTTCGACCTGCAGCTTGTTGGCGGTGGCCATGGTGCTGACCACGGACTGAAACGCCGCCTGGGCCAGACCTTCGGTTGCGCCAGCAAAATACATCGCGTCGACCTGATCGGCTTCAGTCAAGCTGGACTTGCGCGGAGCATTGCCGTTGGCGAGTTTCTGTTTGAGGAAGGCCAATTCGCTGCGGTTTTCGTCCCGCTCCCGTTCGATTGATGCATTCCAGAAAAACGGCACAACCGCGATTGCAAGCAAGCATATCGTTGCGGCAATCAACACGAGCAGGCCACGCTGACCCTGTGAAGACAATTTTCCGGTCACGGTTTTGTCTCGCGCGTTTCAACGTCCATCGCGACAGTAAATGCGTCCACGCCTTTTTCCGCATCGCGCTGAATGGCAGATGCAAATGACGCCTTGGCAAAATAGGCTGAAGCTTCGAGACCTTGCACCAATTTGTCGGGATTTGCGCCGTGGCCGGTGATCAGGAATTTTCCATTTTCATAGTTGATGTTTTCGAGCCAGATGCCATCCGGCACCGCCTTGGTGAGCTCGTTGATGAGCATTACGAAAGGCGGGGCATTGCGCTTTTCTTCGAAAATTGCGTTGGCTGTGGCGAGTTGCACATTGCCAGTTGTCGCGCTTTCGCCCTGAAGGGCGCGTTTTGCACGATCCAAATCAACCCGCAGTTCACGATTTTCCGCGTCGATTTGGTAGGCAAGATATGAACCAAGTCCGCCCACTCCGGCTGCGCTCAGCGCAAGCGAGGCCATGGCGGCTGTGACGATGCTGCGCAAGCTTTTCTCGCGCGTCTCCCTGCCGAAATCGAGCGTGATGGCGCTGCCTGTGGCCAGGGATGCAATTTCCATGCGCTGAACTTCTGCGCCGCCATGATGCAGCGTCTTGACGGCGTCGAGTGCGCTTTTGCGACTGATGATACCGACATCAACGAGAAGTTCGCCGGGCGTGTCTTGCCCTGCAAGGTGATAGCCCCAGAGCGATTCTTGCAACGGCCAGGGTGCGAGGCTTTCCACCTTGTTGCGAAGGATGGCGGGCAACACGTCTTGTGCGGATGCAGGCAGGCGGAGACGTTTGACAATTGCGTTTTGACTGGAGAACTGCAGCGTCACATCCTTGCGTGCGGTCCGTGGCAGATTGCCCTGTACAAAGTCAGCCAAGCCATCGGTCTCGCCGTCATAAGCCTTGACCGTGTTCTTGCGGTGATCGTGGATTTCTGCGCCCTGCCCTTTCACATGGATCGTGGCGCGGGAGCGGTTGCGTGATTTCTTGCCTGAGGCCATGTCGGAGATGAAGGCGTTGATGCTGTCGGCAAGCGCGCGCAGCAACCCGCCGCTGCGCGCGGCGAGATAGCGGGTTGCGGAACTGTCCGAATAGGTCATGCGAGTCAGTCTACCACGATAGAGAGAGGGTTTGGAAAGGGACGTCTGCTGCGGCATCGAGAATCACTGTTGTTGCGAGACTTTCACCGCCTCCGCGTGCCCCCGGCAGCATGGCCAACTCAATGACGAATATCCTTGATTCGCGTACGGCCAATAGATCGGCATAATTTTGCAGGGCGTTCTGGACTTGCGGCTGTTTCCACACTTTGCGCGCCTTGGCGGTGGCAAAGATTGCTACATCCGAAGGCAGAAGTTTTGGGATGGCCTGCAAGACTTCCTGCGGTGCCGCAAAAGGATTGATCTTGCCATCTGCCGTGTAGAGCGTTGCGAAGGCAAAGAGGTTGGCAACGGACTCAGGGGTTGCACCGGGGATACTGCGCAATTCACCGGGTGAGGTGAATATTGCTGATTCAGTTTTCGATTTATCTTCACGCGGCTTGCTTGACATGACGGCACTGCTGCGGCGGCGAATTGCTTCCATGATCAACGGAGATACTCCGGTGCGAACCGCATCCGGTTGCGACGCGATTGCTTCGAGCAGCGGAATGGGCGCGCGGTTGAGATCGAGCAAGCCCGATGTGTCGCGAATGCTGGCTTCAACGGTGACGCCATCGCCGAGATCAAAGCGCTGGATGCTGCCATCGAAAAAGACGCGATTTTCCGGAGCGGTTGCGAGGATGGAAGCCTTTGCCGCTTCGAGGCCCGCAACAAGCTGCATTTCATTGCGCAGCCTGGCTGTTTCCACCGAGGCAAGCGAGATGTTGCTTTGCGCAAACAGACTCAATGCCACGATGATCGCGGTCAAGGCAGCCACGATCCAGAGTACGATCACCAGGATGAGGCCGCGCTCGCTGTTTCTGGCGCGCGTCATTGATTTTTGCCAGTGAGAATGCCTGCTGACTGCATCGTGCAGCCGGGGGCAGTTGGTACAACGCAACCGGCCTCCACGGTTTGTTGCAGTGTTTGAACGAATGGCGGGACGCGGAGGCGACCGGTTTTTTTATCGGTGATGCTGATGCGGATTTGGTCCGGCATCTGGTTTGGTGTTGACCAGCCTGATTGCCAGTTGCGATTGCCGGAGCGCGTGGCGCGGTATGCAAATGTAATTCCCGCGTCGACGCGCATGAGCGCGGTTTCATCCTGCCACTCGTCCGATGGCGGAATGGTTTTTTCACCAGCGAATGGTTTGCGGCCCCGGATCAGTTCCTGGCCTTCCGCTGTGCTGCGGGCATAAAGCCTGATCCAAAAGACACCACCTTCGCGGCTTTCGGGACGTTCTTCGAGAAGGAAGATGATTTCACTTTCGCTGCCGCTGAACATGAAGGCATGGGGGCTGTCCTGGCTGTCGACACGGCGCTGGATGCGCGTGATATCGCCAGAAACGATGTAGAGTCCAGACGCGATTGAACTCTGCCTGCCAATTGATGCCGCAGCTTGATCGAAACCACGGTTGATGATCAGCATCGACTGATTGAGGCCAACGAGAATGAGCGCTGACACCGTGAGGCCGATGAGAATCTCCAAAAGGGTGAAGCCATGTTCCTGTGGTTGGACGTGCATGATCAACGGCCCAGCTTGAGGGTTTCGAGTCGCAAACTTCCGCGCGGCTGCCATTTGATTTCTGTGGTGATGCGATACAGACGGTGCGAGGCTGGCAATGTACCGACGCCATTTATGCTTGTGGCGTTGATTTCCATTGTCCAAGAATAGGCGCCGGAATCGCCCTGACGCTTTCCGATTTCAGTTGTGGGGGCCATGCGTTCGTCTTCAAGAATCGATTGTGCAAGGATGCGCGCACCGAGATGTTGCTCCAGATAGAGCGCTGCGGATTGCGACTGGCCGAGGCCGCGAAACAATGCGACGAGAGACAGCGCCGCGATGGTCATGGCGCAGAGCACTTCGACGAGCGAGAAGCCGCGCTGGTCAGACAGGGTGGAGCGCGACATTGCCAGTGAGCCAGTTGACCAGGATTTCGTAGGACTTGCCACGAAGGGTGAAGACGAGCTTTCCTCCAGTAGACGTTCCTGCGGGGAAAAAGCGGATGCTTGCCGGGCCATTTTCGGAATCTGCGATGGTTGCTGCAAGTTCAACTCCTTTCGGAAAGTTGATCGCGCGATTGCTGCTGACGATGGTTCGGTTCTTTGTGTCTATTGTGACAGTTTCTTCTGCTGCGCGCGTCATTGCGCGAGTTCGGGATTCTGTGAGGGCAGATGCTGTGGTGACGAGGAAGCTGCGGAATTTTGCGGCATCTGAGCTGCCTGTCCCATTCCAACTGAATGAGACAACCGCAAGGCTGAGGATTGCGAGGACCGCCAGAAGTTCCACCAGGGTGAAACCTTGTTCAGTTGCGGATGTCGGCGTCCTCACCAGTGCCACCTTCCTTGCCATCGCGGCCAAATGTCATGAGGTCAAAGGCCTTTTCCTTGCCGGGTGATGCATAGACATAGGGCTTGCCCCAGGGATCCACCGGGACATCGTTTTTCCTGAGATAAGGGCCGTTCCAGCCGGGTATGGTTCCGGCAACTTTCACGAGGGATTCGAGACCTTCAGTTGCTGTCGGATAGCGGCCCACATCAATGTGGAAAAGCTCAAGCGCCGTGGTCAGGCTTTCAATCTGGATTTGCGAGGTCTTGCTGCGCGATGAGCCCAGGTAACTGATGACGCGCGGGCCAATGACGCTGGCGAGAAGCACGAGGATGACCAGCACGACCAGCAGTTCAACGAGGGTGAACCCCTGCTCTGCTTCGGTGCGGCGTTTCTTGTAACGGATCAGTAGCTTTGTCATTTTCATATCGCCAGATCGTTTATACTAATAATTGCGCCCATCAAAGACGTGATGATGAAGGCGATGACGAGGCTGAGTGCCAGGATGATGAGCGGTTCCAAAAGTGTTAACGAGCGGCCGATGGCGGTGTCCAGTTCCTCATCCAGGATCTCCGTCACCTGCAGCACACTTGGCGTGAGATTTCCGGTTTCATGACCAACGCGCAACATGCGAGACAACAAGGGCGGGAAGAAACGGGATCGTTCGATAGGTTTGAGGAAGTCATCGCCTTTGCGCAGGGCCGTTTCCATTTCACCAATTACGGTTGAAACTTCGGCGTTGCCCGACGTGGGGTGCATCAGGCGCAAGCTCTCGGGCAGGCTGACGCCGCCGGCGAGAAGTGCACCAAGGATGCGGCAGAATTGCAAGACGGCCGATTTGCGCAGCAACGGGCCGACCAGCGGCAGGCGCGACACGACAGAAAAAAGCACGCTGCGCATTGCGGCAGTTTGCGCAAGCAATGCGAGGCCCAACAACGCCACCGGCACGGCAATCATCAGGGGCTTGCCGTTTTCAATGAGCCAGTCAGACAGGCCGATGACGAATTGCGCGGAATCCGGCACAGGTGCGCCGGAGTTCAGAATCATGTCCTTGATGTTGGGAACAACCGAGGTGAGGATGAAAATGATCGCCACACAGGCAAGTACCGTGAGCAAGGCGGGATAGAGCAGCGACGATGTCAGCTTGTTGCGGACTTTCTGCTCCTTGTCGCGCGTCGCCGCGACGCGTTCCAGCACAGTGCCGAGGGTTCCCGATACTTCGCCGACTTCGACCATGCTGACAAAATAGGGCGAGAAGACTCCGGTTGACGCCAGGGTTTCGTGGAAGCTGCGGCCCTTTCTGATGTCATTGCGCAGGCCAGCGATGATCGCGCCAAAGGTCGTCGCGGAGCCATCTTTTGCGAGGATTTCCAGCGCCTGGTTGAGGCTCATCCCTGATTTGATGAGCCAGGCGAGTTCGCGCGTGAAGATGGTGACGTCGCGAAAGCTGGCCGCGTTGCTGCGCAGCGCAAAGGCGCGGCTTGCCGTGATCTCCCCGCCTGCTTCGCGGACATCGACTGGATGGAGCCCCTGCTCTCCCAGCCGACCAATGACGATGGCACGGTCGCGGCCTTCCATGGTGCCGGTGACGCGCTCGCCATCGTTTCTGATTGCGACATACTGGAATTGCGGCATCTCAATCTTCCGACACGATGCGGGCCAGTTCTTCCAGTGTTGTCATGCCCTGCCGACATTTCTCCAAACCATCCGAAAGCATTGATTCGATGCCTGCATCGCGGGCTTCGCTGGTGATGATATCGGTGCTGACATCCGGCTTGATGTGGTGGCGAAGCGCATCATCAATCACGAGCAACTCGAAAATTGCGATACGGCCGAGATAGCCTGAGCTGTTGCAATGGTCACAGCCTTTGGCGTGCCACAGCTGCGTTTTTCTTGCGCTGTGCTTGCCTTTCGACTTTGGGAGCAGCTGGTCGAGCACGCTGGCATCGGCCTCGTAAGGTTCGCGGCAGTTGGTGCAGAGTTTGCGCAAGAGGCGTTGGGCCACAACGCAGCGCAAGGTTGACGCGATGAGGAATGCAGGCACGCCGAGATCGAGCAAGCGGGTGACGGCCCCTGCGGCGGAATTTGTGTGCAATGTGGTGAGTACAAGATGGCCGGTCAAGGCGGCGTTGACGCCGATGGTTGCGGTTTCCTTGTCGCGCATTTCGCCGACCATGATGATGTCGGGATCAACACGCAGCATGGAACGCAAGGTTGAAGCGAATGACAGGCCGATTTCGGGACGTACCTGAATCTGGTTCACGCCTTCGACCTGGTATTCGACCGGGTCTTCGATGGTGAGAATCTTGCGTTCGGGATCGTTCAAATAATCGAGGACGGCGGCAAGCGTGGTGGTCTTGCCGCTACCAGTGGGGCCGGTGACGACGATGAGGCCGTGGGCATGCAAGGCCTGGCGTTTCAGGATATCGAGATTGGCTTCATTGAGGCCGATGCGGGACAAGTCCGGCACTTGATTGGTGGCGCTGAGAAAGCGGATTGCGATGCTCTCGCCGTGAATTGTGGGCATGGTGGCGACGCGGATGTCGAATTCGCGGTCAGCAATCCTGATGCGGGCGCGGCCATCCTGCGGCAGGCGGCGTTCAGCGATGTTGAGGTTCGTCAGAATCTTGATGCGTGAAACAGCCGCGCGACCCAAGGCGAGTTCCAGAACATCGGCCTGTTGCAACAGCCCATCGATACGGCGGCGCACGATAACACGGCTGCGGGCTGGCTCGATGTGCAGATCCGTCGCGCGGGCGGACGAAGCATCGCGAAAGAGACGGTTGACGAGATCAATCACCGGTGCATCGAGTGCGAGATCCTTGATCTGCTCGTCATCATCGAAGTGACCGTTGACTTTCGCGGGCAGTTTTTCAGATTGGCCTTCGGCGAGGCGCTCTATGCGCGAAGTAATCTGGCTTTCGGTGGCGATACGGAGATCAAGCTTGCGTTCGCTTGATATGCGGATTGCGTTCAACGCGGCGTGATCACCTGGATCAGCAATTGCTATGGTGATGGAGCGCTCATCAACCTTCAACGGCAGGACGCGATTTTCGCGCATGAAGCGCGGCGAGATGCGGTCCGGAAGGATGAGGTCTTCCGGCCAATCGGATTCTGTCACCGGCGTGATGTTGTAAAACTGTGCGATTTCGGCAGCCAGGGCTTGCTGGTCGAGGATACCCAGGCGATTGATCGAGCGGACGATACTGTCGCTGTCCGGCTGATGGCCGCGCGCCAGGCGCGCGGTTTGTTCCGGCGTCAGAAGGCCACGGTTGCTGAGGTGATCCAGAAATTGTTGCACGTTGCGAACTTAGCCTGTTGTTGGGCAAAAGTGAAACAGGCGTTTTGGCGTTTTCCGGTTCACACAGCATTCATGTGGCGGGCGAAATCGCTTGTTGCCATGAGGGCCTTGCAGCGGGCGAAGCGATTCCGGGCATAGGCTAAAAAATCGTCGGCCGGGTTTTTGTTGGCATGCTGGATGAGGCCCCACAAAGTCCAAAGCAGGTCACACATGGCCTTGTAGATCACCATGCGGCCGCGGTCTGCTGCGGTGGGATCGCCACCAAAATAGGCGTGCAGCATTTCATTGTCCTGGGCTTGCGAGAAGCCGCCCTCGACCGAGAGATCGCCGAGGTCCCACATGGGGTCGTTCATGCCGGCATATTCCCAATCGACAATCCACATGCGGGCTCCGGTGTCCAGAAAATTTTCGCACAGCGGATCGCAATGGCATGGCGCGAGAGGTGCGGGATTGCGCGAAAGTGCTGACGCGGATGGCACCTGCCTCGCGGACGACGTCATCATAGCCGTCGGGACAGGAGACATCCTTGGTGGCGAGAATGGCAAGGTAGTCGTCGATCATGGCGAAGAGTTCGAAGCGGAAAGGAAAGGTGCCGTCCGATGTGTGAAGCTTGCGGAAAATCTCGCCGGCGCGGGCGGGGGAGCCATTTCTGCTGCGGAACAATTCCGGCGTCATGGTTTGTGCGCCATCGACAAACTGCGTGACCATCGTGCCGGTCGAGGCGTCAAAATCCAGAACCGCAGGACTTACACCGACACGGGCTGCTTCCTGTGCGATGATCTTTTCATTGGCGCGGTTGATGTATTCTTCGGTGCCCTTGCCCGGGATTCTGAGGACCTTGTCGTTGATGCGATAGACGCGATTGGTGAGTCCCCCGAGACGATGAATGGGGCCCGTTTCATGCCGCAGCACCGCGATACTTTTCATTGAATTGCGAATTTCCACTTCTTCTGAAGGCTGCATGTGTGGTGCTCACTTGAAGATTTTCTTTGTGACAAAAACAGGTATCATGATGTGGATCAGTTGGCAAAGCGAAGGACAATAGATGGCTGGCGCAAATCACGCGGGACACCTTGGTGCAGTTTATGAGGCAGGCAGTGCCGACGAGCTTGCGAAGCTTTATGACACATGGTCCACGACTTACGAGGCCGAGATGGCGTCAATCGGATATCGGCATCCAACGGTGGGACTGGCATTGCTGTCTCGGCATTTGCCGCAGGGTTCTGCGCCCATCCTGGATGCCGGTGCGGGTACAGGGTTGATTGGTGAATGGCTTGGCATCATGGGTTATCCATTGGTGGAGGCGCTTGATATTTCCGAAGGCATGCTGGCTGTTGCACGGCGCAAAAATGTTTATGCCGCCTTGCATAAGCTGGCGCTTGGTGGACCGCTGCCTTTTGCCGATGGGCACTATGCCGGGATTGTTGCGGTTGGTGTATTCTCATCGGGCCATGTTGGCGCGGAAGGACTCGATGAGCTCATTCGCATTTGCAAGCCGGACGGGACCATTGTGCTTACTGTGAAAGACACGTTGTGGGACAATGGTTTTGCAGCGCGGATTGCCGCGCTTGAAACGCAGGGGAGCGTTGCGCGGGTTGAGGAGACACCGCCCTATGTATCCATGCCGGGCGAATCCGGGACTATTCCGAGCCGGGGGTTGGCGCTCAGGGTGTTGAGATAACAGGTGGTAACCCTTTAATTGCAGCATGACGACATTCCGGCGAAAGCCTTAGTGACGGAATGAGTTTTTTTACAACATGACGACCTGACCGGTTCTGACACTTTCGTCGGCAGCGAGGACTATGCGGAGCGAGTCGATGGCGCTGCTGGCGTGTTCGCTCATGTCACGATCGTTCAAGATGGCGTCGAGAAATACTTGCTGTTCGCGATTGCAGAGTTCCTGGTGGCCCGGTTCATCGTCCATGTGAATGAGATCGTCAGGTGTTGCAAATGTTCCATCAGGTTTCAGGCGGGCGTGATGGACGCGGAGCGCGCTGGTTCTGGTGTGGGAGTCAACATCGGATGAAGCGGTCTTCGATTCATCCATGGCAATCGACACGCTGCCCTTGGGGCCGATCATGTCCTTCACGAAGAAGGCGGTTTCGCTCATCATCGGGCCCCAGCCGGCCTCATACCAGCCGACTGAGCCATCATCGAAAGTTACGTGGAGATGGCCGTAATTGTACATATTTTCGTGCACCTCTTCGGTGAGGCGGACGCCAATTGCATGAACGCGGGTGGGCTTTGCACCCGTGACCTGGCACATGACATCGACATAATGCACGCCGCAATCAACGATGGGGGAAATCGAATTCATGAGATGCTTGTGGACCTGCCATTGTGCACCTGATGACTGCTGGTTGAGGTTCATGCGCATGACAAGCGGCTTGCCGAGGGTTTTCCCCACTTCGACAAATTTGGTCCAGGACGGGTGGACGCGGAGGATGTAGCCGATAACGATTTTCTTCTTCTTGCGATTTGCCAGCGCAATGATGTCCTCGGCCTGCTCCACGGTTTCAGCCAGCGGCTTTTCAATGAAGAGATGGCAGTTGGCGTTCAACGCCATTCGGGCATATTCGGCGTGGGTATCGGGCCAGGTGTTGATGGAGACCGCGTCGGGCCTGGTCTGCCGCAAGGCTTCGGCATAGTCGGTGAAAAGCGGAATGGCCGGGAACTCCTGTTTTATGTCACTGCGTTCAGCGATGTTGCGACTGCAGAGACCTGCGATTTCGAAGCCGTCAATCGACTGGTAGGCGCGCGCATGGGACAGGCCCATGTTGCCGACGCCGACGACAAGCACTCTGACCTTGGTCATGTTTCACCTCGCTGTTGCACTGCACAAGGCCTGAAATGGCCTGTTTCAACTTGCATCTGGCTTTATCTGCAAATCGGAGTCAATGTTCCCGGCAATCAACATAGACAAAGGGAGAAACGCATGTTGAAAACTGGCATGAAGACAGTTCTGCTGACAGCCGTGGCTGTGGGGTCGATGGCATCCGCTGCATCGGCCGGCAAGATCACGATTGAAAGCTGGCGCAACGACGACGCCACGATCTGGAAGGAAAAAATCATTCCGGCGTTTCAGGCGAAGCATGCCGACATCACCGTGGAGTTCAACCCGACTGCTCCGAAAGAATATAATGCGGCGCTGAATGCACGGCTTGAAGGCGGCACGGCTGGCGACATCATTACCTGCCGCCCGTTTGATGCTTCTCTCGAATTGTTCAACAAGGGACATCTGGCGGCATTGAATGACCTGCCATCCATGGCGACGTTCTCGGATGTGGCGAAGAGCGCCTGGACCACGGATGATGGAAAATCCACATTCTGCGTGCCGATGGCATCGGTGATTCACGGCTTCATCTACAACAAGGACATCTTCAAGGAAGTCGGTGTTGAGGTTCCGAAGACAGAGGAAGAGTTCCTCGCCGTTCTGGAAAAAATCAAGGCTGGCGGCACCTATACTCCGCTCGTCATGGGTACAAATGACCAGTGGGAAGCCGCGACCATGGGTTTCCAGAACATTGGACCGAACTACTGGAAAGGTGAAGATGGCCGCAAGGCGCTGATCGCAGGTACGGGCAAGCTGACCGACAAGGCCTATGTCGATACGTTTGCTGCCTTGGCCAAGTGGGGTCCTTATCTCGGTGAAGGCTACAAGGCACAGACCTATCCTGACAGCCAGAACCTGTTCGGTCTTGGCAAGGGTGCTGTCTATGCCGCCGGTTCGTGGGATATTTCCACATTCCGGGGACAGAATGTGAATATGGGTGCGTTTGCACCACCTGCTCCTGCCGGATCACCGGACTGCTATATTTCGGACCACACGGATATCGGCATTGGCATGAACGCCAAGTCGGCCAATGCTGCCGATGCCAAGGTGTTCCTTGACTGGGTGGGTTCGGAAGAGTTTGCGAATATCTTCGCCAATGCTTTGCCGGGCTTCTTCCCGCTTTCCTCAGCACCTGTGAAAATCAGTGATGACGTGGCGCAGGAATTCGTGAGCTGGCGCGGCAAGTGCAAGTCAACAATCCGCAACTCGTACCAGATCCTGTCTCGCGGCACGCCCAATCTTGAAAACGAAATGTGGAATGTTTCGGCGCAAGTGATCAATGGGGCCATGGCACCTGATGCAGCAGCGAAGCAGCTGCAAGATGGTTTGGACAAGTGGTACAAGCCGGGGAAGTGATGACATCATAGCGGCCCCTCATCCGCTCCTTCGGAGCTCATTCTCCCCGAAGGGAGAATGGGCCCGAAAGGCGAATGAGGGTCAGTCACAACAATGCCGTCCACGCACAACACTCATATCATCGGCATGGAGCGCGGGGCTTTTCTGCTTCTGCTTGGTGTATTTCTTGCGCCGGCGGTGATTGTCTATTCTGTGTTTTCGATCTATCCTTTGGTGGCGACGATCATCCATTCGTTCTATACCAAGGCAGCCGATGGCAGCGCCGTGTGGAACGGGCTTGGGAACTTCGCCACGCTGCTGGGTGACGAGACGTGGTCGAAACCATTCTGGAATGCGTTCTGGAACAACATCAAGTTCTTCATCATTCACATGCTGGTGCAAAATCCCATCGGGCTCGCGCTGGCGGCGCTTTTGAGTTTGCCGCGACTGCGTTTTCGCAGCGTCTATCGCACCCTGATCTTCATGCCGACGATGCTGTCGGTTGTGGTGATCGGATTCATCTGGCAGCTCATCCTTTCGCCCTTGTGGGGTGTTGCGAAACTTTTTCTGACGACATTTGGACTGGGATTTATGTTCCGGCCGTGGCTTGGCGAAGAGTCTACCGCGCTCCTTACAATTTCATTGATTTCGGTGTGGCAGTTTGTCGGCATTCCGATGATCCTGATCTATACCGCTCTGCTCGCCATTCCGGATGAGCTTTCTGATGCTGCGACGGTCGACGGGCTCAATCAATGGCAGACGTTCTTCTGGGTGAAGCTGCCGCTGGTGTGGCCGACGATCGGGCTGGTTTCGGTACTGACCTTCGTCAACAACTTCAACGCCTTTGATTTGATCTACGCGATGAAGGGTGCACTTGCCGGGCCCAATTTTGCGACGGACATCATGGGTACGCTGTTCTACCGCACGTTTTTCGGCAACCAATTGCAGCTTGGGGACACGACGATGGGGTCGACGATTGCGACAATGATGTTTGTGATCATTCTGATCGGGGTGATGATCTATCTATTTCTGATCCAGCGGCGGATACAGCGATATGCGTTTTGACGGCCCCCATCCGGCGCTGCGCTCCACCTTCCCCGCAAGGGGGCGTGATGCGTAAACCTGTCTCCGCCTTTGCCGTGCATGCCGTGCTGGGGCTTTACACCTTGCTGGCGCTGTTTCCCATTGTGCTGGTGATCATGAATTCGTTCAAGATGAAGAAGGCAATTTTTCTTGCGCCCCTGAAACCGCCGCTGCCTTCAACATTTGATCTGGTTGGCTATAACCGCGTGTTCTCGGATTCGCTTATTGGCAGCTATTATCTCAATTCTATTTTCGTGACGGTGGGTACGATTTTCTTCACCTTGTTGTTTGGTGCGATGGCTGCCTGGGCGCTTTCCGAATACAAGTTCAAATGGAACACGGCGCTGGCGCTTTTTCTTTCGATCGGCATCATGGTGCCTATCCGGCTGGGTTCGGTGGCGATCATCCAGCTGGTCGCGGGGCTGAACATGATCAACACGTTGTCGTCCCTGATCCTTGTTTATGTGGCGCAGAGCCTGCCTTTGTGCATTTTCATCCTTTCGGAGTTCATGCAGCAAGTGCCAAAGGACTTGCGTGAGGCGGCGCGCTGCGACGGCCTCTCCGAATACAATATCTTCACCTACATCATGCTGCCGCTGATCCGGCCTGCGATGGCGACAGTTGCGGTATTCACGATGATACCGGTGTGGAATGATTTGTGGTTTCCGCTGCTGCTGGCACCGACGGGTGGAAAACAGACGATCACGCTCGGTGTGCAGCAATTCCTCGGGCAATATATCACTGACTGGAATGCCGTGCTTGCAGCACTTTCTGCCGCAATTGTTCCGGTTCTGGTGTTCTATGTGATTTTTTCGCGGCAATTGATCCGTGGCTTGACGAGTGGAGCAGTGAAGTGAATGGCTGAAGTTGTCATCAAGGCGCTGCGGAAATCCTATGGCTCGGCTTCAATCCTGAAAGACATCAGTCTTACGGTTGAAGACGGTTCGTTTGTGGTACTGGTTGGCCCTTCGGGTTGTGGCAAGTCCACGCTGCTGCGGACCATTGCCGGGCTTGAGCCGTTGACGTCCGGTTCGATCACGATCGGCGGCAATGTGGTGAATGACCTGCCGCCTGCCAAGCGTGAGATCGCCATGGTGTTCCAGTCTTATGCGCTTTACCCGCATCTCAATGTCTACAACAACATGGCGTTTGGGCTGACTTTTGCGCGGGTTCCCAAGACTGAAATTGACGCGCGGGTGAATGAGGCGGCGCGAATCCTGCAGCTGGAGCAGTTGTTGCTGCGGCGGCCGCGCGAATTATCCGGCGGGCAGCGGCAACGGGTTGCGATTGGCCGCGCCATCGTGCGCAAACCGCAAGTGTTTCTGTTTGACGAACCCTTGTCAAATCTTGATGCGGCGCTGCGCATCAATACGCGGGTCGAGATTGCGAAGCTGCACAAGTTGTTGAAGGCAACAATGATCTATGTGACGCATGACCAGGTTGAAGCGATGACGCTGGCGGACAAGATTGTAGTGATGAACGACGGGCGGATTGAACAGGCTGGCAAGCCCATGGACCTCTATCACCGACCGGCGAACTTGTTTGTTGCCGGATTTATTGGTTCGCCTGCAATGAATTTCTTGCCGTCCGGCGTTATTCGCAAACTCGATTTTCCGGCAAAGTCCATCGTCGGTTGTCGTCCCGAACACATGACGTTGACCACGCCCGGTGCGGGGCAGATCGATGGCACACTCGAACTCTTCGAGCGGCTTGGCGAGACCGGGTATGCGCATTTACGACTTGGAAGTGGGCAGACGGTCGTTTGCGAAATTCGGGGTGAGCGGGCGTTTGAAGCGGGGAGCGTTCACGGGATCGTTTTGCCACAAAAGAATTTGCATGTGTTTGGCGAGGATGGGCGGCGGATGCAGGATTAATGCCCGCCCGCTGACAGCGGTGGGGACTTCAACAACTCAGCGAGTTTTTCGGCTGGCGGCGTGTTGCGGGAGCGGTGGGTGCGCACTATTCCATCGATGATGGTCATGGCGACGCCGGGGAGATTTCCCTGGTGGATTGATGCGAGCATGTCTTTTCCCGGTGCGTGCTGGGCGCGGTCAATCAGGACAAAATCGGCTGATCGTCCAACTTCGATGATGCCGGAATTGAGCTCCCGCATGCGGGCGGTGTTGCCCGTTGCAAAGCAGAACGCGATTTCGGGCGGGATGTCACCCAGACTTGAAAGCATGGCAATCATGCGCAAGATTCCCAATGGTTGGACGCCGGAGCCTGCGGGTGAATCAGTTCCGAGGATGACGCGCTCCGGCTGCTTCAATTCAAAGGCGGTGCGCATGGCGAGGAGACCTGCCCGTTCATTGCCATTGTGGACGATTTCGATGCCGCGCGCGCAGCTTTCGCACAAGCAGGTGATCTGGTTGTCCGGCAAGGCGGTGTGACCGCCATTGATGTGGCCGATGATATCGGCATCGGCTTCAAGCACGACATCCTTGTCGATGAGGCCAGAACCTGGAATGGAGGGGCCGCCCGTGTGAATGGTGGACTGGATGCCGTATTTTCTGGCCCAGGCGACCATCTGCTTTGCGGTGTCGCCTGTTTTCACCGAGCCCAGGCCCACCTCGCCCAGCAATTTCACGCCGGCATCGGCAAGCTCTTTGAAGTCCTGCTCGACCATGCCGTTTTCGATCACTGGCGCACCCGCCAGCACCTTGACACCTGTCGGGCGGAAATTTTCGTACCAGCGCTGCGAGGCGATGGCCATGGCCTTGAGGCCAACGATATCCTTGGGGCGGCCCGGCATGTGGACTTCGCCAGCCGAAATCATCGTGGTCACACCACCATGGAGGCAGCTGTCGATCCAGTTGATCTGCTGCTGGCGTGGCGTGTAATCGCCAATCACCGGGTGGACATGACTGTCAATGAGGCCGGGGATCAGGGTTGTGCCTTTGGCATCGATCAATGTGTCGGGATTTTCAGTATCCAGGTGACGGGCATTGCCGATGGCGGTGATCATGCCGTCTGCTGCAACAACGCAGTCGCCATCGAGAAATGGCTGTTCGATCTTGCCGCTGAGGATGAGGCCGATATTTTTGATGACAATCTTCATGCCGCGCTCCGGTTATTGCGGAGACACTATCGCGCCGCTGCACGTTCTGCAAAGGGGCATCTGTGTGCACTTGCGGCATGCCCGCGGGGGTGCTTAGCAATCAACCATGTCTGGAGCATTTCAAAAGTTCTGCCGCGAATATGGCGTGACGCCTCGAGAGATCATGGTTGTCGCGGGCGCGGCTGCTGCGTTTGGTGTTGGCATTGGCTACCTTGCGGGAATAACGGCTGGCATTCTTGGCGGATTTCTGGGCTTCAGCATGTTGTTGATTGCGGCAATCGATTCACGCGTCATGCTGATTCCGGATGCATTGTCATGGCCTGCCATACCAATTGGAATCCTTGCTGGTGTAGCGTTGGGGCAGCGCGGTTTACTTGATGTTTTGCGGGACAACGGTGTTGCAGCACTTGCTGCGGGAGGATCATTGCTCGCCGTGCGCGCAGCATACATGCGCTTGCGCGGGGTTGAGGGACTGGGACTTGGCGACATCAAGCTCGCAGCGGCGACCGGCACATGGGTGGGACTTGAGCTGCTTCCTATCACTTGCCTGTTGGCAACTTGTGGCGCACTTGCTGCCGTCATCATCAAGAGCATTGCACGTGGTGACAAGCTGCAAATGAAGACCGCGATTCCCTTTGGCAGTTTTATTGCGCTGGCTACTCTGGTGAGCTGGACTGCGAAAGTTTTACTCGAATAATACTTCTTGCCCGTTTCATGAAACGGTGTTTCTATCGCCAAACGGCAAGTGCTGTCGGTCTTAATGGCCGCCAGAAATGCGAATGGTTTGCACCATTCTGCTTTCCCGGTGCGCTGACATCAGCGGCTTGATGAGGGATTGCTGACATGGACTTGCCATCGACCTTTGACAACCAACAGACAACGAGAATGGTGAGGAAAATGAAAAAACTTACATTGACTGCGGCTTGCGCCGCGCTTGTTGCCACATGCAACATGGGAGCCCCTGTGTTTGCCGATATGAGGGACGAAGCTGGAAATCGTTCCGAACAACTGCAACGGTCGGTCAAGGTCAAGAACATGCGCAAGCACCAGTTTGCACTTCAAAGGATTGCTGATGCCAATGGTGGTACGCGCGCATCTGGTACGCCTGGATTTGCTGCTTCGGTGAGATACGTCAAGCGCCAGCTTGAAGAAGCCGACTACCGGGTGAAGCAGATTACCTTTGATTTCCCCTATTACCAGAAAAATGCTCCCGGGCAGTTTTCGCAATCGCAACCTGTGATCCGCAGTTTTGTCGAAGGAACTGACTTCGAGACGATGGATTTTTCGGGCAGCGGTTCGGTTACTGCCGTTGTGCAAGGTGTTGCTGGTGGACTGGTGCTGCCACCGGTTGGCGGAAGTACGAATGGGTGTGCGGCGGCAGATTTCGCCGGGTTTACTGCTGGCAACATCGCGCTTGTCCAGCGCGGGTTCTGCACTTTTCAGGAGAAGGCTGAAAATGCCGCTGCTGCTGGCGCAAGGGCGGTCATCATTTTCAATGAAGGAAATACGCCGGGAAGACAGGATGCTTTTGTCGGGACGCTCGGCGCACCGCAAGCAGTGCCAGTCATTTTCGTAACACATGCGCTTGGCGTTGAGTTGCGGAGCAGTGCTGCAACAGTGACCGTTACGACTGATACGACATCGGAAATCCGACCGACCTATAACCTTCTGGCGGAAACGCGTGGCGATGCCGACAATGTCGTGGTCGTCGGGGCGCATCTCGACAGCGTCGTTGGCGGACCAGGCATCGAGGACAACGGTTCTGGCAGTTCAGCAATTCTTGAAATCGCCTTGCAACTGCGCAAGGGCGAGTTCAGGACGCGGAACAAGGTTCGCTTCATGTGGTTTGGTGGTGAAGAAGCCGGTCTTTTGGGTTCGGAAGATTATGTGGCCAGTCTTACAGATGCTGAGAAGGCGAAGATTGCGCTCAACCTGAACTTTGACATGATTGCCTCGCCCAACTTCGTGCGGTTTGTTTACGATGGTGATGGATCAGATACGCCGGATGCAGGACCTCCCGGCTCTGACGTGATCGAGCAAGTATTTGCAGATCATTTTGCGCAGAAGGGATTGCCGTTTGAGCCAACGGCCTTCGATGGCCGGTCCGATTATGGCCCGTTCATTGATGCTGGCATCGCCGCCGGCGGCTTGTTTACTGGCGCAGAGGATTTGAAGACGGCGGAACAACAGGCCATCTATGGCGGCACTGTCGGTACGCAGCTTGACCCTTGCTATCACGAAGCCTGCGACACCTATGACAACAACAATGAAGTTGTCTTTGAGGAAATGGCCAATGCGGCAGCACATGCTGTTTGGACATTTGCCAACAAGCCAGCAGCGCCTGCTGCACCTGCCTTGGCAAGGTCTGCTGCATCTGCCCAAAGAAGTTGGAACTACAAGGGCGGTCACCTGCAACGGTGACGAATTGAGCAAAGACACTGGTTCGGCCACCGCTGGCGTTGCTGGCGGTGGCGTTTTTAGAGCAGTTAACATTCGGTTGACCGTCAGCTATTATGACCGTTGTCATGACGAAAACTGTTCACATCATCAACGGACCCAACCTCAACCTGCTGGGGCAGCGGGAGCCTGAACTTTATGGCCGCGAGACGCTTGCGGATGTGGAGAAACAGTGCCGTGCCGCCAGCAAAGGGCTTGAGCTTTCGTTCATGCAGAGCAATTCCGAGGCGCAGATCATAGACTGGATCCATGCGGCGCGCGGGAAGGCACAGGCGATCATCATCAATCCCGGTGCGCTTTCGCATACGTCGATTGCGATTTATGATGCATTGTCGGCCTATGACGGCAAGGTTATCGAGGTGCATATTTCGAACATCCACAAGCGGGAGGAGTTCCGGCACCATTCCTATGTGTCAAAGCGGGCCGACGGCATCATCGTGGGGTGCGGCGTGCAGGGTTATGCGTTGGCAGTGCAGCGCGTGGTTCAGGTGCTGGGTTGATTGGCGCCGAAAGCCTGGTTCACACGTTCGTCAAGAGCGGGATCAAGGTGTGTTTTGCAAATCCCGGCACCAGCGAAATGCACTTTGTGGCAGCGCTGGACCGGATTCCGGGACTTCGCTGCATTCCGGGTTTACAGGAAAATGTCGTCACCGGCATGGCAGATGGCTATGGGCGGATTGCGCGTGATCCTGCCATCACACTGTTGCACTGCGCCGCGGGATTGACGAACGGAATTGCAAACCTGCTGAATGCGCGCAAGGCGCAATCGCCGATCGTCAATGTGGTTGGCGATCAGGCGACGTATCATGGAAAATTTGATCCACCACTTGCGGCCGACACAGATGCATTCGCACGTGGGGCTTCACATTGGACGCGGACGACTTTTGCCGCTGCCGAGGTGGGCCGAGATGGCGCTGCCGCAGTCCAGGCGGCACGTTCCATGCCGGGACAAATTGCGACCCTGATCCTGCCGTCGGATACTTCGTGGAGCGAAGGTGGTATTGTAGGGGACGCGTTGGCTGTTGCAAAACCAGCCGCGATTGATCCCCAGGCGATCACGCAGGCAGCGAGACTGTTGCGCGAGAAAAAGAGTACGGTGATCATTCTTGGCACGTCGGCGCTGCGTGAAGGTGCGCAAGCGCAGGCGCTGCGCATAGCATCAGCAACGGGATGCAAATTGCTTGCGGGCCAGTTCAACGGACTGACACAGCGCGGGCAAGGCCGATTGCCGCTGGAACGCATCCCCTATTCCACGGATGACTCAATCGCGTTGTTGAAGAATTTTGATTGCGTCATTCTTGTCGGCAGCAAGGGTGCGGTCGGGTTCTTTGCCTATCCGAACAGGCCCAGCATTCATCACCCTGCTGATGCGACATTGCATGTGCTGGCGCGCATTGATCAAGACTGCGAGGCAGCACTTGCTGCGCTTGCGGATGAATTGCGAGCGCCAAAGACAGGTGTTCCATCAGCAGGGGTCCGACCTTCCATTCCCAAGGGAATTCCGACTTCAGCCGGATTTGGCCAGATGCTTGCAGCGATCATGCCGGAAAATGCAATCGTCACTGATGAATCGATTACCTTTGGACCGCAATTCTGGACGCATTCCCATACGGCAGCTCCACATGACTGGATGATGGTGACGGGAGGTGCTATCGGTTACGGCATGCCGTGCGCCACGGGTGCAGCAGTTGCTGGCGGCGGGCGACGGGTGATCAATCCCCAGGCGGACGGATCCGCCATGTACACGATCCAGTCGCTGTGGACGCAGGCGCGCGAAAATTTGCCGGTGACGACGATTATTCTCAACAACCGGAGCTACAAGATATTGCTGGGTGAACTTGCCAATGTCGGTGCCAATCCGGGGCCGACGGCGCTCAACATGCTGAACCTTGGCAATCCTGACATGGATTTTGTCATGATGGCAAATGCGATGGGTGTTGAGGCTGCGAAGGCGGATACGCTGGAAGGATGCGCCGCGTTGATGCAGGAGTCTTTCAAGCGCAATGGACCGTTCCTGATTGAACTGGCGATCTAGCGGTCGCATTCGCGGTATCACATTGCGGTTTTGATTGGTATGCTCGCCCTTGCGACGCTTATTGGAGGCTGACATGCAAGCAAGTTCCCCTGCCCCCATCTTCCTGAAGGATTATCAACCAACCGCCTATGTGGTTTCTCATGTTGAACTTGATGTGGTGCTGCATGCGACCGAGAGCAGAATCACTTCGCGGATCGCCATCGCGCCGCGCAATGTCGGCGGTGCCTTGCAATTCAATGGTGAAGAGCTGAAGCTTCATTCCATCAGCATTGATGGAACACCGCTCGCGCAGAGCGACTATGATGTCGACCTGGAATTCCTGACAATCCATTCTCCACCGCAGAAGCCTTTTACACTTGAAATCGTGCAGAGCTGCAATCCGCAGGCGAACAGTGCCTTGTCGGGCCTCTATCTGTCCAACGGAATGTTTTGCACGCAGATGGAAGCGGAGGGATTCCGACGCTTTGCATTCATGTATGACCGACCCGATGTAATGGCGACATACAGGGTGAGGGTTGAAGCGCCGCTGTCGCTGCCCATTTTGCTGGCGAATGGCAACAAGATTGCGCAGGGAAATGTTCCGAACACGGACAATCATTATGCAATCTGGGACGATCCGCATCCCAAACCGACTTATCTTTTTGCGCTGGTTGGCGGTGATCTTGCGTCCATCCATGATACATTCACGACGATGGATGGTCGCCACGTTGCGCTCGGCATTTATGTTGAAAGAGGCAAGGAGGACCGCTGCGTCTGGGCAATGCAATCATTGAAGGCCTCAATGATTTGGGATGAGCAGAAGTTTGGACGTGCCTATGATCTTGACGTGTTCAACATCGTTGCCGTTTCGGATTTCAACATGGGCGCGATGGAGAACAAGGGTCTCAACATCTTCAACGACAAGTATGTGCTGGCGCTGCCCGACACCGCGACCGACACCGATTATGTGAATATCGAGGCGATTATTGCGCATGAATATTTCCACAACTGGACTGGTAACCGCATCACCTGCCGGGACTGGTTCCAGCTTTGCCTGAAGGAAGGCTTGACGGTTTACCGCGACCAGGAATTCACGTCCGACATGCGCTCGCGCGCAGTAAAACGCATTTCCGACATCAAGACTTTGCGGGCACGGCAATACCCTGAAGACCAGGGGCCTTTGGCGCATCCGGTGCGGCCCACGTCCTATATCGAGATCAACAATTTCTACACGCCTACAGTTTATGAGAAGGGTGCTGAAATCTGCCGCATGCTGCATACGCTGATTGGTGACCTGGCGTTTCGCAAGGCCATGGACATCTATTTCGAGCGGCATGACGGCGAAGCGGCGACGGTTGAAGATTTTGTTGCCTGCATGGCGGAAGCGTCGGGGCGTGACCTCACGCAGTTCTTTACATGGTATGAACAAGCCGGCACTCCACGCTTGAATGTGAAAGGCGTGCATGATGCCGCAACGGGCGTATATGAAGTTGCGGTTTCGCAATTTACTGCTACGACGCCTGGACAGGCTGTCAAGAAACCCTTGCACATGCCGTTACGCATCGGTCTTGTTGCGCAAGATGGCCAAGACTTGCCGCTGCTGCTTGACGGCAAGGGTTTGCTCAATGACCAGGTGATCGAACTTCGCGAGGAACGGCAGACGTTCAGGTTTCTCAATGTGAAAGAACGTCCCGTCCTTTCGATCAATCGCGGATGTTCGGCACCAGTGGCGCTGCATCTTGATGCGCCTGTCAAAGACCTGTTGTTTCTCATGGGTCATGACAGCGATCCGTTCAACCGCTGGGAATCTGCGCAAACACTTGGCCGCGCCATGATTGTCGAAACAGTTCGCAGAGGCAAGCTGCCGCGCGAGGCTGCCGATTTTGCTGCTGCTTTAGGCCGCTCCCTGAAAGACACGACGCTTGACAACGCGTTCAAAGCCTTGATGCTGAACCTGCCGCTTGAAGCGGAAATTGCGGCATCACTGGGTGGTGATGCAGATGCGGATGCAGTGTTTTCAGCGCGTGAATGCATGAGGCAGACAATAGCTTCGACTGTCAGTGCAGAGCTTGAACGCGCCTATCATGAAACCGAGGCTTCGGGACCCTATCAACCCGACACAGCAGGCACTGCGCGGCGATCCTTGCGCTATGCAGCGCTTGCGATGATGGCGGCTGCTTCGCCTGTCAAGACGCTTACACTTGCTGACATTGAGTTCTCAAAGGCTACAAGCATGACGGCGGAGATCGGAGCGCTGCATTCTGTGCTGACAATCAAAGATGCGCGGCGCGACAAGATGCTCGATGCCTTTTTTGATCGACATCACGATGATCCCTTGCTTGTCGACAAGTGGTTTCTGCTCAATGCCGCAGTTCCCGGCCCAGACGCCTGGCAACGCATTGCAAAACTGATGAAGCACCCGCAATTTACGCTGGCCACTCCCAATCGCGTTTATTCGCTGCTGGGCGGATTCACTGGTGGCAACTCCACGGGTTTCAACGCCGTGCATGGCAAGGGTTATGCGCTGATTGCAGATGCCGTTCTGGCGCTTGATGCCATCAACCCGCAAGCGGCATCGCGAATCGCCACGGGTTTCCGCAGTTTTGCGGTTTATGACGCGCCGCGCCGCGCCAATGCGCGAACGGCGCTGGAACGCATTCTGGCAAAGCCCGGACTGTCGCGCGATGTTGCGGAAATCATTGGGCGCATTGCGGGTGCGGCGACGTCGCAATAGATTCCCGTTGAATCAGAAAATTCAAAGGTTGGCAAATCAGCTGCGAGCGCGTTAGACCGGGTGTGAAGCAGTCCTTCGGCCATCAGGCGCATGGGGGGCTCGTGCCTTGCGTATCACAAGAACATCACCCGGCGTTAACAGTTGGCAGGATTGCTTTGAGCAAAGCGCATATCAGCGACCTCTATTTTCGCGACAAGTCGATGCGGCTTGGCCTGCCATGGTCGCGCTTTTTGGGCGTGCAGATTTCGGAACGGGCGTTGCGCTGGCTGATTACAGCCATGGCTTCGCTGTTTCTCATCGCGCTTGCTTCGGCGCTGGTATCGCAGCTGCTTGACAGCCGCGGGCAACATGTCTTTGACCAAGGACAAAAGACAGTGCTGCATGTTGAATCGGCGGCGCGGGGCATTCAAAACCGTTTGCTTGACGACCTGACGAGCAACAGGACGATTTCGCCGATCACTGACAACCTGTTGTTGGAGTTTCTGCCGCCCGCATCGCTGGATGAGAAACGGGTCTACCTGATCGTCGATTCTGACAGCAATGTGATCGCGTCTGTTCCCATTGGGGCGCTGCCGTTCAAGGCATCCTTGGCGAGCGTGCTCGACACCTTACCGCCCCTTGCTGCTGCCGGCGCGAGAACCATGCGAAGCGCAATGAATGGAAGCCCGGTCATGGTTGCCGTGCATTCACTGGAGCCTTACGGCGGGCAATTGATTGCGTTGCACAAGGAAAGCGACGTTCTCAATTTGTGGCGGCAAGGTGTGCTGCGGCTGGCATCACTTTTTGCAGCAACGCTGCTGGTGCTTCTCCTGCTCACTGGCGCATTTTTCTGGCAATCAGGAAAGGCGCAGGAAGCGGATGCCATCCTCAGTCTGGCAACTGGCAGGCTTGACAATGCGCTGGATGGTGCCGAGTGCGGATTGTGGGATTGGGATCTCGCCAAGGGCCAGATTTTCTGGTCGCGATCGATGTTTGAAATCCTCGGCCTCAAGGCGCGCGGCGAACTTCTGGGGTTTGGCGACATCTCGCGGCGGGTTCATCCTGACGATGCGCGGCTTGATGACATCGTCGAGGAATTGTTGAAGGGGTACCGTACAACATTCGACCATGAATTTCGCATGAAGCATGAAGATGGTCATTGGGTTTGGCTGCGGGCCCGGGCCGCACTGTGCGCCGAGCAAGCAGGCGAACAACCGCACCTGATCGGTGTCGTGTTTGACATTTCCCGCCAGAAACAGCTGGATAGCATGAATGCGGTCGCCGAGTTGCGGCTGAAGGACGCTGTTGAAAATATCTCTGAGGCCTTTGTGTTGTGGGACACGGAGAGCAAACTGGTCTTGTGCAATTCCAAATACCAGCAATTTCACTCACTGCCGCATTCAGTATGCCAGCCGGGTACATCTTATGGCGAAGTCGCCGCAGCCTCGAAAGAGCCACGCGTCAAGCAATATGTTGAAGACAGCGCCAATGAAACGCAGGATTCGCGCTCCATGGAAGTGCAACTTGCGGATGGACGGTGGTTGCACATCAACGAACGACGCACCAAGGATGGTGGTTTTGTTTCCGTCGGCACCGACATTACCGCACTCAAGAAACAGGAAGAGCGGTTGCTTGAATCCGAGCGCACCCTGATGGTGACAGTTCGGGATTTGCAAAAGGAACGACAGACTGCCGACGATCAGGCCATGCGCCTTTCTGAACTTGCAGATAATTACGCACGGGAAAAAGGCCGCGCTGAATCGGCCAGCCGGGCGAAATCCGAATTTCTGGCCAACATGAGCCACGAATTGCGCACACCACTCAATGCAATTCTCGGATTCTCCGAGATGATGTCTGCGCAGATGTTCGGGCCGCTTGGGTCCAACAAGTATGGCGAATATTGCGCGGATATTCACAAAAGCGGGCAGTTTTTGCTCGACGTTATTAATGACGTGCTTGACATGTCGAAGATTGAGGCTGGCCGCGTTGAGATAGAACCGGAAACCACAGACCTGCAATTGCTGCTCGATGACGTGTTGCGCATTGTTGGTCCGCGCGCAGCAGAAGGGCGCATTGCCATTCACGAAGCGAACGAGGTTCGTGAAACATTCATGGTGGATCGCCGTGCGTTGAAGCAGGTTCTGCTCAACCTGCTTTCCAATGCCATCAAGTTTACGCCGGAAGGTGGTGAAGTTGAAATCAAGAGTTCCGACGATGGACAGGTGATCAAGATTGAGATCAACGATACTGGCATTGGCATTCCGCAAAGCGACATAGACAAGCTTGGCAGACCGTTCGAGCAGGTTGAAAACCAGTTCACTAAAACACGCGGCGGTTCTGGCCTTGGCCTTGCGATCTCAAAATCGTTAGTGGAGCTCCATGGCGGCACGCTGGCGATTTCCAGCGTGCTGGATCGCGGGACAACGGTGACGATTGAAATACCGCGGCGGCAAGGGTGAGGTTCAAGAACATCCCCAGGA
Source organism: uncultured Alphaproteobacteria bacterium (assembly GCA_963738595.1). Taxonomy (GTDB): domain Bacteria; phylum Pseudomonadota; class Alphaproteobacteria; order Rhizobiales; family Aestuariivirgaceae; genus Aestuariivirga. Next base: position 90,616 of record CAVTXF010000013.1, read on the forward strand.
GGAGGAGGGTGAAGTTCTAATTCTTGCTGCGTTCCCTTACGCGCATTGCTCTTTCGCGGATTGCAGCGGCCAGTGACTTACGTTCTTCCGGAGTCATTTTTTCGATGACGCCGGTGACGAGTGTCACCGTGCGGGCGGCGAGACTGTCTGGGCCTGTGGCGTAACCTGCTATGGCGGGGCGGATGAGTGACAAATCGCCAGAGTCTTGTTCCAAAGCATCGGCAAGTTTCAGGATTTCCTCGGATGAACCTTCACGCATCTCCCGAAGTCCACGCATGTCGCGCCTGACAACGCCCATGAGTTCATTGCGGCGGTCGCGCGGCAAGTCGCCCAGGAAGCTGCGCGGGAAAATCTGCACGGCGTTTGCGCCCATGATGCGGTCGTCGCCACGATAGCGGGAACCAAGTACCAGACCGGCAATCAGCAAGTTCGCCATCAGTGACAAGCCGAGAAGTGCCGTCCACCAACGTGACCGCAATTGCGGGACGAAGCGATGCCAGGATTTAACGCTTGTGTCGCTCATGTCTGCCCTTCCGAGGCGATGGTTTCGACGTCTTCAATGCCCGATGCGAGATCGGTGTCGGTCGTGCTCATGAAATCGATGCCCGAAGCGCCGAGGTAAAGTCCCAGCGCCAGCGATGCGGCGAGTGGCAGCGCGGAGAGCCAATAAGCATTTTTTTGTCGCGCAGCAGGCTGTTGCGTGGTGATGCGCTGGAGCAATTTGGCCATGCCCTGCTCTGTCCCATCGGGCAGCGTAGCCACGTTCAGCAGCCGGTTCAGGTCCCTGTCATTGAGCTCGTTCATTGTCTTATCCTTCGGCCATGGCATGGAGCAGATCCTGCCATTCGCCGTTTAAATCCTGTTTCAAAGCCCGACGCGCACGTGCGAGCAGCGATTCCAGCGCATCCACGCTCATTTCCATGGCCTCTGCCGCCTTGATATTCGAAAACTGTTCAAAATGCACGAGTGTCAGTGCGAGACGCTGGCGATCCGGCAGGCGGGCAATGGCTGCGTCGATGCGACGACTGACGCGCTGCCGCTCCAGGACTTCGGGAGCGACAGCCCGGGTGTCTTCGGGTTCATTGGTCTCGGTAAGAGCGAGTGTCGGTTGGCCGCGATGCCGGTCGTTCACCAGATTTGTTGCAACGCGGATGAGCCAGCCGCGCAAAGCCGAGGCATCACGCAGCTGCTTTGGGTTGTTCCACAGGCGCAAAAATGCTTCCTGGGTTACGTCTTGTGAGTCGGCGTGGCCCGACATCATCCGCCAGACAACACGATAGACGACGGGATAGTGGCGCTTCACGAGTTGAGAAAAGGCGTTCTGGTTGCCACCGCCTGCTGCTGCAAGCAGGTGCGCGTCGGCAGAGTCTGCCGGAGCTTCCGTATCCTTACCGCCCACCAGGTGAAGTGCCAAAACTGTCATCTCCCTACTGTGCCTCCTGACCCATCATGCGCTTGCGCCAATCGGCCCGCTTGAAGCCCTGCATTTCTGCAAGGGTCAGTGCACCGTCCTTGTCGGTGTCGGCACCAATGAACATGGAATCGACGATTTTGTCGAGTTCTGCTTCGGTGATCGTGCCATTCTTGTCTCGATCCAGCATGGCCATAATCCGGATGCGGCGGCGCTCGATGGCTTTCTGCATGGCTTCGGAAAGTTCTGCTGATGTAATTGTCTTGTCGGCGTTGGTATCCATGCGGGCGAAACGGCGGCTGACGACAGGTGCGAATTCCGTCCGCGCAACCTTGCCGTCATTGTTGGTATCGAGGCGGGTGAAGCCCCTTTCGCGCCTGGGAAAATAGGGTTCGTTGGCCAAAGCCGTTGTTGCTGTTGTCACGGTCAATGCGAGCAGTGTGAGGGTGGTTTTGCCGATCATTTTTGGTTCCTCCGTTTGGGGTTGCATTCATAAGACGGAGAGCAAGGTGGATTCCGTCGCGGGAAAGAGGTCGTAGAGATTTCAGGGTTTATCCTTGTAAAATTGAATTTGATATGCAATATTACAATAATGATTGTTCGTGACGCCAAACTTCTTGTTATGAATCGGCTTTCTGAATTTGACAGCGTTGCGCTTTTGGGCCCTCGGCAAGTTGGCAAGACAACTTTGGCGCGTTCAATTGTTTCTGAGCTGGGGGGATCTGCCAAATATCTCGATCTGCAACGACCAGCGGACCGAGCGCAACTTGAAGACGCGGACGCCTATTTCAGAAATCTACTCCGACAGTCTCATCGTTCTTGACGAAATACAGCGTGCCCCAGAGATATTTGAGGTACTTCGCGGCCAAATTGACGAGCGCCGACGTATGGGTGGTCGGGGAGGCAAGTTTCTCATTCTTGGTTCTGCATCCATGGACTTGTTGCGGCAGTCTTCCGAGAGTTTGGCGGGACGTATTACATTTGTTGAGCTTGCACCCTTGCAGCCGCAAGAAGTTCTGGCGGGGGAGAAATCATCACCATTTGCAAAACAAGCAGCCATTGTTGACGCGCTGTGGCTGAAAGGCGGCTTTCCGGAAAGTTACCTTCGAACAGATACGCTATCGAGCTTACAATGGCGGACAGATTTCATTCAGACTTACCTTGAACGGGACATTCCCCAGTTCGGACTGCAAATCGTTACCGCGCAGCTGGAGAGATTCTGGCGTATGATCGCGCATGATCAAGGAGATTTGTTCAATGCGCAGAGATACGCAAAATCCATGGGGCTCAGCGGGCACACAATTGCCCGCTATCTTGATCTTTTTGAAAAGCTGTTGTTGGTGCGGAAACTGAATCCGTGGTTTTCCAATGCCGGAAAGCGGCTGGTGAAATCACCAAGGCCTTATATTCGCGATTCCGGGTTGCTGCATGCTTTGCTTAATGTCAATTCCATTGACGATCTGAGGGGAAACTCAATTGCCGGGAAGAGTTGGGAAGGGTTTGTCATCGAGTCATTGATTGAAGCCGCGGGTGACACGACAAAACCCTATTTCTACCGGACTCAGGTCGGCGCTGAAGCCGACTTGATCCTCGAATTCGCGCCACAGCGACGGTGGGCAATTGAAATCAAATTGAGCAGCGCACCAACTATTGAGCGCGGGTTCCATGTTGCTGCCGATGATGTCTCGGCGGAGCGACGTATCCTTGTCCATCGTGGTGATTCCCAATTTCCAATGCGTGGCGGAATTGAAGCCATGCCGCTGTTAACAGCAATCGAGGCTGTCAGCCAAGCAGGCGGCGGGGACAGACGATAGAATCAATTTTCCGGTCTGCCGATGATCCTGTCAAAGAAGTTGGTGATGGCTGCAGCAGTTTCATCCAGCATGGCCTCGGCGGTTTTGGTGTCGGGCATTGATGTGGCGTTGAGCAGAAGCTGGCTCAGTCCTTTTGGTGCGGTTTCGGGGGTGGCATCGCCATCAATGGCGAGGCGGAGGATCTGGGTGAGACGGGTATAGAGCGTCCAGGCTTGCAGCAGGGTTGCGGCGTCTTGGGCGGAGAGTTGACCAGCGGATTGGAGCGCCGCAATAGCGCTGACGGTGTTGGTTTGGAAGATGTGACTTCCCTCACCTGCCTCCTGCGCAGGCTCTCCTCTCCCTGTAGGGAGAGGTTTAGGGGCTGACGTCAACATCAATGCCTGCACGATGAATTCGATTTCGACCAGGCCACCGCGCTTGCGTTTAAGGTCCCAGCGGTTCGCAGGTTTCTGTTCCTGGAGCATAAGCGCGCGCATGGCGCGGATGTCAGAGAGAGTTTTGGACTTGTTTCCTCCCCCGCTTGCGGTGGAGGTGTCGAGCGCAGGCGAGACGGAGAGGGCACGCCTGATTGCTGCATTCACTGTGTTTCCGAAGTCCGGTGATGCCGAAACAACGCGCGCCCGGGTAAGGGCCATCTTCTCCCAGGTCCAGGCTTCGTCGCGCTGATAGGATTCGAAGGCGGTGAGCGATACGGCGACCGGGCCTTTGTTGCCGGATGGTCTCAGGCGCATGTCGGCTTCGTAAAGCACGCCTTCCGCCGTCGGCGAAGTGATTGCCGTGACGAGGCGCTGGGTGAGCTTGGCGTAATATTGCGCGGGACTCAGGGGGCGGGGGCCAGAGCTTGACTTGCCCTCTCCGGCGTCGCTGAGCTCCGCCACCTGTCGGGTCAAGCCCGAGGGCAGATCGATGGCATATATCAACATCAAATCCAGATCTGATGTGGCCGTCATTTCGTGACCGCCCCATTTGCCAAGAGCGACGATAGCGCTGCTGCCGCCTTCAAATGTGCCGTGGGATTTTTCGATTTCGCTTGTCACCGCACGGTGGAGCGCCTGAATGGCGATATCGGCAATATTGGCATAGGCTTGTCCTGCTTCCTGGGCCGTTAAGGTTTCGGACAAGATGCGCACACCAACGCGAAACATCTGTTCACGGACGAATATGCGCAGTTGGTCTATGATGTCTTCGAAGATGCTGCGGCCTTCAAGCAGTGGTGCAAGGTCTTCACGCAATTCCTGTTGCGTCGGCAGGATTCCAAAGAACTTTCGATCCAGAACGGCTTCCAGCGTGCGCGGCTGGCGGCTAAGCTGCTGGGCAAGTTTTGGCGCGGTGCCCATGGTACGGCAGAGAAGATCAAGCAGTTGCGGATTGGCCTTCAGCATCGAAAAGAGTTGCACGCCTGCAGGAAGGCCAGAGAGAAATTTATCGAAGGCGATGAAGGCGTGATCCGCATCGCCAGTGCTTGCAAGCGCCTTCAAAAGCTGGGGCATGAGTTCAGTCAGAAGTTCGCGGGACTTCTTGCTGCGCGTGGCGTTGTAGCGTCCGAAGTGCCAGCCCCTGATGGTGGCGGATACTTCCGATGCTGAATTGAAGCCGAGTTGTGAGAGCGTTGCGATAGTCTCGGGATCATCTTCTCCGCCGGTGAAGACGAGACTGCCCTCCTCACCGCCCAATGTTTCCGACTGACGGAAGAGGCTTTCAGAATGTTTGACAACGGTTTCGAGCGTGGCGCGCAAGGCCAAGCTGAATTCAACGCCGGACGCATAGCCACAAAACTGCGCGTAGCCTTCGAAGGCTGATTCCTGGGCTGGGACGCAATGGTCCTGCTGGTCTTCGATCATCTGCACGCGATGTTCGAACTTGCGCAGTGTCCAGTAGGCTAGTGTGAGATCGGTTGCGGTTTCCTTGCTGATCCATCCTGCCCTTGCAAGCTCCGCCAACATGTCAACAGTGCGACGACCGCGCAAGGCGGGGTTTCTGCCACCGGCAATCAATTGCTGGGTCTGCACGAAGAGTTCTATTTCCCTGATGCCACCGCGACCGAGTTTCAGGTTGTGGCCCATGACCGCGATCTCGCCGTGCCCTTTATGGGCGTGGATCTGGCGCTTGAGGGATTGAATGTCGGCGACGGCTGCAAAATCGAGGTACTTGCGCCAGATGTATGACTGCAAGCGCGCCAGAAATTCATCACCGAGGGGTATGTCGCCGGCCACCGCGCGGGCCTTGATCATGGCGGCGCGTTCCCAGTTTTGCCCGAGGTTTTCATAATAGATTGCTGCCGCTTCGATGGCGATGGCGACCTGCGTGGCGCGCGGGTCGGGGCGCAGGCGCAGGTCAGTGCGGAAAACGTAACCATCCTCCGTCATGTCCTGCAGCAGGCTAACGATTTTTTGGGTGAGGCGGACGAAAATTGTGCCTGTATCTTTTTCCGGTGGAACAATTTTTGTTTCGGCATCGTAAAGCACGATGAGGTCAATGTCGGACGAGTAGTTGAGTTCGCCTGCACCATGCTTGCCCATGGCGAGGACGACGTAGCCGCAGTTGCATTGCGGATTGGCAGGATCTGGAAGTGTAAGTCGGCCCTGCTCGTGGAAGGACAAGAGAGCGGCACAGGTTGCGGCCCGGGTTGCCGCATCGGCAAACTGCGTTAACGCGTAGCAGGATTGCTCAGTGGTCCAGGCGTTTTCGATTTCCGCTTTGGCGATGAGGAGTGCGGCCTTGTTGCGGGCATCGCGGAGGAGGTGTCTTGTTGTTGGTTCGTCGGCTTTGGCTGCTGCGGCGCATTGGGCGACGAGATCGGCCAATCCCTGGTCAGGGGAGTGGTTGGCGATCCAGTCTGCGTGGTCGGTGGCGAGGCGGGAGAGGAAGGGCGAGAATGGAAACATGGGAGGAGCATATAGCATGATTCACGGACTTGCCCTCTCCGTCACGGCGCTTCGCGTGTGACACCTCTCCCGCAGGCGGGAGAGGAAAGAAGCTGACATTTTTCGCCCGCTTGCGGGAGAGGTGGCGTGCGAAGCGAGACGGAGAGGGTCCGTCAGCCGCGTTTTGGCAGCACCAATTTTGCCCGCAAACCCGGTGCGTTGTCTTCCAGTATCAGCGCGCCGCCGTGGAGGTGCATGATGCTGGCGACCAAAGGGAGGCCGAGGCCGTTGCCGGGTTTGGAGCGGCTGGCGTCGAGGCGCACGAAGCGGTCCTTGACGCGTTCGCGGTCGGCTTCCGGGATGCCCGCGCCATTGTCGGCGACGATGACTTCGATTGAATCGGGGTTCTGGGCGGCCGAGACCGTAATCGCGGCGGCGCTGGCCGTGCCATATTTAATGGCATTGTCGATGAGATTGCTGACGGCTTGTGCCAGCAATTCACGGTCGCCCTTGACGGGCAAGTCCGGTGCAATGTTCTGGGCAAGGGAGCCGCCTGCGTCTTCGATGATGGGTTCGTAAAGCTCTGTCACATCGTTCAATGTCGTTGCGAGGTTGATCGGGTGCAGGCCTTCACGGGCGTTGCCACTTTCGGCACGGGCAATTGACATGAGAGCGTTGAAGGTGCGCAAAAGGCTGTCGCTTTCCTCAATGGTCTGGTCCAGTGCGGCGCGATAATCCGCCTTGTCGTCGGAGCGCAAGGCGGCGTCAACGCGGGCGCGCATGCGGGTGAGCGGAGTTTTCAAATCATGTGCGACGTTTGAGGTCACTTCCTTCATGCCAGTCATCAGCCGTTCGATCTGGTCGAGCATCTGGTTGAGTGAAATCGAGAGACGGTCGAGTTCATCATTGGTACCCTTGACCGGCATGCGCTGGGTAAGATCCCCTGCCATGATGTTGCGCGAGGTGCCGGTGATGGCATCGACGCGGCGGAGGAAGTTGCGGCTGGTGAGGAGGCCGCCGCCCAGTCCCAACAACATTGCCAGGCCAAGCGAGCCGAAAAGTGTGCGACGGATGAGATCGGAAAACTGGCGAAGCTCCTGAACATCGCGACCGACGAGGACTTCGTAGTCGCCTTCCAGATCGGAGTGAAATCCACGGGCTGTATGGTTCACGACTGCACCATTGCGAATGCGGGTGATGGGGAAATCGGTCCAGCCGGGTTTGTCCTCCATGTCAGGCGGCAAGCCTTTCATGTTGCCGGCAATGTAGTTGCCCCGGGGATCGACGAGAACATAGAGCGTATCGGTGTCGCTATTGCTGCGACGACGGACCACATCGGCCACGCCTTTCAGGCCGAGGATGCGATACTGATCGGCAAGGCCCAGCACTTCGGCGCGAATGGTTTCATCGGTCTGACTTTCAATCAGCCGGACGGTTGACCAGTAAAGGTAAGCGAGGATGGCTGCGACAGAAAGCGCGAAGACCGCCAGATAGACGGCGGCCAGGCGAAAGGTCGAGGTTCTGAAGAGCTTGGGATTAATCAGCACGGATCATATAGCCTGCGCCGCGCACTGTCTGCAGCAGAGGCTGATCGAAACCCTTGTCGATCTTGGAGCGAAGCCTGGATATGTGCACGTCAATGACGTTGGTTTGCGGATCAAAATGGTAGTCCCAGACATTCTCCAGCAACATGGTGCGGGTGACAATATGCCCTGCATTGCGGACCAGATATTCGAGCAGCTTGAATTCACGGGGCTGAATGAGGATGGGTTTGCCCGCGCGGCTGACGACACGGGTCAGGAGGTCAATCTCGAGATCGGCAGCGCGCAATTTGGTGTCGCTCACTTCGGATGAGGTGCGACGGCGCAGGCCTTCTACCCGGGCGAGAAGTTCGGCGAAGGCGTAGGGTTTTGACAGATAGTCGTCACCGCCTGCGCGAAGTCCGCGAACGCGCTCGTCGACATCGCTCAGCGCGCTGAGAATGAGAACAGGCGTAGCGTTGCCTTCGGTGCGGATGTTGCGGATCATTGACAGGCCGTCGAGCTTTGGCAGCATGCGGTCAACGATCAGCACGTCATGGGGATTGGCAAGTGCAAGGCCCAGGCCCTGCTCGCCATCATTGGCGACATCGACCACGTGACCGCTTTCGCGCAGACCGTTGGCGAGCCAAAGAGCTGCATCTTTATCATCTTCCACGACCAATATGCGCATGTGGTTTCCGGTTGACATTGCTTGTGCTGCATGTGGCATGGTTGGGGTTTCCTGAAAAGGGGGTGGCGCGGAGACTTGCGTCTTTTGGGGAACGTCGGGGATCAACGGGCCTCCGCGCCTTATGGGTGCCTGTGAGCGGGGGAAGCTGGCACCCAATGAGGTATAGTTGGTTATGGTATTTCCGGTTTTCAACCCGCCTTTTTCGGGAGTGCAACAAATCTTTGATTGTCACCCTGCTTGACCAAAATGAGGACCCGCTTGTTTGCGTCCGCTTTCAACGCGGTTGCCACATCATCAGGCGAATTCACTTCGGTTCCAGCAACTTCAAGGATGACATCACCGACGCTGATACCGCGTTCGGCAGCTGGCGAGTTGGGTTGAACTTCCACAACCTTTACACCTGCTCCATCTTCGGCTGGTTCCACCTTGAGGCCGAGCGAGTCCATTTTTCCCGCTTCAGGCTTGGTTGGCGTGGCGGAGGCTACCTTTGAAAGGTCATCTGGCATCTTGCCGAGGGTCACGGTGACAGTTTCGGGCTTGCCGTCGCGGATAATCGCAATATCGACTGCCTTTCCTGGTGGAACTTTTGCCACCTTACGCGAGAGGTCGCGGGCGTCCTGGATGTCGGTGCCGTCCACTTTCAGGATTGTGTCACCCTGCTTCACGCCACCTGCAAGGGCGGGCGAACCTTCGGTGACTTCGGTGACAATGGCACCTTGCTTCTTTGCCATGCCGAGACCTTCGGCAAGCTCATCGGTCACTGGCTGGATGCGAACGCCAAGCCAGCCCCGCGTGACCGAGCCATTGGCTTTCAGGCTGTCAACAACGTCCTTTACGGTTGAAGCAGGAATGGCGAAGCCAATGCCCACCGAACCGCCCGAGGGTGAATAGATCGCCGTGTTCACACCAACAACATCGCCCTTCAGGTTGAAGGCCGGGCCGCCTGAATTGCCGTGGTTGATCGAAGCGTCAATCTGCAGGAAATCGTCATAGGGGCCGTTGCCGATGTCGCGACCGCGGGCCGAGATAATGCCTGAGGTGACGGTGCCACCAAGGCCGAAGGGGTTGCCCACGGCCATGACCCAGTCACCGACCTTGGCCTCTTCGGGCGAAAGGGACACGAACGGGAAGGTCTTGTCCGCCTTGATTTTCAGCAGGGCCAGGTCGGTCTTTGGATCAACGCCAATGACCGTGGCCGTATATTCTTCGCCCTCATTGAACTGGACTGATACTTCTGAGGCCTTGTCCACCACGTGGTTGTTGGTGATGACATAACCATCCGCCGACACGACAAAGCCGGAACCTTGCGCCATGCTGGGCCGCTGGCGGCCAGGCTGCTGATTGCGGAACTGCGGCATTTTCTCAAAGAAATCGCGGAACTGGGGCGGCAGCTGATCGAGGTTCGGCATGCCATTTTCATTCGAAGTTTCATCCGCAGCGACTTGCTGGATTTTGACGGTCACGCTGACCACAGATGGCATGACTTGATCCACGAGCTGGGAAAAACCGAGCGATGGATCGAGTGGCTGGGCGGTGCCAGCCTGAACATCAGGCGACGGAACCAGTGTCAAAGTGCCGACCACAGCCGTGGTTGACAGCAAAGCGGCGACAGCCAAGGACCGGGCGGTGTTACGGGTCAGGTTGAAAAACGCGGGCATGTATTGCTCCTTCGGAATGGGTGATGTGGCTATATATGAACTGGTGCGGGTTACTGCATGGTGTCAGGTGAATGAAATCTCTGTAATGTTTAAGTCAGGATTTTGTCTTTATCATTGCACAAGATTGGCAGTGCGGCGGCGGAGGCAGTCACGGTTTCGTGAAAGACCTATTTGTTCCCGGCCAGAATATCGGCGAGTTTCTGCTCATCTTCGCTGCTCAAGGGCGGTGGTTCCTGAACATTTGTCGGGCGGCGTGTCCAAAGGTATCCTGCCCCGGCGAGGAGAAGCGCAAAGGGCGTAAACCACAAGAGCAAGGTGGATGTGCGAAATGGTGGCTTGAGGAGGACATAGTCGCCATAACGCGAGACAACGAACTCAGTCACTTCGGTATCAGATTTGCCGATGGTCAGCTGTTCGCGGATGAGGATGCGCAAGTCGCGCGCCAGGGGGGCGTCTGATTCATCAATCGACTGGTTCTGGCAGACGAGGCAACGCAAATGCTGCGATAGATCGCGGGCACGGGTTTCAAGGGTCTGGTCTTTCAGGATCTCGTCGGGCTGGACGGCTTGGGCTGGCGGGGAGAGGAGAAGAACGAGCGCAAACATTACCCCTCGCCACATTCGTCCACCGCGTGCGGGAGAGGTATCAAGCGCGGCATGCGCGATGACGGATAGGGCTCGTATCATACCCTCTTCAGCGTCGCTTTGCTTCGGCACCTCTCCCGCACGCGGGAGAGGAAAGACACCTCCATTCATTGCGTCACCACGCCCCTCGCCTTTTTCGCCACACCGATGCGGAAGCGACGGTCACTGAGGGACAGGAGGCCACCTGCGAACATGATGGCGGCTCCGAGCCAGATGCAGGAGACCATGGGATTGAAATAGGCGCGCACGACACGCGATCCGTTTTCGCCTGCGTCTCCCATGACGACATAGACATCGCCCAACAAGGTTTGATGCAAGCCGACTTCGGTGGTTGGCATTCCCGACGGTTTGAATTCGCGCTTTTCAGATGACACGGTTGCGATTTCGGTTTTGCCTTGCGTAATGCGGAACTGGCCCGAGCGGCCCGTGTAGTTTGGTCCGGTCAACGGCGTTTCGCCGAGGAAGGTAATTGTGTAGGTGGCAACCTCCGTTGATTCACCTGGTTTGAGCGAAACAATGTGCTCCACTTTCCACAACGAAATGGTGATGATTCCGAGTATGGCAACGCCAAGGCCGGCATGGGCGAGGGTTCCGCCGATTGCCGAGCGCGGCAATCCTGCGAGGCGCGCGAAAGATACGCTGAAAGCCATACGACCGAGGGCGATCCGGTCTGCGAGTTCCCACAGGCTTCCAAAAAGCAGCCAGAAACCAAGCGCAAAGCCAAGCGGTGCAAGCCATGGGCCGCGGCGCGTGAGAACGAGTACGAAAAGTGCACAGGCAATGCTGGCGGCTGCGGCAAAAGTGAGACGTTGCATCGCTCCATAAAGATCACCGCGTTTCCAGGCGAGCATTGGCCCCAACGGCACGAAAACAAGGAGCGCCAGGATGATCGGGCCGAAGGTTAAATTGAAAAATGGAGGGCCGACCGATATTTTTTCACCGGTGACCGTTTCGAGCACCAAAGGATAAAGCGTCCCGATCAGCACTGCAGCGCAGGCGACGCAGAGGAACAGGTTGTTAAGAACCAGCGTGCCTTCCCGGCTGACAGGCGCAAAAAGTCCGCCGGTTTTCAACTGCGGGGCGCGCCAGGCGAAGAGTGCCAGGCTGCCGCCGATGAAAAATGCGAGGATCATCAGAATGTAAAATCCGCGCTCCGGGTCGACTGCGAAGGCATGGACCGAGGTGAGCACGCCGGAACGCACGAGGAAAGTGCCCAACAATGACAGCGAAAAAGCCATGATGGACAGAAGAATCGTCCAAACTTTCAACGCATTGCGCTTTTCAACGACGATGGCCGAATGCAGCAAAGCTGTGGCAACGAGCCAGGGCATGAAGCTGGCGTTTTCGACAGGGTCCCAGAACCACCAGCCACCCCAACCCAGTTCGTAATAGGCCCACCATGAGCCCATGGCGATGCCGATGGTCAGAAAGGCCCAGGATGCAAGTGTCCAGGGGCGCACCCAGCGGGCCCAGGCGGGGTCGACGCGACCTTCAATCAATGCTGCGACAGCAAATGAAAACGCCATGGAGAGGCCGACATAACCGGAATAAAGAAATGGCGGATGAAAGGCGAGTGCGGGGTCTTGAAGTATCGGATTCAGGCCGTTGCCTTCGATGGGTGCATTGGCCAGGCGCAGAAACGGGTTTGACGAAAAGATGATGAACAGCAAGAAGGCCGCACCAATCGAGCCTTGTACGGCGATGGCGCGGGCCTTGAATGTTGGCGGCAGATTATTGCCGAAAAGCGCCACGGTGGAACCGAAAATGGCGAGGATCAACACCCAGAGCAGCATTGATCCTTCATGGTTTCCCCATACGCCCGAGATCTTGTAAATCAGGGGCTTTGCAGAATGCGAGTTTTCGGCGACGTTCTGAACCGAGAAATCTGATGTGATGTAGGCATGCATGAGAGCCCAGAATGCAAACCCTATCAGCGTGAGTTGCATGACGGAGGCAAATGAACCTGCCGCCATCAGCCGCGCGTCACCGCGCCATGCGCCGTAAAGCGGGGCGGCGGTCTGATAGACGGCCACAGCCAAAGCGAGGACGAGTGCGAAGTGTCCGAGTTCGATGATCATGATGCGAGCACCCCGCCCTCATCCGCCCCTTCGGGGCACCTTCTCCCTGAAGGGAGAAGGGTGGAGCTTCGAAGAGTGATGCGTGAGCGCCGGATGCGGGCCGAGATCATTTTGCCGATGTCCCCAGTTTCACGCCCTTGGCCCGCAGGCTGTCGGCAACTTCTTTTGGCATGTAATTTTCATCGTGCTTGGCCAAGACCGTGTCGGCTGTGAACCCGCCTGACTGGTCCAAAACACCTTCGGCGACGACGCCCTGGCCCTCGCGAAACAGGTCCGGCACCACGCCCTTGTAACTGACCTGCATGGCCTTGATTGTATCGGTAACGACGAACAGATTGATCGCCCCTTCGGTTTTTTTCCAGCTGCCATTTTCCACCATGCCACCGAGGCGAATGCGGGTTCCGGGCTTGACGCCCTTTTCGGCAATTTCACTCGGGGTATAGAAGAAGACAATCGTATCGCGAATGGCGTAAAGGATGAGGCCGCCCGCAACGGCAAGCACGGCGAGACTTGCAAGAATGATTGTAGTCCGGGTTTGTTTTCTTGTCATTGCAGTTTCAGTTCCTTTGCCAAGATATTGATTGCAGACAGTTCTTTTGGCTTTCCCTTGAACTGTGCAGCGGCCTTTGCGAGGGCCTGTGTCGCCTTTTCTGTGTCACCCAAAACCGTCCGTGCGCGGATCAATTTCAGCCAGCCTTCAATATCATCACCATTTGCGGCGAGTTTTTGATCGAGGCCATCAACCATGCCGGTGATCATTGCGGTCCGGTCGTTCGATGACATGGACTCACCTTGTTTCATCTGTTCGGCCGATAATGCGGGGGCCTTGGCGAGCGAAGATATCTGCTGCTCGACAGCGGTGCGCCAGCTTGCGCCTTGCGGCGCTTTGGCCAACATGGATTGCAGCAGTGACCGCGCATCTTCTATGCGGCCTTCCTGTTTCAATGCGATGGCCTGATAGAAATTTGCCTTGGGATGTGACGGGTCAAGCGACAAGGCTGACGTGAAGGCTTTTGCAGCGTCCGCGTTGACCACGCCTTCGGTTGAAAAAACCAGGGCCTCACCGAGATCGGCATATCGATCTGCTGTCGGGGTTTCGAGACGCAACAAGTTTCCATAGGCATCTGCGGCATCGCCAAAACGCCCTATCTGGAAATAGACCGGGGCGAGGATGGCCCAGCCGCGCGCGTCCTCCGGTAATTGTGCCAGACGTTTTTCGACCTGCATGACCATCGCAGCGAGATCGTTGTTGGCAACAGCACTTTCCAACCTGGCGGACAGTGGATTGTCGGGAAGTGCGGGGTGACCATTCTGGAGATAGACCGGAATTGCCAATGCTGGCACAAAAAGTGCGAGAAGGATCGCTGGCAAAGCATTATGTCTTGTTACGGTCGCTGCTGGAGTCTTGTCTTCTTCGGCCAACAGGCGGCGCGCGACTTCCGCGCGGATGTTGCGGGCTTCGTCCGGCTGAATCTTGCCGTTGGCGACGTCCTGCTCCAGCTCGACCAGCTGGTCGCGGTAAATTGCCGGGGCCTGCAGCGCATTGCCTACAAGCCGAACACGGCTTGACCGCCACACAAGCAGCATGGTGACCGTTACGAGAACCAGAGCAAACATGACGTAAATTGACATTGCGTCCTAATGCCATTCCATTGGCTACAAGCTATAGCGGAAGTTGGGCAGTACGGCATGCCGGATTGTCGCATGGTCCTTGTGCCGCGTCGGAATTAGGTGGCGGTTCAGAAACGGGTTTGTTACAAGACGGCACAGCTTGGATACACCTGATGCAGCCGCGTTATTCCATATTTTCGCTCGCGCGCAACGCGATGAACTACCACAAGGATTGGGAGCACGCATGGCGCTCGCCAACGCCCAAGGCCGCATATGATGCGGTGATTGTCGGGGCTGGCGGGCACGGGCTGGCGACGGCCTATTACCTCGCCAAGAACCACAAAATGACAAATATTGCCGTTGTTGAAAAAGGCTGGCTCGGCGGCGGCAATACAGGCCGCAATACAACAATCATCCGATCCAACTATCTGCAGGATCCATCAATTGCGATTTATGAACTGGCGCGGTCGCTTTATGAAGGGCTGAGCCAGGAATTGAACTACAACATGATGTTCAGCCCGCGTGGCGTGATGATGTTGTGCCAGACGCAGCATGAGTTGCGGGCATTTCAGCGTACAGCCCATGCCAACCGACTGGCGGGGCTTGATTGCCGGATGATTTCGCCTGCCGAAGTGAAAGAGATTGTCCCGATTATCAATGATGATCCGAATTGCCGCTATCCCATTCTAGGCGCCTATTACCAGCCGCGTGGTGGTACCGGTCGGCATGACGCCGTTGCCTGGGGCTATGCGCGCGGTGCCGACCAGATGGGTGTCGACATTATCCAGAATTGCGAAGTCACCGGCATCCTGCGTGATGGCGGCAAGGTCACGGGATTGCAAACGTCGCAAAGGTGTGATCAAGACGAAGAAGATTGGTGTGGTCACTGCCGGGCCACGTGTCAACGATCATGGATATGGCGGGCATTCAGCATGCCGATTGAATCGCAGTGTTTGCAGGCGCTGGTTTCGGAGCCGATCAAGCCCGTGATTGATTGCGTGGTGATGGCAAATACCGTGCATGGTTATATTTCACAATCCGACAAGGGTGAGCTTGTGATTGGTGGCGGCACTGATCCGTACAACAATTATTCGCAGCGCGGGTCGTTTCCGGCGCTGGAACATACAGTGACGGCACTGATCGAGACGTTCCCGATCATATCGCGCCTGCGCATGTTGCGGCAGTGGGGTGGCATTGTTGACATGACAGGTGATCGCTCGCCGATCTTGTCGAAGACGGATATAGAAGGGCTATATGTGAATTGCGGCTGGGGCACTGGCGGGTTCAAGGCCATTCCGGGTTCGGGCTTTGTATTTGCTGATACGATTGCCAATGACCGGCCGCATCCTATCGCAGAACCATTTTCGCTCAATCGCTTCCATGAAGGCCGACTGATCGACGAAAGTGTTGCAGCAGCGGTGGCGCATTAGGAGAAGTTTGGATGCTTGTTGTCACCTGCCCTGTTTGTGGCGCAAAGGGAGATGAAACGGATTTTCACTGGGGTGGGCAGGCGCATATCGCACGGCCCGCGACGTCTGATCCGGCAAATATTTCCGATGACCAGCAGAGGGACTATCTTTTCGTGCGGCATAATCCAAAGGGTTTGCATTTTGAGCGCATCCGATGTGACCGGGGCTGCGGCAAGTGGTTTCATGCGGCGCGCGACACTGTGACGATGGAGTTCAAGGCGTTTTATGGCGTCACCGAACTGCCACCAGCCGAATTGCAGGCACAGGCCAAAGGTCCGTGGGCTGATTACTTCAAGATGAGAGCGAAGAAGAAATGAGCTCCCCATATCGACTTCCCGAAGGCGGAAGCCGCATCGACCGCAGCAAAGCTGTTTCCTTCACTTTCGATGGCAAGGAGATGCGCGGGTTTGCCGGTGATACGCTGGCCTCTGCTGCCCTGGCAAATGGCCAAAAAGTGTTTGGCCGTTCGTTCAAGTATCACAGGCCACGCGGTGTCGTGGGGCTTGGTTCAGAGGAGATGAACGCGCTCATTGGCGTTGGCACGGGTGCGCGGCATGAGCCAAACTTGCGCGCCACGCAGATTGAACTTCATGACGGGCTGACTGCGGTTTCGCAGAACCGCTGGCCGTCGCTTAATTTTGACATTGGTGCAATCAATAATTCGCTGTCGCGGTTTTTCCCCGGCGGGTTTTACTACAAGACCTTCATGTGGCCGAAGAGCTTCTGGAAGCATGTCTACGAGCCCTTCATCCGACGGGCAGCGGGGCTTGGCAAGGCCGCGACAGAACGTGACCCCGATACTTACGAACACATGCATATCCATGCTGATGTTGTCGTGGTTGGTGGCGGACTTGCTGGCCTCACAGCAGCGGAAGCTGCAGCTTCGGCTGGTGCGAAAGTTCTGCTGTGCGATGAAAACCCGGTGCTGGGCGGAATAGACGACCTGACCGCCGGCATGATTGGCGAATACTGCATTTCTGATGCGACGCCTGCCATCGCTGCGCGGCTGTCGGCCATGCCCAATGTGCACATTCTCACGCGCTCCACGGTGGTTGGGCATTATCACCATAACTACCTGATGGCGGCGGAGCGCGTTGCTGATCACGATCCCGACTTGCTCCGCCAAGGCGCACCGCGCCACCGCCTGTGGAAGATCCGGGCTGGGCAGGTGATTCTCGCAACCGGTGCCTTGGAGCGGCCGATTGCATTTGCAAACAATGACAGGCCCAACATCATGCTGGCTTCCGCGGTGCGCGCCATGATCGGGCGCCATGCTGTTGCGCCTGGCAACCACGGCGTGGTGTTCACCAACAATGACGACGCCTATCTCACGGCGTTTGCGCTGAAGAAAGCCGGCGTTGGCGTGCGCGTGATTGACGTGCGCGAGACGCTCGATGGCGAACTTCCGCAGCGCGCGTTTGCTGACGGCATCGAGGTGATGAAGGGTCAAGCGATTTGCGCCACCGAAGGAAAGCTCGGCGTGAGTGCCATCAAGGTTGCGCCTTATCGCAAGGGGTCTGGCCGCGTGGTGAATGAAACGCGGATCGAGTGTGATTTCATCGCGATGTCGGGTGGGTGGAATCCGGTGTTGCACCTGTGGGCGCATAATGGAGGCAAGATCAAATTTGATGACACGCTGGCGAGCTACCGGCCCAACACGCATATTGATGCAATCACTGCTGTTGGCGCTTGCAATGGGACAATGAGCGTTGGCGAAACTCTTGCCGAAGCGCAGGCTGCTGGCGAGGCAGCGGCGAAGAGCAGCAATCCGAAAGCAAAAATTGCAAAGCTCAAGAGCGCTGTGGTGAAAGAGCCAAAGCGCGGTGCGATGCAACCCATCTGGTTTGCACCGGCGACCGGCAAATACAATGAAGGCAACAAGCACTTCATCGATTTCCAGAATGACGTAACGGCGGCTGACCTCGAACTGGCGCAGCGCGAAGGTTATGAAAGTGTCGAACACACCAAGCGCTACACAACTTTCGGCATGGCAACAGACCAGGGCAAGACCTCAAACATCAATGGGCTTGGTGTTTTGGCTGATGCGACGGGCAAGTCGATTCCAGAAGTCGGCATCACAACATTCCGCCCGCCTTACACGCCATATTCCTTCGGATCAATTGCGGGGGCTCTTACCAATGACCTGTTCCTGCCGGTGCGGCGCACGCCGATTTTCAGTTGGCATGCAAACAGGGGTGCCGTGTTTGAACCGGTTGGCCAGTGGCGGCGCGCCTACACCTATCCCGGTTCAAGTGAAGACAAGCACGCTGCGATCACGCGCGAGATTCTCGCGGTACGCAACAGTGTCGGCATTCTTGATGCATCGACGCTGGGCAAGATTGAAATCAAGGGACCGGATGCGGCGGAGTTTCTTGACCGCATGTACACAAATACATTCAGTACACTGAAGACCGGACGCTGCCGCTATGGCCTGATGATGAATGAGCTGGGGTTCCTTACCGATGATGGTGTCACGGTGCGGCTCGCAGACGATCACTTCCTCATGCACACGACATCAGGCGGGGCAGACCGCATTGCCGCCTGGCTGGAAGAATGGCTGCAAACGGAATGGACCCATTACAAGGTGTTTGTAACGCCTGTGACCGAGCAGTGGGCGCAGTTTGCCATCGCCGGGCCAAAGGCGCGTGATGTGCTGGCGAAGATTGAACCTGACTTTGATGTGTCGAACGAAGCATTTCCGCACATGTCGTTCAAGACCGGCAAGCTTGGTCCCTACCCTGTTCGCGTTTATCGCATCAGTTTCTCGGGCGAATTGTCTTACGAAGTTGCCGTGCCAGCAAACCTTGGTCGCGGCTTGTGGGACGCGATCATGGATGTAGGTGCCGAATTCAACATCACGGTTTACGGCACAGAAGCACTTCACGTATTGCGTGCTGAAAAAGGCTATATTGTCATCGGTGATGAAACCGACGGCACGACCACGCCAATCGACGTCGGCATGGACGGCATGGTGTCGAAGAAGAAAGTTGATTTCATCGGCAAGCGCTCACTGGAGCAGAGCCATCTGAAGAAAGCTGACCGCAAGCAGCTGGTTGGGCTTCTGACAGAGAACCCTGCTGATGTTTTGCCGGATGGTGCCTATGCGGTCCGAATGGTAAAGGACAAGCCGCCAATGGAGATGATCGGCCAGGTTACATCCAGTTACATGTCGCCAACATTGGGCCGGTCGATAGCCATGGCGCTCATCGAAAACGGCCGCTCGCTGATGGGGCAGACCCTGTCATTCCCGCTGGAAGGCGGAAAGGTAATGAAAGCCAAAGTGACTGATACGGTGTTTTATGACAAGGACGGAGGGCGCATCAATGCTTGAGCTTCGTGCTGAATCCCCGCTTGCAAATACCGCCGCGCAAAACACATTCATTTCGCTGCGTGAAATCAGTAGTCACGGCATGATTGATGTGCGCGGGTTTGCGGGTGATCGCAAATTCATGGCAGCAGTCAAGAAAGTGCTGGAAGTTGAATTGCCGAAAGCGCCTCGTACCTCCGCTGCCTGGGGCGAAGTCAAAGCCCTGTGGCTTTCAATTGACCAGTGGCTCATTCTTTGTCCACGTGCCAAAGCGGATGCCATGACTGCGGAGTTGCAGGTTGCGTTGCATGGCGTTCATTCACTCGCCGTCAATGTTTCCGACATGCGCACGGTTATCCGGCTCGAAGGCGAAGGCTGCCGCGAGGTCATGATGAAAGGCACATCGACTGACCTGTTCGATGGATCATTCGCGCCGGGGGCAGTCAAGCGCATGCGCTTTGCCGAGATCGCGGCACTTCTGCACGTCGTGGAAGACAATGTCCTCGATGTCTATGTGTTCCGCTCCTATGCGCAATATGCGTGGTCGTTTCTGGAGAAGGCCGCGCGCAAGGGAAGTGAGATCCGCGTTTTCAGTTAATCACGCCGCACACTCGACGTCCGTGTGGGAGAAGTCGGTGCCCTTGAACAACAGCGGCATGAGTTCAAATTTGCTGGCCGCATAAGAGATACAATCGCCGAAATTCAGCTGGGCGGGATGGCCGCGCCCCTTTCCAAAACGAAGAAAAGCAGTTTGGGCCAATTTTGCGGCCTGTGCTGTGAACGGCACAATTTCAATTCGCAAAAGATCAATCAATTCATCAACCGAGTTGACGCCGGTTTCACCCAATTCCCGAGTGGCGATCATCACGCACTCCAGGTAAGTTGGTGCCGACATGCATCGTTGCGCAGACCTGGTGATAACCGAAGTAAATTCCCGTGCTTCCGTTTCGCCAAGCAAGATTGCGATAAATGCCGATGAGTTTATGACGACTCTCATTTGGGCAAACCAAATTCGTCATACATCCAGTTGTCGGAATTTTCCTGATGAGACAAGCGATTTTGGGCCGCCCTCTTTTGTATGGCCTGGACGCTTCGCCAAATTTCAACATCTGGCAACAGAGTTCTGGAGGCTCTTTTCGCGAGTGACTTCCCGGGCCAGAACATCATGAATTGCCTTGGTAATCGGCTTTTTCGTCAATCTGGCCAAATCGCGTGCAAGCGCCTCAGTCTCCTTATTCTTGATGCTTAACGCCATCATTTGGTACCTTCTACCTATTTAGGTATATGGAGTACCTCTTGAATACGAATTTGTCAAGGTTTGACGCGCACTGCACCTTTGCCTTTCAGCGCGAGCCGATCTCCCTGGTTCAACAATTTGCAACGGGTCATGGACAAACACCCGCAGCCAATGCACCCCATCAGATTCTTGCGCAGAGCCTGCATTGTCTGGATGCGGCGGGTTATGTCCTGTTGCCACCGTGCAGCGATTTTCTGCCAGTCGCGATGATTTGGTGTGCGTTTTTCCGGAAGATCCCGGAAAAGTGTCTTCAATTCGGCCAGCGGCATCCCCACATCCTTTGCTACCTGAATCAGGGCGACGCGGCGCAAGGTTGCGCGGGCGAAGCGGCGCTGGTTTCCTGCGGTTCGGCTTGATGCAATCAGGCCCTTGCGCTCATAGAAGTGGATTGCGGCTACGGAAACTCCGCTCCGGCGAGCCAATTCTCCCGCTGTCAGCTCGTTTGACATTTTCTTCTTGACCTCAACCATGGTTGAGGTTGTACGCCTTCTCTCATGACATCCGCAACACCTTCAGAAAGCAGCCGATGGGGCGAAGTATTTCATGCTCCCCATTTCCTTCCCCTCGCCACCCTGGCGCTTGGCGTAGCGCTGTTTGCGTTCAACACATTCTTTATTCCACTGCATTACCTACTGCCGTGGATGAACTCGATGGCGTAGCGACGATCACCTGGGCGACCAGCCTTTATCTGATTTTTGCAATTGTCTCTGGTGCGGCTGCGGGACTTGCGAAGGTAAGGTTCGGCGCGCGCCCAGTTTTTGTCTCCGCTACGTTCGTTTTCATTGCTGGAACAATACTGACCGGGCTTGCGCCGAGCATGCCTATCCTCCTGGCGGGACGCGGGTTGCAAGGTTCTGGCGCCGGCATGATCGAGGGATTGTCATATGCGATGATCCCGGTGCTGTTTCCGGCGCGGCTGGTGCCGAAAGTCTTTGGTGTCGAGGCTGTGATGTGGGTGCTGGCTGCGTTTGGCGGGCCTGCTGTTGCCGGTTTCCTCACGGTGCATCTGAGTTGGCGGATTGCGCTGATGTCGAGCCTGCCGCTTGCAGTGATTTTTCTTATTCTTGTTTTGCGCGTTGTGCCGAAGGAAATTCCGTCACTTGGTGCCACCCGGTTTCCCGGATTACGGCTGGGCCTTATCGCGGCCGGACTTCTGCTGGTCATGTTCTCGTCAGTATTTCCCGGCAATGCAGGCATTGCCGTTGAATGTTGGGGCGGTGGTCTTGATTGTGTGCGGGTTCCTTGCGGACCGCATGTCCAAAGACCGGCTGTTCCCGCGCAAGGCGTTCACCTTTTCATTGCCATTTGGCCTTGGGCTTTGGGTGGTGGTGTTGATGGCCATTCCGGAATCTTCCGTGTCGGCCTTTCTGCCCTACAGCATTCAACATGCGTGGGGTTATTCACCAGCGTTTGCTGGTGCCGTCCATTCGGTTTTGGCGCTGGGGTGGAGTTTTTCGCAACTGTTCATCGCCACGTTTGTTTCGGCGCGCATGCGGCGGGAACTGATCTGGGTTGGTCCCATTCTGCTCGCATGCGGATTGTTCATCACCAGCATTGGCATTTCTTCGCAGTCGCTGCTGCTGATCATCGTTGCGCAAGCCTGCATCGGCACGGCGTTTGGTATCAACTGGGGAAGCATTTCGGAGTTGCTGATGCAAGCCGCACCAGAAAATGAGCGGGCACTGGCATCGAGCCTGTTGCCAACGTCGCAATCGGGTGGGTTTGCGCTTGGCGCTTCGCTGAGCGGGCTGACCGGAAATCTCCTGGGTATCGCGGGCACCACAAGTGCTGGCGATATCCGTCAAATTCTGTCGCAGGTATTCCTGATTTCCGCCGTTGCCGCGTTGCCATCCATTCCCCTTGCGTGGCTCGTGGTGCGACGTGCGCGGGAGTGAATGGTTCAAGCTGTTTGACGTGTGATCCACTCAAACAGCTTTTCAAAGCCGCCAAATGGATAAAGATGCGCGCCTGCGATATTGTGCTCGGGATGACCATGGTGATCCTTGGCCAGTTGCTCGACAAATTCGGTAGGCTCTGAGACCGTCAGAAGCTTGGTGATGTTGAGCGCCTGCTTGCGAATGAAACGGGCCGAGTTGCCAACACCGCAGAGAGCTGCATAACGGATCAGTGTCTTGATTGTCGCGGGTCCTGGCACGCCAACATGAATGGGCAGGTTGATGCCATTGTCTTTCAACTCAATGGCCCAGTGAATGACCGGTTCGGCATTGAAGAGAAACTGCGTGGCGATAAACCCCTGCATTCCCGACTGATTGATCCAGGCATTCTTTTCAATCAGTGTACGGAGCAACATGGCTTCGCCATGCACCTTGGTGATATCCGGATTGCCTTCCGGATGACCGGCAATACCGACACGCTTGATGCCGTGCTTCTGGAAAGCGCCGGTTTCAAGGAGTTGCATGGCGCAGTGAAATTTGCCCACGGGGTCCGGCGCGCCACCACCCAATACGAGTGCGGTATCCACCTTGGCGCGCGACACCAGCAATGCCATGCGATGATCAAGATCGTTCTCATCCTTTACAAAGCGTGCAGGAATATGCGGAACCGGTTCGAAACCAGCAATGCGCAATGCCGCGCAAGCATCGATCTGTGCATCGAGATGGCCAGCGTCGATCAAGGCCACAAAAACTTTCGTGCCGGGCTTCAGATGCTGTTGCAGCAGCGGAATCTTGTCGATCTGCTTGCCGGTGATTTCGATTGATGCTTCGCGAAGAAACGGGCCGATTGAAGAGGTCATGGAACTATTTTTTAGTGGCGAAGGCCTTGCGGAAGCATGAACGTTTACGACACACGCAACCTGTTTACGACCAAACCTTGTGCATTCTGTCGTTTTTGCACTGCACAATGGCGCTGTTGGACATGGTGTCGTTTTTGGTGCATAGTGTCGCAAATTGCAGAAGGCGAATTCTATGTTTGGCGATCCACCCAAGTCCCTGCCGCAACATGTGGCCCTCGTTCTGTTACCGGAATTTACAATGATGCCGGTGACGGCGGCCATTGAGCCGCTGCGCATTGCCAACAGATTGTCGGAAAAGGAACTCTACAAGTGGTCGATCTATTCGATTGATGGCAAGTCGGTTGCGGCATCGAACGGATTGTTGACTGGCGTCAATGGCGATGTGGACGCTGTGCCGCAGGACGCGATGATTATTGTGTGTGCCGGCATGAATGTGCAGCGCCATACAGACAAGCGGATTTTGAGCTGGTTGCGAAAAGTGTCGCGGCGCGGTGTTGATATTGGCGCGGTGTGCACAGGTGCCCATATACTGGCGGAAGCCGGATTGCTTGACGGTTACAAATGCACGATTCATTGGGAAAACCTGCCGGGATTTTCGGAGGCATTTCCCGATCTTGATGCGACAGGCGGATTGTTCGAGATCGACAACAACCGGTTTACAAGTGCAGGCGGCACGACGTCACTTGACATGATGCTGACGATGATCGCGGGCCAGCATGGGCAGGAGCTGGCTTCGGCAACTGCCGAGACCATTCTGCATTCGCCGATCCGGCACCACAGCGAGAACCAGCGCATGTCTTTGCCAGCACGCATCGGGGCACGACATCCCAAGCTGGTTTCGATCATCGAGAAAATGGAAATCAACCTGGAAGATCCTCTGTCTCCAAGCACACTGGCAAAGCAGGCAGCACTTTCCACGCGGCAGCTCGAACGCCTGTTCCGGCGTTATCTCGATCGCTCTCCGAAACGCTATTATCTTGAACTGCGGCTGAAAAAAGCGCGTTCGCTCCTGTTGCAAACTGATATGTCAGTGATCAATGTCGCGCTGGCCTGCGGCTTTTCCTCACCGTCACATTTTTCAAAATGCTACCGCTCGCACTACAATCGCACGCCGTATCGCGAACGCGGTGCACCTGCCATTTGAGGCAGATTGGGAGCGGACTTTGCAGCCCGCTCCCCAGCATGTGGGCACGCGACCGGGGGCAGTTATACGCGCCACACGCCGCACCAAGAGCGTGTTGCCACACCCATGATAGCGTTCGAAAATGGATTTGGGGCCACCCGGTCTGCAGTGACGCTAGTGTGAAGGGTGCTCGAAAATCAAGGAAGAGTTGCGCCCGCCACAGATTGTCATCACATTCACTTGAAACGGAAATGTTCAATCTACTTGCGCGGGCAAATACTGCACGTTTTGCGTTAGTCTACGACAGAAGGTAGCGCGAGCCGCACGCGCAGCCCACCATGTGGCGATTCATCCAGGGTGATGTCGCCACCATACATTCCAGCTGTTTCCGACAGATATTCAGACCAAGGCCCGAACCGGGCTTGGTTTCATCAAGGCGCTTGCCGCGCTGCATGGCGAGTTGCCGCTTCTCCGGCGGAATGCCCGGACCGTCGTCAGAGACGTCCACCTGCAAGAAGGGCCGACCGTTGCGTGGCTCGATTGGCGAGACGTTTACCTCAACCACAGACTTGCACCACTTGCTGGCATTTTCCATGAGGTTGCCAATCATTTCCTCCAGGTCCTGGCGTTCGCCGCGGAATTTTGCAGCGTCCGCAACATTCGTCCGTATACTGATGTTCTTGTCCTTGTGAATGCGCTGCAAGGTTCGCGCAAGTCCGGCGATCACCGGCGCCACGTCCGTTGCGGCTCCAAGTGCACCCACCTGAGCGGCGCGCCGGGCACGGTCGAGATACAGGTTGACGTGGTCCCGCATCACCTCAGTCTGTTCAAGAACCTTGTTCGCCAGTGGTGACGGTGCCGACGCTGCTTCATTTGTCAGTACACTGAGCGGTGTCTTCAATGCATGGGCAAGATTGCCTACCTGGGTGCGGGCGCGTTCGAGAATTTCAAATCCGGTTTTGATGACGAGATTCATCTCGTCAGCGACGGGTTGCATCTCGTCCGGAAATGCCCCTTCCAGATATTCCGCCTTGCCACTGCGAATGTCGTTCAATTTCTGTTGCAGTTCCAGCATAGGCCGCAGGCCAAAGCGTACCTGGAACAGGGTTGCCGCGAGCAATCCGAGACCCAGAAGTGTCAACATGAGATAGAGCAAACGGCGAAAAGCGGATACTTCCGCCTTCAGTTCGTCAAAATTTCCGGCAACGACGAATGAATATTGTTCCTTGCTGCCGAAGAGCTGGAATTTTTGTTCGATGGCGCGGAGCTGCTTGCCTTCGCTGTCGGTCATGTAAAATGAAGCAACGCCATCGGCATCGCGTTTTGACAAATTACCTGGGGTCGGTTCAAGTTTGCGTTCAAGCAAAGATTCAGATGTGAGAACTTCTGTCTGGTCGCCGCCGGGCCTTGTGACCTGCCAATACCAGCCGGACATCGGGATTGAAAACCGCGCGTCCGCCAAGGGTGAAGAAAGCGCCGGTGTGCCGTCGCTTTGCAGTTCGACATTGGCGATCACGCCATCCATCACGGCGCGCAGGCGGGCATCGAAGTTTCTTTCCAGCGCCTGGTGAAAGAGGCTGTTGAGAATGAAGGCCGCTGCCAGCAACAGCACGATGGCGATTGCCGCCGATGACGCAATAAGGCGAAACGCGAGTGAATTACGCGTCATCTTTTCCGGGTTCTTGGATGCAATAGCCCATGCCGCGAATGGTGTGCAGCACATCGACGCCGAGCTTCTTGCGCAGCCTGCCAACGAAGACTTCAATCGTGTTGGAGTCGCGGTCGAAATCCTGATCATAAAGGTGCTCGACCAGTTCGGTGCGCGAAATGACCTTGCCCATGTGCATCATCAGATATTCAAGCACCTTGTATTCGAGCGAGGTCAGCTTGATGGGCATCCCGTTCACTGTCACACGCGCGCCCTTGGTGTCCAGCGTCACGGGTCCGCAGGTGAGCTCGCTGGTCACCTGGCCAGCGGCGCGGCGCACGAGCGCGCGAATGCGCGCGAGAATTTCTTCCATGTTGAAAGGCTTGGTAACGTAGTCATCAGCGCCAGCATCAAAGCCTGACACCTTGTCGCTCCAGCGGTCTCGCGCGGTGAGGATGAGCACCGGCATCTTGCGGCCAGAACGTCGCCATTTTTCGAGAATGCTGACACCATCCATCACTGGAAGACCGAGGTCGAGGATCACTGCATCGTAAGGGTTGGTATCACCAAGGTAGTGGCCCTCTTCGCCATCCAGGGCCTTGTCGACAACATAGCCGGCATCAGTCAGCGCCGTCACGAGCTGGCGGTTGAGATTGGGTTCGTCTTCGACAACTAGAATCCGCATGCTTCAATTTCAGCGATGTGCGTCAGCGCACTGACCCGTCCTGGGCGTTCACCATCACGCGAGTCACACTGCCTTTCGCGCGCAAAGTGACAGCATACCAGCCATTGGACAAGAGCTTGACGCCGACAACCTTTGCACCGGGCACCTGATCACGGGCGATGGCTGCGGCTTCGGACGGGGGTATGCCGGAGTCCTGTTCCTGCTGGGCGAGCTGGTCATAGCCTGTCGCGTCGAATGACTGGTCTGCGACCTGCTCGACATCAACGTAGCCAGTGTCGCGCGCGCCAGCAAAGGCCTGGTTTCCCAGCCCCAGCATCACCATCATCAACAAGGCAAATCTTGCGCGCACGTCCACTCACTCCAATCTCGGGGTAGGTCTATAGGCGGGGCAAGCTGAATGGCTGATGAATGGGTATTCTTTCATTTTCAATCAACACCTTACGTGATCACTTGCGAACACCAGTGAGGTGTACCGCCCCTCGGAAAATTGGCAGGAATCTCATCAATCATCATTCCCCCTTGCGTTGAAGGTGCTGGGCGGAGCCAGGCGAATTTGGCTTTTACCACCGGAAACACCCGCCTCCAACCAAGCTATTTCTTGAACAAGCGCCGTGCCGGTGGTGCTACCTGCCCCATGACCTTTTCCACGCTTCTCCCGCCAATATAGCCGCCGACACCAATCGTGAGAAAATTCCAGAATCCTTCCGGCAGGGATTGCCAGCGCGGGTTGAAGGGAATGGTGCGGCCTGCGGCGAGGTCGGCCATAGGAATGATGAGTCCGACAAGGATGAGGAAAAACATCAGCGTCATCATCAGGATGGGACGCCAGCTACGGGTGAGCCAATGTTCGGATTTGACTTCGGCCAACACGATGGCCTGTTGCAATTCCAGGCTTTTGCCCAGATGTGAAATCATGTTGGTTTCGAGTTCGGCCTGCAATTTTCGCCGAAGCTCAAGATCAGACACATAAGATTCAATAATCTTGTTGATGGGGCCGCTCATGAGTGATGAGACAGCGCCCGATATCAATGCCAGTGGCAGAGCCATCAGAGCCCCTCCTCTTTCAGTTTCTGGATGCGTTGTTGAATGATGATTGCAGCGCCCGCAATGATGAGAGCGAGAAGCAACCAGGGAATAATGGTTTCGGTTGCAACCACGAATGCGTTTGCTGTTGCTGCGAGAACGACCAGCAAGGCAGACATGATTGTCCGGCTCTTGATCGCGGGTTTCGGTTCGGTGCATTCAGGACGCGCCATCCCGCCTTCACTTGCAAAAAGTGCAGCTTCTGCGGCGCGCCTGCGAATGAGACCGGGGAGCGTTCTGCCGCCTGCCTTGTTCCACAGTGCAAGACGGCGGGGTATCGCATCGAAGTCATGCGCATTCACTGCTTTCAACACACTGGAACGGGCGAAGCTTCCCAAACCAACATTGTAGGCGAATGATACGAGCGCAGAGAATTGAGCGCTGCTCAGATTCACTTTCACATGATTGCGAACACCTTCGGCGAAGGTCTCGACATCAGTTCGAAGAATTTCATTTGCTTCATTTCTGGTGATAACCATTCCGCATTTCACTTCAGGCGCACCTGCCGCAGATGTATGCCCATAGCCGATCGTCCAAACGCCTACGGCATCGCGGTAGGCGTGGGTCCGCAGGCCTTCGAATTCACGAATCAAGTCATAACCTTGCGTCGTTATCTGCACCCTGTTTGTCATGACTTTCCTCCGACCAGAAGAGGCAGGTATTTTCCGGCGAAAGCGCCACATGCCGTGGCCAAGGTTATGGCCAGCATCAGCATCCTCCAACCGCCTTTCACGCCAACTAGCGCATCGCGGATCTCGCGCACGTCCTGGCGCAAGGCCCGGATTTCGTTTTCAACTGTTTCCATGCGCGCCTCGAGGTTTCCGACCTCGCGTTCAATTGTGTTCATGTTTCACTATCCATTCAGTAGTCAGATTCAAGTGTGAGCGACATCAAGCCAAAGCCAACGACGCTTGATGTTCCCCCGACACTGATCCAGCCTCGCGGGCCCAACATCGTGGTTGCGGAAGGGAGATCGGTTGCCAGAGACCCTTGTGCGACAGCGCCTGTCACAACATTCAAAATGTGATAGTCGATCTTCGAGTCGTTGGGCGCGCAGACGAGTTCAATGTCGTAAACCGCAGAGCGGTCGGTGTTCGGGACCGGAAAAGCAGCACCCAGATCTACCTTGGTTGCAACACCGGTTGAATCGTTGGTCATGACTTGGACGTTGGCGTCTGTTGCATCCCAGCCCATGCCGATCGTGTTGAAGAGCGAAGACGGCTCAACATCTGTGGGAGCTGCGGTACTGTTTGACAGGCCGCAAAAGGCGCGGTTCGTCGCGGTTGCAGCGCCGGTCGCATTGCCCCAGCGGCAGCGCAATCGAAACCCGCCTAGCCCAGGACCATTGCCTCGGAAAACTGCGAGTGCACTCAGACGGAATCCTGCAACAGCAGTCGCTGACGCCGTCGTAACCAGGTATTCAACCTTGCCCTGCTGTGCTGCTATGCTCAGGGCTGCCCGGAACGGCTGATGTTGCCGTGCCGTTCGCCGCGACAACACAGCCAACTGTAGTTACCGTGGCGGAGTTTGGCGCCGGCCGAACAACGGCTTCGCGATAGTACTTCTTTGCATCAACTGTCAGGGTGTTGCCGGTCCGGCTGGCAAGAATGCCGCTGCCCTTGAAATTGATTGTATCAACGCTTCCACCAGCGCCAAGTGCAGAACCCTCTTCCTGGAACAGAATTGCTGATTGCCCGCCACCTCCTGCGGCGGTTGCGTCAGCGTCGTTCACCCAATTCGTTCCATCAAACTTGATCACCTGCCCTGTCGTCGGAGCGGTGATGATGACGTCGGACAAGGCATTGATCGGCGCTGCAGCAATGCGCGCATCTGCAGAGGCCGCGAAATCCGATATTGTTGCAGCTGTTTGTGTCCCCGTGTGATTGGCGCGGGCACGATCACTATCGTGGAAATGCAGTGCGGTGTTTACTCCATCATCCAGTGCATTCAGGTTTGCCGCTGTCATTGTCACGTCGGTGACATTTGCCAAGGCATGGCCATGAGCTGCGCTGGCAAATGCCGAACTTGCAAGGGTCGCAGCACTGCCGAGCCCCAATGTTGCGCGGGCGGTGGCTGCATCTGCATCATCGAGCAGGCTCAAACCAAACACGGAGGCCTGCGTGTCGTCCAGTTTCGCATTGAGTGCGGATTGCAAGTCTGTCTGCGTCGAAAGGGTGCCAGTGATGGTGCCCCAGGTTGCAGCGCTGCCAGCGCTTATCACGTCAACAGAAGCACCATTCTGGCGGGCGCGGAATTTTCCGGTTGTCGAGCTATACCAAACCTGACCATCGACGGGTGTTGCAGGTTCGGTTGCTGCGGGTTCTATCGCGAATCCGGACTTCATGGTTGCAAGACCATTGCTGCTGTTGATCAGAAGGGACTCCAGATAACTTGTTCCATCGGCACTCACTTTCACATGCAGATTGTTGTCACCTGTGGTACCAATTTCTGCGCGTCCGGAAAATCCGGTCTGGAATAGAAAGCTCGCCGTGTCGGATGCCGCATTCTTGTTGAGCTTGATCTGCATTCCGGCACCGGCATTGTTGAACAGCGCGGCACTGGTGCTGACTGACAATTTGTTTGTGGCGTCGGCGGTTGCATTGATGCCGAGCATCGGCAAGTCCTGAAAATCCGTGATCTGCGACGATGGGTGCGTGTGCGAGGTTGCGGCCTTGGCATTGAGGGCCGATTGCAGATCAGCCTGCGCAGACAGTGTTCCCACGATTGTGCCCCAGCTTGCGCCACCGCCTCCCCCGCCGCCAGATGTAATCCATGCTGCGCCGTCGTAAATGAGGAGGGCGTTTTCATCCGCCACCCACATGCGCCATCCTTCGCGCGGCGCGAGGAACCGCCATGCGCCTTCCATGCGCAGTGCGAGCTGGCCGGCATGGCCGGTCCATTCCGCTGTCGGAGACGTGGCAATTAGATAGCGGTCGCCATCAATTGGCGTCGCCGGAGGCGTCGCTGCTGCGCGTGAAGTGACTGCGAGGTGGATGAGGCCGTCGAGCAGCGACAGGCTTTCATTGACGGTAACGTGCTTTTGCGCTTGCGCCGCTGCGAGATAGGGCAGTGCAAGGTGTGGTGAATCAGACATTGATGGTCCTTTGGGCGAATGTGCCGTTGCCGTAAGCCGCGCTGACTTGCGCGACACGGTAGGTGATAGATGGCGGGATTGCGCCGAAGTCGCCGAGAAGATCGGCAGTTGTGTAGAGGTGTTGCGGGGTGGATGTAGTGTAGTTGCGCAGGACGGACGTGCCGTTCATGATATCGAGCGTGTAGCTTTCGGAGGCCTCGCCCAATGGAACATCGGTGGTCTCCCAGATGTCGCCATCGATGCGGGTTTGCCTGATCCAGCTCAAAGCCAGTCCTGATGCGTTGTGTACGGCGCGCAGTTGCACAGGCGGCAAAGGCCGCAGCGGAAGCAGCGCCGGATCAAAGGTGACTTCGATATACGATGGATCAGCAATGTCTTTTGACGCCGGGCCAATCCGCCAGGTTAGCAGCAAACCCTGTTGCGCTGTTGCCAGCACAGGCTGGATGACGGCCTTGTTGAACAGGATAAAGTTTTGGCCAACAGCACGCGCTGCCAACATTTCACCACGCGATCCGCTTTGGGCGCGCAACAGCCCACGCAACCTGTACCGCCTTGCTGCGATGAGTTCGGCAAACTTGAACTGGATGATCTCATAACCGGTGGTGTCCGAGCCAACGAGTGCCGCGTTCTCGCCATCCAGCAATTGTGCCTGACTGATTGATGACAGGGCACCGTGACTGAGTTCCACTTCCAGTGGGGTGGTGAAATCCAGACGATGCGCCAACCCTTCCGGCAAGACTGTGAGCGTGCGGCCCAGTGTGGCGCGGGCTTCTATGGTGCGGTTGAAGACAAAACTTGCATCTCCTGTCTTTCGATAAAGTGCCAGCGTTCCGGGCCAGGGTTTTGCGAAGGCCGCGAACCACGGTGCGTTGGATGACGCAGGTGCCACTGTTGCAATGTCCATCGCAATCACCGAAGGCGGGCCGTAGATGGGAGGGCGGTTTTGCTTTGCCAGACGATTGGCAGCAGAGGATGGGTCGTAAACTTCGGGCACATCGCGCACCGCCGTGAGCTTGCGCATTTCACCGTCGATAATTGCCGTGATGCGCCAGCGACGCTGGTCTTTTGCGACAAGGATGTCTCCCGGTTCCAGCTTCGCATGTTGCAATGACAATGACAGCGAGGCTGTTTCCCGGTTCGCCCAAATTTCCTCGAGCATGACATCAGCGCGGGCTTGCGCCAGATGCTGCGAAACGGCGGCCGGCAGTGCAATCACCATTTCGCGTGCACTTGCGGCACCTGCATGCCTTTGTGACACAGCGGCGTTGCGATAGTCCATGCCAGCTTCGGCGTAGAGCAATTGCAGGGTCTGTGGCAGTTCGGTTTCCTGCCGCCGTGTCACATCGAACAGCGGCTCGCCCATCACGTCAACCGCGTCTGCATCATTCAGGGTGATCTCGGGGCTGGCGCGTCGCGAGATGAATTTCAACGTCCCGCCAGATTCAAATGAATCGACCGAGAAAGCCTGCAAGATTCCTTCCAGTGCGTCCCGGCCTGACATCGGCCGGTCAATGACAAAGCCGTCGACCAAGCCTTCAACACCTGCAACATCAACATCGGCAAATCCGAACTTTGCTGCAATGGATGCGATGAGTTGACCAAGATCAACCGCTGCAAGGCGGCCCGTGAGCCAATGGCCCTTCTCATAGTTCGGACCATCGGACCAGACATCGCTCAAGACGGGAAAGGCCGGGAAAGGCCTTGCATCCCAGGTCCAATAAAAGATGCGTGCCGGATCAACCATTTTTTGTCCGTAGACGGATGAAACGGGATTATGCGCGCCATCTGCATTCCAATGGGATTGCATGGCGCGGATGTAACGGTTCTGGATCAGGTCGTCACGCTGGCCACCGGAGAATGGCGGAAAGGCGCTTTCGGACGACTTTGCATCGTAGAACAAGTTGGGCGAATTGGTGCCTTTATCAATTGCAGGACAACCGGCTTCGGTGAACCAGACAGGTTTAGATTGCGGCAGCCAGCTGGTCGGTGATGCACTTTCAATTCCGCCGGGCCGATTGACGTGCTGGTTCAGCCACCAGGACTTCACATCCTTGAAGCGATAGATCCAGGGCTTGCCATATGCGCCGTCGCTGATGGGAGTACGTGTCTGCGTTGCGCGACTTGCATCAGATGCGTAGTACCAGTCGAATCCTTCACCGCCTGCCAGGTTTGATCGCAGATAGTCGAGATCATAAAGCGAGCGGTTGCCGCCAACAAAATCAAGATGCGCACGGCCGTCGCGCCAGTCGGACATCGGCGTGTAGTTGTCTATGCCGATGAAATCGATTGATGACGACGACCAAAGCGGATCGAGATGGAACCAGACATCATTTGACCCATCGGGCGGGTGGTAGCCGAAATATTCTGACCAGTCGGCGGCGTAGGAAACGTCCGTGAACGGAAGAATTGCCTTCACATCCGCTGCGAGCTGTTGCAGTGCCGCTACAAAAGGAAACGTGCCTGATGCGGAGCGCAGCGTCGTCAGGCCGCGCAGTTCGCTGCCGATCAGAAATGCGTCCACGCCGCCTGCCTGCGCACACAGATTTGCATAGTGCAGGATCATGCGGCGATAGCCCCATGTGCCATTGACGAAAGCGTTCACCTCTGTTGCCGCGGCAGCGGTCTTGTCTGTTGTTCCAGAACGTCCTGGTGCGATGCTTGAGGTGATGCGGCCGCGCCACGGATAAGATGGCTGACTGCTTGTGCCATAGGGATCAGGGAGCGAATTGCCCTGTGGTATGTCCATCAGCAAGAATGGGTAGAAGACCACTTTCAGGCCACGTGCGCGCAAGTCCTGAATGGCCGAAATCACGGATTGGTCAGACGGCGTTCCGCCATAGGCTGGTCCACCACCGGACTGGCTCACGACATGGGCAGTGGCGCGGGTCTGGCCAGCGACCGACCATGTCAGCGGCGCGGTGTCCTTGCCTGACACTTCGACGCCAGGTTTCACTTCGCACGTGCCGCAGCGCAGGTCCGTGCCAAACCACGAAACAA
Organism: uncultured Alphaproteobacteria bacterium; assembly: GCA_963738595.1. Taxonomy (GTDB): domain Bacteria; phylum Pseudomonadota; class Alphaproteobacteria; order Rhizobiales; family Aestuariivirgaceae; genus Aestuariivirga. The sequence continues at coordinate 124,365 of CAVTXF010000013.1, forward strand.
CGAGTGACGCCGCGTCAAGATTTCGACATGTCCCCTGCATTTGATCCATGGAGACGTCCCAATCGGTGCGAACCGCAGAGGCGTGGGCGTTCTCGCTTTCGGTGACGCCCGCTGAAATGGTGCGTGTGACAATGCTACCAGAATAACCGAACTCAGTGCTTCCGGGGATGATCGTCAGTCCACGGACCAATGAGGCCGCGCCATTGCCATGGCGATAGATTTCGAACGCCAGTTGCGGAATGCGGTTGCCGAATTTCGCCAATGGCATTTTCTCAAAAACGATGTAGGCCGTTCCGCGATAGGCAGGTGCTGCGCCTTCGACGGCAGTGATCAGGCTGTCGGGGAATTGCGCTTCGGTGCCGTGATGGAAGCGATGGGTAAAGGCTGCGAGGTCAATCTCCTTGCCATCGGCCCAGACACGGCCAATGTAATCCGCTTCACCTTCACACAGTCCCACCGCGAAGTTTGCGAAGTATGTGTATTGGGTGATGCCGGTTTTCTGTCCGCCGCCTTTTGACGAAGATTTTTCGGTTGAGGTTTCTACCACTTCTTCGAGATTGGTGGCCCAAATCACCTGCCCTGCGATGCGCATGCGACCATAGACATCGGGAATCGGTGCGCCTTCTTCCGACGCCATGACACGGAGATCATTGAGACGCGGACCTTCGACGCGGCGTTTGCCACCGCCAAAGAGTTGCTGGTCGATGGCGCTTCCGGCGACTGCACCAGCGGCGCGGCCAATGATGCCACCAACAGGTCCGCCGACCAGCGTGCCCAGTGCGGCACCTGCATATTGAAGTACAACTGTTGCCATGTGTTTCTCAATTCATCCCTTGCGGGTAAGACGAATTTTTCTTCTTCCTTCCCCCTTGCGGGGAAGGTGGATTTCGCGGGCGTCAGCGCGCGAAAGGCGGATGGGGGTGGAGCGGTTCAGGTTCTGGACCACCGTCCCCCCTCCGACGCTGACGCGCCACCTCCCCCGCAAGGGGGGAGGATGATTGAGACGGAAACCTGAATACATAAGCGAGTCTCTTCTTCCACCAATCGGACAGTGCCACTTCGCTCACCGCAATCCCGTCCTGTGCGTGCACCATAGTGGTCTTGCTGGTGGCTATGCCTGCATGTTTGGCAGGAAGATGGGGGCGCCAGCGAAACAGCAAGACGTCTCCTGCCGTAAACTCTGTACACGGAATATTTATAAGGTGGCGGCAACCAGCCTCGGCAAGTGTTTCGCTGCCACCCGCCTCGGCCCAATCAGGTGAATAAGGCGGCGGAGTTTCAGGCTCGACACCATAAAGTTCGCGCCACACACCGCGCACCAGGCCAAGGCAATCGCAGCCCACGTGTTTGAGACTGGCCTGGTGGAGATATGGCGTGCCGATCCAGGAGCGGGCAATGGTGGTGATAAGAGATGCGGAGGCGCCACGCGTCATGCTCTCCTCCCGCCATCATTGTTTGCGTCCTCAGCGCTGGCGACCTGCATGACGAAGTCATTCCCCGGCATGTGCGGAAAGCCACGGTAATTTTCGCTGTTGGCGAATTTCTCGCCGCACGTCTTGAACTGCTTGTCGCAACCGGCGCGCAATACGACAACGTCACCAACCTGCACAGCTTGCGAGGGCGGTTGCCAAAGATCGATGCGTGTCACTGCTCCAATTGCGTTGTGGCGCTTGATGCGGAATTTCCGTCCGGCATTTGTGCCGGTGGTGAATTCGCAGAGACCGCGCGTGAACCAATCATCGGCGAAACCCGCTGTTCCGGAAAGTTCGAGTGATGCGCCTTCAGATATTGCGACGGTTCCCGTTGCGCGAAACGCCGTGTCGTCAAGATTGATCTTGCATCTCTGATCACCCAGTTCGGCGTCACAGCCATACTGGTAGAGGCGGCCCTTGGTTTGATTGAAGAGGTGGGCAAGACCGCGCACTTCGGCGGTAAAGCGTCCGCCGCCATAAGTCACTTCGCCGAGGTGGCCCTTGCGCACCAGGAGGCGTTGGGAAACGTCCTGCCAATTGACACGCCAGATTTCAATTTCGGCGTGGTCGAAGTCGCCTGCTTTCAGTTGCTGTTCATCAAGGCGCGTTGATTCCAACGCGCCCGCTGCTTCGAGATTGTCGACTGACAATCCCAATGAGGATTCGATTTCTGATCCAGTGTATCCTGACTGCGCTTCGAACGCAGTGCCATCAAACGACAGCGACCGGTCGTGATCTGTGAAACCCAATCTGCTGCCATCGATCTTGGTGATGCGCCAGCAAGAGCACAAGGTTGTTGCGTCCTGCGCCAGGTGGGTAGCGAGACCAGCGGGAAGTGTCCTCATCCACGCACCTCAATCAATGCGATTTCCGGAATCTCGCCAGCCTCGAAATGCGAGAGATTGATCGCAAGTTCATCCGTGTCGAAGCGCACCGGCACGTCAAATTCGAAACCGGCCGTTATGCTTGTTGCGGCAGCGGGTGCCGCTGCGAAAGTGATCAATCCAGTTGTGTCGTCAAGCGTGAAGGATGTTGTCACCACGCCGTTGATTGCAACCAGAACCGTGCCCGCTACCGGGGCAGATATTTCGCGGGAATACTTGCGCGCTCCGGTGCCATAGGTTTTCACCAGCTGGAACGCGGTCTTCGTGCCATTGCCTGTGCCGATCACCTGGTCATGTGCCGTGGGAGAAATGGTGGTGCTGCAAGATTTGAAATCGGCGTGATCCTTGAAACGAAAGGCGTGAAGGCGGCCGCGACGTTCTTCGAAGAAGGCAATGACCTGTTCAATGTCAGCGAGTGACTTCACCCCATAACCGACATTGTATTTGCGGCGCGAGTCGGCCCAGCGGCTGTTGCGGTGTTCGCGGCCAGATGCTGTCAGCACCACATCGGTGCGGCGCTCCGGTCCGCCGGAGCGACCGCGCGCGATTGCGGTTGGAAAGCGGATGTTGTCGAATGGCATGTCAAAGATTCCTTTGGCCCTTGGCCACGGCGCGCGCGATGGAACTGGCGACCTGGCCCTGTGATTGCCGGAAGGACTGGATATCCGGCGTTGCGATGTTGACGGTGACCCCTGCAGGCGCACGCGCACGCATGCTCGCCGCAGATGTGGCGGCTCCTCCTGCCAACGGGGCAAGGGCCGTCGAGATAGCATCGCCTGCAAGATTGCCAAGCGGACGCAGAGCCGCCGACAAGGCCTGGTTAGAAAGCGAGAGCGCAATTGACTGGAAGACATCCGACAATTTGCGACCATGGATGACGGCGCCTGCGAGTGAAGTCACCAGTTTCTGGCCGAAGGAGTTGGCGAGGCGGTTCAGGCCTTCCATCTCGCGGCGAAGTTCATCTGTGTGCAGATCAATTGCGGGCATCTGGGTATTGCTCCATCATCTGTAAGAGGTTCTGGCGCAGCACTGCCATGCTGGCAGGAGGCGGGACGGGACCAGCAGCGGAGCCAAGCTCACGCAGGGTGCTGCGCCAGAATTCCTGGGGTGAAAGTTTCAGCTCATGAAGGCCCAGCCGCATGAGTTGGGCCCATGGAAATTTCGTCATGTTGCAACCGTGAAGGTTGCCTTGAGGAGATCAGCGACAATTTGCATGTAGCCGACCGCTCCATGCGCGCTCGTCAGTTTAGCCACGTCATCATTCGCGATGTTGTTGCCAGCACCGCGTAGACCCGCGCCGATCACCTTGATTGCGTCGGTGGCGCGGATGCGGCCCTGTTCAAAGCGTTGCGCGATGGCCAGCAGATCTTCGCCGCCATAGGCGTGCTCGAGTTCGGCGAGTGCGCCAAGGGTCAGTACAAGTGTATAGGTTTGATCGCCAAGTTGGGCCGCGATTTCGCCCCTGTGTGTGTTTGCCATGATCATGCCGTTGTGAATGTGAGAGGGCCCGCGCTTTCGAGTGCGAGATCGAATGTGACTTCGCCATCGTGGCGGGCGGAAAATTCCAGATTGGTGATCTGGAACTTTCCCGCGATCACGCCAAAGTCCGGGATGATAATTTGCCAATCAGGGATCGTGGCGTTGAAGAAATGTCCGCGCACAATTGCGTCACTCGCAGCGTCCTTGAAAATTCCGGTGCCACGGATGCGGGCGGTTTTCAGTCCGGCACCGGCGAGCAGTTCGCGCCAAGCGCCGGCACTTTCCTGGGATGTGGTATCAACGGCTTCTGTATTGAGCGACAAGGTGGTGGCGCGAAGGCCAGCCACTGTCGTGAATCCTGCATTGTCAATTTTCAGCAGCAGGTCGCGGCCTTTTTGGGCAGCCATGTTGGTTCTCCTAAATTGGTTCTGACGCGGCGCGGAAGCGTAATGTTGCGCCGAAATTGTCGGTGGATTTCTTCCGCGACACGCTCCAGAAAATGTTGCGCAGGTTGATCAGCCGATGGCCAACAAGTGTCAGGCTTGCCATGTCCAGCGCAGTTTCAATTTCCTGGGCTATTTTTTGGGCTGCCGCACGGCTACGCTCGTTGGTTGCCACTTCAATGGTGATGAAGTGCTCGTGGGCTTTCTGGTCGGTCACGCTCCAGTCGCGGGTTTCGATGTCGGTGAAGGCTACATAGGGTGGGTGTTCGCCGCGCGGGAGTTCGTCGAATATGTGTGCGCCGCCGAGCAAGGTTGTGAGTGGTGCATGGTTCAGCAATGTGTTCCGCATGGCCTGCTGCAGGCTCAAGGCAGCATTCATGTGAGCCTCGCGGTGCGATAGGGTGCGATCAGTTCGCGCGCCATGAGTGGCAGGAAGCCGGTCTGGTTTTCGCCACGGTCTGCGAACCATGCCGCAACGGTAAGCAGCAGGGCCTGGCGAATGTCTTCCGGCACAGCGGATGCTGCTGCGCCATAACCTACCGTCATTTTCACTTCGATGCCGGCGAAACGGCGGCCGGCATAAGGCACCGGTCGGTCATTGCGCAGCGCCAGAAGCGGCGGCTTGTTGCGGCGGTCGATGTAATAATGCGCGGGATCGAGCGTGGCGGGTGTGTCGTCGTCACCATAGATGATCACGTCGGTCACCGCGATCACGGGTGACAACGGCAGGGTGATGGCGCGGCAGTCGGGCCAGCGGTTAATATAGTATGACCAGGATTGCTGGATCAGACCGGTGTCGAGTCGCGCTTCGATCTGGCGGCGCGCCGCGGTGATGATGCGGGTGATATAAATGTCATCGTCGCCGTGCGACACACGAAGGTGCATTTTTGCTTCGGCGAGCGAGACCGGTTCGATTGATGGCGGTGTGGTGAGGATGAGGGACATGAAGGGCCTTCGTTGATGAGCGAATAGTGAGTAGCGAATAGGGGGATGACTATTCGCTACTCGCCAGGAATTACGACACGCCGAACTTCAGTGTCTTGATGGCGTCGAAGTCCTGGATGCCGCCGCCGACGCGCTTGGTGGTGTAGAAGAGCACGTAAGGTTTGGACGAGAACGGATCGCGCAGGATGCGCACACCGACGCGATCAACAACCAGATAGCCGCGGCGGAAATCACCGAAGGCAATCGCATGTGCATCGGTTGCAATGTCGGGCATGTATTCGGTTTCAACGACCGGGAAGGTCAGGAGTGTTGCGCTGTTGTCGGCGGTTGCGGCTGGCTGCCAGAGATAATTGCCTTGCGCATCCTTGAACTTGCGGATCGCGGCCTGGGTGGCGCGGTTCAACACCCAGCGGGCATTCTGGCGATAGCCGGCACGCAGGGCATAGATCGTGTCGACGAGTTTGTCGGATGGGTTGGTGGCTGCAAATGCACCCGCTACGCCGGATGCGACGTAACCGGTGTTGCCCCAGCTCCAGGACGCGTTGGCCACTTTGGTGTAGGCCATGAAGCCCTTGGGCTTGGTCAGGCCATCGCCATTCACAAAGGCATCTGTTTCCTGCTCGGCGAAAACCGTTTCCACTTCGCGCGCCAACCACTCATCGAGATTGACGATTGAATCGTCGAGCAGTTGTTGGGTTGCAGCGGGCTGGGCGTAGATTTCAAAGGCGTTGAACTGCAATTCAGCAAGTGTTGGAGACGCGGTTTGAGGGCGGGCTGCAGTTTCACCGACCCAGCCAACAGCAGCGCCTACTGTTGCGAAGGGCTTCTTGTAGACGTTGGAAGAAATCTGGCGGACATCCGAAATGGCGCGGATCGGTGATGCCTTTGACAGGATACGGCCGATTTCTGCTTCGGTCTCGCTTGGCACGAGATAGCCGCCATCGGGATTGGATGAAATCGACATGGCTTTCTGTTCGATGTCGAAGAGGCCACCGGATTCACCCTTGCGGACATAGGCATCAAAGGCCTGCTTGTGTTCAGAGGCTTGCGGCTTCACATCGCCACCGATCAACGGGCGTTTTGCCTTCAGTGTGAGTTCGTCGACTGCGCGGCTGATGCGGTCCACCTTTTCGGTGGTGATGACATCTGCGGCGTGTCGCTTTTCGATTTGTGCGAGGCGGTCGTCATTGGCGTCCTTGAAGCTTTCGAAGGCGACAAGCACATCGTCGTATGACGCTGCACCTGCCACTTTGGTTTCAAGTGGTGTGTTGAGTTCCATTGGTTATCCTATAGGTTGGGGTGAGGGCTCTTGGAGAAATGCTGATCCGCGAGAGCCCTCGCGCGGAGTTTGGCTTCGGAGACGCGGGCACCTTCCAGCATCGGGAAGGTGACGAGCGAAATCTCCCAGAGATCGATGGCGATGAGACGGCGCGCGTTCAGCGCGCGGTCACGCTGTGCCAACACCGTCTTGAAGCCGATGGAAAGTCCGTCAATGCCGCCATTGTTCAGAAGCGAGATCAGTTCACGGCCACGCTGCACATTGGTGTCAAGGCGGCCGCGCACATAAAGTCCGCGTTCGGTTTCTGTTAAGTCAATCCAGGTGCCAACGGGTTCGGCGGGGTCGTGCTGAAACAGCATGCGGATGTTTTCCGGCCCGCGATTCTTCAGTGAACTGACGAATGCTCCAGGCATGACGATGTCGCCTGCGGCATCGCGTTTGCCGAAGAGGCTGGCATAGCCGGTGAATACGCCGTGGTCCCTGAGAGCCTGCAATGGCCGCTCATCACCGCGCCGCGATGGGGCAGAGTTCATGTTGTGGTGTCCTTGTGATTATATCCTTCCCCCTTGCGGGGAAGGTGGCGCGGCGAAGCGCATGCTGAGCCGTGACGGATGGGGGACAGTGTCCCAGAACCTGAACCACTGTCCCCCATCCGTCTTTCGCGTCTTGCGACGCGAAATCCACCTTCCCCGCAAGGGGGAAGGATGAAGGTGGTAAGTTTCTAAAACCCTACTATCGCCCGCTTCTCGGCTTCGGTGAGGAAGGTTGCTTCGTTGACTCGTTTCCACAGTGCGTCACGATCAGCTGCAAGCGCGTCGATGGCGTCGAGGTCGGGCTTGATCTCGAATCCTTCGGCATGCGGCGAAAGAAATTTCGCCATGCTGTCAGCGATGCGCACAACCAATGGAATGATTGTCTGCCGCCAGAAGGTGCGGTTGGCTTCAGCAAAATTTGCATAGGTGTTGTCGCCGGGAATGCCGAGCAGCATGGGCGGTACGCCGAAGGCGAGTGCCACTTCACGGGCGGCGGCGTTCTTTGCTTCAATGAAGTCCATCTCCTTTGGCGAGAAGCCCATTTCCTTCCAGTCGAGGCCACCTTCGAGAATCATCGGGCGGCCGGCATTGGCCGCACCTTGATAGGTTGAATGCAATTCGGATTTGAGGCGTTCGAATTGTTCGCCCGTCAATGTTCCATCGCCGCCTGCAAAGACCAGCGCACCGGATGGCCGTGCTGCATTGTCGAGCATGGCCTTGTTCCAGCCTGATGCTGCATTGTGCGTGTCGATGGCGCGGCCTGCGGCTTCGAGGGGCGAGAGGCCGTAGTAGTCGTCAGTCGGGTTGAAGAGTTTCAGATGCAACACGTTTTCGCGGGGCATCCTGACGGTTGATCCGTGTACGGAGTATTCGTAGGACTTCCGGCCAGCCCTGGCGCGAGGGCACAACGGCCATGCGATCCGGGCGAAGTGCGAAGAGTTCGCGCGGAGTCCCGTCGAGTGTCACAAGTTCGGCGTAGGCGTTGCCCGCGACCATCAGATACGCATAGAGCTGTTCCAGCAATTCGCGGCCGGTTTGCGCAGGGTTCGGCGATGCGAGCAGTGCTCTTAACGGATTCGTTTCTGTTTCGTTCCCCGCGCTGTATGTGAGCAACGGTACTGATGCCGCTGCTTCGGCAATGCGGCGGATGCAGGCGTAGCCCACAACATTGCCCGCGAAACCTTCCTTGGCGAGCGAGGCATAGTTGCGCGGCGTCCACACGGGGCGACCAGCGGTGTGCAACGCGACGATGGCACCGGTCGTGGAGGATTTGGTGGTGAGGTAGTGATCTTCAGTTTTTCGAACATCGGGCTTTCCTTGACGTATTCATTCATCAACTTCCATACCGTTGCGTGTGGGAAGGTGGCGCCAGATTGGCGAAAGAAGCACTGCTAGAGGCTCGATTTGACGGATTCGACTGTCGGGGGACAGCTGGTTCCGAACAGGAAATTCCGTTACGCAGCCTGTATTCTGGTCGCTCCACCTCCGGATCGGAATTCGACGGCACTTGCCACGCACCAGCGACTGAGTACGCTAACTTCATTCTCACCGCAAGTTTAAGGCGCTCAATGGCATGAAGCGGATTAGCGTTTCGGCATTGGCATCAATATCAGTCTCGCCACGTTCCCACCTACTGATCGTAAGAGGTTCACGATGAATCATGTCTGCGAGCTCTGCCTGGGTCATTCCCATTTCTGACCGCAAAAATCTCATTTCCTTGCCACTCATCATCGAAACCCGCGCGCGCAAATTGCGCAAGGACGATGAGGCCGTTTACATTGAGGAGGTGAAGTCTGTGGCCTTTGCATCTTGACAAAGGACACTTCAACAAGACTGACATTTCCAATTTCGCTCGCCAAGTTCCGGTATTCGCATGGCATTTCAGCATTCTCTGACTCTTAAAAAGCCGAGTCTGCTACTCGTCGGGCGACGTTACGTGAAATCTTGTCTCCGGAAGATTGTTCCATGGGATGGCGATCAGCACGAACGATCCTAGGCCTTGATGAATTGCGTGATCGAAGACGCGATGCAGTCATTTGTGTTGCGTTGTCCGGGTCTTCAAGCGTGTTGCGTGTTTTGGAATATCGATGTTCATATCAATCTCGATGAGCTGTGTTGAGCACTGATTGTCGTGTGCGCTGTAAAGGAAGGGTCAGAAAATCATCCTTCCCCCTTGCGGGGGAGGTGGCGCGGCGAAGCGCATGCTGAGCCGTGACGGATGGCCAGGGACAGTGAACCAGAATATCAACCACTGTCCGCCCATCCGTCTTTCGCGTCTTACGACGCGATAAGTACCACCTTCCCCGCAAGAGGGGACAGGATACCGTCTTTTCACCTTCCCCGCAAGGGCGAAGGATGTCTTTTTTAAATTCACACACCCCTCACCCTCGGCTCCGCCTTTCTCCGCAGCATCAGTTCCGTCACCGCCCAGACCATGGCATCCATCCTGTCGGGGCTTGATCCTTCTTCGATCACTGCGCACATTTCATCCTCCAGTTCGGGCAGCGCGCCGAGATGCGCTCACCCTGCCCTGCTCGTATAACGCGGCCACGGGTTCGGCGCGAAGGCGTTTGCCGTGTTTGGCGCGCACCAGTTTCAACGGCACATCCTTGTCGGCCTGGCGCAAAACACTCTCCACCATAAGGCCGCCCTGATTGATTTCGGCGACGATGCGGTCGGCGTTCCATTCGTGGAACAGTTTCACGGCGCGTTCGGCCCAACGCAAGGGGCTCAAGCGCTTGGCGCTGCGGTCTGCCAGCACGTAGCAGCGATCATCTTTTCCAAGGCCGACGGCGACGATGCCGCAGGCATTGGCCTTGGCTGTGTCGCTCGCCGGTGGATCGACAGCGATGACGATGCGCTTCAGTTCCGGCACCAAATGCACGCGGGCGCGATCAATATGATCGCGGCGGAACAATGCGTCCGGATCGTCGAGGATCATTTCGCCATCCAGTTCCTGGCGGGCCAGTGTCGAGCCGCCATAGCGCTTCATCACATCGTCGAGAAAACGCGGTGCGAGACTGTGACGGTTTTCGATGGTTCGCGAACGTGTCACCAAAGTCGATGCGTCATCAATCAGCTGCCGCATCAATTTGGTGGGCCGTGGTGTTGTGGTGATCACCGCGTGCGGCACTTCACCCAAGCGCAAGGCAAGTTGCAGGTTGGACCATGCAGCCTCACCCTTTTTCCATTTCGCCAATTCATCACACCAGACGGCATCAAATTGCGGGCCGCGCAGGCTTTCCGGTTCTTCGGCAGAAAAAATTTCTGCAATCGTTCCGTTGCTCCAGGTCAGGCGGCGGTTGGAGCGTTCAAACTTCGGTCGCTCCCACCAATGATGCGTTGCGAGCAAACCTGATTCACCTTCAATCATCACCATGCGCGCCTCATCAAACGTTGGTGCGACAATGGCGATGCGCTTGCAGCGGCGGATCAGCGGTTCGTAGTAACCAAGTGCCAAGGCTCTCACCCATTCAGCACCAGCGCGGGTCTTGCCAGAGCCACGGCCACCGAGGATGAGCCAGTTGCGGAACACTGAACCTTCGGGCGGCAGCTGTTTTTCAAGCCGCGCCCAATAGAGCCAGTTTCTACTCAGCTCCACCGTTTCCTTGAGCAGCAGATCCCTGCTCAGTTTCTTCGGCCGCGTATTGGCGCTGAAGCCTTTCAAGTTTGTCCGCAAGCGCTCCACGTTCCTCGTCACTAAACCGCTTGTACTCGTTGTTGGTTCTGATGCGGCTGTTTCTGTCTTTGCGTTCAAGTTCCAAAACCTTATCCAGAGTGCGTACCAGTGTGTTCATGGAGCGGATGTCGCGTTCGCTGGTCAGCGCATCGACATCCTTGCCGATTTCGTTGATCTCGCGTTCGAGATTGGTAACGCGCGATTGCAGAAGGTCTTTGAGGCGCTTCAACGTGGCGCGGGTTGATTCAGATTTCTTGCTTCGCTTTGTTGCCACGCCGCGCAAAATCCAGCCCAGCGCCTTGGCTTTTTTTGACAACACGATTTGTGTGAGGCCGATTGAAGCGGCGATGTCTGTTACAAGCTCTTCGCCCTGCTCATAGCGCGTGCGAATGCTGTCCCAGTTTGTGGGATCGGTCATGGTTTGAGGGTCCTTGTGTGTTTCTTCCTTCCCCCTTGCGGGGAAGGTGGATTTCGCGCCGCGCGGCGCGAAAGACGGATGGGGGTGAAGCGGTTCAGGTTCTGGAAACACTGTCCCCCCTCCGGCGCTGCGCGCCACCTCCCCCGCAAGGGGGGAGGATGAAGAAAGAAAAAGGCGGGACCGCATTTCTGCTCCCACCTCTCTCGAATGTATCAATTTATAGCCTACCCAGCGTACGGTGTCAAGCGTTATTTTCTTATCACTGTGCTTTTTTATCCAAAAATCCAGTCATTTGGGATTAAAGGCTGATGATATCCCGATTTTTGTTCTGAGAAATCATGCGTTTCCAGAACTGTGCCGGGCGTGTTGTCGATGGATTGGTGCGCCGCAGGCGTATCGCTCTGGTTGAGAACACCCACCTTCAGGAACCGTTTCGCAACCAGGCTGCCATCGGAGACCTGGACCCAGACGCCATAAATATTATTGCCGTTTGAGTCCGCCTTGGCTTCGAAGTCAGGCGCATTCTTGAAGCGCAGCAATCCCGTTACGCTGTCAATCTTGAAGAATTCGGAATCAGCGCCGCCTGAAATCGCGTACTTCAGATTGCCGGAATGGTCGGGATCAAACGCCTTGAACTGAATGCCGGTCGCCAGGTTTTCCTTCACCGTGACCAGACCCTTGACGTTTGCGGTCTTCAGAGAAAGCTTCGGGGCTTCTTCGATATTGGTGACCTTGACCGCGATTGATTGCGTATCCTGGGTTCCGGATGCGGCTGCCTTTACCGTGACAGCATAAATGTTGTCGCCGTTTGCATCCTTGGGCGCTTCGAAATTCATCGGGCCGACGAAACTCAGGTGGCCCGTGTCTGCGTTGATCTTGAATTTCGCCGCATCGCTGCCGCCAGCGATCGAAAATTTCGCCATTGCTGCGCTGTTGGAAACGGCGGCCTTGATGGCACCGATACTGACGCGGCCTTCCGCTATCGTCACCTTGGTCGCTGTGGCCGCGCCGTTCGAGACGATTGCCACTGACGGGTTCGCAGCGATAGCACCCCCGCCCACGGTATGCGTGCCGTTGTCCAGAATTGTTTCTGACCTGACCAGCTTGTTGGACGCATCATAGGTATCGATGCGCGTGTCCCAGTTCGCGCCCGTGGTATCCTGATATACGGACTGCATCACTTCAAAGCCGTGGGCAGTGAAATCAAAGGCCGCATGGAATCCAGCCTGAATGAGCGTATCAATTCCGGCACCACCGCTCAGGCTTGCGAGATCGTCGGATGCGTCGAAGTAAATCGTGTCATTGCCAGATCCACCGATCAGTACGTCACGACCTGCACCACCTGTTATTGTATCGTCACCACCCGCGCCGTTGATGGTGTCGCTTCCTCCATTGCTGCTCAACCGATTATCGAGATCGTTGCCGATGATGGTGTCATTACCGCCGCCGGTCACCGCATTTTCAATATCGACATTGTATGCGATGGCGATGTTCTTGGTCATGTTGTTGGCGCTGGAATAGGCACCCGCGACCAGACTGAGGTTTGAACCGGAGGTCCATTGCGACAGGTCGATCGTGTCAGAACCTTGCGCCATCCCAAATTGTCAGCACAGGCCGCGCATTGCGGTCGAAGTCAAATATCTGGCTGCCGGTGTTCGAATTGAATCCGTAGACAGTGTTTCCGGCGCGCGTTGAATTGTCAGCGCCGTATAGTTGCTGGATCGCAAAAATATCGTAGACCATCGGCGTCTGCGCTTCAGCACCCCCCCAATCGGCACCTGTGCTGCTGGCAGCGAAGTAGGACATCACTGTGTATTGACGCGAGTCTTCCACATATTTCCAGCCTGTGCCGGTGTTGCCATATGCGGCACCAGCGCCATTGTAACTGCCTGCGTGGTCAAGCCCCAGGGCATGACCCAGTTCATGCAGGAAAGTGGTGAAGCCATAGTTTCCCACAGCTGCGCCCTGCAATGTTGCCGTGCCTGAGCTGAACCATACAGAGCCACTCGTTTTGCTCCACATATTGGTTTCCTGGTCAACAATGCCGGGATAGTAGGAATGGGCGAAAGTTCCCCCGGTCGAGGTGCTCGACACCTTGATGTCTGCTGCGTTGGGATTAGCAGCTTCGGTGATGCTGCTGCTGATCACATCGTCCCACAGACTTACAGCCACACGAAGTGCGGCTGCCTGGGAGGCCGACAAGGACGACCAGCCTGCGGCTTCGCTTGATGTCCCGGCAAAGGAACCGCTGGTGGTTACGCCATAAGTAAATCGGGCTGCGACAATGCCAGACGCTTTCCATGGGTTCCCGGTATCAAGCTGGTTCACCAACTGCGTGTTGATGGCAAGAGTTCCACCATTGCTGCTGCCTCCTGCCGCAGTGCCCATTTGCATCGGTTCGAATGGATTGCCGGCGTGAAGATCGCCCATGACATAGCCCCCTGTTTTTTAAGAGGCGGGACCGGGGCATTCGCCCACTTGTTACCGCCACACATCAAAAGCGGGATAACAAGCGGTCGTCTTCATATGGTTGGCGGGGATGCGACAAGTGGAACGGCCTGCTTAAGACCTGCTTCATCCTGCTTGTTTACGGATGCATTGAATGCTCTGAAACCCTTTAAAATTGGGCTTTATTTCAATTACGTAAAATTTTATGGCAATTGCGCATGTTAACTCTGCCGAACTTTTGTCAGCATTCTAATCAAACACTACAAAGCAGTAATCAGGCTACCTGTGCCATCAGCCGGTTGGCACGGCGCAATGCGAAGAGCGCAATCAGGCCGGCGGGAATTGCGATTGCAGCCATCTGCAGGAAGATCACTCCCAGATCGGTGGTCACCTGAGCGAGCCAGACCGAAGTGTGCATGAAGAACCACGACAGCAAAAGGAAGATTGCGCTCAATGCGAGATCTACCCAACCATCCTTGATGTCGCGGGAATAGGCCATGGCACCCATCACCGCGGCGCGAACTGCAATCCCCGCGACAAACACTTTGGACAGAGACAATGCGGTGAGGTTCTGCCAGGTCAATGGAAGTGCAACGGCCAAGAACAGCAACGAAATGATTTGCGCGTAGAGCCTGCGGTCCGATTTGCCTTCGGCCAAAAACTGGTGATGATAGAGTGTATCCAGAACTGCAAACCAGACGCCGACAACAAGCACCCCGAGGAGCGGTCCTGCATCGTTCATCGTGTCAGGATACAAAAAGTGAATGAGAGGCTTGCCAAGGCCCGATACTGCTGCAACGGGCACCATGCCGGACAGCAACAAATTGATGCGAAGGCGGCGGATGCGTCCGCTATGGCCATCCTCGCGGTACATTGACGAAAATACCGGCACAAATATCCGCATGATGAAGCGAACGCACAGGTCCGTCAGCGCAGTCGACCAGGTTGCGGCAATGGAGTAGACGCCCAATGCGGCAACGCTCAACATCTTGCCGATGATGAACTTGTCACTCTGGACAATCAGAAATGCTATCGCGGAGGTCAGCGTCAACCATAGGCCAAACCCCATGAGTTCCCGCAATGCTTCCTTTTCAAAGCGCAGCCGGTGTGGGCGATATGGAAAAATGATGAAACTCAAGCCAGCAAGGATTGCCACGTAAGCAACACCACCAATCAACAGACCCCATGCCGAACCGGTGTACCATGCCACAGGAAACGTGACGCAGTAACTCAATACCAACACAACAATTTCAAAAATGGAGTAACGCTTCAGGTCGAGATTGCGCAGGTCCATATATTTGCTGGTGCTGGGGAGTGCATTGAATATTGGCATGAGTCCGATGAACATCATCATCGGCAACAATGCCTTTTCCTCGAAAATCACCGAAACAGGATACGCAACTGCAACAGCAATGAGGGCAATCAGCACGCCGCGCGTGATCTCAAATGTCCAAACCGTATCCAGCCATGCATGGTCAGTGCGCTTGCTGCGCATCAATGACACCATGGCACCGCCATCGGTCATCATTTCGATACCGAAAATTACCGCGTAGACAATTGCCGAAAGCCCGAATTCGTGCGGCAACAACATATGCGACAGGGCAATGTTTCCGCCCATGCGCACAATGGTCTGGACCGCCATTGTCATCAGCGTCCAGCTCAAGGCAGCATTCAACGCCATCTCAAGCCATCCAAGTCAACAGGGGACTTCGCCGGTTCATGCCCGGGGAGCGCCTTTTTGCCCGAGGTTGAGCGGCACAAGGCTATTCTTGCGGCGGTCTTCCAAAACTTCGTGCACAATCGAATTGGTAATCTTCTTGGCTCCTGCAGCAATACCATACACCATCGATGCTTCGCAGAGGTAGTTGATGATGCGTGGCACGCCTTTGCTTGCTTGTGCAATTGTTTCGGCGGCGCTGCGGGCAAAGAGATGCTGCGTTGCTCCGGCCATCGCGAGCCGGTGATAGATGTAGGCAATCGCTTCTTCCTGCTCGAGTGGTCCGAGATGAAAATCAGAAGATATGCGCTGGGCGAACTGCACCAATTCTGGACGTTGAAGCTTGCCGCGAAGCTCTGGTTGACCAACAAGAATAATCTGCAAGAGCTGGATGCCGTCAGCGTTGATATTCGACAACATGCGCAGTTCTTCCAGTGACTGGATATCGAGGTTCTGGGCCTCGTCGATAATGAGCACCGTATGCCGGCCCTGCTCGTATTCGGCAATCAGGAAGGACTGAAACTGTTTGAAGAGCTGCACATATTTTGAACTGTCAAACGGCTGGTTCAACGAGAGGAGAACCCATTCGAGGAGCGTGCCCTGGGCGATCAAGGTGTTGGACACCAGACCGACAGTGATCTGGCCATCGAGATTTTGCAGCAACTGGCGCAACAATGTGGTCTTGCCGCAGCCAATTTCACCCGTGATGACAGTGAAGCCGGCCTGGCTCAGAATGCCGAATTCCAACATGCTGTAAGCAAGGCTGTGGTTCTTCCCCCAGTAGATGTAATGCGGGTCAGGCAGCATTGAGAAAGGCTTGCTCTGCAAGCCGTAATAACTCTCATACATGGCGCTTACTCACCGGACCCAGATAGTAGATCATTTTTTGCAGCCCCCTGCGGTTCATTCGACATCGGTTCTTGCAAGGACATGCCGCGCTTGGGCAATTCCTCAGCAAGCAGCTTTACTTTTTCAGAGTTTCCCTTGCGCGTCACAAGGACAGCGTCGCGGGTTGCAATCACGATAATGTCGTCGATATCCTGAATGACTGTCAATGGGCCGGTTGAGAAGACCATGTTCCCTGTTCCACCGAAGACTGCCGCGTTGCCGCGCACAGCATTGCCAGAAACGTCCTGTTCAAGAACCTTGGCGACCGAGTCCCAAGTGCCAATGTCACTCCAGGCATATGAAACCGGCTTCACGGCCGCGTTCAACGTCTTTTCCATGATCGCGAAGTCGAATGAGATCTTCTGCGCGGATTCGTAGGCTGCCTTGTGCGGACGAATGACCGGCCCGGTTCGTACAGCATCATCATAGGCCTTTGAGACCGCATCCCAGATTTGCGGCACATGTTGGCGCGCATGGCTGGCGAGCACGTCGGCGCGTGCAAGAAAGTTGCCACTGTTCCACAGGCAACCTTCTGCGACGTATGTTGCAGCAACTTCTTGCGAGGGCTTTTCGCGGAAACGAGCAACCTTGTAGCAGGTTGTTCCGGCAACGTTGTCTCCGGGAAGAATATAACCATAGCCGGTTGCCGGGAAAGCGGGCGTGATGCCAAAGGTCACGATGTTGCCCTGCTCTGCTGCCGCGAGCGCTTCGGCGACAGCGGCGCGAAAGGCGGCAGGGTCATTGATGTGATGATCCGCAGCGAGGATCAGAACCATCGCATCAGAATCGCGGCGCAAGGCATGCAATGCGCCGGACAGGACCGCAGCGCATGAATCGCGACGGGCAGGCTCCAGCACCACGTCTGCCTCCAGTCCAAGTTCAGCGGCTTGCGCCGTAATGTAACCTGCCTGGTCTTCGAGAGCCACAATGACCGGACGATCAGCAAATGGCGCACCGGAGCAACGCTTCAAGGTGTCCTGCAACAAGGAGTGACCGCTGGTAAAGGCCAGAAACTGCTTTGGCCTGCTCTCGCGCGACACCGGCCACAGGCGCGTGCCTGCACCGCCGCTGAGAACGAGCGGGATGACCCTGGATGAATTTGCGGCGGAAGCGGTCATACTGTCTGATTGAACTCGCCTACGCTCTTGAATGCCGAAAGTTCACCAGAAATGAATCCGAATATTTCTTTCATGTGAGCCGCAGAAGACATGCTTTCGCAGACCACGACCAGTTCCGGCTTGTTGGACGATGCACGGATGAGTCCCCAGCTGCCATCGGCAAAAGTGAAGCGAATGCCGTTCACAATGTTGATTGCCTTGATTGGCTGGCCGCAAACAGCTGTGCCCTTTTCAAACATTGACGTTATGCGTTTTGTGAGATCGTCAACGACGCCATATTTTACTTCGTCACCGCAATGGGGTGACATTGTTGGCGAGGAATAGCTGACGGGCAGTGCTGCGTAGAGATCTGCGAGTGACTTGCCTTGTGCGCGGTCCAACATCCGGCAAATTGCAAGTGCAGAAGAAATGCCATCGTCGTAACCCAATCCGAAGGGTGGCTGGAAAAAGAAGTGGCCGGATTTTTCGAAGCCTGCGACAGCGCCCAGTTCCTTGGTGCGGCGCTTGATATAGGAATGCCCGGTTTTCCAGACGTCGATAGTTGCACCGTGGCTCTTCAGAACTTCATCGCTCTCAAAGAGTCCGGTTGATTTCACGTCGATGACAAACTTCGCGTTGGGAACGATTGCCGCCATGTCGCGTGCCAGCATGAGGCCGATCTTGTCGGAGAAGATCATCTGGCCCTTGCTGTCAACAACGCCGCAGCGATCACCATCGCCATCAAAACCGAACGCGACATCGAGGTTGTGACGGGCGACGGCATCGCGCATCACACTCAACATCTTCAAGTCTTCCGGATTTGGATTGTAGTTGGGAAAGTTGTAATCGAGGGTGCAATCGATTTCGACGACGTCGCAACCAGCGCGGCGCAAAATTTCTGGAGCAAAAGCGCCCGCTGTACCATTGCCGCAAACCGCCGCCACTTTCAGTTTGCGACCGATTGTTCCGCGGCCCAAAAGATCCGTTGCATATTTCTCGTAGATGTCTTCAACACGGGTGAGGCTTCCACCACTGCGTGACTGTTGCTGTTTGCCGAGCACGATGTCGCGAAGTTCGGCCATGTCATCCGGACCGAAGGTGAGCGGGCGCTCAATACCCATCTTGATTCCGGTCCAGCCATTTTCGTTGTGCGAGGCGGTGACCATGGCGATGGCGGGGCAATCTAGCGCGAATTGCGCGAAATAGGCCATGGGTGTGGTGCACAGGCCAATGTCATGGACATTGCAGCCCGATGCCAGAAGGCCCGAGGTGAGCGCATATTTGATGGCTGATGAATAACTGCGGTAGTCGTGACCCACCACAATATCCGGCCTGATGTTGCGGCGATGTATGAGTGTGCCAATGGCGAGCCCCAGGGACTGCATGCCGGCGAGATTGACGTCCTTGCCGAAAAGCCAGCGCGCGTCATACTCACGAAATCCGGTGCGTCTGATCAGCGACTGTTGTTCATAGGCCAGTGTATTCGGGACGATGTCATTCCCTGTTTCATTATTCGCAACGTGCATCTCGCCAACCATGGGTGTTACTTCTTGTTGTTGTCAAAATCGGATTTGACGATTGTCAGTAATAATCTTCCTTGCCCGCACTCTCTTCTGACTTGTTGAGAATCACGCCCATGATTTTTTCCGAGCCGATGATGCGCTCGGTGTTGACGAGATCAGTCATGGTGGTCTGGCCTGAGGCTGCGACGACCAACATTGTGTCAACGTTGGGGAGGAAGGACAGGACGTCGTCGACCACCAGGACCGGCGGCAAGTCGATGAGAACAAAAGTGCGCGGGTCCTGCGACTTCAGGTAATTGACCAAATCGCGAAGGCGGGTGGAGCTCATGTGCTCGGCCGCATCACGCGAGGAGCGGAAGGTCGGCAAAATGCGCAGGCGGCCCTGAACGCCTTCCGGCAAGACTGCGACATCGCTGAGCTTGGCTTCACCGCGCAGCAGATTTTCGACACTCGGGCCCGTCTTGAGGCCGAGGTAACCAGCGACTTGCGGCTTTCGCAGATCAAGATCGACGAGTGTTACAGACCGTTCCGGCAAGCGGGCAATCGAGAATGCGAGATTGATCGAACAAACGGTTTTACCGCAGCCGGATGTTGGCGACGTGATGCCGACGGATTGCAGGTTGGTGTCCTGCATTTTCTGGATCAGCTGGGTCCGCAGCATTTCGAAACTGCGTCCGCGTGCATCGGTTCCGTCGTCGGCAACGATACGGTTGCTTTGCAGGTGCCACTTGTTCAGGCGGATGACCGTGCCGCCCTCGATCGGCTTGGCCTGGGGAATCGTGGCGGTGTCAATCGAAGGGACTTCGACCGTTCGGCCGCCAAGCGAACGGAGTGGCGGTGCCACACCCTCACTGGTCAGGACACGGGCGCGGTTCGCTTTCGCGATTTCCACGGCTTTCTTGATGCGTTCCATCAGTCAGTTTTCCTGTAAATCTTTGCGATGTTTGTCTTAACCGCTCATGCGATTCAGCAGTTTGTAGTAAAGCTCATCGAGCGGCATGAAGAAGAAGTGAACCGCCAAGAACAACAGAACGGTCGCCAGGATTATGCCGGCTATCGAGAGCATCAGTTTTCTGATGCGGCGACGGTTTTCCTCTTTTGTCATAATGTAGGGCACCACCACGATCGGGTGGCGGTTGACGGCGCGCAGGACATCCGAGCTGGTACGGATGCTGCGATTGATCAGCTCCAGAAGGCCCACAACCGTTGCGCCTGACAGGCCAGCAACACCGGCACCCATTGCAAGCAGTTTCGGAATCTGTGGCCATACGGGTTCCTGCGGCACGATCGGATTGTCGATCACGCGGAAGCGTTCGGCCTGTTGGTCGGTTTCGAGCTTTTGTCCCAGTCTTGCAGTCGAAAGCTTGCCCGCCGTTTCATTGATCATCTTTTCAAGACCATCGCGCTGACGTTCAAGCGTGCTGAGCTTGTTTTGCACTTCCGGTGCGTTGCTCAACAGCCGTGTGATGCTGCGAATCTGCTCTTCAATGGTTTCCTTCTGCGTCTTGTAAAGCTTGATCTGCCGGTTGACCGCATCCTTCTTTTCGGATGCTATGCGAGCTTCAAGCCCGAGTTTTTTCTTGCTGGCTTCGGACGTTGCCTTGGAGCTTTCTGCGGTTGCCTCGGTAGCGGCCAGTTCCATCTGCGCTTCAAGGCCCTTGATGGTATTCTTCAGGACCTTGATGTCCGGATGGCTTGGCGACAAGACAACTTGCTGTCTTGCCAATTCGGCCTTGGCCAGATCGAGTTGACCCTGAATAGTTGAAGGATTTACCGAGCCATTGGGACCATCACCGCCAGCGCTGCGAATGGTTGACTCGAGATCGATCAGGCGGAGGCTTTCATAGAGCGAGTTGATTTCGCGATCGATTTCCTTGCGGCTGGTTTCAGCGCGTTCGAGCGCTGACAGCTGGGTTGGAACGCGTTCCGGCAAAGCTTCGCGGTTTTCCAACTTGAACTTTGTAATGGTTTCGTCGAGACGCGCCGTTTCCACGCTGATGCGCTGGGCTTCGCGCTCCAGGAATTGCAGGGTTTCGGTCGCCTGGGTGATGCGCACATCAGCATCGGCCTGAAGGATGAGCGTCATGAGCTCGTTGGCGACCTTGGCGGCGGTTTCCGGGCGCTCGTAGTCAAAGCCAACCTTGAAGGCGATGGCGAGTGCCCCATTTTCCTGGGCGCGCTGATTCTTGAGCTTGAGATCAATCGGTTCGATGATGATGCGTTCGCGCATCAGCTTTACAAAAGCTGTCGTCGAAATTTCGCGGCGCTTGTTTTCAAACAACTGATACTTGTCGGCAATGGCCAACAATTCTTCGCGCGAGGTGATGCGCTGTCTGGTAAGTTCAACCCGTTCGTCGGCAAAGCCTGTCACTGTCGACTTGACGAGGATCTCGGGAATCTGCTGCGACTCAACCAAGATTGTCGCTTCCGACCGATAAAGCGGCGGAATGGCGAATACGATGACTGTGGCGAGCGCGCCTACGATGCCTGTAACCGCAAGAAATGGCAGAATCCGGCGCTTAAGAATGCCCAGGTAAAATCTCAGATCGTCGTTCAATTCAAGTCACCCCGTCCGTGGTTTCGGCAACAGCGCAGTGCAAGCACAATCAAGCCCACATCAATCCTCGCGCCCCGATGAGGGCGTTTAGCTCGCCCTGAGTGCAAGACAAACTGCTTTTTGCCGTAATGGTTATTGTTTTAATCGTTGTGTAACCAAAGGTTCTACGTCCACTTTCTGACGCAAATTTGTCGCCCTTTCGGCGGTGCCGGTCGTCTGGCCTTTCGCAAACCAGTCGAGGATAGCACAAAGTTCCGGCTTCTTCTAACATTTCACCAACTGATCCGCAACTCGCCTGCTGATCCGCAGCATACCCACAACCAATGGATGAAGCTGAAGGTTTGAGGCATAATGGAATAAATTGCAACTCAGAGATGTTAAACTTGCTTCTTGTTGCCTTGCACAAGGTTCTACTACTTTTATGAAATGTTAGAATAATTAGTTCATTTTTAGCGAGTTTGTTAACTATACGTGTTGATTTTGCTTCAGTTTTCATGTGACGCTGGGATGTACTGTCCTTGGACTTTGAAACTCTCATGTATTTCAAATATTTAGCTAGCGCTCTCGCGAAAATTCATGGACGGAATGAGGCGTGACAGAGCGTCCTTTGGTACCAAAATTAAGCATGAAATCATACAGTTAACGTGTTTCGAACAAACCTCTGGAGTTGCTTGACTCTGCATTAATTGGCTGCCATAGCTCGCGCTTGGCGGATTATAGAATTAAATCTATTGATTGGGACAAGTGGGAGTAAAAGTAATGAAAACGGTAATTGCAGGGTCCTTTCTAGCGCTCGCCTTGATGGCTGGAGCGGCTTCGGCGGCCAATGTTTTGTCGGTTGTAGGGAATTCGACCGCAAATCTTGGCGGTGATTTCAATCCTACTCCTGGCACTGGTGGATTGCTTCCAGGTGATCTCGTCGATGTTGCGAGCAATACAAATTTCGGCCTCAAACTCAACGATATGGCAGACATCACGTTTACCTATCTCGGCAAAGAAGCTGGGAACCTGAACATTCTTTTCGGTACGTCGGAGATTTTCTCGACTGGTATCGCAGCCGTCAACGCTGCGCTGACGCTTACCGGTGTGACAGCTGATGCTGGCGGTTTCCTGCCGTTCTCATTCACGTCCGAAGGTGCCTTGGTTGCGACGAATGGCGGTCCTTATGCCAGCAATTCTTCAATTGCGTTCAAGGTTTTGGACGACACGCAAGACTACGTTAAAGTTCTGGTGATGTTGAATGATCCCGGTGCTGATACGGATTATGACGACCTGGTTTTGCAGATTGAAGCAAGGGCCAACAAGGACGGTGATCCTATCGACACGCCAATCCCTGGTGGTGTGGTGCTGTTGATGTCTGGCCTTGCCGGGCTGGGCTACATGGGTCGCACGCGCCGCTCCAAGAAGGCTTAATTACTCTTCATGGATTTTCCAAAGGCGCCTTCCGGGGCGCCTTTTCCAATTGTTTGCACCAGCGCAAGTTCCAGCCCAGTGAGGCGCTATTTATATTCGATTATCTTGCGCGTCTTGCCGGACAACACATCCATTGCCATGGATAAAGCGCCTTGTGCCTCTGCAATCTTGGTCGCTGTCTGAACCAGTGCATACTTCCACGACTGAAGCTCTGTCGCGCCGTGCTTGACTGCCATTTTTGTCACTTGCACGCCAAGCAATACCACGGGGAGGATGCCCCACCAGCTGCCTGCATAGAAAGCCAGAGGCAATGCGGAAAGCACAAGAGCGACGTAGAGAAACGGTCGAAGGCTATCCCTTATCCACCCAAGTCCACCGTCGCGCCCATGCAAGAGCGCCAATCTGGCATTTCCATAACCTGATCTCACCGCGCGCTTCCAATATTGCGAAAAATGCAAGATGGCTGCATCGTGAAATGTCATTGTGTCGGCGAGACGCCAAACGTGCCAACCCTTTTGGCGCAAACGCAAGCAAAGATCCGGTTCTTCACCGCACAGAAGCGCGGCATTGAAACCATATACGGATTTGTACGGCTCGACGCGGAACATTGCATCACCACCGCAGGCTGCGGTTTCACCGGCGGGTTGGTTCCATTCAAGATCACACATCCAGTTGTAGACTGAATTGCCGGGGTGAAGTTCGCGGCGGATGCCACAGACAACGGCAACTTCGGGATGTCGTGCCATAAATTGCGTTGCGGTTTTGAGCCAATCCTTCTGCAGGATGCAATCGCCATCAATGAACTGGACGTATTCCAGATCGGGCTGGCGTTGCAGTATTCTCTCGAAACCCGAATTGCGGGCGCGGGCGGCTGTGAAGGGAATTGACAGGTCAAGATTGACAACATCGGCCCCTTGCGACTGCGCGTATTCGACACTGCCATCGGTAGAACCGGAGTCGACATACACGATCACATATCCAGTGCCGCTGCAGGATTTCAAACTGGCCTTCAGCCGTTCGCCTTCGTTGCGTCCGATCAAGACAATTCCAATCCTGGCGGAAGGTCGAATTGCCGCTGATCCATTGCGGTTGGGACTTGTCATGAGCAGTGCTGTCTCTACTGGTTCTAAAGGTCAGTAAGCGTTCCTGCCCCAGATCGTGATGACGACGGTGCGTATCAGAATCCAGATGTCGAGCGACAGCGACCAGTTTTCGGCATAAAAATTGTCATTGCGAATGCGGCCTTCAAGCTTCTCGTGGGTGTCGGTCTCGCCGCGGTAACCCTTGACCTGGGCAAGGCCGGTGATGCCGGGTTTAACGCGGTGTCGGGCAAAATAGCCCTTGGTGCGTTTGGCAAATTCCTCGTTGTGGTCCAGCGCATGTGGGCGCGGACCAACGATTGACATGGTACCACTCAACACGTTGAATATCTGCGGCAATTCATCAAGGCTGGAGCGGCGAAGGAACCAGCCGATACGGGTGACCCGGCTATCAACCTTCTGAGCCTGTCTGGTCTGCTCCGGTGCCACCTGCTGGTGATACATCGTGCGGAACTTGTATACGTGGAATACCTGGTTGTTGAAGCCCAGTCGTTTCTGGCGGAAGAACACCGGGCCGGAACTGTCAAGCTTGATACACAAAGCAATCAGAAGCATGACCGGCGCAACAAGTATGAACACCAATATTGCCAGCACGAAATCTTCGGCTGCCTTGATGATCGAATCCCAACCAGCCAGCGGCTTGCCAATAACCTGAAGAATCGGGAGGCGGCCAAAATGGCTTGGCGGGCTTTTGAATTCCGTGCGGAACCCAACCAGATCGCTGGCCAGATACACGTTGACAGGGAGCTCACGCAGTTGATCGAGCAGTTCAATGATTTTCTCGTCCTGCGCCCACGGCAAGGCAATGAGCACATCGTCGACAAGCCCGGCACGCGCACTTTGCATCAGCGCCTGAACGCCGCCTGGTTTGATGCCTTCAATATTTGCGGGAACTTCTGCTTTTTTCTTGCCCTTGTTCAAGACGGGCGAATGTTCCGGTTCATAGATGCCAGCAATGGTGAGAGGCTGGTGCTTGGTACTTTCAATGGCAGTCATCAATCGCCTGGCCTGTTCGCCGGTTCCGATGATGGCCATGTTGCGACGGGAATTTTCCAGCAACTGTGCCCGCCTGATGAACTGAGCCACGAGCACGCGATTGAATACGATCAATGAGGCACTTACAGCCGCGAAGTAGCCAACCCAGCGCCGGGACAGCTCGTCTGCAACATCGAGAGAGAAGGCGACTGCCAGCAGGAACAGGAAAGCGGTTGCCACGACGATGACAAACATCTTGAAACGAGTGAGCGGGTTGATGGCGACTTCATACAAATAGAGGCGACCAAAATTGAGAATAGAGAGTGTGATGAGCCAGACGAATGCGATGGCTGTCCAATAATAATTCTGCAGTGGTGAATAGACCACGATACGGTCGTACAGGAGAAATCCGGACAACAGAATCGCTAGAGAATCCGACAGAACGAGAATCGCGCCAACCGTTGTTGCAGAGAGTGGTGGAAACAAGCCTCGCTTGGAGGATTCCTGGACGGGATCCTTCTGCGACGGCACGTCCCCACGCGGAAAGTTGTCGGCTGTTGTATCAGTCGGTTTTTGCATTGCTATCTAACTTGCGCCGTTATTGTCAGGACCATAATCGGCAGCCCCCGCAGTGCTTCTAATCTCACCAATGAAATGTGACAAGAAATTGTATTGCCTTGCAACAGTCATGCAACTTTTACCTTAATTTTACAATACAAAGCACTTTTACACAGATTTTCTGCTAGTGTAAAAACCGAATGTGCAAGATTGCGCAGGCTGTCACTAACCGATATGAAACAAGTACTTTTACAAATCTTTGGCTGAAGGACAGGTATCCGGAGTGAAGTCAGAGGCGGCGAGGATTTTGCAAGGAACTGAAGTGAAAGATGTTTTTTGCCTCCGGTCGCGGCGGGAATTTGCGCTGTTGATCGTTCTGAATGATCACATTGTCAAAGGCCTAATGCGATGATGGGGATCGTTGGCCTTGTTGCCAGTGTTTTCATTCTTGCGGGATTGACGAGCTGGCTGAAAAGTGCGCCAGACAAGCACAAGACATTCTGGTTTTGCATCGGCGTAGGGCTGCTGCTCTATTCGCTTGTGCCGCAGCTTGCATTCGTCGTGCTTGGAGATGCGGTTTATCCCGGATATGCCAAAGGCTTTGAGATTTCGATCATTGACGTGGCACTGGCCAGTTATGTTCTTGCAAACCGGGGCAAGGCAAAGGTGCAAGTTCCTTTCAAGAAAGTCATGCTTTGCTATTTCCTTGTGGTTTTGGTTTCAGTCCCGTTTGCCGCCGCGTATTGGCGGGCGAGCGCGTTTTATGCTTTTCAGCTGTTGCGCATGTATCTGGTTTACAGGGCTGTTGCGATCGGCACAACCAATGAAGAAAATTACAACGCCTTCATGCGCGGACTTGCGCTTGGCGCTGTCGGCGAATTGTTCATCGTTCTGCAGCAGCGTTTCATTGGCGGCGACATCCAACCTGATGGTACGTTTGGCCATCAAAACAGTTTGGGACTCATCAGTAATCTGTTGCTGATTTCTGCCGCAGGTACGATCCTTGCGGGCGAAAGGTCCTGGAGCCGGATATTGATCGCCGCGTCGGCGCTTCTCATGTCGGCATTTACAGGCTCACGCGGCGTTACCGGCTTTGCGCTGATTGGCGTTTTGCTTGCCTATTTCCAATCCCTGTATCAAAGCGCTTCAGCGCGCAAGATCAAAATCGGGTTAGCGGGTGCTGCCATTGCGGCCATTCTGGTTCCGCTGGCCATCATGCAGTTGCAGCAAAGATTCACAAACGAACAGCAATTGGATATTGGTGACGAAACAGAATATGACGAGCGCGCCGCATATATCAGTGCTGCCAGCATGATGTTGAGTGACCACCCGCTGGGAGTTGGAGCGAATAACTTTACCCTGGTTGCAAATACGCAAGGCTATTACAACAGGGCCAAAGTGGCCGCAGTTTTCGCCAGCCGGAACGGCCTGGTCCACAACATTTACTGGCTTACCCTTGGTGAACTGGGATATCCGGGACTTGCGGCCCTGCTTGCTTTGATCATTGTTCCTCTTTTCAAGGGCTTTTCCATGGCCATAAAATACCGGGGCCGCAGAGAAGCCGAAGTTGTTGGCGCACTTACTCTTTCAATTTTGATCTGCTACACGCATTCGGCCTATGAATGGCTGTTGTACAACTCAAATGCACAATACTTCCTGGTGATAACACTCGGCCTCCTGGCCAGCCGAATTCACCTTCTTGAGAGAAATGCGTCTGTGCCTGCAGCGGAAATTTCCCCGTCGACAGCGCGTGTGCAAAGCCCCGTACCGGCTCCTGTACCCCAGGCAAAGCAAGTTGCACCCCCAGTGCCGAGGCGACCGATACCGCGTGGCTTGCACCGCTGATGGACATTCGACAGCTTCAATATCTTGCCGCACTGGCCCGGGAAAAGCATTTCACGCGGGCTGCTGCGGCCTGCTACATCACGCAGCCAACTCTATCCGGGCGCATTCGCCAGCTGGAGCAGGAACTGGGTGTGCCGCTGCTGGAACGCGGTCAGCGTTATATCGGGCTTACTCCGGAAGGCGAGCGTGTGCTGAAATGGGCGCATGTCATCCTCGACAACTGGCACTCGCTGCAAGGCGAACTGACACAAATCAAGTCGAAGAAGGGAGAGCTCGTCGGGCGGATGGTGGTTGGCGTCATTCCTTCTGCGCTGCCCATGGCCTCCTATCTGACGAAAGCGATGAATGTGGTGCATCCGGGCGTGGACTTCACCATCCTGTCCCATTCATCAGAAGAAATCATCCGCGCACTGAATGATTACTCCATTGAAGCTGGCATCACCTATCTCGACAATGAACCGGTGGAAGGATTGATGGCGGCGGAGCTTTATGCTGAGAACTATTGCCTGTTTGTTTCAGCTGACAATGAATTGGCCAAATCGGGGTCTGTCACCTGGCATGATGCAGCGCAACAGCCCTTGTGCCTGCTCACGCCCAACATGCAGAATCGCCGGATCATTGACCGCGCCTTTGCAGTTGCCAAGGTGCATCCCTCGCCCCGGCTGGAAACGAACTCAATCATGAACTTGATTTCTTCGGTGAAGAGCATGGGGTTATGTTCCATCATGCCAGAATACTTCAAGAATGCTCTGGGCACACTGGAAGGCGTCGTTGCCGTGCCTTTGGTGGAACCCGAAGTTTCACACAAGGTTGGACTCGTGGCGGTAGACCGCGAACCGCAATCGCCATTGATTGCGGCGCTGTTTGCTGCGGCACGGAATTTTGGCAAGGATTAAAACGTGACAAATCGCAACATCAATCTCATCGGCTGGGTCTTGTTCATTATCTCGGCTGTCGGCTTCATTATTGCCAGCTGGGGTCATTTCTGGAGCATGTTCGGCAGCGTGTTCTTTTTGATTGCCTGCCTGGTGTTTCTCGTTCCCTATGTGCGGACGCGCGAACATCAGTAACTGTGTCGCGTCAACCGGATGAAGTGAACGTAACAGGAATATTGGCGCTGCCTATTGAACCATAGACCGACACTATTAGCAGCCGTCCGCACAATCTGCCATGATGGCACATGGCAAAAACAACCGTTCTAGAATTCAAGGCACCGAAGGCTGATCCTGCTCAGGCAATCTGTGCGAAGTACAGCAACAAGCCTGACCAGCTGATCGAAATGCTGCATGACCTGCAACATGAAGTAGGACATGTGCCGGAGGCTTCGCTGCCTGTTATTGCAAAGGCGTTGAACCTGAGCCGCGCCGAGGTCTATGGCGTGGTGACTTTCTATCACGACTTTCACACGAAGAAGCCGCAGAAACATGTGATCAAGATTTGTGCCGCCGAGGCCTGCCAATCCATGGGAGCACGTGATTTGATTGCCATGGCTGAGAAGCTCACCGAGGGCAAAAGAGTATCGGTAGAGAAGACATATTGTCTGGGACTTTGCGCATCATCGCCCGCCGTGATGGTGAATGAAAAACCAGTGGCCCGTGTGGATGCCAAGAAACTGAAATCCGTTGTTGGGGCGCTGGCATGATCAGGATATTTGTTCCACGGGATTCTTCTGCCACCGCCGTTGGAGCTGACGACGTGGCAGAGGCCATTGCGAAGGAAGCCAAGGCGCAGAAGATCAGTGTACAGATCATTCGCAACTCATCGCGCGGCATGGCCTTTGCCGAACCCTTTGTTGAAGTTGAAACGGCGAAGGGTCGCGTCGGCTATGGGCCGGTTGCGGTTGCCGATGTGAAGGCCCTGTTCAAGGCAAAGTTCCAGGACGGCGGCAAACACAAGCTTTCGCATGGCCTGGTCGACAACATTCCCTATCTGAAAAATCAAGAGCGGCTGACATTCGCGCGCGCCGGGATCACTGATCCCCTGTCGCTGGAAGACTATCTGGTGCATGGCGGATTTGCCGGATTGAAAAAGGCGCTGGCGATGAATAGCGCTGGCATCGTCAAGGAAGTGACAGACTCCGGATTGCGCGGACGCGGCGGTGCGGCGTTTCCGACGGGCATCAAGTGGAAGACAGTTCACGACACCAAGGCTGACCAGAAATATGTGTGCTGCAATGCCGATGAAGGCGACTCGGGCACCTTTGCTGATCGCATGGTGATGGAGGGTGATCCCTTCATGCTGATTGAAGGCATGACGATTGCCGGCCTCGCAGGTGGCGCGACCAAAGGTTACGTTTATATCCGCTCGGAATATCCTGATGCAATTGCCGTGATGAAAGAGGCGATCGGTATTCTGGAGCGTGCAAACTGGCTGGGTCAGAATATTCAGGGCACGGACAAATCCTTCTCGCTTGAAGTTCGGCGCGGGGCTGGCGCCTACATCTGCGGAGAAGAAACCGCAATGCTAGAAAGCTTGGAAGGCAAGCGCGGCATGGTTCGGGCGAAACCGCCGATTCCTGCTCTCGTCGGATTGTTTGGCAAGCCGACGATCATCAACAATGTGCTGTCGTTTGCTGCGGTGCCTTATATCATGGCGAAGGGTGCCAAGGCGTATCAGGATTTTGGCATGGGGCGGTCGCGCGGCACCCTGCCCTTCCAGCTTGCCGGCAATATCAAGCGCGGCGGATTGGTGGAGAAGGCGTTCGGAGTTTCACTTCGTGAGCTGATCAATGATTTTGGTGGCGGGACTTTTTCAGGCAGACGGGTTCGGGCCGTGCAGGTTGGCGGGCCGCTGGGGTCTTATGTACCTGCCGATCAGCTTGACATGAAAATGGACTACGAGACATTCGCCGCCAATGGGGCGATGGTGGGACATGGTGGCATCGTAGTGTTTGACACATCCGTCGACATGGCGGCGCAGGCGCGGTTTGCGATGGAGTTCTGCGCAATTGAGTCTTGCGGTAAGTGCACGCCATGCCGGATTGGTTCTACACGCGGTGCGGAAGCGATCGACAAGATTGTTGCAGGCGAAGACCGCGCCTCCAATGTCGCGTTACTGGAAGATCTGTGCCAGACGATGACGGATGGATCACTTTGCGCCATGGGCGGGTTGACGCCAATGCCGGTGATGAGTGCGCTGAAGTATTTCCCGGAAGATTTCGGGTTGAAGAAACAAAAGAAGATGGCGGCGGAGTAAGGTGACACCATGACACTGATCAAAGAAACCGACTACGGCACGCCGAAATCGAAAGCGGAAAAGATGGTGACGCTGGAGATTGATGGTCCTCAGTGTTTCGGTGCCCGAAGGCACGTCGATCATGCGGGCGGCGATGGAGCTTGGCACCAAAATTCCCAAACTATGCGCCACCGACACTGTGAATGCGTTTGGCTCGTGCCGGTTGTGCCTGGTGGAAATTGAAGGCCGCAAGGGAACGCCGGCGTCATGCACCACGCCCGTTGCTGCTGGCATGAAGGTGAAGACCGAGAATGACCGCCTGAACAAATTGCGCAAAGGCGTGATGGAGCTTTACATCTCCGATCATCCGCTTGACTGTTTGACCTGCGCTGCCAATGGCGATTGCGAATTGCAGGACATGGCGGGTGCGGTTGGACTTCGCGATGTGCGCTATGGCTATGCCGGCGACAACCATACTTCACCGAAGCGTGAGGGTGGCGGTGAGAACTTCCGTTTCAAGGCCAAGGACGAGAGCAATCCCTATTTCACGTTTGATCCTGCCAAGTGCATTGTGTGCTCACGCTGCGTGCGGGCCTGCGAAGAGGTGCAAGGCACATTTGCGCTGACCATTGATGGGCGCGGGTTTGCATCACATGTTTCGGCTGGCATGGACGAAGGCTTTCTCAATTCGGAATGCGTGTCCTGCGGGGCTTGCGTGCAAGCTTGCCCGACTGCAACGCTCACGGAAAAATCCGTCATTCAAAAAGGTCAGGCAGAGCATTCGGTACTCACGACTTGCGCCTATTGCGGTGTTGGCTGTTCTTTCAAGGCAGAGATGAAGGGCGATGACGTTGTGCGCATGGTGCCGTACAAGGATGGCGGTGCCAATGAAGGGCACTCCTGCGTCAAAGGGCGTTTTGCCTGGGGCTATGCCACACACAAGGACCGGGTTACCTCACCTATGATCCGTGCACGGATTACAGATCCATGGAAGGAAGTGACGTGGGAGGAAGCGATTGCCCATGCCGCTGGCCGCTTCAAGGACATTCAGAAGACGTATGGCCGTGGTTCTATTGGCGGCATCACGTCGTCACGCTGCACCAATGAAGAAGTCTATGTGGTGCAGAAAATGATCCGCGCCGCGTTCCAGAACAACAATGTCGATACCTGCGCACGCGTCTGTCATTCGCCGACGGGCTATGGCCTGTCGAAAACATTTGGCACATCGGCCGGAACGCAGGACTTTCGCTCAGTTGAAGAAGCAGACGTGATCATCGTCATCGGCGCAAACCCAACAGACGGCCATCCGGTGTTTGCCTCGCGCATGAAGAAGCGCATCCGCGAGGGTGCGAAGCTCATCGTGTGCGATCCGCGCAAAACGGATTCGGTGCGCTCGCCTCATATTGAAGCGGCGTTCCATTTGCCGCTGATGCCCGGCACGAATGTCGCTATTGTCAATGCGCTGGCGCATGTGATTGTGACGGAAGGACTGGAAAACAAGTCTTTCATTGAAGAACGTTGTGACACTGCAGAGTTTGCGCGCTGGGTGCAATTCATCCGCGATCCGAAGAATTCGCCCGATGTGTTGGGGCCTGTCGCCGGTGTTGACCCTGAAGCCATTCGCGGCGCGGCGCGGCTTTACGCGACGGGCGGCAACGGTGCGATCTATTATGGACTGGGCGTCACCGAACACTCGCAAGGCTCGACCATGGTCATGGGCATGGCAAACCTTGCCATGCTTACCGGCAACATCGGGCGGCGTGGTGTCGGCGTCAATCCGTTGCGCGGACAGAACAATGTGCAGGGTGCCTGTGACATGGGGTCTTTCCCGCATGAATTTTCCGGTTATCGCCATGTTGGCGATGACACGGTGCGGCAAATGTTTGAAACCGTCTGGAACACGACGCTTGAAAGCGAACCGGGCCTTCGCATTCCAAACATGCTGAATGCCGCCATCGAAGGTACGTTCAAGGGCATGTTCATTCAGGGCGAGGACATTGCACAATCCGATCCGAACACGAAACACGTGACGGAAGCACTCGAGAACATGGACTGCGTCGTGGTGCAGGACTTGTTCCTCAACGAGACAGCCGCGTTTGCGCATGTGTTTTTCCCGGGCACTTCGTTCCTGGAAAAGGACGGAACCTTTACCAATGCCGAGCGGCGCATCAATCGCGTGCGGCAGGTGAAAGCGCCAATGCAGGGCAAGCATGAGTGGCAGGTGGTGTGCGAGTTGGCGCAGGCCATGGGTTATGCCATGCGCTATGCAACTTCTGCCGACATCATGGATGAGATCGCGCGCGTGACACCGACGTTCAAGGGCGTGTCGTTCACGCGGCTTGACGCGGAAGGTTCGCTGCAGTGGCCGGTCAATGACAAGGCGCCAGATGGTACGCCGATCATGCATGTTGGCGCGTTTGTACGTGGCAAGGGGCGTTTCATGATCACCGAGTATGTGCCAACCACCGAGCGCACCAACCGCGAGTTCCCGCTGATCCTCACGACGGGTCGCATTCTGTCGCAATACAATGTGGGTGCGCAGACGCGGCGCACGGAGAATGTGGCGTGGCACCCGGAAGATGTGCTCGAAATTCACCCTCATGACGCAGAGGTTCGTGGCATCAGGCATGGCGGGCTTGTTTCGATTTCATCGCGCATGGGGGCTACGACCCTTCGCGCTGATGTGACGGAACGCATCCCGCAGGGCGTTGTCTACACGACGTTCCATCATCCAGTGACGGGTGCGAATGTCATAACCACGGAAAATTCGGACTGGGCGACCAATTGTCCGGAATACAAGGTGACAGCTGTGCAGGTGACCAAATCCAACCAGCCATCGGACTGGCAGGAGGAATGGGAAAGTCGCGAGGAAGAGAACAAGCGGATTGCGGCGGAGTGAGTGCAAGTCGCATCCGCCCTCACCCGCCCCACCAGGGCACCCTCTCCCTGAAGGGAGAGGGCACTTTTTCGAAAACGGCGACCGGCATGCTCAACGGCCGAGCAACCACCTGGCTCCTTCCTGAAGAAGTTCCGGTTGCCATTCTTATCAATTCCAGTTCCTATGCCGTGATGATGGCGACGCCTGCCGATTTACAGGATTTTGCAATTGGATTTGCCTTGAGTGAAGGGTTGGTGAAGCATTGGTCTCATATCGCCAATGTTCTGGTGATGCCATCCGGCGATGGCCATGCGGTTGACCTTGCCTTCGACGAAGACAGGCTTGTCCGTGAACGGATGGTTTCGCGGTCAATGGAGGGGCGTGTGGGGTGCGGCTTGTGCGGCATCGAAGAATTCGACGATGCGATCCGCATGCCGAAGGACAAGGTTGCTGGTGTTGAACTTGATGCGAAGGCCGTGGCATTTGCATTCGCCGAACTTCCGAAGCACCAGCCGATGAACCAGGCGAACCGCACGGTTCATGCTGCGGCGTGGTGCCAGGCTGATGGCACAATCGAGCTGGCGCGCGAGGATGTGGGACGGCACAATGCGCTGGACAAGCTGATTGGTGCCATGGCGCGGAAGCAAATCAAGCCTGACGGCTTTGTGTTGATGTCGTCGCGATGTTCGTTTGAACTTGTCCAGAAATGCGCTGTTGCGGGCATTGGTGCGCTGGCTACAGTGTCCGCACCGACGGCGCTGGCTTATCGTCTGGCGGGTCAAGCGGGTTTGAAATTGGCTGCACTGTCGCAGCAAGGTGTGATGATCTTTGGGGGAGATGAACATGGAAACGCGTGACATGGTACGCATGGCAAATCAGATTGCCGATTTTTTCAAGAGTTATGGCGAGAAGGAAGCGCTTGAAGGTATTGCCGAACACATCAACAAGTTCTGGGAGCCACGCATGCGCCAGATTTTCCTTGCGCATCTCGACAAGGGGGGCGAAGGGCTTGACCAGCTGGTCGTTAAGGCGGCGGCCGATGTGAAAAGGCCAAAAGTGGCTGCTTGATCACTCGCTCTGCAACACCACAAACGGTTCCTGCACGCAACGGCGCAGGAGTTTTTCGTATGGCGCATAAAGTTCGTCATCCTGTTTGATGAGACCGAAGCGAGTTTCGGCGAAATTTCCAACCGGGGCCAATACGATGGGGACTGCAATCGGCATCAAGGTTGCGCCCTTGCCGGATTGCAGCGTGGCGAGAAGACCGAACATTTCGCCACCAATCATCGGGCGCGAAAGCGTGGCCATGCGATGTTGGCCAAGCTTGTTGGTCACGAGATAGATGTAACCTGATTGGTGCGGTACGGAGATCGACCCTTCCTGCTTGTAAGCCGTATCGAGGCGGTCGCTTTCGCGGAAAACCAAATGTGACAAGGCATGGTCCCACAGAATTTCGGTGCGGTAGGCGTAAACGCCTTTCGCGACACTGAAGGATGGGCGCAAGGTGAGGTAGCTGCCTTCCAGCCATTTTACTGCCGGGCGCGAATATGAGCCCAATGATTCAGGTGCCAGTGACGCATCGCCGTTGGTTTTGGCGCGGCGCAATGGCTGCTGCAAGGCTTCCTCGAGGCGGACCACCGTTGCCAAGGTAAACGGGCGCTGGCCGGAGAGTGCCTTTTCCAACGTCGACAGGCTGAGCTTGGCGAGATCCGCGAGATGCTGACGCGTTAACCTTCGGCGCGCCAGTTCTTCGCGGATGGACGCGCTGATCTTGGCGTTTTCTTCAAAGGACAGGTTTTCGTCGGACATGCGTTCTCCCGTACATACAAGTACATTCCCACACAAGTCCGCATCGGGCAACATGGTGATTGCGGATTTGGACGGAAGAAAGATGGACATCACGTTGGCCGGACAGGCGGCTGGCGCTGTATTTGAAACATCCAGATGGTCGGCACTTTTGCCTGCATCTGGAGGAGAGAATGAAATACCTTGCACTGCTTTCGGTTTCTGTTCTTGCCCTGGCAAGCGCAGCCCAGGCCGCAACACCCAATGACATGACGTCCGGTTCGCTTCTGCTGAAGGCGAAAGATGGTTCTTACCTTGAAGCGCCGCGCCAGGGGTCTGACTACAACGTCACCATTTCCGGACCGACGGGGCGCACAGTGCTCACGCAGCGGTTTGAAAATCCGGCTGAGGGTTGGGTAGAGGGCATTTACGTGTTTCCTTTGCCTGAAGGTGCCGCTGTTGACACGCTGAAGATCATCGCGGGCAATCGCGTGATCGTTGGTGAAGTGAAAGAGAAGCAGGAAGCGAAAATCATTTACGAGACGGCGAAGGAAGCAGGACAGACCGCTTCATTGCTGGAGCAAGAACGGCCCAACCTGTTCACCAATTCTGTAGCGAATATTGGCCCGCATGAAACTGTCATTGTGCAGATCGAATATCAGGAAGCGATCAAGCAGACAGCTGGCACGTATAGCCTGCGCCTGCCGCTGGTGGTGGCGCCACGCTATAACCCTTCGCCCATTGTGCAGACGGTTGATTTCAATGCAGATGGTTCGGGCGTATTGAAGACGAATGATCCTGTGAAGGATCGCGAACGGATCACGCCGCCGGTGCTTGATCCACGTGTGAACACGCCAATCAATCCCGTCTCAATTTCCGTGCAGCTCAATTCCGGGTTTGCACTTGGTGACGTCAAGAGTTCGTATCACAAGATTGTCGACAAGGTGATTGATGGGGACTCACAGGTCATTGGACTTGGCGAAGGTGAAGTACCCGCGGACAGGGATTTTGAACTAACATGGACTGCAAAAGGTGTGGCCCCGCAAGTCGGGCTGTTCAGGGAAACAGTGAACGGCACAGATTATTTACTCGCATCGGTAACGCCACCATCGGTGGAGGTCAGTGGAAAGCAACAGGCGCGCGAGACGGTTTTTGTCATCGACAATTCGGGATCGATGGACGGACCCTCAATTGTGCAGGCGAAAGAAGCGCTCATTCTGGGACTTGATACTTTGCAGCCCGGCGACCGGTTCAATGTTATCCGCTTTGATGATTCTTTTACGGAATTGTTTTCGACGCCGGTTGTTGCGGACCAGCATAACCTTGATGCGGCCAAGGCCTTTGTCCGTGGACTGACGGCTGATGGCGGAACAGAGATGGTGCCTGCACTCAAGGAAGCGCTGATTGATGATACTCCGTCTGACAAGGCGCATCTGCGGCAGGTGGTGTTCATTACTGATGGTGCAATTGGCAATGAACAGGAGATGTTTGCGGCCCTCACGAAGATGCGTGGCCGTTCTCGCGTGTTCATGGTTGGCATCGGCTCTGCGCCCAATTCGTTCCTGATGACGCGTGCGGCAGAGCTTGGTCGGGGCACCTTCACCTATATTGGCGATGTCGCGCAGGTGAAGGCGCGCATGCAGGATTTGTTCGCAAAGATTGGTCAACCCGTTGTGACGGCGCTGAAAGCGGAAATAACCGGTTCCCGAGCGCAGCTGACACCGGGATCGTTGCCTGATCTTTATCGCGGCGAACCAATTCTCATGATGGCCGAAGCCAAGGGGCTTTCTGGCACGATCAAGGTAACAGGCATGATTGGTGACACGCCATGGGAAGTGAAATTACCGGTTGCCGCAGCGGCACAAGGCAAGGGCATCGACAAGCTGTGGGCACATCGCAAGATCGAGGATATCGAAATTGCCGCAACACTTGGCGAAGTAGCACCCGACTTTGCCAACAAGGCCGTGCTTGATGTGGCGCTGGCACACCAGATTGTCTCGTCGCAGACAAGTTTGATAGCGGTTGACAAGACGCCGAAGCGGCCTGCCGGTGAGCGGCTTACGCGGGCTGATATTCCGCTCAATCTTCCATCAGGATGGAACTACGACAAGATATTCGGCGAAAATCCGGGTGCTGTTCCTGTGCCAAGGAAAGAGCGTGATGCGATGTTGCAGAAAGAGTTCTTGCAACTTGCCGCGTTGAAGACCCCTGCCCCTGCAGTTGCAACGCCACAGCACGTCATGCTGCCACAAACGGCAACGCCCGCTGCGTTAATGGCTATCATTTCGTTCCTCTTGGCAAGCGCGGGAACTGCATTGCGCTTCTTCTCCTCGCGCAATGCACCGCGGGAATTGTGATCATGACGGCGACCACACTTCCCCTTCCGGGTGGACCGGCGAGATTTTCTCGCCGGTTCATTCTCAACGCTCTCTCGGTCCTTTTCTTTGCAGGTGCTGCGGTCATGCTTGGCAAGTCGTGCTGGATCTTCCTGAAGGCCGAAGTGGCGCAGGTGTTGCTGGAGCGGGCGTTCACGCAATCGATGATTTCGGGCGCGCCGGTCAAGGCGTGGCATTGGGCCGACACATGGCCGGTGGCCAAGGTGCGTGTGGAACGATTATCTTCGGAAGCAATCGTGCTGCAAGGTGCATCAGGTGAAGCGCTGGCCTTTGGTCCGGCCCTGCTCGATGAAACGGCGAGGCCCGGCGAGCGGGGCACATCGGTCATCGCAGCGCATCGCGATACCCACTTCCGCTTCCTGAAAGACGTGCAGATTGGCGATGTGATCAGCATTACACGCGCTGATGGATTGCACTTCCGTTACCGTGTGACGCGCAAACGCGTTGCAGACTGGCGCAAGAGCGGCATCGACAGGCATGCGGCGGGGTTCAATCTGGTGCTGTCGACGTGTTATCCGTTTGATGCGGTAACGCATGGAGACCAGCGCTTTCTGGTTGAGGCGGTTATGGTGAGCAACTAACGCCCGGCGACAATTTCCATGGCGCGGCTGAGGCTGACGGCTTCAATGCCATTGCCGAGAGGAAATGCTTCTTCTCCGGGATAGATCACCAGACGCCTTGCGGGCAGCACATCTGCGCAGGCTTCGTGGAAGCCACGTGAGACTTTTGGCGCGGTCGAACGCTTGATTTCGATGGCATGCATGCCAGAGGGAGTTGGTACGAGTAGATCGATCTCCGCGCCAGCTGCCGTGCGATAATAAGAAAGTTCTGTGCCCTCGCCTGCCACTGACGCCAGATTTTCGATCACGAAGCCTTCGTAGCTGTCGCCCAATTTGGGGTTCGAAAGAAGCTGTTCCTGCGTAGCAATGCCCAGCAATGTGTGACAAATGCCGGAATCCCTGACATATACTTTGGGGCTTTTCACAAGACGTTTTCCGGCATTTGTGTGCCACGGCTGTAACCGCCTCACCAGCAGCAGGTCGACCATCAGATCGAGATAGTTGGCTACTGTCTTATTGTCGATGGCAAGGGATCTGCTGAGTGCTGCTGCATTGAGCATGCCGCCATGCAAATGGGCCAGCATGGTCCAAAAGCGGCGGAGTGTTTCTTCCGCAATGCGCGGGCCAAATTGCGGAATGTCGCGCTGCAAGTATGTGCGAATGAAGTTCTGCCGCCATTGCATTGAACCCTCGTCGCTCGCCGCCTGAAATGAATCTGGAAAACCGCCACGCAAGTGGAGTTTGTCCTGCACGGCGTGGGCCTGCTCAATCTGGCTGACCTCGTTCAGATTTAGCGCATGGAGTTCAACATAAGCGATGCGCCCTGCGAGAGTTTCGCCGGATTGGCGAAGCAGGTCAATTGCTGCGGAGCCCAGAACGATGAAGCGGCCATTGCCCTGTCCATTGCGCCTGCCATCGTCCACCAAGCCTCGCAATGTTTGAAACAGGTCCGGTGCGCGGTGAACTTCATCCAGTATGACGAGCTTGTCGTGGTGGCCAGACAGATAGGCTGTGGCATCGGTCAACTTTGCCCGGTCGGACTCGGACTCGAGGTCAAGATAGATTGATTTTTCAAGGCCAAGTCTTGATGCTATTTGCAGAGCCAAAGTGGTTTTGCCGACCTGACGCGGCCCCAGAATCGCTATCACGGGCGTTGATGTCAGAAGATTTTCAATTTTTGATTGTATATTTCTTATAAACATCCGTGTATTATTGGACTATTGTTCCAAGAATGCAAGGATAAAAAACTGGCTTCGTTCGTTTTAGAGTATTTGCGCGCTCAACTGAGCTTCCTGGTCTGCTGACAATCCGCATTTGAGTGGTATGGTGCGGCGGGTTCTGTCCCAGTCGAGGACATTGGACAAAGTATCGTCCAACGCGCGGAATTTGAGACCATTGGCCAGTGCTTTTTCGATGCTGGTGTTTAAGAAGTGCTTGAAGTCCGTATCCGACTCTGGGAGCCACAAGGGAAGTTCGGTCCAGGCCGCAATCTTGTTGGCCGCGATTTTTTCATCGCTTATCCAGCGCGGAATTGCATTGCTCTTTGCAACTGCGATGCATCTCCCGAGGAGGCTCTCAAAGGGCATTGGGATTCCGGCCATGTTGAAAATTCCGCCTAAAGATTTATCTGCAGCGTCCAACGTGAACTCCGCAAAATCGCGCACGTCAATCATCTGCACCAGCCGTTGCGGTTTTCCAGGTGCAGCAAATTCTCCACCTAGATCGGTACGACGCACCCAGTAAGTCAGCCGATCGGTGTAATCACCGGCACCAACCAGCAGACCAGAGCGCAGAATTAGTGCGCCGTCTCCCAGTCGACCAACGGCAGCAAGTTCTGCTTCGTGTTTCATGGGGCCGTAATTTTCGTCATAGCTCGCTCCGTCGCATTGTGCGCGCAGAGGAATTTCGCGGGAAGTATCGACGTGATCTTGCGTTGCGCGCGGAGTGTGGGCGGTCTCATCCATCTGCGGCAGCTTGTGTGTGCCATAAACATTGATGCTGGACACTATAGCGTAGATCGTAGGTGGACTTGCTAGAGCATCCAGAAGGTCAGTCACGTGCCAAGGCGTGAAGGCCGATGTGTCGGCGACAAAATCAAAGTGATGGGCCTTTAAAGAGAAAAGATCCTGAACCCTGTCGGCCTTGATATAGTTCACGCCCGGTATGGGTTGGGATCGTTTCACGCCGCGCGACAAGACACTGACTTGATGTCCGCGGTTTGCGGCGCAGCGTGCAATGGCGCCTCCTAGAAATCCGGTTCCGCCGACGACGAGGACTTTCATGACGCCACTCCGCTTAGAAGAATCTTAGATTGATTTTATTGGATTATATATACTATTAGTAGAAATCAATTCTAGGCGATCCAGGAGCACCGTACAGCGACTTTGTGTATTTCCGGCCCTTGGATGCCCCTAGACAAAGAATCTCGTCCTAGGATCAATTTGGGCCGTTACGAGCCTATTTGGAGTATTAGGTCCTAAACTTTCTTCTTCCGCTTCGCTTTTGGCAGTTTCCACATGTGGAGCCAGAGTTCTTCGGTCGATATGCCCTTTTCGGAGTAGGCGTGGCCTTTGACGGAGATGCCCGCTTCCTCAACGGTTTCCTTGCGGCCCGAAACGAGCGGGTGCCACCAGGGGAGCGGCTCGCCATCATCAAGCAGCCGATAGGCGCAGGATGGCGGCAGCCAGCCGAGGCCGTCGACGACTTCCGGCGTGAGCGTTACGCAATCGGACACGCGTTTGGCGCGGTTCTTGTAATCGCTGCATTGGCAAGTGTTGAGATCAAGCAGGCGGCAGGCGGCCTTGGTGTAGATGAACTTGCCAGTGTCTTCGTCTTCCAGCTTGTTCATGCAGCAGCGGCCACAGCCATCGCACAGCGATTCCCACTCTTCCTTTGACATGTCCTCGAGGGACTTGGTTTTCCAGAAAGGTTGATCCGTCATGGATCAGGGTACTACCTCACCATGCAGGCCATAGTCGAGGCCTTCGATTTCGGTTTGCTTGTCGACGCGCAAGCCGATGGCCTTTTCGATTGCAAACAGAATGATGAAGCTTGCTGTTGCGCACCAGATGGTGACGATGGCGCAGCCTGCCAGCTGGATGCCAAGTTGGGTTGCGTTGCCTTCGAGCAGGCCTGACGTTCCACCCCACCCTTGCGCGCCAAAGATGCCGATGCCGATGGTGCCGACATAACCGCCTATGCCGTGGACACCAAAAACGTCAAGTGAATCATCGTAACCAAATTTGCGTTTCAATGTCGTTGCGCCGAAAAGACAGGCAATGCCTGCGATGAGACCGATGGCGAGCGCTCCCATTGGAGACACAAAGGCGCAAGCTGGCGTGATGGCGACGAGGCCCGCGACAGCTCCTGAAATAATACCGAGGACTGAGGCCTTGCCGTGCTTGAACCATTCCACGAACATCCAGGCGAGTGCGCCTGCTGCACCGGCAATCTGGGTATTCATCAATGCGAAGGCGCCGGTGGTGTTTGCTGCAAGCGCCGAGCCGCCATTGAATGCAAGCCAGCCGACCCACAACAATGACGCACCAGTCACCGAGAGAACGAGGTTATGGGGGATCATCGGTTCCTGGGGGAAGCCGCGGCGCTTTCCCAGCATGATGGCGGCGACAAGGCCTGCAACACCAGAGTTTATTTCAACCACGGTGCCGCCAGCAAAATCCTTGAGGCCC
Source organism: uncultured Alphaproteobacteria bacterium (assembly GCA_963738595.1). Classification (GTDB taxonomy): domain Bacteria; phylum Pseudomonadota; class Alphaproteobacteria; order Rhizobiales; family Aestuariivirgaceae; genus Aestuariivirga. Next base: position 166,100 of record CAVTXF010000013.1, read on the forward strand.
ATTTGGGCGAGGAAGCCGCCGCCCCAGACCCAATGGGCAACGGGTGCGTATACGACGAGAAGCCATGCGCCGAGGAAAACAAGGAGCGCGGAAAACTTCATGCGGTCCGCAAAGGCACCGCAGATGACGGCGGGTGTGAGAATTGCGAACGTCATCTGAAAGGTCATGAACAGCGATTCCGGAATGGTGCCAAAGAGACTTTCAGCAGTCATGCCGTTGAGAAACAGGCGCGCGCCATCGCCAAGGTAAGGAGCGGTGCCGGAGAAGGCCATCGAGTAACCGAAGAAGATCCACAACAGTGAAACGAGGCAGCAGGCCGCGAAGCCTTGCATCATGGTAGAGAGGACGTTTTTCTTGCGCACCAGGCCTGCATAAAAAAGGGCGAGGCCGGGTACGGTCATCATCAGCACCAGGCAGGTGGCGGCCATGATCCAGCCGGTGTCGGCGGGACTCATCGACGCATTTTGCGCAAAAGCACTGGTGCTGCTGGACAAAAAAACAGCCGCACTCCCAAGTTTCCTGATTTTTTGCATGGATTGCCCCTTTTTTCGCCACCCCGGCCTTGCGCGAGCAACTTTTGTACCAAAGTAGGTGACTGCAATGCACTGAAAACACACAGATAAATTTGCACGTTTCGGCACCATGGCAGTGCATGGGCAAGGATTGAGCAATATTTTGTGAAATGCGCTGCAATATTTGCCAGATGCCTAAAATATCACCATATGACGGATGATGATTGGCAAGTGACGCCTGTGTCGGTTATGGCAGTTTGCAACCACACGCACTTGCTTTAGGTTCGGCTCCGGAAAACAAACTCAGTGGCACGTCTCCCAACCCGTTTCCGCCTGTTCAGGGCCCTTTGGACTGCTGATGCGTATTTCAGCAGCTCGATGTTCGAGGTCTGGGCGTTTCTCAGGCGTGCGGCTTCGGCCTATTCCTCGTTTATCTACAAATGGTTTGCGGTTTCCGGTGTGCGCCGCGCATTCTTCGGCATGATTGATGACGCGGCAACGCTTGGAACGGTTTTTGCGTTCGGACTTCTGGCCTTTGCCTTGCCGCCATTTTCAGGTGAGGGGGATGTGTGGAACCGGGGTCGCGAATATGCGGTGACCTTTACAGATGAGTCTGGCGCATTGATCGGCAGGCGGGGCATTCGCCAGGATGACGCCATTCCGCTGGAAGACATTCCACCACATGTGATCAAAGCCGTGCTGGCGACCGAAGATGCACGGTTCTTTGATCATTTCGGTGTTGATGTAATCGGCACAATGCGTGCCATCGTGCGCAATGCGCGCAGTGACAAGGTGCAGGGTGGATCTTCAATCACCCAACAGGTGACCAAGAACCTGCTGCTTTCGCCAGAGCGCACCATCCAGCGCAAAGTGCATGAAGCATTTCTATCGCTGTGGATGGAAGCGCGGTTGAGCAAAGAGGAAATTCTCAAGCTCTATCTTGACCGCTCCTATATGGGCGGTGGCAACTACGGCGTCGAGGCTGCGGCACAATTCTATTTTGGCAAATCCATCCGCGACGTGAGTTTGCAGGAAGGTGCCATGCTGGCCGGGCTGTTCAAGGCACCGACAAGCTATGCGCCGCACAAGAATTTTGAAGCTGCACTTGGCCGCTCGAATGTGGTGCTGTTCCGCATGCTGGATGCCGGTTTCATTTCGCAGGGGGAACTGATTCAGGCGCGGCGCAATCCGCCACGCATTGTTGCGGCGAAGGACACGACAAGCCCTGACTGGTACCTTGATTATGCCTATGATGATACGATTGACGTTTTGGAGGCCAATGGCCTGCAAAAGGAATTCGTGATCGAAGTGAAGACCCCGATTGACCGGAAAGTGCAGACAGCTGCGCAGGCAATCATCAATGAAGTTCTCGCGACAGAAGGTCCGGCTGGCAATTTTACGCAGGGTGCGTCGGTGACCATGCGGCCTGATGGCGCTGTTGTGGCTATCGTTGGCGGGCGCAACCATGAAGAAAGCCAGTTCAACCGCGCCACGAAGGCATTGCGGCAGTCTGGTTCCTCATTCAAGCCTTACGTGTTTCTGACGGCGCTGATGGAAGGTCACAGCCCTTCGGACATGATGGTAGATGGACCCGTTTCCATCGGTGGCTGGTCGCCTGGAAACTACAAGGACAAATATGCCGGCCGCGAAACATTGAGTACGGCACTCGCAAAATCCCACAACTCCATTCCAGTCAAATTGCTGATTGAAATGGGAGCCCGCGAGGGTGTGAAGAAGATCACCGAGATGGCGCATCGCGTTGGCCTGCAGGGTGAATTGGACACCTATGTGACGATGGTGCTTGGCACGAGTGCCATTACGCTGATGGATCTTTCAACCGGCTATGCAACATTTGCCGGTGGTGGAAAACTGGCGAAGCCCTATGCCGTGCTGGAAATCCGCAAACCAAATGGCGATTTGCTATATGAGCGTTCGAAAGCCGTGGGAGCTGCGCCGCAGGTTGTGCCGGAAGAAAAAATCGCCGAACTCAATTCCATGCTGGGTGAAGTTGTCACTGGCGGGACAGGGAGAGGTGCAAGCCTGGGGTCTGTTCCACAGGGTGGCAAGACAGGGACAAACCAGTCTTACAAGGATGCCTGGTATGTGGGCTTCACCAAGCATTATGTGACAGGTGTGTGGGTTGGCAATGATGATTCAACACCGATGCATGATATTACCGGTGGCAGAATCCCCGCACCAATCTGGAAGCGCATCATGGAAGTGGCGGAAACCGGAAAGCCTTCCGAAGCACTGGCGGGCTTGCCAATCACAGAAGAGCATTTGAAATTTGCAGCCGAGCAGGAAAAACTGAAGGCCGAAACGCAAGTGGCTGCAGTTTCACCTGATACGACGCAGCCCATCATTTTCGTCAGCGGCACTCCTGACGAATTGCCTGCCGCAACGCCCGAGGTTGCGGCCCCGCAACAAACGAGCACCGATGTTCTGACCGGCATGTTCAGTGCCTTTGATCGCAAATCGCAAATCGTGCGACCCAAACGCGTGGGGAAGACCAAGGCACAAATCCGCCGATTGAACCAAGACCCCTATAACATTCCGCGGGCGAATACACAGTCAAGCGGCAACAAAAATTTCCTTGATCGCATTTTCGGCGGTGACACTGGCCAGCCGAAGCGCAAGAAGAAAAAGAAGAAGGATTTGTTATTCTTTGATTTCTGACAGGAAACACATCAGGCAGCAAATCCGGTGATCAGCCAGTTCACGACCAAGCTTGTCATCAAGGCGGCGGCACTGGCTGGCGCTGTCTTGCTCGGCGTGGGCAGCGCCTATGTCGGCATGGCCAAGCTTGGCAATCGACCCGTTCCTGAAAATGTTGCCTGGACTTTGCGTTCGGCCGATCCCAACGACAGTGCGCTGCCTTATGTGCTGGGGCATTATCTTGCTGGCGGGCAACTTCCACCACCGCTAGCCGTGCAAGATTATCACCGCGACAAAGACGACGACGGTGGTACGCTGACCGGCAGTTGCGTGGTGGAAATCAAAGGCATTATTCCCGAGGCGCGCTGGTGGACATTGTCCGCAGTCAATGGCAGCGGCACGGCGCCCGATAACCGCAATTCATTGACGGCTGGCAATGCCATACTTGAGGCCGACGACACGCTTGTGGTGCGCATCTCAGTATCACCCCAGCCCGGAAACTGGATCAAACCGCCCTCGAATGGCACTTATGCCATTGCACTGACCATCCATGAAGCCACGGAAACGGCGCGGGTGCCCTTGCAGTTGCCGCGCGTGCAGAGGATTGGGTGCTGATGGGCCGCGTCTATTGGAGCATCATGGGGCTTGTTGGCGCGGTGTTGATTCACATCTGCTTCATATTGTTTGCTCCGTTCGAACTGTTCCGCATCAGGTCATCTTTTTCAGATGCTATCAGGGTGTCGAACCAGTTGGTGGTATTACCAAACGATTTGAGGAGGAGCCTGCTTCCGTCACTGCGGGGGCCAGGTGTTGCAGCCTATTGCGGCATTGATCTTTCGAAAGGACCGATCACCATCGCCATGCGGCCACCCCAAACCTACTGGTCGCTTGTGGTTTTTTCGCAAAGCGGCGAGCAGCTCTATGCCTTGAACGAGCGTCAGGCTGATGCCGAAGAGATAGCCATTGACTTCAAACATGCACCGAGCCTGATTGAGCAGATCACTGGCGGCAATGATGAAGAAGGCGAAAAGTTCAGCGAGACAGCCGCGTGGACAGTGCAACTGCGGGATTTTCGCGCTTATGCGGTGTTGTGGGTGCCCTATGCGGATCCACTTTTCGTGAAGGACGGCGAGAACATCCTGAAGGCCGGACGCTGCGGGGCGAAAGGCTGAGGCAGGAGGCGCTCATCAGGCGCTTTGCGCCTTCTTCTCCCTGAAGGTAGCAGGCTGCGTTTTTTTGCACTTTCAACCGTCGGCAAGTGTGATCCCCGCCAGCGCGTTGCGATCTTCGATTTCGACGACCCAGATATCAGCGTCGAATTTTTTCCGGCGTTCAATTTTTTCACGCAGCTGCAGCCATTCGGTGGCAGCGTCCATTTCCCTGATGAAGACTCTCTCACCTTCGGCATTCATCGACGAGCCTGGCGGTGGGCCGAGAAAATCATAGGTGCCGTCAAGATGATTGATCACAATATAGACTGCGCCTGCTTCTTCAGCACCTTTGTGGAGCACTGCGCCGAATTTTCCTTCGACGCTGCAACGGCGCAAGAGTGCCTGGACCCAAATGGCCGATTTCAGCCGCGGCGGCGAGCCACTCACCGCGTTGCGATATCTTCATAGCCGGTGGTCTTGGCGAGTTCACCAAGAACCGCGCGGTTGATTTCGCCGGTCACAGGCAATTTCCGTTCGACCTGGAATTTTCTTATTGCGTCACGGAGGGCATCAGATTGCCTGCCGTCAATTTCTCCCGGATCGTAGCCGAGATCGGACAGCGCAGATTCCACTTTCATGATGCGGTTTTTCGGGTCCATTGGCTTCAATGGCTCGGGTGCTGCTGTTGTTGCAGTATATTCTGCAGCCGCAGCCAGGGTTCTGCGGTAGCGCAGGTTCTCAATCAAGTCAGGCGTGATCTTTCCGTCTGGATCAATGTCGTTGGCCTTTTGATAAGCGAGGATCGCCGATTTTGTGTGATCACCGTAGATGCCGTCGACAAGACCGTCATATTCGCCAGCCGACAATAGTTCGCGCTGTACCTCCTCCACCGACGGATCGTATTTGATGACCACGGTGTTGGCGCGCGGATTTTCGGCGATCAAGTCAGGTCGTTCTTCGGCCTGATTCTTCGCCACAAGACCAAGAGGTCTTTCCGGCTGCAACAATGTGGCGTTGGCGATGATCGCAAGGCTCAGTGCACCATAGATACTGGCAATGACAATCACCCGGGGGCGCGGCCAAGCTCGTTCCGGTTCTTCTTCATCAGGTTTGGATCGGGTTTTTCTTGCCAAAATATGCCGTGCCGGTTTTATGAGTGGATGCCGATTTTGCAGGCCCGGTAGTTAACAGAATCTTTCGATTTGAAGGTTGTTGAAAAACCGTTTCGGGCATTCGGTTGCATTCGAGAAATTACGTTGAGAAAGCGGCAAGAAGCGGGCGGTATGATGCTGGCATGAATGCAACACACACCAGCACAGCCAGCAAGTTCCTGATCCTGACATGTCTTTACTTGCTTTTGGCGCCCGTTCAGGTTCCCAACGGTCAGGTTGATCCGGCGAGCAATGCGCAACTGGTTGATGCCGTATCGCAGCGGTTTTCGGACGTTCGGGTGTTATGCAGCAGCAGGCCGGAGTTGTGCGAATCCGCGGCCGGATTTGCCAATCGCGTGACCGACAATGCCAGCCAGCGGCTGGCGCGCATCTATGACTGGGCTATTCATGCCAGCTTCGGCAATTCTGTTGCCATCCCTGAAGGTCAAGCATAAGCCATCCGCAGAAGAACGTAACCGGGATTGATGGGGACGTTTGCGTGACTTGTGGCCGGATACCTTGACCCAGAAATTTGACAGCCTGATTGAAGATTTCGCACTGCTCGACGATTGGGAGGAGCGGTACAAATATCTCATCGAAATTGGCAAGCAGCTTCCTGACATGCCAAGTGAACTGAAATCGTCTGCGACCAAAGTGAGCGGTTGCGCCAGCCAGGTGTGGATATTCGCCCAAGACAGAGATGGAAAACTGGCGCTGCAAGGCGACAGCGATGCCTTGATTGTCAAAGGTCTTGTCGCTGTCGCAATCATGATTTTCGGCGAACAGCAGCTGCGCGATGTCGAAGCCATCGACGCCGCAGCGATGTTCGAAAGGCTGGGTCTCAAGGAGCACTTGACACCACAGCGATCCAACGGCCTTGCCTCCATGGTCAAACGCATCAAGTTTGACGCTGCGCGGCTGGCGGCAGGATGAAGTCCGGTCGATAACCCGCCGCTCCCCAGTGTTCAATTTCCGGCTGGGACGGTGATTTCTTCAAACCGTAGTGCCGGGCCAGCTTGTTCAACGCGATGGACAGGATTGCCTTGCCGCTGCGCGGGGGCAGAGCCAGCACGCGCTCGGCGAACTCCATGCCAGATGCCAGGCAACACACGTGATAGGCAATGCTGCTCAGTTCCGGTCCCAGCACCTCCATCGCCTTGGCAAACCTGCGGCGGGCGGCAATAGCACCATCGGACAGGTTGGCAATGCTGTTGTCACTCGATGTCCAGTAACCGCCCGCGAGTGTGTCAGGTTCGTTATATGCCATTGTCAACCTAGGTTGAAGGTTTGCGCGTTCGAAATCACTTCGCAACCGCTCGGACGCGGCAAGCTGGGCAGCGTCGATATAGGCTTTGCCATTTCGGTCACGATGGAAAAACAGCTTCAGGACAGGGCTTTCCGCTTCGTTGAAACGGGGCTTTTCGTGGCTGGCAGTATCAGTCATGTCACATCCTTCTCAAGGATGACACTCCTAACACGAGAACAAATCAGAAACAATCCCTATTTACGCATAGAGAGCAGTTTTTCTTTCTGCAATTTCAAGTGGAGCTGGTACGAAGCAGTCCAGGCACAACACCATGTCCACCTTGTTTCCTCCGGATTTGGTGAGTGGCAGTTTCATCCAGTATTGGACCAGATGTTCTTTATGGACCACTGGTCCGCGCAGGATGCCTTGCGTCGGCATGCATTTGGAAACCGTGTGCTGATAAGCCGTCATCCAATAATCGCGGCGGTCGCCCCAGCCAATTTGGTCAATTCTCAGGCCAGTTATTTCGCGGTCATAAATGTCGCGCAGCCTGGTGCCGGCAAGCCTTACACGGCTCTCGCCCAAGTCATTTGCCACATCGATCAGGCTGACGCCGGGCAAGAGCCTGGGGAAATGGACAGGATTGATATCGGCGCGCATGGGAAGCGATGTGTCCGACAGCCGGTCGTACCAATAGTCGAAGAGCTGACGTTGCTCGGGTAGCATGAGTTGCGCACGAATAGCCATGCGATCGGTTCGCTGTTTCAAGTTTGCCCCCTATTTCGAATCACCGTCCCACCGGGACTCCCAATGTATGAATCCTGCTGCAATGCGCCGCAAGAGTCCGAAATGTGAACAAATCGTTAATGACCAAATATTCGAAGGCAGACAGCAATTTTATGAGAGCTTGATGCGCTCGCGCTTGCCGAGACCCATGCTCTTGGCGAGCGATGAACGCGTTTCAGCATAGTTGGGTGCTACCATCGGATAGTCGACGGGAAGGCTCCACCGCTCCCGGTATTGCTCCGGGCTCAGCGAATATTTTACGCGCAAATGGCGCTTCAGCGATTTGAAACGCTTGCCGTCTTCGAGACAAACTATGTAGTCCGGAAAAACGGTCTGCTTTTCATTGCCATTGACCGCAGCTGCTGTTGATATCGGGTTCAGGATCGGGCTGCCATCGGCCGCATTGAGTAGCGCCCCATAAACTTCCGCAATCAGTTTCGATAATTCGCTCCGCGGCACGTCGTGACGCGAAACATAAGCAGTTACGATCTGTGTCGTCTGTTCAACGACTGCCAGTCTTGAATCCATGTTGCTACGGCCCCTAGATGTCGTGATGCAACGCTCACCACAGTTAAAACACTAGTCAAGTTCGAGAAAAGATCAATCAAGAATTCGCCGTAACGCTACAAACTTACAAATATTTACGCCGAGGTGTGGCGCAGATGCGACCGGTTGCTCAATGCACCGGGGCATATGGTCCTGTGCGCAATGTCGCCCAATCCCAATAGGTCAACAAAATTCGGGCTTTGTTGAATGAAAGCGTATCAAACAATCCTGTCAGTTCTGATCGTTCGCGATTTGGATCGATGGTTCCGTTGTCGCTGCGTTGCAACGACAAAACCAACTCATCAAGGTCAGCACGCGGATATCCAATGGACTTCAACAGGGCAATCAATGGTTCACCGAGAGAATCACTGATGATTCGCTTCGCTGTTTGCGGATTGATCTGCGCCATTGATGCTGTCTTTTCGCTCGCTTCCTCAAGATTGCCATCAACAATGCAATTCAACGCAGCCTTCACATCTGCTGCATCAGGGAATTGCTCAGATGACTGACGGTCACCTTGTGTTGCCATCGTGATCTTGAGAATTTTTGTGAGGGTTTGTGAGTCCGTCAGAAAACGCGAAAGCAAATATCGCCGAAGTTGAGTCGGGGCAAGCCAGAACAATTCAAAAGCCTGCGGTGCCGGAAGATCAGCACGCGTGCACAATGGTGCCAGCAGGTCATGTTCGTTCACTGCTGACGCAGTCAATGACAAAAAGCCTTCATGCGAAATCTCTGCGTGCGCGTTTCGAACCAGAGTCAGCAGGACTGATGTGTTGTCGGTTTTGACAAGCATGTCTGAAAGTGTGCGTGACAGTTTCCGACGGCGCGCCAGAAGGCGAAGCTTCTTGTGATCTCCCTCTTCGATGACAGGGAACAGTTCCTGGTCGGAAATTGAAGTGCCGTTTTCCAACAATGGGCCTGCAACCTCGATGCGGCTGTCCATCAAAAGTTTGCCGGCAATCATGTGCGGTGGCGTTTCCATCATTGCCATGCGCTCTGCCAAATGGACCAGTGGACGCAGCTGAAGTTGCGGAACCAGGCGAAGCAAAGTGTCTGCCGCCAATGCACGTTCCTGTGGCAGACCAGCGTTAACACCAGATGCCATCATATCTAGCAACGACCTTGCAAGATCCTCAATCTCCGTATCGCTCATATCAATGGCGATATGTGGCGGCGCTGGAGGTCGCGGTGCCGATGCTTGCGGCGCAAGCGGCTTCCGAATCCTTACGGGTGCAGCTTGTTCCTGAGGCTGGATCGCGTGGGTGGCAGCTGCGAGAGTTGCCTGTGCTTCTGCAATCGGCGATTCAAAGCGAACCAAGTCTTCTACTTCTAGCGGCTCATCGTAAGAGTTTTTTTTTGCCGAAGGCGTTTCAGCATCTTCGGAAACATTGTCCGAAACCGACACTGGTTCAATCGGTGTCGCGGCAGTTTCTGCAACCTCTATTGACGACGAAACTTCGGATGCAACTTCGACAGCAACCTGCTCCGGTTCGTCCCAAATTTCTGGTTCGGGTTGATCCGCTGCAATTTCCAGCGGCGCAGCTTCGGGCACACTTTGCTGTTCGAATTCCGCGACGTGTTCCAGCGCCAATGCTTCGAGATCTTCAACGGGCTCTTGCACCTCTGGAACCTGAGCTGCTTGCTGTTTTGCATAGAGTGCAGCTTCTTCAAGATAAGCTGCGCGTTCCTCCAGGCTTGGCAGTGACGCGATCATGCGCATCACATTGTCAAGTTCAGGATCTGATGGCGCAAGTTTGCGGCGCGGAAACGCCTGAATCGGTTGATCGGTAACCAAAGACTCTATTGCAGCCTTGGGCAACTCGGGTGCTTTTGGCGCTGGCGGCTCGGGTGGCGGCAGAATTGGTGGCAGTTTCAGCGAGCTCAAATCTGATGGCTCGCTGCGAGTCAGGATCGAAGAAATACGGTCAGCGCCAATTACAAGCGAGTTGTGCGACTGGTCCGGTGGCGCGACTGGCTCAAATGTTGGTACCGGCTTGAAGACCGGAGGAGCCTGTACTGGCAAGTGAACCTGTTCAGTCCACTGGTCTTTCAAATTGATTGAATCCTGCTGGATCGGGGCAGGTGTTATGGTTTGTGGAACTGGCTCGGTGAAAATCTGTGTTTGTGCGACCGGCTGAGACGTTTCAATTGGCTCATAAGTGGCCGCAGTAATTGTTGAGTACCTGACAGTTGCCGACGCAATTTCGGGATCGTTCGCTTCAGGAATAACCGGCTCAGGGCCGACTGGCGCAACGACTGATGGATGTGCGATCGGTGCCTGCGCTTGTGGCTGCACCTGTGGCTTGATATCCGGAATATCAATTGCAAGGGCTGGCGTTCTCAGACGCGCTGTCAGCGAACGGAATGAGTCAGCCGTGATCTTGCGCGGCTGCGCAGCTCCCGCTTGATGGGAGGCTGATGTCACAGGGTTATCCCCCTGCCACATAACTCGGTCCGACATTTACCCTCAGTTGCTCCCTGCCCCTGCGCCCCTTGTGATGCAGAAGCATTGCAATTTCCTAAACTTGCGACGGATCTTAACCGCTTTCCCAAGTGGTTATGGTTAAGTGGAGGTAAATAATTCATGAAGCTGCCGTGATTTTACCGCATCAACTGAAAAAGTCTTAATCCAGGAACCCCAGACATGACAAAAATCAGCAAACCAGACTCTGAATGGCGCACCCAATTGTCGCCCGAAAGCTATGACGTGACGCGCAAGCATGGAACGGAGCGGGCCTTTACCAGCCCCCTCAATGCGGAAAAGCGCGCGGGCATGTTCAGCTGCATTTGCTGTGGCAAGGATTTGTTTACTTCCGAGGCGAAGTTCGAATCAGGAACGGGTTGGCCGAGCTTTTATCAACCATCCCAAGATGATGCCGTTGCCACCACAACAGATCGTTCATTCTTCATGAAGAGAACAGAGGTCCACTGTGCCGATTGTGAGGCGCATCTCGGTCATATCTTCCCAGACGGTCCAAAACCGACCGGGTTGCGATATTGCATCAATGGTGCGGCACTTGCATTCAAGGAAAAGGGCTGAGTAACTGACATGCGCGACTTGACTGTTCCAACACCACCTGAAAAGCGCCCGCATGTTTCGCATTGGCATGGCCATGAAAAGCGTGACGACTATTTCTGGCTCAAGGCAGAAAACTGGCAAGAGGTGATGCATGATGCATCAGCCTTGCCGGCAGACATTCGCGAATATCTTGAAACAGAGAATGCCTATCATGAACGGGAAATGGCAGACACGAAGGTGTTGCAGGAAAAACTGTTTACCGAAATCAAAGGCCGCATCAAGGAAGATGACCAATCTGTCCCGGTGCCGCATGGTCCATTCTACTATTATACATCATTCGTGAAAGGCGGGCAGTATCCGCTTTTTCACCGCAAGCGCCGCGACTGCACTGGCACGGAACAGTTGCTTGCCGATGGCAACCAGCTGGCTGATGGCAAGGACTACTTTGCTTTTGGCGGGGCAGCGATTTCGCCTGACCACAGCCTAACGGCCTGGTCATTTGACGACAAGGGTTCGGAATTTTACGAAACACGCGTGCGCAACAATGATAACGCCAAGGACATGGATGATGTCCTTTTGAACACGGGCGGAGGAGCTGTCTGGGACAAATATGGCAAAAGCTTTTTCTACACGCTGCAAGATGACAATCACCGCCCGCTTCAGACCTACCGACACATTCTCGGCACGAAACAAAGTGATGATGTTCTTGTCTTTGACGAAAAGGACACCGGCATGTTTACGTCGGTCGGGTCAACGCAGTCGGAAGATTACATTGTCATTTCGGTGCACGACCATGACACTTCTGAAATCTGGCTGGTAGATGCCGCAGATCCTGCGGGAATGCCGCGCTGTATTGCGCCGCGCCAAGCAGGTGTTGAATATGACGTCGATCATCGCGGCGACCTGTTCATCATCAAGACGAATATCGACGGTGCTGAAGATTACAAACTGATGGCGGCGCCGGTGGATGATCCATCGCCTGCCAATTGGACAGAACTGGTGCCGCACCGGCCGGGCATCTTCATCGTCGGATATTTCACGTTCAAGAACTGGCTGGTATGGATGGAACGCGAGAATGCCTTGCCGCGCATCATGATCCGCAACTTCGAGAATGGCGAGGAACATTCCATCGCATTTGACGAGGAAGCGTTTTCACTTGGCTTTGGCGACATGCGCGAATTTGATACCGACGTCTTGAGGTTCACATACTCCTCGCCGACAACGCCGATGCAAGTTTTTGACTACAACATGCGCACGCGCGACAGGTGCCTGAGGAAAATGCAAGACATACCTTCCGGCCACAATCCTTCCGATTTTGTGGCGCGGCGGGTTCTGGCACCGGCGCATGATGGCGAACAGGTTCCGGTAACACTTCTCTATCGCAAGGGTACGGCGCTGGACGGGTCTGCGCCGTTGTGGCTTTACGCATATGGTTCTTACGGCATGTCCATGCCAGCAGGCTTCAACTCCAACATACTTTCGCTGGTTGACCGCGGGTTCATCTATGCCATCGCTCACGTTCGCGGCGGGCAAGAAAAAGGGCGGCGCTGGTATACGAACGGAAAACTTCAGCACAAGATGAATACGTTCAAGGATTTCATCTCGTGTGCAGAGTATCTGATTGCACAAAACTTCACGCGTAAGGGCAAGATCATTGCACAGGGCGGCAGTGCGGGCGGTTTGCTGATGGGAGCCATTGCGAACATGCGGCCTGACTTGTTCAAAGGCATTGTTGCAGAAGTGCCATTTGTGGATGCGCTGACCACCATCCTGGATGATACATTGCCGTTGACGCCACCTGAATGGCCCGAATGGGGAAACCCGATTACCGACAAGAATGCATATGAAAACATCGCATCCTATGCTCCATACGAAAACGTCGTGAGGCAGGATTATCCGCACATCTTTGCTGAAGGCGGATTGACTGATCCGCGCGTGACCTATTGGGAGCCCGCGAAGTGGGTGGCGAAGTTGCGCGAGTACAATACGTCTGATAACCTGATCCTGCTCAAGATCAACATGGGTGCAGGCCATGGCGGTGCATCCGGGCGCTATGACCGCCTAAAGGAAGTGGCGCTGAATTATGCATTCGGGTTGAAAGTCAGCGGGTTGATTGATGCTGCTTGATGCAACGAAGTGTTCGCTGCTGGTCATTGATATTCAGGACAAGCTGTTGCCCGCGATGGCGGAGCCTGACCGCGTGGTGGCCAGAACCAAAATTCTGCTCAAAGCCGGGGAAGAACTTTCCTTGCCAGTGACAATCTCCGAACAATATCCCAAAGGTCTCGGGCACACGGTTTTAGAGCTGCAAAACAACTCTTCCTCTGTGATGGAGAAAAATGCCTTTTCATGCTGGCGTGACGATGCGATCAAATCGCACATGATCCGTCAGCATGAGAGTGGTCGGCCGCAGGTGATTGTTGCCGGAATTGAAGCTCATGTTTGCGTGATGCAGACATGCATCGACATGGCGCAGGCCGGGTTTGCAGTTTACGCAGTGGCGGATGCGATGTCTTCGCGAGAAGAGCGAGAGTGCCGCGCTGGCCTTTGAGCGGATGCGGATGAATGGCGTGCAGGTTGTGAACACTGAAATGGTGGTGTTCGAGTTGCTGGAAAAGGCGGGAACGGCGCAGTTCAGGGCGCTGACGCCACTCATCAGGTGATTTGACATTTGCTGCCAAAACGCGCTTTTTGTGCAGCTTGAAGAGGTGCTGTTATGGCTGATGGTTCGGCAAAGGTTGCTGGTTACAATTGGGAAGATGCGCTTGATCTGGAGAGCTGGCTCACGGATGAAGAAAAGATGATCCGCGACTCGGCGCGGGCGTTTGCACAGGACAAATTGCAGCCGCGGGTGAAGCAGGCATTCCGCGATGAGGTGTTTCACCGCGAGATTATGAGTGAAATGGGTGAAATGGGTTTCCTGGGCGTGATGACGTCGGAGGCCTATGGCGGCTCGGGGCTTGGCTATGTTGCCTATGGCCTTGCCGCGCGCGAAGTGGAGCGGGTTGATTCGGGGTATCGCTCTGCGATGAGCGTGCAGAACTCGCTGGTGATGCATCCGATCGAAGAATTCGGTTCCGAAGTGCAGAAGATGAAATTTCTGCCGCGCCTTGCAACTGGTGAAATCGTCGGCTGTTTCGGTTTGACTGAGCCTGATGCAGGGTCCGATCCGGGTGGCATGAAGACGAAGGCCGCTGCCGTGCAAGGTGGTTACGTTTTGAACGGTGCCAAGATGTGGATCACCAATTCGCCTATTGCCGACATTGCAGTGGTTTGGGCGAAGCTCGACAACGATATTCGCGGGTTTGTGGTTGAACGTGGTGCGAAAGGATTTTCGACGCCTGAAATCAAGGGCAAGGTATCGCTGCGCGCATCCATCACGGGCGAGATTGTGCTCGACAATGTGGAGGTTGGCGAAGATGCGCTTTTGCCAAAGGCCAAAGGGCTGGGCGGACCGTTTTCATGTTTGAACAAGGCGCGCTTTGGCATTGCCTGGGGCACGATGGGGGCGGCGGAAGACTGCTGGCACCGGGCGCGCAATTACACGATGGAGCGCAAGCAGTTTGGCAAACCGCTTGCTGCGAACCAGTTGGTGCAGAAAAAGCTGGCCGACATGCAGACGGAAATATCGCTGGGGCTGATGGGCAGTCTGGCGTTGGGGCGCGGGTTGGAGCGCGGCACAATTGCTCCGCCTGCCATTTCGTTGTTGAAGCGCAACAATTGCGGCAAGGCGCTCGACATTGCGCGGATGGCGCGCGACATGCACGGCGGGAACGGAATTTCGGATGAGTATCACGTGATCCGCCACATGGTGAACCTCGAAACGGTCAACACGTATGAAGGCACACATGATGTGCATGCCCTGATCCTGGGGCGGGCGCAGACAGGGATACAGGCGTTTTCGTGAGGATTGAGATTCGCCGAGCTGATCCACGGGACTTCATTCCATTTCTGCAGGCAAGCGATGCCTATGCTGCCTCACTTTATCCAGCTGAGAGCAATCACATGCTGGATGTTGAAGCATTGCTGAAACCGCAAATGCATTTCTTCGGCGTATTCGTCGAGGGTGGAGCTGCGGGTTGTGGCGGATTCTGGGCACATGACGATTATATCGAAATCAAGCGGGTATGGATTGACCCGGCAGCACGTTCCAAGGGACTTTCAAAACTGCTGATGGCGCATGTTGAAGACGAAGCAAAAAATTTGGGCCACAAATTCGCGCGGCTTGAGACAGGTATTTCGCAGCCGGAAGCTTTGGGACTCTATCAGTCACTTGGATATGCCGAGTGCGGACCTTTTGGGAGTTACAAGGCTGATCCGCTGAGTGTGTTTATGGAGAAGAAACTGATATGATCCCATATGAGCTTTATTGCTTTGGCGAGTCTGGCAATGCCTACAAGGTTGCGCTGTTTCTGGAGATGTCCGGCATTGCGTGGACGCCACGGTTTGTCGATTTCTTCAATGGTGAGACGCGGACACCTCGATACCGCACCGATGTGAATGAAATGGGTGAGGCGCCAGTGCTGATTGATGGCGCGCGCAAGCTGACGCAATCTGGCGCGATCCTCCAACATCTTGGTCGCAAATTCCCGAAGTTCGGACCAGCAGGACCAAACGAAGAGGAGGAAGCGCTGCGCTGGATGTTTTTCGACAATCACAAATTCACGAGCTACATCGCAACATTGCGTTTCATGATCAATTTTTCCAAAACGGGCGAAACGCCAGTCACTGAATTCCTGCGCGGGCGCGCAATCAACAGTCTCAAAATAGTGGATGGAAATCTGGCGTCGCAAGAATTCATGCTGGGCAACCGCATGACGACGGCGGATTTTTCGCTGTGCGGCTACCTGTTCTATGGAGATGAGCTGCCGTATTGATTTGGCAGCCTACCCAAATGTCGTGGCTTGGCTTGACCGGATTAAACAAATGCCGGGATGGAAGCATCCCTATGATCTGATGCCACGGCGGGCAGTTTAAGACAGTGAGTCAATAAATTCTCACTTATCCATCTGATTTTATTGGATTAACAATCGCAGTGAATTGGCGGGATCGAGCAATAGCTTTGTCGCCATGGCGATGCATGCGATGACAAGAAGCGGGCGGATTATGGTTGCTCCGTTGCGGATGGCCAATCTTGCGCCGAGTTGTGCGCCGATGAATTGGCCTACTCCCATGCTGAGGCCAATTGTCCAGATTATTTTTCCACTCGCTGCGAACATCAGCAGTGATGCGATGTTGGATGTGAAGTTGAACAGTTTGGTGCGGCCTGTTGCGTCGATCAGGCCAACACCGAAAAGAGAGACGAGTGCCAGCATGAAAAATGATCCCGTGCCGGGGCCGAAAATGCCGTCATAGAATCCGATTGCAGGCGCAAGGAGAAATGTGAAAACTTTTTTTGGCAGGCGCGGATGTGATGCGTCTTCGCTGAGGCGTGGCGAGAGCGCGAAGTAAATAGCAATGACGACAAGCAGCACCGGCATGAGGGCAGACAGGAGTTTGGTTGGCGCATAGGCGACAGCGAGAACGCCGAAAGCCGCGCCGATGAAAACCATGATGACGGCGGGGACATGGGCGGTGAGACTAAGTTTGCCCTTTTGCCAGAATGTAAAAGTGGCAGAGGCGGTGCCGAAGGTGCCTTGCAGCTTGTTGGTCGCAAGCGCTGCGACCGGATCAAGACCGGCAAGCAGCAGCGACGGAAGTGCCAATAATCCACCGCCGCCTGCAATTGAATCGACGAAGCCTGCGACAAACGCGACCGCTACCAGCACGGCTATAGTTGCGAGTTCAAATTCCATCAGGACTCAGAGATCAGGCCAGCGATCATAAGGCGGAATACTTCTTCCATGGTGGCGTTGGGTGAAATGTGGGGTGGCAGGCGGTGTTCCAGCAGCAACATGGCAAGCCCGTGCACGGTTGACCAGACCATGACGGCTCCGTTCACAGCTTTTGACCGGGCCGATGATGGCAGCGACCGCTGTTTCGAGTTGCGACCAGGCCGCCCGCGATGCGGTGGCCATGTGCGGCGTTACCGTGCAATGTCCGCTCTTGCCGAACATCAAACCATATATCGCCGAGTTCTCCTGGGCAAAGCGGATGTAGGCGCGGGACATGGTTTGAAGCCGCGCGGAAGGCGCCTGGTCTGGCGCATCGTTTGCTGCCTCATCGAGCGTGGCAACGAAGCGCTCAAAGCCCCGGGCGGCGATTTCGCCGAGAAGATCGCCGAGGGTAGGGAAATGGTGTTTGGGGGCGGCGTGGGAGACGCCTGCGCGGCGGGCGATTTCCCGCAGACTCACTTCTGATGGCGGCAATTCGGCCAACGCA
This sequence comes from uncultured Alphaproteobacteria bacterium, assembly GCA_963738595.1. Taxonomy (GTDB): domain Bacteria; phylum Pseudomonadota; class Alphaproteobacteria; order Rhizobiales; family Aestuariivirgaceae; genus Aestuariivirga. The sequence goes on from CAVTXF010000013.1 coordinate 183,487, forward strand.
GCCTCCCCAGCTGCGATGAGTTTCTCCGCCAAGTCTTTGTGATGATATGGTTTTTTGTTCAGTCTCGGCATTTTTTCAAAGTAACAGAGTTGTTGCATCTTGACAATGTCAAATTTTTGATGCTCAAAACTTGACGCTGTAAAGATAGTGAGGTTGATTGTGACAGCTGATTTCTTGTTTTCCTTGGCAAATCCCGTTGCGCTGATTGGGTGGATCATTCTTGCATCGAGCATCGTGCTCAATCGTCCATTTTGGCGGGATGAGTTGGCGGGACGGTGGTTTCCGTTGGGGTTTGCGCTGCTTTATTCTGTGCTGATCTTGCTGTTTTTCAGCAAGGCCGAGGGCGGGTTTGACACGCTGACCAATGTGCAGCGGCTATTTACATCGCCGTGGGCAGCGCTGGCGGGGTGGGTCCACTATCTGGCGTTTGACCTGTTCATGGGGGCAACAGTCTCCAAGCGCGTGATGGAGCAAGGACTGCCCCGATGGACGCTCATTGCGCTTTTGCCTCTCACCTTCATGTTCGGCCCCATGGGGCTTGCTGGTTTTGAAATCGTCAAACTCATCTTTGGAAAATCGGAGACCGCATAATGTCCACGACACTCACCTTCTCACCTGATGACCCGTCGCGCATCACACAGTTTTTCCGAGATGCCCATGCCGGATCGCGGATCCTTTGGCTCAACTCCTGGACCATGATGGTATTTTTCGCGATGTGTTCGCTGTTGCCGCTCGCAGATGATCGCATGCTGATTGGCGTGAGCGTCTGGGAAAAACCTGCCAAATTCTTCCTGTCAGTCGCGTTGCAATTTCTGACCCTGGCCTGGGCCCTGTCATTGGTGAATGGTACGGTTCGGCAGTGGCGCAGCGTGCGATGGAGTGTTGCTGCACTTGTGGTCGCGAGTTGGTCTGAACTCGTCATCATTTCCGCCCGAGCGTTTCGCGGCGAGGCATCGCATTTCAATACGGTCACGACGCTTGATGGCGCGCTATATGCGTTGATGGGAATTGGCGCAGTGACGATGACACTCACTTCCGGCATCATTGGCTTTCGTATCTGGCAGAACCGAAAGTCCGGTCTGTGGGCAGAGGCCGCTGGCCTGGGCATCATGTCAGGCGCGTTCTTGACCACTGTTGTTGCCGGTTACATGTCCTCGCAAGAGGGTGGCCATTGGGTGGGCGGCGAACTTACCGATGCAACCGGGTTGGCTTTCTTTCACTGGTCGACGACGGGCGGTGATTTGCGGGTGGCACATTTTTTCGGACTGCACGCAACGCAGGCTGTTCCCTTTGCTGCTTTGAGCGGGCAGCGCTTCGTGGTTTATGCAGCCGCGATTGTCGTCGCCCTTGCCACGGCTGCGGCTTTCGCACAGGCCCTTTCCGGAGTGCCGTTGTTTCGCGTATGAGAATGACCAACCCGCTCATTGAGGAGATGCCATGAAAATCGAAAAGCTGGAGACATTCTGCAACGAGTTCGTGGGATTTGTCCGTGTAACAAGTGAAACAGGTGCACAAGGCTGGGGGCAGGTATCAACATATAATGCAGACATCACTTGCGAAATCTTTCATCGGCAGGTGGCGCGGCATGCGCTGGGCACTGATGCACTGGAATTCGCCGACACGCTGGAACTGATCAACGAGCGCGAGCACAAGTATCCGGGCTCATACTTGCGGCGCGCGATGACCGGACTTGATACTGCGCTGTGGGACTTGCGCGGCAAGCTTGAAGGAAAACCCGTGGCGTCGCTGCTTGGCGGATCGCCGGGGACAATTCGCGCCTACGCTTCCTCGATGAAACGGGACATCACGCCTGGAGATGAAGCGACGCGATTTTTGAAACTCCGCGATGATTTTGGTTTTGATGCATTCAAGTGGCGGGTTGGGGCGGAATGCGGACGTGACAAGGATGAATGGTCAGGACGCACCGAAGAAGTTGTGCCTGTTGTAGCGCGGGCGCTTGGCGCTGGCATTGACAAATTGGTGGACGGCAATTCGTGTTACTCGCCAAAGCGGGCAATTGAAGTGGGCAAGTTGCTGGAACAAGAAGGCATTGGCCACTTTGAGGAGCCCTGCCCTTATTGGGAATTTGAACAAACGCGTGATGTGAAAGAAGCACTTTCACTTGATGTTGCAGGCGGCGAGCAGGATTGCGAATTCACAGCGTGGGAAACCATGATTGAAAAGCGCGTGGTTGATATTGTGCAACCCGATGTGATGTATCTCGGTGGCATGCATCGCACATTGCGCGTTTGCAAAATGGCTGAAGCGGCCGGCATTCCGGTTACGCCGCATGCGGCCAATCTGTCACTGGTCACCATGTGCACCATGCATCTGCTGCGCGCCATCCCAAATGCCGGCAAATATCTCGAATTCTCGATTGAAGGCCTCGACTATTATCCGTGGCAGGATGGATTGTTTCGCGGCGAGCCTTATAAAATTGTCGACGGCAAAGCTGCTGTGACAGACGCGCCAGGCTGGGGGGTGGAGATTAATCCAGCCTGGCTTGACAAGGCGCAGTACAAGGCGAGTGAGGCGGGTTGATTATGAAGAAACCTCGAAATCACCGAGCCACAGTTGGCGTAATTCAGTAAAATTTCTCCTATTGTGCAAACAGCCTGTTCAGCCTGTCCCTTCAAATCCTGCACCTCGCCCTGACGCAGCGGGACAAGGTTAGCCAGATTTAACGGAGTGACGATAGTCTCCTTGGTTTCGGGGGCAAGCTATCTCATGACTGGTACGGACAACTCAAACGACATTGGCATTGAGTGCCACGTTGCGGCGAATCTGCTTTCCGGGGTTCATGGGATTGTCGCTTGCGATTCGTCGTGGACAATCACCTGGGCCAACCAAGCGGCATGCTCGATACTTGATTCAAGCGGCTCAAGCGTTCTTGGAAAGCCCCTCAATGGATGGTTCAAACGCAACGAGAATTTCAAGTTTACATCTGAACTGAAGGAAATGCGGTGCCCCTGCGGAACAAGGTGCTGGGTCATGTTGGCAATCAGTTCTGCGGAGCATGGATACATCGTCCAGATCGTCAAGGCTGACCACGTCGGAAATCGCTATGCAGCCCTGCACTACCAAGAAAGCACATGGCGGCATGCCATTGAGGCAGCCGGCCATGGCGTATGGGACTACAATGCGAATAACGAGGCACAATTCTATTCTGCCGGATGGAAAAGGCTGCGCGGGTTTCCAGTCGATCAGCCGGTCGATGACTCGCTTGAAAAGTGGGAAGCGCGATTGCATCCGGAAGACCTCGCGATGGTTCGCGAAGAAGTGCGCAAACACAATAGCGGCGAGGTTGACGAGTTTTCGTTTGAATATCGCGAGAGACACACGTCCGGCCACTATGTGTGGATTCTGGCACGTGGTCGCGCTGTTGAATGGGACCCAATCGGGCAGCCGACCCGTCTCATCGGGTCAGACATCGACATAACCGCGCTCAAGAACGAAGAGTTGTCGCGCAGCAGAACTGCCGAAGCCTTGCATCACAGGCATGTGCTGGAACTTGAACGAGAGCACAAGCAAACTGAAGCTGCGCGTCAGGTTGCGCATGTCTTATCACGGCAAGACCCGCTGACGCAGCTGCCTAACCGGCGCGTTTTCTCGGAAGAAATCAATCGCCTTTCGCCTTCGGAAAAAACCAGCCGGCCTTTTGCTGTGCTGCTTGTTGACCTTGACCACTTCAAGCCGGTCAATGATCTTTATGGCCATGCGACGGGTGATTTCATCCTGAGAACCGCTGCTGAAAGGTTGCTGAAAGTTGTCGGCACCAGGGGGACAATTGCCCGGCTTGGTGGCGACGAATTCGGCATTATTTTTGACGCTGACAGCAGTGCACTGGAACAGAAAGCTGAAGCCTGCGCAAAGGACATCATCCGCACGATGAGCGAACCCATCCCGATTGGCGGCTTCCAAGTGGAAATCGGTGCCAGCGTCGGCATCGCGCTGTGCCCGGAGCATGGAACAGACTCGAAATCATTGTTCCGCAATGCCGACATGGCGCTCTATGACATCAAGCAGGCGGGACGGGGAAAGTTCCGATTCTATTCAGCTTCGCTCGGCCGTGATGCTGAAGCAAAGGCATTGCTTGATGGTGCCACACGCTATGCTGTCGTGCATGACGAGATCGAGCCCTATTTCCAGCCGATCATTGACCTCTCGAGCGGCAAGGTGGCATCGCTGGAGGTTTTGGCACGGTGGAACAGCAAGACACTCGGGCCTGTTCCGCCAGACAAATTCATCGGCATCATTGAACAGTTCAACCTCATGCCGCAATTCACATTGTCGATGCTGCGGCAAACATGCCTTGCCGCGAAGGAGTGGCCGGTTGACGTGGCTTTCTCGATCAACCTGTCGGCCAAAGAGGTCTGTGATCTCTCGACGCCGATCCGGATGCTTGATGTGCTGGCCAGCCATGGCATACCAAATTCAAGGCTCAAGATTGAAGTCACCGAGCAGGCGCTGATGCAGGACCTGTTTTCTGCCAAACAGGTAATCACGGCATTCCGCACTGCCGGGGTGCAAGTAATGCTTGACGATTTTGGCGCGGGTTATGCCGGGCTTGGTTATTTGCGCGAGCTGAAATTCGACAGCATCAAGATTGACCGGTCATTTGTGATGACCCTGCTCCGGCAGGAAGAGAGTGCGAAGATTGTATGGATCATGCAAACACTTGCCGATACGCTCAATCTCAAAACAGTTGCGGAAGGCATTGAGGACCAGAAGACACTGGACGCAATCCGCTCCATCGGGTGCAATTTCGGACAGGGCTATCACTTCTCGCGCGCTGTTCCGGCGCGGGACGTGCCACAGCTTTTCGGTACAATTGCTGAATTGAGGAAGTCGGCTTAGGCAACATTTCGCGTTCCTTGCACTTCTGGTGCAGCACGACTAGATAAGGTTCTTCACGTCAAAGAGGAGAATCCCCCATGGCCCTGGAACTGCCCGCACTGCCTTACGCCTATGATGCACTTGGACCTTTCATGTCCAAAGAGACTCTTGAGTTTCACCACGACAAGCATCACATGGCCTATGTGACCAATGGCAACAATTTGCTGAAAGATTCGCCGCTGGCGTCGAAGTCCATTGAGGAAATTTGCGTCGCTGCATTCAAGGACAAGGCCGCTGGCCTCGTCAACAATGTTGGCCAGCACTACAACCACAATCACTTCTGGAACTGGATGAAGCCCCACGGCGGCGGCAAGAAACTGCCCGGCGGTTTGCAGAAGGCAATTGATTCCGACCTCGGTGGCTATGACAAGATGCGCACTGATTTCGTGCAGGCAGGCTTGACGCAGTTTGGCTCTGGCTGGTGCTGGATTGCCGTGAAGGATGGCAAGCTTGCGATCATGAAGACACCCAATGGCGAGAATCCCCTGATGCACGGCGCATCACCAATCCTTGGCTGCGATGTGTGGGAGCACAGCTATTACATCGACTATCGCAATGCGCGGCAGAAATATCTCGAGGCATTTGTCGATAACCTGGTGAACTGGGACTATGTAGAGCAAATGCGGAGCAACGCGTAAACCCAAATGGAATTGTGTGACCCCCGCTTCTCTGGCGGGGGTTTTTTTATGTCACATGCGGATGTCGAATGTTGCCCGGACTTGTGACCAAATCTCGTCAAACAGCAGGGCTCTGGCAGGCCAAATTCCTTCGTTCCTGACACCTGTTGGCACGGATAGCGACATCGCGTAGACATTGCAGCATGGCCAGTCCCACCCGCCCTTCCTTTTTTGTACTGCCGATGATTGGCTGGAAAGAGCATGTGAAGCTGCCCAAGCTCAATATTGGTCCGTTGATTGCGAAAATTGACACGGGTGCGCGATCTGCGGCGTTGCATGCCGATGAAATCGAGGTGCGTGGCGAGCGGGTGCGGTTCCTGATTCACGAACATGGCAAGCGGCACATACATTTTGCGCCGCTGATCATGATGAAGCAGGTGAAAAGCTCGAGCGGGCATGTGGAAACACGGGCGGTCATTGAAAGTGACATCACGATTGGGCGGCATGTGTTTACGACAGAAATTACATTGACGGACCGGACTGACATGGGTGTTCCCATGCTGATTGGACGGGCGACCATCAAGGGAAAGTTTTTGGTGAATCCCGGAAAGACCTTCATTCAGAGCAAGCAGAAGAAGTAACGGCCATGAAAATCGCTTTGCTGACGCGCAACCCAAAACTCTATTCGCATCAACGCATCATCCAGCTCGCCATGGAACGTGGGCACGACATCGCGCCCATTGATTACCTGCGATGTTACATGAACATCACATCGCGAAAGCCGGAGCTGCGTTACATGGGAGAGCAGCTCGAGGGGTTTGACGCGGTGATACCGCGCATTGCGGCGTCGCATACATTTTATGGTCTTGCGGTGCTGCGGCAGTTCGAGATGATGGGGGTTTATCCGCTGAATGAATCGGTTGCCATTGGCCGGTCGCGCGACAAGTTGCGGTCGCTGCAAATACTCTCGCGTGAAGGCGTTGGGTTGCCGCACACTGCATTTGCAAACTACACAGGCAACAGCGACGACATCATAAAAATGGTGGGTGGTGCGCCGGTGGTGATCAAACTGCTTGAAGGCACGCAGGGCATTGGCGTGGTTCTTGGGGAAACGACGAAATCAGCAAAATCGGTGATCGATGCGTTTCACGGGGCGAACATCAACATACTCGTGCAGGAGTTCATATCGGAAGCAGAGGGACGCGACCTGCGCGCTTTTGTCGTGGGACGAAAAATCGTGGCCACCATGGAGCGCTCAGGCCCGGAAGGCGAGTTCCGCTCCAACCTGCATCGCGGCGGAACGGCGGCGCGGGCGGAGCTTTCGCCGGCAGAGAAAGTGGCTGCACTCAAAGCCGCGCAGGCGATGGGGCTCAATGTTGCCGGTGTTGACTTGCTGCGATCCAAACGCGGGCCAGTGGTGATGGAAGTGAATTCTTCCCCCGGCCTAGAAGGCATTGAAAATGCCACCGGCACAAATGTTGCAAAGGCCATCATCGAATTCCTCGAAAAGAACGCAAGGCCGGGGCGCACCAAGACGCGGGGCAAAGGATGAAACCGTTTGAATTCGGCGGACAGCTCATCGCTCCTGGTTCGCGTGAAACGGTCGGACTGCAAGTGTCCGTGCTCGCCAACAACACGCCGATGCAACTGCCGGTGCACGTGGTGCATGGCTCTTCGAAGGGGCCTGTATTTTTCATTTCTGCCGTTGTGCATGGCGATGAAATACAGGGCGTAGAAATTGTGCGGCGGGTGCTTGCCGCGTTGAAAAGTGTGACGTTGCGCGGAACTCTTTTGGCGGTTCCCATCGTCAACAGTTTTGGTTTCCTCAATCACTCGCGCTACATGCCGGACAGGCGTGACCTTAACCGATCGTTTCCAGGTTCGGATCAAGGATCACTTGCGAGCCTGCTTGCCGACCTTTTCTTCCAGGAAGTGGTGAAACGGTCCAACTATGGCGTCGACCTTCATACCGCTGCATTGCACCGGACCAACTTGCCGCAAGTGCGCATCGCGCCAGACGATGTCGAACTTGCAGCACTTGCCAGCGCTTTCGCTCCACCCGTGGTGTTGACATCGAAACTGCGCGAGGGATCGCTGCGGCTATGCGCCAAAGAGGCTGGGGTGAAGGTCCTGCTGTATGAAGGTGGTGAGGCTTTGCGCTTTGACGAGAGCGCCATTGAAATGGGTGTCAAAGGCATTTTGCGCGTGATGAATTCGCTGCAAATGATTGAACAGGCACCGCCAATGAACGCGCATTCGGCAGTGGTACAATCTGCTTCGAGCACATGGGTGCGTGCGCCGGAAGGTGGCATATTGCACTCGGTGCGTCGGAGCGGCGACAGGGTTGGGAAGTTGGAACCCATCGGCGTGATATCCGATCCTTTGGGTGAGGCAACAGTTTCGGTTGTCGCGGAAGACGACGGCATCATCATTGGACGCACAAATCTGCCGATCGTCAATCGCGGCGATGCCTTGTTTCACATCGCCCGGATCAAGACGAAAGCAAAATCTGCCGCGCAATCCGTGCCGGATGAAGACGAGATTATTTGAGGCTTAAGACCCGGTGCGTTCGGCAACCGGGAAGCTGTTTGCGGAATTGCCCCAAACTTCCTTGACCTTTGCATCGCGCCCACAGGCTTTCCGGTAGCGGGAATAGGCGTCGGATTGCTTGATCAGGCCGAAGCGGGTGAGTTTCAGATTTGTGCCCAAGTAGTAGTTTTGGTGATAGTCCTCAGCCTCTGTGAATGTGGTGAATGGCTTTACTGGCGTTACAACAGGTTGGCCCAAATCAATCTCGGCACGCTTGATTGCCGCTTGCGCGGATTTTTGCTGGGCGTCGCCAATGGTGAAGACTGCCGAGGTGTAACTGTCGCCACGGTCGCAGAACTGGCCACCGGCATCGGTCACATCAATGGTGCGGAGGAAGTGATTGACCAGTGTGTCGTAGCTCACGACCGCTGGATCGAACTCGACCCTGACTGCTTCCTGATTGCCTTCGTGATCGTTATAGGTCGCGCCGGACTTGGTGCCACCGGCATAACCCGACGTGGTGGACGTCACGCCTTTCACGTGGTCCATGTCCTTTTCGACGCACCAGAAACAACCGCCTGCGAAAATCGCCGTTTCGGCCTGGGCTGGCATGGTGGCGAATGTCGCCAGGACTGCCGCGATGAAAATGTTCCGCATGATGAACTCCTGTTGAGTCCATTTACACTGTGCTTTGGCGGAAGCCCACTCAACTTTAGTGACAGTTGCGTGAGCTTTCGCGAGTTAACGACGCGTTAAGCTTCCGAGGATGCCGCGGACAAGTGCATTTCCGATGGAACGGGCAACCTGGCTTCCCAAGGTTCTGCCGACCGATGAAGCCGCATTCTTGACGAAGCGGTCGGTTGCACTTTCACGCTCACGCGGTGCCGCCCGGGCGGTTTTGGCTTCAGCCCTTGCGGCTTTCTTGTCTTCAACGGCAGCGGAGCGCTGTTCGGCCTTGCCAGCAAGTTTTTCGTAAGCGGATTCGCGGTCAACGGACTTTTCGTATTCCCCTGAAACAGGAGAGTCCGACATGATCTGCCGGCGCTCAGCTGGCGAGATGGGCCCGAGACGCGAGCCAGGCGGGCGGATCAATGTTCGTTCCACCATCGTGGGTACGCCCTTTGGATCAAGCACTGATATCAGCGCCTCGCCCTTTCCAAGTTCGGTAATGGCAGTCTCAGTTTTGAATTTCGGGTTGGCGCGAAAGGTGGTGGCAGCGACCTGCACAGCCTTTTGTTCGCGCGGCGTATAGGCGCGCAGCGCGTGCTGCACACGATTGCCCATTTGTGCCAATACGGATTCCGGAATGTCGAGTGGATTTTGGGTGACAAAATATATGCCAATTCCCTTGGAGCGGATGAGCTTCACCGTCTGCTCGATCTTCTGCAGCAATCCGGGAGGTGCATCGGCGAAAAGGAGGTGAGCCTCGTCAAAAAAGAAAACCATTTTTGGTTTTTCCGGGTCACCCACCTCGGGCATGATCTCAAAAAGCTCGGACATCAGCCACAGCAAGAATGTTGCGTAAAGTTGCGGGCTGTTGATCAGCTTGTCGGCGGCCAGCACATTCATATAGCCACGGCCATCGCGCGTGGTGCGCATCAGGTCCTTGATGTCGAGTGCTGGCTCGCCAAAGAACTTGTCTCCGCCCTGCTCATCAATCACCACGAGGCGTCGCTGAATTGCGCCAATCGTAACGTCGTTGATGTTGCCATAGTCGGTGGTGAGTTCCTTGCCACGGTCACCGAGGTCCTTCAGCAATGCGCGAAGGTCTTTCAGATCGAGAAGTGCGAGGCCTTCTTCGTCTGCAATCTTGAAGGCAATGTTGAGTGCACCTTCCTGGGCTTCCGTGAGACCCATGAGGCGCGACAGCATCAAGGGGCCCATTTCTGTAATGGTGGTGCGGATGGGGTGGCCCTGCTCTCCGAACAAGTCCCAAAAGACCGTCGGGACGGCTGCAAATTCGTAGTCCTTGAGGCCAACCAGTTTGGCGCGTTCCAACAGGAAATCCTTGGGTTCGCCCTTCATCGCAATGCCTGATAGGTCGCCCTTCACATCTGCTGCAAACACCGGAACTCCAGCGGCGCAAAATCCTTCTGCCATGATTTGCAAAGTTACTGTCTTACCTGTGCCCGTAGCGCCAGTGACCAAGCCATGACGGTTGGCTAAAGCGAGATAGAGATATTCATTCTTGTCGCTCTTGCCCAACAGAATTGTGTCGTCAGCCATGGATGTTCCTTTCAGATAGGACTTTCGATTTGCGTCCTTCTGCTCTAATTTACATTGAAACACAATTGGACAGATAGATCCCTTGGATGACATTGTTGCAATGATTGGTGAGGCCGCGGGCCTGGATGTGGTGCGCGCAGAAAAGAGTGTGGGGATCGTGTTCAATCTGCTGCAAACGCAAGGCAATCAGGAAAAAATTGCCGAACTTTTCGGAAAACTGCCGGGTGCGCAAGATATGGCGACACGTGCCAATTCAGGCGGTGGGTTAATGGGAAAAATGGCGGGCGGCATGATGGGCGGGCCACTTGCCGCCATCACGCGACTGCAGGCAGTGGGCCTTTCAACTGATCAGCAGAAAATCGTCATGGCGACGGTTCTGTCATATTGCAGCAAACATGCGGGTTCTGATTTGGTGAAAGCAGCGGCTTCAAATGTGCCCGGCGTGAGCGGATACCTGTAATGGCAACGCGCAGACTGGTATTTTCCGGTTTGGCGGCTGCCATGGTTGCGCCGGTTGAAGCCGCCACAATGCTCAAACCCCGCAGCGGCAAGGACCAAACGATTGCATTGCAGGCTGCCTTTGATGCCGGTGGCCTGGTGGAGCTGGATGCCGGGACCTATCTCGTTTCCCAGCTCCGAATTTCAGCCGCTGTCGTCATTCGCGGGGTTGCAGGACAAACACTGATCGAGAGTTCGTCAGAAGAAATCATTGTTATCGAGAGCAATGGTGTTTCCCTGGACGGTCTTTCGTTCAAGGCACCAAGTGCAAAGAGCGTGCTGTTGAGCGCGCGCGGATGCGGGAAACTCACGATTTCAAATTGTGAATTCACTGGTGGTGATATCGGTTTACGGCTGGAGCGCAGCGGCGGGCTTGTTGCAGACAATATTTTTGATACCATAGAATCCGTCGCGGTGTTTTCGCTTGATGCGACAGGCTTGCAGATACGTGGAAATTCCATCAGCAGGATTGGCAATAACGGAGTCCAAGTCTGGCGCAGCGAGCCTGGTGAAGATGGAACAATTGTCACCGGCAACCGCGTTTCCCATGTTGCCGACCATGCTGGAGGCACCGGACAGAACGGCAATGCAATCAACATCTACAAGGCCGGAAATGTCATTGTCACCGACAACCGCCTGACTGATTGCGCCTTCTCCGGCATCCGCAACAATGGCGGAGCAAACATCCAGGTCACCGGAAACTCCATATCACGGACGGGAGAAGTGGCACTCTACATCGAGTTTTCATTTGATGGCGCAGTTGTTGCCAACAATGTGATTGAGGATGTGGCTTTCGGCATCTCGCTCACAAACTTCAATGAGGGCGGGCGGCTGGTGAGTTGCACCGGCAACCTCATTCGTAATTTGCGTGGTGGAACGGCAGGCGGCAACCGCACCGAGCCGGTTGCCATCCATGCTGAGGCTGACACCGTCATCAGCAACAATGTGATCGAGAATGCCAAACGCGGCATCAGCATGGGATGGGGCGGGATGTGCCGCAATCTTTCGGCTACGGGCAATCTTGTGCGGTCATGCGGTGTGGCTGTCGCACCTTCAGTGTCAGAAGGAGCCGGGGCCATGGCCATCTCAACCAATGTATTTCACGATTGCGAGATTGGCATTCAGGGTTTTGATCATGCAGACGCAAAGACCGGAGATCTGCTGCTCGATGGTGCGGTTATACCGCAGCACATCAGCATTTCCGGCAACGTGAAGGTCTAGAATTGAGTTGCGCGGATATCACCGACTTGCAACTTGCGCCAGTTGCTGAGCGTTTCGACCGAATGAAGCTGAAGTGCCTTTCGCTCGCCTTCGGTCCAGCAATCGAGTTTTGAAAGCGCTGAGGCGATAGCCACTTGGGCGCCGCGTGACGCACCATCATCAATCTTGAGCGCGAAACCCAGTCCGGCGTGGGGAATGCAGCCGCAATAGACGCCTTCCGCTCCAACCTTGATGAAGAGCCGTGGTACGTCTTGCATCACTTCTGTGTCAAAGTGTTTTGTGCCGGCAATCAGGAAAGGGTTTGCCCTGACTGCTGCAATTATCCGCTGACCTGCGATACATTCCGCCTGTGCCATCCGCGCAAAGCCGATGGCCAGTTGCCGCAGCGGGATGGCCCAATTGGGAACCGAGCAGCCGTCGATGCCAACAGCAGCCGTGCCCAGATCAACGTCGCAAAGCCTTTCAATGACTGATGCTACGGCTTGCTGCACGGCGTGACCAATTTCCGTGTAGCCCTCGTGTGGTGCACCAAGATGTTCAGCCAGTGCCAACATGCCGGAATGTTTGCCCGAACAATTGTTGTGGATCGATGAGGGTTCGCCGCCTGCGCGAATGAGTGCAATAAATGCATTTCGTGCCGACGGTGCATGTGCGCCACATTCGAGATCGGATTCAGGTGCCCCACATTTTTTCAATATGGCGCGGGCGACGCGCACATGGTCTGGCTCGCCATGGTGAGACGAGCAGCAGATTGCTATTTCTTCGTCGTTGAGGGCGAAGCGGTCTGCTGCACCTGATTCAATCAATGGCATGCATTGAAAGGACTTGATGGCCGAGCGCGGAAAGACGGGTTTTGCAGTGTCACCAGCGGATAGTTTAACATTCCCTTCCATATCGCAAATGATGAAGGTGCCACGATGTCGGCTTTCAACGGTGCCACCACGGGTGACTTCGGCGATGACGGGGTTAATCATGATTGCTCTTTCAAGTGATCAGCGGGTGCCAGGAGATACCAGAGAAGTGCGGCACATTGCAAAACCAGGAAAAGGCCGTTGGCAACGGCATAGCCCATTGGGGAATAGGACGCCTCACTGTCAGAGAATATCCCGAGGATCAGCCCAATCGCATACTGGGCGACAAAGGCGACAACAAACATCGCAAAATTGATTGTGGCATTGGCGCGACCAGCAAGATTCTCGCCAACGCGCGAAGCGAACCATGGAAAGGCTAGGATGGCGGCTTGACCTACAGCAGACAGCAGGAGCCAGGCGGGAAAGGCGAGTGACTCGATCTGCAGTGTGATGACAAGTTGGGCAACCATGTGAAGGACGAGGCAGCCCAGCATGGTTTGCATCGGTCCAATTCCGATTCTCTGCAAGCGGTCGGCGATTACGCCGATTGCCAGAATACCGACCATAAACGATGTGGCCATCCAAAGAAGACTGCGCGCAACCTCGAGCTTCTCATAGCCCATGACATCGCGATACCACGGTCCGGCCCAAAGGGTTTGCAAAGCAATTGGAACACCCGAAACCAGTGCCAACAACGGAGCGATGCGCCAGAAGAGAGGCAGCTTCATGATTTGGATGAGTTCTCTTGTTTGCTGTTTCAGGCTCGTGTCCCGGACTGTACTCTGCTTGTCCGGAGCCACGAAAAAGATCAGAGCAGCAACAGAGAAGATGCAGCAGGCGAAAACCAGAAAGACATTGCGCCAGCCTATCAATGCGGTGAGGTATGCTGTCGGTTCCGTGGCGACAAGGATGCCGAGGGCACCCATCGACATGATAGCTGTGTTGGCCAAAGAGCGCCGACGCAGCGGCACCCAGTCGGCACTCGATTTGTAGCTTGCCATCAAACCGGCAGAAAACCCGAGGCCGATGACTGCACGCGCGGCCACGAGCGAGAGAAATCCCGGTGCAAATGCGAATGCAACACAGCCAACGCCAGCTCCGCACAGGAGTACAGTTTGCACGCGACGCGGACCATAGCGGTCGAGCAGGATTCCCAATGGCAGTTGGAACAGCGAGAAGGCCAGCAGATAGGCAGAGGTCAGAAATCCGAGTTCGGCTGGCCCAATTGAAAAATCACCCACAAGATCGGGTGCTACAACAGCATTTACCGCGCGCAGCAGGTACGACAGGAAGTAACCACATGCAAAAGGAAGCAGTGCCCTGACGACAATCTGGGCTGCACTCATGACGATATTTTCGGCATGCGCTTCTTGAGTTTTTCGCGCGCTGTCTTCACTTCCTTGCGACGATCGGGACGGCCCAGCAACTTGCGAAAGCCATCGCGACGCTCGTGAATTGATGCAATTGCAAGGCCCATGGGCACGCCTGTCTCAACGAGCAGAGCTTCACCAAGTTGCAGGCTGGACTCTATGGTTTCGGGCACAGCCTCAGTTGCCCCGTCGAGATAGAGGCGCATGGCGTGACGTTCGTCACGGGCGCGGGCGATGATCTTGAGATTGGGGTTGGCGGCGTGCGTCACTTTTACAATGTCATCAGCGCGCACCGGATTGTCCATGGTGATGGCGATGGCCTTGGCATCGGCGAGGCCACATTTCTTGAGGAATTCCAGATTCGTGGCGTCACCGAAATAGACTGGCATGCCGTTCTTGCGTTCGCGCGAAACGACAGCTGCATCACCATCCACAGCGATGTACTTGATCTTGTGTTCGTCGAGCATCGAGGCGACGAGCGTTCCGACGCGACCGAACCCCGCAATAATGACGTGATCGACCAATTCACCTGCCGGAGCTTCAACAGTCTGCGGCTGTACCTTTTGCGTAACCCGTGGACGAAGCCAGGCGGCAAGCGAAGAAAAGACCGGGATGAGCATCATGGTGAGTGTTACGATGATCAGCGGAACTTTTGTTGCGTCGGGGGCGATTACGCCTGATGCGGATGACGCCGCAAACAGGACAAATGCGAATTCTCCACAAGGACCAAGCAGAAGTGCTGTTTCCAACGATGCAGGACGCGAGATCCTGAAGAAGCGGCACAGCCCAAAAATGATCACGGACTTGATGGCGAGAAGAGCCACAGCACTTCCGATGATGCGGACCGGCATTTCAACCAGTGCATAGAGATCGAGACTCAAGCCGATGAGCAAGAAGAACGCGCCAAGCAGAATGCCCTTGAAGGGTTCGATGATGGCTTCGATGGCACGGCGGTATTCAGTTTCGGCCAACATCAGTCCGGCAATGAAGGCTCCCAGCGTCATTGACATGCCTGCGAGATTTGCCAATGCGCCGGTCCCAATGGTTATGAAAAGTACGGCCGCCATGAAGAGATCAGGGCTTTCGCTGGACGCCACCATCTTCAACATGGGACGCAAGGCATATCGGCCCACCACGATGATCACAACAATTGCTGCAACGGCCTGGGCCAAGGCCTGCGCAATGCCCTGCCCGAGATTGCCTGAGGTATTTGCGGTGAAGAAACCGACCAACAGCAACATGGGGATCACAGCCAGATCCTGCATCAACAGAATAGAGAAACTGGCACGGCCGGCTTGCGACCCCATGCGTTTCTGATCGGACAGCAACTGGATGACGATGGCAGTGGAAGAGAGCGACAGTGCCATGCCGAGGATGGCGGCCGAGCGGCTTTCAAAGCCGAGTTGAAGTGACGCGGCTGTGACAATCGGGATCGTGAGGGCAACTTGCAAGCCGCCAAGACCAAACACATAGCGGCGCATGGTGTTCAGCCGCTCGAGTGAAAGTTCCAGTCCGATAAGGAACAGCAGGAAGACAATTCCGAGCTCCGCCAGCAACGAAAAATCTGTATCGCGCGAAAACGCAAATGCCTTGAGAAATGGCAGGCGTTCTGACAGTGCACCGACCACATCTGGCCCGAGAATTATCCCGACAACGAGATAACCGAGGATCGAACTCACGCCCCAGCGCATGAGCAAGGGAATGATGATCCCCGCCACGCCGAGAACCAGAAGAACGTCCTTATAGTGAGAAACCGAATCCACACGTCAAGTCTACGCGATCAGACCGTGAGAATCACGTCTTGATGTTTTGGCGGTATTTTTCGGCGTCCCAATTGAGCAATTGGTCAATCTGGGCTTCGGTGAGGGCGCAGAGGCGTGCATTCTCGGGCACGCGGGTAAAGACATCGCCAAGGCAGCGAACCATCGGTTCGACAGCCGGTTTTGCGTCCTTGTTGATCAGCACGCCCCTGCCCGGGATGACAATGGCCGGTGCGCGGACGTCTGGATTTGCAGGCAGAGTCGCTGGCAATGCAGTTCCGAGGAAAACAACGTGATCTGGGTAATAGACATTTGCTGCTCCCTTGGCCGAAGCGAGGCTGTCGAGTGCTGCCGCATGGCAAAGTGCGTCGTGAGGGAGCCGATACTCTGAGTCCCTCGCAACCGCTTCAAGATACTTCACATCGGGCGCAGCAAAGGTGCGAGACGGCAGACGGAGTGCAGCGGTCACGCCTTCCAACAACTTCTCGCAAGAAGCTACCGTATCGGCGGCGACGGCAAGGCCGTGATTGCCCAGGATGAGAACGTCGCTGCCCGGCTTCATGTTCTCGCGGATAGCGCGCGACAGTTGCAGGCCGGGCCTTGCATAGGGAATCCATGACCAGGCAAAATCTTTGAGGACCGGAGACAGTTTGTTCCCGGCATTTTCACGAATGGCCCAAGCAATGGTTGACACGCAATGCACATGCACGACCACTTTCTGCGGCATCAATCCGTGTACGGATGTTTCGATTGATGGCCGCAAGTTTCGCGTGTTCAAATCTGCGCGGACAAAATCGGTGCAGGATTCACAAGCCGGATCGTCTCGCGACAGTGCCTGTTGCAACAGAGGAAAATCGAGCGGAACGAAGATGTCCTTGTCAGCGGCATCCTTCAGCCAGGTGCCGGACGCCTTGATCCACATTACATCATCGATTTTAATCGACGTGTTGCCGCCTGCGGCCTGCACGAGCAGCGGATCGCCGCCCACTTTTGCAGACAGTTCCTTCAAGGCAGCAAATTCATTCATGGTCACGCCAACAATTTCCTCACTGCCTCTTTCCATCCGGCATATTTCCTGTCGCGCTCTCCTGCTTTCATTTTGGCGGAAAAACGCTTGTCGCGTTTCCAGGATTTTGCGAATTCGTCTGGCGGAGGCAACATCCCAACATGATAGCCAGCGAGATAGGCGGCGCCGATGGCGGTTGATTCAAGCGCCTTGGGGCGATCGACCGGTGCATCAATGATGTCGGCCAGACACTGCATGGTCCAGTCTGACGCTGTCATTCCGCCATCAACACGCAGAACAGTATTGCCAGCGCTTCCCCAATCCTTTTGCATCGCCTCGAGCAGATCACGGGTCTGGTAGCAAACAGATTCGAGGGCCGCCCGGGCCAGTTCCTTTTTTGTTGTTGCGCGGGTGAGGCCAAAGAGCGCGCCGCGCGTATCTGCATTCCAGTAGGGTGCGCCGAGGCCCACAAAAGCCGGCACCAGATAGACGTTCTGGCTGGGATCAGACTTTGCTGCGAGTGCGCCGGTTTCGGACGCGGACTTGATGACAGCCAAGCCATCGCGCAACCATTGCACTGCAGCGCCAGCGATGAAAATTGCGCCCTCGAGTGCGTAGGTCGGTTTGCCGTTCAGTTGATAGGCCACGGTTGTGAGCAAGCGGTTGCGCGAGGTCACAGCGCGGTCACCGGTGTTGAGAAGGGCAAAACAGCCGGTGCCGTAGGTTGATTTCATCATCCCGGGTTCGAAACACGCCTGACCGATGGTAGCGGCTTGCTGGTCACCTGCCACGCCGCCGATCTGGATGGCTGCACCAAGAAGTTTCGGGTCCGTTGTGCCGAAATCGGCAGCACAGTCCTTTACTTGCGGCAAGAGCGAGGCCGGAATGTTCAGTTCACGGAGCAATTCATCATCCCATTTTCCGGAAATGATATTGTAGATCAAGGTGCGGGAGGCATTGGTGGCGTCGGTGGCGTGAACTTTTCCACCTGTCAATCGCCATACCAGGAACGTATCGATGGTGCCGAAAGCAAGCTCCCCTGCCTCAGCGCGTTGGCGGGCCCCTTTGACATTGTCGAGAAGCCACGCGATCTTGGTGCCGGAGAAATAAGGGTCGAGCAGCAAACCTGTTTTGGCGCGGACCTTGCTTTCTAGACCCCGGTCTCTCAGCGCCTTGCAATAATCGGCAGTTCGGCGGTCTTGCCAAACGATTGCCTTGTGGATGGGCTTCCCGGTCTTGCGATCCCAGATGACAACGGTTTCGCGCTGGTTGGTGATGCCGACAGCACGGATGTCTTGCGGTTTGGCTTTTGATTTCGTGATGGCGGTCTTGCACACGGTCAAAACTGACTTCCAGATTTCCTCTGCGTCGTGTTCAACCCATCCGGAAGCAGGATAATATTGCCTGAATTCCTGCTGGCCTTTACCCTTGGCGTTGAGATTCTTGTCGTAGACTATGGCGCGCGAAGATGTAGTGCCTTGGTCAATGGCAAGTATGAAGTCGGGCATGTTTTTCCCCAGGTTTATGCTGATGCTTTTGCGGCGGCATGCCTGGTGCCGTCAAGATAGTCGCGCAAGGCTGTCTGCTCGGCCTTTGACATGTGCAAGCCCAGTTTCGAGCGACGCCACAGAATATCATCGGCGGTCTGGGCCCATTCCTTGGTCTTGAGCCAGGTGATTTCACGCTCCGACAAAGGACCAAACATTTTTCCCATGTCGTTCAAACCACGTGCGCCCGCCAGAAGTTCGTCGGTATCACTGCCATAGGCACGGAACAGTCGCAGCACATCCTGCGGCCTGAGGAATGCATATTTGCGCTCGAGCTCTGCAATCGTCCGCGCGACACTTGCATATTCAACATTCCCGCCCGGAAGCTTTGCCTTTGCTGTCCAGTCGCCTTTGGCTTGCGGGAAAAATTGCATCAGTTGCTGCACGACTGTTTCGCCAAGCACACGCGACGTGGTGATCTTGCCGCCAAAGACTGATATGGCGGGTGCCCCTCCCGGCGGCTGGTCGAGCTTCAGAACATAATCGCGGGTGGCTTCCTGTGCTTTGCTGGCACCGTCGTCGTAAAGCGGGCGGATGCCGGAATAGGACCAGCGGATGTTGTCGCGCGTCACCGGCCGCTTGAAGTATTCACTTACCGCCTTCAGCATGTAATCGGCTTCGGCATCCGACATTTCAGGTTTGCCGGGATCGCCCTTGTGATCCTGATCGGTGGTGCCGATCAATGTGTAATTGTGCTCGTAGGGAATGGCGAAACAAATGCGGCCATCGGCGTTCTGGAATATATAGCAGCGATCATGATCGTAGATCTTGTCGACGACGAGATGCGAACCTTTCACCATGCGTATCCTGTCGGGGTCATTGCGACCCATTACGCCTGACAGGACCTGGCTGACCCAAGGACCTGCGGCATTCACCACCACGCGAGCCCTGACGGTTTCCTTTTTGTCATTCGATTCAATTTCTATTGCCCAGATTCCATCCTCGCGGCGGGCGCTTGTCACTTTCGTCCGTGGGCGGATGATTGCGCCCCGGCTGGCGGCATCGCGGGCATAGAGGACAACGAGGCGGGCATCCTCGACCCAGCAATCAGAATATTCATAACCACGGGTGAATGCGGGCTTCAAGGGCTCGCCCGTCACGTCGTTCCTGAAATCAATGCTGCGAGTTGGGGGCAGTATCTTGCGGCCACCAAGGTGATCATAAAGGAAGAGGCCGAGGCGAATAAGTGCACGGGGTCGAAGGCCTGCATGATGCGGCAGGACGAAGCGCAGGGGCCAGATGATGTGAGGTGCGGAATTCAGCAACACCTCGCGCTCCATCAAAGCGTGGCGCACCAGTTTGAAGTCGTAGTGTTCGAGATAGCGCAGACCGCCGTGGATGAGCTTGGTCGATGCCGATGACGTTCCCGAAGCCAAATCATTCTGTTCGGCGAGAAATGTGGAGATGCCGCGTCCCTGTGCGTCACGTGCGATTGACGTGCCATTGATGCCGCCACCTATGACAAAGAGATCGTGGATCATGGCTTGAATTCCAGAATGTTGGTTTCGTCGGCAGATGCAACGATTTCAACACGCACGCCATTGTGCCGGCAGAGATCTGCCACGGCTTCCGGCGGCTTTTGATCAGTGACGAAAACATCAACCTGTGAAATGTGCCCGATGCGAACTGGTGCAGAGCGAGTGAATTTCATGCAGTCGGAAACGAGAAATACACTGCGGGAGTGCTTCATGATGGCCTGGGCTGCACGCACTTCACGGACGTCGAAGTCGAGCAAAGCACCGTCTTCATCAATCGCCGACACGCCCATGACGGCATGATCGACCTTGAACTGGCTGATGGCCTCCACCGATTGTTCCCCGACGATGCCGCCATCCGACTTGCGCACAGTGCCCCCAACAATAATGACTTCGATGCGCGGCTGCGGTGCCAGCATCGAGGCGACATGGATGTTGTTGGTGATTACGAGCAGTCCTTCGTGGTGGATCAAGGCGCGCGCCACTTCTTCGGTGGTCGTTCCGATATTGATGAAGAGCGAACAATTGTTGGGAATCAAGCTCGCTGCAAGTTGGCCAATGGCGCGTTTTTCGGTTGCGGCGAGTTGGCGGCGGGCGTCATAGGCCATGTTCTCGACACCCGATGTCAACATCGCACCGCCGTGGGTGCGGGCCAGGAGGCGCGAGTCGCACAGCTCGTTGAGGTCTTTGCGGATGGTTTGCGGTGTTACTTCAAAACGCACGGACAGATCATCCACGCCCACGGAGCCAGTTTGCCGCGCGAGGTGGAGGATTTGCTGTTGACGTGACGAGAGAGCGAGCATGCCCGGTATCATTTCCATTTTTTTCGCAATGCTGCAATAGCGAAAGGAAAATGAATCAAATATTTTCGTTTTTTCACTATTGACTTTCGTTTTGTTGCGGATGATGGTTAAGGGAGCCTCAAAAATGTCAGGGGCATCTTTAGGGAGGAAACCTATGAAACTAAGACTGTTAGCTACGGCTGCAGCAACGACGATGCTTGCCTTGTCGTCGCAGAGCTTTGCTGATGAAGCCGCCGCCAAGAAGTGGATCGACTCTGAATTCACGATTTCGGCTTTGTCAAAGGAAGACCAGCTGAAAGAGATGCAATGGTTCATCAAGGCTGCTGAACCTTTCAAGGGCATGGAGATCAACGTGCTGTCGGAAGGCATTCCGACGCACACATATGAATCAACAGTACTCACCAAGGCATTTGAAGAAATCACCGGCATCAAGGTGAACCACCAGATTCTTGGCGAAGGCGAAGTTGTGCAGGCTGTGCAAACGCAGATGCAGACGAACCGTAATCTTTATGATGGTTACGTCAATGACTCCGACCTGATCGGTACGCATTCGCGCCTGCAGCTGGCCTATAATCTGACAGATGCGATGGCTGGTGACTGGAAAGATGCCACCAATCCAGGCCTCGACCTTGACGATTTCATCGGCAAGTCGTTCACGACGGGCCCTGATGGAAAGCTTTATCAGCTGCCTGACCAGCAGTTTGCGAACCTTTACTGGTTCCGCAAGGACTGGTTCGACCGCGCTGACCTGAAGGAAAAGTTCAAGGCCAAATATGGCTACGATCTTGGCGTTCCTGTGAACTGGTCGGCCTATGAAGACATCGCGCAGTTCTTCTCGGAAGACGTGAAGGAAATCGACGGCGTGAAGGTCTATGGCCACATGGACTACGGCAAGCGCGCGCCTGATCTTGGCTGGCGCATGACCGATGCCTGGCTTTCGATGGCTGGTGCCGGTTCTGCTGGCGAGCCAAATGGTATCCCCATCGACGAGTGGGGCATTCGCATGGAAAAGGGTTCGTGCAATCCATCGGGTGCATCAGTTGCGCGCGGCGGTGAAACGAACGGACCTGCTTCGGTTTATGCCATTGCGAAATGGGATGAATGGCTGCGGAAGTATGCCCCTCCAGGTGCTGCTGACTATGATTTCTATCAATCATTGCCAGCTCTTGCCCAGGGCAACGTGGCCCAGCAGATTTTCTGGTACACGGCCTTCACGGCTTCGATGGTTGCACCAAAGGCCGATGGCAACAACACGGTGAACGATGCTGGCGAACCATTGTGGCGCATGGCTCCTTCGCCACACGGCGTTTACTACAAGGAAGGCCAGAAGATCGGTTATCAGGACGTGGGTTCATGGACATTCCTCAAGTCCACACCGGCTGACCGGGCCAAGGCGGCATGGCTCTTTGCACAGTTTGCTGTGTCAAAGACCGTTGACGGCAAGAAGAGCGATGTGGGCCTGACCTTCATCCGCAATTCGACTGTCAACCTGCAACACTTCACGGATCGCGCGCCCAAGCTTGGTGGTCTCGTCGAGTTCTATCGCTCGCCAGACCGTGTGCGGTGGTCGCCAACAGGCATCAACGTACCTGATTATCCAAAGCTGGCACAAATCTGGTGGCAGCAGATCGGTGACGTGAACTCCGGTGCGTTTACACCGCAACAAGCCATGGACCGTCTTGCGGAGGAAATGGAAATCACCATGTCCCGCATGCAGGCTGCTGATGAGGCAAACAAGACCTATGGTGGCTGCGGCCCGCGCCTGAGCGAGCCAAAGGATCCAAAGGAATGGCTTGGCAAGGCTGATGGCCCGAAAGCCAAGATCGAAAACGAAAAGGAACAGGGCGTGACTGTTGCTTATGAGGACATCATCAAGCGCTGGCAGAAGTAAGAGCCTGCGGTTGATCCTCCCCGGGCCGGGAGACACAGATTGTGTTTCCCGGCCTTTTTCCGATTATTCCCTTGGCGGATTGAGATAACCTGTTCCATGTCTCTCGAACTCAAAGGCCTGCAAAAACGTGTCGGCGCAGAAATGCATATCCACGACACGAGCGTTACGTTTGAAGATGGATCGTTCAACATTCTCCTGGGTGCGACGCGTGCAGGCAAGACAACTCTGATGCAATTGATGGCGGGCATCCAGCCGCCGACGCGTGGTGAAATCTGGTATCGCGGAAAAAACGTGACTGGTGTTTCGGTGCAGAAACGCAATGTGTCCATGGTCTATCAGCAGTTCATCAATTATCCGATGTTTTCGGTTTTTGAGAATATTGCCTCGCCCTTGCGGGTCATTGGCATGGCCGAAAATGAGATCAAGTCGCGCGTTGGCCGTGCTGCCGAAATCCTGCGGCTTTCACCGATGCTCAACCGGAAACCGTCAGAACTTTCCGGCGGACAGCAACAACGCACTGCAATTGCACGTGCGATTGTCAAAGACAGCGATATCATTTTTCTTGATGAACCGCTGGCCAATCTTGATTACAAATTGCGCGAGGAACTGCGCGACGAGCTGCCGCGGATGCTTTCAGGGCGCAATGCGATTGTGTTTTACGCAACAACCGAGCCGCATGAGGCGCTGCTGTTTGGCGGCAATACTGCGACATTGCATGAGGGTCGGCTCATTCAATTTGGCAAGACAGCAGATATCTATCGCATTCCCAACTCACTTCTTTCCGCGCAGGTTTTTTCTGATCCGCCGATCAATACAGCGCGCGCCCAGAAGAAGGGCAAGAACCTGACCGTCTTTGACGGTGTAACCTGGCCACTGACGGCGCATCAGGCCAAGCTTCCGGATGGAACATATGACGTCGGCATTCGTCCACACCATGTCATGACAAAAAAGACCGTCGAAACAAGCGGCACAATCAAGGGCCGTGTTTTGGTGACAGAGATTTCCGGATCGGAAAGTGTGATCCATATTAATGCTGGCGGCCACACTTGGGTTTCGCAATCGCATGGCGTGCATCCCCAAAAGGTTGGCGAACAGGCGACGCTCCATGCCGATGTTTCGCATGCAATGTTCTTCGCCGAAGACGGGAGACTGGTGGGATGAAGTTGGAAAACGCTTTCCCCATTTCGGATTTGCTGTTCCGGGAGAATTGTTAATGGCCAAAATCACCATCGACAATCTCCGTCACTCATATCTGTCCCAGCCATCGCGTGATGAAGACTATGCCTTGAAGCGCGTGCAGCTGGATTGGGCAGATGGCGGGGCCTATGCGTTGTTGGGGCCATCGGGCTGCGGCAAGACCACCCTGCTCAATCTCATATCAGGCCTGTTGCATCCGAGTGAGGGACGCATCCTGTTCAACGACAAGGATGTGACGCGCGCCACACCGGAAGAACGCAACATTGCGCAGGTGTTCCAGTTTCCGGTCATTTACGACACGATGACGGTTTACGACAATCTGGCGTTTCCGTTGCGCAACCGCGGTGTTGATGAGGCGGAGATCAAAAAGCGGATCACGTCAATCGGCGAGATGCTGGAGCTGACATCGACGCTCAGCAAGCGCGCCTCGGGCCTCACGGCTGATGGTAAACAGAAGATATCACTGGGGCGCGGATTGGTGCGATCAGATGTGAATGTCATCATGTTCGATGAACCGCTGACGGTGATTGATCCCCATCTCAAATGGCAGTTGCGGTCAAAACTCAAAGAACTGCAACAGCGCATCAAGCGCACGATGATCTATGTGACACATGACCAGACAGAGGCGCTGACCTTTGCGGACCAGGTTGTGGTTATGAACAATGGCGAAGTGGTGCAGACCGGCACGCCGATTGAGTTGTTTGAGAAGCCGATGCATACATTTGTCGGGCATTTCATCGGCTCACCAGGGATGAACCTGATGCCTTGCGAAGTGCGGGGCGGCAAGGCGTTTGTCGGTGGACAGGAAGTCGCGGCGGCCAATTCAAAACTTGCAACCGGCGGCAAACTCGAACTTGGTGTCAGGCCAGAGTTTGTAAGTTTTGCGAAGGCCGGGCTTGATGCTGATGTCGTGAGGGTTTCCGATGTTGGCCGTTATCGCGTGGTCGAGACGCAAGTTTCCGGTTCGAAGGTGAAACTGATTGTGCCGGAAGGCGAAGATATCCCAACCGGCAAGGCGAAACTTGCGTTTGATGCTTCCCATACACAGATCTACTCTGACGGCTGGATCGCCGGGGCTGTCCGATGAACAAGACCTGGAACAACAAGGCCTGGTGGTTTGTCCTGCCCGTCTTTCTGATGGTGGCATTCAATGCATTGCTGCCGTTGATGACGGTGGTCAATTATTCAATCCAAGAAACCTTCGGCAATAACGAGTTCTTCTGGTCAGGGTCAAACTGGTTTTCCGACATTCTGCGCTCGGACCGGTTTCACGCGGCCCTCTGGAGGCAGATCGTCTTTACCTCCATTGTCCTGTTCATTCAAATTCCGCTCGGGCTTGGCATTGCACTGTGCATGCCGCGCAAGGGGCCGTGGGTGCCTGTGTGTCTGGTGCTCATGTCGCTGCCGCTGCTCATTCCGTGGAATGTTGTCGGCTCGATGTGGAACATCATGGCGCTTCCGGATATCGGTCTTCTCGGAAAGGCCATCAATTCACTTGGCATCAACTACAATTACACACGCCAACCCATGTCGGCCTGGTTCACGCTCATCCTGATGGATGTATGGCACTGGACGTCACTGGTGGTGCTGTTGTGCTATGCCGGGCTCGTTTCGATTCCTGATGCCTATTATCAAGCCGCAAAGATTGATGGTGCGAAGCCTTGGGCCGTGTTTCGCTACATCCAGCTGCCGAAACTCCGGCACGTTCTGACCATCGCCATCCTGCTGCGCTTCATGGACTCGTTCATGATCTACACCGAGGTGGTGGTGCTTACCGGTGGCGGGCCTGGCAATGCCACAACATTCCTGTCGATTGACCTGGTGAAATATGCACTTGGACAGTTTGATCTAGGCCATGCGGCTGCCATGTCGATCATCTACTTCCTGATCATCCTATTCCTCTCGTGGCTGTTCTACACATTGATGATGCGTGAGCAGGAGCAATGACATGAAAACCGGTTTCTCGCGCTTTGTGCCGCTGATCTACATCATCTTCCTGATGCTGCCGATCTATTGGCTCCTCAACATGTCGTTCAAGACGACCAACGAAATTCTCGGTGGCTTCAGCGCGTTTCCGCGCGAATTCACGCTTGCCAGTTACCGCGAAATTCTCACCAACCCATCGTGGTATGGCGCGTATATCAACTCAATCACCTATGTGGTGATCAATACAGTAATTTCCATCGCGGTTTCCCTGCCTGCCGCCTATGCGTTTTCACGCTATCGTTTTCTGGGAGACAAGCACTTGTTCTTCTGGCTCTTGTCCAACCGCATGGCACCGCCTGCCGTATTCGTGCTGCCTTTCGTCAATCTTTATTCGGCTGTTGGCCTGTTCGACACGCCGTGGGCTGTGGCACTGGCGCATACATTGTTCAATGTGCCGCTGGCGGTGTGGATTCTCGAGGGCTTCATGTCGGGTGTGCCGAAGGAACTTGATGAGACGGCCTATGTGGATGGATATTCTTTCCCGCGCTTCTTCCTGCGCATTTTCATCCCGACGATTTCGGCCGGCATTGGTGTGGCGGCCTTCTTCTGTTTCATGTTCTCGTGGGTTGAAATGTTGCTGGCCAAGAACCTGACATCGGTGGCGGCAAAACCAATTGTGGCCGCGATGACCAAGACCGCGAGCTCTGCTGGCTATGAGTTGGGACTGTTGGCGGCGGCGGGCGTTTTGACGCTCATTCCGGGTGCCATCGTGATTTATTTCGTGCGCAATTACATCGCCAAGGGTTTTGCCCTGGGTCGGGTCTGAGAGGGAAAGATGGACGCTCCAACAATTTTCTCTTCCGATTGGTGGCAACAGCCGCTGGGTACATGGATGGCGTGGAACCGTGTTTCGATTGCCTTCTTCCTTTATATCTTTGGCTCCATCGCGGCGATGGGCGTGTGGGAATATTTCTCACCCGGCGGTAATCCACGGCATGGCATTGTTCGGGCTCAATACGACACGCGGCGATCGGTTGTTCATGACGCATCTGGGGTCATGTTTCATTTTCCTTGGCTGGCTCGGGCTTTTTGGCCCGCCACTATGGGGTGGGCTGGTGATTGCCTTGGTGTGGGCGGTTTTTGTGTTTCGCTACGCTTGATGCTAGGGTGAGCCGATGCTCACACCCCTTACCAAAGAAGTCGGATCTGTTCACGATCTTGCGCATGAGGCGCGGCGGTTCCGGACCGTCCTCAAGTCCTTTGAACGCAATCTGGAACTCTTGTTCAAGGGCACGAATATTGCAGCAGAAGTTGATCATGCGGCGCTTGCAAAAGCCTTTGCCAGCTGGCGGCAGAAGTTCGACGAAAGCAAGTATCTGGCGACCATCAACCGCCATGACTTCGTGATTTTTGCAGCCGGGCTGATGCTGAAAGAACTTGTGGAAGCCAAGCCCCTCAAGGCAGCGCAGCGTGAACTCAAAGGCAGCGAAGTCGCGCGCGTCGTGCCGGACCATGAATTGGCGCGCTGGCCCGAGGGCTATGCCTATACGAGTTTTTGTCTTGCCGTTGCTGCTGCAATTCTGCGCGAGATGGGCGAAGAAGAGCCGGGTACAGACCACGCCGCCGACGACCCCAAGTTCTGGGATTCATTCCGCGAGAATGTGGCAGAGTCGCCTGCTACGGCGGTTGCGTTTTTTGATATTGTGTGCGGCACCGAGCCCAACTGGGATGCCCCGGACGTGCCGTGGCTCCGCCGGGCGCAGCGTCCTAACCCCAAAGCATTGCCTTGATCGAAGGCATGGCTGGCACATTGCCTGGCCATACCTGGTGGGACCCTTCCCAGACCATTTCCATGGCAACATAGAGAATGATGACCAGGCCCACATAGGCTATCCAGCGATGCTTGTTGAGCAGACGCGCTATGAATGACGCTGCAATGCCCATCAAGGCAATCGACAAGACGAGGCCGATGACCAGGACATTCGGATGTTCTTTTGCGGCACCAGCCACTGCAAGCACATTGTCGAGCGACATTGAAACGTCGGCAATGATGATCTGCCAGGCAGCCTGCGACAAGGTCTTGCGCGGCGCGTCGTCAGCGACGGCTCCATCCTTGTCAAGATCTTCGCCGGTTATTGCTTCGGCAGCTTCATTGTGCATGCCACCGTCGCGCAGTTCGCGCCACATTTTCCAGCACACCCAGAAGAGCAGCAAGCCACCTGCAACAAGCAAGCCAGGACCGAGTTCCAGCAGCCAGGTGGTTGTCAAAGCGAAGATGATCCGCAACACCGTCGCCGCAATGATACCGATGAGGATTGCCTTGGTACGCTGCTCCTTGGGCAAGCCGGCTGCCGCAAGACCGATCACAATCGCATTATCGCCAGCAAGCACAAGGTCGATCATGATGACCTGACCAAGTGCCACGAGGGCTTCAGAACTCATTAGACTTTCAAGCACGCGCAAATCCTGTTGATTCAGACGGAGATAGGTACTTGCTCACGATTTGGCAAGTAGCGCATCGACCTCGGCGCGGGTGGGCATGGATGGTGCGGTGCCGGGCCGCGTGACCGAAATTCCGGCCGTGGCGCAACCGAACTGCACTGCTTTCAGTGGCGATTCACCGCGTGCCAGGGCAGCAGCGAAACCTCCGTTAAAGGCATCGCCAGCGCCGGTGGTATCGATCACCTTGCCCACACTGAATGCGCTGACCAATTGTGATTCCTTGCCATTGTGGAAATAGGCACCTTTTGCACCCAAGGTGATGACGGCAGCTTTCACGCCCTTCTTCAGGAAGACTTTTGCCGCTGCCTTGGCGCTTTTTTCGTCGACGACGGCCACGCCTGTCAGCATCGAGGCTTCGCTTTCGTTGGGCGTCACATAGTCACAGAAACTATAGATCTCATCATCCAGCGGAGCAGCAGGTGCGGTGTTGAGGATGGTTGTCACACCGCCAGCGCGGGCTGTTGCAAGCGCTTTTTTGGCGACAATACTTGGCTGCTCCAGCTGCGTCATGAAAATCTTCGCTGATTTGATGACCTTGGCATTGGCATCCACGTCCTCGATGCTGAGTTCACCTGCCGAACCCGGCACGACGATGATGGCGTTGTTTCCCGTGTTCTCGTCAACAAAAATGAACGCGGCACCGGTCGACAGATCGCTGTCCCCAATGCGCATGGTGATGCCTTCCTTGGCATACATGTCGCGTGCCATGTCGCCAAACTGGTCGCGGCCGAGCTTTGAGATGAATGTCGTCTTGGCCCCGGCGCGGGCTGCCGCCACGGACTGGTTTGAACCTTTGCCGCCGGGACCAATGCCAAATTTCGAACCGATCAAGGTTTCGCCCATCACAGGCAGGCGCTTGGCGTGAAAGCCCAAATCAGCGGCGAAGATTCCGAGAATGACGACTTCGGACATGTCAGGCACCGAGCTTTGCGTCAGGTGCGATCACACCCATCTTGAAGATGAAGCAGCCATAGAAGCGGCGCTCGTGGGTTTGCAGCACGCAGTATGATTTCTTTGCGGCTTCATAGAATGCAAAGCGTTCAATTGATCCCATGGGCCAGGGCTTGCCTTCGGCACGATCGATTTCGGCCTGTACATCCTTGTGTACATCGAGAAGTTCCTTCGGTTTTCCTGAAACTTCCATGCGGTTTGCCGGGTGTTCAACGAATGAGTCGAGTGGCATGAGGTTGAACAATGCACGCGCGGCGCGGGGCGCGTCTGCGTCAATTCTCAGAAGCTTTCCATATGCGGTCTGTCGGGCCACCGAATCTGCGGGAAAATTTGTGTCGCACATGACAATATCATCGCCGTGCCCCATCGAGCGCAAGGCATGCAAAAGATCGGCATTGAGCAATGGGTCGATATATTTGAGCATCTTCTTCTCCTTGGTTTGCGGACACTATTTCCACTTTGGCATCTTGTCACGCGGGATGATGGCGCCCGGCTGCTGAATGACGCGATTGGCAAGGCGGTGGCCACGACCCGTCGCCATCAGTGGCGATTCCTTCTTGATGCGGGATGACAGGTAGGCAGCGGCAAAACTATCCCCTGCTGCCGTGGTGTCCACCACCTTCTTGACTGGCAGTGGTGCCACCATTTCATCCTTGCCGTGCCAGATGAGGCGAGCTGATGCGTCCGGAAGCTTGAGCACTTTTTCAACAGCAGGCGAGTTTTCAAAAAGTGCTGTTCCTGCCCGGTCGAAGATCCCTGCCATATCATCATGCGAGGCAAACAGGATGTCTGCCATTTCAAGGGCGCGGCGGAAAACCTTGTCTGCTTCGCGGCGATCTGGCCAGCCACTGCGGCGATAATTGGTGTCAAAGACGATCCACGCTCCGGCGTCATTGGCGCGCTGCAAATAATCAAACAGGCGTTCGCGGCCTTCCGACCCATAGAGGGACAGGGAAATTCCGGAGAAATAGATCCATTCAAACTGCAGCAACGCCTCACGCACATGCTGATTGTCTGTAGCGAAAATTTCGCGGGCCGGGGAATGATCGCGCCAGTAGGAGAAAGAGCGCTCGCCTGCCGCATCGGTCTCGATCATATAGAGGCCCGGCATGCGGCCTGGCACCTGGGTGACAAAGCGCGTGTCGATGCCTTCGTCCTGCCAGGCGGCAATCATTTCGGTACTGAAATGATCATCGCCAAGTGCTGTCATATAAGACGTATCGATGCCAAGGCGCGAGAGATATATGGCGGTGTTCAACGTGTCTCCGCCGAAGCCCCGGGTGAAACCGCCTTTCTTGTCCTGGCGCAGTTCCACCATGCATTCGCCTATTGCAAGAACCTTTGGCATTACATGTCCTTCATCAGACGGAGTGCGTCGTAAATCGCGGCATGGGTGTTGCGGGCTGAAACCGCATCCCCAATGCGGAAGAGCTGGAAATTTCCTTCGGAGTTATGGGCGATCGTTTGTGGATTGCCCGCAATCAGCGCGTCATAGTCTACAGCACCGAGGTTGGAAGACATTGGCTTCAGGTCGAAATAGAGATCATCAATAGGCCGCGTTCCGTGGTTGACGATGACCTGATCGAACTGTCGTTCCTTTCTCACACCACCATAGTCACTGCCGATGACGGCGCGGAGCTGGTTGCCTTCACGCACGACATCTTCAAGACGGAAGGTGACAGTGAACGTCACGTCGTGTTTTTGCAGCGAGCGCATATAGGGCACCAGATTCATGCCCATGACTTCCGGGGCGAAAGAGCGATCAGGTGTCATGATTTCCAGTTTCGCGCCTGTGTGTGCAATCACCTCAGCAGCCTGCAAGGCGGCGTGATCTCCAGCATCATCATAGAGCAACACGTTGCTGCCGGGTTTCACTTCTCCTGAAAGTATGTCCCATGTCGATACGACAAGATCATTGCCAGTTTTTAAAACTTCCGTGTGCGGAAGGCCGCCTGTTGCGATCACGACCGCATCCGGGTTTTCGTGAGTCACATCAGCGACTTCTGCAACTGTGTTGAACCGGAATGTCACGCCATTCTGCTCGCATTGTGCCACGCGCCAGTCGATGATGCCGATCATTTCGGCTTTGCGTTTGGTACGTGCTGTAAGCCGGATTTGTCCGCCAGCTTCAGCTGCCGCCTCGAACACCGTGACCTTGTGGCCGCGCGCGGATGCAACGCGCGCTGCTTCCATGCCCGCTGGCCCGGCACCAACGATGACGATATTCCGCTTTCGATTCGCTGCCGGAATGATTTGCGGCATCTTGAGCTCACGGCCGGTTGCGGCGTTGTGAATGCAATAGGCCTCACCACCCTGATAGATGCGGTCGAGACAATAGGTTGCGCCAACACAGGGGCGAATATCGTGCTCGCGGCCTTCGCGAATCTTCTGCACGAGATAGGGATCGGCAAGATGCGCCCGGGTCATGCCGACCATATCAACCTTGCCATCGGCGATGGCGTGGCGCGCCGTTGCAACATCGGGGATGCGGGCGGCGTGGAAGGTCGGAAAATTTGTCGCTGCGCGGATTTCGCCCGCGAAGTCCAAATGCGGCGATGCCTTCATGCCCTGCAAGGGAATCACATCGGTCATCGCGGCATCGGTATCGATGTGGCCTCGGATGATGTTGAGGAAGTCGACGAGGCCCGAGTTTTTCAGGTTGCGGGATATTTCGAAGCCGTCTTCTTTCGTGGTGCCGCCGTCCATGGTTTCATCGGCGGTGTAGCGCACGCCGACCAGAAACTCTTCGCCGACGCGCTTGCGGATTTCGCGCAGGGTGTCGAAGAGGAAGCGCATGCGGTTTTCGAGAGACCCGCCATAGGGTGGCGGCAGTTCGTTGGTTGCAGGTGACATGAACTGGTCGAGCAAATGGCCGTAGCATTCGAGCTCGATGCCGTCCATGCCGCCTGCCTTCATGCGTTCGGCGGCATCACCGAAATCCTTGATGATGCGGGTGATGTCCCAGTCCTCGATGACTTTCGGGAAAGCGCGGTGCGAGGCCTCGCGGTGATGCGACGGAGCGACGACTGGCAGCCAATCGCCCTTTGACCAGCCGGTGCGGCGGCCCAGATGCGTGAGCTGGATCATCACCGCACAGCCCTGGTCGTGCACTTCGGTGGTAAGTTTTTTCAACCAGCCGACGACTTCATCGCGGTAAGCCAAAACGTTGTTGAAAACAGGGGGCGAGTCCCTTGATACCGCGGCGGAGCCTGCCGTCATGGTGAGGGCGATGCCACCCTTGGCGCGCTCCACGTGATAGGCGCGGTATTTGTCCTTGGGCATGCCATCTTCGGGGTAAGCCGGTTCATGCGACGTGATCATGATCCGGTTTTTCAGCGTCAGATGCTTTAGTTTATAGGGCTGGAGGAGCGGGTCGTTGGGGTTCATGCTTTTCTCGCTGCAATCAGAAACTCGTGGTTGCCATCTCCGCCCGCGATGGGTGATGGCAGGATGCCCATAACCTGCCAGCGTGTGCCCGCGAGAAAGCGACTTGTATCGTCACAAACCGCTTGATGCAAACCGGGGTCTTTCACCACGCCATCCCGGGGCAGGCGGTCCTTGCCGACCTCGAATTGCGGCTTGATCAACGCTACCAATTCAGCGCTCGGAACGGCCAGCGCCAGCGCTGGAGGCAAAGCAAGTTGCAGCGAAATGAAACTCACATCCGCCGTGATGAATTGCGGCGGTTCAATCTCCAGGTTGGAAAGATCGCGGGCATTCTGGCCTTCGATTGAGGTGACGCGTGGATCATCGGCAAGTGCCGGCACAAGCTGGTCGTGGCCCACATCAATCGCCACAACATGCCTTGCGCCACGCTCCAGCAGCACTTGCGTAAAACCACCTGTTGATGCGCCAATGTCGAGGCAGTGTTTGCCTTGTGGCGAGAGCTGGAAATGATCAAGCGCGTGGATGAGCTTCAGCGCGGCGCGGGAGACATAGGCCTTGGCTGTGTCGGTTACGTCAATGGTGTCGGTTTCGAATGTTGTCTTGGATGGCTTGGTGCTGACACTGCCATTTACCGCAACACTGCCGCGCAGAACCATATCCCGCGCCCGGCTGCGGGATGCTGCAAGACTGCGGGACACGAGGGCTTCATCGAGGCGCATTTTCACTATGGGTTCCTCGCCCACCTGCGGGAGAGGAATGAGAGAGCTTCACTCCACATCCAGTGGCTCAAGACCTGTTGGCTTGCCACTTGGATCCAGGGTGATCTTCTCGATGCGGGCTTCGGCTTCCTTGAGTTTTGATTCACAATGCTTTTTCAGCGCCTCGCCCTTTTCATAGAGCTTGATGGAATCCTCGAGATCGACCTTGCCGCCTTCGAGGCGCGAAACGATGTCTTCGAGCTGGGCGAGAGCCTTTTCAAAACTCAGGCCCTTGATGTCCACGTCACTCATTCTCGTCCTCGTTTTCGAAATCATCAAACATGGCGGAACCATGCATCAGCGTTTGAATATGCACGGCGACGCTTGCCGCCAGTCCTTGCAAATCATAGCCGCCCTCCAGCACTGAAACAATGCGGCTGTCACAATGGGTTTCGGCAACCTCCATCAGCTGCAGGGTGGCCCAGGCAAAATCTTCCTCGGTCAATTGCAATGACCCCAGCGGATCGCGTTCATGGGCGTCAAAGCCTGCGGATATAATGATCAGATCGGGTTCGTGCAGGTTCAAGGCCGGCAGGATCAGTTCGCTCATCGCCGCGCGGAACTCCGTCCCGCCGTCGCCTGCCTTCAAAGGTGCGTTGAAGATGTTGCCGACGCCGGTCTCGTTTTGTCCACCGGTTCCAGGAAACAACGGCATCTGGTGGGTGGAGCCATAGAACATGTCGGGATCAGACCAGAAAATATCCTGCGTGCCGTTGCCGTGGTGCACGTCGAAATCCACCACCGCCACGCGCTCGGCGCCATATTTCTCGCGCGCATACAAAGCGGCGATGGCCGCCTGATTGAAGAAGCAGAAGCCCATGGGGCGGTTGCGTTCGGCATGGTGGCCGGGCGGGCGCATGGCGCAGAAAGCATTGACCGCATCGCCCTGAAACAGGGCATCAACGGCAGACGTGGCAGCTCCCACCGCACGCAGTGCTGCTTCCAGGGAACCGGGTGACATGACGGTGTCCGGGTCGAGGTATTCGAAATCATTCTCGATTGCGAGCGACAGGATGCGCTGAAGGTGTTCATCAGTGTGGGCGCGAAGAATGTCCTGCTCCCTGCCCCTTGGTGCTTCGAGGATGGGCAGGCCCTTGAAGTGCGGTGATTTCAGTACCTGCAAAATCGCCTTCATGCGATCAATGCGCTCGGGGTGGCCGGGCGGTGTTTCGTGTTCGAGGGCTGACTGGTGGGTATAGATCAGGGTGGACATTTGTGTGCTATAGGCTTCGGCAAATGACTTCATCAAACGAAATTTCAAAGGCAGCGGAAACACTGCGCGGCGGCGGGCTGGTGGCGTTTCCAACAGAGACGGTTTACGGGCTGGGGGCTGATGCCACGAGCGATAGTGCCGTTGCCAAAGTCTATGCCGCAAAACGCCGCCCCATGTTCAATCCGCTGATTGTGCATGTGGCCTCGCTTGCGGAGGCGAAAGAGCTGGGTGAATTTGATGAATCTTCTGAATCACTTGCGCGGGTTTTCTGGCCCGGTTCGTTAACTCTGGTGGTGCCAAGGAAAGAGAACTCACCAGTTTCGCTGCTCGCGTCAGCCGGGTTGGATACAGTCGCGCTGCGCGTGCCCCGGCACGAGGTTGCGCTCGCCTTGTTGCGCGCGGTAGGCGGACCTGTTGTTGCGCCGAGCGCCAATCCATCGGGGCGGATATCACCGACGACGGCCCAGCACGTTCGCGATGGGTTGGGTGGCACGGTTGATGCTGTGCTTGATGGTGGTGCTTGCAGCGTCGGCGTGGAATCGACGGTGGTGCGCATGATGGAAGATGGCCCCTATCTCTTGCGCGCCGGCGGAATTGCGCGAGCCGATATCGAGAAGATTCTTGGACACACTCTAAAGGTCCCCAAACTCTCTGACGGAGAATTGCATTCGCCTGGCCAACTCGAAAGTCACTATGCGCCACATGCACGTTTACGGCTCAACGCAACAAGACCTGATCATGACGAAATCTTCATTGGCTTCGGCGCGCATGCCCATGGTCCGCTTTCGCTTTCACCAACGGGTGACGTCGTGGAAGCGGCAACCAACCTGTTTCGGTTGCTGCACGAAGCAGACGCGCTTCATCCCACAGGCATCGCCGTTGCGCCCGTCCCGATGCAGGGACTTGGCGAAGCGATCAATGACCGTTTGAAAAGGGCCGCAGCTCCGCGGGGGAACGGATGAGCCAATTCGAGAAAATGATTGCCATTGTTGGCGAGAAGCATGCGATCACTGATCCCGCTGGCATGGCTCCATATTTGCGGGAGTGGCGCGACAAGTGGGTTGGCACTTCGCCGCTGATCCTGCGTCCAGCAACGGCGCAACAGGTGTCCGACATTCTGAAGCTTGCGCACGAGACGGATACGAAGATCGTACCACAATCAGGCAACACAGGTCTGGTGGGCGGTGGCATTCCCAATGGCGAGGTGTTGCTGTCGCTCGACCGGATGACGCGCATCATGGAGATTGATGCTGCAAATTTCACCATGACGGTTGAGGCTGGCTGCACACTGGCGCTGGTGAAGCAGGCGGCGGAACAGGCGGGGCGGTTGTTTCCGTTGTCGCTGGCTTCGGAAGGGTCGTGCCGGATCGGCGGCAATCTTGCGACCAATGCGGGCGGCGTCAACATGCTGGCATATGGCAATGCGCGCGACCTTTGCCTCGGGCTTGAAGTGGTGCTGGCGGACGGGCGCATCTGGAACGGGCTTCGCACATTGCGCAAGGACAATACGGGCTATGACCTCAAGAACATGTTCATTGGCTCGGAAGGTACGCTAGGTGTCATCACTGCGGCGGTGCTCAAACTCTATC
Organism: uncultured Alphaproteobacteria bacterium; assembly: GCA_963738595.1. Lineage (GTDB taxonomy): Bacteria > Pseudomonadota > Alphaproteobacteria > Rhizobiales > Aestuariivirgaceae > Aestuariivirga. The sequence goes on from CAVTXF010000013.1 coordinate 219,700, forward strand.
CATTGCCCCGGCGATACGATACGGCGCTGGTAGCCGTGCCTTCCCCGGATGCAGCACTTGCCGTGCTCAATTTGCTCAAGCAGGACATGGGGCAACACCTTGTCGCCTGTGAACTGATTCCAGAAATCGGCTTGCACTTCACGACAACGCATATGGGAACGCGCGATCCCTTTGCTGACCGTTCCCCGTGGTATTTGCTGGTTGAGCTTGCTGATGCCGGCGTTGACAGGCTGGATGTTGCAATGGAAAAGGCCTTGAGCCGCGGCGATGCCGTGGATGGCGTCATTGCACAATCCACAGCGCAACGAGGAGAGTTCTGGGCCTTGCGCGAGAACATGTCGGAGTCGCAGAAGTTTGAAGGTGGCTCCATCAAGCATGATGTTTCGGTGCCAGTCTCAAAAGTTCCCGCATTTATCCGCGCGGCAACCACAGCGGTGCATTCCGTGGTTTCCGGCTGCCGTGTTGTATGCTTCGGGCATCTGGGGGATGGCAACATGCATTTCAACGTGTCGCAACCTGTTGGCATGGACAAGCAGCTCTATCTTTCGAAGTGGAAAGACATGAGTGATGTCGTGCATGGCATCGTGATGGAGTTTGGTGGATCGATCAGTGCTGAACACGGGATCGGTGTTCTGAAACGCGACGAGATGCGCAAGATCAAGTCGCCGGTTGAGTTGCAGTTGATGCGGGATTTGAAAAAGATGCTGGATCCCAAAGGCAATCTCAATCCGGGAAAGGTGTTGCCGGAGTGAGTGACGCCGTTCGAAGCTCCAACCGAGGTGCGTTGCAGTCCGAACACTGATAGATGCTGCCCCCATGAAACGCTGGCGCGAGATCAAGGATCAAGACATTCAGGCCGTCATCGCCTTGTGGAAAGTCTGTGGGCTCACGCGGCCGTGGAATGATCCGGTCACGGACATTGGTTTTGCGCGGCGGGGAGCTTCGTCTGCGGTACTGGTGTGGGAGATAGAGGGCAAGATCGCGGCGTCTGTCATGGTGGGGCATGACGGGCATCGCGGGGCGATGTATTACCTTGGCGTTGATCCGGCACAGCAGAAATCCGGTCTTGGCAAGGAGGTTGTTGAGGCGGCGGAAAAATGGTTGTCGGATCGCGGCGTGTGGAAGGTCAACCTCATGGTGCGTGAGGACAATCCGGAGGCGCGCGGATTTTACGAGAAGCTGGGCTATTCCGCCAACGCCGTGGTCTCGCTGGGCAAGGCGATCAAGCGCTGAGCAGATTTCCAATACTCCTTCTCCCGGGGTTGCGGAGGCCTCCGCTGGGGTTGGACCTTTTCAGGCAGGGCCCAATCGCCTGATTCACGATGACAATCAGCGGGATCTTGCGATCCAAGGAACATACATAGAACAAAAGGAATGTTTTGTCAACAGGAGAATTAAAATAATTCCGTTTGCGCAGGTTTATTCTTGGGTTCCTTGGGTTTCTTCGACGGGGCCTTGCGCTCGATGTGGGTCTGTTCGAGGATAAAATAATCATCTGGCGGCGGCACAAGCAGTTCAGCTGCTTCGCTGGCATCGACATTGTCGTGGTCCAGCCATTTGGCAAAATCCTGCGGGTGAATGACGACTGGCGAGCGGTCATGAATGCGGGAAATTTCGGCATTTGGCCCTGCTGTGATGATGGCAGCACTTTCGAGTTCGGAACCATCGGCACCCATCCAGTGGTCCCAAATCCCGGCGAAGGCGAAAAGTCCGTCGTCTTCGCGGTGGATGAAGAACGGGCGCTTCTTGCCGGGGATATCGCCTTCCCATTCGTAAAAACCGTCGGCAGGGATCAGGCAGCGGCGGCGTTTCATGGCGTTGCGGAAGGACGGTTTTTCCAAAATCGTTTCGCTGCGCGCATTGATCAGCGGTTTGCCCGGTTTCACTTCCTTCACCCAGCTCGGGATGAGACCCCAGCGGACCAGCAAATAGTGGCGGCCCTCGCGATTGGCGGTGACGATGGCAATCGGGCTGCCAGGCGTCACATATTGGCGCGGCGGAAAATCCGGTGTTTCAAGATAGTTGAACAGATTCCGGGTTTCTTCCGGGGCCTTGCGAAAACTGTAAAGACCGCACATCAGGTCAACTTATGACAATCTTGCCCCATGATGCAATTGCCGCTGCGTCCATGTGCCTGTGGCGCGATGACAAAGTGTTGCTGGTCAAACGGCCGGAGGGCGTGTGGGCGCTGCCTGGCGGCAAGGTCGAGCCGGGTGAAACCACGGCACAGGCTGCGGTGCGCGAAGTTCTGGAAGAGACTGGTATTGTTGCGGAAGCGCATGACGCGCTGGGTGTATTTGAGATCACGTCGCCGAAAAACGGGCGGCGATATGCTTTGACATGCCATTTGGGGCAATGGATCAGCGGAGAGGCAAAGGCTTCTACTGATGCGCTTGATGTTAGGTGGGCAACGACCGAAGGGCTTGAAACGTTGCCCTTAGCGCCGCACGTTAAGAGTGTAATCATGAGCTCGACACGTCTAACAAGGCTTTGATTCAAAACACCAAGTTGAAATTAACCTTCGTTTAAGAATCAACTTTGGCAGCGGGTTCGGTTTGCTATGGTGATTTCGAAGCGGTGCTTTTCCACAAACACAAAGAAGAATTATGCTCAAAACCGTACCCGTGTCCCATTCCAAAAAATTGTCGCAGGAAGCCAAACAGGCAGCGCTGCGCTATATTCTCGATGCATGGGAAGAGGCCGTTTATGACGGGCTTGAGCCGGATTCCATCGCGACGGCAGCCATCTTTGCCGCCCTCTCGGACATGATCACGTCCTATGGTGAGGAGCCAGTGGCTGTCATGTGCGAACGTTTGCCGGAGCGCATTCGCACCGGCGAATTCACCGTGATGAAGACCAGGCAGTAATTTACCTGACATCGACGACGACGCGGCCGCGGACTTTTCCCGCAACGATGTCGCTGGCTATTCTCGGTATATCGTCGAGTTTCACATGGTTGGTGAGGCTGCGCAGTTTGGTGATGTCTATGTCACGTGCGAGCCTTGCCCAGGCTTGCGAACGGCGCGGGTCAGGCACGGTTACCGAATTGATGCCGATCAGGCGCACGCCGCGCAGGATAAAGGGTGCCACCGACGTCGGCAGATCCATGCCCTGCGCGAGACCGCAGGCTGCAACCGCGCCATCGTTCTGAATTTGTGAAAGGACGTTGGCCAAGGTCACCGAGCCAACGCTGTCGATGGCACCAGCCCAACGAATCTTTGCCAATGGCTTTACCGGCGTGTTGAATTCCTCGCGATTGATCACGTTGCTTGCTCCCAGGTTTTTCAGGAAGTCTGCTTCTTCCATGCGGCCGGTTGAAGCCACCACGCGAAATCCAAGTCTTGACAACAAGACGATTGAAGTCGAGCCGACCCCGCCTGCGGCACCTGTCACAACAATTTCGCCACGGTCCGGTGTGAGGCCCTGCTCTTCCAGCGCCATGACGCACAACATCGCTGTGAAGCCCGCAACGCCAATCGACATGGCATCTGACGGGGTGAATTCTTTCGGGAGAGCCACCAGCCAATCGCCATTGACGCGCGCCACTTCGGAATAGCCGCCGTGGTGACTTTCGCCAACGCCCCAGCCGCCATGCACGACCATGTCGCCCTTTTTCCACTTTGGATGTGACGAGGCCCGTACTGTGCCAACGAAATCGATACCGGGAATGAGCGGGAAATTTCTTATGATCGGTGCCTTGCCGGTGACGGCGAGGCCGTCCTTGTAGTTCACTGATGCGTGGCTCACGTCGATGGTTACGTCACCGTCCATGAGATCGCTTTCGGTGAGTTCGACGAATTGGGCGCGCTGTCCGCCCTCTTCCTTCACCACTTGCAATGCGCGAAAAGTTGCCATGACTGTCCTCACTGTTTCAACGCTTCCAGAAATCTCACGGGTTGTCCATGCGCTTGCGCTGCGAGCTTGCCTTGCCACATGGCGAATGACCCACGGATCATTGTACCGACGGGCCAGCCGGTTACCTTGACGCCATCATATGGCGTCCAGCCGCATTTGCTTTCAATCCAGCCGTTGCTGATGGTTTCGGTGCGCTTCATGTCGACGATGGTGAAATCCGCATCATAGCCTTCAGCGATGCGGCCTTTGTTGGCCAGTCCGAAAATTCGATTTGGGCCATGCGATGTGAGATCGACGAAACGCTCGAGCGAGAGCTTCCCCTTGTTCACATGATCGAGCATGATGGGGACGAGAGTTTGCACGCCCGTCATGCCGGACGGTGATTGCGGATAGGGCTTGGATTTTTCTTCCACCGTGTGCGGCGCATGATCGGACCCCAGCACATCCACCAGTCCTGAATTCAAGGCCTGCCATAGCGCCTTTTGATGTTCCTTGCCGCGCACAGGCGGGTTCATCTGCAGTTTGGTTCCGAGCCTGGCGTAGTCATCTGCCGACAACGTCAAATGATGTGGTGTCACTTCGACTGTTGCCACATCGCGATGTGCTGCGAGGAGAGGCAATTCGTCCGCTGTTGAAATATGCAAAATATGGACGCGCTTGCCATGTTTCCTCGCAATGCACAGAATGCGTTCGGTGCAGATGCGCGCGGCCTCGGCATCGCGCCACATGTGGTGGCTTGAAGGATCGCCCGCAATCTGATGGGACAGCCTGCTGCGCAGACGCGGTTCGTCCTCGCTGTGGAACGCGGCACGGCGCGACAGCCTGGAGATGATGGCATCGAGGCCTGCATCATCTTCAACCAACAGATCGCCTGTCGATGAGCCGGCGAATACCTTGATGCCGGCGGAGCCCTCGCATCTTTCAAAATTGTGGATCGAGGCAAAGTTCTGGTGGGTGCCGCCAACATAAAACGCGAAATCGCAGAACATCCGGTTCCTGGCACGTGAAACCTTGTCGGCGAGCGCTTCCGCCGATGTGGTCAGCGGTTTGGTGTTGGGCATTTCAAAGACCGCCGTGACCCCGCCCATGACTGCGGCGCGGCTGCCTGATTCGAGGTCTTCCTTGTGTTCAAGCCCGGGTTCGCGGAAATGAACCTGGCTGTCGATAACGCCGGGGAGAATGTGGAGTCCTGCGCAGTTTAGGATTTCGGGTGCAGTGACCCCGTCCAGCGTGCCAATCTCCAAGACCTTGCCGTGCTTTACGGCAATATCGCGTTGGCCTATGCCATCGTTGTTGACGACGGTCGCGTTTTTCAGGATCAGGTCGGCGTGGCGTGTCATTCGCGCTTTCATTCGCAAGTGTTTGACATTACGTAGAGAGATCACTGAAGTTTCGCAACCATGATCAGTTTCCCAAGTTTTCCAGATCAAAACCGCCCCGACCGGGCGGTGATTGCAATCACCGGTACCGGCGCGTTGGCGTGGTTGCACAACCTGCTGACATGCGATGTCAGCACGCTTGGTGTTGGATCGGCAGCCTATGGGGCGCTGCTGTCGCCGCAGGGCAAGATTTTACATGACATGTTCGTGTTCAATGCGGGCGAGCGGATTTTGATTGATTGTGCAGCCGAGCATCGGGCTGCTCTGCTACAAAAACTTGCGATTTACCGGTTGCGGGCAAAACTGATGATCGAAATGGACAACGAGCTTGAAATTGGTGTTCACATGGAAAAGCCGGACGAGGCGAAGTGCTATCGTGATCCGCGCCATGAGGCCATGGGTTGGCGGTCGCTTGTTGCTGCCGGAACGCTGATCAACGTACCGGGTGATCGCGGATATGAAGGACGGCGCATCATGCTGGGCCTTGCGGATTCGGTGCGCGACATTGGCGTCGAGCAAGTGTTTCCACATGAGGCCAATCTTGACCAGCTTGGTGCCGTGAGTTTTACCAAGGGATGCTATGTCGGGCAGGAAGTGGTGTCGCGGATGCAGCATCGTGGCACGGCGCGGAACCGAATGCTGCCTGTGACATTCCGCGCGAAACCCGATGACATGAAGATCACGATTGATGAAAAATCTGTCGGGGAGATTCATTCGTGCACCGACACATGCGGCCTGGCGCTGATCCGCATTGACCGACTTGCCGAAGCAAGATCGCCGTTGAAAGCTGGAACAACGGAAATTCATGTGGTCAAACCGGACTGGATAAAATACGAGGTGGCAACGTGACGGCTGTGAAACATGAAGACGGTGTGAGTCGCTGTTCGTGGTGTGGCACCGAACCGATTTATGTTCACTACCACGACACCGACTGGGGTGTGCCAGAATATGACTCGCGGGCGCTTTGGGAAAAACTGATCCTTGACGGATTCCAGGCGGGGCTTTCGTGGATCACCATCCTCAAGAAGCGCGAGAATTTTCGTGCCGCCTTTGATCGGTTTGATCCGGAGATCATTGCGAGGTACAATGCCAATAAAATCAGTACACTGATGAATGATACCGGCATCGTACGCAACAAGCTGAAAGTTGAGGCGACGATCACCAATGCGCAGGCCTATCTCGAGATTGAGGATTTCTCGGGATATCTGTGGGGTTTTCTTGATAACAAAGTGGTACAAAATGTGCACAAGACGGGCAAGACCGTGCCTGCTGCCACGCCTTTGGCCGAGAAGATTTCAAAGGATCTCAAGAAGCGCGGCTTTCGTTTCGTGGGCCCCACCATCGTGTATGCTTTCATGCAGGCTTGCGGGCTGGTGAATGACCACATGGTGGACTGCCACCGACATGACGCTGTCAAGAGGTTGGCGCGATAATGGCTGAAGTTTCTCCACGTGCTTGGCAACGCATGTTGTCAGGGCGGCGGCTTGATTTGCTTGATCCTTCACCGCTCGACGTCGAAATTGAGGACATTGCGCATGGGTTGGCACGGGTTGCGCGCTGGAACGGACAGACAAAAGGCGACAATGCTTTCTCGGTGGCGCAGCACTGTGTTCTGGTTGAAGCGATTGCCTCTCACCTGAATGAGTTGAGCGATGCACAGCGGTTGATGGCGCTACTGCATGATGCGCCGGAATATGTTGTGGGCGACATGATCTCGCCGTTCAAGGCGGCAATCGGGCTTGATTACAAGGCATTCGAGCTCCGCCTGCTTGCGGCCATCCACGTGCGGTTTGGACTGCCGGCGCAGACGCCACCCCAGACGCTGGCATTGATCAAGCATGCTGACACGATTGCGGCTTATCTGGAGGCGACGCAGCTCGCCGGATTTACACTGGCGGAGGCCGAGAAATATTTTGGCCGTCCCAAGGGATTGTCAGGGGAAGGTGCCGAAAGGTTCCGGTCGCTGGACGGGCTTGCACCAAAGTTGGCGGAGGGGCAATATCTCAGCCAGTTCAGAAAGTTGCTCCATTGATCATTGTTTGTCCCTTGCATGCTGCACCGGCGCTGGTTGTTTCCAGCAAGGCGAGCCATGCCATCAGCCTGCTTTCGCCAGAATCGGTATGGCCGGAATTTCCATCCCTACAACCGCAGCGTCATCTTAAATTATCACTGCACGACATTACTTCGCATTCTCCGGGACTAAGTGCACCGGGTGCAAATGATGCGCAGCGGCTGGTCGATTTCATTCGAGCGTGGGATGCTGGTTCACCAATGCTGATTCATTGCTGGGCAGGCATCAGCCGGTCAACGGCTTCAGCTTTCACCGCATTGTGCATGGCGCGACCGAATGAAAATGAAATGGAATTGGCGCAAGAGCTGCGCGATGCCTCGCCTTCTGCCACACCAAATGCGCTGCTGGTTTCACATGTCGATGCGATACTGGGGCGCGACGGGCGCATGACGGAAGCCGTCAAATCCATCGGTCGCGGGCAGGATGCCTATGAGGGCGTGCCGTTTCGGTTGAATGTCAGATAGACGAATTCACAAAATCCCCGGCGTTTAGGATGTTCTGTAAGCGGCCTGTTATCTTGCTTTGGATAGTTCATAGGAATACGTGATGCGGACATCACCTCAACTGGAATCAATTCACCAACATGGCCCAAATTTTCTTCTCTGACTCCTCCAACACGCTCTACAAGGTAAACCCGGCCTCCAGCACGCTGGACGCCGTGGAAATCGGGACGATGCCCGTGTTCATGTCCGATCTTGCGTTGTCTGCCACGGGCCAGCTTTATGGCATCAGCTATGGTGCGATTTACAAGATCGACAAGACCACAGCAGCGACAACACTTGTCACCAACCACAATCTGCCAGGAGCAAATGCTTTCTTCATTGCGCCAGATGGTACGGCCTATACGGCCAGTTTCATCGGTGGGGGAATTTACAAGATCAATCTTTCCACCGGACAGGCGGTGAAACTGCCGCAGAGCTCAGTCAATTACAGGTCAGCTGGCGATATCACGATGTTGAACGGCGAGCTTGTTATAGCGACTTCGGACGAAAAGTTTGTGCGCGTTGATCCGCAGACGGGTGCCACGCTTGGCAGCGTCAGCCATGGCATCTACAATCTCTTTGGCATCACGACAGTCGGCAACAAGATGTATGGCGTTGCAAGTGGTAGCCTTTACGAGCTCGATGCCGTTACCGGTGCCAGCGGACGCGTAGCAGCCTACGATATACTCAGCCTGTCAGGGGCTGCGGTTTCCGATTTCGGACAATCCGGCATCGTTAAGTATGGCACCTCGGGCAACAACAATCTCCTGGGGACCACAAAGGACGATGTGCTCATTGGTGGCGGAGGAAACGATACACTTGGCGGAGGTAACGGACGGGACCAGCTGGTTGGCGGAACCGGACACGATACACTTGCTGGAGGAGCCGGTGCCGACACGTTGCATGGCGGAACCGGCAACGATAGGTTTGTGTTCAACAGGGTGTCTGACAGTTATGGCACGACCTTGCGTGATCAAATCATCGATTTTCGCGATGGCGATACAATCAATCTCCGCAACATCGATGCCCTTGCCGGGACAGCTGTCAACAACAGTTTCAAGATCGACACCAACGGCGTGGTGACGGCGGGCGAAATCAAGTTTGGCTATGCCAACGGAAACACATATGTGGTGGCCAATATCGACACAGACGGAACGCTTGAATTTTCATTGCTCGTCCGGTCGATCAGAGTAACTGCGGACGATTTCGTTTTGTAGGCCTGCGCTGTCAGCCGTCAGCGTAAAAAATGTGGCGACCGATCTTCACGAGGCGGCGCATGGTCTTGGACCATTTGGGCTTCACGTAATCTGCATGATAGTTGACGGCGTCTTTCATGCCGACGCCCATCTGGCTGGTTCCGGCGATGGCACGCCGGGCAATATTCCGCGCGCGGGACCAGGCATCTGGCTGCCTGACATCATCGGGCAGGCCATCACATGCGAAGGAGAACTGGCACGAATTGCGGCGGTTGGAACCCTGGTAAACCACGCCGCAGATCGATTTCGGAAACCCTTCGGTGCGGGTGCGGTTGAGAATAACCTTGGCAACGGCCATCTGGCCAAGTTCCGATTCGGACCGCGCTTCGAAGTATACGGCGCGGGCGAGGCAATTTTCTTCGGCGAGACGGACGCGGCGCTGGGCCACAACTTTCTGCTTTTCACTTTTGCTCAATGCAAATTCTTTTTCGATCTCGTTCGGCTTGGGCGTGAGTGCCAGGCGCTTTACGGCCTTCTTGTTTTCTTCTGCGAGGTTGAGGGCGGCAGGCTCGATGCGAACCGACGGCACTGCCGCCTTGGCATGTAGCGTGGGGGTTGAAACAACAAGCGGCGGCGGGACTTCCTTCACCGGCTCTTCCATCGCGAGGTCGCCCTTGCCGGAAACATCGATTGATTGTTCGCGCGCAACCTTTAGATTGACGATTTCGAAATTCATGCCTTCAGGCAGAAGCGAACCCTTGGTGGAGACGTTGATTACGCCGGGGCTTTCGCCTGGAACTTCCGGCAGCAAGGCGAGGGTCTCGATGTCGGCATTGTGTGCTACGGCGTTCTTGCCGATGATGTGACCGGCAAAACCAAACGATCCGATAAGAATCAAAGCACCGAAAATTGCCGGGCCATGATGCCCCATGAAACCACGCCGGGCACTTGCACGGCGCTTGATGTACGGCTGTGGCCAAGTTGGCCTATTCTGGGCTTGTGGCCTCTTCCCCAATGGTCCAGTCCTCTGTTACGGGTCAAATAGGGTGCCGTTCCCTGGTTGACCTGTTTGGCTACAGATTGTTTAGGATGGGTTAACCTCATCTTCTGGCCATTGTAAAGCCACTTTTTCGCCCGCGCATCAGTTCTCTGATTGTGTCGTTAAGCGCTTAATTTTATTTGTTTTTTTCTTATCCCAGCCTGGGCCGCAGCGAGTCTTGCAATCGGAACGCGAAATGGCGAACAGGAGACGTAGTCCAGTCCCTTTTCTTCGCAAAATGCAATCGAATCAGGGTCCCCACCGTGTTCGCCGCAGATGCCCAGGGAAATGTCTTTTCGGGTTTTACGGCCGCGCTGGACGGCAAAGGCTATCAGTTCGCCGACGCCTTCGATGTCGAGCGTGACAAATGGATCACGGCTGAAAATGCCTTTGGAGGTATATTCGCCGATGAAGCGGGCGCTATCGTCGCGGCTGATGCCAAACGCGGTCTGGGTGAGATCGTTGGTGCCGAAGGAGAAGAATTCGGCAGATTTGGCGATTTCGCCAGCCTGCAATGCAGCGCGTGGGAGTTCGATCATCGTGCCCACGAGATAGGCAATGCGAACGCCCTGCTCGCGTTCGACTTCTGCGGCCACGGCGACGATGCGCTGCTTCACCAAATCCAGTTCCTGGCGCGACACAACCAGGGGCACCATGATTTCAAGGAGCGGTGCTGTTGCCAGAGATTTTTCCACCACAGCGGCTGCTTCGAAGATGGCGCGCGCCTGCATGTCGGTGATTTCCGGATAGGACAGCAGCAGCCTGACGCCGCGATGCCCCAGCATTGGATTTTGCTCTGACAATTCGACGACGCGGCGGCGCAAGGTGGTGACACCGGTGCCCAGCGCCTTTGCCACTTCTTCCAAATCAGCGCCGCCTTCCGGCAAGAATTCGTGCAACGGCGGATCGAGAAGACGGACCGTAACCGGCTTTCCGGCCATGATTTCGAACAATTCCACAAAATCAGCCCGCATGACGGGGAGGATCTTGTCGAGTGCTGCGCGGCGGTCCTTCTCGCGGTCGGCGAGGATCATTTCGCGCATTGCAATGATGCGGTCACCCTCAAAGAACATGTGTTCGGTGCGGCAAAGGCCGATGCCTTCCGCGCCGTAATCGCGGGCGATTTTTACTTCCTGCGGGGTTTCGGCATTGGCGCGCACCTTCATGCGGCGGGCCGCATCGGCCCACGAGAGCAATGTGGCAAAATCACCAGAGACAGCCGGCTTCAGTGTGGGCACTGCCCCACGCAGGATCTGGCCTGTCGAGCCGTCAATGGTGATGATTTCACCCTTTTGCAGGGTCAGTTGCGGCGAACTCAATGTTTCCTCTCCGAGGTCGATCCGCAGGCTGCCGGCGCCGGAAACACAGGGCTTGCCCATGCCGCGCGCAATAACGGCAGCGTGCGAGGTCATGCCGCCGCGGGTGGTGAGTACACCTTCGGCCACGTGCAATGCGCGAATGTCTTCCGGCAGGGTTTCGGGGCGAACGAGGATGACGCTCTCGCCGGCAGCGGATCGCCGTCGGGCTTCCTCAATTCCGAAAACAATGACACCGGTTGCAGCTCCTGGCGATGCCGCAAGGCCCGTTGCAACGATCTGCTTTTTCGCCGTCGGGTCAATGGTGGCATGCAGCATGTGGACGAGCGACATGGGATCAATGCGCAGAAGCGCTTCATCCCTGGTGATGATCCTGGCGTTGGCTAGCTCAACCGCGAGCTTCAGTGCGGCGCGGGTGCTGCGTGGTGCCGGTCTTGCATCGAGGAACCACAGTTTTCCAGCTTCCATGGTGAAGTCGAGTTCCATGGCATCGCGAAAGTGCAGCTCTGCTGTTTCCAGCGCATGCTGCAGTTCTTGGGCATGGTTTGGATCGTGTTCGTGGAGCTGCGCCACAGGCATTGCAGGTGTAATCTTGGCAAGGAGGTCCGGGCCCTGGGCAGATGGCATGTGAATGCCGTGGAGACCCATTTCGCCAGTTGCTTCATTGCGCAAAGCTGCAATGCCGACGCCTGAATTTTCTGACCGGTTGCCGAAGACCATGACTTGCACAGTGACGGCTATTCCGGCGGATTCTGGGACGTTATGCAGCTTGCGTTGTGCCTTGGCGCGCGGCGCTGCCCAGGCCTTGACCATTGCGGCTATCGCAGCGTGAAGCTGGGCCATGACGTCCTGCGGGAATGGTTCTCCAGTCGATTCAACCTGCGCCTTGAAACGCGTGATGAGTTCGCGGGCATCCTGGGTGGTGAATTCGGAATCACTCACCAAGTTGCGGTCATCGCGATAGAGATGGATGATATCGTCGAACGCTGACGGATCATCGCCCAGCACGACATGCGCGTAGTTCTGGATCAGGCGGCGATAACATTCATGGGCAAAGCGCGGTTCGTTGGTGCAGCGGGCAAGGGACTCCACCAGCTTGTCGTTGAGGCCGATGTTGAGAACGGCTTCCATGACTCCGCTTGCACCGTTTGCGGCAGACGGGCGAACGGCGAGGAAGAATGGATTGGCTGGGTCACCGAAGGTCCTTCCGGTTTCAGCGGCGATTGCGGCAAGGGCTTCAGCGATGGCGGATTTGAGGGCTGGCGGCATTTTTCCCGACGTCAGAGAGCGGCATGCTTCGGCCGTAATGACAAATCCAGGAGGTGTTGGCAGGTTGATCCTTGCGAGCTCGCCCAAATAGGCACCGCGGCTGCCGACACTTTCGCGCAAGCCGAGACCGGCTTCGGCAGCATTGCCGCCGAAACGGTAGAGAAGTGGCAATGGCTGAGGTTTTCCGGCTGACATTGTTGCAGCGCAGCAAACACTTAAGCGCGTGAGAGGTCAAGATGTTCCGTGCCTAGGACAGGCATTCACCATCCTTCATATGGTAGTGCGTCAATCGGCCCAGCCCGTGTTAGGGTTAAGTGCGGGGGCGTTTGAGCATTTGGCGGGGATGGCCATGGCAGACGGCAGGGATTTAAGTAACGACACGCGTGACAAATGGGTTTTTGACGAACACAAGAGATACAGCGGCTTGCCTGGTGCACAAGCAGACGTAGGCCAAAATCTTGTCATTGACCAAGAACACAAGCAGATTTCCATCATCAGGCCCAACGGCAACCCGGTCTCATTCATTGATCCAAAACCAGCGCCCCACCCTTCGGACAGTGATGTTCCTGGCGGATGTTACGACACGGTAGGCTTGTCTCTTTCAGGTGGTGGCATTCGCTCTGCGGCGTTTTGCTCGGGCGTTTTGCAAGGCATGGCTGCCCATGGAGTAATCGACAGAGTTGACTACCTGTCGACGGTATCTGGTGGCGGATACGCAGGCGCATCCCTCAGTGTGGCGAGGGCCAGAAACGGCAAGGCCTTTCCTTTCCTGAGCACCAACAAAGATGAAAAAGTCGACACGCCAGCGATGCGCGAGTTGCGGGCGAATGCGAATTACCTCAAGTTCGGACATCCGGTTGAAATGCTCAAGAACCTGGCGATATATTTGCGCGGGCTGGTGGCGAATTGCCTGTTGGTGATGCCGGTGATTTTTGCGGCCGCAGCGATCACACTGTTCTGGAACCCTACCTACAATTCTCTGGCAACACCTGAAACGCCAATCGTAGACCTGATCAAATATTTCGGGTTGGGCAAGTTGGGGGCTTTCGCTTTCTCTCTCACTTCCATCGTCACTGCGATAGCAGGGTACATATGCTGGTCCTGGCATCAGTCGCTGACCAATGGCAGTGAATTCAAGAACAGGTTCCTGCTTTTCGCCTGGTTATCACTTGCGGTCATTGCGGGTCTGGCATTTTTTGAAGTACAGCCACTTCTCGTCAAGAAAATGATTGATATCCCCGGAAATGGCACGAGCTCGTTCTCGGGTTACCTGAATGGCCTGACAACCTACATAGCACCATTTATTGCTGTGGTTTCGTTTGCTGGCAAATATCTCGCGGATATTCTCAAATCTGGCGAAGAAGGTACAGGCTGGAAAGCGTTTGTGAAAAAGCTGACTACGCAAGCTGCGATGCTCATCGCAGGGCTGGCACTTCCACTGCTTTTGTGGCTGATCTACCTGCGACTGGTTTACTGGGGCGTTGATGCAAGTGGCGTGCGGCTGCCATTTGTTCCCCGTGCTCCCATGCCACTCGAATTCATGAGAAATGCGCTGGCTGACCTCAAGATGGTCCGCGGCACCGCTTACGCACTGGTCTACGCGGTTATTGCAGCTGCGGGAGTGCTTTCATGGACCCTGCTGACGGCGAACGGAAACTCGCTGCACAGGCTCTACCGCGACAGGTTGAGCAGGGCTTTTTGCTTTTACAATATTTTTGACAAAGCTGAACATGTTGACGACATCAAGCTTTCAGACCTGAAGGGAAATCGGCAGTTTCACCTGATCAACACGGCCCTCAATATCCAGCGCGAGCCAGAAGTGAACCAGCACGGGCGCAATGCTGATTTCTTTTTGTTTTCGCCTTTGTTTATCGGCAGCAGATCCACGCATTATCTGCCGACGGAAGACGTCGAAAAGTGTATCGAGTCGATGCGTGGCTACAAAACTGATCTTGCAACTGCAATTGCCATTTCCGGTGCTGCCGCTTCATCCAACATGGGCAGCGAATCGATCAAGCTGTTTTCAGCTACGCTCGCCCTGCTCAATGTGCGGCTGGGTTATTGGTTCCCTAATCCCGACAGGCTCGACACGCGAGCACCGCAGGTCCAACGCAATTTACTCAATCCACTCTACTATGCGCGCGAAATTTTTGGAGCATTGAGCCTTCAACATGATGAAGTGTACCTGACCGACGGCGGACATGTTGAGAATCTCGGGGCCTATGAATTGATCCGGCGGCGTTGCCAGCTGGTGATTGTTGTAGATGCCGAGGCCGACAAGGGAATGAATTTTCCATCGCTGATCAAGCTGCAACGCTATGCGCGCATTGATCTTGGGGCACGCATTCATCTTTGCTGGTCGGGCATCCGGGAGGTTTCATTGCGAAAGCAGATGAATGAGACCGGTGCACAAATCGGACCACATTGCGCAATCGGTCGTATTGATTACGACAATGGTGGCACCGGTATTCTGCTTTACATCAAGTCATCCGTCACTGGTGACGAAAATGACTACATCAAGGATTATAACCGACGGTACCTGGATTTTCCACACGAAGCCACAAGTGACCAGTTTTTCAGCGAAGAGCAATTTGAGGTTTATCGGGCGCTTGGCTTTCATGCTGTCAACGGATTGTTGAATGGCGAGCATCTTGTACAAACTTCGAAAGGTGAGCTGCAGTCGCTGCGTGATGCGGAAGCTGACGGTTTTGGCGTAAAGGCTACTTGTGCCATCCTGGGCCTTGCAGCGCTTCCCAAGGCTCTGCTCCCACACAGGCCAAGAGCCAAAACTCCTACGCGGGAACAAAAGGCCGATGCGTGATCTTCTTCCCCTTCCCCAAAAGCCAAACAGCGATTGCGAGGTTGAGGAGATTCCATGCGGCACCGTGGAGGAAGGCTGCGGTGTAGTTGCCGGTGTAGTCATAGATTTCGCCTGACAGCCAGCCGCCCAGCGCCATGCCCAGAACCGTGCAGGTGAGCACCAATGAAATGCGGAAGCCTGCTTCGCGGGCGGGGAAATTGTCGCGCACGATCATGGCGTAGCTGGGCACGATGCCGCCCTGGGCCAACCCGAAAATGGATGACACGACATACAGCGAGGTAAGGCCATCGAAGGGAATATAGAGCAGCAGTGCGAGGCATTGCAGGGTGGAGCCGATGAGCAACGTGCCGAGGCCACCGATCTTGTCGGACAGGAAACCCGACATGATGCGTGACGCGACACCAAAGCCCAGCATGAGCGACAGCATGGTTGCGCCTGATGCGGCGGAATAGCCAAGGTCGCCACAATAGGCGACGATGTGGACTTGCGGCATCGACATGGCGACACAACATGACAGGCCAGCGAGCATGATGATTGCATGGAGCGCGTTGGTGCCATCGAGATTTGCGGTGCGGGCCGTGGGGCTGATCCGTTCTTCAAGTGAGGCGCGAGGCCGCAAGAAAAATGACAGCGGGATCATGAGCAGCATGCAAAGGATGCCGATGGCAATGTATGAGTTTCGCCAACCGTAGTTGGCAACGCCCCAGGTGAGGATGGGTGGCCAGATTGTGCCTGCAAGATAGTTGCCTGATGCAACGAGCGAAACTGCAAGGCCGCGACGCTTCTGGAACCACAAAGAAACATCAGCGACGAGCGGGCCAAATGACGTGGCGACGCCAAACAATCCAATCAATCCGGCCTGGGCCGCTACGAAGCTCCAGTAGTTTGGTGCATAGGCTGCTGCAACAAAACCACCGCCGAGGAACAGCGAGCCGATCATCATTGGAAGCATGATGCCGAACCGATCGGCCAAGCGGCCTGACAGCACGCCACCAATCGCAAAACCAATCATGGTGATGGTGTAGGGCAACGACGCACCAGCACGGTCGACGCCGAATTCCTGCTGGATGGTGGGCAGGATGACAACTCCCGCCCACAGACCTACGCCAGCAATCGTTGCGAGCGCCAGAGAGATAGCGAGGCGGAACCAGGCGTAGGGGGAGTCGGGGGCATGGATTTGCGAGCGCGGCATCGGCACGTCATAGGCGAAGTCAAAGGTGCAAGCTAATGTGAAATGCAGCTTGTCTGTTCAAACTATGCAAACCATTGGAACCGGCAACCGCCTGAATCGCCCTGAAACGGGCTGAATCTGGTCCATTCATTCCACTCATACAGAGAATGCGAAGATGGAATTAAGCCTTGTCGCCTAGCACCGCTTGCATAAATCAGAGGGTTTTCGTGTTTCGCTTCCTGAAAGTGATCTTATGGATTGTGGGCTCGCTGTTGTCAGCGCCATGCCTTTGGAAGCCGCACAAAGTGGTGCTTCGTTTAAAGTTGGAGCCAAAGTTTCAACAAATTGCAGAATCGTTGCGCCTGATTTTGATTTTGGCAACCTGCTGCAAGTTACCGGAAGCGAAACGATCACGTCCAATTTGTCGGTGTGGTGCAATTTGGGTGTGCCGTTTTCGCTGTCGTTCAACCCCACCGGCCGCAATCCAAACTTCAATGGCACATTGGTTGGTCAAATCCCTGGCAATGCGACCACAATCCCATTCCGGTTGAGGCGAACGGGTTCAAGCGGTACGGGTCTCGGCCAAAACGCTGCCAATGTGTTGACGTTCCCCGTTACAGCCACGCTGACGGCCACGCCCAACTTGATTGATGATACATACTCACGGACGGTCACAATCTACCTGACCTATTGACGGCGCGTCTCGTTCAACCCTCGATCTTGCTGAAGTCGGCAACTTCGGCTGTTGCGGCGCGGATTTTGGTCAGCAGGGCGAGGCGGTTGGTGCGGATGTCGGCGTTGCTGTCGTTCACCGTGACCTTGTCGAAGAAGGCATCGACGGGTGCGCGAAGTTTGGCAATCGCCTTCATGGCGGCTTCGAAATCTTCCTGTGCAATGGCTTTCTTGGCGAAGGTAGAGGCTTCGGTGACGGCTGCGTGGAGTGTGATTTCTTCGGGCAGTGTGAGGAGCTTGTTGTTCACATCGCCATCAAAGGATTTGCCATCCTTCTTTTCTTCGATGCGCAGGATGTTGGAGGCGCGCTTGACGCCGGCGAGGAAATTCTTGCCGTCGTCGGTGGCGAGGAAAGTTGAGAGGGCTTCGACGCGGCGGACGATCATCAGCAGGTCATCCTGCCCGCCGAGGGCGAAGACGGCATCGATGAGATCGTGCCGCTTGCCCTGGTCCTTGAGATAGACTTTCAGGCGGTCGGCGAAGAAGGAGAGGAGGTCGAACTGAGCTGTACTCAACAACTTGTCGAACCTCTCCCACGGAGTCTGATACTCATGCCCAATATGCGACGCCATATGATGCCGCCATTCATTTTGACCTTCTTCATGAGCAATTCGTTTTTGTGTTTCAATCAATCTGGTCATAGTGCTTTTCGGAAATTGCTATGAGTGCGACTTTCTGATTTCATCCTCAAGTAGACTATCGGACTACTCCCAGCGCTGCACGTCTCAACGCAAAAGGATCTTTCGAACCCGTCGGCTTTTCATCAATCGCCCAGAACCCAACCAGCGTATCCAGCTTGTCCGCCAGCGCCACCGCCTGCCCGATTTTCGACTCCGGCAGCGAGTCGCTCGGCCCTTGCGGTTTCCAGTGGTCGCGGATGGCGTCGGCGACTTCGGGGTCGATCTCTTCTTCGAGCGCGTAGTAGCGGCCCATGGCGCCTTGCAGTTCGGGGAATTCGCCGACCATGTTGGTGACGAGGTCGGCTTTGCATAAACGCGCAGCGAGTTTGGTTTTCTCGACATCGGCACCGATGGTCCTGGCAATTTCGGCGGCCAGCGCTTCGATGCGTTTGACGCGTTCGCCTTGGGTGCCGAGTTTGGCGTGGAAGGTGATGGTATCGAGTTTGGGCAGCCAAGTCTTCGAGTTTGGTTTTGCGGTCCTGATCCCAGAAGAATTTTGCATCGCTCAACCGCGCAGCGATGACCTTGTTGTTGCCGCGGATGATTTCGGCACCGCCATCTTTCGGCACGGTGTTGGCGATCAGGATATATTTGTTGGCGAGCTTGCCCTTGGCATCGCGCACGCAAAAACATTTCTGGTTGTTCTTGATGGTGGTGATGATGACTTCGGGCGGCACATCGAGAAACGTCTTGTCAAACTCGCCCATGAGCACAACGGGCCATTCGACGAGGCCTGCGACTTCCTTGAACAGCGCTTCGTCTTCGACGACTTCCAACCCTTGGGCAAAGGCGAGGTTTTTGGCTTCGGTTTTTATCGTTTCAGCACGGGTATTTGCATCGACAATCACATGGGCTTTGTGAAGTTTGAGGGAATAGTCCTCAAAGCGCCGGGCGCTGATTTCTGCCGGGGCCAAGAAGCGGTGGCCTTTGGTCGTGTGGCCGCTCTTGATGCCGTCCACTTCAAACGGCACGACGTCGCCATCGAAGCAGCAGAGGATGGAATGAAGCGGGCGCACCCAGCGCAAGGTGCCCGATCCCCAGCGCATGGATTTGGGCCAGGGGAATTTGCGGATGACATCCGGCACCAGTTCGGCGATCACATCGGTTGCCATGCGGCCGTTGCGCTTGATCACCGCGAGATAGAACGCGCCCTTCTTGTCGTCCTGCTTTTGCAGTTGATCGAGCGTGAGGCCAGTTGATTTCAGGAAGCCATCAATGGCGGCTTGTGGCGCATCGACCTTGGGGCCCTTGCGTTCTTCGCGCGTGTCTTTCGATTGGGCGGTCAGGCCTTCGATCGACAGCACCAGACGGCGCGGCGTGGCGTGGGCTTGTGCGCCTTCATAGGTCAGGCCTGCATCGACCAGGCCGTTGGTGACGAGCGCGCGCAAATCCTCCGCCGCTTTTGCCTGCATGCGGGCGGGGATTTCTTCGGAAAAGAGTTCGAGGAGGAGTTCAGGCATAACTTAAAAAATTCCTGTCATCCTCGGGCTTGTCCCGAGGACCCATTGCGCAATGCACTCTAGATTCCAAAGATTCCAACACCTGTTACACGGAACGATGGGTCCTCGGGACAAGCCCGAGGATGACAGTTTTTGTGTTGTTGCCATTAAAGTCAAACTCATAGCGTTTTGTGACTCGAGTCACAAAACGGTGCATTGTTGGTTTGCTTGCAGGTGCAGAACCAGCGTTCGCCGCTTTTGGGGGCGGTCCACTTCATGGGTTCGAATTTGGCTTCTGCCTTGTGTGAGCCGTCGCAGAAGGGTTGGTTCCTGGACAGGCCACAGGCGCACCACCAGTAGTCCTTGCCTTTTTCGACTTGTACAGCGATTGGCTCGCGGCCGCCGATTGCACCTTTGGTCATGGTCGTTCTCCTACAAATTCCTCTCCCGCAAGCGGGCGAAGAACATTCACTGCATCCCCCCTGCACTCTTGGTCCAGGCCTCGCAACACGCTTTGGCCAGCTCGCGCACACGACCGATATATGCCTGCGCGTTCGGTGACCGAGATCACGCCGCGGGCATCCAGCAGGTTGAAGGTGTGGCTGGCCTTGATGCACTGATCATAGGCGGGCAACGCCAATGTGTGCGGATTGCCGTTGTTGGAATTTGCCAGCAGCGCCTTGCACTCGTTCTCGCAGTCAACGAAGCGTTTCAAGAGAATATCGGTGTTGGCTTCCTCGAAATTGTAGCGGGAGAATTCCTGTTCGGCTTGCCGGAAGACATCGCCGTAGCTGATACGCTTGTCGCCAGTCTGGCCATTGAAATTGAGATCATAAACATTGTCGACGTTCTGCACATACATGGCGAGGCGCTCAAGACCGTAGGTCAGTTCACCAGAGACGGGCGCGCAATCGAGGCCGCCGACTTGCTGGAAGTAAGTGAACTGCGAGACTTCCATGCCATCGCACCAGACTTCCCAGCCGAGACCCCATGCACCCAGTGTGGGGCTTTCCCAATCGTCTTCAACAAAGCGGATATCGTGGACGTGATGAATCGAGGCCGATGGCTTTGAGCGAGCCGAGATAGAGCTCCTGCAAATCAGGTGGGCTTGGCTTCATGATGACTTGATACTGGTAATAGTGCTGCAGGCGGTTGGGGTTCTCGCCATAGCGGCCATCCTTGGGGCGGCGCGAAGGCTGCACGTAGGCCGCATTCCAATGCCTGGGACCAACGGAGCGCAAGGTTGTCGCTGGATGAAATGTGCCAGCACCCACTTCCATGTCATAGGGCTGCAAGATCACGCAACCTTTTTCAGCCCAGTAGTTGTGCAGGGTGAGAATCAGGTCCTGGAAGGATTTTGCAGGTTGGAGGGTCATGCGTCGGGATTAAGGGCGCAAAGGCCTGGGGTCAAGGCGATGTTTGAAAGACCCAAATAGGGTAGGTACGTTGTTTACTGCGGATCTATTCCAGAATTAATGTGACCATCGCAATCCAGATTTATTCCGCATCAAACAAATAAAAAAACTTTTCCGGAATAGAATTTGAACTTGAACGTAGTCTCAGGATTCGCGCAATTTTCATGGCTTTTCTGATGAATTACTGACGGAGTCAGTCAATCAACGGTCAACAACAAAGCGACAATCTGAGTGCGCGGGTTGAGGTCAATCCGCTGTAACGTCAACATGGAGAACCTCATTATGAAAATGACCCTTTTGGCTTCGGCTGCCGCACTGTTTGTATTGTCGACCGCATCGTTTGCAGCAGCGCCTGCGAATGACTACGGATATTCTTCAAAGTCCACCATCGCTGGTGATGTGGAAGCCAAGCGCCGCAAGCCACGCATTCCTGGCGGCAGCGGCTGTGATTCACCGCGCGATGTGCGCGAACATCCTGAATGCCGCCGGGCAGATGCGACAGTGTCGCCTGCCGAGTTGATGCAGGAAGCCCGCCGCAAGCCACGCATTCCTGGCGGCAGCGGCTGCGATGATCCACGCGACTTGATCGAGCACCCAGAATGCCGTGTACCACGCGCACAAGGTGTTTCGCCAGATGGCGTATCAGTTGAAGACTTGATGCAGGAAGCCCGCCGCAAGCCACGCGTTCCTGGCGGCAGCGGCTGCGATGATCCACGCGACTTGATCGAGCACCCAGAATGCCGCGGCTGACATGAAGCTTGAGTGATCATTGGCCTGCGCCGGGCTGGTGATTGAATGCACAGCCAACTGGGGAGGCTGTTACCTCAGTTGGCTGTGTCATGATTCCGGGTTAGGGTTATGCGATGTACAGGCTTTGTTGGTTCGTGTTGTGGCTTGCAAGTTTTGCAGCCGTAGTCCCGGCCGAAACAAGTGTTGGCATTTTCATTGACGCAGCAGACGAGCCTGCCTTCGCCTTCGAACCAGAATATTCAATGCAGTATTCGGCAGATGATCTCGTTTTCGAGGGCAGCAGCAAAGCCGTCATAACGCTTGTTCCCGAGATGGAACGGCTCGATGATGTGCAGGTTGGTGCAAAAGCGATAGCGACGTATGGACTTTCTCCGACAGCAAAGCTCATTTTCGATGTTGCATACGATTTTGACCGGGATTTTGACGCAGATTTTTCGCCACGCTTTGCGGCAATTGACAGCACGCATAGATTTTCCGGCAATGTCAGTTTTGAGACGATGATCGGCAATGCACGGCTGACCCTGGATGCCGGAGCAAGTGCCCTGGTTCACGAGAATTTGCAGCGCATCGGCATCAGTGATTTTGACCGCGGGGCGCAGGATTATATTGAGCCAGAGGTGGCGATGCGAGTTGCGTTTCCCGCGACGGGTCCGGTTCGTCCATTTGTGGAAGCGGCTTATGTCAGACGCTCATATTTTGAGGAGAGCGACCTGCTGGGGCGACAGCGTGGATTTGGCGGGCCGGAATTCATTGCAGGTGTGGAAATTGAAACGGCGCGTGTCAGCGCCCAGATTGCCGCGATTTGGGCCTGGCGCAATCAGGACGAAGCTGGCGTTGGAGAGACGTCAATATTTGGCCCGTATGTTGACCTGACATGGCGGCCAGATGACCGATCAGAAGTGATTTTCGCGGCTGCCAGCAGTCTCGTGCAGGAGAGCAACGGTGACGTTTCTGTTTATCCGGTTCATGCCATGCATATTGAAGCCAAAACGGGGCTGACCGAGTTATGGGAACTGGGAGCGATCACTGACATCAAGTATGAAGACGTGGCGGGAGCGGGCGGCACCCTGACGGTTACACCTGAAGTCACAGCGACCTGGAATGTTCAAAACAACATTGCCGTGATCGGCGGCATTGGCGGCGAATGGACCAAGGTTACCGGTGCGAAAGGCGAATTCTCTGCCTCAGCCAAGGTCGGCTTTCGCATCGGACTTTAGTGACCTTATGCCTGTTTGCGCCTGCGCTTGCGTCCCAAATAGCCCAGTGCGGCAAAGCCTGAGGCCAACAGAGGCAGGGCAGCGGGAATTGGCGTTTGGGCATCAACCGGGGTGAAATTCGCATCGAGACCCATGATGCCGTTGATCTCATTATCACCATCGGCCTGTAATCCGCCTGGCCCGCCCCAGATGATTGAAGCATAGCGGAATGCTTCAAGTGTATCGGTGCCGACGGCATAGACATAGCCATCCCACAAAATTCCAGTGTTCAACTTGAAGCCTTCGAGCCATACTTTTTGGGTGACGGCGGGAGTCCAGCTGAGTTTGTCATTCGACAGGTAGACGGTGGATTCAATTGCTTCTTGCGGCAAAGGTCCGTGATCAATGGTGTTGAAAATAGCGGCCTTGGTTGCGGATGCGCCAAGGTCCCAAATAAAATCGCCCACTGTGTTGCCGGTTTGCACCCAGAATTCATCGATGGAACTTCCGGCAGAGGCGGCACTGCCGCCAGGCTGACTGTAACCATAAGAACCAGTGCCGGTCGTATCCAGCGACTGACCAGTTGCGCCATTGCCCTGAATCAAAGCTGCCGCAGTGGCACCCGCAAAACCGAACACGCCATCATCGAGAAGCTGATTGTCGACAACCAGTTGCCGGTTCGCAAGCGTGTTTGAGCCGTAAAACAATTGCGCAAATGTGCCAACAGTTGCGCCTTGCCAGTTTCTCGCGTCGTTCGGATCAGTGACAGTTGCTGCTTCGACTGACGTGACGGCAGACATGCCAATGCAAATTGTTATGGCTGAACCAAGCACGTAGTCCCTGGTTCGCAGATTTCGCAATTTTCCAAGAGTTATCATAGCAACCAACCTTTCATGGCTTCCACCCAAAGGTGGACTAAAAGGCCCCCGTCCCATTTCGGCCAACTGTTCGTTGAAACCGGAACATGGCTGAGCATAGGCTCCTGAATCTTGATGTCAAAGCAGGCTGGCGTGAATCGTCACCCCGGCAGCACGCAGAAATGGAGTGTTAACAAGCCAGTCAGGTCTTGCGATAGACGTGGGCGCGCGTGGTGAAACTGCTCTCGGTGCTTGAATATGGCATGGGGCGGTAAATGGGGGTTGTTTCGATTGGCTTCAGCACGCGTTTGGCGACGAGATCATCCAGCTTTGATTTGAATCCCTGCTCTTCCCAAACAGTCGTGCCGAAGGTTGTCATGATGATCCCGCCGGGTTCCAGGATGCGGACCAGTTCGTCAAAGGCGGATGCCGGAGCGTGGCCCGTGGTAAAGGTGCCTGTAGATATGATCGCATCAAAGCTCTTGTCATTGTAGTCGAGGGTTTCGCCAAGGACGCATCGTTTCAGTTCGGCATAGCATTTGCGCGCGTCGGCTTTCGCCAACATGGCCTCGGACATGTCGCAGCCGTTGAGATTGTTATAGCCAAGGATGGACAGAACTGCGCCAACCTGGCCTGTGCCTACGCCGGCGTCGAGGATGGCTGCGTCCTTGTTCGATAGGTAGCGGGAGACCAGGCCCACAATAACCGGGATATGCAGATAGCCCGTTGAAAGCATGTCGGTGTCGTACCGATCTGCCCATTCGTGATAGGCCCCTTCCAGATCGACCAGCGACTTTGCGGCGTAGACCTTGTCGAGAAAATAATCGACGTATGATGTCATGGCAGCGAGTTCCGCTCAGTCCTCAGCATAATAAACGCCGGTGACCGGGTCTTGCTTCAGCGTCTTCAGTTCGCGCGGATCCTGGGGCTGGCGCGCATTTTCTGCCTGCTGTCTGGCGGATTCGGCTTGCTTTTCGAGCGACGACATCATCTTTTTCATGGCGTAGCCTGCCACCATCGTGACAATGCTGACGCCGATCGTTCTCAACAATGCGCCCATCGTTAACTCCTTTGCTTCCCGCACTATAGACCAAAACGCTGCCACAATGAACGCTCTTCCAGCGTCGAAACTGTGGCATCGGGGAGGTCGGCAACTTCGCCCAATCCGAGGCGGCCAAGCGGGTTCCAGCCCTTGGGCGTCTCGATGGCACGGAGCTCTACCTTGTCGCCGAATTTCCGCCGCAAGACGGCATGCATGTGGCCCAGGTCATCTATCAGGCCGATTTCCTTGGCTTTTGCACCGGCCCAGAAAGCACCGGTGAAAAGTTCCTTGTTGTCCTGCCTGAGCTTTGCGCCGCGGCGCTCGCGCACCCAGCGCTTGAAGTGTTCATGGATTTCCAGCTGCATCTGCATGATGCGGGTCACGTCTTCCTTCTTTTCCGGCTGGAAGGGATCGAGCATGGATTTGTTGGTGCCGGCAGTGTGGACGCGGCGTTCGACGCCAAGCTTCTTCATGGTGCCGACAAAGCCAAATGTCGCCATGATGACGCCGATTGAGCCAATGATCGAACTTTCATCGGCATAAATTTCGTCAGCCGCACAAGCAAGCCAATATCCGCCGGACGCAGCCACGTCTTCGCAGAAGGCATAGACCGGGACGTTCGTTTCTGCAGCCAGGGCGCGGATGCGGTCGCCGATCAAGGCTGACTGGACGGGCGAGCCACCCGGCGAATTTATTTGCAGGGCCACACCGGAAATACCCTTGCGGAAAGCTTTTTTCAGCAATGGCTCCAAGTCTTTGGCGTTGATGCTGCCACCGCGCAAGCCGCCGCGACCAGGCGCAATTGTGCCTTCGAGCCGGATCACGTGAATAATGGCTGTCTTCTTGCGCCATGAGGGGGGCAAGAGTTTGAGGAAACGTTTGATCATAGCGCTGATAGATAGGTGTCCAGGAGCCAAATCGCAAGTTGCAACAAGAACAAATCGGCTGGGGGAGTGTCTGGCCTTAGCGCAGCCGCCAGGCAACACCAGTCCGCAAGACTGCTTCGGCATCCGGTGTGAAGCTGTTGTCGTCCTGGTGCAATATCAGACCTGGCAAGAGTTGCAGGGGCGCACGCGAACCCTTGATACCCTGGACGATTATGCGGGACGCTGCGTGGCCTTCACGGGCGTAAAGTGGCGCGACACGGATATCGCCGAACTTATCGTCCATTGCGGCCAGAATCTTGGCAAGCGTTTCGGCTTTGTGGATCACCGTAACAGTGCCGCGCAGGACCACCATGGAATGCATGACCTTGATCCAGATTTCGAGATCGTCCGGGCCAAAGGCATGCGCCTGGGCTTTCAGCAGACTGGGTGATGGCGTGACCTTGCCATCTTCATAATAGGGCGGGTTAGCAAAGGCATGCTGGAAAGTTCCGTGCTGCGGGAGATGTGCGAGGTCCTTGCGCAAGCAGTCTTTCACGTCGGCATGAATGGCCTTGATGCTGTGGGCAAAGCCGTTGCGCTTGGCGTTTTCCTCACACAGCATGGCGTAGCGCTGGCCGTTTTCGATGCCCGTCACTTGAATTGCTGGATTGCGGGCAACAAGGCACAGCGCTGCGGCACCTGCGCCAACGCCTGCTTCGAACACAAGTTCGCCAGGCGAAACGGGAATGGTTGCTGCGACGAATACGGCATCAATCCCTGCGCGATACCCTTTCTCAGGCTGCAACAGGCGCACCTTGCCATCAAGAAATGCGTCTTCGCTCAGAGACGCTGATACGCCTCCGGTCACAGCGCCGGGTGGTACTGGTGCTGGCGATAGTTCTTGAGCAACCTGCATTTGGGGTGCGAGCCTAAAGGTTCATGGTTAGTGAGTGGTTACCATGGTTTAACCATGCAGGTGAATGGTAAAAAGAGGGTTTCCTTCCTACGACTCAAGGCCTCTGGAGCACGTAGCCTTTCCAAAGACCGTCATTGGAAACGAACCTCAGATGGAGGCGCTTTTTGGCGACATCATAATAGTACTTTGTCCCACCTGTGCTGAGGGCTGCAAGATTCGCTGCCTTGGCAACAGGGTCCGTTCCCCATAACTTGAGGGTGAAGCTGGATGTCGGATAGTCAAGAGAAATGCGGACCGGCTTGCCTGCTTGCTCATTTCTGGCGAACTCGATGCGCTTTGGTGGCAGTTTGTTGAGTTTGAGGTGGTAATTCTGGCCGGCGATCAAATTGAAATGGAAACTTCCCGGATAAATATCCGAACTTCCAATGATGCGCGACTTGCCATCGCTGCGGGTTAAAACCGAGCCCGTGAGATCATCCTTTGCAGCTGTGTTGATTTGCAAATTTGCATAGGAATGCGGACAGACATAGGCATTCCAGGATGCAATATGCGTGCAGCTTGATGTGGTCAACAATGCGTTCGGAGGAACGATCATGCGGCCCTTGATGCCGGACAAGCTGCCATCGACATCTCTGAAGACGCTATAGGCGTCGCCATCGTTCTTGGCAGTCAAAGGATCGAGCCAAATCTTGCTGGCATTTACAAACTTGTTTTCATAGGCCGCATTGCGCGAACTGATCCAGAAGGGATTGGGCGAAAGATTGGTTATGCTTCCTGCCTTGCGCAAGGTGTTTGATTTGAAATTCGCAAAAGTTGTGCGGCGGATGACCATTGGCCCGTCGTAGAATTCCAGCCCGCGCACCGATTGTTTGGGTTTCCACGGTGCTGGAAGTTCGCGGCCGTCAACGCCACGGACCTCCCATGGTTCCGGATTGCCCTTGTTGGACGTTTCACCGATGACCAAACCGTCCTGGATGTAACCGGATTTTTCGCCGACACTTGCAAAATAGGCCCCCATGGCGTTGTCAGCGAGGCGCGGCGATTGCAGAACGGGATATGAAAAGCCACGCATCCAGATTCCGTGGCCGCGGTTCTTGTAGCCGGTGAAATTTGTGAAGTAAGGTGGAACCTTTGCTGAATCTGCATTTGCAGGATCGACCAAGGGGTCGTACCACGTCACTTGCGTGCGCCGGTTTTGATCTTCCGCGCCATCGACAAACAAGCCATGTGCGTTGTTGGAATGACTCACGTTACCGGTAAATTCCTTGAGTGGTGTATGCCGGGGCCAAACTGATTTGGTTGCCGAAATGCCAATTGGATGTTCGGGGAATCCCAGCCAAAATCCTGAATGTTCAGAACCCGCTGACACGTTTCGCCTGATTGTGTTGTCGGGATTGGCAATCCAGAAGACCGTTGCTTCCTTGTCGGACGGCGTCGGGAGTTCGCTTGTTGCGTTGCGCACGACCGCGCCCAAATTGTCTTCGATGACATTGCCGGTCTCGATGCCGTCTTCCATGTAATAACCATGGCCAATCGTATCGTAAGCGAAATTGCCTTGGACCAGCGTGTTGTGAGTTCCGTGAATGGCGAGGAAGCGATTATATGAATGGATGATCGAGGAATTTGTGATGTATTGGCCTGCCGCATTTCCTGCGAGGTGCCAATGGAATGGGTAGCGAGCCATTTTGCCCTTCTGGCCCATGTTGAGAAATTCGACGCCATCGATCTTGGCTGAAGATCCCGCCATGATCATCATGTGGCCGCCAAAGGATGTGACAGTCGATGCAACGTCGCCCTTGATGACGATATTGCGAGACGACAGGCCCACTTCGCCGCACTCACTCATCGACTTGTTTCCGAATGTGAAGGTTCCACAAAAATGATCATAGGCGAGCGCGGAATTCAACGTTATCGCGGTTCCCGAAATTGCCGTTATTGTGCGTTCTTCAGCATGTTCAAAGTTGAAATCGGTTGAGACGAGCACAATCTTGTCGCCGATGTTCCATGGCAGAGTTTCGCTCACTGTGATTGCCCGCGTTCCCCGAGCTGCGCTTTTCGCCAAGCGGGCCCAGCCTTGGCGAGGCTCGCCATGCAGTTCGATTTGTCCTCCACCCATGGCCGCAAGGAACTTCGTGCCCATGTTCATGATATTTTCGGACTGATTTGAACCGGTTAAAGTGATGGTCAAATTCCTGGTATAAGGATTGGCTTTGGTGCCGCATGCAAACCGGCCATGAACCGATATCCAATTCGCAGAAATGGACAGGTCTTTGTCTGCACAAACCAGCTCGCCATTGATTGTCAAACTTGCGAGATCGATGTTCTTGTCGAGGATTATGCTTTGGCCTGCCGCGATGGTGACATCGCCTGTCGATGCCAGACCACTGGCCGTCCAATTGGTTGCCGCATGCGCCGGAACAGCAAGTGTTCCCAGCCAGAACAATGCACACATTCGCTTCATGATATAGACCCCCAGAAAGCTGCCTTCCTCCCCACGCAAGTCGGCGCGGTCGTGGCAGTACCCAACTGCAGGCAAAGCTGCCGCAAAAGTCTGAGTGCAACTTTAACCTGGCTGTGCAGAGTTGTAATAAAATGTGCGGTGATGCCGGGGTAAGGTAAACGGGAAACGTTAATCGGCGCTTGTTGGCCTGCACGGAGAGACATTTTCGCGAATCTGTATAAAATGATGCTCAAATTGCATGTCCTTCGGGGCGATATCCACAGACACGCTCAAAAGGAGTTCCATTTATGGCGACCATAAAACTTTCAGGTGGCCGCATTGTCGGCACGCCATCAGCAAGCCGCGATGTTGTCACCGTTGGGACAGATACAAGCGCGAAATTCTATACGCTCGATACCCTGGGCGGAAATGACTCCGTCAATCTCACGGGTTTTTTCCCGTCGTCATATTACACGATTTCGACCGGTGCCGGGGCTGATACGATAACAGGCGGACGCGGAACGTTCTACGATGGTGCAGGCAATGACACGTACAGCATCAAGTCGAGTGCCGTCGTTTATGCAGGATCGGGGAATGACCTCTACAGCGTCGGCGATTCGACGGGAACCATCCTCGATGTCGATACAATCGTATTCCTCTATGCACCTGACCAGCATGTGATCCTGAACACGCAGAATCTCATAGTCAATCTCGCCAAGACCACTGCGCAGAACCTCGGCGTCTATGGAAGCGACACGCTTCTCGGTTTTGAAAACATTGTGTCGGGCAGCGGCAACGACAGACTTTACGGTGATGCTGCCGTAAACCAGATTTCCGGTGGCGCCGGAAACGACGCGATATATGGCCAAAGTGGCAATGATGTTTTACGCGGAGAAGCTGGCAATGATGTCATTTCCGGTGGGTCGGGAATGGATATCCTGCATGGCGACAATGGACTCGACAGGCTCAATGGTGGCACTGGAGGTGACCGGTTTTTCATCCAGGAATTTGGCAGCGAATTGCGTCGGGACGTGATCTCTTATACGTCTAAACTGGATGCTGGCCTCTATTCGTCGCGAGCGCAGGCAAAGCATGTGTGGGATGAAATTTCCGGTTTTGACAAGGGCGGTGGTGCAAATGATGACATCATTGACCTGTCGAAGATAGATACGAGTTCCGCATCCGGGGACCAGGGCTTTAATTTTATCGGCTCAGCGGCATTTGGAACAACTTCTTCCTGGCAAGTTCGCCTTGCCACAGTACAAACCGGTACTGTTCCAAATTCATCAAGCACGATCATTCAGATCGACACGGATTCAGACACCCAGGCGGAGATGAGCATCGTTGTGTTCAATGTCACGGGTCTTACGATCGCCGACTTCATCCTGTAACTTGCTGAAACCGCGTGACCTGGCCTTTGCCAGATCGACTGGTCTCAACTTGATTTCGCCTGGACTTTGACGTGGCCCGCCATTTGCGGCAATGGGTCACTCTTGAACAGGACCGCAAGCAAGATCAAGTTCGGTCCGAAAGGCGGAAAGCACATGGGTGTAGTCATTCCCTTCGGGGCAAATGCGGACAAGGCGCAGCCTACGCTTGATGCGCTGGTAAAGCTGACGCGGCCTGACATGGATCAGGTCAACAGGCTGGTGCTGGAAAAGGCCGAGAGCCATGTTGAGCTCATCCCCGAGCTGGCCCGGCACCTGATCGATTCTGGCGGCAAAAGAATTCGACCGATGTTGACCATCGCTGCTGCGCGCATGTGCGGCTACAGCGCGGCTTTGCACCTCAAACTCGCAATGGCGGTTGAGTTCATGCACACAGCAACATTGCTGCATGATGATGTGGTCGATGAAAGCGACCAGAGGCGTGGCAAGGAAGCGGCGCGGATCATATGGGGCAACCAGGCAAGCGTTCTCGTTGGTGACTATCTTCTCGGCCAGGCCTTCAAGATGATGGTGGAGACGGGGTCGATTGAAGCGCTGCGCATCCTGTCCAACGCGGCATGCGTGATTGCCGAAGGGGAAGTTCTGCAATTGTCGGTGTCGCAAGACCTGTCCACGACCGAGGATCAGTATCTGCAAGTGGTCGGTGCCAAGACTGCAGCGCTGTTTTCGGCAGCGGCGGAAGTTGGCGGCGTCATTGCGGGCCGGCCAAAGGAAGAGCAGCTGGCGTTGCAGTCATATGGGCGCAACCTGGGGATCGCTTTCCAGTTGGTCGATGATGCACTGGACTATGCAGGATCGTCTGCCAAACTTGGCAAGAGCGTTGGCGACGATTTCCGCGAGCGAAAAATCACACTGCCGGTGGTTCTCTCATATCGCCGTGGTAACGAAACCGAACGCAAGTTCTGGACACGTGTTTTGCAGGATGGCGACCAGACTGCTGATGACCTTGTCTATGCGCGCAAGCTGATGGAGCGGCATGGGGCCATTGCCATCACCATTGATCGCGCCCGGCACTATGGAGACATTGCCTGCGATGCGCTGGCAATATTCCCTGACAGCGAATGGAAATCTGCGCTGCTCGAAGCCGTTGCTTTTTGCATCTCGCGATCGAACTGATCAATTAAAATTCAGCAACTTTCCCGCGCGTACCCACCACTTTGGATGGGCGAGCTGGATTCGTCGGGTTGCTTCTTCGGCAGCTATCTGGTTTTCGGCAAGTCCAAAACATGTTGCGCCCGAGCCCGACATGTTACTCAATGTGAATGCTGGTTCGGAGCGGATTGCCGCAAGCACTTCAGCGACTGCCGGCAGCAACTTGAGGGCTGCGTTTGCCATGTCATTACGCCAGGTTGACGGTGCATCCGGGTCGAGAGTTCGCATGCCCAGATAATCCGACGGGACCATTGCGGCAAACACGTCTTTCGTTGCCAATGGCAGACATGGATTTACGAGTATTACACATTGCGGAAGCCTTGGGCTTATGGGAGAGATGATTTCACCAATGCCCTGCATGCGACAGGGATTATTGTTCAAGCAGACCGGCACGTCCGCTCCGAGCGACAAAGCGGCTCTGGTCATGGCCTCGTGAAATGCAGGTGGCGGATTTTCGATGTGCCGTTGAATTGCCCGCATTGTTGCGGCAGCATCAGCCGAACCGCCGCCAATCCCCGATGCGACTGGCAACTGCTTTTCCAAAGCTATTGCGAAGCAGGGAAGCGGAATTGCCCAGGCTTCGGCAAGTCCTCGCATATGGCGCTCGGCTTTGAGAACGATGTTTGCTGAGTCACTTGCGAGGTCACCTGCGAAGGGGCCCGTGATGGCAAGGCTGGTGCTGTTTGCGGTTTCCAGTGAAATGCGGTCAGAAATGTCGGCAAATGCAACAATGGAATCCAGCAGGTGATAACCGTCGTTGCGGCGGCCAAGAATGTGAAGTGCCAAATTTATCTTGGCAGGCGCATGTTCGACGACAGTCATTGCGGCGCGCGGCCTTGCCAATCAACCCTTGTTGTCCTTGGGTAACTCGCTTTCGGCTGGTTTGACCGGGGCGACATCGGTCAGGCCTTCCTTCAACTTTTGTTCGATGCGCTTCAGGTCGTCCGGCTCAGGTTCGTTGTCCTTGGCGTGCTGCCACTGGAACCTTGCTTCAAGCTTGCGGCCAACGCGCCAGAACACGTCGCCAAGATGTTCGGCGATGATCGGGTCCGCAGGACGCAGGTCAACAGCGCGTTCCATGTGCGTGAGCGCTTCTTCATAGTCTGCGAGCTGATAATAGGCCCAGCCCAGGCTGTCGACGATGTAACCGTCGTTGGGTTTCAGCTCGACGGCTTTCTTCACCATTTCCATCGCCTTGGGCAATTGCTCGCGGCGGTCAATCAAGGAATAGCCGTAGTAGTTCAGAATTGCCGACTCTTCTGGCGCCAATTTCAGGGCTTGCTTGAAGTCAGTCTCGGCCTGCGGCCATTGCTTGAGGCGCTCGAAGGCAATTGCGCGAAAATAGAAGAGTTGCCAGTCCGTCTTCCCTGACCTCGCTGCAACTGCAATCGCCTGGTCATAGGCAGGAACAGCATTCTTGTAGTCTGAATTGTTGCGGTAGATGTTGCCCAATGTGGACCAGACCGTAACGTCATCGACATTGCGGGAGGCCAAGGCCTTGAGCCGGGCTTGCGCATCTGCGGACTTGTCCATGCGCTGCAAATTGAGCGCGATCTGAATTTCTGCGCCGGGGCGCAGTGGCGAATCCGCTGCTACCTGCTCGTACATTTCGTTGGACAGTTGGAGGCGTTCCATGCCGCCATAGATGTCTCCCAGAAGTGTCTGTATCACCGGCTTGTCTGTGCTGGTGACAGAGGCAAGGCGGGCATAAAGAAGAGCGACATCGGCGCTTTCTTCATCGTTCATAGCAGCTGATATCGAGAACAGTGCCTCGCCAGCGCCTGCAACTGCCGAGGAAACAAAAGGTGCCAAAGGTTTTGCTGCGATCACGTCGTCCAACAGGCGGGAAATGACGACGTTCTTGCCGTTGTCGTTCAGCCAGGTTTGCAGGAGTTTGCGCGCCTGCTCTGACTTGCCGTTGCGTACCAGATAACCGGCGTAGGCCTGCACGATCCGCATGTTGCCGCCTGCCTGATCAAAGGCTTTCTTGTAAGCAGCTTCGGCGCGCAGTTTGGCGTTCAACATGTCGGCGATCAGAGCTTCGTGGAACTGGCGGAAGTTTGCAAAAGAATCGTTGGCCGAAAGCTTTTCAAGTTCCTTCAAAGCGGGTGCGAGATTTCCTTCTCCGGCGTAAGTCCAGGCCGTCATCAGGGCAGAGGTCAATTCACCCACCGGCGTATAGGCGGCTTCCGCAAAATGCTGGCGGGCACCATCGAACTGGCCCGCGCGCATGTCCCTGAGGCCCAGCACAACCCGCGCCATGCGCTGCTGGCTGTTGAATTCGATGACCTTTTCCGCAAGGCTCTCGGCATCTGCCATGGCACCTTCCGCCAGGCGGAACTGGAAAAGCCGCTCAACAATCTGCGGATTGGCAGGATCAAGTTCGAGTGCTGATGTGAGATAGTTTGCTGCCTCTTCTGCATCGCGCTGGCGGCCAGCCGAGCGGCCGGCAAGATAAGTGCCAGACAAAGATGTTCCACTGCGCTGAGATGTCGCCGAATCCGCCGAAGGAGGCAGCGCAAGGAAGCCAAGAAGAAGTGCCGCAAGGTATTTGCCGTTTTGTGTCATGGACCACGCTGTTTTGACTGGAACCTGAATCGATAGCGCAAATCTGAGGCTATTTCACGGCTTTCGCAAGGAAAAAGGGCTGACGGATCTTATCCCGCCAGCCCTCATTCTGCCGCCCATTTGGCACGTGTTATTTCGATGCGTAGATCATCTTGTTGACGACATCCTGTCCAATATGGTTGAAAAAAGCTGTCAGCGCAGCCGAACTGTCATTGTGCTGGTAGTAGCCAACTCCCTTGGAGCATGTTTGTAGAAGGGTTTTCGTATCGGCGCTAACATCAGTACCGAAAGACGTCACATACAAGGTGACGTTGTTGGCTTTGATGTTGTTGCAAACATCATTCATCAGCGCGTCGATCTTACCATCGAGAACCGATTCCGGTGACGTAGTGGTTGTGCCGTAGCGATTCATTGATGGCGATGCCGCGTTTGACTCCATGCCCAGGCCATAGGCGTTATAGTAGGAACCATTGATCGTATTCGAATTTGTGCCCCAAGCGCGGTTGTCACCGTCGGTCATGAGCACCATGATCTTCTGCCAACGTTCGTCGTTGTACGGCGCAATGCTGCCACCGGGAATGGCTCCGGAACCTTGGACTTGCGTGAAAGGTGCTGTTGGAGATATCACACGCATCCCCCAAGCGAGACCTTCAGCGATGTTTGTGGTGCCAGCTGCCGTCATCGCGTCGATGGCAGTTTCAATTGAGTTGCGATGATAAGTCATCGGAACGATTTTGGTATAGGCACACCATTTCCATGGACCGTTGTTGGAGGTGGATTCGTTTCCGACGACCGTGCCGATGTATTTTTGAAAGTTCTCCTGCCGCAAAGTCCTGTTTGCATTTGTGTAAGCAGTTGATGAGGAATTGCAAGTGGCAGACGTCATGCCTTTGCACTCCGATCCAACTGCTGTCAGTGAAGTGCCGGTAATGTAGTCATTGCCGCGGCTGTCGTGTGTGCTGCTGGAGTAGGATGTTGAATCCGGGTTGAAGTAGGCAGGGAAAAGCGAAGCTGGCGTAGCCGACGAAGGTTCCACATCATTGGTCAGGTACTTTGTATCCGCTGTTGCGCCATTTGCACGTGCTTCCACACAGCCGTTCCAAGTAAGATTGGTTGTTGTGGTTTTCTTGAGATTGGCCCACGCCGTATAGTTGTTCCAAGTGGAAGGTAGAGCGGTGGCACCTGACGGCCCAAAATTCAGCCGCGAAAGGGGATTGGCACCGGTTGTGTCTATCCAGTTCAAACTGAAGTCCGGATGACTGGTATCAAGCCGCACTGCGGCAGAAAACGGAACGAGTGCCATGCGAATGTACTCGTTTCTCGGCTGAGAGGTTTTTGAACCGCCATACAATGTATCCAAGAGCTGGTGCGCTGCTGCTTTTGCGCCGGCAAGTTTGCCGTCGTCGTTCATTGACAACGTCGTATCCATGACCAATACAATTTCGATGGGCCGCATGGCTTTCTCGACAACCGAGTCTGCACTCATTGAAACTGTGTCTATCCCGACAAGCTTCATGAGAGTTGTCGGGAATTCGATGTCAGCATGAACCTGGATTTGCGAGCCTGTGACCTTCAGGTCCAGTGAAACTTCGCCTTTAAAACCCTTGTCAGCGGAGTAGTTCGCGGCGATGTATTTTTTTCCGAGCTCTTTCAGAGCCGTTATGTTTGCTTCGGTAACTGCGCCACCTGTTGTGGCGGCCCGATTGTCCTGCGCGATGGCAAAGGCTGCTGAATCGATGGCTGCGTGGAAGGTTGAATATTCACGGGTCACGCGGGCGGTATCCAGAGCGGCACCGATTGCAATCAAGACAAAAGGAACGCTCAATGCGAAGAATGTTGCGATATTGCCGGACGAGTTCTTGCAATAATCACGGAACTTGCGCGTGATTGACCGCTTTTGTCCGTCATTTTTACCCAACATGGCACACACTCCAAAGAATCAGAATTTGGGGTTAGTTAGCGGGAACGCGCTAAAGGCGTGCTTGATGGTGCCGCTCCAATTTTATCGAATGAGCTGCCTGCTGCGTTAGATTGCAAGATTGGCTTAACGGTGGATGAATACCGGGCCTGCCACTTTACATGTTCGGGTAATTCGGGCCTTCGCCGCCTTGTGGAACCTGCCAGTTGATGTTTTGCGACGGGTCCTTGATGTCGCAGGTTTTGCAGTGAACGCAGTTCTGGTGGTTGATCTGGAAACGCGGTTCCTTGCCGTCTTCACGAACGATTTCGTAGACGCCAGCCGGGCAGTAGCGCTGGGCGGGCTCGTCCCAGGTGGGGAGGTTGGTTGAAATGGGGATTTGCGGATTTTTCAGTTGCAGGTGAACCGGCTGGTCCTCTTCATGATTGGTGGCGGAGAAGGCGATGTTGGTAAGGCGGTCAAAGGAGATGACGCCATCGGGCTTTGGGTAAAGAATTGGCTTTGCAGCCGCTGCCGGCACCATAGTTTGCGAATCCGGCTTGCCGTGTTTCCAGGTGCCAAAGCCAAATCCGGTGAGGGTGCGGAGCCACATATCGGCGGCACCCAGCGCCACCCCACCCGCAAGGCCAAGCTTGGACCACATGGGTTTGACGTTCTTGACGCGTTCAAGATCCTTGTAGACCCAGGAGGTTTCATAAGTGTGTTGATAATCGGCCAGCGTGTCGCCTGCCCGGCCCTTATGCAAAGCGTCGATGGCGGCTTCGGCTGCGAGCATGCCGGTTTTCATTGCATTATGAGATCCCTTGATGCGCGGGACGTTTACGAAGCCTGCGCTGCAACCGATGAGCGCACCGCCGGGGAAAGCGAGTTTTGGAACGGACTGCAACCCACCTTCGGTGATGGCGCGGGCACCGTAGGCAATGCGGCGGCCTCCTTCCAGCACTGGCGTTATCAGCGGGTGATGCTTGAAGCGCTGGAATTCCATATACGGGAAGAGATGCGGGTTGGTGTAGTTCAAGTGCACCACAAAGCCGATGGAGACGAGATTGTCCTCGAGATGATACATGAAGCTTCCGCCGCCGGCTTTCAGGCCCAAGGGCCAGCCCATGGTGTGGGTGACCTGGCCTGGGCGGTGGTTTTCGGGTTTGACTTCCCACAGCTCTTTCATGCCGAGTCCGAACTTCTGCTGCTCGCGGCCTTCCGAAAGCCTGTATTTTTCGATGACCTTCTTGGCAATTGAGCCACGCACACCCTCGGCGATGAACACATACTTGCCAATCAACTCCATGCCGGGCTGGTAATCCGGCTTTGGTTCACCCTTCTTGTCGAGCCCCATGACGCCGGCGACAACGCCTTTCAGCGAGCCGTCTTCTCGGTACAGGGGTTCGGAAGCGGCAAAGCCCGGATAGATTTCGACGCCAAGGCCTTCGGCCTGTTGCGCCAGCCAGCGGCAAAGATTGCCGAGCGACGCTGCATAATTGCCGTGATTGTTCATCAAGGGCGGCATCAGGACGTTGGGTATCTTGAGTGCGCCTTTCTCACCGATGATATAAAAGCGGTCGTCAGTGACAGCGGTCTTCAGGGGCGCGTCCTTCTGCTGCCAGTCGGGGATCAGTTCATTTAGCGCAATTGGATCAATGACAGCGCCGGACAATATATGTGCGCCAACTTCCGAGCCCTTTTCGAGGATGCAGACAGTGGTTTCCGGTGACAGCTGTTTGATGCGGATTGCGGCTGCGAGGCCGGCCGGGCCTGCGCCGACGATGACGACATCATATTCCATTTGTTCGCGGGTTGCTTCGCTCACGATTCTCAAGCCTTTTGCAATTTGACTGCCTTGTTATAGAAGGTCAGCCGAAGCAGACAAGTTACCAAAACCGACATTTCCGAGATGGACCAGAACAGAACCGATATTTCAACCCAGCAGGCGGCAGCAATGCTTGACTGGCTGATTGCCATGGGAGCGGACGAAATCATCGGTGAAACGGCGTGCAACCGGTTCGAGATGGTTCCGCCGCCAGTTGAGGCCAGGAAAAGTGTGTCCGTTGAAAGGTCCTCTGCGTCTGCTGTGGCTGCGCCGCGCCAATCACCTGCCCCGCAATCGGGAGAAGAAAAGATCGATGCTGAATCGATGGCCGAGCTCGTGACCGCGTTTGCAGCGTTTGAAGGTTGTGCCCTGCGCAAAGCCGCCATGAACTTCTGTTTTGTCCAGGGGAACCTTGGATCACGCATAGTGGTGATGGGCGACAGGCCACGAACCTTTGAAGACAAGGAGGGGCAGGTTTTTGCAGGCAAGAATGCGGCCTTGCTGGAAGCGATGCTGAAAGCCATCGGGCTTTCAATTGCAGATGATGTGATGTTGGCGAACTTCATTCCCTGGCGACCCCCCGGCAACAGGCCTGTCACAGATATTGAAGCCAAGGCGTGTTTGCCCTTTGTCATGCGCCTCGTCGAGATCGTCAAACCGGCTGCGATATTGCTGCTGGGCGGGCTGCCGGGACAATGGCTGGCGGGCGGGGAACAATCCATCGCCAAGCAGCGTGGCAAGTGGATGGACGTTGCTGGTGTTCCCGTTATTGCCACATTTCATCCCGATGACCTGATACGGACACAGACATTGAAGAAGCTGGCTTGGGGTGACTTGAAATTGTTCCGCGACAAATTGAATGAATTGCAGGGCGCACCATGACGGGAGAGCGGACATTCATTCCGGTCAATATTGCAGTGATCACGATTTCGGATACGCGGACTCTGGCTGACGACAAGTCCGGGCAGACGCTGGCAGAGCGTATCACTGGTGACGGCCATGTGCTCGCTGACCGGCAGATCGTGAGAGATGACGTGCGGCAAATCCGTGCGAAAGTCCGTGTACTGACGAAACGCGACGATGTTGACGCCATCATCACCACAGGCGGCACGGGGCTGACGGGGCGTGATGTGACGATCGAGGCATTGCGGCCCCTGTTCGACAAGGAAATCGAGGGTTTCGGCACGGTGTTTCACATGATCTCGTTCCAGAAGATCAAGACATCGACGATGCAATCGCGCGCGACGGCGGGCGTGATCAATGGCACTTATGTCTTCTGCCTGCCGGGATCACCCGGTGCCTGCCGCGACGGGTGGGACGAGATCCTGCGACACCAGCTGGATTACCGGCACAGCCCATGCAACTTCATCGAGATCATGCCGCGGCTTGACGAGCACATGAGACGGAAAAAGAAATAGACGATGACGATTGACAACGGCGACTTTGGATTTGACTACATGCCGCCACCCAAGCGGCGGCGAAACTGGGCTAAAGGAATTGCCTATTTCCTCGGCAGCGGGCTCGTGCTGCTGCTTGCCGTTTTTGTGCTTGCGTTTGACCGGACGGCTGAACTTGATGTTGCGGCGGTGCCAAAAGCAGATGACGTGAACCGCGCGAAAGACATTTACCGCCGGGTGATCCGGTTCACTTCGCCGACAGGTGCAGGCAACACATTTGAACTGACGGGCGCGGAACTCAATGGCCTGTTTCTGGTCGGATCACATGCGCGGCCAGATGTTCGTGCAGAAGCATTGGTCACCGACGACAGGCTGACGATCATCGGTTCGGCGCGTGTGCCTTTCATGCCGTTGCTGAAGTGGGTCAATGGCAGGGCGACACTTCATTCATCCGCACACGGATTATCTGTTTCGGGGATGCGGGTTGGCATGATCCCCATTCCAGCACCAATTGCCCTCTGGATCACGCGCACGTTTCTTGACCGCGCGCTGCAAGATGATCTTGGCACCGAGTTGCTGAACAGTGTCGGGCCGGTTGAAATCGGCAATGACCGGGTGAAGGTCAGTGTTGGCATGCCAAGCGCTCGGCGCAACCAGATTGCCAAGCGCGCCAAGATGGCCGCGCGCGATTTTGGCGATGTGAGCACCACGGAACAGGTGCATGATTATGTCATGGCACTCGATACCGCAGTTGCAAATGGCACCATCGAGCCGGTCGATTCAATTGCACCGTTCCTTTCATTTGTACTGCAAAGAGCGTCCGAGAAGATGTCCGGTGGTTCAAACAACAACGAGGCGCAGGCGGCGTTGCTTGCGCTCTCGGTCTATTGCGGACACAACAGGTTTGAGGACATTGTTGGTGATGCCATGCCGGCAGCGATTCAGAATCGTTCCGGCGGCTGCTACACTGCGCAGCTGTCGGGGCGCACCGATCTCAAACTCCACTTTGTTGTTTCGGCAGGATTGCATACGCTGAGCGACAGCGGCGTTGCCTTTGCGGTTGGCGAAATCAAGGAATTGCTCGACAGCAACACGGGTGGCAGCGGTTTCAGCTTTGACGACATTGCCGCAGATCGCGCAGGCATCCGCTTTGCGATGCGTATCCTGGACGCAAAGCCCGACGAACTTGCATCACTTGCGGCAAGGATCAAGAGCGAGAAGGATATTTTTCCAAGCATCCAGGCATTGCCGTCCGGCATGGCGCGGGAAGATTTCGAGCGTATCTACAGAGACGTTGAAAGTGTCGCGTATGAGCAACTTATAGCTGAGATCGATACAAGACTTGATCGGGTGAGGTTCTTTCAACGCTAAACGTGGTTCGTGACAAGTTTATGCGATGTGAGTGAGAACTATTTTTTGCCATATCCCCCTTTTTGGGGATGAATCGTCACATTAGCCACGATAACCAGTTGTCGAAGACACCGGCCTTCTTTTAGCGGCGGCTGTCGCTCTCGTCTGAACCCTTGGGAGGGGGTAAAGTGAGATTGATATCATGTCACGCATGCAAGCGAACGGGTTGCTGCTTTTGGCAGCATTCCTGTGGGGTGCGGGAAATGTGGCGCAAAAAACCATCCTCAATGATCTTGGCCCCCTGACTGCAGTCGGTTTGCGCTGCCTGATTGGTGCTGTTGTGATCTGGCCTCTTCTCAGCACGACATCACAACCTATCAGACACAATAACGGTGACGGAGCGCTGTGGGGGGTGGTCGCTGTCTTCAGTTTTGCCGCTGCGATTACCTTGCAGCAATTCAGCTACGCTTACACAACGGTCACAAATGCCGGATTTCTGGTGAATACATGCACGGTGATAACACCGATGTTGCTGCGGCTTCTGGTTGGCCAATCCTCGTCCCGATCTGTGTGCGTGGCCGCCGGCATGACATTCTGTGGCGCGGCGATGATGAGCGGTGGATCCGTCGATGGCCTCAATATTGGTGATGCCGGTGTATTGATATCGGCATTTTTCTACGCACTTTGGATTGTAGCAGTCGGCGAATTCGTCACACGAACCGGTGGCGAAATCTTGCTGACCCTGCTTCAGTTCATTGTGACTGGTGGATTGTGCCTCGCCGTTGGACTGATGAGTGAGCCAGTATCATTTTCCGCACTCGCCAATGCCGCGCCGGAACTTGTCATGCTCGGTGGCTTTTCGACGGGCTTTGCCTACCTGCTTATGGCAACCGCGCAGAAGGTTGCATCGGCTTCTGAAGCGGCCGTCATTGCAAGTGCTGAGGCCATCTTTGGAGCGATTGCAGCATTCGCCCTGTTAGGGGAAATCCTCACTCCGGTATCAATGTTTGGTGCCTTGTTCATCTTCTGCGGCGTTTTGCTGGTGCAGGTGCCGCAACGCGAATCTGCGGCACAAGCGGCGCGGACCGCGGACCGCTGACCGCTGACCGCTGACCGAATTGCATTCCCTTATCCCCAAAAGTGAAGGAGAAAAATCATGAAACGTATTTCTGAATTCAAGGGCTACCGGTCCGTTACCGAGTTTGACCCGGCGAGCGGGACATTTGTCCAGGTGCGGTTCGGCATCGCGGGGTTTCAGGAGAAGAAGCAAGGACAGGTGTTGCCTTTCGTCGAGCGCCCCAAGCTCTTTGCGGTCAGAAAGAATGCGAAAAAAATCTGGCGGGAAACACTTGTTTAAGTTTTTGTTCTTGCAATGTTCCAATAGAGTGATTATGTTGGGGTCATGCCAACGCTTCTCGACATGCGGGCCACATCTGGCCTTGATGCTGCCGTTCTTGGAACTGGAAAGCTTGCTGCGCTGCCGCAGTTCACCCGGGGTCGCGGGGCTGCTGTCAATCCAGCCGGGCGGTTTGAAAGCTTTGTTCCGGAATTGTTTGATGACGGCTGGGACAGCCTGGCCGACCTTCCTGCGCTGAAGACCGAGGTTTTTACCGAGACACCGAAGACCATTATTACCCGCAACGACTCGCCCGATATTTCGTTTGACCGGTCGATCAATCCCTATCGTGGTTGCGAGCATGGCTGCGTTTATTGTTATGCGCGGCCTTCGCATGCCTATATGGGGCTGTCGCCGGGTCGCGACTTTGAGTCAAAGATTTTTGCAAAGCCGAACGCGGCGGCTCTTCTTCGGGAGGAATTGACCGCGACCAATTACACACCGCGTACCATTGCGCTGGGTGCCAATACAGATTGCTACCAGCCGATTGAGCGCACGCACCGGATCACGCGTGGAGTGATTGAGGTTCTGGCAGAGTTCAAGCACCCCTTTGGCATTGTGACGAAATCGGCATTGGTGTTGCGCGATTTAGATCTTCTTGCACCATTGGCTGCGCAAGGTCTGGTGAAGGTTGCTGTTTCCGTGACGACGCTGGATGCAAAGCTTGCGCGTTCCATGGAACCCCGGGCTTCAACGCCGACCAAACGCATCGCCACCATCGAGGCCCTGTCGAAGGCTGGCATACCTGTGGTCGTGATGATGGGGCCTGTCATCCCCGGACTCAACGACAGCGAGATTGAAACCGTGTTGAAGGCGGCGCGCAATGCGGGTGCGCGGGAAGCAGGTTACACAATGCTGCGACTGCCACATGAAGTGAAAGAGATTTTCAAGGACTGGCTTGAACGCGAGCATCCGGACAAGGCGGGAAAGGTGATGTCGCTGGTGCGCTCGGTGCGTGGCGGCAGAGAGAATGAGCCAGAATTCGGCACGCGCATGGTGGGATCGGGGCCTTATGCCTGGCAGGTTGGACGGCGGTTCCAGCTGGCCTGCCAAAGGCTGGGATTGAACATTGATCGCGTCAAACTGCGCAATGACCTGTTTGCACGGCCCATAGCGGTTGGAGAGCAGTTGACACTGATTTGACGGAGAGGCGGGTGGCGAATCATTCCGCTTGCACTAACAAGCGCATATGCCTTCCCCTTCCTATGCTTTCGAACGCGCTGCCCTTCGCAAGGGGCATCTTGTGTGCGGAATTGACGAGGCAGGGCGGGGGCCTTGGGCGGGGCCTGTGGTTGCTGCGGCTGTCATTTTTGATCCCAGGCGCATACCGAAGGGACTGAACGATTCCAAAAAGCTCTCCGAAGCAAGTCGCGAAGAATTGTACTCCGAAATCACTGCGGTTGCCCAGGTCGGAACCGGGATCGTCAGTGTACAGATGATCGACAACGTGAATATCCTGCAGGCAACATTCACTGCAATGTGCCGGGCCGTCGCAAACCTGGCTACCCCTCCCACTCTGGCGCTTGTCGATGGCAACCGTGCCCCGGATTTGCCTTGTGCCGTGCGAACAATCATCTCGGGCGATGCAAAATCGGTTTCGATTGCGGCTGCTTCAATCATCGCAAAAGTCACGCGCGACCGCATGATGGTCGAGCTCGACGAGGTCTTTCCAGCCTACGGGTTCGCCGCGCACAAGGGCTATGGCACGGCAGCACATGCGGCGGCACTCGCCGAGCATGGTCCGTGTGCGGCGCATCGCGTTTCATTTTCTCCAATTCGATCAATTCTTTCCAGCACCCGTTAACCATGTATTAACTTGCTGATTCACAAGGAGTCCTCAGTGACTCATAAAGAATCATATTCGATTCATAGTGTGAGTGAGTGAGTTCCATGGGTTACGAAACGAAGCCGGATGTGCGGCCTTTGCACAATCAGATATTGTCCGGCGACTGCCTGACGGAACTCAAGAAAATCCCGACCGGCTCGGTTGATCTGGTGTTTGCCGATCCGCCCTACAACCTGCAACTCGGTGGTGATCTCACGCGGCCAGACCAGAGCAAGGTCGATGCTGTCAATGATTCCTGGGACAAATTTGCGAGCTTTGCCGACTATGATGCGTTCACGCGTGCGTGGCTTGCCGAATGCCGCCGTGCGCTCAAGCCCAATGGCGCATTATGGGTGATTGGCTCCTATCACAATATCTTCCGCGTTGGCACGATCCTGCAGGACCTCGGCTACTGGATCCTGAATGACATCGTGTGGCGCAAGACCAATCCGATGCCGAATTTTCGCGGGCGGCGTTTCACCAATGCGCATGAAACACTGATCTGGGCGTCACGCTCGGCAGATTCAAAATACTGTTTCCATTATGAGGCGATGAAAGTGTTCAATGATGACCTGCAAATGCGGTCAGACTGGACATTGCCATTGTGCACTGGTGCGGAGCGACTC
This sequence comes from uncultured Alphaproteobacteria bacterium, assembly GCA_963738595.1. Lineage (GTDB taxonomy): Bacteria > Pseudomonadota > Alphaproteobacteria > Rhizobiales > Aestuariivirgaceae > Aestuariivirga. Next base: position 264,119 of record CAVTXF010000013.1, read on the forward strand.
AAAAACCAGGACGGCGACAAGCTGCATCCCACACAAAAACCAGAGTCGCTCCTGCACCGTGTCATGCTCTCCACCACAAGTGCCGGTGACCTGGTGCTCGATCCGTTTTTCGGAACCGGAACCACGGGTGCTGTTGCCAAACAGCTGGGTCGCAACTTCATCGGCATTGAACGCGATGCCGGATATATCAAAGGGGCCATGAAGCGCATCGCAGAAACGGAAGAACTTCCGGCTGAGGCGCTCAAGACAACGACAGCCAAGCGCGCTGAAGTTCGCATTCCTTTCGGTACCCTCATTGAACGCGGCATCGTCAAAGCCGGCGAAACACTTTACGACCCTTCCCACCGCATTGCTGCTCGAGTCAGGGCGGATGGATCCATTGCCTGCAAGGACAATAGTGGATCCATCCACAAGATTGGCGCATATGTGCAAGGCGCTGAAGCCTGCAACGGCTGGACGTTCTGGCATGTACAGCGTGGACCAAACCTGGTGCCAATTGACCTGCTCCGTCAACAAGTGCGCAGCGAACTGGCAAAAGTCGCCTGACGAGCGCTTTCCGTTAACGCTTCATAAACCATGAACTTTTAGGTCTGGTTGCAATCAAATTTGAGAGTTCCGCTCTCATTGCAACGGGTCCTGACATGAAGAACGCGCATATTCTTGTATCAACAGTGGTCTTGTTCGCGGCAGCACCAGCCATTGCCGCAGACCAGGACTATCCCCCTGCCCCGCCAATGGGGCTCGAGGATTTGCGCGGCAATATTCATGTTGGTTCCAAGGTGCTGATCGATACAACCGGCGATGAAACTGGTTTCATACCGGAACTGCGCATCGGCACCAAGCTTGCCTATGAACCGACTTACAGCGATTTCGGATTCCAGGCTGATCTGGAATATGGTGGCGTGCCGCTCAAGCTGATTTCACCAGATATCGGTGCCGGTGGCGGCATTCACAACTTTGTTGGTACCGGGCATCTGACCTGGATCTACAATGACATGTACAAGTTCGGCGTGTATGGCGGCTATGAGCGGCTGTCGATCGCCATTGATGGCCTTGACGCAGATTCTGCACTTGGTCTTTTGACACTTGATCCCGATGCCGTTGAAGTCAACGTTTCCGGAAACGCCTATCAGGCAGGTCTCGAAGCCATGATGTCGGTCGATTCCACATCGTGGTTCCAGGTCCGGGCCGGCATTATCGATCCGGTTTCGCTGAAGGCTGACGCAACTGACGGCACAGCCGCAGCTGGCGGCAGTGCGACGGATTCCGGACAGGACGTCATCGGCTGGCAAGTGGGTGCGGGCTATCGCGCTGGCATTGCAGAAAACTGGAGTGTGCGTCTCGACGCCAACTATACACGTTACCTGATTTCCGGAACCAATGACCTTGGCATCTGGAACCTGCTGGCAACGACGCAGTACTCTTTTGCTGACTTGCCATTGGCGCTATCGGGGTCGGTTGGTTACCTTTCTGCCAATGATGGCGACAGCACCAGCAACATGTGGGTTGCGCGCACCGGCATGAGCTGGTCGTTCGGTGACAATTCGAGCGACGGCTTGCGCGGTCGCCTGTTCAAGTCGGTCAATTACCAGGGCGATACGAACTGATTTTGCATCGCTCGTGGAATGCGCCTAGGATTGGCGCATGAAAGCCCGCACGCAGACTTCCTTTCTTTTTGATCTTGATGGCACGTTGATTGACAGCGTCTATGACCATGTCATGTCGTGGAACCTGGCGCTACAGGAAGCAGACATCAATATTTCCGCCTGGCGGGTGCATCGGCGCATCGGCATGTCTGGCGGGTTGTTTGCCAATGCGCTGGCGCGTGAGACAGGCATTGAAATCAGCGAGGAACTGCGCCAACGTCTGCGCGAACTTCACGCCAAGCATTACAACGCGATTTCATCGCGTACACGGCCCTTGCCGGGGGCAAAGGAATTGCTTGCCTATCTCAGCGCCAATGAAATCCCGTGGGCAATCGCCACCTCGGGCCGCATGGCAACCGCAGGGCCGGTGCTGAAAATTCTCGGTGTCGATCCCGAAAAACACGTGGTCATCACGCGCGACATGGTGCGCTACGCCAAGCCTGATCCGGACCTGTTCATCGCGGCGGCAGAAAAGCTTGGTGTTGACATTGAAAGTTCATGCGTCGTTGGCGATGCAATCTGGGACATGCTGGCAGCCAAGCGGGCACGGGCCTTGGGCATCGCATTTCTGGCCGGTGGCTATGGCACGGAAGAGCTGGAACGCGCCGGGGCCTATCGTGTGTATGACGATCCGGCAGATCTGCTGGCGCATATCGATGAAGTTGGCGGGCGGCGGTAACTACTTACCGTTTGCCAGAACCTTGGCGACCACTTTGCGCATCACGGTAGGCAATGCTTCGCCTGACAGATCGTCCAAACTGATCCAGCGATATGACGAGTCTTCGAGATTGACCCGGATCGGGACTGCATTTGCCTTGAGCACCGTCAGTTCAAGATGAAAATGCGTGAAGGTGTGGGCTATGTGGCCCCTCAGTTTTTTCCAGCTTGTGTTGACGGGTACCTCATATGTTTGCGGGAGTTTGCTGCTCCATTCGGTGGTTGGCACTTCCAGCATGCCACCCAGCAATCCATTGTCGGGGCGTTGGCGCAGCAGCACTTGTCCATTGTGCTCTACCCAGAATACATAGCCCTTGCGTGTCGGGATGATTTTTTTCGCCGCCTTGCGTGGCAGGATTTCAGCGATGCCTTTCTGGCGGGCGGCGCAATCATCCGTCCACGGACAAATCCGGCAGTTGGGGGATCTTGGCGTGCAAATTGTAGCGCCCAGATCCATCAGCGCCTGGGCAAAATCACCGGCGCGCAATTGCGGCACCAATGATTGGGTGATGAACCTGATCTGCGGTTTGCTGTCTGGCAGCGGCGTTTCGATTGCGTGCAGGCGGGACACGACACGCTCAACATTTCCGTCGACGGCGGCGGCTGGAACATCAAAGGCGATGGCTGCGATTGCACCTGCGGTGTATGGGCCGATGCCTGGCAGCTTCTGCAACTCTGCAATGGTTTGGGGAAACATGCCACCGCGTTCGCTGCTCACCAATTTGGCGCAGGCGTGCAGATTGCGGGCCCGCGCATAATAGCCAAGTCCTGCCCAGGCGCGCATGACATCCTCGCGGTCAGCCGCTGCCAGGGCATGAACGTCGGGCCAAAGGGCGATGAATTTCAGGAAATAGTCCTTCACCGCTGCAACGGTGGTCTGCTGCAGCATGATTTCGCTGAGCCAGACTTTATACGGGTCCTGCAACATGCCCTTCTTGCGCCAAGGAAGGTCGCGGGCGTTTTCATCGTACCAGTGGAGAAGTGTTGTAACCAGGTTTTCGGGGGGCCTCGCTTCTGCCATGGTTTTGGGGGAATTGTGCGCCACGAAAGGTGTATCTCACGACATGCAAACGCTCGGCAAGCATTTCAATGCCCTGGCCAAAGTGGCCTTGCAGAAACATGGCTTCGCGCAAGCCGACCTGCTTTCCAACTGGGATGTGGTGGCAGGTGACGTGAGCAGTTTTGCCGTTCCTGACCGGATCAAGTGGCCGCGCGTTGTCGGCAACGAACGCATTCAGGGTGGCACGCTGGTGGTGAAAGTGAATCCCGGGCGCGCCTTGGATGTGCAATATCAGATTCCACAACTCATCGAGCGGCTGAACCAGTTTCTTGGCTATGGTGCCATCACCGCGATCAAGGTTTTACAGGCATCGCACAGCGTGACCCGGCCAAAGCCCGGCCCCAAACCTGTGCCCGTTCCTTCAGCTGCGGTTCAGGAACAGGTTGGCAACATAACCCAGGAACCCCTCAAACAAGCTCTGATGCAACTCGGTGCTCAGGTGGCTCAATCACGTAAAACACTGTTAACAAACCGTTAAATTGTGCTTTTTCTCAACCCCCGACTCTAGTAGGAACCCTCCCATGAAAACAACTCGCCGACTGCTGCTTGCTGGTGCTGCCAGCCTCGCCTTTGTGCCCTTTGCCATCGCGCAAGAGGCAGCCAAGATTGACCTCAAGGCCCTGAATGAACCTTCGGCAATTGGCGAGATGGCGCAGGGGCCCGAGACCGCGAAAGTCACGATCATTGAATATGCATCCACGAGCTGCCCGCATTGCGCAGCGTTTTTCAAGGATGTCTATACGCCGCTGAAAAAGGATTACATTGACACCGGCAAGGTGCGATTCATCCTGCGCGAATTTCCACACAATGACCTTGGCATGGCCGGCTTCATGCTGGCACGTTGTGCGCCGAAGGAGAAGTATTTCCCGATTGTGGACGTGCTTTTCCAGACCCAGGAAAAATGGATGAATGATCCGGCGAATGAGTTGAAGAACATCGCCTTGCAAGCCGGATTTACCGCAGATTCGTTTGATGCCTGCATCAAGAACGCCGACGTTGCGAAGGGCATTTATGGCGTGCGCCAAAAGGGCGAAGGCTTCGGCGTGGACAGCATACCGACGGTGTTCATCAATGGCGAAAAGATCGAAGGTGAAAAGACCTACGACATCATCAAGTCCAAGATTGACCCGCTTCTCGGCTAATTCCAGGAGACAAGACCCAATATGAAGTTCTCGAAACTCAGACTGACCGGATTCAAATCCTTCGTCGAAACAACAGAACTTCATATTTCCCACGGCCTCACCGGCGTGGTTGGCCCCAATGGCTGTGGCAAGTCCAATTTGCTTGAAGCCTTGCGCTGGGTGATGGGTGAAAACTCTTACAAGTCGATGCGTGCATCGGGCATGGAAGATGTCATCTTCTCAGGCACCACACAGCGTCCGGCCCGCAATATTGCGGAAGTGATGCTGACGCTGGAGAATGACGACAAGACCGCGCCGCTGGCCTATAATGAAAATGAACAGCTGGAAGTTTCGCGTACCATTGAGCGCGATGCCGGGTCCACATACCGCGTCAATTCGAAAGAAGTCCGCGCACGTGATGTGCAGCTGTTCTTTGCCGATGTCTCCACGGGTGCACGTTCGCCTGCACTGGTGCAACAGGGGCAGATCGGCGAGATCATTCGCGCGAAACCGCAGGCGCGCCGGCTTATTCTTGAAGAAGCCGCTGGCATCTCCGGCCTCCATACGAGACGGCACGATGCAGAACTGAAACTCAAGGCGGCAGAACAAAATCTCGCGCGCGTTGATGACGTCATGGCGCAGCTCGACAGCCAGCTCAACAGCTTGAAGCGACAGGCGCGGCAGGCGCGAAAATACAAGGATGTGTCGGCGGAAATCCGCAAGCTGGAAGCGGCGGGATTGTTCGTGGCATGGCGCGAAGCCAGTGAGTCCGCAGCGCGTGACACGCAGGCGCTCAATGAAGCCACACGCGTGCTGGCTGAACATACACGTTCAGCTTCGGAAAAATTGCGTCACCGCGACGAACTGGGTGAAACACTGCCCGGTTTGCGTGAACAGGAAGCCGTGCGAGGTGCTGTCCTGCAGCGGCTGGTGGTTGAACGTTCGCAACTTGATGACGAAGAAAAACGCGTTGAAGGCAGGTTGAGCGAACTCAAGGCGCGGCGCGTGCAGATTCTCAATGACCGTCAACGCGAAGACGGATTGTTGGCCGATACGGATGGCGTGATTGGCAAGTTGCATGAAGAAGGCAAGACGCTGCAAGCAGCAGTCAGCGCCGACACGGATGTGCGCAGCGAAGCGGGTGAAGCCGTGCGCATGGCAGCGGAAGCACTTTCAGTGGCGCAGGATGCAGCTGACGACGCGGGCCGCAAACTTTCGGAATTGGCGGCGCAACGCAGTTCCATTGAGAAGACCATTTTCGAACAGAAGTCGCGCCTGGATCGCCTTGCCTCCGAAGCGCAAGCGCTGGACCAGAAGCGCAGCGCACTGGCAGCGCTGTTGGGAGATGCCGGAGACGGCACGACGCTGGCGCAGGCCGTTGAACATACAATTGGTGTTGCTTCCGCTGCGGAGCAGAATGCCACGCATCAGGAAACTGCCATCCGCGTGGCGCGGCAAGTTGAAGCCGACAAGCGGCAGGCCCATGACGAGGCGCGGCGGCGGGCTGACCAGCTGACCACGGAAGTCCGTACACTGACGAATTTGCTGCGCTCGGGCGGTGATGACCTGTGGCCGTCGCTGGTCGATGCGCTTCATGTGCAACCGGGTTATGAAGTTGCGATTGCTGCGGCCCTCGGTGATGACATTGAAGCACCCGCCGATGAAGGAGCGCCGATGCATTGGCGCGGCCTTCCGCCCCTCTCGGAGATTGCTTCGCTTCCCGGCGATGCGCAGCCGCTCACACTTTTTGTTGATGCACCTGCGGCCCTGTCGCGTACCTTGTCGCATGTGGGCCTGGTTTCTGCCGCGACCGGTGCCGCGCTGCAATCACAATTGCTGCCGGGCCAGCGGCTGGTGACGCGCGAAGGCGATCTCTGGCGCTGGGATGGATTTGTTGCGGCGGCAGATGCGCCACGCGCTGCGGCCAAACGTCTTGCGGAGCGCAATCGTCTTGCCTCGCTCGAAATCGAAATGGCGCAAGCGGTCGAGGCGGCACAGGGTGCGCGCACAGCATTTGAAGACGCGCGCGCCAGCGTGGAACATGGTGTGAAATCCGAGCGTGAGAGGCGCGAAGCGTGGCGGGCTGCGACGGCCGCCGTGGAAGTGGCAAGGCGCGCCTTGCAGATCCATGAGCGCAAGATTGCTGAAACGGCGAGCCAGGCCAGCGCGCTTGAAGAAGCAAAACGCATGACGGCGGTGCAGTTCGATGAACTGAGTGCGATGCATGTCAATGTACAGTCCGAGTTTGACGGACTGCCAGCGCTCGATGGCTTGCAGAGTGAGGCGCAGCGATTGCGTGACGCACTGAATGCCGAGCGAGCGACTTATGCCGAAGCGCGCGCCAGGCATGAAGGCCTTGAACGCGAGGCGCGGATCAGGGCGGACCGCATTTCGGCCATTGAAGGTGAAATCAACCAGTGGAATGCACGCGCCGAGAAAGCGCGGACGCAGCTGCAAGCGCTCGACAAGCGCGGCGAAGAAACCGACGAAGCCATTGGCGAATTGCAGGCCCTGCCTCAGCAGCTTGCAGACAAGCGGTTGAAGCTGATGTCGATGCTTTCGGAAGCAGAAGCCGAAAAGAAGCTTGCCACCGATGCCCTGCAACAGGGTGAAAACAACGTGCGCGCCTCCGACAAGGCCTTGCGGGAAGCGCAGGAACTGGCGGCGACATCGCGCGAAGACCATGCGCGGCTTGGGGCGCGGCTGGAAAATTCCAGGCAAAGGCAGGACCATTGTGTCAGCCGTATTTCAGAGACCCTGTCATGTGCGCCGGAAGAGGTTCTGGCCCAGGCTGGCATCGATGAAGGTCAGGTTGCCAGTGGTGACGAAATTGAAAAGAAGCTGATCGGTTTGCGCGAGGACCGAGAACGGCTCGGTGCTGTCAACCTGCGAGCTGATGAAGAAGCACAGGCTGTTGATGAACAACTGAAGAAGATGCGGAGCGAGAAGGACGAGCTGGCGCAGGCCATCAACAAGCTGCGCGGCGGCATTTCTTCGCTCAACCGCGAGGGCCGGCAGCGCCTGCTCGATGCCTTCGGGACAGTGAACGAGAAATTCGCCGAGCTTTTCACCACCTTGTTTGGTGGCGGCAAGGCCGAATTGCAATTGATCGAGTCAGATGACCCACTTGAAGCTGGCCTCGAAATCATGGCCAATCCTCCCGGCAAGAAGCCAACGACCTTGTCGCTGCTGTCGGGTGGAGAGCAGACGCTCACGGCCATGGCGCTGATCTTTGCGGTGTTCCTCACCAATCCATCGCCCATCTGCGTGCTGGACGAAGTCGATGCGCCACTTGATGACCACAATGTGGAGCGCTTCTGCAACCTGCTCGACAAGATGCTGGAGAAAACCGAAACGCGCTTCCTGATCATCACCCATCACCCGCTCACCATGGCGCGCATGCACCGCCTGTTTGGTGTCACGATGATGGAGCGCGGCGTGTCGCAGCTCGTCTCGGTGAACCTGCAGGAAGCAGAAAAGTTGGTGGACGCGGCGTGACCCCCTGATGAACATCGTCTTCGATCTCGGCAAAGTACTGATCGAGTGGGATCCGCGGCATCTCTACAGTAAAGTTTTTGATGATCCGGCGAAGATGGATTGGTTTTTGTCAGAAGTCTGCCATTCGGACTGGAACCTGGAACAAGACCGGGGCCGCTCCTTTGATGATGGTGTGATTGAAGCCACGTTCCGCCACCCGGATCATGCGCGCGAGATTGCGATGTATCGTGACCGCTGGATGGAGATGGTGCCCGGTGCCATTGACGGCAGTGTTGGCATTCTGGAAGAGCTGCACATCAAGGGGGTACAACTCTATGCCATCACCAACTGGAACGGCGACACGTTCAGGGCGACGCGGTCGCGGTTTTCGTTTCTTTCGCTGTTCAAGGATATTGTGGTTTCTGGCGACGAGAAGCTCCTGAAACCGGAACCTGCCATCTTTGAATTGCTGGCCAGGCGCAATGGCATCAAGCTCAAGGACAGCCTTTTTATCGACGACAGCCTGAAAAATGTTGTTGGTGCGATGGCCGTGGGCATGCAGGCCATTCACTTCACCTCGCCGGAACGCTTGCGCCTGGAGCTCGGGTCGCACGGCATGTTGTGAGGGCGCAGGAATCGCGCCAGCTTTTGCAGATGCCGTTCACGACTCTTTGCCGCAGCGTGCTATCCGTTAGAATTCAACATTAAAATCAACCACTTAAATCTCCAATCCTTGCCTTGACACAATGTTGCCCCGAAACTATGAAGAGCGCGCTTTGGAGAAGGGTTTTCAGGTGTCACCTGGGACGTGTTTCCGTTGGCTGAAGGGGCTGCAAACATGGCTGAACAGCGCAACAAACCGTCTGGTCCTGATCCGGAGCTGGGGAACATCTCGGACCGGTTGAAAGACTTGGGCGGCCGTATTCAGGCCGAAAGGTCGGAACGGATCGAGGCGCAAAAACCCGCCGTCAACTTGCGAGGTGCCGCGGATTATTCCAAGGGCTACAAGCTGGCGAGCGAGTTTGTGGCAGGTGTTCTGGTTGGCGGGCTTGTGGGCTACGGACTGGATTACCTGTTTGGTACACTTCCCATCCTGTTGATCGTATTTTTGCTCCTCGGGTTTGGAGCGGGCCTTCTGAACATGTCGCGTGCCGCGAACAGAAGCCAACCCAGTCCCGAAGAGTTGGCCAAAATGAAGCCTGTTACGGCTGATGACGAAGAGGACTGATCGTGGCGAACGATCCTATTCACCAATTCCAGATCCAGGACCTGACAGAAAAGGTCAATGTCCTGGGCTATGATATCAGCTTCACGAATTCTGCCTTGTTCATGGGGGCCACTGTTGCCACTGTTGCCGGTCTCCTGTGGGCGGCGTCACGCAAGGCCGAGCTGGTTCCAGGTCGCCTGCAATCGGTCGGAGAAATCTGGTACAAGTTCATTGCCGACATGGTGGACAATGTCCTGGGCGAAGAAGGCAAGGCGTTTTTCCCGCTGGTGTTTTCGCTGTTCTCGTTCGTGCTGATCGCCAACATGATCGGCATGTTCCCGTATTTCTTCACGATCACGAGCCAGATCATTGTCACGGTTGCGCTGGCGCTGTTCGTCATCGCGCTGGTGATCGGTGTGGGCCTCTACAAGCACGGGCTTGGTTGGTTCAAGTTGTTCGTGCCAAGTGGTGTGCCAGCTGTCATTCTGCCATTCATTTCGGTGATTGAAATCATTTCCTTCCTGTCGCGCCCGGTGTCGCTGGGGCTTCGCCTGTTCGGCAACATGCTTGCCGGCCACATCGTCCTGAAAGTCTTCGCCGGGTTCGTCGTCAGCCTTTCGGCAATGGGTGTCGGCGGCTGGCTCGGTGCGATTTTCCCGCTTGGCATGGCTGTTGCCCTCACGGCACTGGAATTTCTTGTCGCCTTCCTGCAGGCCTTCGTTTTCGCAATTCTCACATGCGTCTATCTCAATGACGCATTGCATACCCACCACTAAAATTAACCGCTCTAACATCAGGAGATACACATGGACGCGGAAGCAGCAAAGTTGATTGGCGCAGGCATCGCTTGCATCGGCATGGGCGGCGCAGGTATTGGCGTCGGCATCATTTTCGGCAACTACCTCTCGGGTGCACTTCGCAACCCGGCGGCGGCGTCGGCACAGTTCACCAATGCCCTGATCGGCGCGGCACTTGCCGAAGGTCTTGGCATTTTCTCGCTCGTCGTCGCACTTCTGCTCCTGTTCCAATAAGAACCGGTCGCCGCTGTCCCGGCTTTTTCCGGTGCAGCGGCATTTAGCAATGTTTCGACTTTTGGAGTTTGGTGATGGCCAATTCGGCTGAATCAACATCGACCGAGGCGCAAGGCACTGATGCCCATGGCGCTGAAACGGCAGCTGAAACGCATGGCACAACAGCCGGCACCGAAGCACATGGTGGTGAAAAGGGTGTGTTTCCACCCATGGACACCAGCAAGTATCCTTCGCAGCTGTTCTGGCTGATTGTGTTTTTTGGCCTGCTCTATTGGCTGATGAAACGCATCCTGCCGCGCATTGGTGCAATCCTCGCTAACCGTCAGGCGCGCATTGATGGTGACCTGACACGGGCGCAATCACTGAAGGATGAAACCGAGGCAGCGTTGAAGGCTTACGAAAAGTCTCTCGCCGATGCCCGGTCGAATGCCAATGACATCGCCAAGACAACGCGCGAGGGGATCAGCAAGCAAGTTGATGCTGAACAGGCCAAGGTGAATGCGTCGCTTTCTGCACGCATTTCCGAAGCCGAAGTGCGGATATCAAAGGCCCGCGCAAAGGCCATGGAATCGGTTGAATTGATTGCATCCGAAACCGCTGATGAAATTGTGAAGTCGCTGACAGGTTCCTTGAAGCCTGCCCGCAAAGCAGCGAAAGCATAAGGGGCCACCATGTTGCAAACTGTTCCCATGTTCGCTGCGGGTTTGGCGATTGACGCCACATTCTATGCATTGGTTGCGTTGCTGCTGTTCCTGGGCATTGTCCTCTATGCGGGTGCGCACAAGACGGCGGGTGCTGCCCTTGATAACCGCGCCACGCAGATTTCCAAGGACCTCGCAGATGCCAAGCGCCTGCGCGAAGAAGCGGAAGCCCTGCTGGCTGAATACAAGCAGAAGCGGCGTGATGCTGAAAAGGAAGCCCAGGATATTGTTGCCCGCGCCAAAGCGGATGCCAATACTTATGCGGAAGAATCCAAGCTCAAACTGGCAGACATGCTGGAACGCCGCACCAAGCAGGCCGAGCATGAAATTGCACAGGCCGAGGCTGCTGCCGTCAAGCATGTGCGCAACGCGGCGGTCGATCTTGCCGTTGCCCGTGCGGCTGACATGTTTTCCACCAGCGCCAAGGGCAAGGGTGGAGAAGGCCTGGTTGCCGAGTCCATCGCTGCCGTAAAAGCGCAGTTGAATTAGGCCATATTTACTTTGTATCGAAAAAGCCCGGCGGCGACGCTGGGCTTTTTAGTTTCGGTGGGTATATTGGAAGGCTTCTCAACCGGGAGTTATGCACAATGAGACTGATGTCGGCCCTGTTCCTGACCTTCCTGCTGCTTGTTTCACCTGTCCTGGCACAGGAGCAGACCGACCGCGCAGCACTGCTGAAGGCAGCCTGGGAGGCTGCGATGAAGGCAGCAATTGCGGGACCATCGGACGTCAAGCTTGCGGATCAGGCCGTGTTCCACATGCCGGCTGACATGTATTTTGTGCCCAAACCTGAAAGCGATGCATTGATGGAAGTGTGGGGCAACAGTCCCAATCCCGCGATGCATGGCTTGATCATGTCGAAGTCTGAAGACCAGCCATGGACGATCAGCGTCACGCATACGGCGGAAGGATATGTGAAGGACGACGATGCAAAAACGTGGAACGCGGATGAGCTCTACACGTCGATCAAGGATGGCAATGACGTGCAAAACGAGGAACGCATCAAGATGGGCATTCCGGCACTGGACTTGATCGGCTGGATTCAGCCACCCAACTACGATGCCGGAAAACACCAGCTCGTGTGGTCGCTGAAAGCCAAGGATCGCGGTGCTGCCGATGGTGATGCGGCGACAGTGAACTACAATACCTACGCGTTAGGCCGGGACGGATATTTTGAAATCAACCTGATGACCAGCGACAAGACCATCGAGGCAGACAAGGCTGCGGCACATGCGGTTCTTGCGTCAGTCGATTATAACCAAGGCAAGCGATACAGCGATTTTGTGGAAGGAACTGATCACATTGCGGAGTATGGGCTAGGCGCACTCGTCGCTGGCGTTGCAGCGAAAAAGCTCGGACTTCTGGCGCTCGCTGGCGTATTCCTTGCCAAGTTCGCCAAGATCGGCCTGATCGCATTCTTCGCCGGTGGTGCTGCGATCATGAAACTGTTTCGCCGCAAAAGGAAAGACGAAGGAAGCGACCCTGTGGCATGACCAAGCTTCTCTTCCTGCTGTTTTCGGGAGCCAAGCTCGGCAAAATCCTGGTTTCGGTCGGATCGATGCTGCTGAGCATCTGGGTCTATGCCTTGCTCTATGGCCTGCCTTTCGCTGCTGGATTTGTGGTGCTGCTGCTCATTCACGAAATGGGCCACTATGGTGCTGCGCGGCAGCGCGGCCTTGATGTGAGCCTGCCTGCGTTCATCCCGTTTGTTGGCGCGTGGATCAACATGCGCCAGCTTCCCCACAATGCCGAGACGGAAGCCTATGTCGCCTTTGCCGGGCCTTTCATTGGCACGCTGGCGGCTTTCGCCTGTTTCTATTACGGCCATTCAAGCGGCGACGAGTTCTGGATTGCGCTGGGCTACACTGGTTTCATCCTCAACCTGTTCAACATGATTCCGGTTTCGCCACTGGATGGCGGGCGGATCACGCAGGTGCTCTCACCGCGCATCTGGCTTCTGGGTGCGCCGCTCTTGGTGGGGCTGTTCATGTGGCGGCCAAGCCCGATGCTGATCCTGATCGGGCTCATGGCAATACCCAGCGTCCTGCAGGCCTGGCGCTATAACCCCAACGATCCAGCACATGCTGCCTATCGCGATGTGCCGCATGCCGTGCGTTATGAATATGGGGTCATGTATCTCGGGCTAACGGCGTTTCTGGCGATCATGTCATACGAGGCGCATGAACTGTTGCGGCATGCGTGAGGTCAAGCGCCGTTGAAGCGCTCGCCGGTAAATGGGTTTATTGTTGGAACACCGCAAGCGAGAAAGGGACTCGTGTCGCGGGTGGCGACTGGGATGGCTTTGTCAGGCGCGCTTTTGCGTCCTGGAGTGACCAAGTGCGGTAATGATGGTTCAGCGCATCAACTCGTGTTCTGACTGGTCAGATTGTTCCAAATCGTCAAGTTGCGGATACCCGCCGGACCGGCCCTTACTCCGCTGCCTCGAGGTAATCCTCCATCGGCGGGCAGATGCACATGAGATTGCGGTCGCCGTAGACGTTATCGACACGGGCCACAGGTGGCCAATATTTGGACTGCGGATAGGCCTTCAGCGGGAAATATGCCTGGTCCTTGCTGTAGCCATGCGTCCACTCGCCCAGCAATTCCGCATGGGTGTGTGGTGCATTCTTCAGCGGGTTGTCGATGCGGTCAGACCTGCCTTCCTCCACGGCTTTGATCTCGCCTGCAATTGCAATCATGGCATCACAGAAGCGGTCGAGTTCATGCTTTGGTTCCGACTCAGTCGGTTCAATCATCAGCGTATCAACCACAGGGAATGACATTGTGGGAGCGTGGAAGCCATAATCGACAAGTCGCTTGGCGATGTCTTCGACACTCAGGCCGGTGCGTTCCTTGAGGCTCCGCAAATCGATGATGCACTCATGCGCCACGTAGCCGCCGGGGCCGGTGTAGAGAACCGGAAAATGCGGAGACAGGCGTTTTGCCATGTAATTGGCATTCAGGATTGCAATCCGTGTTGCCTGTGTCAGGCCATGGCCGCCCATCATCAAAATGTACATGTAGGAGATCGGCAAGATGGAGGCAGAACTGAAAGGCGCTGCGGACACAGCACCTGATGTTCCGTTCATCACATGGCCCGGCAGGAAAGGTGCCAGATGCTTGGCAACGCCAATCGGGCCCATGCCGGGGCCGCCGCCGCCATGGGGAATGCAAAATGTTTTATGCAGGTTCATGTGGCACACATCAGCACCCAATTCGCCTGGTCGCATCAGTCCAACCTGGGCATTGAGATTGGCGCCGTCGAGGTAGACCTGACCGCGGTAATCGTGAATGATCCGGCAGATATCGATTATCGTTTCCTCAAATACACCGTGTGTTGATGGATAGGTGATCATCAGAGCCGCAAGGTTATCGGCATGTTGACGTGCCTTTGCCTTGAGGTCAGCGACATCGACATTGCCATTGGTGTCGCATGCCACCACGACAACTTTCATGCCGGCCATCACTGCCGAAGCCGGATTGGTGCCGTGGGCAGAGACGGGGATCAGGCACAGGTCCCGTTCCGGTTCGCCGCGCGATTCATGAAAACGCTTGATGGCAAGAAGTCCTGCATATTCTCCCTGGCTTCCAGCATTGGGTTGCAAGGACACAGCATCGAAGCCAGTGATCTCAGCCAGCATGGATTCGAGATCGGAAAACATTTCATGATAGCCATCGGCCTGATCGCGCGGCGCAAAAGGATGCATGTTTGCTATTGCACCCCAGGTGACCGGGATCATCTCACTCGTGGCATTGAGTTTCATGGTGCAGGAACCCAGCGGGATCATCGCCAGGTCAAGTGCAATGTCCTTGCCTTGCAAATGGCGCAGGTAACGCAGCATCTCGGTTTCAGAGTGGTGCATGTTGAAGACGGGATGGGTCAGGAATGGCGCCGTACGCCTGAAACTTTCCGGCAAGGCCGAAGCTGTTTCAACGAGGTTTGACCGCAATGCGAGGGCTGTCAAAAGACGCTCCACATCGGCGCGGCGTATTGCCTCGTCAAACGACACCGATATGGTGTCAGCGTCAATCTGCCTGATATTGATGCCTGCCTTTGCTGCGGCCTTCACATATTTGGCAGCCTGCTTTGGCGTGCTGACTGTAACCGTGTCGAAGAAATTCTCGCTGGTGGTGAAGCCTGCCTTTCGCATGGCGCTGGCGAAACTGGCTGCCTGGACGTGCACGCGGTTTGCAATTGCCGTCAGGCCTTCTGGACCATGATAACATGCATACATTGACGCCATGACGGCGAGCAGAACCTGCGCCGTGCAAATATTGCTGGTCGCCTTGTCGCGGCGGATGTGTTGCTCACGGGTTTGCAGGGCCATGCGCAAGGCACGATTGCCCCTGGCATCTACCGAAACGCCGATGAGGCGGCCCGGCATGACGCGCTTGAATTCGTCTCTGGTTGCAAAAAATGCTGCATGAGGTCCGCCATACCCCATCGGCACGCCGAAGCGCTGGGCTGAACCAATTGCAATGTCAGCCTCAAATTTTGCGGGCGACTTGATCAATGTAAGAGCAAGCAAATCGGTTGCCATGATGGCAAGGGCGCCCCCTGCATGAAGTTTTTCAATTGCGGCGCGATGATCGCGAATGACTCCTGAGGAGCCTGGATAAGACAGAAGTGCGGCGAAGCATTCGCCAGCATTCAAATCTTTTGCGGGATCGCCGATCACCACCTTGAAGCCAAATCCCTTGGCGCGGGTCTCGATTACAGCAATGGTTTGCGGATGCGTATCGGCATCGACAAAAAAAGTGGCGCTGGTCGATTTCGCCACGCGCTTGGCCATGGCCATGGCTTCGGCTGCGGCGGTTGCCTCATCGAGCAGTGATGCATTGGCAATTTCGAGACCGGTCAGGTCAACGATCATCTGCTGAAAATTGAGCAGTGCCTCGAGGCGGCCCTGGCTCACTTCGGCTTGGTAGGGGGTGTAGGCCGTGTACCAGCCCGGATTTTCCAACACGTTGCGCAAGATGACCTTGGGCGTGATGGTGCCGTAATAGCCCTGCCCGATCATGCTGGTCATCACCTTGTTCTTCGCGGCAAGTGACGCCATGTGGTCGAGTGCTGCCTGTTCCGTCAAAGGTTCGCGCAAGTGCAAGGGCCGCTTGCTGCGAATGCTCGCGGGCACGGCTTTGGCGATGAAGTCTTCCAGCGATGAGGCGCCAAGTGACTTCAGCATCACTGCTATATCTCTGTCGCGGGGGCCAATGTGGCGCGGGATAAAATCAGGTGCGTGGTCAAGCATGGTGGTCATTTTGCTTTCAGGCAGTTTTCAAAAATGCGTCGTAGCCGGCCTTGTCCATCATGGCGTCGAGCTGGCGGGAATCCGCGATCCTGATTTTCATGAACCAGGCAGCGCCTTCGGGATCGCTGTTCACCTTTGACGGGTCGTCAACAATCGTGGTGTTGACCTCGAGGATTTCGCCATTGATCGGTGCAAAGACATCGCTTGCGGCTTTCACGCTTTCGACGACTGCGGCTTCCTTGCCTTGTTCCACTTTCTTGCCGACAGCAGGCAAATCGACAAACACGACATCACCCAGCTGTTCGCTGGCGTGTTGCGTGATGCCGACAGTTGCCACATCACCGCTCACGGTGATCCATTCGTGTTCCTTGGTGTATTTCGTGGTCATGGGCTTTTCCTTCAGCGTTTGAAATTGTTTCTTACAAAGGGAAGTTTGACGATAGTTCCAGGCATCGCCTGGCCACGCACAATGAGTTGCACAGATGTTCCGGGTACGGATGAATTTACCTCCACGTAGCCCATGGCGATTGGTCCGTTCACAGATGGTCCAAAACCACCGGATGTGATCTTGCCAATCTCGCGGCCAGATGCGTCCTGCACGATGGTGCCATCACGCGCCGGGGCCTTGCCATCAGGCTTGATGCCAACGCGTTTGCGGGCGGGACCCGTGGCAATTTCCCGCAACACGCGGTCAGCACCGATGAAGCCTCCTTCGCTGCGGCGGCGCTTGCCGATGGACCAAACGAGATCGGCTTCAACAGGCGAAATGGTTTCGTCGAGTTCGTGGCCGTAGAGGCAAAGGCCTGCTTCGAGTCTCAACGAGTCACGTGCGCCCAGACCTATTGGTTTAACTTCGGCGTTCGAGAGCAACTTGGTCCAAAGTTTTGGCGCGTCTTTGGCACTCACCGAAATCTCAAATCCATCTTCGCCGGTGTAACCTGAACGCGATACGTGAACCTGCATGTCGTTTATCATGCCGGTGTCATGCCCCATGAACTTCAGCGCGGAAAACGCGGGCGCAATATCGTTCATCACATGCTCGGACGCTGGACCCTGCAATGCGATCAGGGCCAAATCGGGAGCAGTCTTGAATTTCACTTGTGAAGGCAGATGTTTTTCGAAATGCGCAAAGTCGTCATGCTTTCTGCCCGCATTGACGACAATCCACAACAGGCCGTCGTGATTGGGGTGGGCAGGTCGCGTTATCATGAGGTCATCAAGAACACCTCCATCTGCTGCAAGCAGCTGTGAATAGCGCTGCTGCTTTGGCGGCAAGCCACGGATATCAGCGGGCACAATCAGTTCCATGGCAGAGGCTGTCGTTTCATAGTCCGGGCCTTCGACGAAGCACTGTCCCATATGGCTCACGTCAAACAGGCCTGCATGGTCGCGGGTCCATTTGTGTTCAGCCATGACACCTGTCGGATATTGCACCGGCATTTCATAGCCTGCAAAAGGCACGAGCTTCGCGCCAAGCCTGACATGTTCATCGTAGAGGGGGGTGCGCTGAAGCGCGGTTTCGATCATTTCAAATCTCCTGACATCGGTTGCACCATGCGGAAAGTTCCGCATGTGCCCCATCTGTCAGGTACCTGAGAGTTTTCATGACCTGTCACTCCGACACAGGTCACTTTCTCCTTCGGTGAGCGGCTTGTGGCCGCTTCTCTCCAGATCTTCAGTCCGCGCTGCGGTCCATTTGCCTGAGAGTTTCCGGGGCGGTTGCTCCTTCGGCGCTGGTGAACCAGTCTCTCCCGCAAGCGGCGGTTAGGTATTCAATCGTAAGGTATGGGTGCCCCTCAAGTCAAGTGGCAGTCAATTGCACAGGCGATAACCGTTTTTGCGGCTCGCCAGGTCAAAGTGGAAATGCTCCTCATGGGCGCTGTTTGATCCCGGGCCGAGCACGGTTGTAAATTTCTCGCAGGCTGCAGCGCGCAAGGCATCCAGCGATGTATTGCTGCCCTTCACGTTCAAGACCTTGCCGTCACCGAGTTTAAAGGAGCCCACGTCAACAGCATTGCCAGATGCGTGTTCACTCATCTTGCCCGAGCCATCGCCGTTGCGGCCGCGACAATCAAAGCCCGGGCCGGTTGCCATGGCGACAAGTGGCTGCCTGGTGGTGGCTTTCACCAAGGGTCCCGCCACATCTCGGGTCCAACCCGCAAGGACTACGGCGAAATGACACGACAGAACGGGTTGGTCTGAAAACACAACCGGTTCTCCGGCGGTCTTTACGGAGGTGAGCCTAACCGGATTGGTGATGGAACAATGGCCCTGATTTACTGGCGTGGTTTGCGATTTGAAAACCGCGCCCAAGGCGGCGAGCTGCGCAGTGCAATCAGATGTTTGCGGCGTGATTTCCAGTTTTGGTTTTTCCGGCTGCATCTTTTCCGGCTTGATCAGGGCAGCGGTTTTTTTGAGCTCCGGCTTGGCCACCGGCTGAACTTCAGCAACAGGTTTTTTGATCTGACGCAAAACCGGCTTCGGCAGCGGCGTGTCAGAGGTCGCAATCTTCGTGCTGGCTGGATTGGTTTTCGCGACGGGACGCTCACGCGGACGCGGCGCTGGCGCTGCTGCCACTTGCTTGCGCTGTTTTCGTGATTTTGCGGTATTGCAGTTCTTGAGGTCGAGCGATTGGCACATGCTGCGCTCGACTTTTTTGAATGCTTTCTCCACCTGCTTGATCGGTGTTTCCTGCGCCATGGCGATGGTCGGCAAGAATACCAGAAGTGCCGAAGTGAATAGTCGTGCAAGAAGCTTCAACATCAGATTCCCCAAGTGCAAGGTCAACGTGTTGTAGGCGTTGTTTGTGTCAATTCGGAGGGCAAAGGGTTAATGTGCCACTCTGCCTTGACAACTCCCGCCCCAGCGATCATTTCCCCTTCATGTCGCTTCCTCCCCTTAAAATCCTGCTTGCCGCACCGCGTGGTTTTTGTGCTGGCGTGGTGCGCGCCATCGACATTGTCGAGCGGGCGCTCGATGTTTATGGCGCTCCGGTTTATGTGCGGCACGAGATTGTGCACAACAAGTTTGTGGTCGATGGCCTGAAGGCCAAGGGCGCTGTCTTTGTGAAGGAGCTCAGCGAAATTCCACCGGGTGACCATCCTGTCATTTTCTCAGCGCATGGTGTGCCGAAGGCCGTTCCGGACGAGGCACAACGTCGCAAAATGTTTCAGCTTGATGCCACCTGCCCGCTGGTGACCAAGGTGCATCTCGAAGCGCAGCGTCACCATGACGATGGCCAAGAAATTGTGCTCATCGGCCATGCCGGACATCCGGAAGTTATCGGCACGATGGGCCAGTTGCCGAAAGGCGCAGTCACGCTGATTGAAACGGCGGAAGATGCTCGCGCACTTGCCGTCAAGGATCCGGCGAAACTCGCTTACATCACGCAGACGACGCTATCAGTCGATGACACGGCGGATGTCATTTCCGTGTTGCGCTCGCGGTTTCCGGCCATTCGAGGTCCCGTTAAAGAAGACATCTGCTACGCCACCACCAATCGTCAGGAAGCGGTGAAATCCATCGCCACGCAGATCGACCTGCTGCTCGTCGTTGGTGCCCCGAACTCTTCCAACTCGAAACGACTTGTTGAAGTGGGCGAGAAGAATGGCTGCCCGCGTGGTCTTCTGGTGCAGCGCGCAAGTGACCTCGAATGGAACACATTGCAGGGCCTGCACAAGATCGGTCTCACCGCAGGTGCATCGGCACCGGAAGTTCTGGTCAATGAAATCATTGACGCGTTTCGCGCGCATTATGACGTGTCGGTGGAGAAAGTCACGCTGCGCGAAGAAAACGTGTCGTTCAAGCTGCCACGTGAATTGCGCGAACAGTCTGCTTCTGCCACATGAGTTCTGCTGCCGTTGTCATCCACACAGATGGTGCGTGTTCGGGCAATCCTGGCCCCGGCGGCTGGGGTGCCATTCTCGATTTCAATGGTACCCGCAAAGAGATTTATGGCGGCGAGAAGGATACAACCAACAACCGCATGGAATTGCGAGCCGCGATAGAAGCGCTGAATGCGCTCAAGCGACCGTGCAAGATCGAAATGCATGTGGACTCCAATTATGTGAAAGACGGCATCGGCAAGTGGATCCATGGCTGGAAGCGCAATGGCTGGAAAACTGCCGACAAAAAACCTGTCAAGAACGAAGACCTGTGGCGCGCACTGGACGAGGCCATCCAACGTCACGAAATTTCATGGCACTGGGTGAAGGGCCATGCTGGTCATCCCGAAAACGAACGTGCCGACGAGCTGGCGCGGATGGGAATTGCCGAGATCAGGGGACGATAAGCATCGCAGCAGTCCTCCGCCGACGTGTTTTTCTGGCTAACGGGGAGGATTATCAAGTATTCACCACTGGCGAATGTAGCCACATATAGCCCATCGAGCGTACGCTGTCAAGCACTATTTTCCTTTTATAGGTATATGACTTTTTTCTTATAATTGCTCGAGTATGGTTTCAGCACCCGAGACATTGACGCCTGACTTGTCTTCGACATTGAGCTGCTTCACCACCCCATTGTCGACAATCATCGAGAAGCGCTTGTTGCGCAGGCCCATGCCCGGAATATCCACATCAAGGCCAGTTGCCTTGGCAAAAACGCCATTGCCGTCACCCAGCATCAGGATCTTGCCTTCGGCCCCTGCATGCTTGGCCCAAGCTTTCATCACATGCACATCGTTCACGGCCACGCAGGCCACTGTATCAACGCCCTTGGCCTTGATTTCGTCGAGATGAGTGAGGAATCCAGGGAGATGATTCATCGAGCAGGTCGGGGTAAATGCGCCTGGCACGCCGAAGAGCACGACCTTGCGACCAGCGAACACGACATCCGTCGAAAATTTCTGCGGACCATCTCCCGTCGGTGTCAGAAATTCCGTTTCGGGTAATTTTTCGCCAATCTTGATCATCGTGATCTCCTTGTTCAGGAGGCTTATCTAGACGACCGCGATCACCTGCTCAAGTGCCACAGTTCTGGTGACTGATGTGAAGCGCAGTTTGCGGCCGCGAAGGTCCGCGGAGGATTTTGCGCCGGCAACTTCGATGACAGCTTCTGGCTTGCCAACAGCGAATTGCGGCTTGCGAAAGTACAGTGGAAGGCCATCCATCGGCTCGACAAAGATTTCATCAACAGGAGCGGCAAGGCCCACGGCAAGGCCAAGCGGATTTTCCATTGCCCTTGCCATTCCCAACGGAAACGGATCAGTGGACATTTGCGGAACTTTTTTGCGCCACGCGTTCAGGATTGGTGCGTCCGTTTCCGAATCGTTTGGTGCGAGTGCGAGCAGTTCAGAAAATTGCACCGGTATGCATACTTTTTCGCACACTCCGAGAAACCCGTCCAACTTTCCTGAAACTGGTCTTGCGGGATCAACTGGCTCGATGTCGATGGCAAAGACAACTGTCTCCTTGTAGCCGATGCTTTCGCCGCTCTGGTCGCGGTAGCGGGTTGGTGCAGGCAGAAGGACATTGACCGCTGCAATATTGTCGCCCGTCATGGTGATCGTTGGCGGAACGCCGCCATCGCCCGGCACGCGCCAATAGGTTTTCCAGCCTTTGGCCAATGTCAGTTCGAGGCCGATGCGGTGAAATTTGCCATCGAATCCCCCGCGCAGAATCCGGTATTGCCATTGCGTGGCAGCCGCAGCCTGGCGCGAAAGCATTCCAGTTGCTGCTAAAAAGGCAAGACATTGGCGGCGGTTCATGCGCCACGTTTAGTTGACGCGCCGATCACAAGCCAGTCACAATCACTTTTCTTTCCCGTGTTGAAAGGTTTATGATCGGTGTCATGACCACGTTTACCTCACTTGAGGGAAAATTGCTGATTGCGATGCCCAGCTTGCAGGGTGGGCATTTCACGCGGTCGCTGGTGTTCATGTGCGCACACAGCAAGCAGGGAGCCATGGGGCTGATCATCAACAAGGCCGCTCCCCTGATGTTCTTTTCCGACATGCTGGAAAAGGTGGAATTGAAAGGTGGCCTGGAGTCTGTCGATCCGGATGTGTTGCTGCTTCCGGTCCGATTGGGCGGTCCGGTTGACCAGTTTCGCGGATTTGTCCTGCACAGCAATGATTACGCTGTTGATGGCAGCAGCCTGAAGATCAGCGGTGGTTACGTGCTGACGGCGACGACCGACATTCTCGCTGCCATAGCAGAAGGCCACGGGCCGATGCAGAGGCTGGTGGCGCTGGGTTATTCAGGCTGGGCGCCAGGGCAGCTCGAGAGTGAGATACAAAACAACGGCTGGCTCCATTGCGACGCCGATGACGACCTTATTTTTTCAGATGGCCTTGACAAGAAGTATGCAGCTGCACTGAAAAAACTTGGCGTTGATCCGCGCATGTTGTCGAATGACATCGGGCACGGGTGACGCAGACTATCGCTTCTTCCGCTTCGCTGATTTCTTTTTCACTGTCTTGCGTTTGCGTTGTGGCGCCAGTGTCAAGACCGGGCCTGCGGCGGGTGGCAGTGGAGGCGCGTCAGGATTGGCGACGGCGTAGATTGATGGCAACTCTTCCGGACGCGTTGTTGCCGCTGAAATCGTTGCGAGGGCTGTCTCTGCGAGATTTGGCCTTACAGGTTCAGCAATTGGCCTGTAGGGCTCAGCAGGTTTGATCGGCGCAATGCCAATCAGGTTTTCAACCTGCCGTGCCACAGCAGCTGCGCCGAAGTGGAAGCCCTGGCCGTAGTCGCAGCCCATTTCGGTCAGGCGTTCAGCTTGCTCCAATGACTCGATGCCTTCACAGACCACATTCATGCCCAATCCGTGGGCCAGATCCAGGACGGTGCGAATGACGTGAGCGGCGCGGTCTTCGTCCTTGCCGGTTGTGATGAAGCTGCGGTCGAGCTTGAGCGTATCGAAAGGCAGGTTGCGCAAGGTTGACAGCGACGAGAAGCCGGTGCCGAAATCATCACAGGCGAGGCCGACGCCCATTTGCCGGAGTGCGCCGAACAAGGACAGGATGCGGTCGCTGTAACGCATGATGACAGCTTCGGTCACTTCGATCTTGAGACTGCCCGGATGAAGCACTTCGCGCTGCATGATGTGCTGGATGGTCGGCAGGAAGTCTTTTTCAAGAAGCTGGGTTGGCGAGGCATTGACGGTCACAAAGACCTTGCGATTGCGGGCGATCGTGCGCTGCCAGATACCAAGTTGACGCGCGGCATCGGCCATGATGATTGCGCCAATTTCGCTGATGAGGCCTGCTTCCTCTGCCGCCTTGATGAACTGTTCGGGTGCCACCAATCCCAGATTGGGGTGACGCCAGCGGGCCAGAGCTTCGAAACCTGCCGTTGATCCATCGGCCAGATTGACGATTGGCTGGTAGTGCACTTCAATTTCGCCGCGCGTGAGGGCAATGCGCAGTTCGGATTCGAGGGCGACCTGGGCCACGCGTTCGTTGCGCATGCCATAGTCATAGATCGCCAGCGCGCCGAGGCCTTGGGCCTTTGCAGTATGGAGTGCGCTGGTTGCCTGGGCCAGCAATTCATCCGCCGGTACGCCGGGGAGGCCACGCATTGACAGCCCGCCAGAAACTGAAAGCACCACTTCCTGATTGCTGAGCATGATGGGAGCCGCCAGATTGAGCATCAAGGCTCTCGCATAGGCATCTTCGTGCCCATGTTGTGGTTCGTTGAAGACGATGGCGAACTGGCTGCCGGTGAGACGCGTTGCGGAATCTTCGGGGCCCAACTGATCCTGAATGCGGCGCGCCATGATCATCAGCAGATGATCGCCAATGTCGGGGCCATAACCATCGTTAAAAGTTTTGAAGCGGTCAACATCAAGGATGAGCACGCGAACCGGCGGGGCGGCGCGATTGGCGAGCGAGCGTTGCAAGCGATCCAAGAACAGCGCACGGCTTGGCAGGCCACTTACCGGATCGTGCACGGCATCTTCCTGCAAGCGTTGCTCGATATTTTTTGTCTTGGTGATATCTGTCAAGGTTCCGAGGCAAACCAGGTCGCCCAGGACTTCATCAACATGGGCGCGGGCCTTCAATGCAAACCAACGATAGCTGCCATCGGCGCTGTTAAGGCGCAATTCGCATTCGATGAGCCTCGCAACACCTGCTGCCACTGCACCAGATTGCTCCAGCAGGTCAGGCAGGTCTTCCGGGTGTACGCGCTGGAAAAAATGCAATTGCGTTGTGTCTTCGAGATCGGGGCCACGATAGCCAAGCTGGCGCGCCAGATCCTGATCCATCGCGATTTTTTCGTGCTGCGGGCGCCATTCCCAGACGAAGTGATCAGCACTTGCGAGGGCGAGGCTTGAGCGTTCAGTGGATGAAGCCGCCATGTCGGCGTCATAGTCCATGCGTTCAAACAGGTTCTGCAGCAAGACATAGCCCATTGCGGCAAGTGTGCCGCAAAGGCCAAGCAGCATGAACATCGACAGTTGGGGAAGGGCCGAGCGGGCAAAACAGGCGTAGGCCGCGAAAATCACCCAGGCGAGAATGAAGAACCACAGCGGCAGTGCACTTATTGCAATCGGTTCCCTGGCCCGGTGGGCCTGAAACAACAGCACTGCACCTTCCAATGTCACAAAGGCTATTGCGATGCGGGCAAAGCCCATGGCCACAGGTGCATCGAAAAATGCGTAGACCATATTTGCAATCGCAAGCGCGCCGAGAACCCATGCGCCAAAGAAAAGCATTGGAAGCGCGCGAGTAACAATGCGCAAGCCATAAAGTGCAGACACAAACCCCGCAAAGAGAAGGGTTTCGACGATTGCACGCAGGGTATTCTGGCTCAGGCCAAAAGGATAAGGCGAGCCGAGCATGGCGTGAATGAAACCCAGCTCATGCATGACAAACAAGAATGCCGCTGCTGCAAAACCGGAACAGGCATAGGCAATGCCAGTGCGGCGGGATGCGGCAAGGACAAGGAAGCCAAGCGTGAGGAGTGATGCCATGCCGGCAACTGCGCCCTGCAGGCCAGTCAACTGCGCTTGCCTTTTGCCATAGGCGTCGGCTGCCCAGATTTCGGCATCGGGCAAAGGCTCGACACCCTGGAATGCAAAGGTAACGACTTGGCCCGGTTCGAGGTGGGCGGGAAAAACATCCTCTGCCGGCCCCAGCAACGGAACCAGGCCCTTGAGCATGGCTTTGTCACCACTTTTCTGCGCGGCCGTCAGTAGGAGAGAACCAGTTGGGGCCGGCTGGAACAGACCAGAACCGGGGAAACCGCGATGCGGGAAGACGAAGAATGTATCACGCGCGTTGGCGGTTGAATTGGTCAAGGTGTAAAGTGACCAGAAAAATTCCGGTCCGCTTCCCGCTGCATCGAGATCAAGGCCAATGACCTTGCCTGGTCCCGCTGGCACCTCAACCGCAATTGCCGATTGCGTTGCCTGGACAGACCCATGGAATGGTTTGTTGAGAAGGGTTTTGCCGTTGAGGTCCTTCAGGTCAAAGACCGGCTCGGCGCGCGCGACGGCCGCAAAGGCGATGAACAGCAGTATCAAAGTCCAGACTTGGCGCACGCCGGAAGACCTATCGAATCAATGCCTCATTTAGCAACTGCCATGGCCTGAAAGCGAGGCGATACCGAAATGACGTTTTCGCAAGCGAATATTTGATGGCTGGCGAATCAGCCTTGAATACTACAATTATCAGTTGTTTTTATTTGTACCACTTCGCTTTTGTGATACCAACCGCTCCGGCGACAGATTCCTGCAACACGCAAAAAGCAATAATTCGGGAGAATCGCAATGCTCAAAAAACTAACGTTCTTGTTGGCCGCCTCGTTGGCTCTGCCAAGTGCCGCCCAAGCCGCTCTTTCGTGGACATCATCGGGTCCCGGCGGTGGTGGCGCGTTTGCAGGAGCAGCGGTTAGCCCGGGTGGAAGCGTCATCGTTCCGTCTGATCTTGGCGGGGTTTACCGTTCGACAAACGGGGGCACAAACTGGACCAATCTGGGCTCGGTTTCAAAAGGGTTGAGTACCACCCATGTGGATGCGGTGGCGTTCCACCCAACAATTGACGGCACAGTTTATCTTGGGACGGGCGAAGGGATTTACCGCAGCACGAACTGCGCGACTTCGCCTGTCGGTGCGTGCACGTTCACACGTGCGTCGGTCAATGGCAGCACTGGAATTCTCAACCGCTTGATAACCGCCATCAGCCCGGCCAGTTCCGGGACTGCGACAGCGACCACAGTCTTTGCTGCCGGAATTGACAGCTGGTGTGATGCGGGGCCGCATTTTTACAAGTCGACCGACAACGGTGCGAACTGGACTGAACTTGCAACAACGGGGCTTCCGGCCAATGCAAATATCATGGCCATCCGCGTGCAGCCCGGCAACGCCAATACAATCATAGCGATTTCAGCAGCGTCCCGATTTACCGGATGTGGCCCCAATCTCAAATTTTCCGGTACAAGCTCCCAACCGCGCATTCAAATCCACAGACGGTGGATTGAGCTTTAATCCGATCTGGATTTCTTCTGGTTTACCTGAACTTCAACAATCAGATTCGATCAGTGCTGGTACCTGGGCCTACATCGAAGATGTAAAATTCGACAAGGCCAACACCAACAAGGTTTGGGCCACTGTCACTGCAAACCCTGACAATCCCAACCCCTGGACCATTGATGGCGAATTATGGATGAGTGACGGAACGACTGGTGTTGGCAACGATCTGCAGTGGCAATCAGGTGAACAGACTGGCCAGATCTGGCCGCTGTCAACCGGCACTGTGCGCGTCATTGATTTGCGCAGGCAACATCCTTGGGACACTGGCGAAAATGGCGTCTGGCAATTCTCGACGGCGACAGGTTTCTGGAGCCGTGTAACGACTGACACAGAATTTGCGGCCTGGGGCCGTGGCTGGCATGGGGCTGCCAATGGGCCGGGTGCCTCGCTGAACGGGTATTTGCATTCCGTCACGCCAGTCAATGATACGACATTATGGTGGACTGATGCACAGTTTGCCTACAAGACCACCGATGGTGGACATCTGTTCAATCAGCAGCACACCAATGCCACGACGAGCGTTCCGACAAGCTACGTGTCGCGAAAAATTGATAATGCAGTCGGCAGTGTTCTGGTTCGCAGCCCGATCAATGCGAACGTGATGTATACCGGGTATTTCGACATGGGTTGCTGGCGTACGCAGGGTGCCGGACCAACATTTGCCACTCCAAGCTGGATTGATTGCAACGGACCAAAATCACCTGCCCCCAACTATCCCGATTCCAATTGGAATGGAGGCTGGAAAGGTTATGGCGGTAACGCCACAGCCATTGCGCATGATCCAAGTACTGCCGGAACAGTGTGGTCGGTGCATTCAGCACATGCTGGTGCCATCGGCGATGTCAATTCCGGGATTCTACAAGATCGGAAAATCGACTGATTCTGGTGCGAACTGGGTTGATGTGACCAACAACCTCAATGCGTCAACACTTGCCAACAATAACGCGATCACCGATTTGCTGGTGCAAGCGCCAACTGCGGCAACGCGGAGGCTGTGGGCGATTGCCAACCGCAAGCTGTTTAAACTTGAGAATGGGTCGAGCACATGGACACACGTGGTGACGCCTTGTGATGGCGGACTCATGGTCATGTCACTCAGCGGAACGCAGATGCTTGCAGGCGGTGGCGCAGGCGTGTGCTGGTCGAACAACGGGGGTACCTCATTTACAAAATGGACGCCGGGCTGGACTGGTACGGCTGTCAACAATTGGTGGACAGACGGGCAAGACATTGCCGGCACATATACCAAATATCGTGGAGTCACGGATTTTGCGTTTCACCCGACCAATAACCAGATCGCATGGATGACTGTGATAATTCCAAATCTTGCAGCCAATGAAGCCAATGCCGGACTTTACAAGACTATCAATGGCGGAGCGGCATGGACAAAGGTTGCGACTTTACCAGCAGCGGCAGCGCGTGGCATGAATTATGCCCGCACCATTGCTGTGTCGCCTGCGAATGCCAATCTGCTGGTGGTTGGAAACTCGACGGCGCTGATGTCTGGCGGTCTCAGCCTGCCGACACAGCAAACTGGCGTTTGGGTTTCGACGAATGGCGGGACGAGTTGGACTGCTGCACCACAAAACGCAGGACTTGCTTATCCCTTCATGACGCGCTTGCGCTTTACTGGCGGAGCAACACCTCGCCTCTGGGGAATAAGTCCGGGTCAGGGACTGGTATTTACTGCCGCGCCTTGATGATCAACGAAGCGATCAATTGTCGGCAGTGCAAAACTCGCACTGCCGATTTTTTATGAATCACTTGCCAGTTTGGCGAAGAGCAGGTGGTCTTCCCATTTTCCGGCGATTTTCAGGTATTCGCGGGCGAGGCCTTCGGGTTTGAAGCTGCTCGAACGCAAAAGGTTGATCGAGGCTTCGTTGCGCGGCAGGCAGGCAGCTTCGAGACGGTGCAGGCCGAGATCGAAAAATGCGTAACATGTAATCACCTGAAGCGTTTCTCGCATATGGCCCTGACGGCGATAGGGTTCGCCAATCCAGTACCCCAGTGAGCCCGTTTGGGCGACGCCACGGCGGACGTTGGACAGATTGATGCCGCCGAGCAAAGCAGATGTGTTGTTGAAGATAAGGAACGAATAGGTTGCGTCTTCTTCCCACAACTGGTTGATGCGGCGGAGTCGTTCGCGGAATGATGCGCGAGTCAATTCGCGGTCTTCCCACTTGGGTTCCCAAGGCTCGAGAAATGCGCGGCTCTGCCGACGCAAGGCAGACCAGGCATCGAAATCATCCATGGTGGCTGGTCGCAGGCGCACATTCTCGCCGGACAGACCAACGTCTCTTTCGGGTGCCAGCCAGCTTGAGAGGAGCTTCATGCCACAGACCCTAAGCCGGCTTGAACCGGCTGGCTATGGCAGAATGGCTGGCGAGCTTGGAGAGCTGGCCGACAGCACTGAGGGAGGGTGCCTTTGAACTGAAAATCGATTTGGCGAGATCAACGACATCGTCTGCCGTGACAGCATTGATGCGGCTGAGCAGCTGGGCCATGTCGGGGATTTCGTTAAAGGCAAGAAATTGGCGGGCGATCTGGTCGGCGCGCGACGAGGCGTTTTCGAGGTTCATCACCAGACTGGTTTTCAGCTGGGCCTTGGCCCTTGCCACTTCCTTTTCCAACACTTCGCGGCCCATGGACAACATGACATCAGCCGAGACGTCAATCAGTTCTTCGGTATTGTCAGGCGAGGTAGCGGCATAGATGCCGAGTTGGCCAACATCTTCGTAGGCTGTGCCAAAGGCAAAAACGGAATAGCAAAGGCCGCGTTTTTCACGCACTTCCTGGAAGAGGCGAGACGACATGCCGCCACCCAGGATGCTGGAGAGGACCTGCAGATGATAGATGCGCGGGTCACGGTAATTCGGTGCCGGGAAGGACAGGACGATGTGGGTCTGGTCGAGAGGTTTTTGTTCCAGCTGCGACTGCGAGACGAATGTGGGTGGCTGGCGTTGCGGGGCATGGCCCTGCTCGAGGTGGCCAAAGAGCTTTTCGGTTTCGGCGACAAATTGTTTGTGGTCGATATTCCCGGCCGCACAGACGACGATGCGTGAAGCCCAATAATTGCGATTGCGCCAGTTGAGGATCTGGTCGCGGTCGACCTGGGACACGATTTCCTCCGGACCCAGGATTGAACGTCCGAGCGGATGATCGCCATAGCACGCAGCTTGCGCCAGGTCGAACACGAGGTCATCGGGCTGGTCTTTGGCGGCGGCGATTTCCTGCAGGATCACTTCGCGCTCGCGCTCGAGCTCCTCGGTATCATACGCTGAATTGTTGAAAATATCGGCGAGGATATCGAGTGCCAGAGCCCAGTCATCCTTGAGGACGCGGGCGTAATAGGTGGTGGTTTCCATGCCCGTGGCGGCGTTGATTTCGCCGCCTGCACTTTCGATCTCTTCGGCGATGTCCTGGGCCGAGCGACTGGCCGTTCCCTTGAAGGCCATATGTTCGAGGAAATGGGCGATGCCATTTTCTTCCGGCCGCTCGTCGCGGGCACCGGCCTTGACCCAAATTCCAAGGGCCACGGTTTCAAGCGACGGCATGGCGTGGGTGATGACATGCAGACCGTTGGATAACCGTGTGATTTCTACTGTCATACCTACTCCCGTTTACTCCGATCAGCGCCCGTTTTGAAATTCGGTTAGAATATGGGCCTTGACCGCCCCGGCACTGTTATCCAGCACTGTGAAACTTTCTGTTGCTGCCAGCAAGTGTTTCAAGCGCTTGGGTAAATCTGGCCTTATTCCAGTGGCTTCGGCAACGGCATCCGGGAACTTGGCGGGATGAGCGGTTGCCAAGGCAATCATTGGTGATATTGAAGGTTGCGCAAGCGCCACCGCCACACCTACAGCGGTATGGGTGTCGATCAATTCGCCGGTTTTCTCCAGGACGTATTTCATATTGGTGTGGCAGGTTGCTTCGTCAACCATGGCACTGTCGAATTCATGGCGCATGGCGTCGAGTGCGGAACTCGTAAGGGTAAACGAACCTGATTGCCGAAGGCTTTCCATGTGGCTGCGCACAGCGGCGGAATCGCCGTTGTTGGCCAGAAAGACGAGGCGTTCAAAGTTGCTGGAGACCTGAATGTCCATCGACGGGCTTGAGGTGGCGTGTACGCCGGTGACTTCGTAGCGGCCAGATTTGATGGTGCGGTCGAGGATGTCATTGGCGTTTGTTGCAATGACCAGGCGGTCCACGGCCAAGCCCATGCGCTTGGCACCGTAGCCCGCGAAGATGTTGCCGAAGTTGCCGGTGGGAACGGTGAAAGAAACGGCGCGGTCGGGTGCGCCCAAGGCAAGGCCTGCGTAGATATAGTAGGGAATCTGAGCCATGACGCGGGCCCAGTTGATGGAGTTTACTCCAGCGAGGCCCACCTCATCACGGAAGGCGAGATCGTTGAACAGGGTTTTCACAATCGCCTGGCAATCGTCAAACGTGCCTTCAATGGCTAAATTGTGAATGTTCGACTGCTGGACCGTGGTCATCTGGCGACGTTGGACGTCTGACACGCGACCATGCGGATGGAGGATAAACAGATCGGAGTTCTTCGAATGGCGGAAGGCTTCGACAGCGGCACCGCCGGTATCGCCAGAGGTTGCGCCGATGATGGTTGCCTTGCGTTTTTTGCGGGTCAGGGACCAATCCATCATGCGCGCGAGAAGTTGCATCGCCACATCTTTGAAGGCGATGGTGGGACCGTGGAACAATTCGAGCAGGAAGAGATTGGCGTTGAGCTGTTTCAGCGGGACTGTGGCGAGGTGGGCAAAGGTGGCATAGGCTTCCGCAATCATGCGGCTGAGGTCAGCTTCGGGGATTTCATTGGTGGTGAATTTGCGGATGGTGGCCAGTGCCACGTCGGCATAGGGGCGGCCGCGCAGGGACTTCAGTTCATCGGTTGAAAAAGCGGGCCAGGATTCAGGCACGTAAAGCCCGCCATCGCGCGCAAGGCCCGACAGCATTGCATCTTCGAAGGAGAGTGACGGCGCTTGACCGCGAGTGGAAATATATTTCATCAGTGCTCGTTTCTTCTCTTCCCGCACCTGCTCGCTGAAGGGAGAGGAGTGTAGGAACATTCGGTCTTGTGGCTTTTCACCTATCGTTTTGCTTTCGCTTGCGCAAGAAGGCCCAGGTGACTGCCAGCAGAGCTGCGGCGAGGCCGTACCAGGTGATGGCATAACCGAGGTGATTGTTGCGCAACTCGGCCTTTGGCACGGCTGGATAAGGCGGCGTTGCAAGCGCAGGATCTGGCAAGAGCTGGAGGATGTAGGGCGACATTCTGGCATCGACCGGGGCATTGGCAGCGGCCTGCATGGCCGGAATATCCCACCAGAACCACAGGCCCTTGTCGGTGTCATTTTCAGGATCAAAAAATCCCTGGCCGCGATTGTGCAGGCGCAGGAGGCCAGTGAGGACCTGCGGACCCTGCGGCGAGGTGACTGTTTGTCCCTCGGCAATTGAACCGCGATCAACGAGAACCACGGTGTTGTCTTTCGTCAGAAATGGCGTGATGATCTCGTAGCCGGGACCACCATCATGCGATGTCAGTTTCTTCACATCTGAAACCGAAATGTAAGACCCTTCGACGCGCACCTTGAGGTAGTCTTTGGCTTGTTCTGAAGTTTGTTCTGGCAACGCCACTGCGGCTGCCGCGATTTGTGCCTCGATTGCTGCAATTTGCGCCGTCTTTTCATGCAGTCTTGAGACTTGCCAGGTTCCGAGCCACACGAGGATTGCAAGGGCAATCGCTGCAGCTATCAGAACGGGCGCGTTTTTCACAGCAGGTCGTCCGGGCGAGCGCCGGTTTTCCATTGCTGTGCGAGAAGCACACCTTTCATGGGCCGCAGAAGAATGATGGGCATGATGACAAGGACGGGAATCGCAATCAGCATGTGGACCCACCAGGGTGGGGAATAGGCGACTTCGATGCCGAGGATTGACCCCACGCCGACCACGCAGGCGAAGAGCATGACGAACCAGGCAGCGCCATCGCCTGTGTCAGCGAAGGAATAATCAAGGCCGCAGGAGGCGCAGGATTTGGCTACCGTGAGATAGCCCGAAAAAAGCTTGCCACGCCCGCAGCGCGGACACTTCCCCGCTATCCCGGTCGAGATCGGCGATAGCGGGGGATAGTGATTTTCCATCAATGTTGCGGAATAACAGCGCCGACTGATCCCCAGACATAGATGCAGGCGAAGAGGAAGAGCCAGACGACGTCAACGAAGTGCCAGTACCAGGCTGCGGCTTCGAAGCCGAAGTGCTGTTGCGGGGTGAAGTGGCCTTTCAAGGCGCGGAACAGGCAGACAATCAGGAAGATGGTTCCGATCAGAACATGGAAACCGTGGAAGCCAGTGGCCATGAAGAAGGTCGATGAATAGATGTCGCCGCCGTAAAAGTTAAACAGCGCATGGCCATATTCATAGGCCTGGACGCAAGTGAAGAGTGCACCCAGCACGATGGTGAGCACGAGGCCCCAGATCAAGCCCTTGCGGTCGTTGTTCAGCAAGGCGTGATGCGCCCAGGTGACAGTTGTTCCTGAGGTGAGAAGGATCAGGGTGTTGACCAGCGGGAGATGCCACGGGTCAAAGATCGGCGTGTGGTGGACAACGCCGTCCACAACAGGTGCAGGCGGCCAGACGCCACCTGTTGCGAGGCTGCGCGCTTCCTGGATGGCTTCTCCCGAAAACAGCGACGCGTCGAAATAGGCCCAGAACCAGGCGACGAAGAACATCACTTCGGAGGCGATGAACATGAGCATGCCGTAGCGCAAATGCAGGCTGACGACTGGCGTGTGATCACCTTTGTGGGCTTCGTTGACGATGTCACGCCACCACATGAACATGGTGTAGAACACCAGCGCGAAGCCGATGATCATGGTCCAGGGATTGGCGTGGTTGTGCATCCAGATGACGGCGCCGACGGCCAGGATAAAGGCTGATACTGCGCCCACAATCGGCCATGGTGACGGGTCCACCAGATGATAGTCGTGGTTCTTTGCATGTGCGTCGGCCATGGCGCGTCTCCTCAGTTCGTTTTCACAGCAGCGGTTTTCTGCTGGGCTGGATAAAATGTGTAGGACAAGGTGATTTCCTTGATGCCCGCTGCATCGGGATTGTCGAGCATTGCGGGATCGACGAAAAACTGGACCGGCATGGAAACCCTCTCACCGGCCTTCAGCGTCTGCTCGGTGAAGCAGAAACATTCGATCTTGTTGAAATAGCCACCTGCCGCAGCGGGCGTTACGTTGAAGACGGCAGTGCCAGTTACGGTGTTGCCGGTATTATTGGTGGCATCATAAAAGGCGAGTGCCACTTCACCAACTTTGACTTCGATGCTGTGCTGGGCTGGCTGAAAGGTCCAGCCAAGATCACTTGAGGTGTTGGCGTCGAACTGGATGACGATGGTTGCATCTCTTGCAGTTGCTGGAGCAGATGTCGCGACCTGGGTTGTGCCGGCAAAACCTGTCACCTTGCAGAAAAGCGCGTAGAGCGGGACAGCTGCATATGCGAGGCCAAGCATGCCCAAGGCAACGCTGCCTGCCATCAGAGCAGTGCGCTGGTTCTTTTTCCCATGTTCGGTCTGCAGAACGTTCATCTCAGGTCATCCATGCGGGCTGACAACACGAACGATTGTGGTGACGTAAAACAACAGCATGAGTCCTGCAAGAAAAAGGCCCATCATGACGCTGCGCCTGCGGCGGCGGGCCAAGTCTTCCGGCGAAAAAGCCAAGGGTTTCTGGTTGTCGTTCATCAGAATATCGTTGGTGCAAGAGGAATGTGGAAGATGCGTTCAATCAGGATCAAGGCAAAGATTGCAAACAGCCAGATGATCGAGAAGCCGAAAAGTTTCTTGGCAAAGCGGTCTTCAACGGTGCGCTTGGGTGCGCGATAAACCTGCCAGGCATCGAAGATGAATTTGATGGTGAGAAGTGGTGCAACAGCGGCGTAGAGATAACCTGCGGTTCCGGTGAGAAGCGGAAGCGTGGTGACGGGGGCGAGCAGAAGCGCATAGATAAAAATCTGCTTCTTGGTTTCGGCGCGGCCCGCAACATTGGGCAACATGGGCACGCCTGCCTTTTCGTAGTCGCCTTCGCGGAAGAGAGCGAGCGCCCAAAAGTGCGGCGGGGTCCACATGAAGATCAACAAGAAAAGTGCGATTGATCCAAGATCGATACCACCGGTTACCGCAGACCAGGCAACCATCGGCGGGAAGGCACCAGCGGCACCACCGATCACAATGTTCTGCGGTGTCGAACGCTTCAGCCACATTGTGTAAATGACAACGTAGAAGAATATCGTAAAAGCCAATAGAGCTGCCGAGGCCAGATTGACGATCAATCCGAGGACCAATACAGAGCCGATGGCTAGTGCGAGCCCGAATCCCAAGGCTTCACCAGGCTGAATGGCACCTGATGGCACGGGACGAGATGCGGTGCGTTTCATCACGGCATCAATGTCCGCGTCGTACCACATATTGAGCGCACCAGATGCGCCTGCACCGGCAGCAATGCAAAGAATGGCGACGAAGCCCAGCCAAGGATGAATTTCTCCCGGCGCTGCAACAAGGCCGACAATGGCCGTGAAGATCACAAGCGACATCACGCGCGGCTTCAAGAGCGCCCAATAATCAGCCGCAGAGCCCTGCCCTTCCTGGGCAAGGCTCACGCTGTTGGCGGATGTCTCGATATTGCTCATCGCTGCCTCAGTGGCCAGTTCCCTTGATCACCGGAAGCGTTGAGAACTGGTGGAATGGAGGTGGAGAAGGCAAAGTCCATTCGAGAGAGGTTGCGCCCTCACCCCATGGATTGTCCGCTGCCGGCACTTTCTTGGCGTAGGCAGAGAACATGCCATAGAGGAAAATCAATACGCCGACTGACGAGATGTACGAGCCGTAGGTTGATATCCTGTTCCAATCGACAAAGACTTCTGGATAGTCGATGTACCGGCGAGGCATGCCAGCGAGGCCCAAGAAATGCTGCGGGAAGAAGACCAGGTTGACACCGACAAAGGTGACCCAGAAGTGCAGCTTGGCGATGAAATCGCTGTACATGTAGCCGGTGATCTTGGGGAACCAATAGTACCAGCCCGCGAAGATGGCGAATACGGCACCCAGCGAAAGCACGTAGTGGAAATGCGCAACCACATAATAGGTGTCCTGCAGTGACCGATCGACCCCGGCATTTGCAAGTACCACGCCAGTCACGCCGCCAACCGTGAAGAGGAAGATGAAACCGATGGCCCAGACCATTGGTGCCTTGAACTCGATTGAGCCGCCCCACATGGTTGCGATCCAGGAGAAAATCTTGACGCCTGTCGGCACTGCAATGATCATTGTCGCAGCGACGAAATAGGCTTGCGTGTCGGCATCGAGACCGACGGTGTACATATGATGGGCCCAGACCACGAAACCAACAACGCCAATCGCCACCATCGCATAGGCCATGCCGAGATAACCGAAGACCGGCTTCTTGGAGAAGGTCGACACGATTTGTGAAATGATGCCAAAGCCTGGAAGAATAAGAATGTAAACTTCAGGGTGACCGAAGAACCAGAAAAGATGCTGGAACAGGATCGGGTCGCCGCCACGGTCGGGCTTGAAGAAGGCGGTGTCGAAGTTGCGATCCGTCAGCAGCATGGTGATGGCACCGGCAAGCACCGGCAGCGACAAGAGCAGCAAGAAGACAGTCACAAGTACCGACCAGACAAAGAGCGGCATGCGATGCAGCGTCATGCCGGGGGCGCGCATGTTGAAGATCGTCGTAATGAAATTAATTGCGCCGAGGATGGAAGACGCACCGGCAAGGTGAAGCGAAAGGATCGCAAAATCCATTGCGGGGCCGGCATGATGAACCGTTGACAGTGGCGGATAGGCCGTCCAGCCGCCGCCGAAGCCGTAATAGGCACCATTGCCGGGTACAAACATGGAAATGAGCAAGAGGCCGAAAGCCGGAATCAGCAACCAGAAAGAAATATTGTTCATGCGCGGGAAAGCCATGTCGGGGGCACCGATCATGAGCGGCACGAACCAATTGCCGAAGCCTCCAATCATGGCAGGCATGACCATGAAGAAGATCATGATCAGGGCATGGGCTGTGACAAACGCGTTATACATATGGCGGGCAGCACCGTCGTCTGTCGGTTCTGCGCCATACATCATTTGCGCAAGGCCGTGGAAAATCTGGACGCCGGGTTCGGCAAGTTCCATGCGGATGAGAACGGACAAAAGACCGCCAATGATGCCGGCGACGATGGCAAACCACAAATACATCGTGCCGATGTCCTTGTGGTTGGTGGAGTAAAGATAGCGCTTCAGACCTGTTGGATGGTCTTCGTGGTGGTCGTGAGCGGCGTGAGCGTGTGCCATATTCTTATGCCTCGCGAATTCTGATCAGTTCGATGCGACGTTGTTGGTGGTCTTCGCCTTGATGCGCGCTTCCATGAAGTCGCGCGCGGCCTCTATGCCAGCGGTCTTCACTTTTGCGACCCAGGCGTCGTAGTCGGGCTGGGATACGACATGGACTTCAATCGGCATGAAGGCGTGGTTCACGCCGCAGAGCTCCGAGCACTGGCCGTAATAAACGCCTTCCTTGGTGGCCTGGAACCAGTCTTCGTTAAGCCGGCCAGGAATGGCGTCAATCTTGAGACCGAATGAAGGAATGGTCCAGGAGTGAATCATGCCGCCCGGATCTGAGGTGACAATGAGTTTCACCACCTTGTTCACGGGTACAAAAACCGGCGTGTCAGTGGCCAGAAGATAGGGGACGTTCTTTGCCTTGGCATCGGCCTCCGGCAGGAGCTGTGCGGTGAAGCTGACAATCGGTTCCTTGTTGGCATCGACGCCCAGGTCCGGATATTGGTAAGTCCAGTTCCAGCCAGGATTGCCGATGACCTTGAGCGTCATGTCAGCGGCCGGAATGTCGCGTTGCAAATAGAGCAAGCGGAAGGACGGAATGGCGATGGCGACGAGAATGAGAACCGGTATGACGGTCCACGCGACTTCGATTCCAACATGGTGCGTGGTTTTTGACGGAACAGGATTGGCCTTGGCGTTGAACTTCACCATCACGTAAATGAGCAGGGCCAAGACGAATGCCGTGATGAGCGAAATTGTAATCAGCAAATAGTGGTGGAACCAATTGATGTACTCGGCAACTGGCGTTGCTGGGTCCTGAAGACCAAGTTGCCACGCTTCCGGTTGCCCGGCGGCTGCCCATGCGGCCACAGAAGTGCCCAAAATGGCTGCCGCAAAAACCGCACTACCGATCAACTTTGCTTTCAAATTCATTGTGTTACCCTCGCATCCGCTGTTTCTGGAATGGTCTTGCACCCCAAAAAAGCCAGAATCTCTGCACCCCGTGAACCATAAACCGTGTCGGGCTGCAACACCAGTCGGCGCGGCAAAACGTCATTGGAAGACCGCCGGGGAAGTTTATAACCTCGGTCGAAACCGGAATTCCGCCTTATTTCGCTGGGAATTGCGGGCAAGGTTCACCCGCACCGGCAGCTTGTCAAGGCTGGAAACGGGGATTATGAGCCGCATCGAAAGCAAAATTTAGGGAATCACCTTGTGACTGTCAGATCGGCGACCATTGGCCTTGGAGCAGCATTGCTGCTGATATCGTTCGGCATCGAACCTGGTTTAGCACAAGAACAGGTTCCTGAAGCACCCCCAGCGCTGAAGCTGGGACCGCGGGCCGGAAAACCTGCCCAAGCCCAACCCCAGGGTCAGCCGCAAGCGCCACCGGCCCAGGTGATTGCCAAGCATGGCGACTGGGAAGTGCAATGTGCTGATGCGCCAAAGGGTGCCGATGGCGCAGAAGGGCAAAAATCCTGCGGCATGATCCAGACGGCCAAGGACGAGAAGAACCCAAATATTGGCATTTCGGTTATTGTCAGCAAATTGAAGCGGGGCGACCAGCCAGCGGTCCTGATGCGCGTGATGGCACCGATCGGGGTTTACCTGCCGACCGGCATACCGGTTGAAATTGATGGGGCGGCGCTTCCCAATCGCCTGACGTTCACCCGTTGCCTGCCACGCGTGTGCGAAGGGTTTGGTGAAGCCTCGCCAGAATCGCTTGCCAAGTTCATGAAGGGTGGCGAGGCCGTGTTTTATCTCTATGACCGGCCTGGCAATGGCTTTCCGCTGAAGATTTCGCTGAAGGGATTTGCCAAGGCCCTGGCGGAGCTGGACAAGCTTTAATCCCTCAAACTGACACAGGACTTTTGCTGCGGGCGGATATCACCTATCTAACAGGTTTGATGCGGAGCTCCCATGACCCAAACGCCACGAATTGCCACTGACCTTTCGGAACAGGAGTTGTCGCGCGTTGCGGAACGCGCGCTGGCAAAAGCCGATGATGGCGAGCTGTTCGTCGAGCACCGGATCAGCGAAGGCTTTTCCTATGACGACGGCCGCTTGCGTTCAGCCAGTTATGACGAGTCGCAAGGATTTGGCTTGCGCACCATAGCGGGAGAGACAACGGCCTATGCGCATGCCACTGAGCTTTCGCTTTCGGCACTGAAGCGCGCTACGGATACATGCGATACGATTTTGGGACATGGGACATCTGTTGTTGCAAGCAGTCCTGCACGCACCAATACAGGTCTCTATGCCGACAAGAACCCGGCTGAAGCTGTTGAGTTTGCCGACAAGGTGGCGCTGCTGGAAAAAGTGGACCAGTTTGCGCGTGGGCTTGATCCCAAGGTCAAGCAGGTTTCGGCTTCGATTGCGACTGACTATCAAACCGTCTCGATCTTCCGCGCTGACGGGCAGGTTTACAAGGATGTGCGACCGCTGATGCGATTCAATGTTGGGGTCGTGACCGACAATGGGAAAACGCAAGGCCAGGGCAGCGATGGCTTTGGCGGGCGCGGCGCGTTTGGTGATTACCTGACGGAAGACGCCTGGAAGACCGCCACCCAAGAAGCGCTGCGGCAGGCGCTGGTGGCGCTTGATTCAGATTCAGCTCCTGCTGGAGAAATGGATGTGCTGCTGGGGCCGGGTTGGCCCGGCATCTTGCTGCACGAAGCGATTGGCCACGGGCTTGAAGGTGATTTCAACCGCAAGGGAACATCGGCGTTTGCCGGGCTGATGGGACATCGCATTGCGGCCGAAGGTGTGACCATTGTTGATGACGGCACAATTCCAAACCGGCGTGGTTCGATCACGATCGATGATGAAGGCACGCCATCCAACTGCACCACATTGATCGAAGACGGTATCCTTGTGGGCCTGATGCAGGACCGGTTGAATGCCCGGCTGATGGGGGTTGCACCTACCGGCAATGGTCGGCGACAATCCTATGCGCATGCGCCGATGCCGCGCATGACCAATACCTACATGCTGAATGGTAAATACGCACCAGAAGAAATCCTCGCATCAATGAAGACCGGGCTTTACGCCAAATCGTTTGGCGGCGGGCAAGTTGACATCACATCAGGCAAATTCGTGTTCACTGTGACGGAAGCCTACATCATCGAAAACGGAAAGCTGGGGCGGCCTGTGAAAGGTGCGACATTGATCGGTTCCGGTGCTGAAGCGCTGAAGCGCATCAGCATGGTTGGCAATGACATGGCACTGGACAAGGGCATCGGGACGTGCGGCAAGCAGGGCCAGGGTGTTCCAGTCGGTGTCGGGCAGCCAACGTTACGGATCAATGGACTGACAGTTGGAGGCACTGCCTCGAAGGCTGCGTGATGGCGCTGCCGACGCTTGTCATTTTCGACATGGATGACGTGCTTTGCCATTATGATCTCGGGCGGCGATTGCGCGCGCTTGCCGCGTTGGCCGGGACAACAGCGCGGGATGTGCGCGCGGCAATTTGGGATTCCGGGTTTGAAGATGCCGCTGATGCCGGCGGTTATCCTGATGCTGAGGACTATCTGAAAGAATTCGGGCAACGGCTTGGTTATGCTATCACGCGCGGGCAATGGATTGCGGCGCGGCGCGAGGCGATGACACCGATTGCAGATGTATTCGACATTGCGGCTGCAATTTCGCGCAAGTCCGCGCTTGCGATTTATACCAACAATGGTCCCATCGTTAAACTGCATCTCGAAGACTTGCTGCCGGAGGTGAAGCCGCTTTTCTCACTGCGGTTCTGCTCATTTGAATTCGACACAAAGAAACCTGATCCAGAAAGCTTCACGCGATTGTTGCGCAAGCTGGGGCGGGAGCCAGCCGAATGCTGGTTCATCGACGACAAGAAATCCAATGTTGAAGGTGCCCGCATTGCCGGGCTTCATGCGCATCATTTCCGCAATGCGGGGCTGCTGCGCGATGAGGCTGCGGCGCGCGGGTTTGATGTGTCGTGACGCCCGCATGACATCGCCTCCGCAAGCACGCTTCGTCACCGGATCAATCATGCGCCACGTCGTGGTCATGACGATGACTGGCGCTATCGGCTTGATGGCATTGTTTGCAGTGGACTTGGCTGACCTCTATTTTCTGTCCCTGCTCAATGACACGAACGTGACGGCGGCCATCGGGTTTGCGGGCACGATCGCTTTTGCAAACCTTTCGATGGGGATCGGCATCGGGATAGCCGCTGCGGCGCTGGTGGCGCGCAACCTTGGTGCGCGAAACCCTGAACGGGCGCGCGATTTTGCGACAAGTACGCTGCTGTTCGCGCTGTTGGTTTCTGCTGTCTATACTCTTGCGGTTGCGGTGTTTGCCGGGCCCATCCTTTCGCTGCTGGGTGCCAGTGGCGAGGCATTGGTGCTGGCCAAGAAATTCATCTGGACACTGACGCCCGGCTTTGTGCTTCTGGCTGGTGCGATCAATTGTTCGTTTTGCCTGCGCGGACTTGGGGATCCCAAACGCGCCATGTACATCACATTGTCGACCGCCATCATCACGGCCATTCTCGACCCCATCCTGATCTTCTGGTTCGGACTTGGCATTCAGGGTGCGGCGGTGGCCAATGTCATCGCCTATGTTTGCTCTTTTGCTACCGGGATTTATGGGGTTGCGCATGTGCACCGTTTCGTCGGGCCGCTTACCCTCAATGCGCTGAGAAGAGATTTTCGCGAGATTTTTGCGATTGCATTTCCATCCATAATGACGCAACTCGCAACGCCCTTTGCTGCGGCCTATACGACCTATTCGGTTTCGCCCTTTGGCAATGAGGCAGTTGCGGCATCGGCGATCATCGGGCGGATTGTGCCGGTTGCCTTTGGAATTATCTTTGCGCTTTCGGGATCTGTCGGCCCCATCATCGGGCAGAATTATGGTGCCAGGAACTTCACACGGGTGCGCCAGGCACTTTATGACGGGCTGACATTTTCAGCCGTCTATACGCTGATCACATCGGCCCTGCTCTTTGCACTTCGTCACCAGCTTTCAGACGCTTTTCTGGCGTCGGGCCGCACCAAGGAACTGATCCTGTTCTTTTGCACTTTTGTGGCCGTGAGCTGGGCCTTTGCGGGTGCGCAGTTTGTAGCCAATGCTGCCTTCAACAATCTTGGCCGCGCAGCGCTTTCGACGTGGACCAACTGGGGCAAGGCGACCATCGGGACCATACCTTTGGCAATTGCGGGGGCGAGCCATGGTGCCGAAGGCATCATGGCGGGAATTGCGGTGGGATCAGTGATTTTCGGGATTGCATCTGCAGCCATGGCCTTTCATATTGTGGGTGACCTGGAATTGAGAGCTGGTTGACGATGGCAATTACTGATTTACTTTCTTCCGCCCAGAATGGCGGATTTTTTGCGAATGCGGGAAAGACTGCGGGGTTGTCCGAAAGCGATGCACGAGCGGCGGTTTCTGCACTTGCGCCAGCCATTGCCGAGAAACTGAAAGACAAGGCTGCGGCTGATCCTGATGCTTTCGACCAGTTGCTCGATCTGCTCGAAGACGGCGGCGACGGCCTAGACGATGTGGATGCAACCACGGGTGCGGAAGCGTTGGAAGATGGTGCGGCGATCCTGAAAGACCTTTACGGTTCTGCCGTTGCCGCACAAGCGGCATTGCGAGATATCGCACCCAAAGCTGCAGGTGCAGCACTCGACAAGATCGGAGCCATCAGTGCCACGAGTGTTCTGGCGGCACTTGCTGCAAGCAATGCGAATACGTTGGCATCTGATACTGGTGGAACCAATGCGGCTGGTGGGGGCATCATGAGTGTGATCATCGCCGCTTTGATGAAGGGGCTGATGTCGGGTGCGATGAAGAGCATGGGCATCCGGCAGCGACGTACCCGACGGCGCTATTATTACGGATATGGAACGCCGCGACCACGGCGCAGGCGGCGCAAGACACGCCCCCCACTGGAGCGGATTTTCCGCGATGTGCTGGGTGCCAGACGTTAACAGGAGAAAACAGAATGGACCTTTCAGCAATCGGCCGGCAATTCGGCTTGAATGAAGAGCAGACGCGAGCAGCAGTCGAAGCGCTGGGACCAGTGGTTGCCGCTGGCGTGCGGCGCAATGCGCAATCACCGGAAGGCTTGCAGGACATCATGAAGTCGATCTTTACAGGCGGCTATGATGCATCGCTTGGCGACCCCAATGCGGTTTCGCTGGAGCGGGCAAAGCCTGCCGGTGATGACATCCTGAAGCAGATTTTCGGCGACAAGGATGTGAGCCGTGGCGTGGCGCAGCAGCTTTCTGCGACATCTGGCATTGGTGCCGCGATCTTGAAGAAACTGTTGCCGATTGTCGCGACACTGGTTCTGGGCAAGCTTGCCAAGGGCTTTGGCGGCAGCGCGCAGGCACAGGTGCCGAGCAGCGATGCAGGCGGGGGATTGGGCGACATCCTCAAAGATATTTTTGGCGGTGGCGGATCGATGCCAACACCACAGCAGCGCCCTGCCCCATCGCCCATGCCGATCTCCGCCTGATCTCCGGCCTGATACATCCGGACCTACAGGCGGCAGCGGCAATCCGCTGGAAGATATTCTTGGCGAGATCCTGAAAGGTGGCGCTGGAGGCAAAAACGGCAATGTGGTGTGGAAACAAATACCACCTGACCAAATGGGCGAAATCCTGAAGGATATATTTGGCGGTGGATTTCCGGGCGGCGCCCAAGTGCCTGGCGGCGGTGGGGGTCAGGGCCAGTGGGGCCAGCCTTCGGAAGAAGCTGTTACCCGTGGCCGCCGCACTATTGAAGATGCAACAGGCGGCGGTACATCCACGGGCAACATGGCGGATGACATGTTGAATTCGGTCGAGAAAGCAATTCGCCGCGGAGGCTGATCCTCTCGGCAGTGCATTCACGAACCTCGTACAGGTGACAAGGCGGCGGGTGTGCCCGCTGCCTTTCCTGTTTTCTCTCGGCCGAAGCGTTGGCGGCCATAGGTCAGGCGGTTGCTTTGTGAAATGTCTTCCAGCACAAGAGCCGCATTCTCGCTGAGTGGTGCTGCTGTTGCTCTCGCAATGTCCGCGCGTGAAATGCCGATGTCGTGAAGCAGGAAATCGTCGAGCCGGTCAAGACTGGCGACGGCGCGCCGGGCCCGCCAATTCAACCAAATTCTGCTGAAGAGGCCTGATCGTCCTGCGGCGCTGGAAAATTCGGCCTGATGAAGTGCGTAATCTCGCATGGCAAAGCTCCTGGGTTCGCGGAATCGGGGGGTTTCCACGTTAAGTTATTAAAATCACAGATGAAAATTGTTATCTGATGGTTACACAATGAGCGATTTCCATTGATCAGTCCAACGAATGTATGTTATGGGAATGATCACAAATAGCGATGGATGGATGCCATGATCCCCAATCTTGATGTTGACCAGCTGAAGACGTTCCTGGCGATTGCCGACACGGGCAGTTTTACCAAGGCTGCTGAGACAGTGAACAAGACGCAGTCTGGCGTTTCCATGCAAATGAAGCGGCTGGAAGAAACACTTGGGCGCGCGCTGTTTGA
Source organism: uncultured Alphaproteobacteria bacterium (assembly GCA_963738595.1). GTDB lineage: Bacteria > Pseudomonadota > Alphaproteobacteria > Rhizobiales > Aestuariivirgaceae > Aestuariivirga. The sequence goes on from CAVTXF010000013.1 coordinate 308,672, forward strand.
GAGAGACGGGCGCGGCAGTCGCTTTACCATGGAGGGCGAGAGGTTTGTCGAGCATGCGCGCAAGCTGGTGACGCTCAACAACGAGATCGTATCGTCCTATTCGCGCCCGGAAATTTCTGGCGTGGTGCGATTTGGAACACCAGATGATTACGCCGAATTCTTCCTGCCGGACGCGCTGGCGCGATTTGCGCGTACCCATCCGATGGTCACGGTTGATGTAGAATGCGTGAGCACCGGCAATCTGCTGGAGCGGATCAATCGCGGAGAGCTTGACGTTGCGATGGTGACATTCTGCGGACCGTGCTCTGATGGTGAAGTGTTGCGGCGCGAGCAGCTGCGCTGGGTGGGTTCGGCGCGGCATTCATCTCATGCTCTTGCCACTTTGCCCTTGGCTGCGGCGGAGCTGGGTTGCGCATGGCGGAAGGCTGCAACTGATGGACTGGCAAATGCATCGCGCGACTTTCGTGTGGCGTTCACCAGTGCCAATCGCGCAGCCATTGACTCTGCCGTTCTGGCCGGGATCGCAATTGCTGCCATGCCGGAAATCTGCATCAAGCCGGGCATGCGCATTCTGGGCGAGAATGAAGGCATGCCCAATCTCGGCATGATCGAAATCGGGTTGGTCAAACGCAGTGGCAAACTTACACAAGCCGCCGAAGCGCTGGCCCAACATATCAGAGAAAGCTTCTCGCGGCCCAATCTCAGCTTGATTGCAGCGGAGTGAGTATGACAATGATCTCAGATATCAAAGGTTTGCACCACGTTACTTCCTTTGCCGGTGATCCGCAGGTGAACAATGATTTTCACACCAAGGTGCTGGGTCTGAGGCGGGTCAAGAAGACGGTCAATTTCGACGCGCCCGATGTCTATCACCTCTATTATGGGGATGAGCATGGCACGCCGGGATCGGTGATGACTTATTTTCCGTTTCCCGATATCGGACGTGCACAGCCGGGCACGGGCGAAGTTGGCACTACGGTTTTTTCCGTGCCGGACGGTTCGATTGGATTCTGGCGCGAGCGGCTATTACGGGCTGGGGCCGGAGATTTGCGCGAAGCACAGTCTTTCGGATCGCGGCGGCTTTATTTTTCCGGTGCTGATGGCGACAGTTTTGCTGTGACCGAACAGGCTGGTGACAGACGCGTGCCGTGGGCCAGAGGCGGCGTTGAACCTGATCATGCCATACGCGGATTTCATTCGACCTCGCTGCGCTTGCGCGATGATGGTGCGACGGCTGAGCTTTTGCGATTCATGGGTTACGAGCACACAGAAACTTCAACCGGTATCAAGCGATTTGTGATTGGAGATGGCAATGGCGCCGATGTGATCGACATCGAAACGCTGCCAGATGTGGGGCAAGCGCAACCTGGTTCCGGCACAGTGCATCATGTGGCATTTGCAGTACCAGATCGTGCGGCGCAGCTTCGGGTGCGGCAGGCGATTGCCGATACCGGTTATCAAGTCACGCCAGTGATTGACCGCGATTACTTTTGGTCGATCTATTTTCGTACACCCGGTGGTGTGCTGTTTGAAGTGGCGACGAATGAGCCAGGTTTCGCGCGCGATGAAGAGGCAGCGCATCTTGGCGAGGCCTTGAAATTGCCAAAGCAGCATGCACATCTGCGGGACATTCTGGAAAAGCAACTGAAGCCGATTGTTGACTGACAATGAGCTGGAATCCCGAAGGCATGATTGACACCGTGATTGTTCCACGGGCGCGCGACCTTGGCGGATTTGAGGTGCGGCGCGCGCTGCCATCAACAGAGCGGCAAATGGTGGGACCGTTCATCTTCTTTGACCAGGCGGGACCTGCGGAGTTCATTTCCGGCAAGGGTGTTGATGTGCGTCCACATCCGCATATCGGCCTGGCGACTGTGACTTATCTCTATCGCGGCGAATTTCAGCATCGTGATTCACTTGGCACAAACCAAATGATTTATCCGGGCGAAGTGAACTGGATGGTGGCTGGCAACGGTGTCACGCATTCCGAACGAACCAGCATCGAGACGCGGAAAAATCCGCATTCTCTGTTTGGCATTCAGACCTGGGTGGCGCTGCCGGAAAGCCAGGAAGATGCTGTTGCGTCATTCGAACACCACGACAAGGCGGCGCTGCCAGTGATTGCAGATGGCGGGGCCGAAGTCACTCTGATCCTCGGGAGCGCCTATGGCAGCCGTGCTCCGGCGAAGGTTTTTTCAGACATGTTCTATGCCGATGTTGTTTTGGCGGCTGGTGCAACCCTGCCCCTGCCTGATGATCATGAGGATCGCGGCATTTATGTGCTGGAGGGCGGAATTGCTGTTGCGGGCGATGCGTTCGAGGCTGGCCGCATGATCGTGTTCAGGCCCGGAGACGGTATTTCAGTGAAGGCCGGTCCGCGTGGTGCGCGACTCATGCTGCTTGGTGGTGAAACGCTTGGGGGACCGCGTCACATCTGGTGGAACTTCGTGGCGTCGTCGAAGGAGAAGATCGAGGCTGCGAAGGAGGCCTGGGCCAAGGGCGACTGGGAGCATGGACGGTTTCAGCTTCCACCGGGTGATACGGCAGAATTCATTCCGCTGCCGTAGCCTTAGAGCGGCATGCAGACAAGTGGTACCGGTTATCTGCGAAAATGCCGCTATAAACCAAAGAAATAGAGCGAAAAATCGATTCCGTGAAGTGGCATTTTGTCTAACCTACAATCGTTGCTTCGGTTGCTGCCTTGATCTCTGCTTCGGTCACACCATCGGCACATTCGACGATTTTCAGGCCGCCGGGTATGACGTCGAGCACACCGAGATTGGTGATGATACGATTGACCACGGCCTTGCCGGTGAGCGGCAAGGTGCAAGTCTTCAGAACCTTGCTTTCGCCGGCCTTGTTGGTGTGATCCATGACCACCACGACGCGCTTGACGCCCGCCACCAAATCCATGGCACCGCCCATGCCCTTCACCAATTTTCCCGGAATCATCCAGTTGGCGAGATCACCGGATTCGGACACTTCCATGGCGCCGAGTATGGCCATGTTGATCTTGCCGCCGCGGATCATGGCGAAACTTTGCGATGAATCGAAAAAGGAGGTTTGCGGCAATGTTGTTACGGTTTGCTTGCCGGCGTTGATGAGGTCGGCGTCCTCTTCGCCTTCAAACGGAAATGGCCCCATGCCGAGCATGCCGTTTTCGGATTGCAGTGTTACTTCCACGCCCTTCGGAATGTAGTTTGACACAAGTGTCGGAATGCCGATGCCGAGGTTGACGTACCAGCCGTCCTGCAATTCCTTTGCGGCGCGTTCTGCCATTTGGTTCCTGTCCCAGGCCATCACGCCACCTTCTTTCTGACTGTGCGCTGTTCGATGCGCTTTTCATGCTGACCCTGAATGAGGCGGTTGACGTAGATACCGGGGGTGTGAATGGTGTCGGGATCAAGCGTGCCCAGCGGCACGATTTCTTCCACTTCAGCCACGCAGACCTTGCCGCATGTGGCAGCTGGCGGGTTGAAGTTGCGGGCGGTTTTGCGGAACACCAGATTGCCTGACGAATCGGCCTTCCAGGCCTTGACGATGGCGAGATCGGCGACAAGGCCGCGCTCCAGCACATAGGTCTGGCCGTCAAAGTCCTTGTGTTCCTTGCCTTCGGCGATCACGGTGCCAACGCCGGTTTTGGTATAAAAGCCGGGGATGCCAGCGCCACCTGCCCGCATGCGTTCGGCAAGCGTGCCTTGCGGGTTGAATTCCACTTCCAGTTCCTTGGCCAGATACTGGCGCATGAATTCTGCATTCTCGCCAACATATGAGGAGATCATCTTCTTGACCTGGCGGTTTTCCAAAAGCTGGCCAAGGCCGAAGCCGTCGACGCCGGCATTGTTCGATGCGATGGTCAGGTTCCTGGTGCCGCGGGCCTTGATTTCCGCGATCAGCAACTCCGGAATGCCGCACAGGCCAAAACCGCCTGCTGCGATCAACATGCCGTCGAACAGCAGCCCTTCGAGGGCTGCTGCCGCATTCGCGTAGACTTTCTTCATTTCACTTCCTCATGCGGGAGAATTCGTCCCGCATGCTTTACCAAAGGCGGAGTGAAATATGCCAGTGCAAACTTGCTACCAGGCCATGTCCAGCTGGTCTTGCTTGCTGACGTGGGTTTTGACCTCGCCACGCAAGCGCATGGCCTTGTCCTTGAGCTGACGGCGGGCACGCTTGAAAGCATCGTTCAGTGCGAAGTAGAAATCCTCGTAGCGCTCGTCATTGCCCGGCGTGTGGGTGACGTCGATTTCCTTGCCCGTCGGCAGGCGCGCGCGAAGGCTTACGCCAAAGAGATCGCCGTTGCGATGGTTCTTGCCGGGACTGGTGATGACAACACAGATGGAATTGGTTTGCGGGAAGGCCTTTTCGAATTGCGCAATATGCTTCTCCACTGCGAGCATTTGCGATTCCATGGGCTGAAATCCTTTGTAGCTGACTTCCGGCGGGATTTTCATGTCCTGCTCCTTGTTGCTGGATTTGAAACTCATTCCTGACGATGTTTTGTGTTGTCGATGGTCCTCCCTGGGGCAAATCACGTTCCACCCCTAACGATAGATAAGGTGCTTCGGCCCGAAATCAAAGATGAACACGAACATTTTAACGGTCGGTGAATGAAAATGGTCGGAGTGAGAGGATTCGAACCTCCGACCCCCTGCTCCCGAAGCAGGTGCGCTACCAGACTGCGCTACACTCCGACTTTGGCCAATTGGGAAAAAATGGTGTTTCAAAAGGCTTTTTGAGGTTTAGTGATTCATTCGTCAAGCGCCAAAACAAGCAGCCAACCGCACGATTCAATGCCCATGCAAGTTTTCGCGCCGGAATTGCGCCGGATTCTGGGCACGAACATCACATTTTGTTTCATTTGCCAATGCGCATTTTCGTTATTCGTCACCGGCGCGCCATTCCTGGCAGCGTAAGTACAGGTTGGCGCCGATCGTGGAAAAAGGAGGTGGCGGAAGTTGTGTCGGTTCTGCTTCTGCGGTGAAGTAGCGCGTGATATCACTTGTGAGCCCACAGGCCAATTCTGCAGCGCCGATACCGGTGAGAGTGCCGCGTGCGGTGCCGAGACCGTTTTGAACGCAGGCTGAAAAAAGATTATCGTCGAGCTTTCGCATGACAGCAACACCATTGCGGGAAAGGCACAGATGGCCTGCCCAGCTATATTCCATCGTCACATCCTTGAGGGCCGGAAAGCGCTGATCAAATTTCTGGCGGTGCACCTTGGATGTGCGTCGCAGCGCCGCCTCGCTGACTTCCATGCCCGGCAGGAAACTGGCGCAGGTGCGGGTGATGATGCGATTTCCACCTTGGACGGAATCGATCCGCCGCATGGTTGTGCCCATGGGGTCAGAGGGAGTTACGCCCCACCGTTGCTGGCCGCCCAGTTTTTTTAACGCATCGGCATCGAGATCAATGGTCATCGAGGCGTAGAGAAAAATATGCATCAGGCGGTGTTTGGCAAAGCCGAAACTTTCAAGATGTCCGTTGTTGGCGAGAATCAGTTTCCCAGCGGTGATGCAATGCGTCGAGGTCGATAGAGACCAGTCCTGACCCAATCGCTCGAACTTCAACACAGGTGCATTTTCATAAATTCTTACGCCGTCCCGTCGCAGGCCGCGTGCCAGGCCGCGCACATAACCCGCTGGCTGCAACATCGTTGTACCGGGCGTAAAGAGACCCGAGACGTAATGGCGGCTGCCGGTGAGTTCAAACATCGCCTGGGTATCCAACATTTCTCTGGCTTCACCGAGAGTGCCGAGATGCCTGGCGTAGCTTTGATTGTGGTCGTCGCCCTTGGTCCCAACAGCACCGTTCACCTTGCCGACGGGATCAAAATAGGCTGGATTGATCTCGTAATCTTGAACCGCTGATCTGGCGAAAGCGATGGCTTGACGATTGAGGCCAATCATCGTGCTGTCGCTGTGGGTTCTTTCTCCTGCATAACCTTCCGAAGTCAATTCATGTGGCAGATCGATCATGAAGCCGGAATTGCGCCCGGCTGCACCTTCGGCAATGCGGCCAGCATCCAGCACTGCGATCTTTGAACCGGGGACGAGTTGAAGGAGTTGTCGTGCCGCAGAAAGCCCCGCAAAACCAGCACCAATGATTGCAAAATCAACAGTCTGATCGGCATCAAGAATAACTGGATCATCCTGGCCGGGCAGGATTACACTCCAGGCGGCAGGGCCACGATGCACGGGTGTGCGCCGTGCCGTATATTTGTTCATGCGATTTCGGAGATGGTGCGCTTCAGTTCCTGCACCACTTGCTCCATTTGGCGCATTTCATCCTTGTCCAAGGATTGCAACGGTAACCGTGGTGGCCCAGCTTTGAGGCCGTTCATTTCGCACCCATACTTGATGCATTGGACGAACTTGCCGCCCTGTTCGAGCACGCGCATGAGTGGCAGCATGGCCGACATGATGCGACGGCCCTTGTCAAAATTGCCATCCATCGCACAGGCCTTGTAAAGGGCCACATGTTCCATCGGCAAGAAGTTGGAACCTCCGCAAACCCAGCTACGAGCACCCCATGCGAAAAACTCGAGTGCCTGATCATCCATGCCGCAAGACATTTGGATGTGCGGATAATCGCGCGCCAGCAAGTGCACGCGGTTGATATCGCCAGAACTTTCCTTGATGGCGCAAAAATTGCTGGAGCTCCCGACGAGATCGAGGAACTCTTCTCCCATGTTGACGCTCATCCGACCGGGATAGTTGTACAGCATGACCGGCAGGTCAGCTGCGCGATCAATGGCAAGCGCATTCAGGGCATTTTCCTGTTCAGTCGGGACTGCATAGGGTGGCGAGCCAACGAGAATTGCATCGGCCCCAATCCTCGCTGCTGCTTCCGCCACCATCTGGGAATCGGAGAGACGAATGGCCCCCGTACCGATGATCAATGCCGTGCGTTTTCCGATGACTTGTTTGGCCAGCTTGGCCAATTCCAAGCGCTCTTCCATAGACTGCGCGTAATATTCGCCTGTCGATCCGCCATTTATGATGCCGTGAACACCAGACGTGACCAGGAATTCAACCATGGCGCAAAAGCCATCGCGATCAATCGATCCATCCTGTTGGTAGGGAGTGATGACTGGTGTGTAGATGCCCTCGAACTTCATGCTGTTGCCTTTTTTCTGCCAACGAGTGGTGTGCCAAGTGGTATTTGAATGCTTTCGGGTGTGACGAAATTTTCGATCTGGGCGCGCGAAAGTTCCCAGTGCGCCACGGCAAGATTCGCAGCTGCATCTGCATCACCGGCTGCGATCAACTCGATAAACTGGTCGTGCTGGTCTGCCGCAGTGGTTTGCTGTCTCGAAAGGCTTGCTTGTCTCGAATTGTAAAATGTCATGCCGATGCGGGTGTGGTCGATCAGCAGGCGGCGCAGGCTTGGCAACAGATATTCGTTGTCGGCCACTTCACCCATGGCCGCGTGAAAGCGCTCGTTGAGAAGTGCGCGTTGCGTGACATTTCCATTGCGAATTGTCTCGCGAAATGACCGCTGAATCTGCTTGAGACGCTCAATTTGCAAAGGTGAAGCATGTTGAGCCGCGAGCCTTGCGACAGCCGCGTAAATCATCGGTGCGGCAATGAAAAAATTACGCAGTGTCTTATGGTTCATGGGGGCTACTTGTGCACCCCGGTTGGCATGCAGGACGACGTAACCCTCGCCTGCCAGTTGTCGCAATACCTCGCGCACGGGTGGGCGCGAGATGCCGTAGGTCTCGCCGATCTCCACTTCATCCAGGTAAACACCTGGGTCCAAGGCGTTGGTCAAAATCCGGCGGCGCAGGTCATCGATGCAAATGGATTTCTTACCAACAGGAACCATGTCCACAGTCCGCTTCTCCAAAATGCTCGTGTTTTACCGCGGCGCGAATTTTCAATATACATTATGTATTATTCTGGTGGTGTCAAGAGTGTTCCGGAATGCTTCAGCCGTTTTCGTCAAGATCAAAGCTTGAGTGATTGCCCTTGCCGCGAAGTGCCGCTATAGGACGGCCCGCGTCGATACTGCGAGAATACTGGGGCGTCGCCAAGCGGTAAGGCACCGGATTTTGATTCCGGCATTCGGAGGTTCGATCCCTCCCGCCCCAGCCAATTTCTGATGCTTATTCCATGCAATATATGGTGGAATTTGGTGGAGTGAAGGGGGATCGAACCCCTGACCTCGGCATTGCGAACGCCGCGCTCTCCCAACTGAGCTACCACCCCAAGTTTCCCAAAGTCTATGATGGCGGTTTTTGAGCGTCAAGCCGGATGCTTGCACAGGGCCTGATTAACCCTTACATCGACATCCACAAACAGGATTGACCTACACATGAGTCCCATAATCTGGCTGATACTGACATTGCTCTCGCTTTACCGGTGGGTGATCATCGGCACGATCATCATCAGCTGGCTGATGGCGTTCAACATCGTGAATGTGTCGAACTCTTATGTGCGGCAAATCAGCTATGCGCTGCGTCGCCTGACTGAACCGGTATTGATGCCGATCCGGCGCGTTTTGCCGGACCTTGGCGGGATTGACATCTCGCCCATTATCGCGCTGATCGGCATCATGTTTGTGGAACAGCTGGTGGTGACCTACCTGTCGCGGATTTTGTAACCGGTTACACCGAAATTATCACCTCGAGATATTCACTCGGGACGACGAGTGATTTCTCGCCGCCACGGTTCTGGCTCTTCAGCAGGGCCAAGATGTCGCTCGCGAGTGCTGCCTTGCCTTCCTCATTCAGGGCGCCAAATGCCTTGAATGTCGGCCCGTAATAGGTGCGGAATATTTCAAGCCAGTGGTCGGGCAACTCATAGCGGAAATTGAAGATGCGCTTTGCTGTCGAGATGGTTTTTCCGGGGAAGAGTTCCTTGAGTTTCGTTTCCGTGCCCCAGAGTGATGGTGCAGGAACGCCTGCTGGCGGCGGCACGTGTTTGCCAATGATCTTGAACAGCTGGCCGATATAGCTTTCTGGCGTCCAGTTGGCCATGCCAATGCGACCGCCTTTCCGCACCACGCGGGCGATCTCGCTGGCGGATTTTGCCTGGTCAGGCGTGAACATGATGCCGAACGTCGAGACGGCAACATCAAAGGTTCCGTCCTTGAACGGCAAGGCCTCGGCATCGGCTTGGCGGAACTCGATCGAGAGGCCTTCGGCTTCGGCGCGCTTTCTTGCGATGTTCAAGAGTTCCGGCACATAATCTGTTGATGTGACGTGGGTGAAACGGCGGGCGGCAGCAAGCGTAACATTGCCGTTGCCTGCCGCGACATCGAGAACTTTTTCACCGGCGCGCAAATCGAGGGCTTCGCACAGGGTTTCGCCAACGATTTGGAGGGTCGTGCCAATGACGGCATAGTTGCCGGAGGCCCAAGTCGCCTGCTGGCGTTGCTTGATGGCGGTGTAGTCGATCATTGGAATTGCGGTTGCTGCTTGTGCCATGGGGTCGTTCCTTTCATTCGGGGCTTCGGGCCGGAACATGCATTTCCGTACCCTGCTGAAAGTTTGCACCCAGACTGCATCGGGGCTAAAGTGTAGAAACTGGAGCTAATCCAGTACAGTTTATGGACTAGTCGGCGACTGGCCCCTGCCCTTAACTAAGGTTCTCAGGGAGGATGACATGAGCAAGACAGCCAAGGATTGCTACATCACGTTTTGCCCCATTGCGAAGGCCTGCGAAATTCTTGAACCGCGCTGGACGCTGCTGATCCTGTGCGAGATGTGGAGCGGGTCCACACATTTCAACGACATTCGCCGCGGTGTTCCGGCAATGTCACCTACCTTGTTGTCCAAGCGACTGAAGGAGCTGGAAACGCATGGGCTGGTGAAGCGCGTACATGAAGGAACGCACATCACCTATCAGCTGACGCGCATCGCCAAGGATCTCGAGCCCATCGTTGACCAGCTCGCGCATTGGGCGCATCGCAATGTTGATTCGGAAGTGAAACTTGAACGGCTTGATGCGCCAATTTTGATGTGGAACATGCGACGCAAGGTGAACTCCGCCGTGCTGCCACACAACCGGCGCTGCGTGATCCAGTTCATCTATCCGGAGCTGCCTGAGACGACGCGCAACTACTGGATCATTGCGCGGCCCGGTTTTCCGGTTGACATGTGCATGATTGATCCAGGCCACGATGTTGATCTCTATGTGACGGCAGAACTTCGCGCCATGACATCGGCGTGGATGGGAATTTCCAGCTTGCGCCACGAGATCGACAAGGGCAGCATCAATTTGATCGGCGATGAAAGCCTGATCCATTCGATTGGTGAATGGATGGTGCGCAGCCGGTTTGCCACGGTGGCTGCGGCCTAGTGCGGGTGCTGCCTCAAGTTATGTTGGTAAATATGTACGTAGTGCTGTAACCGCCCGTTGGATTTTCGCCTTGCGCAAGCTTGCCACCAAGAATTTCGGATATCTTGCCAAGGATTTTAAGGCCAATCCCAGGTGAACCGGTATCCGGTTTTGGACCATCGCCATTTTTTGTGCAGCTGTTGACCGCGACCATTGGTCCTGGTCCGGCAATGACTTCAATTGATGTTCCGGGCACGGAGTGCTTGATTGCGTTTTCAATCAGGCTTCTGATCAGCATTTCAGCCAGTGTAGATACGCTGCGCACCTCGGCATTGCCCAAGTCCTCGTAACCGATGCTCTTGCCTTCTGAATAGACGTAAGGTGCAATCGAGGTCACCACCCTTTTCGCAATCTGTGAAAGGTCGCAGGTTTCGGCTGAAATGTTGTCGATCATTTCGAGGCGGGCGAGTGCCGTCAAGGTTCCAAGCGTGTTGGTCAGCGATTGCAATTCCGCGATGGCTTTTTTTGCCCTTGGGTGGTCGATATGTTCCAGTTCGAGTTGAGCAATGCTTACCGGTGTGCGGATTTCATGCGACAAGGCAGATGCGAAAATCTTCTGCGCTTGAATCAACGTTCGCGCGCGGTCGAGGACACGATTGGTTGCTTCGGTCAAGCGCACCACTTCCAGCGGCATGCCGGCTGTGGGCAGGTCGACGAGGCTGCGTTGCGGATTGTGCCGCGCTGCAAATTTCGCCGCCATTTTGACTGGTTCGAGAGCTTTCCTGAGTGACAAGATGGTCGCGCCCATTACCAAAAACAGCATCAAGCTCATTGGCACGACCAGATGATCGTAGATTTCGCCAGCGAGAGCCATGTTCGAAAGATTTTGGGGATCGCCAATGCTTGCAAATTCGATCAACACGTCCTGGCCATAGACATGCACAACCCTGCCACCGGCAAATGTCAAAGGCATTCCGCCACGGATTGTACGTTGCCAATCGACCGGCATATCCCTGACGTAGGGCAGAAAGCTCTTTTGGCAATAGGAACCGCAGTTTGAGAACAAGACCATGCCAGCGCTGTCGCGGACCTGAGCGTAGTATCCATTCGCTACTCCCAATTCCCCTGCTTGATCATCGGCAACCGTATCACGGGTAAAGAGCGACAGTGTCCTGCTGCCAGGCTTGAAAACAATTTCACCATCAACTGTTTGAAAATCCAGCGCCAGTGCGGAAATTTCCTTTTCCAAGATGCTGCGGCTCAAATCGGTGGCATTGTGCCAATAGGTGTACAAGACGATTGCAAACTGGATGAGTATCGCCAGGAGCGAGAATGCGATGACGCGGCGCGCTACAATCAACAGCAGGGGTGCCGGGTTTTTCATGCGGCTGAATTCAATTCTTTGTCCCGCAGAAGATAACCTATGCCGCGAACAGTGACGATCTCGGCCGGCATGGAATAGTCTTCCAGTTTCTTCCGGATGCGGGATACCATCACTTCGATGGCGTTGGCGGTGATTTCGGCGCCGAACTCCGACATTGCAACTTCCAGCTTGTGTTTTTTCACTACCTTGCCCGTTTCCCGCATCAGGATTTCGAGCAAGGCACGCTCGCGCGGCGTGAGGTTCAAAATATTTCCGGCAAGGGCGATTTCCGTTGTCGCCGGATCATAGGTCAAAGTTCCGACCGTCAATACGGGTTGACTGGACGAATGTCCGCGCCGGAGCAATGCCCGGCAGCGGGCCAGAAACTCGAGATGATTGAAGGGTTTGGTCAGATAGTCGTCAGCTCCAGCATCGAGACCGGCGACGCGATCCTCTATGGTGTCGCGCGCAGACACGACGATGATGGGAACGGTTTTTCCGGATGCCCGGATGGACTTGATGAGTTCGATGCCATCACCGTCGGGCAAGCCGAGATCAATGAGCAAGAGATCATAATCATCCGACTTGATTGCCTCAAATGCGTGAGCCATTGATCCGAATGCATCCATTCGCCATCCGGCACTGTGGACGCGCTCCTGCAAAAGCTCGGTCAGCCGCGGGCTGTCTTCAGCCAGCAGCAGCCTCAATTTGGGACCTCGGCACCAGGGCTCGGCCTGCTGCATGTGTGCTCTCGAAATCCGGTGATTTCGACCATTTCCAGTGTCCCCCCATTCGCTACCCTGATGGCTGCAATCTTAGTGTATTACCCTTACAGATTGCTGACAGGGCTTTTCACTGGACCGGAACATGGGGGGCCCGCCTGAAGCGGGCCGTGCGCGCAGCCGAACAGCAAATGTTACCTTACGCCGCAGCATCCTTCTGCCGCGAGATGCGCTTGCGTTCGTTTGGATCCAAAACGGCCTTGCGCAGGCGGATCGATTTTGGAGTTACTTCAACGTATTCGTCCTCGCCGATGTAGGCGAGCGCCTTTTCCAGTGACATGCGCACCGGTGGCGTCAAGATCATAGCCTCGTCCTTGCCGGATGAGCGGACGTTGGACAGCTTCTTTTCTTTCAGCACATTGAGTTCGAGATCGTTGCCACGGGTGTGTTCGCCGATGATCATTCCGGCATAAACCTTGGTGCCCGGATCAATGAACATGGGGCCACGATCCTGCAGATAGAAAATCGCATAGGCCACGGCTTCACCTTCGCCGTTGGAAATCAGCGCACCAGTATGTCGCGCGGAAATATCGCCCATGAAGGGTGAATAGGAATGGAACAGGCGGTTCATGATGGCTGTGCCGCGCGTATCCGAAAGGAGTTCGCTCTGGTAACCGATGAGGCCACGGGTTGGCGCGTGGAAAACCAGTCTCTGGCGGCCAACGCCTGAGGTGCGCATGTCGCGCAGTTCGCCTTTGCGTTCCGACACTTTTTGCACGACAACACCGGAATAGGCTTCATCGACGTCGATGATGACTTCTTCCACCGGTTCCAGCTTTTCTCCGGTTTTTTCATCAATCTGGAACACGACGCGCGGACGACCGACGGTGAGTTCAAAGCCTTCGCGCCGCATGGTTTCGATCAGAATGCCGAGCTGTAATTCGCCGCGACCCGCCACTTCGAAGGCATCTAACTCGCTTTCGGTGACGCGCAGCGCAATGTTGCCTTCGGCTTCGCGCATCAGGCGATCACGGATGACGCGGCTCTGGACCTTGTCGCCTTCCTTGCCAGCGAGCGGGCCATCATTGACGCGGAACGCCATGGCGAGGGTTGGCGGATCGATGGGTGTTGCGGCAATCGGTTCGGTGATTGCGGGATCGACAAATGTGTCGGAGACGGTGGCTTTCACAAGGCCCGCAATGGCCACGATATCGCCTGCGTCAGCCTGGTCCACCGGAACTCTGTCAATGCCACGGAATGACAGGACCTTGGAGACACGTCCGGTTTCCACGACAGTGCCATCGCGCGCCAGAATCTTCACGGCCTGGTTTGGCTTGACGGAGCCGGAGCGAATGCGGCCTGTGAGAATGCGGCCCAGAAACGGGTTGGCTTCGAGTGTCGTTGCCAGCATGCGGAATGCGCCATCTTCAATCACGGGCGGGGCAAAGTGGCGGACCACGAGATCAAAAAGCGGTGCCATGTCGGTTTGTGGACCTTCAGGCTTGTCGGCCATCCAACCGTGCTTGGCTGAACCGTAAATGATCGGGAAATCGAGCTGTTCCTCACTGGCATCCAGATTGGCAAAGAGATCGAAGACTTCGTTGACGACTTCGATGTGGCGTTCGTCGGGACGGTCGATCTTGTTGATACAAACGATGGGCTTGAGGCCGAGTTTCAAGGCCTTTTGCAGCACGAACTTGGTTTGTGGCATCGGGCCTTCGGCAGCATCGACCAGCAGGACTGCGCCATCCACCATGTTCAGGATGCGCTCGACTTCTCCGCCGAAGTCGGCGTGGCCTGGCGTGTCGACAATATTGATGCGGGTGTCTTTCCATTGCAGCGAAGTGACCTTCGCCAGAATGGTGATGCCGCGTTCGCGTTCGAGATCGTTCGAGTCCATGACGCGCTCGCCCATCTTCTGGTTGTCGCGGAAGGTGCCGGACTGACCGAGCAGCCGGTCGATCAAGGTGGTCTTGCCATGGTCGACGTGGGCAATAATGGCGATGTTGCGCAAATTCATGGGCGCGATAGTCTTTCTGTTGTTGCCGGAATTGCGCGGCGCATACCATGCTGCAGTGCAAAAAGCAAATTTCTACGCAAAATCGGGTCAGCCAGCCAAAAATGTATCAAAAGCCGCCCAAAACTGCTTGCGGTATTCATCGCGTTCCATGAGGATTTCATGGCGGGCACCGGCGATCTTGATATAGGAAATGCCGGGGACGCGGGTGGCAAAATCGCGGGTGGCAGTGCCATCCACGACCCATTCCTTGCCCGATGCAACGAAAAGCGTGGGGCAGGCAATGAGGGCCTTTCGCTTCCAGTGGTGCAACTCGCGCATGCTCGACCAGGCGGCGTTGAACCATGCATAGGTTGGACCGCCAAGGCCCAATTGCGGATTCATTTCAAGGGTTGAGATATCGCGGTCCCAACGGCGCGGATCCGAGGTCAAAGGATTGCCTTCGAATTCGTAGCGATTGAATGGTCCCCGCGCCATTCCCGGCAAATAGGCACTGCCGAAACCCGTGGTGACAGCCGCCTTGGCGAGCAACATGGCCACGGGCTTTGGCCATTTACCGAAATTGAAACCGAGGAGAGGCGAAGTCATCACCGCTTTTTCGATGAGTCCCGGCGTGCGGAGCGCGCGCAGCAACACGTTGCCACCTGTTGAGTGCGCCAAAGCATAATAGGGGCCGGGCAAGGTCTGGGTGGCGATCTGGCCGAAGACCGATTGCAGGTCGTCGTCGAAGCCGCGAAAGCTCTTGATATATCCGCGCTGTGCATCGGCGTGCAGGCGTTGCGATCCGCCTTGCCCGCGCCAATCAAATGCAACAACGGCAAAGCCGCGATTGACGAGTTCCTGGATGGTTTCGAAATAGCGTTCGATGTAATCGGCACGGCCGCCCAACAGGATGATGGTGGCTTTCGGATTACCAGGGAATGCCGACATTGCGCGCAGCTGCGTTCCGTCTTCCGTCGTGACGGAATGGACCCTGGCATTTTTCGGCAAAGGATTGCCGGGATGGGGGTAAAGCGCTGCGGCCTGTTCCTGCATCGCGATCCACTAGCCAATCACGGTGCAGGCAACAAGCTTAATGCGTCGCCCGTGTCAGATCCGCTTGACTTCGGTCAAGTCACCACGCGCCGAGGAGACGCTGATTTCGTAGTTCTTGCCGCTGCGGGTTCCGGTAAATGCGTATATGTTGCCGGTACAAGATTTCACCTTGACGTCGGAGAAGCCATAGCCAGTCACAATTTGCGTTGCCTTGGCACATGTCACTCCAGAGGCGCTGTCCTGCTTCTTGAGCGACTGTTTTGTGCCAACCGGCAGGTCAGGCTTTGCGAGTGCGAGTTTTGGGGTTGCCTTCTTTGACGCTACGGATGGTTTTGCAGGAGTTGACTGCTTCTTTGGTTTTTCAAGAGGGCGCACCAAGACTTCCGGCTCGTAATAGGTTTCATCGTACTGGTCATAAAGCGGTGAGCGACTGTACTCCACGTCCTCTTCGGCCACAAACCCGTCATCATAAAAATAAGAATCAGGATGCGGTGCGAGCGAGTCGAACAAATATTCCACCGAATAGCGCATCTTGGCTTCGGACGGCTGGGTCAAGAGTACCAGTGTCGTGACAGCAGCCGACAGGAATGTGACAGATTTAAACATGTGAAGATCCGAAGTTAAGATTAGCGCCTGGTACGGTTGGTTTCACCGGTATAGGCATTGATATTGACACGATAGGCGCGGCCCTTGCGCGTGGCGTTGAACGAATAAAACTTGCCGGAACAATCGCGCTTGGAGATGTTACCGTATCCATGTTGACGCAACGTGAGGCGCGCTTCAGTGCAGCTCATCTTGTCCACGTAACGGTATGAACGGTACGGGCGGTGGTAAAGCCGATAACGCGGACCATAATAAAAGCGGGAGCCATAATAGTCATCGCCGAAGTGACGGCGGCGAAACTCACACTGCAGATCCGTCAATTGCCAGGGGCATCCCCTGTCAAACCAGGGATCGCCAAAGCCGACCCCAATATGGACGCGCGTCTTTGCTTCAGCAGGTTGTGACATTGGTGCTGATGCAAGGAACAGCATTGCGGCAGTGAATACTGATTTCAGGAACATGTTGTCCTCCGTCCTCAAGGTGCAAAATATACTTCACCACAAGTGTGGCGAAACCGTGCTTAAAAACGTGCTGGGCGGCGGCTGAACCTTTCGGTGTCCGCCGCCCAGACCTATGGCAAAGTGGGGGCCGTCCAAAACTCTGCCATGATCCTTGTTTGGTGTTGAACTCAGTCGATGTTGCGGACCGAGACAATTTCGCCATCATAGTTGACGCGCACCTTGAAATAACTGCCGCGCTTCCAGGCGGTGTAACCATACGTCGGGGCGCTGCAATCATAGGCCTCAACGCCGCGGAAACCCGAGTTGCGCAGAACCTGCTTGCCGTAACGGCAGCTCATCTGGCGATCGACGTAATCGTATTCCACTTGCGGGCGATAGACGCGGTAAGGACGGTGCACATAGACCGGACGTTCAATGTAGACCGGCTCTTCATAAACCGGATAAACGGGAGCACCGAGGCCGATATGGATATCCCAGTTGGTCTTGGCGCTGGCTTCGGCAGAGCTGAGAGCAACCGCAGAAGCAGCAATCGCGGAAGCTGCAATAAGTGACTTGAACATGTTACTCTCCTTTTGAGTTTCGTTCCTGATGACCTTGTTCGTCATCGTTGAAGCTCTTTTAGGAGCGCAGTCTTGAACGCTGCCCGAAGCAGCCATTCATTTTCCGTTCAGTTTGGCGAAACCCTCCGACCTGGCGGCAGAGGCTATCCGAACCTGTCAGGCAGCCAGCAACTTGATCAAGGTCCGGGGAAAGGCGGGGTAGATTTCCAGTCCTGATTGGCTCCAGCGCAGTCCTGGGACTCGACAATCGTGCCGGTACTATTCACTCCGCCCCTCAATGTGAGGCATTTGCCGGTATCGTCGCCGACAGGGAGAATGGCCGTACCGCTGCCAACGTGCCAGATATCCACAGGGAGAGGTGTTTGCGCCAGCAAATCGCAGGGCCGGAGCACGATGTCCTTGCCATTTGTGGTGCCGTCGAGATCCTGGATCGAAAGACACTTTCCGTCTGGTCCGCGCAACAGCTTGCTGGGAGCCAAGCGCCAAAGCTGCGATGTTGAAGCCGAGCATGGCCGCACAGTAACTGCGCCAATGCTTGCGAACGCAGCAGGTTCAGCCGTGATGCACATGCCACCGACGCTTGTTTCAAACCGGTGTGCGGGCGCGCGCGCCGTGGCTGCACCGCCGTAGCCCCACAACTGTCTTGTGCTGTAATTGCAATCCCAGAGGATCAGCCGGGAACCGTCGAGTTTGGCCTCTTCGCGCACCTGAAGGCATTTACCGCCTGCGCCAACAATTTCACCATCACGCGTAAACTTCCACTTTTGCGTCACCCTGCCGGCAACGCAGGTCGAGATTGACAGCCCAGCACCATTTGATGGGGTTGCCGACGACTGGGTCAGGCATTTTCTGGAATTCTTGTCTGTGAGGGTCTGAGCGTCCTTGTTGTAGATCCATTTCTGCTGGTTTTGCCCAACGCAGGTATAGAGCTGAACCGGCGAGCCATTGGTTTGGGCGGCGCCGCGCACGTCGATGCACTTGCTGGCATAGCCACGAATTTCGAAGGCACCTGCAACATCCAGGTTTTTAGGTTGCGTCACTGTATACTGCCGACTCATCCAGCGCGGATAACCCCACCAGTCGCTACCCAGGTTAAGCTCATCGAACGAACTGCAATCGCGGTTGGCGCACGTCCGTCGATCATTGTGGCTATAGGCGCGCATCGCGGCATTCTTGGCGTTAAGGTCAGCACCGAAAACGTTCTGCGGATAGCGAAAAACCTCGTAACCAAGATAGCCGGTGATCAGTGTACTGAGCTTTATGCCACGCAGCCCTGCGTAACTGCCCGCTGCCTGATAGGCAATTGCTGCCGTGATCAAATGGTCGCTGTGATCAGCGAGTGGCTCCGTGGCCAGCGACTTGTGCTGCCGGACGTAGTTCTGGATCCTGATCTTGTCTGGCTTGAACGCCTCCATGAGTTTGCGCAGCGTGAAGAACAGGTCCCATCTGTCGTAACTTGCCGTGTTCGCCAAGCCGTCGCGATCAGCATCAGCAACGGGTGACAGGGTTGGAATCTCGCCGACCCAGAGTTTATACAGTGACTGGGATTCGCCATTCTCAGACCCGCCGCCGTACTGACCTCCATCTCGCAGACGCATGAAGATCAGGCTGACGCGGGGATTGGCAGTCAGTGATTTGAAGGCGAACTTGTGAAGTCCGCTGGTGATGCTTGAATTGGTTGTCCCCGCGCCGATGCCCAGCATCTTGGCATGCGCGTGCGCCGCGCCAACTTCGCGGCTGCTCCAGTATCCGTTGTTGATTTCGCCAGCGTCACCGGCGGTCACGAAGACGGTCCTGACACAGCGATCAGCCTTGATGTCGGCGATGACGTCCGAGCCCATAAAGATGACATCGTCATCCTGGTGCGCGACGATGACCATCGTCCGGCCGCCTGGGCATGTTACAGCTCCAGCGCCTTGCGCAGTGAGGGCTGCACCCGCCAAAACCAGCAGGATAAGAAGGAGATGCCTCAATGCGCCGAAACGAAATGTTGCAAGAACTCCTGACATGATCGCGATCCATAAGTGACGATGAAGCGACGTTAACAGAGATTAATGACTCTGCAAGTTGGATTGCTCGCGAGGGTAAAACAGGGTGGCGATAGAGACATCGCAACCGGAGAATGCGTGGCAGAAGACCCTTGAAATCCGCGCGCCGCTTCCTACCTAATCCCTTGCGGATGCCTATCAGGGTCCGCGGGGCCAAGCCAATACCGGTCCGCCCCCATCACACATTGCTTATCAAGAGGATGTAACCATGTTTGACTATTCTCCCTTCCACCGTTCTTCAATTGGCTTTGACCGGCTTTTCAATCTGCTCGACGAAGCCGCCAATGTCGAAACCGTGGCTTACCCGCCCTATAATATTGAGCGGCTTGGCGAAAATGCCTATCGCATCACCATGGCCGTCGCCGGGTTTGCTTCTGACGAAATCTCCATTGAATCCAAGGGCAATGTTTTGACTGTTACCGGCAAGAAAGCCGAGAAGGCCGAGACAAAATCCGAGTTCCTGCATCAGGGCATTGCAGCCCGCAGTTTCGACCGCCGCTTCCAGCTGGCTGACTATGTTGAAGTGAAGGGTGCAGACCTGGACAACGGACTCCTGCACATTTCGCTGGAGCGCCATGTTCCAGAAGCCCTGAAGCCGCGCCAGATTGCCATTGGCACATCGGCCAAGCCGAAGGCAATTGAAGCCAAAGCCGCCTGATCCGAATTTTGGATTGAGGTATTGAACGGGGCGTCAGTGCAAGCTGGCGCTCCTTTTGCATGGCGGGCAACTGCCGAGAAATTCGCCAATACAAGCGCAATCATCAACAGGGAGGCAAAAGCAAGTCCTGAGCAGACGACGAATACGGCACTGATGCCGTACCAAGTTGCTAACAAACCCAAAAGCCAGGGAAAGACGAAACGTGGGCCACCTGAAACGGTGGATGAATATGCCATGGCTGCCGCGCGCCTTTGCGGTGACTGCCTGCCTGCCAAAGCATAGAGATAGGGAAAGACGAAGCCGAGGCCTGATCCCACCGCGGCAAAGGCAAATACCGATATTGCAAAACCGGGCTTCAACCCCAGAATGCCAAATCCACCAGTCGCAATGGCAAGTGAGCTGACGACAATTGCGGTGTCACTGAAATAGTTGCGCAGCTTGTCACCCACCAATCGCATGATTCCTGAAGTGAGACCGAAGAAGGCTACGCCAAGCCCGGAATAAGCCAAAAGCTGCGGGGCAAGTTCTGCCAGCAATTGCCCAGCCCACAACATGGCGGCAATTTCGCAGGAATTGCTGAGGCCTATGGTGAGCCCGATAAGAGTGAGACTGGCTCGCGGCAAGGGTGCCGAAGTTTCGCCTTCGATATCAACATGGGGTTGGCGGTGCGGGACGTTGCGATAAACGAGCACAAGTGCCCAGACAATCAGTACTGCGGCAAAGGCTGCGGGTGTCCAGACGGCCACATTCACGCTCATGATGCTTGAAAAGATTGCGGCAGCGGCGACTGCCATCGAGAGCAATGCATGGAAAGAGGTAAAGATTGGCCGTTTCACTTCCTGTTCAATATCCGAGCCTTCAGCGTTCATGTTGAGATCAACAAACGACAAAGTCCAGGCCAGCATCAGGTTGGACACGAGATATGATGCGGGTGTCTTCACCTGCAGCGCATAGATCAATGCCAAAAGGACGGCTGGCAGCGTGACCAGCATGACAGACCTGTGCGTGAAATGGCGGCTGAGAACGCCCGCCACACTTACCGCGATCAAGGCCGAAATCATGGCGAAGGCCTGGGTGCGTCCGAAGAATTCGGGATTGACGCTGGACGCTTTCAGGATGACCGGCAGCGCACCAATGTGGCTTCCCACCACTGCGCCAAAGGCCGCGAAGGTGAGCATGATTGCAGCCCGCGGGGTTGAAAACATGTCGGATTAACCGCGCCCCACATAAGGCATCTTGGTGGCCATCACTGTCATGGTCAGAACATTTGAATCGAGCGGAAGCGAGGCCATGAAGACAACGGATTTCGCCACGTCGTTCACGTCCATGCGGGGTTCCGCCTTCATCGAAAGATCGGCCTGCAGGACGCCATCAACCATGCGCGCTGTCATATCCGATGCCGCATTGCCGATGTCGATCTGCCCCACGGCAATATTGTATTTGCGGCCATCGAGATTTGCCGATTTCGTCAGCCCGCTGATGGCGTGCTTGGTTGATGTGTAAGGTGCGGAATTGGGTCGGGGCGTGTGGGCCGAAATCGAACCGTTGTTGATGATGCGTCCGCCTTGCGGGGTTTGCCCTTTCATCAACTTGAACGCTTCCTGTGTGCAGTAAAATGGTCCGGAGAGATTGGTATTGACCACCGACTGCCATTGTTCAAAGGTGAGGTCCTCAAGAAGAACCGTACCGGGTGCACCCGTGCCAGCATTGTTGAAGAGCACATCGAGGCGGCCATATTTTTGCCTGGTTGCAGCAAAAAGTGCGGCCACGGATTTGGGATCGGTAACATCTGTCGCGACGCAGATTGCGTCACCTCTCAACTGCTTGTGAGTGTCTTCCAGTTTGGCGAGCGTGCGGCCCGCGAGGACAAGGGCGTATCCCGCCTCACTCAAGGCAATCGCACAAGCGCGGCCAATGCCGGAGCCAGCTCCGGTGACGAGTGCAATCTTCTTCATATCAATCCTGCTTCTTGTCCAATTTTCGTCAAGCCCCTCACAATCGCCAGAGGATCACCATAGCGGGCCTGCACACCGACGACCTCTAGCGCTTTTGCATAGCGCCCACCAATTTTTGGAGATGCCAGGATCATGTACCCTGGGCGTTTTGATCGCGTTTGCAGGGCATGGGCAACTTCTGAACCGATAACGAGGCCTGACAGATATGATGAAAGATGTTCCGGTGCTATTTCATTGAACAGGCCGAGGCTGCGCACCGAAAACAGCGAATGCAGGAGGCCAGCGGGATCGGATTGTGATTTCACGATACCGCGCGCGAAAGCTTCCTCGTTGATGTCGTCGCCTGTCATCAATCGACCGAGGATGCTGTGGTTTCGCAGTGCTGCGAAAGTTTCACCTGTGACATAGGTGGCAAAGCGGGTGATGCTCTCGCCGTCAACATCAATCCATTTCGAGTGCGTGCCGGGGGTGATGAAATGCGTGGCACCCTGCCCGATAGAGCCGAAGACCTGCACTTCTTCCGATCGCATGACATCGTGGCCCAGTGTGTTGGATGCGAGGTGGAGACCGGTTGCGAAGTGGATCATGCGCCCAGATTTAGTCTTGAACTTGTGCAGGTTTTTGGCGAGGTCTGCGGCGCTGGCCGGGCAGTCGACATAAGGAAGTTCTATCCAGCCCTGGCGGGAGGTGATCATGCCGGCGGCGAGAACCGGGAGTGATGTGTCCCAGCTGCCTATTTGCGCTTCCAGTGCCACTTCAAAGGCCCCGTCTTTGACCGACAGGATGCCATTGGCATTTGCCATATCATTCAACACCGCTCCATCATCACCCACGTGATAGGCTCGAAACGACGTTGTGCCCCAATCAAGCGCGATGAACTCTTTGTTCAAAGTGATTTCACTCCGCCGGGTTTGTAGTCCTGCTTCATGACCTTCAGCGAATTGCGCAAGGGTGCGCCGAAGGGCTTTGCTTCGATCTCAAAAATATCGCCGTCTTCGGTTTTGAAGCCATCGACAATTGAAAGCGTGGCGGTTCCGAAATAATGGATGTGAACATCGCCGGGTTTGCGGAAGGCTTCGTATTTGAAGTGGTGATATTCGAGATTGGCCAAAGTGTGGGACATGTTGGCTTCGCCGGTGAGGAACGGCTTTTGCCACACGACCTGGCCCTTGCGGATGATGCGGCTGGTGCCCTCGATGCTGGCGGGTGGATTACCGGTGATCATCTCTGGCCCGATTGAAGAGTGGCGGAGTTTGGAGTGTGCGAGGAGCAAGTAGTTCTGGCGCTCCGTGACATGATCGGAATATTCATTGCCTAGTGCGAAGCCCAAACGCACGGGCTTGCCTTTCGGATCGATGAAATAGAGACCTGCGAGTTCCGGCTCTTCGCCACCATCAAGTGCGAATGAAGGTTTCGGAAGTGGTGCGCCGGGTGCCACCAGCCAGCGGCCATCGCCCTTGTAGAACCATTCGGGCTGCACACCAGCCTTGCCTTTTTCCGGCTTGCCACCTTCGATGCCTGCCTTGAACATCTTGAGTGAGTCCGTGAGTTCTTCTGCGGTGCCTTCCAGCTTCTTGTGCATGGAGTCACGCGCTGCCGCAGAGCCAAGATGTGTGAGACCTGTGCCGGTGATGATGCAGTGGGCGGGGTCGTCATGGGTGACGGGTGGAAGAATGCGGCGCTCTTTCAAGACGGCAGCGTAAGATTCGCCGCTCGAAGCGACAAGCGATTTCGCCTGCGCCACAAGTGATTCTCCCTGCCTGAGTGCCAGACTTGCAAGAGCCACAGTACTTGCAACTTTTTTCAGCGGAAACACGTCAGCATCCCTGACTATTCCAACGCAGCGTCTGGATTTCTTATTCGTGTACTGAATGATGTTCATCTGCGCTCCGCAGTTTTCCTTATCGCGTTGCAAAGCAACGCATTAGACTTGTTCTGCACAATTCTGCCATAAAGAATCGTGCAACAGAAAATAACAGCTTTGATAGGTTTTGCACGAAAAACGCAGAAAGATACAAAGGTTCTTCTGCTAAAGCTTGACTTGTACGCGCGCTCCCCTAGGAAGCCGCGAACCGGGGGCTACAAATGTATAAGCTGGCATGCAAAATAATCATGACTGCGATTTTGCTGGGATGCCCGGCAGCCAAAGCCGATGCCTTGCACCCCAAAAGCCAAAATTCTGCACACGTTGGCGCTAGCACAGGTGGATCCCATGTGATCATTGCAGGTGATACTGGCGGAAACATTGTAAAGTATGCGCTGCAGGCGGCTGCCTACCAAAGCGCGAAATCCACTTTACATGTCAATGGCAATTGCGATTCAGCTTGCACGCTTTATCTGTCGCTGCCCGCGAGCCAGCTCTGCGTGACGCCCGCAGCGAATTTCCGCTTCCATGCGCCGATGGCCGGAAACAAGCGCGCCGCACTTGTTGCGCATGATTTTGTCAGGGGCAAGTATCCAAGGTGGGTCACCTCGTGGATCGACAGCAACGGCGGCCTCACCGCGAAGCTGATCACGATGGATTTTGCTGTCGCACGCAAGCACCTGCCAGTCTGCGACCTGCAAACGGCTGCAAGATAACCTGATTGCTGCGAACGAGTCCGACGGTGACAGGTCGAACGCTGACCTGCCACCGACATCCAATGCATAAATGACTTGGTTGATTATTGGTGCGGATACACCGAAATCGAATGTCCACTGAGTTGCACTCGTGTCGTATTGTCCAGAGCCGAGTTCACCTTCAGGAACGACAATCTGATGCCGCGCATTTGTGCTAGTCGAAGCAGTGGCTTCGCAGGCTGTGCCACGCTCATCATAGTTCCGCATGAATTGATTCAATGCACTTCTTGTTCCAACGCGCAGTGCTCTTTCACATGCGCAGGTGGCGTGAGACTCGCCGGAACTCACACAGTCCTGAAATGGACCTGCCTGAACTGCTGTTGCTGGAATGAAGAGAAATGCGCCGAACAAAAATGCGCTGCTCATGAGTAAATTTTTCATTGACTACTCCTATTGCTTAAGCACCCCTTCACACACAGATTTGCACTTGCGTGCGAAAATACAAGTTACAAACAGAAGAATCACTGGTCACTCATTCGTGAAACGACAACTTTGATTCATGCGATGGACAACTGACACACTGACTTCGCGTTGGCTACCATTCCAAATTGGAAACAACATTCGCCGCAATTTTTACATGCATGAATCTGCACAAACAATGCGCAAAGATTTAACATCCGCACACTGATTAATATTCAGCCGCCGGCAAAACGATTCTTCATTGCGCCTTTTACTCCCGGATCAAGGCAAAACACGCCGCCATTGAGCGGGCGAGAGGCCAGTTCTTCCGGCGTCAAGTGGGCGCAAGATGACGTAACGTAGAGTGCATCCAGATTGTTCCCGCCGAAGACACAACATGTGGGGCGCTTAGCTGGTATTTCCACTACGCGGTCTATGCGGCCCATGGGATCGATTCGCAGTACGCAAGCACCATCCCAACGTGCACTCCAGATATATCCATGCGCATCCACGGTTGCCCCATCGGGATAGCCGTGATCCTTCGTGTCGTTCAACACGCGCTTGTTGTGGAGTTCGCCTGATGCGACGTCGAAATCGAAGGCCCAGATAATCTGGCGCATTGAATCGGAAAAGTAGAATGTCTTGTCGTCCGGCGACCAACATGGGCCATTGGACACACCGACTTCGTCCAGCATCAACTGCGATGTACCATCTGCTTCTACGCGATAGAGTGCGCCGGTGGCTGATGGAATGGGCAAGTCTTCACCATTGGGACCGATGTTCTGGTGCATGGTGCCGATCCAAAGGCGGCCCGCCGAATCACAGGCACCATCGTTGAAGCGATTTTGCGGGCGGCCTGATTCAGGTTGACAGAAAGGTGCGATGGATCCGGTGCGATGATCAAAGGTGTAAACGCCATCTTCGCCGCCCAGGATGAGCGAGCCGTCCTGGCGAAGCGCCATTGCTGTAAGCAACAGGTTCGACGTCCAGGTGCGATGAATGCCTGATTCGACGTGCATGCGATGGATGCGCGAGGGACGGGCGATATCAAGCCACCAGAGATTTCCTTCTGCGTGATCCCAAAGGCAGCCCTCTCCCAGACTGTCTTCGCTTCTGATTATGCATGTGACTGGTGTCATCGTGTTTCCTGTTCCTGCCCCAACATTACCAACGATTAATGTTTTGCGAACTTGTATTTTCACATTTCCCTCCCAATTGAAAATGACCAGCGCCGGGCCCCTCTGGCAGCAAGTCCTTTGCTGCGATGTCGGAGCTGGATCAAGACATCAACATGATCGAGGCCTGGCATGGAACTTCTGACTGCTGTTCTTTACGCTGACTTCCTTGGCACCCCCGCATATTTCTGGATGATATTCGCTGCCATCATTGTGGTTTTGCTGGCATTTGACCTTGGCATTTTGCACAAGGACGACAAGGAAATCGATGCGAGGGAGAGTTTCCTGCTCTATGCAGGCTATGTGGCCATCGCCTTGTCCTTTGGCGCATGGGTTTGGTGGACACGGGGTTCTGAAAGAGGGCTCGAGTATTTCACCGGCTATGTGATCGAGCAATCCCTGGCGATGGACAATATCTTTGTCATCGCCACAATTTTCGGGTTTCTCGGAATTCCGCGGGTCTATCAACACCGCGTGCTGTTCTGGGGCATATTGGGGGCGATCATCTTCCGCGCCATCATGATCGGATTTGGCGCTGCGCTGGTCGTGCAGTTCAACTGGATCCTTTATGTGTTTGGCGCCTTTCTGGTATTCACTGGAACCAAGATGTTTTTCGCCAAGGATCATGGCGGAATGGATATCGAGAGCAATCCCGTATTGCGCTATCTGCGCGGCCACTTTCCGATCACCAGGGAATTGCACGGCCACAATTTTACAGTAAAACAGCCTGATGAACACACTGGCAAGATGCGCACCTGGCTGACACCGCTTGCCGTGGCGTTGGTGCTGGTCGAATTTGTCGACCTGGTCTTTGCTGTGGATTCAGTTCCGGCAATTTTTGCAGTCACCCTCGATCCGTTCATCGTCTACACATCAAACATATTTGCAATCCTTGGCCTGCGCGCGCTGTACTTTGCGCTTGCCGCAGCGATGCATCGGTTCAAGTACCTCAAGGTTTCGCTCGCAGTGATCCTGGTGCTGGTCGGCATCAAGATCTCGCTTGTGCCGCTTGGAATCAAGATCGACACGTTGCTGTCGCTCATCGTGACCGTCGCGATCCTCGCTGGCGGCATGCTCTTTTCCCTTTGGGCCACGCGCAATGACAAATCGGCAGCGGCTACTTGAACTGAACAACGTGTCGGCTATTGTGGTGTTCAACGGAAGGCATTCATGAAGCATATCGAGCACTATATCGAAAACATCATCCTTGCGTCACGCTGGCTGCTGGTCGTGTTCTATCTCGGCCTTACGGTGGCTCTCGCGCTTTACTGCGTTTCCTTCATGCGCAAATTGTGGGAATATTTCTCCAAGGTCATGGTGCTTGAGGAGACAGACGCCATTCTCAAGATTCTCAGCCTGATTGATGCTTCGCTGGTCGCCAGCCTCGTCGTGATGGTGATCATATCCGGATATGAGAACTTCGTCAGCCAGTTTGACAATGTCGAGGAGAAGAGCGCCGAACTCACGTGGCTGGGCAAGATTGACGCGGGTTCGCTGAAGATCAAGGTGGCTTCGACGATTGTCGCTATCTCGTCAATTCACCTGTTGCAGATTTTTCTCAATGCCAACCAATATACCAATGACAAGATGATGTGGCTGACGATCATCCATATGGCATTTGTCATTTCTGCTTTGTTACTGGCTTATATCGACAAGGTGATTGTCGGAAAAAGCCTGCAAGCGTCAAAAGACCTATAAAACCGAAAGACTCTCGCCGATGTCGGGGGCCAGAAAATCTTCCGGCGACACATCCAGTTTCTCTAGGGCCAGAGCAAGGTCCATGCGTGGCTGGTCGATGGCTTCGTTGGTGAGCTGAATTGTGCCGTGATGTATGGCCAGACTGGTGCGGCTTTCGAGATCGAGATGCGCCAGCACTGCGTCTTCCGGGTTCATGTGGACCGCTTTCATGAACCAGCGGGGCTCGTAAGCCCCTATGGGCAACAATGACAAGCGCGGGCGACCAAAACGTTCGCGGATTTCGCGAAAGGTTTGCCCCTGGCCGTAGCCCGTGTCGCCGGCGAAATAGATGACGCCACCTGGCGTTTCGATGGCGAAAGCACCCCATAGCGAGTGATTGGCATCATCAAGCGTGCGTTTCGACCAGTGCAGCGCCGGCATCACTGTAACCCGCATTCCACCAAGGTCGATGCTTTGCCGCCAGTCCAGCTCATGAATTTCCAGGCCTGATTGCAGCGAGCGCAAATGTTTGCGATTGCCGAGAGGTGTGAGGAATACAGGATTGTGATCCTTGAGCAGTTCCTTCAGCCCGACCTTGTCGAGATGGTCGTAGTGATTGTGGCTGATGAGAACGATGTCGATGGGTGGCAATTCATGCGCATCCAATGCCGGTTTGCGCACGCGCCTTGGACCCGCCAGGGTGAAGGGACTTGCCCGCATGGCCAGAAAAGGATCGGTGAGGATGTTGATGCCCGAGGTTTGCAGCAGCACGGTTGAATGGCCGATCCAAGTGGCGCGCAAGGCGTTGCCATAAACGTGGATGGGTGGAGGCGGGTAGGTTTCGTTATCGAGCCGTTTTGGCCAGCGCGCAGGTCGCGAACCGAACTGCCACTTCATGACCTGAAGAATTCCACCGCCGCTGCGATAACCCTTGATGCGATAACGCTTGCGGCGGCGGGTGTATTCCATGGCGGGTCAAATCGTGCGCAGATACCATTCGAAATCGCGCTGGAACGGTTCCTGATAGAAGCGGTCAGCCTCGACTTCCTTTAACGTACAATACGTATCCACAAAAGGCTTGCCAAAATATTCCTTCAGGATCGACGCGCGCCAGAAGGCATCAATGGCGGCGTACCAGTTGCCTGGAATATATTTGGCGCGCTTTTCATAGCCATTGCCAGTGATTGGGCTGCCGGGATCTTCCTTTTCGGTTATTCCGTAATGCATACCGGCCAGGATGGCGGCCATGACAAGATAAGGATTGGCATCAGCACCGGATGGACGGTGTTCGATGTGACAGGCCTTGGCAGCACCTGCCGGCACGCGAAGCGAAACCGTGCGGTTGTTGATGCCCCAATTGGCGGCAACAGGCGCATAGGAATTGCGACGGAAACGACGGTAGGAATTGGCGTTGGGTGCAAAGATCAGCATCGATTCCGCCATCGCCGCCTTCAAGCCACCGATGGCATTCAAGAGTAGCGGGTTTTGTGTCGGGTCTTCGGCGGCAAAAACGTTTTCACCCTGCTCATCCGCAAGGCTCACATGCACATGCATGCCGGAGCCGGTCCATTCCGAATAGGGCTTGGCCATGAATGTGGCGACGAAGCCGTGCTTTTCCGCCGTGGCCTTGATCAGGCGCTTGAGCTTGATTGCCTCATCGCAGGCTTTCAAAACGTCATCGCGATGGCGCAGCACGATTTCCATCTGCCCCGGCGCATATTCGCTGATCAGGGTCTTGGCAGGCAATCCCTGCACATCGCAGAATGCATAGAGATCCTTGAAGAAGGGCGCAAAATCATCCACGTCCTGCAAATAATAGGGTTGGTAATGTTGCTGGCGCGAGTCATTGGTTTGCGCCACCGGTGCCATGGGCTTTCCTTCCATGGCGGATTTGCGGTCCATGAGGAAAAATTCAAGTTCGACGGCGCCCACCGGCGTCAGTTTCAGTTCTGATTTGAAACGTTCCACAATGCTTTCCAGCGCGTTGCGCGGATCGGCATAATGCTTGGTGCCGTCGAGATCGTGGATCGCAGCGGTATATTGCGCAGATGGCACGTCCATCCAGGGGATGCGCACCATGGAACCTGGCACTGGCCAGAGCAACATGTCGCGGTCACCTTCATCAAAGACGAGTCCGGTTTCCGGGACATCCTGGCCGGTGGTGTCGAGCACGAGGGCAGATATCGGCATGAAGCGGCCATCGCGCCACGCTGGAATGACCTCGTCACGACGCAAAACCTTGCCGCGGGCGACGCCACAGAGATCGGTCCACACGACGTGGACAGATTGAATGTCCGGATTGGTGTCGAGGAAGGCATGGGCCTCGTCTCCGCACTTTGGCGTTACATAGGGTGATGACATTTTAGTTCTCCCCGCTCTTCAGTTCGGCGATGCAACGGTCGAGGCCGTTGATCATTTGGTCGACATGGTATTGCGTCGTCGCCGGACAGATGAGCATCATATTATGGAATGGCGTGATAATCACGCCGCGATTGAGCAGAAAATGGTGGATGGCCTGGTCTATCGGCTGGTGGATGATTCTTGACGCCTCGTAGCCATTGCTTGGCGGCTTGGGGCAGCACATGAATTCCACGCGGGCACCGACACGGGTTACGTGCCAGGGCACGCCATGTTTGATGAAGCACTGGGCAATGCCGGTTTCAAGATTCATCGCCAGGCTGATGAGCGGTCGAAATGCATCTGTGGTCAAATAGTAGGTGAGGACAGTCTTGATGAGGGCCAGCTGGATTTTCGAGCCCGACAGGGTGGTGCCGATGCCGGAGCGGCCGCCGCCGCGCGTGTCGAGAAAAGCGCGAATGCGCTCTGCTACAGGAGCAGAAAAGCCGTAGGCCGCCGCAGGGATTCCGCCTGCAATGGGCTTGCCGAAAACAAGTGCATCTGGAGACAGGCCTTCGGCCCTTGCGTAACCGCCAGGGCCGGATGACAGTGTGTGGGTTTCATCAAGAACCAACAATGTTCCCGCTGCAATCGTCAGTTCACGGAGCTTTTTGAGGAAACCGGGGGCTGGCAAAACCATGCCGACATTTGTCATTACTGGTTCAGCCAACACGCAGGCGACTTCATTTTCCGCCAGCGCCTTCTCAAGGGCCGCAACATCATTGAACTCAACGACCATGGTGTGTTCGGCGAGGTCGCGCGGTTCGCCAACAAGTCCATCCATCATCGTGACCTTGCCGTTGTCGGCGGTGACGAATGTGTCATCAACGCAGCCGTGATAACAGTGATTGAAAACGAGGATCTTCTTGCGACCCGTGATGGCCCGGCACCAGCGCAGAACTGCTCGGTTGGCATCAGATGCCGTTGCCGTGACCTGCCAGAGAGGGAGGCCGAAACGATCTTCGAGCAGGCTGCCGACTTCGGCGGTCTCTTCCGATGGCAACATGGTGGTGAAGCCGTTCCCGGCTTCGCGCTTCAAGGTATCGACAAGCTCCGGAGGAGAATGGCCAAACATTGCGCCCGTGTCGCCCAGGCAAAAATCCGTATACTGATTGCCATCGACATCGGTGACATTAACGCCAATCGCACGCGAGACAAAAAGCGGGAAAGGCGTGTCCCAATCCACCATCCAATGCATGGGTACGCCGCGAAGCCAATTTCTGGCAGCTTTCGTGCCCAGTGCTTTCGATTTTGGATTGCGCTGGGTGAAAAGGTTTGTTTCGCGCGTGAGCATGGATTTAATCGCCATGCCCGTGATGGGTGACTGCAAGATGGACCAACTGTTGTTGACGTTG
Organism: uncultured Alphaproteobacteria bacterium; assembly: GCA_963738595.1. Classification (GTDB taxonomy): domain Bacteria; phylum Pseudomonadota; class Alphaproteobacteria; order Rhizobiales; family Aestuariivirgaceae; genus Aestuariivirga. The sequence continues at coordinate 340,002 of CAVTXF010000013.1, forward strand.
ACCAGCACCTTAGCTGGGGCTATGGGCCGCAAACAACCCCTCTGGTTTGCACTGCACCATCGACACAGGAGCCCACATGTCCCGCATCGTATATGTCAACGGCGAATACCTTCCGGAATCGGAAGGCAAGATTTCGATTTTTGACCGCGGTTTTTTGTTTGCTGATGGTGTTTATGAAGTGACCCCGGTGGTGAACGGCAAGCTGGTTGACTACGATGCACATATTGAACGGCTCGATCGTTCGCTTGGTGAACTCAAGATGGCGTGGCCGTGCAGCAAAGACGAGCTGCGCGCGATGCATGAAGAGTTGGTGAAACGCAATGACTTGAAAGAGGGTATCATCTACATGCAGGCGACACGCGGCATTGCTGACCGCATGTTCAACTTTCCGAAAGACATCACTTCGTCACTTGTTGCGTTTCCCCAAGTGATGGCCCTTGTCGACAATCCCAATGCGCGCACTGGCGTGAAAGTGGTGACGACACCTGACATTCGCTGGCTGCGCCGTGACATCAAGTCGGTCATGCTGCTGGCACCCGTGCTGGGGAAGCAGGAGGCATATGAAAAAGGTGCGAACGAAGCCTGGATGGTGGAAGATGGTTACGTCACCGAAGGCACGTCATCCAATGCCTATATCGTGGTCGGCGGCAAAGTGATCACGCGGCCATTGTCGAACCGCATTCTTGCCGGATGCACACGTCGCGCATTGATGCGGTTGTCCAGTGAACACGGCGTCGAAATCGAAGAGCGCCTGTTCACGCCGGAGGAAGCCTATGCTGCTGATGAAGCATTTCTGACATCTGCGTCGCAATTCGTGATGCCAATCACCGAGATTGACGGTAAGCGAATTGGCGGCGGGCAGCCGGGACCAGTGGCGCGGAAATTGCGGGAACTGTTTTTGGAAGAGGCGGTTCGTTGACCGAAGCCAGTCCCAACCTAAAAGATTGTATCTACTGCGGAAAATCAAAAAGCAGCACCAAGTTTAGCCTCGAGCACATTTGGCCACAAGCAGTTGGCGGGCAACTTCTCGATGATCTCTGGAAAACGCGAGAGGTTTGTCGGCAGATGTAACAGTATGTGCGGGCTTTATGTTGACGGAGCATTTCTCAAGAGCTGGTTCGGCATGGCGGAGCGAAGCGCCCTCAACTGCAAAAACCGAGCCAACCGGGAGCGATAGAGCTAACTTACCTCGGCCCGATAAGTGGACATAACCCATGAACTAGGTCACACTGTCGAGTATTGGGCAGGGACAGGCTATCTGGAAATTTTCGTTGATCCGACCAAACGAGATCGCCGAGATACTTGGGCCTATCAGGCAAAGGGCGATCCCCGCAAGAAATCTGAGGCCAATGTCTGATCTTGCTAGACAAACGGTCTCTGCGAAGATCAATCAAAGGCTCTCATGAAAAGTGCGTTTCAATGCAATCCTTCAATACATTTCCTGAAGCCAAATGTTTTTTGCATTGATCCAACTGGGAACGTGGGACAGGTCATGAATTTGCAGAATAGGATAAGCTGACGCCAGTCAATGAACCAAAGGTCGACATTAATGTACTTCAGACAAATTATCGACATGTCGAACATTCAACTGACAAAGATACGTTGTGATGTTAACCATTGAGATCTACATTTGATTCTCGTTTCCTAGCAAAAATCGGACTTGCGATTGGCTCAAACCTAGTAGGGGAAAACTTTGTCAATACGCGCTACGGAAAGCATTTGAGGCAAGCCGTGAGGGAGGCCGACGACGATAAGCGGAGAGCAATTCCTATACGCGGTTCAGGATATTTCCAATCAATTACAGACCCGAGCATAGCCAAAGTTCTCCACAAGAAGGGCGCATGGACGCTTCTCCTTAAAATTGTGAATGAGAGTTTGGCCCTCGTGATTGCAACTCCCAGAGCCAATCAAATGACTATTGTGATTTCAGATAACTTTCCATCAGACCATCCAAAACATGATGAGCTGTCGGAAGGAATTGTGTGGAGAACTTACCCACACGAGAATAGGGCCGACGGTCCGATACTACTTGGCAGAGCGATCAGTGATTTTGCGGCCGAACAAAATCAATCTTGAAGTATCTACTTCCTCATCTCATTCCGCGCCGCCTGGGCCAGAAAGGCCGATCGCGTCAGCTTCCGGCGCTTGGCCTCATGGTCAATCGCCTTCAGCACGCCCCGCTCCAGCGAAATATTCGCCGAGACTACGCGCGTGTCATTGCTGATCAACGGCACAGCAACCAGAAAGGCTCCCGTTGCCAATTCCGCTGCCACGGCCTTATCTTTCGCCAGACGCTCAATCGAACGCGGTTGCGGCAAGGCTTCATCTTCAGCAAACAAGCTCAAGGCCTCAGCCGCATTCGCCACCAGATCATCCATCTTGTCCGCCGCCGAGTAGCATCCTGGCACATCCGGAAACTGCACGCCATATGCAGAACCCTTTTCCTTGTGAACCAACGCAATAAAATGTGACATCTTCAATCCTTGATCCAACCCGCTTGTTTGGCGATGGCCCGCGCAGTTCCGGTTGGCAAATCCTTCTTCGGGTGCGGAACGATGACAGTACGGTCGGCCTTGCGGTATTTGTGGTGAGAACCAGAGATACTTACCAGTTCAAAACCATCAGACAGCAATCGTTTGACGATTTTTTTGCTATCCCGATCCATGCGCAAATATATGCGCATTAAATGCCAACTGTCAAGCCTACCTCTGCCGCGTCTCCCACCCCGGATTGATCCACGGTTCCAGATTGCTTGCCGCCAGCGGTTCGCGGCCGAGAATCATGTCACTGGCTTTTTCGGCGAGCATCAGGGTTGGGGCGTTGAGGTTGCCGTTGGTCACTTGCGGCATGATGGATGAATCGACGACGCGCAGGTTTTCAATGCCAATGACCTTGCATTCGTGATCGACCACTGCCATCGAGTCTTCGCGCGATCCCATCTTGCAGGTCCCGCACGGATGATAGGCACTTTCGCAATGCTCACGAATGAATGTATCAATGTCAGAATCCGTCACAACTGATTGACCTGGCTGGATTTCTTCTGCGCGGAATGGCTCCAGCGCCTTCTGTTCCATGATCTCGCGCGTCAGCCGCACGCACTGCCGGAACTCCGTCCAGTCATCAGGATGGGACATGTAGTTGAACAAAATCTTCGGCGGTTCCTGCGGCTGATTGTTCCGTATACGGACAAACCCGCGCGATTTTGTACGCATGGGACCGACATGGACCTGGAAGCCGTGGCCATCAAATGCGGCCTTGCCATCATAGCGCACGGCTGCGGGCAAGAAGTGATACTGGATATCGGGATATTCGATGCCAGCTGCCGAGCGGATGAAGCCGCAGCTTTCAAAGTGATTGGTGGATCCAAGTCCCGACTGGAACAATACCCATTCCGCTCCGATCATTCCCTTCGAGACGAGGTTAAGTTTGTCGTTCAAAGTGATGGGCTGGGTGCAGCGGACCTGGAAATAGATTTCGAGGTGATCATGCAGGTTTTCGCCTACGCCGGGTAGATCATGCAGCACTGGAATGCCTGCTTCTTGCAGAACCGTTGCCGGTCCGATGCCGGAAAGCTGCAAAAGTTTTGGCGAATTGATTGACGACGCGGCGAGGATGACTTCGCGGTTGGCGTGAACCTGATGCATTGTCTTGCCGCGACTGTATTCAACACCGACGGCGCGATTTCCTTCCATGATGACACGATGGGCATAGGCGCGGGTGACGAGCTTGACGCGACCGGTTTTTCGCGCGGGGCGCAAGTATGCATTGGCTGCGGACCAGCGGAAGCCGCGATGCACGGTCATTTCCATTGCGCCGAAGCCTTCCTGCTGGTGGCCGTTGTAGTCTGGTGTCACGGGGTAGCCTGCCTCACGGCCTGCCTCTATGAAGGCCTGGTAGAGCGGGTTGAGACGGCGACCGCGCTTTACGTGCATCGGGCCATCAGTGCCGCGCCATCCTTCTTCACCGCCATGCGAATGTTCCATGCGCCTGAAATAGGGAAGCACGTGGCGATATCCCCAGCCCTTGGCCCCCATCTGCTCCCAGGTGTCAAAATCCCTGGCGTGGCCGCGCACATAGACCATTCCGTTGATCGACGACGATCCGCCAAGCACTTTGCCACGCGGGGTCGCCAAGCGGCGGCCACCGAGATATGGTTCGGGTTCAGTTTCAAATCCCCAGTTGTATTGCGCCATGTTCATGGGAATCGACAAGGCCGACGGCATCTGGATCAATGGCCCCCGATCGGTGCCACCAAATTCCAACAGCAAGACCGAATGTCCGGCCTCGGTCAGCCGATAAGTCAAAACTGACCCGGCAGAGCCTGATCCCACAATGATATAGTCAAATGACTGATCCAAATCGCCCTCTCAAGCAGATGATAGCGTGAGCCGCAGCAAGATCCTATCGCGCCACCGTCATGGCGTGGGTGATATACGTCGGGGGTGCCGGGGCCGTTCTGGGCCGAGCACCGCTTGTTTTGCCATCTGGCCCTCACTTCGCAGCCCACTGGTTTTGACAACCACCCCCAAAGTCTGGGATGATGTCGCTATCCAACTCACAGGGTGTCATGAAATCATTGCTCGGCGACAACGAAGTCCATCCCGCACACATCGTCAACGAGCACGGATTATCGCCATTGGTATTGATCTGCGAACACGCATCAAACGCCATTCCCCGCAGCCTTGGTGATCTGGGCCTGAGCGAGGCCGATCGGCGGCGGCACATTGCCTGGGATATTGGAGCTGCCGGCGTGTCGCTGAGGCTTTCACAATTGCTCGATGCGCCGTTGATCATGCAGCGCTATTCGCGGCTGGTTTATGATTGCAACAGGCCGCCGGAATCCGACGGGGCGATGCCTGTCGTGAGCGAAGTGTTCACGATTCCAGGCAACGCAACGCTGTCCGCTGATAACAAACTGGCACGTATCTGCGGACTCTACAGACCGTTCGTGGATGCGATACAAACTGTTCTTGATCGCCGGGCTGCGCGTGATCAGCGGGCGATTCCAGTTTCCATTCATTCTTTTACACCAGTCTATCGCGGCAAGGAACGCGCTGTGGAACTCGGACTGCTGTTTGACCACGATGACTGGTTGGCGCAGAAGCTGGTTGGTGAGTTTCCTGGTGTCGATACACGGTTAAATGAACCTTATGGGCCACAAGACGGAGTCATGCACTTGATGAATCTGGTCGCGGCACCGCGCGGGTTGAAGCACCTGATGATTGAGGTGCGCAACGATTTGATAACAGAAGAAGCAGGCCAGAAAGCCTGGGCAGAACGGCTTGCCCTGGCACTTCGCGAGGCCGTTACTTAGGAGGACGACATGGCAACAGGAATGTTGACGCTGGAAGAACTGAAACACGAAGTGCAGCTTGGCAACATCGACACTGTGGTTGCAGCGATGGTGGATTTGCAGGGCCGTTTGATCGGAAAGCGGTTCCATGCCGAGTTTTTTGTGAATGGCGGCTGGGAAGAAACCCATGGCTGCAATTATCTGCTGGGTGTCGACATCGAAATGGAACCGGTGCCTGGTTACAAGGCGACGTCATGGGAAAAAGGTTATGGCGATTTTGTCCTTAAGCCAGACATGGCAACACTGCGCAAAACGCCGTGGCTGGAAAAAACGGCTCTAGTCCTATGTGACGTCCTTGATCACCATACGCATGAAGATGTGCCGCACTCGCCGCGCGCCATTCTGAAAAAACAGCTGAAGCGCCTGGAGGCCATGAAGCTGAAAGCCTACATGGCGTCCGAACTCGAGTTTTTTCTGTTCGATGATTCATTTGAGACCTGCAATACCAAAGGGTATCGCAACATGAAAACGGCGGGATATTACATTGAGGATTATAACATCCTGCAAACCTCCAAGGAAGAGGTTTATATGCGTGCGTTGCGCAACGGTCTGCATGGTGCTGGCATCCAGGTTGAAAATTCGAAAGGCGAATGGGGACCGGGACAAGAAGAAATCAACGTCCGCTATGATGAGGCTCTCGCCATGGCCGACAATCATGCCATCATCAAAAATGGCGCGAAGGAAATTGCCTATGGCGTCGGCAAGGCCATCACGTTCATGGCCAAATGGGATTACGGCATGGCGGGGAATTCGTCACATATTCACCAATCGCTGTGGAGTGCCGATGGCAAGACGCCACACTTTTTCGACAGGCAAGGCCACCACGGCATGTCGGAGATGATGCAGCACTACCTTGCAGGCCAGCTGACGCATGCGCGCGAGCTCACCTATTTCCTTGCGCCCTATATCAACTCCTACAAGCGATTCATGGTTGGCACGTTTGCTCCGACCAAGGCAGTCTGGAGCTTTGACAATCGCACTGCGGGCTTCCGGCTGTGCGGGGCCGACACGAAGGCCATTCGCGTGGAATGCCGCATCGGTGGTGCTGATCTCAATCCCTATCTTGCCTTTGCCGCATTGATTGCTGCCGGCCTTGACGGCATCGAGAAAAAGATGACACTGGAACCAGTTTTTGCAGGCGACGCTTATTCAGCGGCGCAGAAGCTCCGTGAAATTCCCAAGACTTTGCGGGAAGCGCTTGACCTTCTCGACAATTCGAAATTCCTGCGCGGTGCTTTGAGCGACGACGTGGTGGACCACTATGTACACACCGGAAAGTGGGAGCAATTTGAATTCGACCGCCGTATTACCGATCTTGAACTGAAACGTGGCTTTGAACGCTACTGATAGAGGCAATGATGATTCCCAATCGCAACTTCAATTTTCCGAATCCGATCAAGTTTGGTGCAGGCCGCGTCAAGGAACTTCCCGCATTCTGCAAGGCTGCCAAAATCTCGCGTCCGCTGTTTGTCACGGACAAGGGACTGGCGGGAACAGACATGGTGAAAGCCATACTTGCCAATTTGAGAAGCGCCGGACTGCCGGTTGAACTGTTTTCCGATGTGCGCCCCAACCCGACAGAAGACAATGTTCTTGAAGGTTGCAAAGCTTATCGGGCAGGCCTGCATGATGGTGTCATCTGCTTTGGCGGCGGATCGGCGCTTGATACCGGCAAGATGATTGCCCTGATGCATGGGCAGACGATTTCGATTTTCGATCTTGAAGATGTGGGCGATTGGTGGACGCGGGCCGATGCCTCCAAGATTGCTCCGAACATATGCGTGCCGACCACGGCAGGAACGGGTTCCGAAGTGGGACGCGCAGGCGTCATCACAAACACCAAGACGCACGAGAAGAAAATCATTTTCCATCCGGATGTGATGCCGAAGTTCGCTGTCCTTGATCCGGAAGTAACTGTCGGACTGCCGCCAAGACTGACGGCTGCAACCGGATTTGACGCCTTTGCGCATTGTCTCGAGGCCTATTGCACCCCCTTCTACCATCCGCTTGCCGAGGGCGTGGCGCTCGAGGGCATGCGGCTGGTTAAAGAAAATCTCGCAAAAGCCGTCAAAAAGGGGACCGATCTTGACGCGCGCGGCAACATGCTGGTTGCATCTTCGATGGGAGCGACTGCGTTCCAAAAGGGGCTTGGCTCCATACATTCATTGTCGCATCCGTTTGGCGGCCTTTATGATGCGCATCACGGCACGCTCAACGGCGTGATCATGCCTTATGTCCTGAAGGCGAACCGCAAGAAGATCGAGAAGAAAATCGAACGCGTTGCCGCTTATCTCGGCATCAGGGGAGGGTTCAACGGGTTTCTCAAATTTGTCCTCGCTCTGCGGAAGGAAACAGGAATTCCGAACAAGCTGAGCGAGATCGGCATTGACACCAAACGCCTCGACGAAGTTGCCGCAATGGCACACAAGGACCCGACACATGAGTCCAATCCGGTTGCGTTTACCGTGAAGCAATACAAATCGCTGGCGCGCAAGTGCGTGACGGGCGACCTGTGACATCCAATCTGCGCGGCATTCTCTGCATGGTGCTTGCTGCGGTATCTTTCGTGAGTTGCGACAGTTTTCTGAAAAAGCTGCTGGACGAAGTGCCGCCACTTGAATCACTGGTTTTGCGTGGTGTGGCGGCAACGGGCTGGTGCCTGCTCCTGCTGGTAATCATGGGACAGGTCAAATTGTTGCCGCGCGCCCTTGGTTTCTGGACGATCCTACGGGCACTGTGTGAGGCGGTTGCTGTGACTGCGTTCATTCTGGCGCTTGCAAAAGTACCGCTAGCGGACATTTCCGCGATCTACCAGACGGCTCCATTGCTGGTGCTGGCCGGGGCCAGTCTCTACTGGGGCGAACATGTGGGGCCAATGCGCTGGGCCTTGATTGCGTTGGGGATGGCTGGTGCGTTGGTTGTGGCACAGCCGGGATCCGAAGGTTCCTCGCCATTTGCACTGCTCGGATTTATCACGGCCATTGCATCTGCACTGCGTGACTTGCTGTCACGGCGCGTACCGGATGAAACGCCAGGACTCGTCATCACGCTGACTGTCATTCTTACTGTGCTGGCGGTTTCGACCGTGAACATGTTGTTGTTTGAAACCTGGGTGCCAGTGAACGGAAAAATGTTGCTCTATGCGTTGGGCTCGGGGTTCTTCGTCATGCTCGGTCACCTGTTTGTTTTTCTGTCATTCCGCTTGGCCAGTGCGCGCGCGGTTGCACCGTTTTACTATTCGATCACGTTGTTTGCGATGATCTTTGGCGCGGCCTTCTTCGATGAATGGCCGAACAAGCTCGCGATATTGGGTATTGCAATGATCATCAGCTGCGGGCTCGGCGTATTATTGCTTGAACGGAAGGACGTGTTGCCATGAATTTTGCTTCTGACAATGTCTATGGTGTGCATCCCAAGATCATGGATGCCATCGTCGCGGCAAATGCGCGGCTGACGGATGTGAGTTATTGCCATGACGATGGTGCGAAGGCAGCAGAAGCTGCACTTTCTAGAGTATTCGAGAAAGACGTACGGGCGTTTCTGGTGATGAATGGAACCGGAGCCAACAGCCTGGCGCTTTCCGCCATTGCACCTTCCTTTGGTGGCATCATTTGCCATGAGGGTGCGCATATCAATACCGATGAGTGCAATGCGCCGGAACTTTTTACCGGTGGTGCAAAGCTCATAACCTTGCCGGGCAACGGCAACAAACTCACTGTTCCTGCAATCGAGGAGAGACTTGCGCAGTTTGTGCATGGAGAACACGGCGCGAAGATCACCGCGCTGTCGATCACGAATGCGACGGAGCTGGGCAATATCTACAAGCCGCTGGAAATTGCAGCGATCTCAACCCTGGCAAAGACCCACGGCATGAAGCTGCATATGGATGGCGCGCGCTTTGCCAATGCGCTTGTTACTGCAAATTGTTCGCCTGCCGAACTCACCTGGAAATCCGGCGTTGACGTGCTGTCGTTCGGCGGCACCAAGAATGGCGGGATGATCATCGAAGCGGTGGTGTTTTTTGATCTTCAGTTGGCGGATGATTTTCTGTTTCGGCGCAAACGTGCGGGGCAGCTACTGTCCAAGGGGCGTTATCTGTCGGCGCAGATGCTGGCCTATTTGCAAGATGACTTGTGGCTGGACAATGCGCGTCAATCGAACCTGCGCGCTCAGGCTTTGGCCAAGGGCATCAACCAGGTGAAGGGTGTGCGACTGTCGCAACCAGTCGAAGCGAATGAGGTGTTCGCCTACATGCCGAAACCGCTCTATGATGCGCTCGAGGCCAAGGGTGCGCATTTTTACGAATGGCCCGTTGACGGCATGGCACCGGGCGAAACACATGTGCGGTTTGTGTTGAGCTACGCCACTCCCATCGAACATGTGAACCGGTTCACAAGTCTTGTGAAAGAAATTGCCTGATGGTGAGCGGTGGCATGCGAACGATCCTGCGGCTGGAAGGCCTCGCCTATTTCGGAATTTCGTTGCTCATTTACACCATGTTGCGCGGGTCGTGGGTGACGTTCGCCATCCTGTTTCTTGCGCCCGATCTGGCCTTCCTTGCCTATCTCGCGGGAGCGCGCGCAGGTGCGATTGCCTACAACATACTTCACTCCTCTATCGGCCCCATCGTCCTTGCGGTTGCGGGCAAAATGATCGACATGCCGGACCTCTGGTTCATTGCGGCGATCTGGATGGCTCATGTGGGGTTTGACCGCATGCTGGGTTATGGGTTGAAATACGCTAGCGGCTTCAAGGATACGCATCTCGGAAAACTGTAAGTTCACCACGCTTTTGGCCAGGTGTCGCTGACCTTGTAACCATCGGGCCATGGATCATCGGGATCAAGGTAGAGCTGCGATGTGCCGGTGATCCAGGCACGGCCGGAAATTTCCGGAATGATTGCCTGCTTGTTTCCGACCAAAGTTTCGCCAATGATGCGGCCTTCAAATTTGGAATCGATGATGGAGCGACCGATGTAGGTGTCTCCCACTTTCAAATCACCGCGCGCATGCAGCACCGCCATCAATGCAGAGCAGCCGGTTCCCGTCGGTGAGCGATCAATCTTTCCGGGATTTACCACACATGCATTCTTGCTGGTATAGACACCGTCAATGCGGTTCATCGGGCCGCGCAAGAAGCAGAATGAAAAGTGCTCCCAGTCGGGCAATTCCGGGTGTGCGAAGGTCAGTTGTTCATTCGCGGCCTTGACGATTTTCCGGCCTGCCATGGCAAGATCGCGCGCCTCGTTGGCATTCATGCTGAAGCCCAGCTTTGCTGCATCCACCATCACGAAACTGTCGCCGCCGAAAGCTGTATCGACCGACACCTTGCCCATGCCGCGGACTTCGATTGTTGCGTCGAGCCGGTCGGCGAAGGATGCCACGTTGCGCAATGTGATTGATTGAGCCTTGCCATTGCTACAACGGGCCGAAACCTGGATGAGACCGGCGGGCGCTTCCAATACCAGTTGTGTTACCGGTTCGGTCATTGGAATTATACCTGTGTCGAGCAAAACCGTTGCGACGCAGATGCAGTTCGAGCCGGACATGGGTGGGGTGTCTTCCGGCTCCATGATAATGAAAGCTGCCTGCGCTTCCGGATGTTTCGGCGGAACCAATAAATTCACGTGGCGAAAAACGCCGCCGCGCGGTTCGTTCAGGACGAAGGCGCGCAGTTTTCCATCGCTGGCAATGAAACGTGATTGTTCCCAGATGGTTTTCCCAGGGGGTGGCGCGACGCCGCCGATAATGACGTCACCCACTTCGCCTTCGGCATGGCAGTTGACGATTTGAATTGCTGTGCTGGACCGCATTCCCGATTCACCGTATTGTTAATAACATCTTATTACCCGTCATCACGGCAAGGTGAAGCAGTTTGATTTCCAATTTGGCTGACAATCAGCGAAAGAAGCTTCATCCAACCCAAGGAGAAAACCATGGATAACACGAAACGCAATACCCTTCTTGCAATTGCTGGCGCAGTCACTGCAGTGCTGAGCGGCGCGCCATCGGCCCTTGCTGCCGATGCAAAGGAAAAATGCTTCGGCGTGGCACTTGCCGGCCAGAATGATTGTGCCGCTGGCGAAGGAACCAGTTGTGCTGGAACGTCTACCATCGACTACCAGGGCAATTCCTGGAAGTACGTGGCCAAGGGAACTTGTGTGTCAATGGATACTCCACTTGGCAAGGGTTCGCTGGAACCGATCAAGCGCCCATCATAACATTGCACTCGCGGGACGGGGCGGCGAAATGCTGCCCCTCCCAATCCATAAAAAATGATGAACGTGAAAAATCTTCCAATGCGTGGCGGTGTCGGTCTCAAGGCTGAACATTACCACGACTTGCTTGCCAGGAAGCCCGACATCGGCTTTCTTGAGATTCATGCCGAGAACTATATGGGCGGTGGCGGAGCGCCGCATCGTTATCTTTCGGCCTTGCGCGAAATTTATCCGGTTTCACTACATGGCGTTGGGCTGTCGATCGGGGGGCCTCGCACACTTGACATGGATCATCTGCTTCGACTGAAGAAGCTGGATGAGGTCTATCAGCCCAGCCTGTTTTCAGAACATCTGGCGTGGTCGACGCATGAGGCAGGATACCTCGCTGACCTTTTGCCGCTGCCCTACACTGAAAGTACGCTGGGGCGCGTCTGCGATCACATTGACGAGGCGCAGCACTTCATGAAGCGGCAAATGCTGCTCGAGAACCCTTCGAGCTATCTGGCATTCGAAGAGAGCAGCTATTCGGAAACCGATTTCATTCGCGAGATCGTGAAGCGTACGGGATGTGGATTGCTGTTCGACATCAACAACGTCTTTGTTTCCGCACATAACCTGAAAACAGATGCGCGCAGCTATATTGCGGACTACCCATTGCAGTTTGTACAAGAAATTCACCTTGCTGGCCATGACATGGTGTTAGATGACAGCGGTGAATCTGTGCTCATCGATGCGCATGGTTCGCAGGTTGTTGATGATGTGTGGGCGCTCTATGCCGAAGTTGTCGCGCATACGGGCCCGTTGCCGACCTTGATCGAGCGTGACAACAATGTACCCGAACTTGCAGCCCTGGTGTCGGAAGCACACAAGGCAGACCACATCATGTTGCAGCGCCACGGAATTGCTGCCTGATGCGCGAGGCCGATTTTCAACTTGCAATCAAATCGGTCCATGCTGGCGTACCGCATGTGCGGTTCTCGATCTACCGCAATAATGTTGCCTCGGGGCTGGTGACGGCACTTGCGGTGCGGTTTCCGGTGACACAGGAACTTGTTGGCCAAGAGTTCTTCCGCGCCATGGCGGCACTTTATGTCGAGGACAACAAGCCGATTTCTGCGGTGTTGATTTACTATGGCGAGACTTTGGCGGATTTCATTGCGGGTTTTGAGCCTGCCAAAACGTTCCCTTATTTGGGAGATGTTGCCCGTCTCGAAAATCTGTGGTGGCGGGCCTATCATGCGGCTGACGCGACCGTTGTTGGTGCGCATGTGCTCGGTTCATTTCCGCAAGATGCATTGGGTGATCTTCGATTTACATTGCATTCATCAGTTGGGGTGATGTCTTCGCGATTTGCTATTGGAGAAATCTGGCATGCCCATCATGGCGGCGATGCCATGGGTACTTTTGATCTCGGTGCTTCGGATCATATTCTGGTGTCGCGACCTGCTGCGAATGTTGAAGTGAGGACCGTGACGAAAGGTTTTTCGGCGCTGACTGCCGCTCTTAAGGGCGGTGCCAAACTCATTAATGCCGTGGAGGTTGCCGCAGAAGCTGACTCCGCGTTTGAGTTGGCATCGGCCCTTGGGCAATTGTTCGAGCTCAATCTCATTTGTGGAGTTTCTCATGACTAGACTGGTTTTTTGGGTGATGAGCCTGTTTGAGCGCATTCCACATTCACTGATTGCGCTTCTGGCGCGCTTTGCCATCGGTCTGGTGTTCTGGAAATCCGGTCGTACAAAGGTTAGTGGCTGGGATGTGTTCAGCGTCAATGAGAACACGAAGTTCCTGTTTGCCGAGGAATACAAGGTGCCATTCCTGGCGCCGGAAACAGCGGCATTGATGGCGCAACTTGCGGAGCACGCCTTGCCAATCGCGTTGTTTGTCGGATTTGCAACACGATTTTCGGCACTGGGGTTGCTGGCGATGACGGCTGTCATCCAGATCTTTGTTTATCCGTCAGCTTACGGATTGCACGGAACCTGGGCCGTGATCTTGCTCTATTTGATGAAATATGGGCCAGGCAGTTTCTCGCTCGACCATTGGCTTGCCAGGCGGCGTTAACCCGCGGCCTTCTGGCTGCCGAACAATGGCGAGCGCAACTTGGCGGATTTCGATTCATCGGTGCGGGCCTGGATGGCGGCGCGGACGATGGTGAAGGCCATGTTGATCTGGCGGGTCTTCTCTGCAGCGTAACGGCTGATTTCGAAGGGAACGTGTTCGCCTGTCCAGCGCTCCGGATTATAAAGGCGCATGAGATTCTGGAAGGCTGCCATGGCGCGTTCCAGACAGTCGTCGGGCTTGAGACCCAGCACGCCAAAGGCATCGCCATCTTCTGAAATCGGCGGAAGTTTTGGTTCGACAAATGACCCGATGGGTTCAATCGATGCGATTTGGTGGCGGGCGAGAAAGCGCTGCTGGCCATCCTTGGACACAAATTCGATGAAGGCGACATCGCTGCCGAGCAGGTGTTCGAGCTTGCCGCTCATGCCACAATTGATGGCACCCAGCAGCATTGCGCCATCGTTCAAGCGAATTGATGCCGGTACAGATATGCCGTCGCTGCTGCGTCTGAACATTTGATCCCCCTGTTGCGTGCAACTTATAGGTGGTCACGGTTTCAATGGCGTTAAGCCGCAGGATAAGAATTGACAAACACAGTGTGTGTATGCGGGTTGCGCAATAATATTTCGAATTTTGACTCGCAGTCATTATTTATTTGCGTAGAGCACTCGCGAAAATGGCATAAATAGGACAGTTATACTGTCCTTTATGCCGCGTATTGGCTGAACAGCAAGGAGATGCCCATGACCGTCCATGTTTTTCACCCGGAAGGTCTGCCACAGGCTCACGGATTATATGATCCGCGCAATGAGCATGATGCCTGCGGCATTGGCTTGCTCGCCAACATCAACAATATCAAGAGCCACAGGGTGGTTTTTGACGGGTTGCGCATTTTGCAGAACCTGGAGCATCGCGGCGCCGTGGGGGCTGATCCCAAGGCTGGCGATGGCGCCGGTATTCTCATCCAGATTCCACATGATTTCTATACGGCGGAAGCCAAAAAGCTGGGCTTCGAGCTTCCTGGTGCTGGCCAGTATGGCGTGGGCTTTCTGTTCATGCCGCGCGAGCCAGTCTATCGGCAGGACATAGAGCGCATCTGGTGGGAAGCAGCGCGCGAAGAGGGCCTCAAGATCATTGGCTGGCGCGACGTGCCCGTGGACCAATCGATCCTGGGATATTCGGTCAAAGACACTGAGCCGTTGCACCGCCAGGTGTTCATTGGCCGCGGTCCGACGATCAAGAATGAAGCGCATTTCGAGCGCAAGCTGTTTGTCTGCCGCAAGGTTGTTTCGAACCGTGTTGTTGAAGTGCTGGGTGCGAAGGCCAAGCGCTATTATCCGGTTTCAGTGTCGTGCCGGACAATTGTCTACAAGGGTCTCGTCCTCGGCAAGGACGTTGCGAATTACTACATCGACCTGAAAGACGAGCGGGTGGAAAGTGCATTTGCACTCGTGCACCAACGCTTCTCAACCAACACATTCCCGAGCTGGCCGCTGGCGCATCCATACCGCTTTGTCTGCCACAATGGTGAAATCAACACTGTGCGCGGTAACTATAACTGGATGGCGGCGCGGCAGGCCAACATGAAGTCAGATGTGCTGGGTGAAGACCTGGCGAAGCTGTGGCCGATTTCCTATGAAGGACAATCGGACACGGCGTGTTTCGACAACGCGCTCGAGTTTCTCTACATGGGCGGCTACTCCCTGCCCCATGCGATGATGATGCTGATCCCGGAGGCCTGGGCCGGCAATCCATTGATGGATGATGACCGTCGGGCATTCTACGAACACCACGCTGCCATGATGGAGCCATGGGATGGCCCTGCCGCGATGGTGTTTACCGATGGCAAGGTGATTGGTGCCACACTTGACCGCAACGGTTTGCGGCCTTCGCGCTACCTCGTCACTGATGATGGTTTCGTGATGTTGGCGTCCGAAATGGGCTGCCTTGAATTTGCGGAAGAGAAGATCACGCACAAATGGCGCTTGCAACCTGGCAAGATGCTGCTCATCGACCTCGACAAGAAGAAGATCATCTCTGACGATGACCTGAAGAAGGAACTTTCGACGCAGCATCCCTACAAGGACTGGCTGAAGAAGACGCAAGTTGTGTTGCGCGACATGCCAAAGGCAAAGTCGGCGCGTCCGAAGATCACGGTGCCGCTGCTCGACCGGCAGCAGGCATTTGGCTATTCGCAGGAAGACCTCAAGATCCTGATGGCGCCGATGGCGACAACGGGACAAGAAGCGATTGGTTCGATGGGCAATGACTCACCGATATCAGCCTTGTCTGACCGGCCAAAGATGCTTGATACCTATTTCAAGCAGAACTTTGCCCAGGTGACGAACCCGCCGATTGACCCGATCCGCGAGGAACTGGTCATGTCGCTTGTATCCTTCATCGGGCCGCGACCGAACCTGCTTGATCTGAAGGGCACGTCGAAGCACATGCGCCTTGAAGTGTCGCAACCCATTCTCACCAATGAAGAGCTGGAGCGCATTCGGAACATCGGCAATGTGCGCGAAAATCCGTTCCGCACTGTCACCATCGACATTACCTATGATGTGGCCAATGGTGCCGAATATATGGAAGCTGCACTCGACAGCGTGATGGCGCAAGCTGAACGCGCTGTGGGCGATGGCTACAACATCATCATCCTTTCGGATCGTTCCGTCTCCGCCGAGCGCGTGCCGATTCCTTGTGTGCTTGCAACATCGGCCACGCACCATCACCTGATCCGCAAGGGTCTGCGCACTTCTGTGGGGCTTGTGGTTGAATCCGGCGAACCGCGCGAAGTGCACCAGTTCTGTGTACTCGCAGGCTATGGCGCGGAAGCGATCAACCCCTATCTGGCATTTGAAACGCTGGAAGCCTTGCTGCCAACACTCGACGAAAAGGTTTCTGCCTATGAGGCCGTGAAGCGCTACATCAAGGCCGTCGACAAGGGCATCCTCAAGGTCATGTCCAAGATGGGCATCTCAACGTACCAATCCTATTGCGGCGCGCAGATTTTCGACGCAATCGGCCTTTCGACCGAGTTCGTGAAGAAATATTTCACGGGAACAGCAACGCAGATTGAAGGCGTTGGTCTGTCGCACATTGCGGACGAAGCCTTCTCGCGCCATGAAGACGCATTTGGATTGAACCCGGTGCTATCGACGCAGCTCGATGTTGGCGGCGATTATGCCCAGCGTATCCGCGGTGAAGCGCATGTGTGGACGAGCGAAACCGTATCCACATTGCAGCATGCGGTGCGCGGCAATTCTTCTGACAAGTACAAGGAATATGCCAGACTTATCAACGAGCAGAACGAGAAACTAAAGACGCTGCGGGGTCTCTTCCGGATCAGAAATGCAGAAGAGATGGGCCGCAAGGAAATCAGCATGGACGATGTTGAATCCGCGCAAGACATCGTCAAGCGTTTTGCCACGGGTGCGATGTCTTTTGGCTCGATCAGCCGCGAGGCGCACACAACTTTGGCCATTGCAATGAACCGCATCGGAGGCAAGTCCAACACTGGCGAAGGTGGCGAAGAGGCAGACCGATTTGTGACCATGCCGAACGGCGATTCCATGCGCTCAGCCATCAAGCAGGTGGCGTCAGGTCGCTTTGGTGTGACCACTGAATATCTCGTCAACTCCGACATGATGCAGATCAAGATGGCGCAGGGTGCCAAGCCCGGCGAAGGCGGGCAGCTGCCGGGCCACAAGGTGGACAGCGTGATCGCCAGGGTACGGCACTCCACGCCGGGTGTCGGCCTGATCTCGCCACCGCCACACCACGATATCTATTCGATCGAAGACCTGGCGCAGCTGATCTATGATCTGAAGAACGTGAACCCTGCCGGGCAGGTTTCGGTGAAGCTCGTCTCCGAAGTGGGTGTTGGCACGGTTGCTGCGGGTGTTTCAAAGGCACATGCTGACCATGTGACGATTTCCGGATACGAAGGTGGCACAGGTGCATCGCCTTTGACGTCGATCAAGCATGCCGGTTCACCATGGGAAATAGGGCTCGCCGAGACCCAGCAGACGCTGGTTGCCAATGATCTTCGTGGTCGGATTGCAGTTCAGGCTGACGGGGGCATCCGGTCTGGCCGTGACGTGTTGATTGCGGCCTTGCTGGGTGCTGATGAAATCGGTTTTGCGACGGCTCCGCTCATCGCGGCGGGCTGCATCATGATGCGCAAGTGCCACCTCAACACCTGCCCGGTCGGCGTTGCCACGCAAGACCCCGAATTGCGCAAGCGCTTCAAGGGCCAGCCGGAACACGTGATCAATTTCTTCTTCTTTGTCGCCGAAGAATTGCGCGGGTTGATGGCGTCCATGGGTGTGCGCAAGTATGAAGAGCTGATTGGTGCAACCGAATGGCTCGACACCAAGAAGGCAGTTGCGCACTGGAAGGCCAAGGGTCTCGACTTCAGCAAGCTGTTTGCCAAGGCTGATGTGACCGGACCGATTGCAACCAAGCACGTGCAATCGCAAGACCACGGCATCGACAAGATTCTTGACCGGGAGCTGATTGCGAAAGCCATGCCTGCCCTCGAAAAGGGCGAGAAGGTCGTTATCGAGAGCTTGATCAGAAATCATAACCGCACGGCAGGCGCCATGCTCTCCGGCGAAGTGGCCAAGCGTTATGGCCATGCCGGCCTGCCGGAAGACACGATCCAGGTGAAGTTCACCGGAGTTACGGGGCAAAGCTTTGGTGCGTGGGCCGCACATGGTGTGACGCTGGACGTGACAGGCGAAGGCAACGACTATGTTGGCAAGGGATTGTCGGGCGGCAAGCTCATCATCCGGCCACCAGCCAAGACCGGCTTCAAGCCAGAAGAATCGATTATCGTCGGCAACACCGTGCTTTATGGCGCGATCACCGGCGAGTGCTATTTCCGTGGCGTTGCGGGCGAGCGTTTCGCCGTGCGCAACTCAGGCGCTGTTGCTGTTGTCGAAGGCACTGGCGATCATGGCTGCGAATACATGACGGGCGGCTGCGTTGTCGTCATCGGCAATACGGGGCGCAATTTTGCGGCTGGCATGTCTGGTGGCGTTGCCTATGTGCTGGACGAAGACAAGACGTTCGAGAAGCGCTGCAACCTCGCCATGGTTGACCTGCAACCGGTGCCGGAAGAAGAAGAACTTCTCGAGAAGCATTCACACCATGGTGGTGACCTGGAGACGCATGGTCTTGTCGATCTCACTTCCGGCATGGACAAGCATGATGCTACGCGGCTTCACGAACTGCTGACGCGTCACCTGAAGTACACGGGTTCGACCAAGGCGAAGATGATCCTGGATAACTGGGCAACCTATCTGCCCATGTTCGTGAAAGTCATGCCAGTTGAATATGCACGCGCCTTGGCGGAACTCGAAAAGGCGCAGGAAACCAGTGACGGGATGACCGTTGGCGTGAAGAAGAGGGCGTGATGAACCTCTATTTGAACGGATTCCGGATTTCCACCCGGCCAATGCGCTGGCCGTGGTTCAAATCCTCCGTATACAGAACATCGCAGCCTGCAAGTTCGGCGGCGGCAACAATGCAAGCATCATATATGTTGATGCCTGTGGACTCCGCCACTGAAACAGCAAACGCTTGTGTATCTGGGCTGACTGACACAACGTCACAAACGACCTTGACAGCATCAAGCGCTCTCTTCACTTCGGACCATCCACGGGAGTGTTTTTTCCGGCTGACTGAAATGAATTCATTCAACACCTGCACACTTATCGTGCCTCGTCTGGCTAAGAGAGTGTTGGCTATGCTTTCTCTGGTTGGATCACCGCTCACAGCATACACCATGATGTTGGTATCGAAAAAGCACTTCTCAGAATTCATCGTCATCATATGCATCCGAGCGCTTGAACTTGTAGTCCGCAGGTATCAACCCGCGCAGTTTGCGCAAACTATCAAGCGCTTCGTTCAGGGTCATCTGTTTCTCGGCCACAAGTCTCCCATCGCGCCCTTCGATCTTGACCTGATCGCCTTCGGAAAATCCAAGTTCTTCAGCCACATCCGCAGGGATGCGGATTGCCAGGCTGTTTCCCCATTTGGAAATTTTCATAGATACCTCCGTTCAATCGGATATACATTGATACCGTTTGTATATCATAAAATCGCACAGGTGTAAACATGGGCAAGATCACAGGCTTTCTCGAAATCGACCGGCAGGACCGCAAATATGCGCCTGCATCTGATCGCGTGCGCAATTACAATGAATTTGTGATTCCGCTCGGCGACGAGAGCACCAAGAAGCAGGCGGCGCGCTGCATGAATTGCGGCATCCCCTATTGTCACAATGGCTGCCCGGTAAACAACCAGATCCCGGACTGGAACGATCTCGTCTACAATGACAGTTGGGAAGAGGCCTCACGCAACCTGCATTCGACCAACAATTTTCCGGAATTCACTGGTCGTGTTTGCCCGGCGCCTTGCGAAGAAAGCTGCACGCTGAATCTGGATGGCGCGCCCGTCACCATCAAGACGATTGAATGCGCCATCGTCGACAAGGCCTGGGAAAATGGCTGGATCAAGCCGATCATAACCGAAAAGACAGGCAAGAAAGTTGCCGTTGTCGGTTCAGGACCATCAGGACTTGCGGCTGCGCAACAGCTGGCGCGGGCGGGTCACGCCGTTCACCTGTTTGAGAAGAATGCCAAGGCAGGTGGATTGCTGCGATACGGCATCCCCGATTTCAAGATGGAAAAGCATCTCATCGATCGCCGTGTGGCGCAAATGGAAGCCGAAGGTGTGACGTTCCACTACGGCGCTCATATCGGCGTGACACAGGATGCGAAGCAGTTGATCGACTCGTTCGATGCGGTGCTGATCTGCGCTGGATCGGAAAAATCGCGTGACCTTCCCATTCCGGGACGTGAGCTCAGTGGGGTTCACTTCGCCATGGAATTTCTGCCGCAGCAAAACCGCCGCGTGGGCAAGGAATCGCCGCTCGATAACCGGCCCATTTCCGCCGAAGGCAAGCATGTTGTGGTGATTGGTGGCGGGGACACGGGGTCTGACTGCATCGGAACATCGATCCGCCAGGGTGCGCTTTCGGTGACGCAGATTGAAATCATGCCGAAGCCGCCGGAGAAGGAAAACAAGATGCTGGTCTGGCCAAACTGGCCGATGAAGCTGCGTACATCTTCGTCACATCTGGAAGGTGCAGAACGCGATTTTGCGGTAGCCACCAACGCCTTTGAAGGCAAGGACGGCAAAGTCGTTGCACTGAAATGCGCGCGCTCGGGTTCGGATTTCAAGCCAGTTCCCGGCACCGAGTTTGACCTGAAGGCTGATCTCGTTCTGCTCGCCATGGGATTTGTGCATCCCGTCCATGAGGGCATGCTGAAATCGCTGGCTGTGAAGCTCGATCAACGTGGCAATGTTGAAGCCAATGTGAAGGACTACAAGACCTCAATGGACAAGCTGTTTGCCGCAGGCGATGCGCGGCGCGGGCAGTCGCTTGTGGTATGGGCCATCCGCGAGGGCCGCCAGGCGGCGCGGTCGGTTGATGAGTTCCTGATGGGTGAGACGTCGCTGCCGCGGTAGCGATTTACGGTGTTGGGGCCACACTGAAATCATCGAAGCGGCCCTTTGGAGCTGCCACAGGTGATCCCAGAGTGAAGAGGCGGTCTGCCTCGGTCATTGGAGTAACAGTTGGTTGTTCCTTGACAAGGGGTGCAGCGATGTTTGCTGCGACCTGCTTTATGCCCTCGGCAACTTGATCGGATTTCAGAATGACGGGTTCGCCGTTGATGTCGGTACGCCCGAACAATGGTGTTGCGGGCAAGGCTTCAGCGGCGACGGGTGCTTTCTCGAAAAGTTCATCGGCTTCCCTGATCTGGATTTCGCCCAACAGGATTTGTGCCATCCGGTTGTTGCCTTCCTTGTAGAAACCAATGCCATCGCGGGCGCGCAGCTTGCGCACAGTACCCGTGCTGTCAGGGCCAGTGTCAGTGTATTTGCCGTCACCGCCGAGCAGAGGCTTGTAAAGATCAACAAAGGTTTCGCCGCGGGCCTCGACAATTTCGCGGTGAAGACCGTTTATGAAAACCATATCGTCATCAAGGGCTGCTTCGGCGAACGGCGGATTGCTGGCCCAGAACACGCGGGCGTTCTGGGCTTTCAGTGCGTCGAGAAGAGTTTCGGCATTCTTCTTGTAGGCCACAACCCATTCCGGGGAGCGGAAAACTTTGCCTTCTATATCGCGACGGTCGTTGGAACCAATCATGACGACAACGCCCCAATACTGGTTCGCCTCGAATATGCTCGGAAGCGCCTGTGCCCAGTCGTAAATTTCAGGGCGTGCGAGACCTGATGATTCGTTGGGGCGGAATGTGACGGCGAACTTCTGTTCGCTTTCGGTGAACCGTGCCAGGCCTGCGCCCAGGCCGCCGCTCAAGGTGTCGCCGATCACCAGAATGCGCTTGGCGGATTCTGTTGTGACTGATTCCTGCAATACTTCTGGCAACTGCGCCTGCTGGGCCAGGGCGACCCCGCTTGCAGGAATGATCCACAGAGCGATGGCCGCAACCTTGAAAAGCCTGGGCATGTCAGCCGCCACGACGCAGTTGTTCGAGCAATTTTTCGTTTGGTTCGCCATCTATTGGAAGGCCGGCATGTTTCTGAAAAGCGATGATAGCTTCATAGGTTCTGGCACCAAAGCGACCGTCGCTGCCGCCGGTTTCGAATCCGCGCGCGGTGAGGCGACGCTGGATTTCCACGCGCTGGGCGAAGCTCAAACTTACATTGACCGTTGGCCATGCGGCCTGAATAGCGGCACCACCGCGAATGCGATCGGCAAGATGTCCAACGGCCAAGGCGTAAGAATGTGAAAAATTGTAGTCCATTATCGCAAGGAAATTCTTGGTGACGAGGAAGGCAGGGCCTTCGATACCTTGCGGGATCATAACAAAGGCGTCGGCGTTCATTGCATTGAAGCTGGTACCTTGTGCAGGCTTGATGCCAAGCTTTGTCCATTCAGAAACACTGCGCCACTTGCTGCGGCCGATGAGGGCGCGGTTGAATTTTGCAGGAAGTTGCACTTCCCAGCCCCAGGGCCGATCTGCTTTCCAGCCAGCCTTGGCGAGGTAGTTGGCGGTTGAGGCGAGCGCGTCTTCCCTTGAATTCCAGATGTCGCGTTTTCCATCGCCGGTCCAATCAACGGCGTAGGACAGGTAAGATGTCGGTATGAATTGCGTGTGGCCCATGGCGGCGGCCCATGATCCTGTAAAATTGGAGGGCGTGCGCATGCCTTTTTGGAGGATGCGGAAGGCTGCGATGAGCTGGCCATTGGCATATTTCTGCTTGGCTCCTGCATAAATCAAGGTCGCCAGCGAGCGCATGACGCTCATGGTTCCCTTGTCCTTGCCGAAATTTGACTCCATGCCCCAGATGCCGAGCAGGATGTGACGGTCGACGCCGTACTTCTTTTCAATGGCGGCGAGCAGCTCAGAGTCAGCAGCCTTGCTGGTCTGTCCGCTCGCGATGCGGATCGGTGTTACGGCCTTGGCGAGATAGGCAGACGTCGTTGAGGTGAATTCCGGCTGCTTGCGTGCCAGTTCCAGCACCTGCTGGTCCGGCTCGGTGATGCCGGCAAAGGCCTGGTCGAAAAGTGACCGCGAAATGCCTGCTGACTTCACGCGCGGCCACAGGCCTTGAATGAAGGATTCGAATTTTGCATCGGCATGCGCGGGCTCTGGCACCATCAACAAGGCCAGCAGGGCAATTCCAAAAAGCCGTTTCATCGCGATCTCCAATCGTTTGTGGTTTAGCACAAAGACGATGATTGTGGAGATTTTCGGACCACTACCCGTTGCGCTTTTCGAGGTGTTTTTCCCAACGGAAGGCGGTGTCGACGATGAAGTCGAGGGCATCGTATTTGGGTTTCCATCCGAGAATTTCGCGGGCGCGGTCAGCCCCAGCGATGATGGCTTCCGAGTCACCCGGGCGACGGGGTCCAAGTACCTTGTTGATCGGTGCACCATTGACCTTTTCAACAGCCTTGATGACATCAAGAACTGAATAGCCGCGGCCATAACCACAGTTGAAGATTCCGCTTTCGCCACCCTTGCGCAGATAATTCAGGGCATCAACATGAGCCGCGATGAGATCGGAAACGTGGATATAGTCGCGCAGTGCAGTTCCATCCGGTGTGTTGTAGTCGGTGCCGAAGACCTCCATCTTTTCGCGCTGGCCCAGTGCCGTCTGGCAGGCGACCTTGATCAGATGCGTGGCGCGCGGCGTGGACTGGCCGGATCTTCCTTGAGGGTCTGCCCCTGCCACATTGAAATAGCGCAAGGCAACATAGTTCAGGCCATAGGCAATGTGGCTGTCGCGCAGCATGTATTCGGTCATCAGCTTGGATGTGCCGTAGGGTGAAATCGGCCTGGGCTCGGTGGTTTCGAACGTTGGCGTCGATGGCGGATCGCCATAGACGGCAGCGGTTGACGAGAAGATGAAGTTCTTCACCTTGTTGCGCACTGCACAGGCCATGAGCTGGCGTGATTTGACTGTGTTGTTCAGGTAATAGGCAAGCGGATCGGTGACCGATTCCGGAACGACAATCGAGCCTGCAAAGTGGATCACGGCCTCGATCTTGTTGTCGGCCATGATGGAATCAACCACAGCCTCATCGCCGATATCGCCTTGCACAAGGCGCGCAGCCGGATGGATGGCCCAGGTAAATCCGGTTGAAAGATTGTCGAGAACCACAATATCCTCGCCTGCATCCGCCAATGCCAGGACCATGTGGCTGCCGATATAACCTGCACCACCTGTTACAAGAACCGCCATTTACTTTCCTCGTTATGCCCGTTTTTCGAAATAATTTTGAAACGAAATACAGTCAAGTGTACAACGCCCGCTAGCACGTGCAGGCAAAAAGGTTAAAATCAGGAGAAGAGCGATGCAACGCCCCATTCGCAAGGCCGTATTCCCAGTAGCTGGACTGGGAACCCGATTCCTGCCCGCCACCAAGGCCATGCCCAAGGAAATGCTGACGGTGGTTGACCGCCCGCTGATCCAGATGGTTGTCGACGAGGCGCGGGAAGCCGGTATCGAGCACATGATCTTCGTCACGGGGCGCAACAAGAGTGTCATCGAAGATCACTTCGACAAGCAATATGAACTCGAATCAACGCTGCGCAAGCGTGGCAAGACGCAAGAGCTCGACAATCTGTCGAAGGACTTGCCAAGTGCGGGGCAGACCAGTTTCACGCGCCAGCAAGAACCACTGGGTCTTGGCCATGCCGTGTGGTGTGCGCGCGAGATCGTCGGCAATGAACCTTTCGCTGTCATCCTGCCCGATATGGTGATGAAGGCAGCGCCCGGATGCATGGCGCAGATGGTCGAGGCTTACAACGCGCGCGGTGGTGGCAATGTGATTGCTGTTGAAGAGGCGCCATGGGAACATGTGCATCGCTATGGCATCGTGGGTGCCGAAGGCTGGCAGGACAATCATTTTTCCATCAACGCCATGGTGGAAAAACCAAAACGCGAAGATGCGCCGTCAAACCTCATCATCTCCGGGCGCTATATTCTGCAACCGGAAATATTTGCCGAGATCGAGAATGTGAAGCCCGGTGCCGGTGGTGAAATCCAGGTCACCGATGCGATGAAATCCCTGATGAACAGCCAGCCATTTTACGGCGTGAAATTTCGCGGCAAGACTTATGATTGCGGCGACAAGATCGGTTTTCTTTCTGCCAACGTTGCCTATGGCCTGGACCGCGATGACCTTGGAGCAGGATTCCGGAAAGCGCTGGAAGAGATCATCGGTGACATGGGGGGCAAGGTGAGTTGGGGGAAATAGAGTAACGCGTAACGCTTAGCCTGGATGGAGCTGCAAATTTCCTTGGGTTCAATCGTCCTGTCCTGTAGCTTGTCATTCGGGCGCAGGCTGGGCCTGTCGTGCCACATGGCCCAAAATGTGGGCCGCAATCCGGCCAGCGGTAAAGGCAGCAGTTCCATTCAAATCGCGCTTTGGCACGAACTCCACCATGGCAAAACCGGCAATCCTGGCCTTCTGCGCCACGCCTGCAATGAGATCGGTCAATTGCAAGTAACCCAAACCTCCGGGCGATGGGTAAGCCACCGCAGGCATGATAGATGAGTCAAGAACGTCCAGGTCCAGGCAAATGACGCAATCCGTGCCTTCGTCGATGTGATCAAGCACCACGTCGGTGCCTTCCCTGTGAATGCGCCGCGACGGAACAATGCGTGCTCCCCAATCTGCTGCGTCAGTCACATCCTGCGCCCGTGCACTGCCAATGCCGCGTGCGCCCGCTTGCACAATTCGCCAGACATGATCCATTTCCGACGCACGGCGCATTGTCGATGAAAATCCGTGGTTCTCATTTTCGCGCTCGTTGCGCCAATCAATATGTGCATCAATCTGGAGGATGGTGACCGCAGGGCCTTCGTTGAAACCCGCAAGAAACGCGACTGGAACGGAATCATCGCCACCGAACATGATCGGCACTGCTCCCTCTGCCAGGATGGCACGTGTCATGGTCTCAATTTTCTGGCGGTTGCCCGCTCCATCCTTCGCATTGGTTTTCAGATTGCCAAGGTCAACCGCACGGAAGACCGGGTCGGGCAGCAACGCCTCGCCAAAATCCCAGTCATGATGCGAGACCCAGGCTGCGTCTTCTGCCATCGCCTTTCGAAACGCGTCGGCTGATGATGCATGCACGCGATTATCGATACTGCGGTAAGGTGTTCCGTGCGGTGCGCCGAAAATTGCGGCCTGCGCGCCTTTGGCCGACGTCGCCGCCGTTGACCCAAAGAAACTCTTACGCTTGATCGCTTTTGCCATATGTGCACTGCCATTGAAGGATCAGGCGGCCAAGCCGCCCAGTTTGCCCTTGAATTTGGGCCACTCAATACGTGAGGCAGGCAATGTCAACCGAGCAACGGTGCCGGTGGCGGTATCACTCACCAGGGTAATCTCGCCGCCATGCAGTCGCACAATCTTGCGCGCCAGTGCCAGCCCCAGGCCAAGTCCGCCATATCGCCGCGCCGGGCCCTCATCCGCCTGCACGAACGGTTCGAAAATCCGCTCACTGTCCTCGCGCTTCACGCCGATCCCGGCATCGCGGACGAGGAAAACAAACTCGCCATCCTTGCCGCGTTCAAACTCGGCATTGACAACGCCGCCGGTCGGCGAAAATTTGATGGCGTTGGACAGGAGATTGAACATCACCTGCTTGAGGCGAGATTGGTCGCCTAGAATTCTGACATCGTCCAGAACCCGCACCATCACCGTCACATTGGCGTGGTCGGCCTGATCGCGGCACAGACCTGCAGCGACTTCGACAATTTCGGCAGCATCCACTTCCTGTTCCAAAAGACGCAGTGTACCCTTTTCAATGCGTGTTGTGTCGAGCACATCATTGATCAGTGCCTGCAGCTGATGCGAACTGTCCGTGATTGTCTTGAGGAAGTCGTGCTTGGTCCTGTCATCCATGGCATCAGCCTGGGGCGACATCAATAATTCCGCAAACCCGACAATGGCATTCAGCGGCGTGCGGATTTCGTGGCCGACAATGCTGAGGAATTGCGATTTCGCGAGATTGGCTTGTTCAGCCGAATCCTTGGCGTCACGAATGGTTTGATCCGATTTCCAACGCTCTGAAACGTCACGGCCGACACCGCGGTAGCCAAGAAACCGGTTGTCATCCGAAAACAGCGGACGTGCGGTCATCTGCCAATGATGCCCCTGACCATTGATGGTCAAAGACAGAAGCAATGAAGGGATGTCTTCCTGCTTGGCCATGGTGCTGATGAACGAAATCCATCCCGAGGATTCGGTATCCGGCTTGATCAGTGCGTCAAAGGTGGCACCCAGTATCTCGCTGTCATTGCGCGCGATTGCTTCTGCAAGACGCGGAGAAAAATAGCTGATCTTGCCATCGCGATCGGTTTCCCATAGCCAATCGCTGGTGCCCTTCTCAAAATCATTGAGCAGCAATGCGATCACCTGCTTCTGTCGTGCAACTTCGAGCTCAGCCTGGGTTCCGCGCAGAAACTCCCAATGCATGCTCACAACGATGCCTACCAGCACAAAGCCATAGGTGGCACAGAGCAGCGAAGGCGCGATGCTTGAATTGTCGATATACATGTAGACTGCACGGCTGGCGGCACCAATCGTGAGGCCGGAGAGAACTATGGCCGCAATGGGCACGCGCGCCAGCGCCAGTGCGCCAACGCCTGCGACGGCCAATGACACCCCGATGATAATGGTTTGCGTTGGCGCAGGTGCACCATCAAGGAAGAAACCCAGCGGTACGGTCCACACAATTCCCTGTATCAGGGCGGCCGCTTCGAAAATTCTGACAGACCGTTCATTGCCGCGCTTGCGCCGTACCAACCACCAAGCGAAAAGGTAAACCGCTACCGGGGCCAGGCTGAAAACAGCCCAGACAAGGCGCGCCACATAAGACAGGCCATCATGACCACTTGCAGCAATCGTGATTGCCGAACACAGGAGAAAGAATACATGGAGCGGCACGCCCTGGGCAACCTGGTCAACTTGCCGCTGCCGAATTTCGAGCGCCTCGGCGGCACTCAACACACGATTGCCATCGACATTCGTGTTGAGGTCAACTTGCAGTCCCGGTGGGTGCCCAATTCCACGAGCTGCGGATTTGGTACCGGAACCGGATTTCGTGCTATTGTGAATCAGTTTGCGCAGCACCAGCGAAGCTCTTAATCGGTTAAACGTGATTGCAACTTATGGGTTCTGTTGGGGTATAGCGCGCGATCTGTTATCAATGCGTTATCACATCGTTTACTTTGAGCCAGCATGCCACCAGAGACCTTGAAGCCTGCCCTGCCCCCCGGCCATCCTCCTGTTAATATTGGAAAAATCGGCATATTGCTGATCAATCTCGGTACGCCCGATGGCACCAGCTATTGGCCGATGCGGCGTTACCTGAAAGAGTTTTTGTCGGATCGCCGGGTCATCGAAGTCAATCCGCTGCTCTGGTGGCCGATTCTCAACCTCGTGATTCTCTCTGTCAGACCAAAGAGGTCCGGTCATGCCTATGAGCAAATCTGGAACCGCGAGCGCAATGAATCACCTTTGCGCACTTTCACGCGGGCGCAAGCCGAATCGCTCGCGACGTCTTACGCTGCCAACGAGCGCATCATCGTTGACTGGGCCATGCGCTATGGGACGCCATCCATCGCAGACAAATTACACGAGCTGAAGGACAAGGGCTGCGACCGCATCATCCTGTTTCCACTCTATCCGCAATATAGTGCGGCGACCACGGCCACTGCATTGGACAAGGCCTTTGAGACATTGCAGGCCATGCGCTGGCAACCAGCCATCCGCACGGTGCCCCCGTATTTTGATCGCACGGCCTATATTGACGCGATTGCACAATCACTCACCAGCCATTTGAAAACCTTGAGCTGGCAGCCTGACCGCATCCTCGTTGCCTTCCACGGCTTGCCGCGCGAATATCTCGACAAGGGCGATCCCTATCATTGCCATTGCCAGAAAACCTTGCGCCTCTTACGCATCAAACTTGGCATGTCCGAAGACAAGCTCCAGCTCGTCTTCCAGTCCCGCTTCGGTCGCGCCGAATGGCTGCAACCCTATGCCCAGGACACCGTCGAAGCCTTGCCAAAGCAGGGCGTGAAAAATCTGCTCATGATCTCCCCGGGTTTCATTTCAGACTGTGTTGAAACGCTAGAGGAACTCGCGATAGGACTGAAAGAGACCTTTCATGAAAACGGCGGAGAAAATTTCGCAGTGGTCCCGTGCCTCAATGACAGCGATGCGTCGATTGCACTGCTGAACCAGTTGCTGGATGGGGAATTGCAAGGGTGGGTTTGACAATTCACAGCCAAGCACTCCCCTCCAGTATGTTCCGATGAAAAACTGTTTGTCGGGATTCCAGCCGGTGCAGCCGGATGTCGACGTAACGGTCGCACCGCCCTTAAATACCACATCCGTTGAAGCTGCCTCAGCGACAGGCGTTGTAAGCGTTGCAGTGGCGAACCCAAGCCCGACGAAAAATGCCTTCCAGAATGTTTTCCGTCCCATGAGAACCTCCTTTTTCAGAGCCCCCTCTATCAGACTATAGGGTCGCACAAGCGAGTCAAGGTAGGTGCCCGGTTTTCATTCACCGAGGCAATTCCGATTGCTTCTTGCAATCTTCCCCCGCATACCTATTTCAACCGTATCGGAGGGATACTGCATGGAAGGTTTCGGGCTTTTTGCGATGGTGCTTTTGGGCGTCGTCGTTTTCTTCATCCTGCGCGCCATTCGCATGGTGCCGCAGGGATACAACTATACGGTTGAACGGTTCGGCAAATATATCCGCACCCTGGAACCGGGCCTGAATTTTCTCGTCCCCTTCATCGATTCCATCGGTCACAAGGTCAACATGATGGAGCAAGTCTTGCCGGTGCCATCACAAGAGGTCATCACCCGCGACAACGCCATGGTGACAGTCGATGGTGTAGCGTTTTATCAGGTCATGGACGCAGCCAAAGCGTCTTACGAAATCACCGACCTGCACAATGCCGTCATCAACATGACCATGACCAATATTCGAACCGTCATGGGGTCGATGGAACTCGACAATCTCCTGTCGCAGCGCGACCAGATCAATCACAGCCTGTTGGGCGTTGTCGATCAGGCCACCCAGCCCTGGGGCGTGAAAATGTCACGCATCGAAATCAAGGATATCAATCCGCCGCGTGACCTCGTGGAATCCATGGGCCGTCAGATGAAGGCCGAACGCGACAAGCGCGCTGCCATTCTCGAAGCAGAAGGCCTGCGCTCATCGGCCATCCTGAAGGCCGAAGGTGAAAAGCAGTCCGTCATGCTGCAAGCCGAAGGCCGCAAGGAAGCAGCCTTCCGCGACGCCGAGGCCCGCGAACGCTCTGCCGAGGCTGAAGCCAAGGCCACCCTGATGGTGAGTGACGCCATCTCCAACGGCAATGTACAAGCCATCAATTACTTCGTTGCCAACAATTATGTGAAGGCGCTGGAAGCACTCGCCACGTCTCCGAACCAGAAAATCCTGATGATGCCCGTCGATACGTCATCGGTGCTGGGTTCTCTCGCGGGCATCGCCGAAATTGCCAAGGAAGCATTCGCCTCGCAACCCGCAGCCACCCCGGCGCGCGCCACACCACGCTCGCCGGTTCCTCCGACCGCACCGCGGAGCTGATCCATGGCTGAACTCATTCCGGGATTTGGCCAATGGTTCTGGTGGATCATCGCAGCCCTTTTGCTGATCGGCGAAATGATTGCACCAGGATTTTTCCTGCTGTGGCTCGCTGCCGCCGCCGCTCTCACGGCACTGATCGACATGGCGGTTGGTTTTGGCTGGCAGGCGGAGATCGCAACTTTTGCGGCCCTGTCGCTGGCTCTGGTGCTGGTCACATGGCGCATGGTCAGTGCCCAATGGCACCCGGAGTCTGACCAGCCAAATCTCAACAAGCGTCTGCAAGGTTTCGTCGGCCAGTCATTTGTGCTCGACAAGCCCATTGCCAATGGTCGCGGCAAAATCCGTATTCAGGACGCATTGTGGGACGTGCTGGGTCCCGATTGCCCTGCGGGTGCCAGTGTCACCATAACCGGTGTGAACGGCATGCAGCTCACCGTGGTGCCTGTCTCGACCGGACAATAAGGCCCCGTTAACCATAACGGCATTATCCACCTCGCAAGGTGAGGAGTGCAGATTGGCCGTGCGTTTTGCGTTTTGTGTTGGTTGCGTTATCGCAAGCCTTGCGGCGGCTGCACCTGCCATTGCCCAGGAGAGCACCGACGTCCTCCGCGACACCGTGGATAATTCTACCGCGGACGATTTTGGCGTTCAAACACAGGCTGCCATTCCGCCACCAGAAGCAATTGAAGAACCACCGCCGCCGCCGCGAATCCGCCGCCGCACAGTTGACGAACAGAAGGAACGGCTCGGGCTGGGCTTTGGCTCTGTCAAACTCTTTTCCACGCTCGAAACCGGCATTGTCGCATCAACCAACCCCGCACGCAGTGCCACGCAGCGCAAAGCCGATATCGGCCTTCGCGCCGCCCCCTCCTTGCGGCTTGAATCTGATTGGTCCCGGCACGCCGCAAAGCTGGAGGCAAATGGCGAGTTTGTGGAATATCTCGACCAGTCTGCTGCTTCAACGCGTCAGGCGAAAGTGCAAGGCGATCTCCGGCTCGATATTCGCAGCACCACATTTGCGGATTTCAACGCCAGCTACAATTTTGACCGGCAACGCGACACGCGCAGCGACACCGGTGCCTCGGCTGCTGAACCGCGCATTACCCAGACCATGGCCGCAGGTTCCGGCATCACCCATGACTTCGGCAATCTGCAGGGGACACTGGGTTTGCGCCTGCGGCGCTTCCTCGCCGATGATGTGCGACTTGCCGATGGAACCGTTGAGGCCAATGCTGATCGCGAATTTCTTGCACCCGAAATTTCTGCGCGCCTCGCCCTGAGCCCGCAAGCGTTGTTCAGCCCTTTCGTCGAACTTGCAGCCGATCACCGCTTCTTTGATCAGGCGCGCAACCGTTTTGGACTGAAAAGCGATTCAACTGGCTGGCGCGCTGCCATTGGTGTCAATTTCAACGACAGCCCGATCTGGGAAGGCTCGCTCGCCGCAACCTGGCTCTGGCGCGATTATGACGACAGCAGCTTCGCTGATGGGTCGGCCATCGGTCTCGCAGGTGCAGTCATCTGGCGGCCCTCGGATTTTGCCTCGCTCACCTTCACCACAGGCGTCGGCCTGGATGACACCCGCGATTCCGCCGATCCCGTTTCACGCAACTGGACTGCAGCACTCGCAGCTACCTATGGCCTGACAGACCAGATCAACCTCAATGCCGATGCAAAAGTCGACGTGGTGGATGGCACAGGCCCTGCCGACTTCACCACGGAAGTCGGCCTCGGCGTGGAATGGCAGGCCAACACTTTCGTGGCATTTGCCTTGCGTGGCGAAAACATCTGGTTCGAGGGCGGAAGCGCCGGCGACGACTACACCGAACAACGCCTCATCGCCTCATTGATTCTGCAAAGGTGATGCGCAGCAGGGGACGTTTGGTTCCTCTCTTGCTCAAGCTGGCTGCCACATGATTGTCTATGATGCACGCTATCGCTGGTGCAGGATGCGGCTGAAAGACTTACATAACCGGCCGATCAGCAAGGCGAATGCATGACACAACCAAACTTCAGCGATGCCTTGAGGACGTGGGCGAGGATCGGATGTCTGTCATTTGGTGGGCCGGCGGGGCAGATAGCTCTCTTGCATCGCGAGCTGGTAGATGAGCGGCATTGGGTTTCGGAGAAAGAATTTCTTGGCGCGCTGAATTTTTGCATGTTGCTGCCGGGGCCGGAAGCGATGCAGCTTGCAACCTATGCCGGGTGGAAACTGCACGGCGTGAAAGGCGGGCTTGCGGCGGGCCTGTTGTTTGTGTTGCCGGGTGCGTTGGTCATTCTGGCACTTTCCATTGCCTATGCGATGTTCGGACAACAGCCTGCTGTTTCGGCGCTGTTTTGGGGTTTGAAAGCAGCGGTGCTGGTGATCGTCGTCGAAGCCTTGATGCGGGTTGCAAAGAAAGCGTTGAAGGGGCCTGTCGACTGGATAATTGCGGCGGCGGCATTTGTAGCGCTGTTTGTCTTTGCCTTGCCGTTTCCACTGGTGATTGCCATGGCCGCCGCAATCGGGCTTGCGATGCCGGCGAACGCACCGGCCAGAGTGAATATCGCGCGGCCAACGCTCAGCGGTACTGCATTGACCGTCGCCATATGGCTGCTTGTATGGCTGGTGCCGTTGGTCCTGCTCTATTGGTTTGGCGCGCCAATGTTTGTGGCGATGGGCTGGTTCTTTTCAAAGTTGGCAGTTGTTACATTCGGCGGAGCCTATGCGGTGCTTACCTATATGGGGCAGGATGTGGTCGATATCTATTCGTGGTTAACACCGCGCGAGATGATGGACGGACTTGCACTTGCGGAAACAACACCGGGTCCGCTCATTCTCGTGGGACAATTCGTGGCCTTCACCGCTGCCGCGAAACAGATGGGAATTGGGGCTGGCATATTCGCCAGCCTGATCTTTTTGTGGATGACTTTTGTGCCCTGTTTTCTATGGATTCTGGCTGGTGCGCCGTGGATTGAATATTTGCAAGGAAGGCCCCGGATTTCCTCTGCACTGGCGCGGATTTCGGCTGCGGTTGTTGGCGTTATCCTCAATCTTTCGCTGTGGTTTGCCATGCATGCACTGTTCGAGAACACCGCGCGGCTGCAAGGGGCTATCCCGGTGTGGTGGCCCGACTGGCAAACACTGAATTGGCCATTGCTGACCTTGAGCCTGTTCCTCGGCGTAGGGTTGCTGCGCTGGCATCTGGGCATTCCCAAAACGCTGGGCTTGGCGGGGTTGGCAGGGTTGTTGTGGTTTACTATTCTGCAATCCCTTTGACGCCAAAATGGTGAGATGATGAAATCGCTGCCGCTGGTGGGCCTTCCCGCCGATACATACGAGAAAGACGGATTCCTGTTTCACTCGCTGGGCGACAAATATGCCCGCGCGTTGATGGATGTTTCCCGAACTTTTCCGGTCATGATCCCGTCAATGTTCGATGAGCGCGACCTTGATGAGTTGCTGGTCCATTTTGATGGTGTGTTGATGACGGGTGCGGTCTCCAACGTGCATCCGCCGCATTATGGCGAAGCAGAAACAACTGATCACGAGCCTTATGACCACAATCGCGATTCGATGACGCTGAAACTGATCCGCACGGTTGTGGAGCGCGGCATTCCGCTGTTTTGCATCTGCCGCGGATTCCAGGAATTGAACGTGGCGCTGGGCGGCAGCCTGGAAACAGAATTGCAAAACAGCGCGGGTCGGTTGGACCATCGTGCAACGAAATCGCATGACACCGATGTGCGTTATGCACCTGCCCACAAGATTGCAATTACGCCCGGCGGCATGCTGGAACGCATCATCGGCAGAAACGAGACGATGGTGAACTCCATTCACCGGCAAGGCATCAAGACAATTTCGTCGAAACTGACGGTTGAAGCAACGGCGCCTGATGGCATCATTGAAGCTGTTTCAGTGAAAGGTGCGCGCGCCTTTGCCTTTGGCACGCAGTGGCACCCGGAATACAAGGCTGCGAACAATCCGGATTCGGTAAAGTTGTTCACTGCATTTGGAGATGCTGTACGGGCCTATGCGCGAGGGCGCGGTGACCAGTATATCACGCGGCGGATTGCCTAAAGCAGCTCCAACAACTCGGTGAGTGACGTGATCAGCGCTTTCGGCTTGCCGGGAATGTTGTCGTCGGGCAGCGGGTTTCTGGCAATGCGCGCGACCTGATAGCCGAAGGTTGCCGCACCTTGCGCATCCCATGGATTGGCCGAAACGAAGGCGATGGACGGCGCATCCATAATGTGCATTTTCTGCATGGCGAGACGATAAACGCGGCGGCTGGGTTTGTAGATGCCAACTTCTTCAACCGACAGAACTTGCTCAAAGATGGATTCGAAGCCTGCGGCGCGTACCATGGAATCGAGCATCAGCGGACTGCCGTTTGACAGGATGGCGAGCCGCCTGCCCTTGGTGCGCAGTGCGTCGAGGGTTGGTTTGGCATCGGCGAATGGATCAAGCTTCAAATAGAACGTCATCAGTTCATCAGCGAGGCCGGGATCAGCTATTTTCAATGCGGCCAACGCGTAGTCTAGCGCGTTGCGGGTGACGGTCCAGAAATCGGCATGGGTGCCCATGAGGCTTCTGAGCCAGGTATATTCCAGCTGCTTCTGGCGCCAGAGCTTGCTCAAGGCGTCAGAATTTTCGCCGATCTCTGCGCTGAGTTTGGTGACCGCGGAGGCCGTGTCAAACAAGGTTCCGTAGGCGTCGAACACGACTGCCTGAATGCCTTCGAATTTTTCGTGCGCCATGGAAATTCCCGCCTGCCTGAAAAGCTAAGCAAAACTATCCCAGGGTTGCAAGGCCGGGAAATTGTTCGAGGAGCCAATAGGACAGTGTCTGCATGGAGCCCGTGAGGAACATAATTCCGGTGACGACAAGCAGTGCGCCCATGACGCGCTCCACGGTGAGCAGATGGCGGCGAAAGGTTTTGAAGAAGCGGAGGAAGGCATCAACGCTCAGGGCCGCGAGAAGGAATGGTATGCCCAAGCCGAGTGAATAGAAGGCGAGAAGGCCCATGCCTTGCGTCACGCTTTCTTCGGCCGCTGCAATTGACAAAATAGCTGCGAGCACGGGGCCGATACACGGTGTCCAGCCGAAGGCGAAAGCGAGGCCCACGCCATAAGCGCCCAACAGTCCGACGGGACGGGCTTCCTGGTGATAGCGCATTTCGCGGTTGAAGAATCCGATCTTGAAGACACCGAGAAAATTCAATCCGAGCAGAATGATGAAGACCCCGGCGACCTGCGCGAAGAGCGGCAAATGCTGACGGAAAACTTGCCCGATGGAAGAAGCAGTGGCACCGAGAACGACGAAGACCGTGGTGAAGCCCAGGACAAAAGCCAAGGCTGCCAACAATACGCCTGTGCGTTGCGGGGCTTTTCCTTCCACGCTTTCCGACAATTGCTCCATCGACATGCCACTGATGAAGCAGAGATAGGGCGGCACCAGCGGCAAAACACAGGGGCTCAAGAAACTGATGACGCCTGCCAAAACGGCACCTGGCACTGATGCACCTAAATCCATTGCGGCTATTTGGCAGTTTTGCCGGTCAACTGCAATTCACCAGTCGGTGATGGGGGTTCTCCAAGTTGCCACAAAGTGTGCTAAAGGGGGACCTTGCGAATCTGGAGGACCTGATTGAGATACATGTTGTTATGGCTTCTTGCAGCAATTGCGTTGGCAGTGCCCGCGACAGCACATCCGCATGCATTCATCGCATTGAGAACCAGCCTGCTTCTCAACGCCCAAGGACTGGTTACCGGGGTACGTGAGGAATGGCAGTTTGACGACACCTACACAGCCACGGCGCTAGAGGGGCTCGATACTGATGGCGACGGTACCTACAGTGCCGCTGAAATTGCTCCGTTGACGGATGAAAACATAAAGTCACTGCGCGAGTATGATTATTTCACCGTCATCCGGCAAAAGGGCGAGAAACAGGCCATTGCCGATGTGACCAATGCCAGCCAGGTGCATGATGGCAGCCTGTTGAGGATGGTGATGGATGTTCCGCTGGCAACACCTCTCGATCCCACCAAGGGAGAGATCCAGGTCAAGGTCTATGACCCGGAGTTCTTCATTGCCTATGATTATCAAAAAGCTGATCCCTTTGCGGTTGCCGGTGGTGCACTTCCGGTTGGTTGCCAGGCGCAATTGCTGCCGATTCCAAGTGATGAGGAACTTGAGCAGAAGCGTGATTTTCTGGCGCAAAAATCACCTGACTGGAAACCTGAAACTGAAGAAGACTTCGGCGCAGTGTTTGCGCAGCCACTGAGCGTGTCGTGCGGCAATGCTGGCCTGCGTTCTGCGCCGGTGTTTTTCGCTGCAGCAAACACGATCGTGATCGACAAGGGCAAGTTGCTGGTGCAGCAGCGCGGTGGGGCAGATGTTTCGTTTGTGGAAAGCCCGGGGTTGTGGGTGATGCAACAACAACGGAATTTTTACGGCAAGCTTTCCGGCGCGCTGCGCGGATTGCAGACATCTCCAGGTGCAATCTGGACCCTGCTTTCGTTAAGCTTTTTCTATGGCATTTTTCATGCCGCTGGTCCTGGTCACGGCAAGGCGGTGATATCCACCTGGTTGCTGGCGACAGAAAATGACCTGAAACGCGGTGTAC
Source organism: uncultured Alphaproteobacteria bacterium (assembly GCA_963738595.1). Lineage (GTDB taxonomy): Bacteria > Pseudomonadota > Alphaproteobacteria > Rhizobiales > Aestuariivirgaceae > Aestuariivirga. The sequence continues at coordinate 377,421 of CAVTXF010000013.1, forward strand.
AGATTGCGTTTCTCAGCGCGCTGATCCAGGCGCTAACAGCAATCGTACTGGTCAGCGTGCTGTTCATGATGGTTGCAAGTGCCGGTGCGGTGGCGCGAAATGTATCGGGCTATCTTGAAAGTGCCAGCTACGCGATGATTGCCGGACTTGGGCTTTACCTGATCTGGACGGCATTCAAGGGCAATGCGCATGCGCAACAAGAGCACGATCATCATCACGACGAGCATTGCGGACATTCGCATGTGGCGCAGCCGCAAGACCTGCGCGGAGACTGGTCGCTGACCCGGGCATTTTCGCTGGCCGTTGCGACAGGGATCAGACCGTGCACGGGTGCCATATTGGTCCTGGTCTTTGCCAATTCCATCGGGCTTTACTGGGCTGGTATTGTTTCGACTTTGGCCATGGGATTTGGCGTGTTTCTGGCCATTGCATTCATTGCTGCGGTGACTGTCTACGCAAAACACCATGCGGTGAAATATGCTGTCGGCCGGGGACATATGTTGTCCAAGATGCTGTTTGGTGTGCGAATGATTGGAGGTGTGATTATTGCTGTGATCGGTCTCATCCTGTTCGCGGGCTCACTCAACAGTGGCGCAGGGATGATTTAGCGCCATGGTGAAAAATCGCTGGATCATGCTTGGAATATTGCTGGTGCTTTGCATCGGGGTTGGCGGGCTTGCCGGATTTGCAACAGCGCAATCCGTGGCCGACTGGTATCCACTGTTGAACAAGCCGAGCTGGACACCGCCTGCCTGGCTATTCGCGCCGGTGTGGACAGTGCTTTATGTAATGATGGCTGTTGCCGCCTGGCTCGTCTGGCAAAGGCGGCCTGCGTCCAACCGGGCCATGACGTTGTTTTATGTCCAGCTCATACTGAATCTTGCTTGGTCATTTCTGTTCTTCGGATTGCAATCGCCGTTGCTGGGGCTGTTCGACATCATTGCCTTGTGGACAGTGATCGTGCTGACTGCTTTCGCATTCTTCCGGCATAGTCACGTGGCAGGGGCCATGATGGTGCCCTATCTCATGTGGGTCAGCTTTGCCGCAGCGCTGAATTTCTCGATTTTTTGGCTGAACTGACTTACTTCCCCGCCATGCGCTCGGCCAGGACGTCGCGGAATGGATGGGCGCGGTAGACGCCCAGAATTCTCGTGTCAGATGTGAAGAAGGCAAGTTCTTCGAGGGCCAGGTTCACATTGGCATCTGACGGGTGGCCGTCGATTTCAGCGTAAAATTGTGTGGCCGAAAACTGGCCTTCGAGCTGGTAAGACTCAAGTTTCGTCATGTTGACCGAGTTGGTGGCAAAGCCGCCCATGGCCTTGTAGAGCGCTGCCGGCACGTTGCGCACACGGAAGATGAAACTGGTGATGATGTGCCCGCTGCCGGCCGACGGCTCTTCCTTGTTGCGCGAGAGGATAACGAAGCGGGTGGTGTTGTGCGCTTCATCCTCGATGTTGGATTTCAGTATCTCCAACCCATAGATTTCAGCGGCAAGCTTGGTTGCGATGGCGGCACTGGTCTTGTCGCGTGACTCCGACAATTCGCGTGCTGCGCCTGCAGTATCTGCAGCGACAACAGTTTTTACTTTCAAGGCACGCAACACCTTGCGGCACTGACCCAAGGCATGCACGTGGGAATGGGCTGTCTTGATGTCACCAATTTTCGTGCCGGGAATAGCCATCAAATGAAAATGAATCGGCAAAAAATGTTCGCCTACAATCGAGAGATCGGATTGCGGCAACAAATGATGGACATCGGCGACACGACCTGCCAGCGAATTGTCGATTGCAATCATCGCGTAGTCGGCATTGCCTTCCTGCACGGCCTGGAAGGCATCTTCGAATGTGTGGCATGGCACTGGTGTGCAATCCGGAAAAGCTTCCAGACATGCGATGTGGGAATTGGCACCAGGTTCGCCCTGGTAGGATACGCGTTTCATCAGTTCATTGCCTTTGCCATCTTGCGGGCGCGCTCCAGATCATCGCGGGAATCAATGCGCAATGGTGCTTCATCGATGCGTACTGCAGCCACCTTGTGACCCAGATCAAGGGCGCGCATCTGCTCGATGCTGCGGGCGAATTCGTTCTGGCTTGGCATGGTGGCAGCGAGCTTGTCCAGTGTGGTGCGGCGATAGGCGATGATGCCAGTGAAGAGCCATGCGGTGGCAGCGCTTTCCGCATCAACGAGACGACGGAAATCGCGGGCATAGGCCACTTCGCGGGTCGCGCTCAACGGAGCGATGATTTTGGTCAGTTCCTGGTCTTCGAGTTGGGATGAATCCACAATAGGCGCGGCGAGTGCCACCGCATCAACCTGCTCGTTGGTGAGACCTGCAAGGCAGCGGCGAATGGCGTTGGCATCAATGAACGGCATGTCACCGGAGAGAATCACAACATTCTGGAAATGCCGGGCCTGATCGCGGAGTTCAAGGGCAGAGGCGGTCCGGTCCAAATGCGTCTTGAGTTGCGGCGGGGCCACGATTGCATCGCCACCTTGCAGACGAATGGCAGTTGCAATTTCATTCTCGGCAGCAACGACCAGGACCGAGCCCAGCTTGGATTCGCGCGCCCTGTTCCAGGCATGGACAATGAGCGGTTTGCCGCCCAGGTCCAGCATGGGTTTGCCAGGAAGCCTGCGCGACGCCATTCGCGCCGGTATCACGATCACAGTATTCTGGTTTTCAATCATATAGTTATGGAGACAAATCGGATTCTTAACCTGCGACCTTATAGGTGTTGCAGTGTCGATTTCAAACGATTAGTTTCCGCGCGATTTGCCAAACACAAGGGGTCGGGCCTCACATGGACAGTTTTGAATTCAACAAAATCGCTGGTGCTTTGCTGGGGACAGCACTGGCCGTTTTCGGATTGCAGACATTGAGCGGTATCATTTATCACGCCGAAACGCCGGAAAAGCCCGGCTTTGTGATTGCAGAAGCCGAAGCCGAAGAAGCGGCTGGTGGCGAAACCGCCGAAGCCAAGCCAATTGGTGCGTTGCTGGCGACGGCGAGTGCCGAGAAGGGTGCGTCTGCTGCCAAGGCCTGTCTGGGTTGTCATGCCTTCGAAAAGGGTGGTGCGAACAAGACCGGACCTGCCCTGTGGGATCTCGTGGACCGCAACATTGGAAGCCATGAAGGCTTTGGTTACTCCGAAGCGCTTGTTGGCAAGAAGGCCGACAAGTGGACCTATGAAAACCTGAACGCCTTCCTTGCTGACCCCAAGAAATGGGCTCCCGGCACGAAGATGGCGATCAAGATTGCCAATGACGCCAAGCGCGCTGACCTGCTGGCCTATCTCGCCTCACTGTCGGATGCGCCGAAACCATTCCCAGCACCTTAAGACAGCGCCATAAATCGGACAGCATCGCGAATTTACGTTACACCGGACCTTCACCAAGGGCCGGTGTTTTGTTTTGGCCCGTTCGCACGTAAAACGGTGAACGAATCAAGGAGTTGCTTCGCATGACCCTCAACCGCCGCACGCTGATGAAACTGGCAAGCCTGGTGCCCGCAGCCAAGATCGTGGGCGTTTCAGTGGCTGCGGCGGAGGATCAAAAATTTGTCCATGCCTTGTCGAACTTCGGCGACATCAAGTATGGGGCGGACTTCAGACATTTTGATTATGTGAACCCCAATGCGCCCAAGGGCGGCAAAGTGCGGCTGGGCCTTGTCACTACTTTTGACAGTTTGAATTCACACACGATCAAGGGTGACTCAATTGGTGTTGAAGGCACCGAAACCCTGTTGACAAGTTCGCTTGATGAACCTTTTACAGAGTATGGTCTTGATCGCTAAGGAAGTCTGGCACCCGGAAGACCGCTCACGCGTGGTCTTCCGCCTAAGGCCGGAAGCACGTTTCCATGATGGCAAACCGATCACTGTCGAGGACGTGATCTGGTCGATGGAGGTGCAGAAGAAAAACCTGCCGAGCATCCAGCAGTACTTCCAGAACATCACCACATTCGAACAGAGCGGCGAACATGAAGTAACGTTTGTTTTCGACAAGGCCGGCAATCGCGAACTGCCGTTGATTGCAGGACAATTGTCGGTGTTGCCCAAGCATTGGTGGACCGGCAAGGATGCCAATGGCAAGCAGCGCGACATTGCCGCGACGACAATGGAATATCCGCTTGGCTCCGGCCCCTACAGGCTGATCGAAGCGAAGGCTGGCCAATCGATCAAGCTCAAGCGGGTGGAAGACTATTGGGGCAAGGATTTGCCAGTGACTGTTGGCCAAAGCAACTTCGACGAAGTCGAGTACATATTTTTCAAGGATGCGCAAGTTGCCTTCGAAGCCTTCAAGGGCGATCAGTATGACTGGCGTCGCGAAAGCAGTTCGAAAGGCTGGGCCACCGGATATGACGTGCCTGCCGTAAAGGACGGTCGCCTGATCAAGGAAGAAGTGAAGCTGAAGCAGAACGAGGGATTGCAGGCCTGGGTTCTCAACCTGCGTAGACCCAAGTTCCAGGATGAGCGCGTACGCCGCGCCCTCAATCTTGCCTTTGATTTCGAATGGTCGAACAAGAACCTGTTTTATGGACTCTATTCGCGTGGGCGTTCAATCTTCAACAATTCTGAGATGGAAGCAAAGGGCCTGCCCTCACCTGAAGAATTGGCACTGCTCGAGCCCTTGCGCGCTGATTTGCCTGAAACCGTGTTCACGCAGGAATACAGCAATCCTGTCAATGACACGCCGCAGAACCGGCGAAAGAATTTACGCGAGGCACAAAAGCTTTTGGGTGAGGCGGGTTGGATTGCGGTTCAGGATAGCGGCAAGAACATTCTGAAGAATGACAAGGGCGAAAGGCTGGACATCGAGTTCCTGCTCAACTCGCCGCTGTTCGAGCGTATTGCACTTCCCTACCAACAGCAGCTGGAATTGCTTGGCATTGGTGTCACCATCCGCACCATTGATGCTGCACAATATGAGCGCCGCACGGAAACGTATGACTATGACATCATCTCGCATGTGTGGGGGCAATCATTGTCGCCCGGCAACGAGCAGCGCTATTTCTGGGGCACAGCCTTTGCTGATGTTCCTGGCAACCAGAACATGGCTGGCATCAAGGACAAGGCGATTGATGCCTTGATCGAGAAGCTGATTTTTGCAGCGGACCGCAAGGCGCTCGTCATTGCATGCAAGGCGCTGGACCGGGCCATCATGGCACATAATTATGTTGTGCCCATGTGGTTCAATCCGGTGGACTGGACTGCCTATTGGGACCGCTTCGGCAAACCAGCGAAACAGCCAGAATACAATCTCGCCTTTCCCGGCACGTGGTGGTGGGATGAGGACAAGGCCAAGAAGCTCAAAGGCTGATCCCACCATTCCATGTTGAACTACATCTTCAAACGTATCTTGCTGATGGTGCCGACGCTGGTTGGGATCATGCTGATCACGTTTGCTGTGATCCAGTTTGTGCCCGGCGGACCAGTGGAGCAGATCATCGCAAAGCTTGAAGGCCAGAACACGGATGCGACAGCGCGCATCAGTGGCACCGGCAGCGAGACTGGCGGCAATGCCAGCGAAGACATTACAACTTCAAAATATCGCGGTGCGCAGGGGCTTGATCCGGAGTTCATCAAGTCTCTGGAAAAGCAGTTCGGGTTCGACAAGCCGGCACCGGAGCGTTTCCTGCTGATGATGAAGAATTATTTCACGTTCAATTTCGGCGACAGTTATTTCCGGGACCGGTCCGTCATTTCACTGATCATCGACAAGATGCCGGTTTCAATTTCGCTTGGTCTTTGGCTGACGTTGATCACTTATCTCGTGTCAATTCCACTCGGCATCCGCAAGGCAGTGAAGGATGGAACCATCATTCGATATCTGGACGTCTCGGCGTCATCATCGTCGGCTACGCCATTCCGAGTTTCATCTTCGCCATTCTTGCTCATCGTGTTGTTTGCAGGTGGCAGTTACTGGAACTGGTTTCCGCTGCGCGGTTTGACGTCTGACAATTTTGAAGAACTCAGCTGGTTTGGAAAACTTGTGGATTACGCGTGGCACCTGGTGCTGCCGCTGACGGCCATGGGCATTTCAAGTTTTGCGACGATGACATTGCTGACGAAGAACTCATTTCTCGATGAAATCCGCAAGCAATATGTGACAACTGCGCGCGCCAAGGGACTGAATGAGCGCGGCGTGCTGTATGGACACGTGTTTCGCAACGCGATGTTGCTGGTCATTTCGGGGTTCCCCGGCGCATTCCTTGGGGCGTTTTTTTCCGGGTCGCTCCTCATCGAGACCATCTTTTCGCTTGATGGCCTGGGATACCTCACCTACACGGCGGCACTCAATCGCGACTATCCGATCGTGTTCGCAAATCTTTACATTTTTACGCTGGTCGGACTGGTGGTCGCCCTGATCAGTGACCTCACATATACTTGGATCGATCCCCGCATCGATTTCGAGGCGCGAGAGGTGTGATGCAGTTGAGTGGGTTGAGCAAGCGGCGCTGGGCGCTCTTCAAGGCAAATCGCAGGGGCTTTTGGTCGTTCTGGCTGTTCCTTGTACTGTTCCTGATTTCGGTGTTTGCGCCGTTTCTTGCCAATGACCGGCCGATCCTCGCGAAGTACAAGGGCGAGTGGTTGTTCCCTACATTTGTTGACTATCCGGAAGCGAAATTCGGCGGTTTTCTAGCGAAGACAGACTTTCGTGATCCGGTGAATCTTGACGAGATCAACGCCAATGGCTGGATGATCTGGCCGCCTATCCGCTTCTCCTACAACACCGTCAACAATGAATTGCCAGAGCCTGCGCCCTCGCGACCTGCGTCGCGGTTATCGCCGGATGTGCAGTGCGGCAAGTATGCGAAGGGCATTGCTGATCCTGGTTGCGTTTTTGGCAACATGAACTGGCTGGGCACTGACGATCAGGGGCGTGATGTTATCGCGCGGCTGATTTATGGCTTTCGCATTTCGGTTGCTTTCGGACTCATCCTTACTTTGCTTTCTTCGATGATCGGCGTTGCAGCTGGTGCCGTGCAAGGATATTTTGGTGGCTGGACTGATCTCCTCTTCCAACGCTTCATTGACATATGGGCATCAATGCCGACACTCTACCTGCTGATCATCCTTGCGGCTTTCATTACGCCCTCTTTCTGGATACTGCTTTTCATATTGGTGTTGTTTTCGTGGACCGGGTTAGTTGGTGTCGTGCGGGCCGAATTTCTCCGTGCACGGAATTTCGAGTATGTGCGGGCAGCGCGGGCGCTGGGCCTTGGTGACTGGAAGATCATGACCAAGCACCTTCTGCCCAATGCACTGGTTTCCACCGTCACTTTCATGCCGTTCATCTTGTCTGGTTCAGTGACCACTCTCACTGCTCTTGATTTTCTTGGTTTTGGATTGCCCCCCGGATCGCCATCGCTTGGTGAACTCGTGGCGCAAGGCAAAAACAACTTGCAGGCACCGTGGCTGGGACTGACTGGTTTCGTGGTGGTTTCGGTAATGCTTACCCTCCTCGTCTTCATTGGCGAGGCGGTGCGGGATGCGCTTGATCCGCGGAAGACCTTTGCATGAGTGTGTTGCTTGAGGTGAAAGACCTGTCGGTTGCCTTCACGCAAGGTGGAAAGCAGGCAATTGCAGTTGATCATGTTTCGTTTTCGATCAACAAGGGAGAAACGCTGGCGCTGGTTGGTGAATCCGGGTCCGGCAAGTCGGTTACGGCGTTGTCGATCCTGAAGTTGTTGCCCTACCCTGCGGCATCGCATCCATCCGGTGAAGTCCTGTTCAACAGTCAAAACCTGCTGGATGCGGACGAGCGTGACTTGCGGCGGGTGCGTGGTGCCGACATCACGATGATTTTTCAGGAACCGATGACGTCGCTCAATCCCCTGCATTCGGTGGAAAAGCAGATTGGTGAAATTCTTGAGCTGCACACGGAACTGCGCGGTGCAAAGATCCGTGAACGGACGATTGACCTTCTCAGCAAGGTTGGCATTCGCGATCCGGAAACGCGGTTGCAGGATTATCCGCACCAGCTTTCGGGCGGGCAGCGGCAGCGGGTGATGATTGCCATGGCGCTTGCCAACAATCCCGACCTCTTGATCGCCGATGAACCGACTACCGCACTTGATGTGACGGTGCAGGCGCAAATCCTGAAGTTGTTGAAAGACCTGCAGAAGGAATTCGGCATGGCGCTGCTGCTGATCACGCATGATCTCGGCATCGTCAAACACATGGCGGATACGGTGTGCGTGATGCGCCATGGCAAGATCGTCGAGGCGGGCGCAGCCAAGACCGTGTTTGCCAATCCGCAGCATGACTATACCAAGATGCTGCTCGCCGCGGAGCCGAAGGGCAAGCCGCCAATTGTGTCAGATACCGCAGAGGAAATTGCTTCAGCGCACAATCTCAAAGTCTGGTTCCCGATCAAGCGCGGCTTTTTTCGTTCGACAATCGGCCACATCAAGGCTGTCGACGGCATCGACTTTCGCATTCGCGCTGGTGAAACGCTGGGCGTTGTGGGCGAGTCTGGTTCCGGCAAGACGACACTTGGCCTTGCCATGTTGCGGCTCATTTCTTCGCAAGGTGAAATCAGTTTTCGGGGCCAGCGCATTGACGGGTTGAACTCCAAGGCGATGCGACCCTTGCGCAGGGACATGCAGATTGTTTTCCAGGATCCATTTGGATCACTGTCGCCACGACTTTCCATCTTGCAGATTGTTGAAGAGGGTCTGCAAATCCAGAACCCGCAACTTTCCGCCGATGCTCGGCGCGAACGGGTAAGCCAGTCGATGCTTGAAGTGGGGCTTGATCCGGAAACGATGGACCGTTATCCGCATGAGTTTTCCGGTGGGCAGCGGCAACGCATTGCCATTGCGCGGGCTCTGGCACTTGATCCCAAATTCATCATGCTGGACGAGCCGACGTCGGCGCTGGACATGTCGGTGCAGGCGCAGGTCGTTGACCTTTTGCGCAAACTCCAGGCAAAACATAATCTGGCTTATCTGTTCATCAGCCACGATTTGCGCGTGGTGCGGGCGCTTGCCAATGAGGTGATCGTCATGCGAAATGGCATTGCGGTTGAGCGCGGAACTTCCGAGCAGATTTTCAACAATCCGCGCGAGGACTACACGAAGGCGCTTCTCTCTGCGTCGCTCAATCTCAAGGTTGATGAAAGTGCAGTAAGGCAATGAGCGCATTTGTTTTCATAACGCCGACCTGGGATGGCGCAACCTGGGCTAAAGAGATGCGGGTGGCGATGCCTGGACATGACATTCGCATCTGGCCCGAGATGGGGCGATTGGATGACATCTTGTATGCAGCCGCATGGTTGCCGCCGCCTGATGTGGTGAAGTCACTACCCAATCTTAAAGTCATATTTTCCCTTGGTGCGGGTGTTGATGCAATCTTGCGTGACACCACGTTGCCCGAAGGCGTTCCAATTGTCCGCGTCAATGATGCTGATCTCACGTCGCGCATGTCAGAATATGTAGTCATGCATTGCCTCATGCATTTGCGGCAGCAGCGACGGCTTGACGCTGCGCAGCGCAAGGGGAACTGGCTTTCATATGCGCAATGCGCTGCGGGCGCCATGACCGTTGGGATTATGGGTCTGGGTGTGCTGGGCCGCGATGCTGCGGCGAAACTCAGGATGATGGGGTTCAATGTTGTTGGCTGGAGCCGCAGTGCGAAACGCGTCGACGGGGTCACGTGCTATGCTGGCGGCAAAGAGCTTGATGCGTTTTTGGCTGAGACCGACATTTTAGTGTCCCTGCTTCCGGCAACGGTTGAGACCGACGGAATCATCAATCGCAATCTGATCCGCAAGCTGTCGCGCAAAGGCCCATATGGGGCGCCTGTTCTGATCAATGCGGGGCGCGGGCGGCAGAACAATGAAGCCGAGATTCTGGCGGCTCTTGATGCGGGTGAACTTCATGCCGCCACGCTCGATGTGTTTCAAACCGAGCCTTTGCCAGAAGATTCCGGCTTCTGGACGCATCCGCGCGTGACTGTCACGCCGCACAATGCGGCTGACTCCGAACCTCCGGTCATCTGCAGGTACGTGGCGGCACAGATTGCGCGGTTCGAGAGCGGCAAGCCGCTTGAGAACCTTGTTGACAGAACGCTGGGTTATTGAATCCGCCTCACTGATGTTACCGGTTTTCCTGTTGCTGCAATGCGCGATATCGCTGCGCTCAACGGCTCGCGCATGACCATCATGTGAAAACCATTGGCGTGGAGCAAATCGATTTCATCGATCATGACGCCAACATGACCATCCCAGAACACCAAGTCGCCGCGCTGCATTGTTGAATCAACAACGACTGACTTGCCCAATGCGTGCTCCTGCATATCGGTATCACGCGGGCATTCCTTGCCTGCAGTTTGCAAAGCGAGCTGCACGAGACCACTACAATCGAGGCCGGCTGTACTTTTGCCACCCCACAAATATGGCACTCCAAGAAACATGCCTGCGACCGACACGAAGTCCGGGGCCGCGTCTTGCGCTTCACGGATGTGGCGCGTGAAGACGTAGCCGCCGGTTGCGAGAATTGAGTAATCGCCTTCGCTGCCATTCACTGCGAGGGCGGCCTGCAATGAAAGGTTCTTCACGGGTTGCGATTTCAGATCTGGCCGCGGGTAGAGCAGTGTGGACGGAACGGCGACACGATGCGTCGTGTCAAACACATTGCTGCCGAGTTTCGACATCTCGGCGTAACCGACATAGCCATCTTCCTCAAGCTGCAACCAGGCCCAGCCATTTTCCGCTTCAAACACCATTACAGTTTCACCAAGCAAACCTTGTGTGACCTGCCGTGATTCACGCGATGGTTCCTTGTGAATGTTCAACACCGGAACCTTGATCTGCATTTTCTGTCCGACAACAAAATATTCGGCGGAGACTTTCCCCTTCAGTGAAATATCGGCGCGGGTCGGCTTATAGGCATGGAGGCGCGGGTCGAGTGTGGTCATAGATATTCTGCCTTGTCTGATACGAGGTCCGCCATGCGCTCGAGATAGAGCGAGCCTTCGACGGTGCGCTGGATGAGCACATTGCGCTTGTCTTCGTCGTCACGGCGGCGCTTCACCAGTCCGAGCTTGCCCATGGAATCGAGGGCGCGGGTGATCACTGGTTTTGACACGTTGAGGCGTGCGGCGAGGCCGCGCACGGTGTGTGGTGGCGCTTCCATGTATACGGTCAGCAGAATTGCCATCTGACGCACCGAAAGATCTGGTTCATCGTCAATGACCTGCGCGTGATGCACATCGTGCAGCAATTGCAGGGACTGGGCGGTGGTAAGGCGCGGGACCATGACTGAAACTCATTTCGGTTCCGTATCATTTTGCTACGTCCCGTAACGCTCTGCAAGGAATGAATAAATAGCGCGCATGGCCTGGGCCTCGCCGCCCTTGGGCCGCCCCGGTTTGGCAGTCGGCACCCAGGCAAAAATGTCGAGATGAAGGTGATGTTTCGCATGTTCAACAAAGCGGCGCAGGAACAATGCGGCAGTGATTGAACCAGCAAAGCCTGCGGCACCGGAATTGTTCAGATCTGCAAGCGGTGTTTCAATCATCTGCGTGTATGGCTTCCACAGGGGCAAGCGCCACAGCGGATCGTTGACCGCCATTGCATGTTTCATGACGGCATTCGCCACACCATCGTCGTCTGTATAGAATGGCGGCAGGTCGGGTCCCAGCGCCACGCGGGCAGCACCTGTCAGTGTGGCCATGTCGATGATCATGTCGGGCTTTTCTTCGTCCGCGGCGGCCAGTGCCTCGCATAAAATGAGACGGCCTTCGGCATCAGTGTTGCCGATTTCCACAGTTAATCCCTTTCGTGTCTTGAAGACGTCACCGGGGCGGAAGGCCACTCCAGATATTGCGTTTTCCACGGCAGGAATGAGCACGCGCAAACGTACCGGCAGTTTGCGTTCCATGATGAGACGGGCAAGGCCCAGCACTGTTGCAGCACCGCCCATGTCTTTCTTCATCAACAACATTCCCGATGACGGCTTGATGTCGAGGCCGCCGGTATCGAAGCACACACCCTTTCCGACGAGCGTGACTTTGGGATGCCTGGTGTTGCCCCAGGTAAAATCTATGAGGCGAGGAGCGCGCGTCGATGCTGCGCCAACGATGTGAATGAGCGGGAAATCGCGTTGCAGTGTCGCGCCGCTCGTTACAGTAAGGCGGGCGCGATGGCGCTTTGCGAGTGCGCGAGCTGCTGCTTCAATTTCCTGCGGACCCAAGATGTTTGCTGGCGCGTTCACCATGTCGCGCACGGCATAAGTTGCATTGGCTTCGGCGATCACCGCGTTGCGGTCAATTCCATCAGGTGCTTCAAGCGTGGTGGCGCGGGGTTCAGCGGGACGAAAGGGATCGTAGCGATAAAGTTCAAGACACCAGCCAAGGGCCACGAGATGACCATTCTCCAGCTTGCGCGCGAATTTGTATTGACCCGGTGGCAAGCGTGTTGCGAGGCTGCCCAGCGTGAATGGATCGGCGCCTGTTGCGGGGGTTCCCACAACAACATCGGTCAGTTTTCCAGAAGAATCGGGGCAGAAGCAGAATTGCCATCGGGGCTGCTTCGAAGCTTTGCCCTTTGGCCAGGTTGCGCAAGTGTTGCGGCAAATCCTTCAGCCCTTGCGGTGTCACGAGGTGGATCGCTGTTGCCGGTTTTGGTCCAATAGGCAAAAGAATCAGTTTTGCATCACGCATTGCGGCACTCCAGAAGCCATTTTTCATTTCTGGTTTTCACCACTGGCAGACAGTCGGTTAATGATCTGTTTACGATTGGGGTTCATCTTGCCTTAACCAAGATTAACGTGACCAGTGAAGGACGCATCATGGCTTTCGAAGCCGGACGCAAAACATTTGCATTCGCCATTCTTACCGCTCTCGCCACCGGACTTGGTGCGTGCCAGACGAAGACTGCTGGACTCATGGGAACAGATCCCGTTGAAACGGCCAGCACCGGAGAGACTGCGCCATCTTTTACGCGCACTGAAGAACTGAAGAAGAAGTGGTCTGCCAATCCCGCTGACAAAGCGACGGGCCTTTCCTATGCCGAAAACCTCGGCGCACTTGGTGAGTCTGAAGCACAGCTTGACGTGCTGAAAACACTTGCACGGAACAATCCAAATGATGCTGCCCTGTTGTCCAAGACCGGCAAGCAGGCGCTTGCAGCGGGACAGGGTGCCGATGCCGTGCAAATTCTGGAACAGGCTGCAGCCTTGCCATCGGCAGACTGGCAAACGTTGAACGCGCTGGGTTCCGCCTATGACCAACAAGGACGCCATGCTGAAGCGCGGCAGAAATACCAGGCAGCGTTGCAGCTCAATCCCTCACAGGTTTCGGTGAAGAATAATCTTGCCATGTCCTATGCGGTTGAAGGCAAGTTGCCGGAAGCCGAAACACAGTTGAAAACCCTGCTGAATGACCAAAGTGGCAAGGATAACCCGCGGGTGCGGCAAAATCTTGCGCTGGTCGTTGGTTTGCAAGGACGTTTCGACGAGGCGCGCGAAATTGCCAGCAAGGATTTACCCCCGGACCAGGTTGAGGCCAATCTTGCCTATTTGCAGCAGATGCTGGCGCAGCCGAATACGTGGCAACAGCTGTCGGAGAAGCAGGGTTAAGGCCTGTCCTTCACCCAGATGCAGAACGCTTCCAGCCACTTGGCGAGACGTTCGCGCGAGTCGGTGTCGGTCAAGTTTCCAGCGACATCGGTTTTTTGTGAAATGTTGCCGGCAAAGAATTCCGGTTTCGGCATCACGATTGCTTCAAGCGCCTGCAAATTCTGGCGCAGATGATATTGTGCGCGGCCGGTGCCGAGCGGACCATCTGCTGCACCGATGATTCCGGTGCGTTTCCATTTGAGGGGCGAGCCGCCGCGCGACAACCAATCCGTGGCATTTTTCAAAACCCCCGGTACTGAAAAATTGTATTCTGGTGTTGCGACGATGACCCCATCCGCAGCGCGAATTCTGGCATCAAGTGCCTTCACGGTTTCCGGCTTGCCTTGCGCTGTTTCAAGATCACCGTCGTAAAGCGGAATGCCGTGCAAGGTGGCGATTTCGATTTCTACACTTTTTGGCGCAAGGTCGGCCAAGGCACGCAGCAGGCCGGTGTTGGTGGAAGATTTTCGCAAAGCGCCACTGATGGCGATGATTTTCATGATGTGGACTTCCTGATTTTCTGGAATGCCGCCAAAGCTCTATCACGCGCCACGCCATGGTCAACCACCGGCTTTGGGTAGTTCGCCGGTGGGGACGGCAGCAGCCATGGCTTGTGAATGAATTTGCTTTCGACATTGCGCAACGCGGGGATCCATTGCCTGACATATGTACCGTCGGGATCAAATTTTTCACCCTGCAGCACGGGGTTGAAAATGCGGAAATACGGTGCTGCATCGGCACCACAGCCAGCGACCCATTGCCAGCTTGCCGCGTTTGAGGCGATGTCTGCGTCCACCAGTGTGTCCCAGAACCAGCTCTCGCCCTGTTGCCATGGAATGAGCAGGTCCTTGATGAGAAAGGACGCGACAATCATGCGCACACGATTATGCATAATTCCGGTTGTCCATAATTCACGCATGCCCGCATCAACAATGGGATAACCGGTTTCACCGCTTTGCCATTTACGCAATGCAGCCTCGTCGCCGCTCCATGGAAAGTCGTCGAATTCGGCACGGAATGGTTTCTCCGGAAAATCCGGAACGTGATGCAACAAGTGATATGAAAATTCCCGCCAGAGAATTTCCCTGAGGAACTTCTCGCCACCGCGATCCAGTTTGCCTGATGATGCATCTATCGCCTGCCGCGTTGCGTACCATACTTGATGCGGGCTGATCTCGCCCCAATGCAAGTGCGGCGAGAGACGCGATGTGCAGGGCTTGTCGGGCCTGTCGCGTCCGTCTGCATAGTCGGCCAGATTGTCTTCGATGAATTTGTGCAAGAGGGTGTGGGCACCCTGCTCTCCTGGTTCCCAGGCTGCTGCAAGTTCCGCCGCCCAGTTTGGCTTGACAGGCAGAAGATCAAGCTCTGCCAATGGCAGCGATTTCACTCTATCATGCCATTCAACCTCCCCTGCCTTGCGGGGTGGACGCGGCTCACCCTTTGCAAGGCAGACCCTTGAGAAGGGAGTGTAGACTTTGAAGAATTCACCCGAGCCGTTGCGGATCGCCTCGGGTTCGTGAAGCAGGAAGCCGCCATAGCGATGACAACCAATGCCCTGCTTGTCGCAC
The DNA here is from genome assembly GCA_963738595.1 of uncultured Alphaproteobacteria bacterium. GTDB lineage: Bacteria > Pseudomonadota > Alphaproteobacteria > Rhizobiales > Aestuariivirgaceae > Aestuariivirga. The sequence goes on from CAVTXF010000013.1 coordinate 392,612, forward strand.
ATCAATTTCACGCGGGCTTCGAGCGCACCAGACCAAGGCGCGTAATCGCGGGTGAAATAGATGCCTGCGGCGCCCGTCTCGGCGATGAGGCTTTCAAGAACCTGATCTGCTGCGCCGCGACGAAAGTTCATGGGCACTTGTTGTGAAAGTTTGGCCAGGCTGTGATGCAGCCACCACCTGCTGGCACCGCCCCAGCGCCAATTTCCCGGGGTCACATCATCAAGAATGAACAGGGCGATCACCGGACCTGCGGCAGCGGCTGCCGCCAATGCTGGATGATCGGACAGACGGAAATCCTGCCGAAACCACATGATGACTGGCTGGGTCATGCAACCTCCCTTCAAAGACAGACATGCTTAATGTGTACTTGTCAGTTGTGTAAGCGATTTGTTATTCTGGGGGCGGTAGAGTTAATGATGATATTCAGGGGCTTTTTGTTCGCTATCGCAGCCTGGCTGCTGCTTGCAGTTGCCCCTGACCTTGCCTTTGCACAAGACGAAGAAGGTGACGTTGCCATCAACGCAGAGGACGTAACCGATGCACCCGGCACGGTGCGCAATGTTCCTACAAGCAAGCCTGGTCCCGCATCCTTATCAAGCTCGGCCACGTTTAACTCAGGCAATTCGCGCTCGACCATCAACGATCAGGACACCGCACTTGAAGCCGCCCGCAAGGGCTTGGTACTGCCTTTTGGAAAAGTTCTGAAATCCGTGAAGGCCAAAGCGCCCGGTGATGTGGTCAAGGTCAGGCTCATCTATCTTACCACCGGGATTTGGGCCTATGAAGTTACAGTGCTCGACAACAAGGGGCGCTATACGAAACTATCCGTCAATGCGAAAACCGGCGCGTTGATGTGGAAGAAAACACGCTGATGCGCATCCTCGCGGTCGAAGACGATGTATCGGTTCTCGCACAGATATCTGACGAACTGGTCCGTGCGGGTTACGTCGTCGATACAGCGTCAGATGGAGAAGATGCATGGTGCCGCGGTGAAACCGAAAACTATGCAGCGATTATACTTGACCTCGGTTTGCCGCGCATGGATGGACTTTCAATTCTCCGGCGCTGGCGGGCGTCGGGCGTTACCACGCCGGTGCTGATGGTCACGGCTCGTGCATCCTGGATGGAACGCGTCGAGGGCATTGATGCCGGGGCTGATGACTATCTGCCGAAACCCTTTTACGGGGAGGAATTGGTGGCGCGGCTTGCAGCGGTGCTTCGGCGTGCGGCAGGTCATGCAGGGTCGATCATAGCGGCCGGCACGATCACCATTGATACGCGACGCATGACCGCGACCTGCAACGACAAGCATGTCACGCTGACGCCGCTGGAATTCCGCTTGTTGCGATATCTGGTTCACAACAAGGATCGTGTGGTGCCACAAGCCGAACTGTTCGAGCATATTTACGCAAATGAGGCCCAGGCGGGTTCAAACGCGCTGGAAGTTCTGGTCAACCGGATGCGCAAGAAACTTGGCCCTGGCACCGTGAATACAAAACGCGGTTACGGCTATTCTCTCGAGACATGAAACTGTTGGGCTCCATTCGCGGCCGGCTTGCTGTCGTCTCCGCCGCCGTGATTGCGGCTGTGCTGACGATTGCAGGTTTTGGGCTCGTGGTGTTGTTTGAGTCATACATCGAACGGCGTGTCGCGCAGGAATTGCGCGGGCGCATTCTGGATGTCGCAGGTGCCTTCACGCTGGATGAAGCAGGCAAGGCGGCCGTGACACGTGTTCCCTCCGACCCGCGTTACCGAAATCCCTACGGCGGTGCCTATTGGTATGTGCGCGAGAGTGACCGCATCGTCTTGCGATCACGATCACTTTGGGATGCGGAAATTGCGCGCCCAACAGCGGGGAGCACCATGGATACTGTGGTGCGAACAGGCGGGCCGGATGACAGTGAAGTGTACCTGCTGGAGCGGGTGGTGTCGTTAGGTGAGGGTAAGGCGCGACGTGACCTCGTGCTTGGCGTTGCCATTGACCAGGCTGAGGTGCAGTCATTGTCGAGTGCGCTTGGCACGGAAACGGCAGCGGGTCTGAGCCTGCTTGGCCTTGTGCTTTTTGCCGGTGCGTGGCTGCAGGCGCGTTATGGCTTGCAACCGCTCGATTCGGTGCGCAAACAATTGAGTGAATTGCATTCCGGCCAACGCGAAAGCCTTGAAGGTCCGTTTCCCAACGAGATTGAAAATCTCACGCGTGACCTGAATGGCTTGTTCAAGCAACAGAAGCAGCTTATCACCCGGGCGCGCGAACGCGCCGGAACGCTGGCACATGGCGTCAAAACGCCGATGACAATTCTTTATGGCGAAGCGCGAAAGCTTGACCTTGCCGGGCAGAAGCAAACCGCTGATTTCATCAAAGGGCAACTCGATCACATCCAGCAACAGGTTAACCGGGAATTGTCACGGGCGCGGGCGCACGGCGCCAGTGCAGGGATTGGACTTCAGACCGACGTCTCGGCCACGGCTCAGCGTATTGCAAATCTGATGAAGCACATGCCGCGCGGCAGTGACATTGTCTGGCACGTTCCGGTGTCCGGCGTTTTTGCAGCGATGGATCCTGATGATTGCGGTGAAATTCTCGGCAATCTGCTCGACAATGCGCGCAAGTGGGCGCGCAGCCGCGTTGATGTCGAAGCGCGGGTGCTGGAGTCCGGCAATATTCTTATTGCAGTTTCCGATGACGGGCCCGGCATTCCGCCGCAGTTTCGTGAACGGGCACTGGAGCGCGGTGAAGCACTTGATCCACCTGCAACTAACCGCGACGGCAGCAGCGGGCTGGGGCTTGCAATTGTTGCAGAGCTGATTGCGCCTTATGGCGGATCGCTCGCCATTGAACAAAGCGTACTCGGTGGCGCCCGCATCTCGTTTGAGATCAGGGCCGCTTGACTTCCCGTTGCCTGAGCAAGCCAGTGAGCCAATCGGGATCCATTTGCGGCACGGAAGACAGGAGCAGTTCGGTATAGGCTGGATATGGCGGGTTCAGCACTTGCGACTTCAGACCCTGCTGCACCACCTTGCCCTTGTACATGACCACGATCTCGTCCGATATTGCCCGCACTGTGGCAATGTCGTGGGTGATGAACATGTAGGTGACGTCGTTGTCCTTTTGCAGCTTCATCAACAGCTTCAGAATTTCTTCGGCAACGATCTGGTCGAGTGCGGATGTCACTTCATCGCAGATGATAAGTTCAGGCTTGGCTGCAAGGGCGCGGGCAATCGACACCCGCTGCTTCTGGCCGCCGGACAATTCACCGGGCAAACGGTCGGCAAAGGAGCCGTCGAGTTCGATTTCCTCGAGCAGGTCTTCGATACGCCGGTCCTGTGCAGCGCCTTTCAGGCCGTGGTAGAATTCGAGTGGTCTGCCAATGATGTCGCGCACTTTCTGGCGCGGATTGAGTGCGGTATCGGCGGACTGGTAAATCATCTGGATACGTTGCAGCGTGGCGCGGTCGCGGTCTTGCAGGCGTGGCGGCAGAACCTTGCCGTCAAACGTGATCGCACCTTTTGAAATCGGCAAAAGGCCGGTGATGGCGCGCGCCAGTGTAGATTTGCCGGAGCCTGACTCACCCACAATTGCCACAGTGCGGCCACGCGGAATGCTGACCGAGACGTCGTCCAGAACTTTGACAGAACCAGAATAGCTGGCATCAACATTCTGCGTCTTGAGCAAAATGTTGTCACTCGCACTCTCCGGCTTTTCAAGCTTTCGCACGGCCCAAAGGGTTTTTGTGTAATCCTGCGTCGGGTTTTTCAGCATGGTGCGCGTGTCGGCTTCTTCCACCAGATTGCCGTAGCGCAGCACCATGATACGATGGGCCATCTGGGCCACCACGGCAAGATCATGGGTGATGTAAATGGCGGCTGTATCAAACTCCTCAACAATGCGGCGCATTGAGGCGAGCACTTCGACCTGTGTCGTTACGTCGAGTGCCGTTGTCGGTTCATCAAACACAATAAGGTCGGGCCGGGGTGACATGGCCATGGCGGTCATGGCGCGCTGCAATTGCCCGCCGGATACCTGGTGCGGAAAGCGGTCTCCTATGGTTTCCGGATGTGGCAGCTGCAAGCGACGGAACAGGTCCTTGGCGTCGGTGATGGCAGCAGCTTCAGCCATCTTGCCGTGATTGACGGAAGCTTCGACGACCTGATCCATCAGGCGATGTGCCGGATTGAACGAGGCTGCGGCACTTTGTGCCACGTAAGTGACGCGCGAACCCCAGAACTCACGCAGGAATCCCGGCTTGGCTGCGACCAGATCAATGCCATCGAACTTCACCGTGCCGGCCGAGATGCGGCAACCGGGCTTGGTATAGCCCATGGCGGCAAGGCCCAATGTAGATTTTCCTGCGCCAGACTCTCCGATGAGACCCAGCACTTCGCCGCGTTTCAGATCGAGGTCCATGCCCTTGATGATCGGATGCCACTTGTCTTCCGAAAAGCCTTCAATCTTGAGTCCGCGAATCTGGACGAGGGGGGTTCCCCTGATACGTTTCCTGTCACTGCTCATCGCGCAACCCCGAGGTCTTGTGCAGGAACCAGTCGACAACAAAGTTCACGGCGACCGTGAGAAGTGCAATTGCCGCCGCTGGTATCAGCGGCTGTGGCCGGCCAAAGGTGATCAGGGTTTTGCTTTCCGCAACCATGGATCCCCAATCCGCTGTTGGTGGCTGAATGCCGACACCGAGGAACGACAATGCAGAAATCGTCAGGAAGACGAAGCAGAAACGCAGGCCGAATTCTGCGATCAGTGGCGGCAATATGTTCGGCACGATTTCCTTGATCACAACCCACCACAAGCCTTCACCTCGAAGTCGTGCTGCTTCGACAAAGTCCTGCACGGCCACACTGAGTGCTGTGTTGCGGGCCAAGCGGAAAACGCGTGTCGAGTCGAGCACGGCGAGGATGAAGATCAGATTCCAAACGGACTTTCCGGCCATCGCCAACAGCATCAATGCAAAGATCAACACCGGAATCGACATCAACACGTCAACCAGCCTGCTCAACATCTGATCAAGGATGCCGCGCGTGACTGCCGCGTAAATTCCGAGCACACCGCCGAGGGAAAATGAAATGACCACGGTAAGCAACGCTATGCCAATCGTGTTACGTGCGCCGAAGATGGTGCGTGACAACGTGTCCCTGCCGATCTGGTCGGTTCCGAACCAATGTGCCGCAGAGGGGAGCTGATACTGCTTGCCGACAATCTCCGCCTCGCCATAGGGCGCGATCCAGGGTGCGAAAAGTGCGCAAAACAAATAGAAGGCAATCACCACCATGCCGAAGATCGCCGTGGGTGGAGCAGATTTCAGCGTGCGCCAGACGGACTGGCCGATGGTGCGGCGGGTGCGGATGCTGCGAATATCGACGGGTTCGGTGGTCATTTTGGATGCAACAGGCGTGGGTTGGTGACAATCGCCACGATGTCGGCCAACAGGTTGAGAAGAATATACGTTGCCGCGAAAATCAGGGCGCAGGCTTGTGCCACGGGCATGTCCCGGCTGGATACCGAGTCCACCATCAATTGTCCAATGCCAGGATAAGTGAACACGACTTCGACAACGACGACACCAACAACGAGATAAGCGAGGTTGAAGGCGATGACTGTTGCAATCGGTGCCCAGGCGTTGGGCAGCGCGTGTTTCAGGATCACCTGCCTGGGGCTAAGGCCCTTGAGCTTTGCCATCTCGATATAGGGACTCGACAGGAGCGCAATGATCGAAGCCCGCGTCATGCGCATCATGTGTGCGACAATCACCAACGTCAGAGTCAAAGCGGGAAGAGTGGCTTTGTACAGATGCTCACCAAATGGTGTTGAAGCTGACACAGTCGAAAGCGGCGGAAACCAGCGCAGTTTCACCGCGAAGAAAAAAACCAGAATGTAAGCGACAAAAAATTCCGGTGATGCGATGGTCGTGAGCGTGGTGGCATTGGCAATCCGGTCAAACCAGCTGTTGCGGTAGAGTGCGCAGAGCAGTCCCAGTGCCAAGGCTATTGGCACAGCTATGATGGCCGTCATCGCGGCCAGAAAAAATGTGTTGTAAAGTCGGGGCCCGATTATGCCGGACACCAACCGCACGTTTTCCTGTCGCCAGCCGCCCGCTCCCGCAAATGACTTGCCGAAGTCGCCCTGGAGCGCACCTGAGACCCATTCGAAATAGCGGGTAACAGGTGGACGATCGAGACCGAGAGAATGATTGAAATTGGCCACTGCCTCTGGCGTTGCCCCCTGCCCCAGAATCGCTTCAGCGAAACCTCCCGGCAGCATTTCAAGCGACGAGAAGATGATGACGGAAACTGCAAGGAGGGTCAGCAGTCCCAACCCCAAACGCTGCAACACTGTTCGCAGTACCGGATGCACGCCCTTTTTCTTCCCCTCTGGTCGCTCAGGAGCTCTTGCTGGCTCACTCCCGGCAAATGCTAGCAGACCTGTGCGAGAGCGCAAATGAAAACCCCGCCGTTTTTGCGGCGGGGTTCGACACCTGGAATTCTTACGTGCTTATGCAAACCACCAACGGTCGTACATGTAACCGCCGTCGTGATCGTTGTCAGAGTTCAAGTCGCCATGCGCAACCTTGGACGACAGGGCACCCACATAGTTGGCGAACATCATTACCATCTGGCCGCCGTCGTCATGGACGAGCTGTTGCATTTCGGCATACATGGCGGCGCGCTTGGCGTCGTCAGTTTCGGCGCGCGCTTGCGGCAGAAGTTCGTTGAAGCGCGGGTTCTTCCAGTGCGTATCGTTCCACGCAGCGTCCCCGGCGAGCGAAACGGTGAGCATTGCGTCAGCTGTCGGACGGCCGCCCCAATAGCAGTGACACCATGGCTTCTTGAGCCAAACGTTGTCCCAGTAGCCGTCATTCGGCTCGCGGATCACGTTGAGTTCGATGCCTGCAGCCTTGGCGTGTTCAGACATCAGGAGTGCTGCGTCCACCGATCCGGCGAAAGCTGCATCGGAAGCCGAGATGTCGATCTTGAGGTTCTCCATACCCGCCTTTTTGAGCAGCGACTTGGCCTTCTCCGGATCGTAGCCATAGACTGGTTCCGGGTTGGTTGCGAACTTCATCGCCGAGGCAATCGGTGAGTCATTGCCTGCTTTACCGTATCCAAACAGCACCTTGTCCACAAGGTCCTGACGGTTGATGGCCCACTTCAGAGCCTGGCGCACTTCGAGCTTGTCGAAGGGAGCCACATCGGTAAGCATCGGTGCATTGTAGTACTGATAGCCCGACACGTTGTAAAGTTCGGTGTCAGGAGCTGACTTCAAGAGATCGATGGTCTTGAGGTCGGCCTTGTCGATGAAATCGACTTCGCCAGCCAGATAGGCATTGGTACGTGCAGCAGGATCGATAATCGAGAGCTGGGTGATTTCGTCAAAGTTGCCCGGCGCGAATGCGTTCGGATTGCGCTTGAAATGCACCTTCACGCCCGGCTCGAAGCCGTCGAGAATGTAGGGGCCAGCGCCGTTGCCTGACAGATCAGGCTTGCCGTCAACCATCGACAGCATGGGGAATTGATAGTTGCTGAGGTTGTAAGGGAAGTCTGCATCCGCTCCCTTCAGCTCAAACACCAGGGTTTCAGGGCCGTCTGCCTTTACCGAATTGACGTTGGCGAGATAGGCCTTGCCTGGCGACTTTGAGTCGGTGGACGTATGGTAGTTGATGGTGCCCACGACATCGTCTGCCGTCACTGACTTGCCGTTGTGGAAGGTGACGCCTTTGCGGATCTTGAAAACCCACTTCTTCGCGCCGTCCGATGGTTCCATGCTTTCGGCGAGATAGCCGACGACATTGCCCTTGGGATCGATGCGCACGAGTGGCGCGCCCGTGAGGCCCTTGCCCCAAGCGAAGTTCATGCCATGGGCCCAGGTGGCGGGATCAAAAGAGTCAGTCGTGGCACCATGGCCCAAACCTGCACGGAAATGTCCGCCTGGCTTGGCTTGGGCGCGAGCGGCTGATGTGAACAATGTGCCAGCGGCGGCAAGTGTCATTCCGCCTGCCATGGCATATTGCATGAAATCGCGGCGAGATAGTTTTCCGCGCGTTACGGCCTTTTTGGCCTGCGCAAGCTGGTATTCAAATTCAGTCATGTCATGTCTCCTCAAGACCTTGATATCAATCTTTGGTAATCGGGAACTGCATTGCGCCTATCTGCGAACCCTGTGCCAAACCGGCGCTGCAACATCATCCCCCGTGTCTATTTTTTCTTGTTTTGCGAGTCGCCCCCCTGGAGCGAACGTCTTCGTGAGGCTCGCATGATGTTGCCTGCCCGTCAATTGCAATTTCGACCCGCCGGCAATCACGAAGTGGTGTCATGCGATTTCCTGCTTCATGACCCGGGAGGCCTTGAAACTTTTGGGAAATGGCCGCAATCTTGTTTCCGAAACGTCATCGCGGGGGTGGGTATGAGCGAGGGAATTCTTGGCAACCTGATTGTCGCCATCAGCAAGCGGATCGTGCCGCAACATGTCAAGGGATCGCTGGAAGTGACCTTGCCATCGGGCCGCAAACTGATGTTGGGCACGCCTGGTACTGGCATTGACGCCGATCTGACCTTGCGTAATTTCAAGGTTGTATGGGCTTCCATCCGGCGCGCGCAGCTCGGTTTTTTTGACCGTTACATGGCAGGCGATGTGGAGAGTTCCGACCCCACGCGGTTCTTCAAATTCTACCTGCAGAACCGCGACGGCTTTGACCAGGCGTCGCGCGGGCTGTTCTTTGAAAGCCTGTTTGACAAGCTGTGGCACAAGAAGCGTGAAAACACGCGCGAAGGATCGAAAGACAATATCGCCGAACACTATGATCTCGGCAATGAATTCTACCAATTGTGGCTTGATGACACGATGAGCTATTCATCGGCGTTCTTCGACAGCAGCACCAACAGCCTGGAAGCAGCGCAGCGACTGAAATTGAAGCACGTAATGGATGCAGCCGAAGTGGGGCCTGAGAAGGAGCTTCTGGAAATCGGTTGCGGCTGGGGCGGGTTTGCGGAAGAGGCAGCACGCGCTGGCGCGAAAGTTCGCGGCATTACCTTGTCACAAGAACAACTCTTATTCGCCCAGGAACGCATGAAGCGCGCCGGGCTCGACAAGGCTTGCACGTTTCACTTTGAGGATTACCGCGACACCAAAGGCCTTTATGATGCGATTGCCTCGGTCGAAATGATCGAGGCGGTTGGCGAGTCGCATTGGCCAGCCTATTTCAAGACCGTTTTCGACCGGCTGAAGCCCGGTGGCGTTGCCGCCATTCAGGGCATTACGATTCTGGAGAACAATTTCGACGCCTACAAGAATGGCGTCGACTTCATTCAGCGGTATATTTTTCCCGGCGGGATGTTGCTCACCAAGGACATCATGCGTGAACAAGCGGCGCGCGCCGGGCTGTTGCTGGAGCGGATGGAATGCTTCGGACAATCCTATGCCGAGACCTTGCGGCAGTGGCACCTGCGCTTTGAATCAGCATGGCCGAAGATCCAGCCTCTCGGATTTGACGAGCGCTTCAGGCGGATGTGGAAGCTCTACCTGTCCTATTGCGAAGCAGGATTTTCCGAAGGCATCATTGATGTGGGGATCTACAAGTTGCGCAAGCCAGCGTGACGATACCCGGCTAAATCCGGCTCGCGACCAGTCGTGCGAAGAACTGTTCGCACTTGCGCAACTGTTCAACGGCAATGAACTCGTCCGGCTTGTGCGCCTGTTCAATGCTGCCTGGCCCGCATACCACGGCGGGAATGCCAATCTCCTGAAACAATCCTGCCTCGGTGCAGTATGAAACCGTATGCGTGCCATTGGTATGAGAGCAATGCAGTGCCAGCGCTTCGGCGGGTAAGTCTTTTTCAACCGCAAGTCCCGGGACCTCGTTGTGCCTGACCGTGGCGATTCCTGCTGTTGCCGAAACAGCTTTCATCGCTGGCTCCAGTTTTTCCTGCAAAAGCGCGATCCGGTCGGGCACGAAATTGCGGTCGGCGCCCGGCAAAAGTCTTGTCTCCCAGCCGAATCCGCATTTCAGCGGCACAATGTTCTGCGCCGTGCCACCGGCGATCATGCCAATGTGAATGGTGGAATATGGCGGGTCAAAGCGCCCCGTCGGGTCGCCAATTTCGATCAACTCTTCGCGCAGCCTTGAAATTTCATGAATGATTTCGCCCGCCACCATGATGGCGTTGACACCCTTGTCGGTGAGTGCCGAATGCGATTCATGGCCTGTCACGTTGGTGGCAAAGCGGACAGCGCTCTTGTGTGCATTCACCACCTGCATGGACGTCGGCTCGCCGACAATCACCGCTGATGGTTTTTTCAAATGGTTGCGCATGTGCTCAACCAATGGCCTGACGCCACGGCAACCCACTTCCTCATCGCAGGAAAATGCCAAGTGAATCGGCGTCTTGAGTTTTGCCGCCTTGAACTGCGGCACCATTGCCAGTGCGGCTGCGATGAAGCCTTTCATGTCTGCGGTGCCGCGCCCGTAAAGCAATCCGTCGCGCTCTTCCATTGCAAAGGGATCGCTGGACCACGCTTGTCCGTCTACCGGCACAACATCGGTATGCCCCGACAGCACCACGCCACCTGCCACATCAGGCCCGATCGTGGCGTAAAGGTTGGTCTTGCGCCCACCTTCGTAATCCACACGCAGGTGTGGGATGGCAAATTGGTCGAGATAATCCTCGACCCAGGCAATCAATGGAATATTTGATTCGCGAGATGTCGTGTCAAACGCGACAAGCGCTTTCAGAATTTCTTCGGTGGTCATTCAGTTCACGCTGTGCCTGTCATGCGGGCTGTCCAGCGAGAAAGCCGGAATTTCAATCTGAAACATTTCGCCATGTTTGGTTGTCATGCCATAAGTGCCCACCATGATGCCAGAGGGTGTCGAGAGCGGGCATCCGGATGTGTATTGAAAACTTTCGCCGGGCCTGAGTGTTGGCGTTTCTCCCACCACGCCATCGCCCTTGATTTCCTGCTTGAGCCCGGCTGCATCAGTGATGATCCAGTGCCGGGTCAACAGCGTGACGGTTTCAAGCCCCAGGTTGTGCAGGCTGATCGTATATGCCCATACAAACTTGCTTTCGTCCGGCCGTGATTGTCCGGCCAGAAATTGCGGCTCGACATGCACCTTGATGTTGCGAGTGATTTTTTCGTACATCATCCAATTCTAGCCAAGATGCGCAGGTTTTCCACTGCCAAAATTGCGGACACGATTTGGGGCTTGAATCAGGCTTGCCCTTCACGCCAAAAGGCCCGGATGACCACCCACCCACAAGTCTACCCACAGGGCATTCTCCCGGCCAAGGCCATTGCGGCATTTTGCGCCGACAAGCGCATCCGCCTGGAGCGGCCTGTCGATTCCGACCAGATCCAGCCAGCCAGCCTTGATCTCCGGCTCGGGGCATACGCCTATCGCGTGCGCGCCTCGTTTCTTCCGGGTCCGCGCCACACCGTTGATGCCAAGTTGCAGGACCTGGTTCTTCACCGCATCAGCCTTGCCGAAGGAGCGGTACTTGAAACGGGTTGCGTCTATATCGTGCCTTTGCAGGAATCGCTGAGCCTGCCGAAAGGGGTTTCCGCTGCGGCCAATCCCAAAAGTTCAACCGGACGCCTTGATATCTTTACCCGCGTCATTGCCGATCAGGCGCAGGAATTCGACAAGGTGCCGGATGGCTATGAAGGCCCGCTCTATGCCGAGATCAGCCCGCGAACATTTCCCATATTGGTGCGCGAAGGCTCCCGCCTGTCTCAGATCCGCTTCCGGGCTGGGACTACGCTTGCAACTGATGCACTGATCCATGAGTTGCACGGGCGCGAACCATTGATTGCTTCAGGTGATGTCAATATCGATGGCGGGCTGGCGTTGACGGTTGATCTTACTGCCATGACGAAAGATGGCCCCGTTGGCTTTCGCGCCAAGCGCCATTCAGCTTTGGTCGATGTCGACAAGAAGGGCGCGCTCGAGGTGCTCGATTACTGGGAACCCATCTGGCAAAAACATTCGCTCATTCTCGATCCCGACCAGTTTTACATTCTGGCATCAAAAGAAGCCGTGTGTGTGCCGCCAACCCATGCGGCGGAAATGGTGCCATTCAATCCCCTGGTCGGTGAATTCCGGGTGCATTATGCAGGCTTCTTCGATCCGGGTTTTGGCCATGCCTCAGGCGGCGGCGAAGGTGCAAGGGCTGTGCTCGAAGTCAGAAGCCACGAAGTGCCGTTCATCCTGGAAGATGGCCAGATCATTGGCCGCCTCGTTTACGAACCGCTCACCGAAGCTCCTGGCAAGGTCTATGGCGAGGTTGGCTCGAACTATCAGAAGCAGGGATTGAAGCTGTCGAAACACTTCAAGGCGTTTACAGCTGCCAACCGCAACTGACGTCACAAAATGAAATCAACGGCGGCAAATTTGACGAGGCCCGTCACTTCAATCTGGATATCGGACCTGCCGTCGCCGTTCACATCGCCATACACAATCGTGCGGTCACTGCTGGTGCCGGCGTTGTTTTCCTGCACATAACGCAGCTCGCCTGCGTGTTTGGAAAATTCAGAAGCGCCGATGAAACTGAACTTGTTGTTGCCGGACACCGATTTCTTGGCATCAATGGTCAAGAGATCAATGCGATCACCCTTCACGAAATCCGCGATAACATCGCGCCCGCCGCTTCCGGCGCGCGAATCCAGGATGGAATTGAAATCAAACTTGTCTTTGCCCTTGCCCCCGATGAGGCGGTCGGCCCCAGCATCGCCTGTCAGGATATCGTCGGATGTGCCGCCGTAAAGCTTGTCATTGCCACTGCCCCCCGACAAGAGGTCCTTGCCGTCCAGACCCTTCAACGTGTCCTTGCCGGAAAGTCCCTTGATCTTGTTCGCCATGCTGTTTCCAATCAGCGTGTAATCGAATAGTTGTGACCCCTTGTAGGCTTCAAGATTTTCCACATTGGTCCGTGACTGGAGGGAGAATTTGGCAAGCCCAGTCTTGATGGTGTCGGTGCCGCCGCCTGCAGCTTCGGTTATTTTGATAATGTCGGTCAACGTGTAGGATTTCAGTACAAATGTGTCGTTACCACTGCCGCCTATGAGTGTGTCATCGCCTGCCACGCCCAAGAGCTTGTCATTTCCGGCACCCCCGCTCAGAACATCGTCGCCAAGATTTCCATAAATCGAGTTGTTGCCTGCGTTGCCCGTGAGCGTGCTGTTAACATTGGTGCGCGTCGCAAGGTTTTCGATTTCCAGCAGGGCCTCGATGCTGAAAGACGCCATGCTGACGTTTACAGTGTCAACACCTTCACCTGCTTGTTCGATAAACACGGTGTTTGCGTCTTTGATGAAATACTGGTCATTGCCGGTGCCACCGACCAGTGTGTCCCCGCCTCTTTCACTGTAAATGTAGTCGTTGCCACCACCTCCTTCGATGCGATCGGCAATGTCCCCAAGCAAACCATCAGTCAGGATGTTGTTGCCATTGTTTCCGATTATCGTCTGGCCACCCAGGCCATTGGTGGCATGCAGTTCTTCAATGTTGACAAGACTTGCAATCGAAAAGAAATCCAGATTGCAGTAAATCGTGTCCCAGCCGCCATTGGCAGCTTCATTCACAATTGCGCCGTCTTTATTGATCGCATATTCGTCGTCACCGTTGCCACCATTCATCGTCACGTTGAGATGGTCCGCAAACAGTCTGTCAATTGCGGTCGTGCCATTCAGGATTTCGCCGTCGGCGGTCGAGTGTTTAGTCACCATTTACGTGTTCCCGTAGTTGCGCCGCGCGATTACATTTTTCGGTATCGGGCGCAATCAAGCATTATGGCCGGCGCGAAGGCAAGTTGTTTCTGGTTAACCATGCCATTGCTTCAGATGGATGTCCGCAGTAAGAATTCACCTGCATGCGGGTGTAGCTCAATGGCAGAGCAGCAGCTTCCCAAGCTGAATACGAGGGTTCGATTCCCTTCACCCGCTCCAAAACCTGCCCAGTTTTTTACAGAACAAAATCCCCCGCCGAGAGGGTGACCAGTCCCTTCAAGCTGATGCGGAAATCGGCGAGGCCATCGCCGTTGACATCGCCTGTGATGTTGGTCCGGTCGTTCGCGGTGCCGCTCTCGTCAAATTGCCGGTAGTGCAACTCACCCGCCTTTTTGTGGAAAGATTGCGTGCCGATGAACTTGAAGGCGTTGTTGCCTGCGGTTCTTGTTGATGCGTCAATTGTTGACAATTCAATGTCATCAAGGTTGTGCTGGAAATCCATGATGCAGTCGCGTCCGGCAGTGGTTGTGTCGCTGTCGCGAAGCGTGTTGAAACCGAACCAGTCAGCCCCTGCACCACCGCGCAATGTATCCCCGCCGAGACCGCCGGTGATTGCGTCAGCACCGGTTCCGCCGTCGAGAATATCGCTGCCTTTTCCACTGGACAACTGATCGTCACCGTCATCGCCAAATAGCGAGTTACGCGTTGTTTCATCGCCTTCAGAAAAAATGTTATCTTCGCCAACGCCGCCATGCGCGCTATTGAAGCTGCCGTCGACCAGCAAGGTGTCGGATCCGTCTCCCCCGTCGAGGTTCGAGTGGCCACCATAAATGGCGAGCTCATCATTTCCGGCGTCGCCGGACATTACGATATTTTTTCCGTTCCATACAATTTCATCATCACCGCCATTGCCTGTGATCTCAGCATCGTCGCCAGTTCCAAAAACTTCTTGAATGCCTGCACTGCCAATTACAACAGCTGAGTAACCGTTGGTCCAGATTTTCTGACTTTCACCTTGCCGGGATATGCCGGTGATCGTCGTGTTGTTGCCGTTCACGAGAATGAAACCAGCAAACTGCAAGTGATTTGAATCGCCGGTGACAAAGAGATCCCCTGTTCCCTCCGTCGACGTGAGAGTGTTAAAGGCCCCGGTGATGTGAATATCAGCCAAGGCACCCACACTTGTCGTGTTGTTGTCACCGGTCAATTGGATAACTGAAGTCCACCCTTCGCTGTCACCAATGGTGTTGCCATTGCCTTTGACCTCAAAGACATTTCTCCCGGTGCCGCCATTGAGCGTGTTGGCATCTCCGATAACCTTCAGAGTGTCGTCGCCATCGCCACCATTCAACACAGTGTTGCCAAGTGAAGATGATAACTGATCGATTCCGCCCAGACCATTGATGATCGTATCGCCTGCAACGGCGTCGTAAAGGTCGTCGCCTTCGGTGAGATTGATTTCGGTCATGGTCGCCACCTGCTGGTTGAAACCACGAGCATTACCGGAAACAGGTTGCAACCACCTTGTGTTGAACGACAGGATTTCCTGCTATCGTTTTACGGTTGGTTAACCTTTGCGCGAAGCGACTAGGATTTATCCACTGAAAATGGAAATCAATTCTAGGCCACCTGGGAGGCTAGCAGGAGCGATTCTGCGGTTCCGGGCGGTCCGGTGGCTCCCTGGGATCAAAAACCTCTGTAGAGCCAAATATGGAGCTTTCGGGCCTATTATAGGGTTATAGTCTCGGATATTGCGGCAGTGATGATATGATGGGCAATGGCGTAGGGATGGGCGGCGTAGAGATTATCGGGGTGGGTGCGGGCCAGCATCTGCCTGATTTCGACGGCTTCGAACCAGCGGGCGTCTTCAAGTTCGGTCTTGTCGATGTTGAGCCTGCGGTTTTCAGCCTTGGCAATAACGCCGATCATGAGGCTTGCGGGAAAGGGCCAGGGCTGGCTGGCGACATAGCGGACATCGGTGACGCGGACGCCTGCTTCCTCCCAGGTTTCGCGGGCGACGGCCTGTTCGATGGTTTCGCCGGGTTCCATGAAGCCGGCAAGCGCTGAATACATGCCCGGAGACCAAGCCGTCTGGCGGCCCAGCAGAACAGCTCCTTCGTGTACGGCCGCCATGATGACGACGGGATCGGTGCGTGGGAAATGTTCAGCCTGGCATGACGGGCATTGCCTGCGATAGCCGCTATCCTGCATTCGGGTTCTTGCGCCGCAATTGGCGCAAAAGCCATGACGCTCATGCCAGTGCACGAGGCTGCGGGCCTGGGCAAAGCGCGACATTTCTTCCGGCGGCAAGTTTGCTGCCAGCATGAAAGCGCGAATTCCAACGGTGCTTGAGGCCGGATCGGCGCGATAGGCAAACCAGGGATTTGCGTTTGCATCAAGACCCAGAAAAATTGTGTCAGACAGGTTTGACGGCCTCGCATAGACCGGTATTTCGCCTTCGCAACAGATTGCATCGCCCACAATGCCGATAAAGCGGGCATTTGCTGCATTTTGCAGGCCGATGATTGCTTCGGCTTTTGGTCGCAGGTCCGCCTTGCGGTCGATATCTGACGAGGTAAAGCCCATTCCGGGCTTGTGAGATGGTGTAGGCATCACGTTTTGCATCTAGGAATCACGAATTTAACCGAATATTTACCAAAAAAGTTAACTTATCTCTTTTGGAGATCGAAGGCCAAGCAAGTGATTTGCGCGGGACAGCCCCGGCGCATTCTGACCTGTTTCCGGCCGGTTTGGAGAACGACGTCATGAAACCCGGTATTCCGTGGAGTGTCAAAGGGATTGAACCCACGGCACGCGAGTTGGCAAAGGACGCTGCACGGCGCTCTGGCCAGACGCTCGGTGAATGGCTCAATTCAGTTATCAGTGAAAAAGCAGACGGCGGAGAACAGGACCCCATGGCCCCACGTACATCACGGTCGAGGGATTATGCATCTGCCGACAATTTCGAGCGCGCGACGTCGAAACTCGAGATCATTGCCGAACAACTGGCAAAACTCACGCAGCGCGACCGGGAATCGCCCGGCGGCTATGGCGTCTATCAGCCAGAGGCACGCACTGAAGGCGGTGAGCATATCACCCGCATCCTCGGGCGCATTGAAGCCAATGAGCGGCAGTCGGTTGATGCCTTCACGGCTGTCAACGAACGGCTGGGCACATTGGGTCGGCAATTTGCGCAGGCCGCAAAAGCCGCAACGACATTCAAGCCGGAAGAACATCCGAGTTTCCAGGCCCTGGACAAGGCAGTGCGCAACATTGTCGAGCATCTGGAAGCCAGCGAAAAGCGGACGCGTGAAAACTTCAAGCTGATGCAGGAGCGCATGTCTGACATGGCCGGGCGGGCGCAAGCTGCACCCAATGATGCCGTTTTGCGTCAGGCCCCGGCGTTTTCGCAGCTGGAGAAGCGACTTGCCGACCTTTCGCAGCGCGTTGACGTGAGCGAGCGGGCCCCTGCTCCGCAGCCGCAGGTCTCGGAACTGTTGCGCAATGAATTGAAGGAACTTGCCAAACGCATTGACACAGTGCGCGAGACGGCGGAATCGCTGGCCTCACGGGCCCAGACCCAAGCGGTGCAGACGAGCCAGCAGGAATTGCGCGCCATTGAGCAACGCATCCTTGGCCTTCTGAGTGAAACGCAGCAAACTTTCGCCAAGGGCACAATTACAGATGCCGAAATGCAAAAGGTGCGTGCGGATGTCGACGCGCTGAACAAGCGCATTGACCAGACGCGGCAAAATCCTGCGGCTGATCGCGAGGTACAAACGCTGCGCTCTGCCGTCGAACAACTTTCGACACGCGTGGCACAAGGGCCCGACATGCGGCCGATTGCCGACATGGACCGGCGCATTGCCGAACTGGCGCAACGGATCAATGAGCAACAGGCTGCACCGCTTCCGGCCTTCGGTGAGCTTGACCAGCGCATCAACGAGCTGGACCAGAAGCTGGATTATGCCCTGCAAGCGATGAGCACGCAGGCTGACAACGCCCTGAGCGAACAGCTGGCTGCCGTGGGTGAGCGCATGGACCGGGCCGAGCAACAATTGTCGCATCTCTCGACCATCGAGCGTGCCATCAGCCAGCTTTATGACGGGCTTGAGCAAACGCGCAACAATGCCCAGCAGGTGGCAGAAGACGCCGCGACACAGGCGGCACAGCGCGTCATGAGCCAGATGCCGGCGCAAGTGGCAGCAGTGCCGCAAGACCTTTCGGCACTTGAAGAAGAATTGCAGACGGTACGCGAGTCGGCGCAAGCATCCGACCACCGCAACCAGGAAACGCTGATGGCGTTGCACGAGACGCTGGAACACATCGTTTCCAAACTCTCCGAGCTTGAAACAGCTGCCATTGGCAAGCGCATTGCCACGGCCGCCGGTGCGGCCCAGGTTGAGACCTACGTTGCGCCCAATTACGTCGAAGCGCCGCAGGTTGCTCCACCACATGTGCAATCGCATGTTCCGCAACGCGATACCGCGGTTTACACGACTGACTCAATTCCGGCTTCGGCCTATGACTTCACGGAACTGCACCCCGAACCGGCGGCACGTGCTGAGCCTGTTGTTGCAGAGGCCGCGCCTATCCCGGCTGCCGAACCAACGCTCAAGAGCGAGCCGCAGTTCACCGCTCCCGAACCGGGCCAGGACGTCAACAACCTTGCCAGCGAGACGGTTGAGCAGGGACCGGATGATTTCATTGCCGCAGCGCGCCGCGCTGCCCAGGCCGCGCAAGGCGGCACCAAGATTGGCAACCCCGGTATTGCAGCACGGATTAAAAAGAAAGAGTCGGGTTCACTGCTCGGCAGAATCCTGGGCCGCGGGACAAGCGATACCAAGAAATCACCACGCACTGTTGCAGACGAGCTGGCGCGAACGCGGACCATTCCCGGCATTGCTGATGCACCGGCAGAGCCGACCTCGGCCTTCCGCAAGCCCTTGCTGCTTGTCGGCGTTGCGCTGATCAGCCTTGCACTTGCACTTTCCTACAACAGGATTTCGGGCATTTTGCGCACTTCTCTGCCCGGCAAGGTCTCGACCCTGGTTGAGCCGTTCTTGCCGGACAGTGCGCCAAATGTGGTTGCCGACAAGGGTGATGCAGCTGTTGCAGGAACGTCGGTTGCGGCCCAGGCAGTGAACGTTGATGCGCCCCCGGAAACCGTTTCGGCGAGTGCTGTCACGGCAGCTGATGAAATCCTCACCGGGTCGGTAACACCTGCTGGCGAACAGCTTGAATTGATTGTTTCCGGTGCCAACAAATCTGACACGCCATTGCCTCCTGATGGCATTGGCAGCGACCAGCTGCGCGCTGATGCTGCTGCCGGCAATCCACAGGCACAGTTCATCATTGCATCGCGCTACATGGATGGCGAACGGATTTCGCGGGATTTTGAGCAGGCTGCCAGCTGGTATGAAAAAGCAGCGGCTTCGGGCCTTGCACCTGCACAATATCGCATGGCCACTCTTTTTGAGCGCGGGCGCGGTGTGACCCGCGACCTGGGCAAGGCCCTTGAGTGGTATGAAAAGGCGGCAGCCCTTGGCAATGTGCGCTCGATGCACAATGCAGCGGTGATTGCGGCAGGTACTGATCTGGGCAAGCCTGACTACGCCAAGGCGCTGAAGTGGTTCTCGCTTGCAGCCAATCACGGGCTCAAGGATTTACAG
Organism: uncultured Alphaproteobacteria bacterium; assembly: GCA_963738595.1. Lineage (GTDB taxonomy): Bacteria > Pseudomonadota > Alphaproteobacteria > Rhizobiales > Aestuariivirgaceae > Aestuariivirga. The sequence goes on from CAVTXF010000013.1 coordinate 412,010, forward strand.
TTCAATCTCGCTGTTCTGCATGAGCGCGGGTTGGCCGGAAAACCGGACATGGCGGAAGCGCTGTTCTGGTATCTGGCGGCGGCACGGCAGAATGATGAGCAAGCGCAGAAGCGCGCCGATGCACTGGTGAAGGCCGTTTCGGATGACACCGTTGCGGCCGTCAAGGCGAAGCTCAAGGACTGGGTCCCGGAGAAGGCACCGGATGCAGCCAACACTGTGCAAGTGACCGAAGCGCGCTGGCAGGACAGTGCTGGCTGAGGTCAAATCCAGCCCTCATCCGGCACTTCGTGCTATCTTCTCCCTAAGGGGAGAGAGGAAATTGCCCTCTCAAACGACGCACACTCATACCCTTCGCAGCGGCAGGCGGTGGATGGACTGCTTGCCGATGAGCCACACGTGGCCTTCTTCCTCCGACAATAAATTGGCGAAGGCTGGTGAGCGGACGCTTAATGCGCCAGTATAGGCCCCGAAGGCCGGCATGATGATGCGGCGGCCATCGGCTACAAAACACTTGCCGCGTGATGCAATGCCACGCTGCACGACAGTGGCACCGGGATGGAGGTGACCTGCTATTTCACTGTGATCGAGCCTCGCCTTGGGCTGGTGGCGCAGGCGAATGTGGTCGAGATGATGTTCGGCCACACAGATGCCGCCAACACCCAGCAAGGGTTCAGGATCATGGTTGCCGCTGATCCAGATGGTTTCGGTTTCGGACGTGATGTGCAGCAATCTGGCGCGATGATGTGCATCAAGAACGGCATGTGCGCCAGCATCGTGGAAAGAGTTGCCCAGCAATACGAGACGCCAGGGTTTGGTTTCAGCGAGTACGCCTTCAAGAAGCGCAAGGGTCATGCCGGTGTCGTAGGGCGGCACGTGAATTCCGCGACGGGCGAGGCTCGCCCCCTGCTCGAGGTGAAGATCAGCCACCAGCAAGGTCTTGAAGTCGGGTGCATAAAGTGCGCCCGAGAGATGTGGCACAAGCTTTACTCCGCCCAAGGTGATGTGATGCGTCTTAGACAAGCCGCCGCTCTCGGACGGCGAAGGCTTCGTCGGCAAGTTCGTTTGCGGCTTCGGCGAGAAGGGCATCATGGGCTTCACCCCTGACAGATTCCTTGCCGATATCCAAGAGGACAGGAACGGCAAGTGGCGAGACCTGGTCGAGCGGCTGATGCAGGATCTGGTTCTTGATGCGCTTCAGCATGGCAGCGAGGCGGTGCACGTCGATCAAGCCATCCGCGGCATCGTCCCAGGCGGCGCGCAGCAAAATGTGATCGGGCTGGTGGGTGCGCAAGGCATCGTAAATGAGATCGGTGTTGACAGTGACCTGGCGCGCGGTTTTCTCCTTGCCGGGAATGCGTTTGTCGATGAGGCCTGCGATGATGGCGGCATTGCGGAAGGTGCGCTTCATCAACATGGATTCGGCGAGCCAGGCTTCGAGATCATCACCCAGCATGTCTTCGTCGAAAAGTTTTGCGAGGGATATCTGGCGCTGGGCAATCATCTGCGAAATGTCGCCCAGCATCCATACCACAACAGCATATTCCGAAGCGACAAAGCCCAGGGGCTTTGCGCCCCAGCGTTCCAGCCTTCTGGTCAGCAACATGCCGAGGGTTTGCTGGGCCAGCCTGCCTTCAAACGGGTAACAGACCATGTAATGCTTGTCGGCGCGCGGGAAGGTTTCGACAAGCATCTGGGTCGATTTTGGAAGCACTGACGCAAAGCGCTGGACATTCAGCCATTCGCTGACCTGTGTGGGGAGATTTTTCCACTGCTTCGGGTCGGCAATTATTTCGCGGACGCGTGATGCGAGGTAGGTTGAGAGGGGAAACCTGCCACCCTGATAAGACGGGATGCGTGGTTCACGCCCGGGTGCGCGGGTGGCCAATGCGCCGAATTCATCCATGCCTTCGTAACGCAGAACCTCGCCGCCAAACAGGAACGTGTCGCCGACTGAGAGCTGACTGAGAAACCATTCTTCCAGTTCCCCCAGCACGAAACCGCCTGTGACCAAGCGTTTGCCGGCAACACGGCGCACCTTGGCAATGCGGACCTTGAGCATTTCCTCTTCGACTATGGTGCCGACATTGAGCTTGTACTGCATCACGAGGCGGGGGTTGGCGATGCGCCATCTGCCATCCGGCTGCTGCTTCAGTTTGGCGTAGCGCTCGTAGGATTTGAGCGCGTAGCCGCCGGTTGCGGCGTAATCCAGGGCTTGGTCAAAAATCTCGCGCGACAAGTTGCGGTAGGTGAAAGCGCTGGTGACTTCGCGAAAGAGATCATCAGCGAAAAACGGGCCGGAACAGGCGCGGCCCATGATGTGCTGGGCCAGCACATCGAGTTTCATCACCATGGGATATTCGGTGTCCTGGGCGTTTTCGCGCACGGCCCCGACGGCTGCTTCACATTCCAGCACTTCAAAGCGGTTGGAGGGCACGAGCATGGCGTTGGATGCTTCATCCAAGCGGTGATTGGCGCGGCCCACACGTTGCAGCAACCGGCTTGAGCCTTTCGGCGCGCCAATATTGATGACAAGATCGACATCGCCCCAGTCAATTCCGAGATCGAGGGTTGAGGTGCAGACCACGGCCTTGAGTTTGTTGGCCGACATCGCCGCTTCCACCTTGCGGCGCTGCTGCACATCAAGCGAGCCGTGGTGCAGGGCGATTGGCAATGTGTCTTCGTTCACATCCCACAATTCCTTGAAGATGATTTCGGCCTGGCTTCGCGTGTTGACGAAGACCAGTGTCATGCGGGCCTTTTTGATTTCAGCATAGACATCGGGGATGGCGTAGCGGGCGGAGTGGCCGGACCAAGGTACGCGTTCTTCGGATTCCAGGATGTTGATTTTTGGAACAGCGCCTGCCGCTCCGGTGATCAATGGCACGGGGCTTGCCCCTGATGGTGCGAGCCAGGCGCGCAAGGCATCGGGGTCGGCGACGGTTGCGGACAGGCCCACGAAGCGGGCTTGTGGTGCGTGGGTGCGCAGCCGCGTGAGGGCAAGTGACAACAGCACACCGCGCTTGGAATTCACCAGCGAATGCAATTCATCAATGATGACGCAGCGCAAGTTTCGCAGCAGGTGGGCGGCGTGCGGATCGGCGACGAGAAGCGATACCTGTTCCGGCGTGGTGATGAGAATATCGGGCGGATGGGTGCGGATCCTGATGCGACGCGATTGCGGGGTGTCGCCGGTTCTGGTTTCGATGGTGACGGGCAAATGCATTTCGCGCACAGGCGCTTCAAGGTTGCGCGCGATATCGACAGCGAGTGCCTTCAGCGGCGAAATGTATAGGGTGTGGATGCCGCCAGTGTCGTGGGATTGGTGCAGTTCGGCGAGGGTTGGCAGAAATCCCGCCAGCGTCTTGCCGCCGCCCGTTGGCGAAATGAGAAGTGCCGAATTTCCGGCACGTGCCTGTTGCAGCATTGCCAGTTGGTGGGGACGCGGAAGCCAGCCGCGCGCGGCAAACCAGTTTTCGATGACTGCCGGAAGCGCTGTCACGGCAAGAAACTAACCTGAGCCCACCAGTTTCGGCCGCGCTGCTTCCACTGGCGCTGCGGCGGGTGGGGCCTCTATCTCCATGCTTTCAATGCGCAGGCCGCGCCGCGAAATCTGCTCGGAGGAAAACTGGATCTTTTCGATGTCGGCACTTGCCTGGTCAAAATGTTTTTTCAGTGATCCGGTGCGCTCGCGCAGGCGGCCCACATCATCCAGCAGTTTCACCACTTCGCCCTTGATGACATGGGCCTGCTCGCGCATCATCGAATCCTTGACGATGGCCTGCATGGTTTGCACCAGCAGCATCAGCACATTGGGTGATGCCAGTATCACCCGGGCGCGATGGGCCTTTTGCACCACATCCTCAAAGCGCTCGTTCAATTCCGCGTAAATGGATTCCGACGGTATGAACATGATCGCTGTTTCATGGGTCTCGCCGCCGATCAGGTATTTTTCGGAAATATCCTTCACATGTTTCAGTACATCGCCCTTGAGGCGCTGCTCGGCAGCGCGGCGCTCGGTCTCGTCCGGGGCATGGCGCATGGCGTTATAGCTTTCGAGCGGGAACTTCGCGTCCACCACCAGGCGCAATGATGAATCCGGCAGCGTGATCACGCAGTCCGGTCGCATGCCGTTGGACAAGGTGAACTGGAATTCAAACGCCCTGGCATGCAGCCCGTCGCGGATGATCGCTTCCATGCGACCCTGGCCGAAGGCGCCGCGCGTTTGCTTGTTGTTGAGAATATCCTTGAGGCTCAGCATCTCGCCCGAGAGCTGCGCGAGGTTTGCCTGAGCCGCGTCGATCACCGCGAGCCGCTCTTGCAAGGCACCGAGCGACTGCGCCGTGCGTTCGGTCTGTTCATGCAGGCCGACACCAACGCGGTGGCTCACCTGATCCAAGCGCTCATCGACGATGTTCTGCATCTGCATCTGCATCGACTGGCTCTGCGAGGCAAAGCCCGTCAGCGAGCCGGACAGTTCCGCCAGCCGGAATTCAAGTTCCGCCGTGCGATATTGCTGTTCCTGCGCCTCGCTGCGCCGCGCCCTGGCCTGACGCCACATCATGATGGTGACCGCCAACAACAGCAGCAGTGCGAGTGCGGCGGCAGCGAGCAGGATTTCCAGCAGGGTGATGGGGCGATCGCCAACCACAATGAGAATCTGGTTCAATGTCATGGCGGCAGGTTAGACGATTCGCGGGGAAAGAACAAAATGAGAAAATTCGCCGCTTGCGCCTGAGGGTGCGGTCATGCCAAAAAAATTGGGGTCCACCTCTTAAATGAAGTGGACCCCAGATCCGCAAAGGCTCGGGACGGCGACAGGAGCCCAAACGGATCATTCTTTATTGAGACATTCAGTGTGTGACTTTATTGTCTCTGTTTGTGATTATCTTTGTGAACCTCAATAAGGGCGATAAATGAACGAGATTGTGGCAATGTCAAGGCCATTTCGCGACTATTTCACAGGTGAATGCAATGGTTAATTTGCGTAAACCATCATTAATCTATTTTTTTCAATTGGTTATAAATATGGCACATGGTTTATCACATTAATTAATTTTCGTGAGTCAGAGAAATAATCTGAAACAATATCCCGGCCTTATGCGGCAATGGCGGCGAAGGGATCTCTCCTTCCCATCACGCTTCGCGTGACGGGCCCTTGCTTCACCAAGGCCTACCCAAGGGGGAGGCGAAGGGACAGCGGGGCTTTTCAGCCCTTTGCAAAGCTCTGCGTGGCTCGCACCAGTGCGTCCTGGATGCCGGGTTCGGTAGCGGTGTGGCCGGCGTCGGGGATGATTTCGAATTTCGCCTGCGGCCAGGCACGGGACAAATCATGTGCTGAGACGGCCGGGGTTACCACGTCGTAGCGGCCCTGGATAATCACACCGGGTATGTCGTGCAGCAGGTGCATGTCGCGCAGCAGCTGGCCATCCACCTCAAAAAATCCCTTGTTGATGAAGTAGTGGCATTCGATGCGCGCGAAGGCCAAAGCGAAACCATCTGATCCAAAGCGCGCCACGCGTTGTTCATCGGGGTAGAGCGACAGCGTTGCCCCTTCCCAGCGGCTCCAGGCTTTGGCGCAGAGGCGTTGTTCCTGCTCGTTGTTGCCGGTGAGCCTGCGGTGATAGGCGGCTACCAGATCGTGACGTTCGTCTTCCGGGATTGGGGCGATGAAAGATGCCCATGCATCGGGGAAGATTTCGCTGGCGCCGAACTGGTAGAACCAGTCCACTTCCTTTTTTCGCAAGGTGAAGATGCCGCGCAGGATGAGTTCGGTGACGTTTTCGCGGTGGCGCTGGGCATAGGCCAGTGCCAGCGTTGACCCCCAGGAGCCGCCCACCACCTGCCACTTTGCGATGCCCAGTTTTTCGCGCAGGGTATCAATGTCAGCCACGAGATCCCAGGTGGTGTTGTCGCGCAATTCGGCATTGGGAGTGGAATTGCCACAGCCGCGCTGGTCCATGAGGATGATGCGATAACGATTTGGATCATGCATCTGGCGCAGCATTGGCGAGATGCCGCCGCCGGGCCCGCCGTGCAGAACCACCACTGGTTTGCCCGCAGGATTTCCGCATTGCTCGTAATAGATTTCGTGGAGGCTTGAGACCTTGAGGCGGCCGCGATCAAAGGGCTGGATGTCGGGGAAAAAGGAAAGGCGTTGGTTCATTCCGGTGCCATATCACAGATGTGCTGCAATTGCGCAGTGGACCATTCTGTTAACCATAAATTTACGGGATTAAATTGACGCTTTGTTTACCCTGGGTTTTGCTTTATTAACCCACATTAACCGTGTCTGGGCTTCCGGATGCGGCGCAGAATTATCTGGGGTTCAATAGACAAAGGGGACTAATTTTATGTGGCAAGAGTTTAAGGACTTCGCGTTCAAGGGTAACGCGTTCGATCTCGCGGTTGGCGTGATCATGGGTGGTGCATTCGGCAAGATCGTGGACTCAATGGTCGGCGACTTGATCATGCCTATCGTCGGCTTCATCACCGGCGGGGTCGATTTTTCACAGAAGTTCCTGCAATTGGCAGGCGCTCCTGGCACAAATCTCGCGGCAGCCAAAGAGGCCGGTGCGACTTTTGCCTATGGCAACTTTCTCACCATCCTGATCAACTTCCTCATTCTCGCGTTCATCCTGCTGCAGATGGTGAAGATTTCGAACAAGATGAAGAAGGCGACACCGCCTGCTCCACCACCACCACCTGCGAAGTCGGAAATCCTGCTTGAGGAAATCCGCGACGCGCTGAAAAAGCGCTGATCCTTCGAACAGGTTGAAGTTTCGGGCCCGGGTGCACATCACCCGGGTCCTTTTTATGTGGCAATAGGTCAGCCCTGCTGCCTTTTTGGATGCTGCATTGCACAATTGCTTGGCACGGCAGGAGACAGTTCACGGCAGTTCATTTTTGCCAATTAATATATCGCTGTATTACAATGAGTTATGGATGTGCTGTAAACCCGTGAACATGGCACGCGACTTGCGAGACTGACATCGCCAATTCCTGTTTCCTCCCATATTGACTGGACATTGCGCATGGCGGCTCAAACCCGCCAAAGACTTGGGGAGATGTGAGGGCAGAACCTATGCCCAACATCTCCCCTTTTTTTGTCCGCATTTTAGTCACACGGGTAGACTTTCATTAACTTCCGGACGGCAAATTCACCTGTGCACCAGTCGCCGAGTCGCGGTGCATTTTGTGTGGGATGTATCTGTCGTATGAATTTCGAGTCTGTGCTTGTGTTTTTGCACATCCTGTCTTTGGCACTTGCCATTGCCTCGTTCCTGATCCTGTTGCGCCAACTTGGCATGCGCACGCTCAGCGAAGCCGGGCGCGCAGCCAATCGCTTCAACGTGCGCATCACATCTTACACGATGTTGCTGGGGCTGCTGCTGGTGTGCTTCGCTTCCGGGGCGCTGCTCTGTTATGAGCTGCTGCACACGTCGAAGCTTCCGAATGTTTCGCTTCTGGCCACGCGGGGATTGTCACTTGCGGGTGCTGCGGTTGGTTGTGTGTTCCTGCACACCAAGACCATTCCGCTGCTGCGCCAGTCTGAGGGACGCAAGATTGTCGATTCAGCATCAGCGTCAAATATTCTGGCCGCCACATTGTCGGCGAGTTTTGCCATTCTATGCTGGGCGATATTTCTTGTCTCGCTCGCCTTGCCGCATGATCTGGAACACTGGTCTGCAGGGCTTGCGCTACCTGCTTCGGCGTTCATCATTTTGATCTTGTGGGCTATGCTGTCAGCGTGCCTTCTGGGCGAGCGCAGCGTTCGCGAATTGAAAGACTGGGCGAGGCGTGTCAAGAAAAGCCTGGAGCCGCCCACACAAATAGAACTGCAGCGCGCCAACCGTGCACGCCGCATGAACAACATGAACCTGCCCATGGCCCCGCGCCGCAAGGCGACAGCTTAACGTATTGGATCAAAGGGCTGCGTTGCCCAATTCTGCTTCCCGACGCGCGATAAATTCCCGCAGCCCTTGGGCCACGCCTTCATCCATCGCTGGCTGTTCATAGCTTGCGAGCATGGCACGGGCCTTTTCGCGGCCGCGTGTATCGTGGTCTTTGGCACCTTCTGCCGACCATTGCTCATAGGGATTGAAGTCCATGACACTTGGCATGAAAAAGGCCTTTTCGAAATGTTCAAGCGTATGCGCCGTGCCAAGGAAGTGTCCGGCAGGTCCGACTTCGCGCACTGCCGCCATGGCATCCTTGAAGTCGTCGAATTTCAAACCGCCAGCGTATTTGTACCAGCCCACCAACTGTTCGGCGTCGGTGACAAATTTTGAATAACCGCAGGCCAATCCGGCTTCGAGCCAGCCTGCTACGTGCCAGATGTAGTTTGCACCGGACAGAATTGCGGCATGCATCAGCATGTTCGATTCATATCCGGCTTGCGCGTCGTTGAGTTTGGACCCCACATGGAAGCCCGATGTGCGCCAGGGCAGGTTATATCTCCGCGCCAGCTGGCCCATGACAAACATCATCTGGGCTGCTTCCGGTGTGCCACCCATGGGGGCACCTGTCTTCATGTCGACGGTCACCATGAACTGGCCGTAGATCACGGGGGCGCCCTTGCGGATCAGCTGGGTATAGGCAACACCGGCCAGTGCCTCCGCATTCACCTGTGCCACAGCGCCAATGGATGATGCCGATGTCGACGCACCACAGAGAGCGAAGGGGGCGGCAATGATCGGCTGATTGTGTGAGGCGTAGACGCGCATCGCATCCAGCATCGTCTGGTCCCACACCAATGGCGAATTGCAGTTGGTGATCGACACGACGACCGTGTTGTCCTTGACGAAGGCATCGCCGAACACGATGCCCGCCATTTTCATCACGTCTTCGGCGCGCTCCCTGGATGTGACAATGCCCATGAATGGCTTGTCGGAATAGGTGAGCGCCGAATTGATGATGTGGAGGTGGCGCTTGGGGACGGCGACTTCCATCGGCTCGCAGCAAATGGAACTGGCGGAATGCAAAGCCGGCAGCATTTGCGCGAGGCGGTGGAAGTTGTTCAGGTCTGCGAGCGAGCCGTAGCGGCGGACATTGTCGAGGTCGCGTACATAGGGCGCGCCATACATCGGCACGAAGATCTGGTTCTTGCCACCGACCCTGACTGTGCGTTCGGGATTGCGCGCATGCAAGGTGAATTCCGGTGGCACTGTTGAAATGAGCTGCATCAACAAATTGCGGTCAATGCGCACGCGTGTGCCGTCAACATCTGCTCCTGCCTGTTTCCACATCGCAGGCGCCTGATCATCGCGGAACTCGCAGCCCACTTCCTCGAGAATCTTCATCGATTCGTCATGGATGAGCTCGACTGCCTCATCCGGAAGGAGCTGATAGGTGGGGATATCGCGTACCAGTGTCGGGAAAGAAATCTGTGGTGCAGCGCGCAAGGCCCTGCGGCCATCGCGGCCACCACTGCGGCGATGGGTAATTGTCGGCGTTTCAATGTGTGTCATCACATCACGTTAACATCATCCAGCGGATTCGACCAACTGCACATTTGTTGTGCAACGCACAAGGATCGGTGATTCGAAGGTTGACTGGTTAACGGATTCCTACCAAACTGACTGTGGGGACATTTACCGCCAAATTGACGCTCCAGGGCTTGGAGCCGGCGGGGCAACATCAGTTTTTCACGTTCTGCCCCGGGACATAATACAAGTAGAGGGGCCACATGGCTGACAATCAACATTTATCCGAGGATAAAAAAATCCTCCACAGCATGGGCTATGCCCAAGAGCTGTCGCGAAGCATGAGCAAGTTCTCGAACTTTGCAATTTCATTTTCGATCATCTGCATTCTGTCGGGCGGCATCAATTCATTTGCCCAGGCAACGTCGTCAATCGGCGGCGCAGGCGCTGGTATTGCATGGCTCGTTGGCTGCCTGATCTCGGGTTTCTTTGCGCTTTCAATGGCGCAAGTGTCGTCGGCCTTTCCAACGGCAGGTGGACTCTATCACTGGTCGTCCATTCTCGGTAACCGGTTCTGGGGCTATCTCACTGCCTGGCTCAACCTGCTGGGCCTGATCACGGTTCTCGGTGCCATCAATATCGGCACTGCATTCTTCTTCGCCGGAACATTTGGACCAAGCTTTGGCTTTGATGGTACGACGCCGGGACAGATCGTTGGCTTTGTTGCCCTCATCACCATCCTGCAGGCGTTGCTCAATCACTTCGGCATCAAGCTGACGACGATGCTGACCGACATTTCGGGCTACATCATCCTCGTGACCACTGGCGTCCTGGTGCTGGCATGTCTCTTTGGCGCACAGTCGATCGACATTTCGCGACTCTGGACCTTCACCAACTATTCGGGAGAGGCGGGCGGCAATGTTTTCCCGCAGTCGGACTCCATGTTCTACCTGTTCCTGCTGAGCCTTTTGCTACCGGTCTACACGATCACTGGTTATGACGCTTCGGCGCATACGTCGGAAGAGACGGTGAATGCCGCAACGTCGGTTCCAAAGGGCATCATCACCTCGGTGGTTTGGTCGTCACTGGCTGGCTGGATCATGCTCTGTGCCATTGTTCTCGCCATTCCTGACCTTGCAGCAGGTGCCAAGCAGGGCTGGGCCGTGTTCTTTGAAACCATGAACGCAGTCGTTCCGAATTGGCTGAAGCAGCTTATCTATCTTGGCATCTTCATCACCCAGTTTCTGTGTGGCCTTGCGACGGTCACATCGGCGTCACGCATGCTGTTCGCTTTTTCGCGCGATGGCGGCATGCCAATTGGTTCGGAAGCACTGTCAACCGTTTCGCGGGAATGGCGCACGCCAGTCAATGCGATCTGGACGGCAGCCATTCTCTGCATCATCTACGTGTTCCTGGCGCAGTTTCTTTCGATTGGCGGCACGAACATCTACACGATCGTTGTCAACTCCACGCTGATCTTCCTGTTCCTGTCATTCATCATTCCACTGATGCTTGGCATGTTCGCTTACGGAACATCGAAGTGGCAGAAATTCGGCCCTTGGGCAATGAGCGAAGGCACTTACAAGCTCGTTACCTGGCTTGCACTCATCGGCATGGGCATCATCTTCTACATCGCCATTCAGCCACCCAACGACAAGGTGCTTTGGATAGTCCTTGGCTTCATTGCGCTTGCTGTGTTGCTTTGGTTTGCGGGTGAAAACCGCCGCTTCAAGGGCCCGCCGATTGGCGATGAAATCAAGCGTCGCCAGGCTGAAATTGCGACTCGTGAGTCGGTGTTTGGCGAAAGTGCTGCTCCTGTGGCAGCCACTGGCACGGGTCAAACCGTAATGGGTGCGGCCGGTTCTGCGGCAAAATCAACCAGCACTGCTGCGGTTGGTGCTACTGCGGCGGTTGCCGCAACTGCGGCAGCCGTGGCTGCACGTTCTGGCCAAGGTGTTGGTCAGGGTACGGGTCAGGCTTCAAGCAGCGAAGCAGACGCAGAAGCGGCCCGCCGCCGTGCAGCGGCACAGCGCGAAGCCGACGAGATAACGCGCCGTGCAACTGCCCAGCGTGAAGCTGCAGAGGCAACACGCCGTGCTGCAGCCCAGCGTGAAGCAGATGACGCAGCCCGCAGCCGTGCCGATGTTCAGCGGTCAACAGCAGCTGCAACCAGCGCTTCACTTGCTGCAGTCGATACCGCACCAAAAGCGGCTGCATCGGTGAAGCGTTCAGCACCGGCAAAAAAGGCCGCCGCCAAGAAAGCCCCTGCGAAAGCAGCGGCGCGTCCGGCGGCCCGCAACGCGGTGGATGACATCACGTTGGTCGATGGTATCGGGCCGAAGCTGAAGAAGGATCTTGCAAGTGCGGGCATTCGTTCGCTGGCTGATCTTTCGAAACTTTCGGCGTCGCAGATCGCGGCACTTGATGCCAAGATCCCGCGCGATGCCGACCAGATCGCTGACTGGGTGTCTCAAGCCAAGGACCTGCTGGCTGGGAAAGCGCCACGGGCAGCGTCTGACAGGGCACGCAGCAAGAGCTGATATTGTCTTTGACGAAATGGACCCGCTGCAGCGATGCGGCGGGTTTTTTTGTGTCTTCTGCTCCCCCAAAAAAAACCTCTTCCGTTTCCGAAAGAGGTTTCAAGTTTCTGCTTGGGAGAGCAGGAATTCTCAGAAAATCAGATTGTAAATCGCTTCAAATTTTACTTACTGAGGAAAATATTTTGGGCGATTTCTGTGGTGATTGACTTGAAGGCCGCGGAGACGTCGACACCGTCCTTGGCATCGAAATAGAATTCGGGCTTTGAGGCACAGGCCTTGAGGCGGGCCTTGATGTCCGCTGCGCCTTTGCTCTTGTCGGTCAGGTCGAAAGCCATGCTGATGACCTTGATGCCATCACCCTTGGCGCTGGCACAAAGGGCGGCAAGATTGGATTCACCCTGGTCAATTGATGCCTGACCGAGGTTGTTGGTGGTCTTGTTGTAAGCTGGCGTGGTTTGCGAACCGTCAGTCAGGATGACGAGGTATTTTTCGACTTGCTTGTCGTCAAAACTTGCTGCGTCACCGCCAACTGCCCCGTTGGGAGTCAGCATCTGATAGCCGAACTCAACGCCGAGCGGTATGTGTGTGTATGAATAGGGAACCATTTTTGCGAGCTGCCCCTTGACTGCGCCAATATCAGTCGAGAGCGGGCGGATTTTCAGATTGCGGTTGGCAAAACCATTGCAATGAGCGGCCCGCTGTTCGTCTATCCAATTTTGAATTTCTTGGTTGCCATCGCGTGCTTCGATTACCTGTGCCTGGCCCCATTTGGTCGTGTCGTCGTTGGCCTTTGGAATTGCGTTTGTCGTGTTGTAAGGTCCGAGGCGGTCTACAGTGCAGCCAGTCCAGGTTGTTCCAGCATTTTGGCCAAGGACGTAAGCGCCTGGCAAGGTGACATAGACCTGGTGGGAAAACGGGACGAGGCCGACCTTGAACTTGCCCTTTTCGAGCTTTTCCAGATCGTCCATCAGCTTCATGGCAGCCGAACCCATCGTCTTGTACTTTTGACCGCCGGGGACGGAATCTCCCATCGAGCCAGAGTAATCGAGGACCAATGCAATTTCGGCTTTCTTCGGGCTGCCGAGGTTGATCAGGTTATCGGCGTTTACGGTCATCGAGTTGATGCCGACGAGCTGCATAAGGCTGGTCGGGACTTCGACCGTTGCATCTCCCTTCAGTGTTCCGTCCTTGGCTTCGAAGCTCACATCGGCTTCAAGGCCCTTGTCCAGATTGGCGATGAAAGCCTTTTTGGCGATAGCTTCGCGCTTGGCATTGGAAGCACCCAAGGCGCTGGCGCCGGCCAGTGAGGCTGCGTCGAGGGCGGTCTGAACTTCTGCCTGCATTGCGGTGTAGCGGGAGTAATCAACAGCCGTACCTACGGCAGCAAAGAGCGGAATGGAGGCCAGTGCGAAAATGACCGAAGTTGCACCGTTCTGGTTCGATGCAAAGGACTTCAGCGACTTGGCGAAGCGTTGGGTGATGGACATTTTGGCTCTCCTGTCTCAATCCGGCACGTGGGCCGTTTCTTTGAGGACAGAGTTGCAAGCTGCGGCCCATTTGCGCGGTCCGGGCCTGCTGCCGTTTTGGGAGGGTTTACAAAGGATTAAGCCAGCGTGCCAGACTGGCAATTATATGTCGGGGTGCGAAACTGACAGTTAACTGATCGTAAATGTCAGCCATTTGTTGCTTTCGATTTGCAAGAATAGGGCGCTGGCAACTCACCAGCGAGTCTAGCGTACCCAACGCCAAGCGGCCTCTTCGCAACACTGCCGCCCTTAGAAGGGCCGTCTTGCTCGGATTGCCTGGGTGAGGGTTCCCTCATCCAGGTAGTCCAGCTCGCCCCCCACGGGCACTCCGTGGGCGAGGCGGGATGTCGTCAGCCCCTGCTCTTTCAAACGCTCTGTAATGTAATGTGCTGTGGTCTGGCCTTCGACCGTGGCGTTGGTGGCCAGAACCACTTCCTTGACCTTGCCATCATCTGCCCGGCCAATGAGATTGCCGATGCTCAAGTCTTCCGGCCTTACGCCAGCAAGTGCCGAAAGCGTGCCGCCGAGGACATGGTATAGTCCGTTCCAGGCATTGGCTCTTTCGAGGGCCCAGAGGTCGCCCACTTCCTCAACCACGCAAATAATTGTCTGGTCGCGGCGCGGATCGGCGCAAATGGTGCAAGGATCCACCGTATCGATGTTGCCGCAGGTGGAGCATTGCTTCACAGTTTGATGGGCGTCCACCAAAGCGCGGGTCAAGGGTTCCAGCAGCTTTTCGCGGTTCTTGACGAGATGCAAGACGGCGCGCCGTGCTGAACGTGGGCCAAGGCCCGGCAGCTTGGCGAGCAACTGGATCAAGCGTTCAATTTCGGGTCCGGCCTGGCGGCGCATATCAGATTACTTCCCTCGCCCGCTCGCTGACGCGAGCTGCTCTCTCCCTGAAGGGAGAGGGGTGAATGACATATGACCCCTCGCCCTTCAGGGAGAGGGTGGCGCGGAGCGCCGGGTGAGGGCCGTCAACCCTCATTTGCTAAAATGGCAGTTTCATGCCGGGTGGGAGGGGAAGGCCGCCGGTGACGGATTTCATTTCTTCGGCGACGAGGGTTTCGGCCTTGTTCTTGGCTTCCGACAAGGCTGCAAGCAGCAGGTCTTCGAGGACTTCCTTTTCCTCCGGCTTCATGAGCGACGGGTCAATCTCGATTGATGTTGCGGAGAACTTGCCGTTCATGCCGACTTTCACCAGACCACCGCCGGACTGGCCGGTGACCGTGAGCTGATCGAGTTTGGTTTGCATGTCCGCCATGCGATCCTGCATGGACTGGACCTGTTTCATGATTTCACTCAGGTTCTTCATCGGTCTCTTCCGGTTGTTGAATGGTTTGTGGTGCTAGGCGAACATCGGTTACCAAGCTGCCCGGGAATTTCCTGAGGATGGCCTGCACATCCGCATTTTCCAGTGCATCCTTGCGGCCCTTGTCACGCGCGTCCTGACGCTGTCGGGCAACTGGCACTGCACCGCCGCCGTTAACCAGCATCACCACCCAGCGGCGCCCGGTCCATTGTTCGAGCTTGCGGGAAAGTTCACCGGGAAGGCCTGGATGGGCGTCCTTTTCCAAGGCAAGTTCAATCTTGCCTTCGCTGACACTGATGGGGCGCACGAGGCGTTCGAGATCCGTTTTCAGTTTGATATCGCGGCGCTCGTTTACCAAGGCGAGAATGTCGGCAAAGGTTTTGAAGGCGCGCGGGGCCTCGGGGCTCGCGGCCTGTGGCGGTTGCGCCTGAACCGGTGCCAGAGCCATCGCTAACGGACCTTTGCTTTCCAGCTTGGTTGAGTCACGGCGCAGGCTTTCGAGCTGGCCCGTCACGCTTGCAGCGGGACGCATGGCTGGCGCTACAGATGGTCTTGTGCCTTCGCTGGCGATTTTCACCAAATCCTCGCCTGATGGCAGGAGTGCCGCATAGGCCAAGCGGATGACGACCATTTCCGCAGCCTGCATCGGTTCCGCGGCCTGCACGGCCTCGGCGTGACCTTTCAGCAAGATTTGCCAGGCGCGCGTGAGATGGGCCATGGCGAGCTTTTCAGCGAAAAACTGCCCGCGCTTCTTCTCATCTTCGGTGCGCGAGTGATCCGCCATCGCCAGATCTTTTGCGACCTTGAGACGTGTGACCCAATGGGTGAAGTCAGCGAGATCGGCAATGATGGTTTCAGGCTCGCCGCCATTTTCGAAAGCCTGCGCCATGAGCCGCAAGGCCTTGGCCGCATCACCTGCCATGATGGCTTCAAAGAGATCGATGACTGCGCCGCGATTTGACAGGCCGAGAAGCGAGATTGCGGTTTCGGCAGAGACCTTGCCATTGCCATAGGCAATTGCCTGATCGAGAAGAGACAGGCCGTCGCGCACCGAACCTTCGGCAGCGCGGGCGATCATGCGCAAAGCCTCTTCTTCGGCTTCGACATTTTCGAGCTTGCAGATGTTGCCATAGTGCTGGGTCAACAACGAAGCATCAAGGCGCTTGAGATCAAAGCGCTGGCAGCGCGACAGGATGGTGACAGGAACCTTGCGGATTTCGGTTGTGGCAAAGATGAACTTCACGTGCGGCGGCGGTTCTTCAAGGGTCTTGAGCAAGGCGTTGAAGGCACTTTTCGACAGCATGTGGACTTCGTCGATGATGTAGACCTTGATCCTTGCCTGGACCGGGGCATAGCGGACCGAGTCGATGATCTCGCGCATGTTGTCGACGCCGGTGTTCGATGCAGCGTCCATTTCGATCACATCCATGTGACGCGATTCGAGGATCGCCTCGCATTGCGCAGTGATCTCCGGCATGTCGACAGTTGCGCCTGCGGGATAGTTCAAGGCGCGGGCAATGAGGCGGGCGGTGGTGGTCTTGCCGACACCACGCACGCCGGTGAGCATATAGGCCTGGGCAATTCGGCCGGACGAAAAAGCATTGGTCAGGGTGCGGACCAGCGCCTCCTGGCCAATGAGGTCATCGAAGGTCTTGGGCCGGTATTTGCGGGCGAGGACACGGTAGCCCTGCTGTACCGTTGGGTTTGCGACCATTTCTGACATGACAGACTTTTACTTAAGGTTAGCGGAAAGTAAAATTGGAAAATTATCGTATTGTTTCAACTCACTTATCGGGGCAGTTTTTGTAAACTGACTTGGGTATATCGACGATGGCCCGCAACCGGAAGAACAGCTTTAATCCATACTTTATTAGCTACAGATACTGTCCACCCAACTCAAGGTGGAGCTGAGTAATGTTGTTGAAAAAATGGCGGATTGTTGTGTTGCTGAGCATTGTCGGACTGTGCCTTGCCACAGCGACCTACTTTCTCAATCGAAACGCCATTGACCAGTTGATGAAGCAGGAAGCACGCGAATCTTCCACACGTTGGGCCGAACAGCTGGTCAACAATGTTCCAGAGCTTGAAAAAATCGTCTCTGGCCAAGCGCCCACTGACAAAGCACTCAGCTACTTGCGCTTTGTGGCGGATAGCCATGAAGTTGAACATTTTGACATTTACAATATTTCTGGCGAACTGGTTCTCGAGTTCAAGGAAACTTGCCGAATTCCGCAACACCGGAACATCACTTGGCGAGCATCATGCGGAGGTGCTGGATGTCGTCAAAGAAGGGAAACCTTTCGTCATTATCGAAGACGAGGAGGAAGACGGCAAGAAACTGACGATTGCTGAAACCTATCTGCCGATCATGCACAACAACACCATGATCGGGGTTGCAAGTGTCTATACTGACCAGACTCAACTCGCTGCCAGCTTGCAGAAGCGGTTGACGCAAACGTCAATATTCATTGCTCTGCTCTCGGCGCTTGGTTTTGCCTTGCCTGCCGCTGGTGCGGTCATTCAAATGATGAAACGTCGTGAGGCCGATGAACAGGTTGCCTACCTGGCGAAACATGATGTTCTGACAGGGTTGCCCAACAGGCGCTCAATTGAGACAGAATTGCAGCCGTTGCTGGATTCAGCTGGTGCAAAGAACGAACTTGCAGCGATACATTTTGTCGATGTCGATTTCTTCAAGGAGATCAATGACCGCTATGGCCATTCCTTTGGCGACGAAGTGTTGAAAGCCTTCGCCAAGCGGCTGCGTGAAGTTGCTCATGATTGCGGGATTGCCGGACGTTTCGGGGGCGATGAGTTCATCGTCCTGCAATCCGGTTTCAACTCGGTCGATGACCTGGGCCGGGCCGTGCAAAGGCTTTGCGGCATTCTTGCAATGCCATTCGAAATCCTGGGAAAATCGCTTGCGGTGACTGCCAGCATCGGGACGGCCATGTATCCAGCAAACGGCGAAGACGCAGACGAGTTGATGACCAATGCTGACACTGCGCTCTATGCCGTCAAGATGAAGGGCCGCAATGGCCAAAAATTCTATGACCCGGAATTCCGGAACCAGAAAAGGCGCA
This sequence comes from uncultured Alphaproteobacteria bacterium, assembly GCA_963738595.1. GTDB lineage: Bacteria > Pseudomonadota > Alphaproteobacteria > Rhizobiales > Aestuariivirgaceae > Aestuariivirga. Next base: position 429,893 of record CAVTXF010000013.1, read on the forward strand.
GGGCCGAGCTGGAATTGCTGGTTCGCGAGCACACGGCTGCAAAGACTTTCGAGCTGCATTTTCAGCCGCTTTATCACCTCGCTGATCATCACCTGAAGGGATTCGAAGTGCTGCTGCGCATGCGGGCACAGGACGGCACATTTATTTCACCATCAGAATTTGTGCCAATTGCAGAAGACATCGGGCTGATAGATGACATTGGTAGCTGGGTGATAGAACAATCGTGCATGACGGCAAAGACCTGGCCCAGCCAGTTGCAGGTGTCGGTCAACCTATCTGCGGTTCAGTTCCGCCGGAAATCCGTGGTCGGGGCTGTGAAACGTGCGCTGGCCAAGACTGGCTTGCCGCCGAAGCAGCTTCTTCTGGAGGTTACCGAAAGCCTTCTGATGATTGATGTTGAGGGTGTGCTTGAGCAGCTGAACGAGCTGAAGCAGATGGGCACGAGTCTTGCGATGGATGATTTTGGAACAGGTTACTCAAGCCTGTCCTACATGATCCGTTTTCCGTTTGACCGGATCAAGATTGATCGTTCATTTGTGAGCCAGCTGTGTGCAGATGACATCAAAGCCAAAAAAGTGGTGCAGACGATCGTGGCGCTGGGCCATAACATGGAAATGGAAGTGACTGCTGAAGGTGTCGAAACTGACGCGCAGGCAGAAATGCTGCAAAGCCTGAATTGCGATGACGTGCAGGGCTACCTCTACAGCAGACCGGTGCCGGTGACGGAAGTGGCCAACCTGATCATGAAGAACTTCCAGCTGCTGCAAAGTGAGCACGACGTTCCGCCGCAGGCCCTTTCGGCTTAAGCTGATGAGTGGAAGGCTGGCAGCAACCCGCTAAAATCTCGTTGGGGCTGCTACCTTCCGGTCCTGACCCGGTTGGCGAGCATAACGCCTGCGCCAACCTTCCGAGGCGATATATGGGGGAGACTTACGCCATTGGCAAGTAGGCAGTGGGGCAAGTATTCTGATGGGTCGCAATTGACGCTTTGCGCCCGCTCCCCTATTTCACGGGCATGACGATCCGACCTATCACAAAACTGCCTGACGAGAAGATTTTGCGGCAAAAATCCAAGGTCTTGGCGCGCATTGACAGTGATGCGCGGAAGCTGATGGATGACATGCTGGAGACAATGTATGACGCGCCCGGCATTGGCCTTGCGGCGATCCAGATTGCCGTGCCGATGCGGGTCATCGTGATCGATACAGCAAAAGAAGGCGAAGATCCAAAACCGCTGTTTATCGCCAATCCAGAGATCACCTGGCGCTCGGAAGAGATCGGGGAATATGAGGAAGGCTGCCTTTCCATTCCTGAATTCTTCGAACTGGTGCAGAGGCCACGCGAGGTGAAGCTGCGCTACCTCGATCGAGATGGCGAAGGCCACGAGTTGCATGCAACAGGACTGCTCTCAACCGTGATCCAGCATGAGTTTGACCATCTCAATGGCGTGTTGTTCATTGACCATATTTCGAAACTGAAACGCGACCGGGTGGTGAAGAAATTCCAGAAAGCCCAGAAGCTCGGGAAGTTGTGAGGGCCAGACCATGCGCCTCGCTTTCATGGGCACGCCGGAGTTTGCAGTTGCAACGCTCCGTACACTGATTAACTCCGGGCATGAGGTGGTGTGTGTCTACTCACAACCGCCACGGCCGGCGGGACGGGGATATGCGCTGAAGAAATCGCCTGTGCATGAATTTGCGGAGGCGCAAGGCATTGAGGTACGGACGCCTGCAACGTTGAAATCGAGTGATGAACAGGCGCGATTTGAGGCGCTTCAGTTGGATGCCGCAGTGGTTGTGGCCTACGGGTTGCTGTTGCCAAAATCGGTTCTGCATGCGCCGCGCTTTGGCTGCTTCAATGTGCATGCTTCGTTGTTGCCTCGGTGGCGCGGGGCCGCTCCCATCCAACGCGCCATCATGGCGGGGGATGCCGAGAGTGGTGTTACCATCATGCGGATGGACGAAGGACTGGATACGGGCCCGATGGTGAAGGTGGTTCGGGTGGCGATCACAGCTGAGACAACGGCTTCGTCCCTTCATGATGAATTGATGGTGGCAGGTGCAGCCGCGATGGTGGATGCTTTGCAAATGCCGGAAACGCCGGGTGTTGACCAGCCTGCTGATGGTGTTTCCTATGCGAAGAAAATCGACAAGACAGAAGCGAAGATTGATTTCACGCGTGATGCCTTGTCCGTGCGCAATCACATTCATGGTCTTTCGCCTTTTCCTGGTGCGTGGTTTTTCGTGAATGGCGCGCGCGTGAAAGTCTTGAAGTGTCGGGTGAGCGAGGCAACTGGCGAGGCGGGAGAGTTCATTGATGACACACTAACAATTGCTTGTGGCGATGGCGCGTTGCACCTCTCTGAATTGCAGCGTGAAGGCAAGGGAGCGATGAAAGCAGACGATTTCATGCGGGGGTTTGCAATTGCGCGCGGAAGCAGGGCCACCTGATGCCACGCTACAAGCTTACAATTGAGTATGACGGCGGCGGCTTTGTGGGCTGGCAGGCGCAAGGTGACGGAACCACAGTGCAAGGTGTGCTCGAAACTGCCATCAAGCAAATCCACGGAGAGCACTGTCTTGTATATGGTGCCGGACGCACGGATACAGGCGTGCACGCCCTTGCGCAGGTGGCGCATGTTGACCTGCCGAAAGAATGGGATCCATTTGTGTTGCGCAATGCCATCAATGGCAATGTGCGGCCACACAGGGTGAGCGTGCTTGATGCGGAGATGGTGAGTGTTGCGTTTCATGCGCGGTTCTCGGCCACGAAGCGGCGCTATCTCTATCGCGTGTTGAACCGTCGCGCGCCGCCTGCGCTTGAACACGGAAAGATGTGGTGGGTGGCACCGGAGCTCGATAGTGATGCGATGCACGAGGCGGCGCAACATCTGGTCGGCCACCATGATTTCACAACATTCCGCGCAGCGGATTGCCAGGCTAAATCGCCAGTCAAGACGCTTGATCTCTTGCGTGTGTCAAGGTTTGGTGAAGATATCGAGATTGAAGCGGAAGCACGATCGTTTCTGCATCACCAGGTGCGCTCAATGGTGGGATCACTCAAGCATGTCGGTGAAGGCAAGTGGAGTGTGCGCGACATGAAGCGCGCGCTGGATGCGAAGGACCGTTCGGCCTGTGGTGCTGTGGCACCACCGCAGGGGCTCTATCTGGTCACTGTCGGGTATTGAAACCGAGCCTCATGTGCTGAAATATTTCTCGATGACGCCGCGATAGATGCGGGTTGTGGCTTCTAGTTCAGCAATCGAGATGCGCTCGTCGGTCTGATGAATTGTTGCGTTGGTGGGGCCGAATTCGACGGTGGGGCAATAGTCCTTAATGAACCTGGCATCGGATGTGCCGCCCGATGTGGAAAGTTTTGGCACGAGGCCTGTTTCTTCCTGAACGGCATCTATCACCACACCGACAAATGCGCCGGGTTCGGTGATGAAGGCATCGGCACCTTCATGATGCGTGACACTCCACTTGCCGCCCTGCTCTGCCCCAATCGCATTAACCTGGGCGTCGACCAAATCCTTCAGGGATTGATAGGAGTGTTCGGTTGAAAAGCGGATATTGAATTTCAGGACGGCCTTCGACGGGATGACATTGCCTGCAGGATTGCCAACATCGATTGAGGTGAAGGCCAGCGTGGACGGATCGAAATGCTGGTTGCCATCATCAAGTTTCATTGCGGCAATGCGGGTGACGAGGCTGGCAAGCTTGGGAATGGGATTGTCAGCCTTGTGCGGATAGGCGGCGTGGCCTTGTTTGCCTTCGCAGGTGACGATGAAACTCAGGGAGCCGCGGCGGCCGATCTTCATCGTGTCGCCAAGCTTGTCGGCGCAGGATGGCTCTCCCACCAGACAATGGTCAGGCAGATGGCCATTGTCCTTCATCCATTGCAGCACTTTTACTGTGCCGTTGATGGCGGGGCCTTCTTCGTCGCCGGTGATGAGAAGAGAAATCATGCCGGGTGGTCCGCCGTTATCGCGCACATAGTCGATGGCGGCGGCTGCGAATGCAGCGACTGAGCCCTTCATGTCGGTGGCACCACGGCCGTAGATCTGGCCGTCGTGGATGTCTGCGGCAAATGGCGGATACGTCCAGATCGATTCATCACCTGCGGGAACGACATCGGTGTGGCCAGCAAAGCACAGATGCGGGCCATTGCCCGCTGTGCTGCCAATGCGCGCGAAAAGATTGTCAACTCCTTCGAATTTCAGCCGCTCACAATGAAAGCCTGCGTCGCCCAACAGACCTTGCAAGAGTGACAATGCACCTGCTTCGTTCGGGGTGACCGACGGGCAGCGGATGAGCGCTTGCAAAATGGTGACGGGATTGCTGATTTTCATGGTGGCCGGTGCCGTCTTCAATCGCGCAGCAATTCGTTGATGCTGGTTTTGCTTCTGGTCTTTTCATCGACGCGTTTGACGATGACAGCACAATAGAGGGACGGCGAAGGCGAGCCGTCGGCGAATGGTTTTTGCGGGAGTGAACCTGAAACGACGACAGAATATGGTGGCACCTTGCCCATGTGAACTTCACCTGTGGTGCGGTCGATGATCTTGGTGGATTGGCCGATGAAAACACCCATGGAGATGACAGAGCCTTCGCCGATGATGACGCCTTCAACAACTTCCGAACGCGCGCCAATGAAGCAGTTGTCTTCGATGATGGTCGGATTCGCCTGCATGGGTTCGAGAACGCCGCCGATGCCAACACCACCTGACAGATGCACGTTCTTGCCGATCTGTGCGCAAGAGCCGACGGTGACCCAGGTATCAACCATGGTGCCGGTGTCGACATAAGCGCCGAGATTGACAAAGGATGGCATCAGGATTGCACCAGGTGCAATGTAGGCGGATTTGCGAACCACACAATTTGGCACCGCGCGAAAGCCGCCTTCACGGAATTTCTTCTGCGTCCAGCCATCAAACTTTGATGGCACCTTGTCCCACCATTTCGATTTGCCGGGGCCACCGCCGATGACTTCCATGTCGTTGAGGCGGAACGAGAGCAGCACGGCTTTCTTGAGCCACTGGTTGACCTGCCATTCACCGCCGTGTTTTTCAGCAACGCGTTGCTTGCCGGAATCCAATTGATCAAGGGCAAACTCCACTGCCTTGCGAATGTTTCCCTTGGTCTTGAGGTTGACCTGATCACGGGTTTCCCAGGCGGCTTCAATAATGGATTGTGCGTTTTTCATTTTGTTATTCCGGTTTCAATGTGTTCAAAAATCCAGCCAAATGCCGGGTGGTGTGATGCACGTGATCGCCAATCATGCCTTCATTCAGATGAAGCGCGTCACTGTTCTCCGCATCAGTTACCAGCACAGTCGTCATACCCATTGCATGCGGCACTTCGAGATTTTTCGCAATGTCCTCGAAAAATGCAGCGCGGGTGCCCTCCACTTCGTAGCGGGTGACGAACTTGTCGTAGGGCTCGCGCGTGGGTTTTGGGATGTGGTCGGCATCGACGATGTCATAAACGCCTTGAAACAGGCCGGTTACACCGAGGCGGCGCATGACACTTTCAGCGTGGCGCGCGGTTCCGTTGGTGAAGACAATCTTGCGACCCGGCAATCTTTCCAGCGATTTTTGCAGCAATCTGTCTTCGGCGACAGACGCATAGTCAATGTCATGGACCTGATCGAGAAATGCCTCGGGTGCTTCGCCGTGCTCGACCATCAGGCCGCGCAATGTGGTGCCGTGCTTGTAGAACAAGTCTTTCTGGATGCGGCGGGCTTCGGCATATTCCACACCGAAGCGGCGCATGACGTAATCGCTCATCTTCACATGCATCTGGTCAAACAGACGGCATGATGCCGGATAGAGCGTGTTATCCAGATCAAAAACCCAAGTGTCGATGTGGGCAAAACCCTTCATACGCCATCCCTGGAAATGCGGGTGCCGACGCCGTGGGGGGTCAGAAGTTCGAGCAGCACTGAATGTGGCACGCGGCCATCAAGAATGATGACGCCTTCGACTCCAGATTCGACGACCGACACAGCGCTTTCGATTTTCGGAATCATGCCGGCGGTGATGGTGCCGTCGTCAATCAGGCCGGGCACGTCACCGATCTTCAGCTCACTGATCAATTGCTTCTGCTTGTCGAGAACACCCGCTACATCGGTGAGCAGGAGGAGGCGTTTGGCGTTGACTGCCGACGCAATAGCACCTGCTGCAGTATCGGCATTGACGTTGTAGGTGTCGCCCTCCCAGCCGATGCCAATCGGAGCCACAACGGGAATGGCATCGCTCTTCATGATGGTCGAAAGAATTTCTGTGTTGATGCGGGCAGGTTCGCCGACCTGGCCGAAATCGATCGTTTCCATCTTGCCAGTTTCAGGATTTTTCTTCTGCTTGGTCAAACGCTCGGCAATCATCAAGCTGCCGTCCTTGCCGGAAATGCCGACAGCGCGGCCACCTGCCTGCTGGATCAATGCAACAATCGACTTGTTGATGGAACCCGCGAGGACCATTTCCACAATCGACATGGTCTCGTCGTCGGTGACGCGCAAGCCATCGCGGAACTGTGCCTTGACTGCGAGCTTGTCGAGCATCTTGTTGATCTGCGGGCCGCCGCCATGGACCACGATCGGGTTGAGGCCGCAAACTTTCAGCATCACCATGTCGCGGGCAAATTGCTGAGACAGTTTTGGATCGACCATGGCATGGCCGCCGTATTTCACCACAATGATCTGATCATCGTAGCGCTGGAGAAAGGGCAGCGCCTCGGACAGGATGCGAGCGGTATCGTTGATTTCGAATTCGGCCATGGATGCGCTCCTTGAGCCCGTGGCATTAAGGGCATTTGCGTCGGAAATAAAGGGGTATTGGGTTAATCCAGGAGTGCGGCGATGGCAGCGCGCAATTCGTCCATGCCGGTGAATTTGTCCGACGAGGTGACGTGTACTTCGGTCAGGGCCGCAGCGCGCTTGGCAACTTCCTTCTGGGTTGCGGCCAATACAGTGGCTATTTCTGAGGGCTTGATCTTGTCGGATTTGGTGAGGACAAGTTGATAGGCAACGGCGGCCTCGTCAAGGAGATCGAACATCTCGCGGTCGTTGGGCGTGATGCCGTGGCGAGAGTCAATAAGTACAAAGCAGCGGGTAAGTCCTGGGCGTCCACGCAGATAACCCCTGAGTACCGCCTGCCACTGCTTCACGTCCTTCTTCGAGGCTTCGGCATAGCCATAGCCCGGCATGTCCACCAGCGTCAGTCTTCCGGCAATGTCAAAGAAGTTCAGTTCGCGGGTGCGGCCCGGCGTGTTGGAGGCGCGGGCGAGGCCGCGCACGCCTGTCAATGCGTTGATGAGGGAGGACTTGCCGACATTTGAACGGCCGGCGATGGCGATTTCGACGCCCTTGATGCCCGGCAGCTGTTCGAGCTGTGCCACACCCAGCGTGAAACGGCTCGGGGCAGAAAAGAGTTTCCGCCCCGCCGCGAGTTTTTCATCCGTATACGGATGATTTGTCATGTGGCTGGCTTCTTTTTCAGGAAGGGCAGACTGTCCCTGATGTTGCCCAGGATATCCACATCTACGCCATTCTTTTTCATGATGTAGCTCTGCTGGATGATCGACAGCAGGTTGGACCAGGCCCAGTAAATGACCAGGCCTGCAGGGAAGCCGCCAAGCGTGAAGGTGAAGATGACCGGCATCCAGTTGAACATGCTGGCCTGAATCGGATCAGCGGGAGCCGGGTTGAGGCGCATTTGCACCCACATGGTGACTCCCATGATCAAGGGCCAGACACCGATCAACAAGGCCTGCGGAACGCTGAATGGCAAGAGGCCAAAGAGATTGAAAAGGCTTGTCGGATCGGGTGCGGAAAGATCCTGGATCCAGCCGAAGAAGGGGGCATGGCGCAGTTCAATCGACGTCAGAATCACTTTGTATAGCGCGAAGAAAATTGGAATCTGCACCACGACAGGCAAGCAGCCGGAGAGTGGTGAGACTTTTTCCTTCTTGTAAAGCTCCATGAGCTCCTGCTGCATCTTCACCTTGTCATCGGGATATTGCGTCTTGAGGCGCTCCATTTCAGGCTGGAGTTTTTTCATCTTGCTCATCGACGCGTAAGACTTGTTGGCGAGCGGGAAAACCGCGAGCTTGACCAGTACCGTTGCCATCAAGATGGCTATTCCGAAGTTACCAACAATCGACTTGAGGAAGTCGAGCAGCCAGAACATCGGTTTGGTGAGGAAGGGGAACCAGCCCCAGTCAATCATCAGGTCGAAATTGTCGAGTTTGAGTTTGTCGCCGACAGCCCTGATGGTATTGACTTGCTTGGCACCAGCATAAACCCGGTCTTCAAATGATGCGACTGCGCCAGGTGCCACAGTTACTGGCTGGGTTGCTTGATAACTGGCTTGATATACGTCGCGCGCGCTGGTTTTGGCGTACTGGAATGTGCTGTCGACGCGGGTTTGCGCGCCCGGGATCAAAACTGTTGACCAGTATTTGTCAGTGAAGCCAAGCCAACCGCCGACCGAACCTTTCTTCACAGCACCATCAGGTTTTGCCACGTCAGCATAACCCACTTCGGTGAGTTCGCCATTCTGTACTCCCAGCATGCCTTCGAAGAAGACATACCATCCTGCCACATGTGGCGTGTCCTGGCGCTGGGCGTGGGCGTAAGGCGATAGGGCAATTGGCTGAACCGACTTGTTTTCAACCGATTGACGAATTGTAAACACGTACTTGTCGTCAATTGATATTTCGCGCTTGAAGGTGACGCCCGCGCCATTGTCCCAAGTTAGCGTTACAGGTTTTCCCTCCGTGAGGACGGCACCGGACGGAGCGGACCATACCGTGTTCTGGTCCGGCACCTTGACGGTCGTGCCTGCTGCGGGAACGAGGTAGTGCTCAACGAAATATGCATCCTTGGTGCCTGACGGCGAGAGGAGGACAATTTCCGGGCTGGTCTTGGCGATGGTCTCGCGAAAGTTCTTCAGCTTCAAATCGTCGAGGGCAGCGCCCTTGAGATTGATCGTTCCGTCAACGTCAGCCGTGTCGATCTTGATCCGGGATGATGCTTTCAATACCGTGTCGCGCGGTGCAATTGTTGCTGCCACAGTGGCGGCTGCTGGAGCGGATCCGGCTTTTTGTCCGGTGGCTGCCTGCTGTTGCAGGGCCGCCTGTTCCTGCTGCTTCAACTGCGGAGTGACGTAAAAGAACTGCCAACCAAAGATAATGAGCATCGACAAAACGATCGCGACGAGAAAATTCTTGTTATCAAGTGCGGGCGGCTGGCGGTTCATAATCTGTTTCAGTCCTTGGAATTTGCCTTGGTGCATGGATGCGCGTGAGTGCGGATATAATATCTTTTTGCAACGCTTCAAAGGTTCGGTTTGCGGTGCCGGCACGGCCAATCAAGACGTAGTCGAATCCGGCTTGGCCATTCTGGTTCAGTGTCAGGCGGGCGGCTTCGCGTAGCCTGCGGCGGACACGATTGCGCATAACGGCATTGCCGATCTTCTTGGTGCAGGTGAAACCGACGCGTGGCGGCTCATCATCGCCGCGGGCACGACCTTGCAAGACCAGGCCAGGCATGGCTTGCGACAACGCCTTGGCAGCGGCCAGGAAATCCCGCCGATGCTTCAGACGCAGCATCTTTTGCAATAATCAGGCGCTCAGGCGCTTGCGACCGCGGGCGCGGCGGCGATTGATAACCCTGCGGCCACCAACTGTGGCCATGCGCGAGCGGAAGCCATGGCGGCGCTTGCGGACAAGCCTGGAGGGCTGATAGGTACGTTTTTGAGGCATGGCTCCGATTCCAACAATCTACCCAAGATTTTGAAATTATTGCTTTAATTTTCAAAAGACCAGGGCAGAACCAAAAGGTTTTGCAAAAGTTGGCCTGCTTATGGTCAGAAACGCCGGAAATGTCAACTTGGAGCGGAAAGACAGGCGCTGAAGTCACGCGCTTCATTCAGTTAACGCATAAATAATGCCGTGGGTTGAACCTTTCTCACAAGGCGGTGAAAGGCACTGTTCAACGGCGCGGCGATCCGGCATGTGATAAAGCTTGGAAAACGCTGATCCCAAAATGTTGCAGGACCGAGGTCCATGGAAACGATGGACACCACTCGCGGTGCTCGCAGCGCTCATTGCCCTGGCCTATGCTTTCGGACTGCACAGCTATTTCACGTTTGGGACGCTCGTCGAGAACCGCGCCATGCTGCAAGCCTTTGTTGATCAGCACTTGTACAGCTCCATATTGGCCTATGCCGCGATCTACGTCGCTGTTGTGGCATTGTCGTTGCCGGCAGCAGGTCTGCTCAGCATTTTCGGCGGATTCATTTTCGGCTGGCAGGTCAGCGCGCCAGTTACGGTTGTCGCCGCCACGGTTGGCGCTGTGATTGTATTCCAAGTCGTCAAGACCTCCCTCGGTTCTGCCATTGCTGAACGGGCCGGGCCGTTCGCCACCAAACTTTCGAATGGATTTGCCAAGGATGCATTCAACTATCTTCTGTTCTTGCGGTTGGTGCCGGCGTTTCCGTTCTTTGCGGTGAACGCGGTTGCCGGTCTTGCGCGTGTCGACATCAAGACTTTTATCTTCGCCACGCTCATCGGTATCATTCCTGGTTCATTTGCCTTTGCCTGGCTTGGTCGCGGGCTTGACAGCATCATTCAAGCGCAAGGTGTCGCACATGATTCTTGTGTTGCGGCCAAGGGTGCTGCCGCGTGCCCGATTGAGTTCTCGCCTTCAGCACTTGTAACGCCGCAGTTGCTGATTGCATTTGCCGTGCTTGGCGTTGTCGCGCTTATTCCGGTTGCCTTGAAGAAGTGGAAAACTGCCGCATGATGTTCGACATTGCCGTGATAGGTGCGGGATCAGCAGGGCTTTCGGTTGCGGCGGCTGCGGCGCAATTTGGTGAAAAAGTTGTTCTGTTCGAAAAGGGCGAGATGGGGGGTGACTGTCTCAACACGGGCTGCGTTCCTTCAAAGGCATTGCTCGCTGCAGCGAAACAGGCGCAGGCCCATCGCGCATCAGCGAAGTTTGGCATCACCGCGCATGAACCAGAAGTCGATTTTGCGAAAGTCATGGCGCATGTCGAGAGTGTCATTGCGACGATTGCGCCACATGACTCCCAGGACCGGTTTGAAGGACTTGGCGTGCACGTGGTGCGAGGGGGGGCGACATTCACTGGTCCGCAATCGCTACAAGCAAACGGGCAAAGTTATCAGGCACGGCGGATTGTGATTGCGACCGGATCGCGGGCAGGTGTTCCTCCTATTCCAGGTATCCATGATGTTCCATATTTCACCAATGAAACGATTTTCAAGAACCGGGAGCTGCCGCGCCATTTGATCGTGATTGGGGGCGGCCCCATTGGCATGGAGATGGCACAGGCGCATCGCAGGCTGGGCTCACAGGTGACGGTGCTGGAAGCTTTCCAGCCTTTGGCCAAGGATGACCCGGAATTGACTGCAGTTGTGTTGCAAGCCCTTGCGCAGGAGGGAATCACCGTGAAGGCGCAAGCAGTGATCTCAAGCATTGCAAAGACACCCACTGGCATTCGCGTAGACCTGAAGGATGCGCCTGCCATTGAGGGTTCGCATTTGCTTGTTGCGGCTGGGCGCGTTGCGAATGTCGAAGGTCTCGATCTGGAGACGGGCAGCGTTGCCTATACGAAGCGTGGGATTACGGTTGATCATGCCTTGCGCAGCACGACGAACAGAAAGGTTTACGCTGCCGGCGACATTGCCGGTGGCCTTCAATTCACACAAGTGGCGGGCTATCAGGCCGGGCTGGTCATTCGCAATCTGCTGTTCCGTTTGCCGGTCAAGAACCGGACCGACATCATCCCATGGGTGACATATACTGACCCCGAACTTGCGCATGTCGGGCTGAGCGAAACCGAAGCGCGGCAGCTTCATGGTAACGCAGTAAAAGTGTTGACATGGCCGTTCAAGGACAATGACCGGGCGCAAGCCGAAGGAAAGATCAGCGGCATGATCAAGATTGTGACGGGACGACGTGGGGTCATCCTTGGCACGTCAATTGTTGGTTCCCAAGCTGGCGACCTGATCGCCATGTGGGCCCTGGCGGTGACGCAAGGGACCAAAATTTCAGCCATTGCCAATATGGTTCTGCCCTACCCTACCCTGGCCGAGGCCGGGAAACGCGCGGCAGTCACTTACTATTCCGGTTTGGCACAGAAACCAATGATCCGCGCAGTTGTGGGCTTGCTCAAGAAATTCGGTTAGAATGACTACATGGCAGGTTCTGCACCAGGGTTTTTCAAAGGCCTTTCCGGCAAGGTTTTGGCACTCACCATCCTTTTTGTGATGTTGGGCGAGGTGCTGATTTTTCTGCCGTCGATTGCAAATTTTCGCATCCAGTTTCTGAAATCACGCGTGGCCCAGGCCGAAATTGCTGCACTGGCTGCCGAGGCAGCACCGGGACAGATCCTGAATGACGAGTTGCGTACTGAAATCCTGAAAGGGGCCGGCGTCACCGCCGTGTCGTTGCAAAAGGGCCAAAGCCGAAGACTGATGCTGCGCAACAGCGAGAATCGTTCCGTTGCGCAGAGTTTTGACTTGCGACCCGGCATGCATTATCTGACGATGGGTGAAGCACTTGGCATTCTGTTTCGCAGCGATGACCGGATCATCAGCGTTACTGATTATCCCCCCAACATGTCAGGCGACCTCATCGAAGTGGCGATGCATGAAGCGCCGTTGCGCGCGGCGATGCTGTCCTTTGCGCTGCGCATTCTCGGGCTGTCCATTGCACTCTCCTTCATTGTCGCAGCCCTTGTGTTTGCAGCTCTCAACCGTTTCCTTATCAAACCCATTCGCAGGCTTTCGGCCAATATGGTGGCGTTCGGGGCGGAACCGGAAAATCCCGGGCGCCTGATATCGCCTTCACTGCGCAACGACGAAATCGGCATGGCCGAGCGTGAGCTGAAGTCCATGCAGACACAATTGCAAGGCAACTTGCAGCAAAAAGCGCATCTGGCTTCGCTTGGCCTGGCGGCTGCCAAGGTGAGCCACGATTTACGCAATATGCTGACGTCGGCACAGCTGATTTCAGACAGCCTTGCCGAAGTGCGGGATCCGACGGTGCAACGATTTGCGCCAAAGCTGTTCTCCTCGCTGGACCGGGCCATCAAATTTCTCAATGAGACGATCAAGTACGGGAAGGCGCAAGAGCTTATGCCACGGCCGGAGCGCGTCAATCTCTTTGAAGCTGTCAATGAAGTTGCCGACCAGATGCAAATGATGCTGCGCGGTCGCTCATACATTGCCAACCTTGTTGCGGCAGATGTCTTCGTCGATGCCGACCGCGAGCACCTCAATCGCATTCTCACCAATCTGGTCCGCAATTCAGTCGAAGCTTTGGGCAGCAGGCGTGATGGCATGGTGCAGGAGAACATGATCTCTGTTTCTGCGGCGATGACGCCAGCTGCTACACTCGTTGAAGTGACGGACAATGGACCCGGTATTCCAGCAGCCATGCGGGAGAGGCTGTTCGAAGCCTTCCAGTCGGCTGACCGACAAGGCGGTACAGGGCTGGGCCTTGCCATTTGTGCAGAGCTGGTGCGGGCGCACGGAGGAACGATTGAAGTCGTTACATCCAGCGATTCCGGCACAACGTTTCGGGTTGTCCTGCCGCATGCTCTGGTTGCCGAAACCATACGCCCTGCAAGGCAATTTCAGCCCCATTTGGGTTAACAACAAGTTACCTCTTCACAAGACTTGCGTTATTGCAACGAGCATATTAAGGAGGCCGTCTTTACGCCATTGCGCGCCCGTAGCTCAGCTGGATCAGAGCACTAGACTACGAATCTAGGGGTCAGAGGTTCGAATCCTTTCGGGCGCGCCAATATTTTCAATGTACAGTCCTGAGACATAGGTAACAAAACGTACCTAAGACATGGGTGACAATCCTGGGCCGAAGGGATTGTCGAGGGGTTGAAGGGACTTCTGTTCCAAATCGATGTATCCGAGATCATAGTGCATAAACGAGACGAGCCAAATACCGTCGTCGACTTCTTTTATTCCGAGTTTTTGGCCTGCCAGAACGATTGAGAGATTGATCTTCTTGCGGTGCATGCAGATGCGTCCGCAAGAAGTGACGGTGACGTCGCGGTCGTGGAAGGGGTATTCGAGTTCCCCGATGCCCTGATAGATCCGTGGAGAAGATTGATAGAGGTCAGCTGGCATCTTCATGGCGAGCGCTTCGTGGGGGCGCTCTGTGTTGTATTCGGTGATGAAGGCGTCGAACTTGGCCTGTTGTTGCAGGCTGTTCATGGCGGCAGGGCGGGTTGTGGCCTCTTTGAGGGTGCGGTGCATGCGTTCATGCCTGCCGTTCTGCTGGGGATGACCAGGCTTGATGCGCTCGATGGCGATGCCCAGCCTGAGCCACCAGACCGACAGCTTTGAGAGGTTGAACAGGGCATTGGGTGAGGCGAAGGGCACGCCATTGTCGGAGCGGATGGCTGTTGGTAGCCCGCGCTCCCGGAACAGCTGTTCAAAGGCCTGAAAGGCCGTTTCTTCCCGCACGGACTCCAGCGCCTCGCACATCAGGAGGTAGCGTGAAGCATGATCTGTGACGGTGAGGGGATAGCAATAACGCTTGTTGCCGAGGGTGAACTCGCCCTTGAAGTCGGCGCACCACAAGTCATTGGGGTTGGCCCCGGCTGAAAGCGCCGTGCCGTGGGCCTTGGTGCGGCGTCTGCCCATGCGCTTCACCAAGCCGCTGCGGTCGAGCACGGCATGGATGGTGGAACGTGAAGGCACCTTGATCTCAGATGGCAGCCGGCGCAGCAACAGTTCCCTGATCTTCCTGGCCCCCCAATGCGGCTTGTCGTTCTTCAGGCCGACAATCTGGGCCACCACCTGTGGCGGCAGCTGGTTGGCATAGCGATAGGGCCGCCTTGACCTGTCATTCAGCGCCTCGGCCCCGCTTTGCTTGTAGCGTTCGTAAATCTTGTAGCCGGTCTTGCGGGATATCCCGAACTCAATACACAAATCCGTCATGGCCTCGCCTTCCAGAAGGCGGGCGATGAAACGAAGGCGTTCGTCCATCTCCGAACTCACTTTCCACGGCATCTCCACCTCCTGCTGTCCTCAAAAACAGCTAAAAGTGTAACCCATGTGTCCGGTACAGAATGTCACCTATGTCTTAGACCGTTCACAATAACTAAGCTGAATTGACCAAAACCGCTAGTCGCTTTTTTGGTGGGTGTTTTAGGGTTCAACTCTTTTAATTAGGGAAGTGGTATTGACATTGTCTCTTAATGTGGCGCGATGCAATGAACTTTCGCCATCGCCGGCGTCACGTGATAAAATGTGCGGATATGAACGAAACTGCTCAGCAACAGCTTTGGGAAATAGAGACCGTTTTCGAACCGACGAAGTTGGATTTTGAAGAGTTTGTTGCGCGGTTGCGGGCGCAGGAGCAAGCTTTGCCTGTCATCCAATTCTAACACGAATAGGAAAACGGTTTGAAAATATGGCCTTGTTGAGCCACCGTTCGTACCCGCTCCTGCGAGGTTGCAATTCACTAAAATTGCATTTGACTTCACAAAGCGTTGGAATATGAACTGACACATGAGGGGGTAGTCTCTTTCTTTCGAAGAGGAAACTACCATGGGCATACACAGAAGAATACCCGCTTTGCAAATCTCTACGTTGCGAGCCGAATATCTACATTTTTGTAAATCAATGAAGGTTTGATGCGGGTCCGGTGCCATCGGCGGCCGGTAGCGCATTCGCTTATGAAGTTCGAATTCAACCTGACATAAATCGATGTTCGGGACGGCGGCAGCTTTTTGCCGAATTCTCCGCGCGCAACAATGTGGGAGGATCGTGATGTCACTCACCGCCGTAAAGACAAAGCTGCCACGTGAAAAACAGGCTTTGAATTGGCTCATTGCCCCGCTTGCAGTCGCACTCGCGATGTCGTTCCTCATCTTCAAGTCAACGGCGACTGACGCGGCAAGTCCCGTAGCGTCTCCAGGCGAAGTGTGCACCCAAGACAATACAGTGACCGCGGATGTCGTGGCCCTTGAACAGGCCTATCTGCTGAATCGATTTTCTGCATTCGTGCCTGCTGGCATGCTCTATGCCTTGAAAAGTGATGTCGTCGCGCTCGATGGCACGTCCAATGCCGGGCCGGGCAACGCGATGCTTCGTCCCGACAAGCGCCCGCGCCCGATCGTGTTGCGTGTCAACGAAGGTGAATGCCTGCAGGTGAGATTCACCAATTACCTGGCTGAAACGATTGTCGATGAAGGCGGTATTCCCAGCCAGAATGGCGGCAGGTTGCCCAACCATGTTCAAGCGCTGCCCGGATCGCCCAGCAAGCCGGGCCTGTCGATGGCCAGGAAAATCAGTGTCGACATGCCGGGAACACGTGCGGCTTCGTTCCATGTAACTGGGCTTTCTATCGTGCCTTTTACGGAAGACACATGTCCGGAAGAAAACGTGGCCTGTGGTGGCGATGGATCAAATGTCGGTTTGAACTCCCATAAAGGCATCGTGTTCCGCCACGGCAAAGTTCCGCAATCCGGCGAGCCTTACGATCTGGGCTCACTGGCAAAGCCCGGTCAAACGGTAATTACACGTTGGCTGGCAGAAAAAGATGGCGCTTATTTTGCCTATTCGATGGGTGCGCCGGTAGGTGGAGAAGGCGACGGCGGGCAAATCGGCCTCGGCCTGTTCGGTTCGGTCAATGTCGAACCAGCACACTCGGAATGGTTCAGGTCGCAAGTCGACTACAAATCACTTCATGAGGCAGCCCCGCAGGTCTCGGGCAAACATCCCTACGCCAATGTCGACTACACAAAGGAAGATGCGAAAGGCAAACCAGTTTTCAAGCTTCGCAAGGGTCACGAGATCGTTCACACGGATCTCAACGCGATTATTGTGCCTCCACAAACGCAAACAGATGAATGCAAACCGGAAAAGAGAGCCTATGGCAGCCATTGCGCCGAGCCCTTCCGCGAATTCACTGTCATCTTCCACGATGAGGTGCACGCTCAACAGGCCTTCCCGGAACTCGCCGACGAAAACAATCCGCTGCATCTGGTGAAGGATGGCATGGGCATCAACTATGGCGTCAGCAGCATGGGCTCGCTGATGATGTCGACCCCTGCCTTCAAGAAGAACATCTGGCCCGCAAAAAATTGTCCTGAATGCCGTGCAGAAGAATTTTTCCTGAGCTCATGGGCGAACGGCGACCCGGCATTGCTCATCAAATATGACGGCAACGACAAGCCGATTGGCGCACTGTACTCCGATGATCCCAGCAACGTGCATCATTCGTATCTGGGCGACAATGTTCGCTTCCGGAATCTGCATGCAGGCCCGAAGGAAACCCATGTCTTCCATTTGCATGCCCACCAATGGGTGATGGATGCTTCGGAACCCAATTCCACCTATCTCGACTCGCAGACAATCTCGCCCGGCGCGACTTTCAGCTATGACATTGAGTTCGGCGGCAGCGGCAATCGCAACTACACGCCCGGCGATTCGATCTTTCATTGCCACCTCTACCCGCACTTTGCGCAAGGCATGTGGGAACTGTGGCGCACCCATGATGCCTTCACCGATGGCAAGCCCGGTCTCTACAATCCCGCGACCAGCTCAGCCAATGATCCACAGCTGATGAATCTGCCCGACCCCGAAATTGCCGGTGGCACCGAAACGCCAGCGCTTGTGCCAATTCCGGGCTTTGCATTGGCCCCCATGCCCAGCAAGGAGTTTCGCGGCTATCCGTTCTATATTCCTGGTGAAAAAGGCCATCGCCCGCCGCAACCGGTTCTGGACTTTGATGTTGACGGGCCTTGGGCCGACCTCACGCAGGATCCGCCGGACAAGACGAAAATCGTTGACGGTGGCCTGCCGCGCCACGTGGTAGATTCGGGGGCATTGTTTGCGTTCGCCGATACTGCCGAAAACCCTCAGAAAGGCGAAAAACTGAGGGAGCGCGCTTTGGCGATTGGCGGCGCGCCCGCCCAACTCATTGCCGAACGTGTCGCTGGTCAGGATAAAGGGTCGCTGGCGCTCGCAGCTGAATGGGAAAACCTCAAGATCAAGCCAGTGGCGCTGTCTGGCACGGTTGAAGAAAAAGTTGCAATGTCCTTTCACGAGGGCACAACGAGCATCCCCGGACTTGAGCTTGTTCTAAACCCGAACCCGCTCGATGGGCATATGGAATGGTGGCAACCCAAGGCATACAAGACCGACACCGCAGCGCTTGTTGGAGGACAGACCAAAGCGCGCGCAGGACTGTTCTACGTCAATGGCCGCAACCGCGCCCAGGGCGCTCCCTATGCCGAGCCATGCCCGGAAGCGGCACCACAACGCGACTATCGCGCCGCCTTCATTCAGACTGAGCTGACTTACAACAAGCACGGCTGGTTCGACCCGCAGGGACGCATGATCATCCTTGAAAATGACATCAAGGACATCATTGACGCTGACAAGCGCACAAGCCTGCCAGCCCCACTGTTTTTCCGCGCCAACTCGGGTGAGTGCATCAATTTCAAGTCATCCAACTTTGTACCCTCGGCATTGAACGTCGACGATTTCCAGATGTTCACGCCGACCGACACCATCGGCCAGCACATTCACCTTGTGAAATTTGATGTCACTTCGTCTGATGGCTCCGGCAATGGCTACAACTATGAAGATGCAACATTCTCTCCGCTCGAAGTGCAGGAGCGCATCATTGCCTTCAACAAGACGGCAGCACCTGCCGACCGGCTGCAGTTGAAGGAGCATCCTCTCTTCAAGCCGATGGGTGACATTTATGAAGCCGCCACAAAGCACCCGGAGCGCTATGGTGATTTGCTCAAAAAAGGCCAATGTCCCCCCGCGCAGATGGATTTCAGTGAAGCGGGTTCTGAGACATATTTGGATGATCTGCGCAAAAATCACCCGTTCTGCGGTGCGCAGCGCACCACACAACGCTGGTGGGCTGATCCGTTTATCAACCGCTCATCAGGACAAGACAACACACTGCGCACCGTCTTTACGCATGATCATATGGGCCCCAGTTCCCATCAGCAGCACGGGCTTTATGCGGGCCTGGTCATAGAACCGGCCAACTCCATTTGGACAGCGGTGTCCTCGGAGTTTTCGAGCGCCGATGTCCGGGCAGCAGCCATTTCTCCCCAGCCTGCATGCAATGGTGTCAAGCTTGGTGCAGACCGCAACCCGCTGTGTGACCGTTTGGTCGGCGGATCAGACCTGACCAAGATCACCGATCCGCACCTGTTGAAAGGTGCTGGGTCGCTCCTGGGTGACATCGAACCGCGTCCAGCGCTGAAGCTGCGTGACGATGGCGGCCCGACGAACACTTTGGTGAATGTTTTCGCGCCCACCTGCATCGGAAACAGTGACTCCACGCTCAACAACGACAAGGCCGGCAGCTCGCACTTGCTGCAGTCCGGCCAAAACCATCCGCCGTCTTCCACCTGCAAGCCCAGCCACGACACACGCCGTGAATTCACGCTGGCCATGGCTGATTTCGGCATCGCCTACAACATGGCACTGGAACCAATCAATCCCGAGCCGTTCGGAGACAATGGCTTCCGCGACAACAGCGCCATCCGCTTCGGCCGCCGCCATGTTGCCGAGACCCTGGCGCGACCGCTTGCCATCTCGTCGGAAGATCCGGGCAGTCAGTATTTCAACTACCGCCATGAGCCACTTGCGCTGCGCATCAGCGAGGCAACGCCCGATCCTGTGCGCGGCGGCTGGAACTACATGCAGAACTCACTTCGCGCCAGCCTTTCGGCGACTTGCTCGCTGGTCGATCAGGATTGCCTTGGCGACACGGCAAACGGCTTCAGCACCTACGCCCATGCCAAACGCGACGAACAACTCGCAAAGCAGGCAATGACTGTCTACCCGCTGCCGACAACGCCTGAGCTTCTCAAAGGCAATGCGCTGCGCGGCAACATCAGCCGCACGGCAGCAATCAAGACTGTCGAACAGTGGCGGCGCAATTTCAATTGCGCGCTTTACTCCAAAGACAGGATGCCGGATTCAACGGGATGTGATCCCCTCATCGAGCGCAACGAGCCTTGGCGTGTGTTCGGCGACCCGGCCACGCCGATACTGCCCGCCTACGAGGGCGACCGTGTGCAGATCCGCCTCATTCAGGGTGCGCAGGAAGCCCAGCACGTCTTCACGATGAATGGTGTCAAGTGGCACCGCAATCCGGGTTCCGGCGATCCGGCAAGCGGAAACAATTCAGGCTACGTCAACGCCCAGCCGCTTGGCATATCTGAACATTTCGAATTCGATATCGAGGCCAGCCCCATCGGCAACCTTGTCACCGATTATCTCTACTTTGGCTCTTCGGTTGATCAGCTGTGGGACGGCATGTGGGGGGTTATGCGGACATACGGTGCTGCCGATCCGGCAACAGACGGCGTTCAAGACCCCATGCTGAAAACCAGCAGCGAAGTCTTCTCCTTGAAGCCTGAAAGCTACCTTGCCAAATTGCCAGAGGGAGCAAAGCCCGCCAACGACAGCCAATCATATAATGTTTGCAGTGCAGCAAAACCGGACGGAAGTAATGGTCGCATATACAGGCACTTCAAGGTTAGCGCCGTGCGCGCCTGCGATTTGACGGCATCGTGCGGATCCAAAAAACAAACCGGCATAGAATATAACAGGCGCCTCGGCATCCAAGACGCCAACGGCCTCGCTTATGTGCTGGAAAAGCCGTCAACACGGTGCGTGAGCCAAGACGCCGCTAGTGCGACATGTCAGGATAACGCGGACGACGATACCAACGCCGCGATACTTGCCAACCTGCGCGGTCAGTTTTCTGCAGGACGCAAGCTTGAGCCCCTGATCCTCAGGGCAGCAGCAGGCGAATGTGTGCATGTGCGGCTTCGCAATCTGCTGCCGCCTCGTCTTGCTGACGGACCGAATACAGAAAAAGACGCTGGCAAGAGTGAAGTTTCAGAGGCCAATGCCTACCACAATTTCCTGCCAATGATCACAGACGGCTTCAACTACAATCAGTTTGCCATGTCATCGAGTGTTGGGCTGTCGCCTGGCAAAGTCTCGCTGCAGCCCGCAACCAGTGACGGCAGCAACGTCGGCCTCAATGACGTGGTGGTAAATCAGGAAAATTACAACGAACCGAATCCGCCCCTTCCATCGGTTTCGCTGCAAGGGTCGCTTGTTCCGCCTTGCACGGGTGATCCCCTGGTCGATGGCGAAGGTGCAGTAGAAGACCGGTGCTCGACTGACTACTTCTGGAGCATGGCGGAGATGCCGAAGGCAGATGTGTCGCGCAATATACCAGTCGAGTTCGGTGCAGTTCCGCTGCGCGACTTCGGCGATCCTCTGAAGCATCCCGGGCATGGTCTGGTTGGTGCGCTTGTTGTTGGGCCGAAGGACTCGCAGGTCTGCACCACAAACCGCTACGGCTACGAGCTTCAGGTCAAGGACAAGCAGGGCAATCCGGCATCGGTCCCGGTTGATAGTAATCCAAGCGCCGAAATATGCAGCGCCGACGGCCAGACAAGGCTCTATGTCGACCATACACTGATCGTACAGGACGCTGTTTTTGCAACGCGGAAGGGCCTTCCGGTCGCTGATCTTGCAGGTGCCGAAGAACCGGACGACTATGGCGTAAAAGCGCTGAACTACAAGACGGAACCGCTGTGGGGCCGCGTTGGAAATGATCCGTCGATCGGTTTCTCCGAGAGAAATGAACTCATCTATTCGCACGCTCTCAGTTCGCAGGTCAGCGCTTCCTCGCCCGATACCTGTGAAGCGGGCATAGCGCCACTGTCACCGGGCAATGGTGCTGCAAGTCAGGTTGAGCCCAGGCATCATCCCTGTGATCCCGAAACGCCGGTCATGACCGTGCATCAGGAAGATCCGGCTGTCAGGCTCAACATCGTACATCCGGGAGGACATACACGCCAGCAAGGTCTGGCTATGAGTGGATTTGCCTGGAATCCATACCCCTGGAAAGACAACTCTCGCAGCTTCGACGCCGAAGCCAGTTCAAAATTGCGCCAGGGCGTGTTCAACGGCTTCGGGCCGATGATGGGGATCTCGCTTGGATTGAAAAGACCCGGCGCCGATGGCTCTGCAAACCCAGCCATTGACTGGCCCACCCTCGACTATCTCTTCCGCAGCCAAGCGAGCTTCATCTTTGATGGAGGTATTTGGGCCTTGCTGAGAGTGTGTCCCAAGAATCCCGGTCCCACCATCGCAGCGACAAAAGGAGCAAACGCATGTCAGTTCCAGCCGTAACCGCGCCTGATCAGTTTGGTTCAGTGCCGCTCGAGGTCCATTGGAGCAGGCGCAATGGTGACATTGCCGAAAGCATTGCCAGATCGAGTGGCAAGCCAGTGTCAAAGACAAGGGCAAAATTTCTTGCTGATGGCGGGCGATTGACTGTCAATGCGGAAATAGAAGTGTCGGCGCGGTTTTGGAATAACACAAGTGGTGGCCTCGACGTGCCGTTCGAAATCAACGAGGATTGTATCGAAGCAATCGACTATCCCAAGCCGGAACAGGGAATCAATTGTCCCATAACGTTGCTGTTCGAAAATCCGGTGCAAGCCGTAGGCGCATATGTTTCAATATCCGGTATCACGCTCGGAAACAGCCCAGACAATGTAAGGGTTGGCGATGATGTGACAGGAAACATCCTTGTCGAACTGGAAAATGGCGAACGCCATTCCGTGAACGTGGCACCGGTGGGAAAATATGGGTTTCGTGTCGCAAAGGGCAGTCCGATTGTAGCACCTTTCGCGGGCTGCAAAGTGCCCAATGGATCGCCGCGCATCAAGATTGCCCGTTTCGATGCTTCAACGCATGGCTGGTTCGAGTCAGTTGTGATTTCACGTCTCTACTATGTGACCTGAGAAAATGCGCCATCTTGTCTTGCTTTTGGGATTGTTCACCGCAGCTGCGCCTGCGCTCGCAGACGATGGCCGTTCTCAATCCGGCCAGTCCAATGAAGCAGGCATTGTTGTCAAATGGCACGTGGAGCAAGTTGCCGACGCCCTTTCGACCATCTCAATTGAAACACGCGATGCATTGAGCCAATCCCCTGTGGATTATCCAGCAGGTGGAGTGATTGGTTACTTGCAACACAAGCTGCCAGCGCTCGTCGAGGAACGCCGCAGCTGCGCCGACCGCGTGAAGCTGCTGGCAACGCAAGGCATCGGCCAGAAAAGCGATATCGATCTCAACCAATACCGTGTTGTGACTTTGAACCGCGAAGGCAGCCTTGCTTTCATCAATCCGTTCATTGGCATCAATAATGCCAAACTCGAATCCATTACCGACCTTGCTGGCGAGCCCAGCGATTGGGTGACGGATGCTGTGCGGATGAAAGCCTGGATTCTCCTGCGCAACCCGGCCCGCCTGCTTGAAGTGGACTTGCAATCACGTGATATTACGCGCGCCATCAGTCTCCCGGCCGATGCCGTGCCAACGCGCCTGGCATTTTCGGCGCAAAGCGGAAAACTCTGGCTGACCTCGCCAGGCGGCGACACAAGTTATCGCATCGATACTCTCGCAGCAGTTCCTAGCGCCGTTGCGGTGGGCACACCAGGCCTCACGCAACTCTTCGTGTTGACCAATGGCGAAACCGCAGTCTGGACCAACAAGCACAACGAACTCCGGCAACTCTCGCAAGCGAGTCATCACATTGCGTTGTCTGGGCTGGTTGTATTCTTCGGCCACAGCGCCAGTTCTTCCCAGGAAATTGTTGTGACGGCTGATGGCCTGTTGTCGCGCTTCACGGCCTCTCCTGTAGGACTGTTGGCCGTGCCAAACCCTCTTCAGATTGATCACACGGTCACGCAGGCAACGCTTGTCGACAATGGCCGCAGGATCGCCGCCGTGGGCAATGGCTTCCTGTCGGTTATCGATCTCGCAACACTGCAGCCCATTCAAAAAGTGCCGGTCGTGCAAGGGGCGGATGCACTGATCGCCACGGAGCGTTTTCTCTACGCCATTGGCGGCGCAACCGGGCGCATGACGATGTTGGCGCTTGATGACCTCCGGAAAGGAACGGCGGCAGGGATCGAAGTTCTCGCAGCAAGCCCGCGCCCTGCCACTGAACCGGCAACACCTTCTTATGCAGACGATGGCCGCAGTGCATCCCTTGCGGCGGTTGCACCGGAAGGCAACGGCTTGCTCATCGCCAGCCCGCGCGATGGCATGGTGTTCCAGTATATGGAGGGCATGATGGCGCCAGCTGGTGCGTTGTCGAATTATCGCCGTGCAGCCATTGGCCTGGCCGTCATAGATTATTCGCTGCGAAGAGTAGGCAGAGGCCAGTTCGAAGCCAGCTTCCGGCCTGCAAAATCAGGGCGTTATGAACTTCTTCTGGCAGGAAATTCGCCGCGCTTCAGCGTGTGTGCATCGCTTGAGCTTGCGGGCCGGCAACAGATCGCACCTCAGCCGCGCGTTGAGGCCAAGCTTGTTCCAACTCCCAATGCGGCGCAGATGGGGACCACGATCAGAGTCAGGCTGAGCGAAATATCGCCAGAAGGTGAGGTCCGCTCTCTTGAAGGACTTCGCGATGTAGAACTTTTGGTCTTTGACAAGCGCAGCGGCTGGCAACGCCGCATCAGAATGACAGACGACGCCAATGGCGAATATGTCGCCATGCCGCAGTTGCCGCGGGTCGCCACATACGAATTTCTGGTTTGGAGCGCGAGCGCCAATCTGTCCTTCGTTGAGGGAAGCCTCGGCAGCTGGAAGACCGGAGGCGCGCAATGAAGCGGTGTGCCCTCCTTCTCGCATTGTTGGTGTCATGGCCAGGAGGAGAGGTGCGGGCCGAGGGCGCATGGGTTTCTCCAGGCCCAAGCATTCCTGACGTTTCACTCGTTGACCAGGATGGTTCCGACCAACGCCTGACAAATCTGGTTGAACCGCAGCGCAATACCATCATCAATTTCTTCTTTACAAGCTGTGCGGCCGTCTGCCCTACGCAGATCATGCAGTTGATTCAGGTTCGCGAACTGCAACAGAAATCGGGCCAACCGGTAACCCGCATTGTCTCTGTATCCTTGAACCCAATGTCGGATACTCCGGACGCAATGAAAGAATTCGCCCGCAAGTTTGATGTGCAGCTTGGTGAATCAAAGGACTGGTTGATGCTGACCGGCGACGAGTTGGAGCTCGGCAAAGTGTGGGCCGCTTTTGAGCAGCCTGCCTATGACGCTGAGCAGCACAATGGTTCGCTGTGGATTGAACGCGGCTCTGATGGAAAATGGACAAGGGTGAGTGCAGCAGCGGCACCCGTTGATATAGTAAAGCTGTTGGAGGCGAGCCCATGAGGAATTGGTGCTCAGCCATGCATCTCACGGCGCTTTCCTCGTTATTCGCTGGTCCTGCATTGGCGGCTGATGTTGAAATGGGTCGAAATCTTTTTCAGGGCAACATTGCCTTTGCCAATGGCAACGAGTTCGAACAACAAGCGTCTGCAAAGCCCGTTTTCGGCCTGCTCGAGCTGCCACGGCAGGCAAGGGAGAGGCCTTGCTGAAGGCGGCAGCAGTGCACCACCGATCGATTTGGCAAGCCTGCTCGCCGGAAGTGACCGCAAGCCCGGCTACCGCGATATCGCCGCAATATCACTTGCGATTGAGCAGGGGCGCGGCAGGGATGGGACCGATCTCTCCAGCATCATGCCG
Source organism: uncultured Alphaproteobacteria bacterium (assembly GCA_963738595.1). Lineage (GTDB taxonomy): Bacteria > Pseudomonadota > Alphaproteobacteria > Rhizobiales > Aestuariivirgaceae > Aestuariivirga. Next base: position 455,541 of record CAVTXF010000013.1, read on the forward strand.
CGTTACAGGCTGGAGCCAGGGGAGAAGGAGAGTTTGCTGGCCTATCTGTCGGTTGTAGGGACGGCCGCAGACCTGCCACCAGGCGTGACAGATCAGCAAGTGAAGGTAGGGGCGTTGCTGCCCCTCACGGGCAAACGTGCTGCGCTTGGACAGTCAATCCTTATCGGTTTGCAGTCGGTGTTCGAGAAGGTGAACGATCAAGGCGGCATCTATGGCCGGAAGATTGACTTGCGTGTTGAAGATGTTGCCGGCGGAGAAGCCTCCGCAGCGCTGCGGCTCGCGCGGCAGAATGTGTATGTGCTGAACGGCAGCCTGTTGAATGACAGCGGTGTGATGGCTCAAGCCTTCAGTGGGCGGGTCATTGATGATGTGGCAAATCTTTCATCGCGCCAGCAGGATGGTGCTGCATCTGCCGACTCTCCGAGAACGGTGTATCTCATGCCGTCCCGCCAGCGCCAAATCCAGGAATTGGCAGCAGCTCTCAGGACCTGTCCCAAGGATGGAGCTATTTGGGCCGTGGGACAGCAAGTTGATGGCGCTCCAGAAAACATAAAGTGGTTCGAAAATGCGGCAGTTATGGAGGCCAGACTGGGAGCCGAACCGACTCCCGCTTGCCTCGGGTACAGCCTGTCAGATGCTATTCGGTTTTCAACCGTTCAAAACGTTACTCACAAGGTGGTTGAACCCCTGCCTTACGCCATACTTGAAAAACCTGATGTAAACGTCTGGCGCGACCTGGGTGAAATCGCAGCCGCAGTTTTGCTGGAGTCATTGTCGGAAGCGGGTGCAAATCTCAACGAATCCTCGCCTATCGACGCCCTATACGGGCTCGGCAGTTTCGAGCCTGTGCCCGGAGCCAGAATCCATTTTTCTGAACGCCGGACAAGCGCGTGGGATCCTGAAGTCATCTCGCTGCCATCGCGCACCACGCAACCGCAAACTCAATTGCACAAATAGGAGTTGGCCATGGAACTGATCAAGAAAGCTGTGACAGCTGCAGTGTTGGGAATAGCCGGGTGGTCTGCGGTTCCTGCCGCTACCGCCCAGCAGATGAAGCCTTCGTTCAGCGTCATTGGCTTTATAGAAGACTTCAAACTCACAGGGCCCGCATCGCCCACGCAGGCCGCCGAGATGACTGTATCCAACCTGCCTATTACATTGCCCTCCAACTTGACCATCACGATGCCGGGTCGGTACGCTTTGCCGTCAGAACTGTTTCCTGGTGGTGCGACGTCCAGTGGCCTTGCGCTCAACGATCCCATTCCCGCAACCACTCCACCGCGGCTGCCCTTTGAAGCGGAAATCATCGGCAACATTGTAGATGGCCGCTACGTGGCAGGCGTGGTGCACATTTCGCAAGGTGCTTTGCATGCCGGCGCAGGCTTTATTCAAGATATCAAATACGAAAGCGGCGCTCTGACTGTTGGCGACAATTGCAAACTTGCCGATGCCGGCTGCATCAAGGGAGCAACCGTTCTATTGAACGATCCAAAAGGCATATTTGGGTGGAAGAACGATGCCAATCCGGCGCGTGCACAATTCGTCCAAGATGTCCGGTTTGCACTCGACGCAGAAAACGCGCCAGTGCATGCAAAGACAGGTTATCCCGTGTGCGTTCCTAAGGAAAACCCTGACGGCCCACAGACTTTGGAGAGCGAATCCTGCCCGAACGACAACCGGCCCGTTGCAACAGCGGCGAACTACAGGCGCTACACATGTGTAAGCGATGCAGGGAAACCAGCACAGCCAAGTGCGCCAATGCATATGTGCAGTGTCGAAAAACCTGCCCCCCTTCGCGTCGGTGATTATGTCACGTATCTCGGTATCCTCATGCCAGACACAAATCATGTTTCTGGCAGGCCCTACTTCATCTCGGCCTATGGCCTTGATGCTGAGTTGGGCATCTATACGTCCAAGGATGATGACACTGTCTACTTGTTTGTCGAGGAAGCACTGCAGGGAACTCTCGGGGAAGCGTTTGACGGCATACCGCAGGAAGAAACAACGCGGTTCCGCATTGTCGGCTTTTCGACAGATCCTACCCGCCGCATCAAGGTGCGCATTCTGGACAATAACCGTCCGCTCAATCCACCCGCTCCGGGAGAGCACCCAGGCTTTACATTCACGGATGGACTGGGGCTTCCCGCTTCAAACGGACCTCAAATGGGCCGCTTCCGCGAAACCTGGCCGAGCAAGGATGATGCGCGAGCCGTCCGGCAGGACGTGGAAGTCACAATTGTGGGCCGAACACCCCGGGAGTTGGCCAATGGCCTGACATCTGCCAAATATACTGCGCCAATCGCAGAATACATCTACCCTGAAATCACACAGTTCGGGAACCCTGGCTTTCCAAGTCCGGTGCCATTTGAGAACTTTTGCTTCCTCAACAAGAGCGATGGCACTTATACTTCGGCCACTGTAACAGCTTCATTGGGTGCGCTGGTGCCGTTCCCTAACTCTGGCCACAATCTGTCGCAGGTGGTCGGCCCTGGCCCCGTCCGCGCCTGTGACAATGAATGATGGGTTGTGCATGTGAACTTCACATGTGGAGAGTGAGCCCTCGAAAACGTCGTAGGTGTAGCAAGGGACGATATTGCGGTTCACTCTGCCTTTGCCTGGTCGCTTATCGACAGCAGGAACTGCCGCCCGAGCAGTGAACTCAGCACTGCACAATGGCTCATCCTGTCTGGTTTGCTGTGTGGCATTTTGTTTGGGGCAGCCGCTCGTTCCATGCGATTCTGCACATTCGGGGCCATTGAAGATGTGGTGATGACAGGGAATACAGTGCGGCTGCGCACATGGTTTTTTGCCATGGCTGTTGCTTTATTCTCAACGCAAATTGCTGCAAGCTTAGGCTGGGTCAATCTTTCCGAAAGTGCGTACTTTCAACCCGTAATTCGCTGGGGAGCCGTTATCATCGGTTCGCTGATGTTTGGCTTTGGCATGGCCCTTGCCGGAAACTGTGGCTACGGGAGCATCATTCGCATGGCGAGTGGCGATCTTGGACATCGTCATTGAAGCTGCGGCAACGCGTAGCCTTGCACTGAACAGTCTCTATCGTCCAGTTAAAGCAGATGGATCATGAACTACGACAAGAACTCAACGACGAACTCCACAACCGTTCTGGACAACCCGTTTCGGCACCGGCACGGCTGAGCTATCTTGCCTATGTCGTAGCGGATCGAGACTTGAAACCTATCGATCACATTATTGCGCTTTGCCACGAAATGGGCGTTGATGCTCCCAGTTCACAGGACATACACTTTGCAACAGCCTTCGCTAGTGGCGATTTTCGTTTTGAAAAGCACGGCGAATTCTATCGCGTCAGCATGGCCATCCCAGGCCAGAGCAAAAGCGAGGCAATCGCAGTCTTGCCCGCAAAGTGGGTTGCAACTTTGCCCGGCAAAAGACTGGTCGCAATCCACACCCACGTCAATGAAGCGCCACGGACGGGTAGCGGCAGTGCGATGCTAAGCTTCTTCCAGCATGATGATGTAGCAGGATCAACTATCGGCCAAGGTCAAGCACGCTTGTGGATGGATTTCCGCATCGGTACAGATGGCTTTAGCCGCATTCTGGTCGAAAACATCTCGATGGATGCCAAGCGCATGGGGCGTGCACTGCGGCGTATCCATGAAATAGAAACTTATCGCATGATGGCACTGCTCACCTTGCCACTTGCCCGTGATTTGTCTCCGCGCATTGGAGCACTCGAACGGAGCCTCGATGACACCATCGCCGCCATGGCAAAAAAAGATGTGGCAGGCAGCGATGCGGAACTCCTCGGACAATTGACGCAAACGTCGCGCGACGCAGAAGAACTGTCCAGCAAAAGTGCGTATCGCTTCTCTGCCGCAATGGCATACTCCAACCTTGTCACCAAACGAATTCAAGAATTGAATGAAGAACGCTTGTCGGGGCATCAACGCGTTGGAATTTTTCTGGACCGTCGCTTTTCACCTGCCATGGCGACTTGCAAAGTTGTCTCGGACCGTATCGCGGCTCTTACCCAACGGTGTGAGCGTGCAGGTAACTTACTTCGGACACGTGTCGATATCGCACTGGAAGACCAGAACCAGAAACTTCTCGCCAGCATGAACGAACGGGCGCTGTTGCAACTGAGATTGCAGGAGACCGTGGAGGGCCTTTCAATTGTGGCGATCAGCTATTACGCTGTTTCTTTGCTGTCCAAGTTCAAGGATGATCTCACGAAATATTTGCCTTTCCACTTGCCAGAATTTGTCAGCGTGTTGACTGTTCCAGTTGTCGTGCTTTTGGTATGGTATTTTACCCGAAGGATAAGACGTAAGCTTGCGGTTTAAAAGTTATCAGGGCACATCAAGGGTTTTGAGGAAAGCTATGATTGCCACACGGTCCTCGTTACTCAAGCTGATATCACGTAATTCTGAATGACCACGGGGGGCAGGAGGCGACGCATCATAATGAGCAAGGGCGTCTTCTAATGTTGTGAACTGCCCAGCATGCATATAGGGCGCACGTTGAGCCACTCCCCGCAATGAGGGTGTCTTGAAAGCCCGTTCCATTTCATGACTGTCGGTCACCATAAAGCGCAATTCGCGACAATCTTCGGGCTTCGCATCGCTGTATGGGCCGAGGCAGTTGAAGGCGTCTGATTTCGCTTCTTTCAGAACGGCAATTCTGCCGTTGTCAGGTGGCAGGCCAACAACTTCCGGAATGCCCGTGTTGTGGAAGAAGCCGTCAGTGAAATAGGGACCAGTGTGACAAGACACGCAGTTTCCCTTGCCTACAAACAGTTTCAATCCGCGCAACTCTTGTTTCGTAAAATCTTCGCCAGCTTTGGCATTGGCCCAATTTTGCATCACACGATCAAAGCGTGTTTCCTCATGTTGAATTGTCGCCACATAGGCAGCGAGGGCCTTTCCCACATTTGAAAATGCCCGATCTGTGTCAGTATCTGATACAGGCAGAGCGCCAAAAATCTTTTGATATTCAGCAGCGTATTTCGTCGCCACATGTTTTACAACGGACTTGCGATCAGTTGCATGTTCAACAGGATTTTCCAGAGGCGCAAGTGCCTGTGACCACAGGCTGTCCTTGCGACCATCCCAGAAAAACCATTTGTCATTGGCCAGTCCAGCCAAAGGCATAGTGCGACGCGTATTGGTTCCAACAGCAACCGCCAATGGAAGACCATCTTGAAATTGTTGATCCGGAAGGTGGCACGAAGCACAGGACACAGCACCATTGAAACTCAGGCCAGCGTCAGAAAACAGAGACTTGCCCAAAGCAATAGCGCTGGAATCAAGTGTGAACTTGTTTGATGGGTCACCTTTGAAAGGTTCCGCCTGAGACAACCGCATTGCGATCGCCACGTTACGTTCTTCCGACGTCAGTTCTTCATTGCCACATCCAGCAAGATGCAAAGCTGCTGCAACAAGCACAAAGAACCTCAGTCGACTTGTCATCAACGAACTTTCAAAGTCCGGTAAGCTTTGAGGCCACCAGCAATGAATTTTGCATTTTTATAGCCCATCGCCCGCAAGGAATCTGCCGACAAAGCACCGCGATTAAAAGCGTTGCAGTAACAAAGGATCGTTGCATCAAGATCTGGGATCTTGTCCTCAACATTCATTTCAAGCTTTCCGCGACTGATGTTCATCGAGCCTGTGATATGGTCAACGTCGTGCTCTTCCTTGTCGCGGATATCGAGCGCAATTGCGCCCTGTGCCAACATTGTATCAACGTCAGCAGGCAAAACCTCGCCGACACGCGCGCGCGCTTCATCAGCCATTTTTTGAAATTTTGTGCTGTAAGCCATTTCAGTTCTTCCATTTAATCTAGAGGTTGAGATTGAAAACTACCCGATCTTTGCCGGGAGCAGCTTTAATGTCGAAAGAGAATTCCCACCAACCGAACATGTGAAATTTTACGCCATCGATGAGATATTTGCCTTGTCCAAGTTCTGAGGTCATTTCGGGCTGCGTCGGCAAGCCATGGCCATGGCGAGGCATGCCGCCGCCGACCAAGAATTTTGCTCCCGTAACAGGCGCACCAGTTTTATCTTTGATATCTAAAACCCAGGTATGAAGGGCGTTGCGATTAAAGGGTTGCTTTTCTGGAGCGATGGAGACTGAGTAAAGACCTTGCTCAGTTGTGCGTGTTCTTGCCATGTCTGTGCCAGAGGGAGGTGGGCCAAATTTCGAATAGGCAAATGTTGCTATCGCCAGCAGAAGGGCGAGCGCCGCAGCGATCCATAAGTTTGTTTTTTTCATTTCTTTCCTTTGCCGGGTTTACAATAGATGCAATAGAGCGTGTCGATCACTTGCTTCGCGTCATCGCTAGCAAGGCTGTAATAGATATTTTGCGCTTCGCGCCGGGTGGAGACCAGTTTCAGGCTGCGCATCTTTGCGAGATGTTGCGACATGGTGCTTTGACTGACACCACTCTTGGCCACAAGTTCATTGACGGGCTTTTCACCTTCTGCCAGCGAACACAAGACAAGCAGACGCATAGGATTGGCCATTGCCGTCAGCAGTTCTGCTGCCTCTAGCGCCTTGGCTGCCATGCCATTCAACTTTGGGGAATTCGCAGCACTGAGATGCGACATGAATTTTCATCCTTGACATATTCCAATATTAGAATATATTAAATCTCAAGCTCACGCAAGCACAGAAAGATAAAGTTGGGACGATGAAATGTTGACAGAATTTACACCCTGGGGCTCCACATTGGGCGGCGTCATGATTGGCGTCGCGGCAGTGTTACTGATGGCGACACATGGCCGCATCGCCGGAATCAGCGGCATTGCAGTGCGCATGTTCCCTCCCTATTTGGAAAAAGGCATTGATGGTCGCATCCTGTTCATTCTGGGTGTCATCGTCGCCCCCCTGCTTTATGCGACGCTCACAGGGGCATGGGCACCCATGACCATAACTGGAAGTACGGGCTTGCTCATAGCAGCGGGACTTCTGGTGGGCTTTGGGTCGATCTGGGGCAATGGATGCACGTCAGGCCACGGCATTTGTGGGTTGTCGCGTCTTTCAGTGCGATCACTCGTGGCCGTCCTGACATTTATGTCGACTGCCATCATCACTGTTTTCATCACGCGTCATATGATCTGAGGTTCGCAAATGTCATTACTTGTACAGTTTTTCATAGGTCTGCTTTTCGGTTCCGGCCTCGTTGTGGCCGGCATGTCAAACCCACAAAAGGTTTTGAACTTTCTTGACATCGCATCAATCTCTTCCGGTGGTTGGGATCCAAGTCTGATGTTTGTTTTGGGCGGCGGCGCGCTGATCACATTCCTTGGCTACAAACTGGTTCTGAAGCGCGAACAGCCAATTTTTGACACACAGTTCCATATGCCCAAAAAGACTGATCTCGACGCGCCTATCTTCGTTGGCCCTGCCATCTTTGGTATCGGCTGGGGACTGGGCGGCTTCTGCCCCGGTCCGGCCTTCACGGCATTGGGCACAGGATCAACCCAAGCCATCTATTTCGTTATCGCCATGCTCATTGGCATGGTCGGCGCACGCATGCTTGCGCTCAAAAACATCAGTGCTGCGGCACCTGCAATTAAAACGTGAGGACTGAAAACATGGACACCGTTCCCTTCGAAGTCGACATTGCTTTAAAGCCAGAAGTTACATCTTTTTTTGACGAACCGACCAATACCGTCACTTACGTGGTGAAGGACCCCAAATCCAAATCATGCGCTATTGTCGATAGCGTGTTGGACATTGACTACGCTGCGGGCCGCATTTCTTATGGCTCTGCAGACCAGGTTATTGATTTCGTGAAAAAGCATGACCTGAAGGTCGAGTGGCACATTGAAACCCATGTCCATGCCGATCATCTGTCGGCCGCACCCTATTTGCAAAAACATCTCGGTGGCAAAATCGGTATTGGCCGCAACATTACCGTGGTGCAAGAAACGTTTGGTAAGATCTTCAACGAAGGCACCGAGTTTCAGCGCGACGGAAGCCAGTTTGATCGCCTGTTTGACGATGGCGATAGCTATCGGATTGGCACAATGATGGCACACGCCATGCATACTCCGGGCCACACACCTGCTTGCATGACGCATGTTGTGGGGGATGCGGCCTTCGTTGGTGATACGCTGTTCATGCCTGATGGCGGTTCGGCCCGCGCGGACTTCCCCGGCGGCGATGCACGCACACTCTATCGCTCAATCAAGCGGGTTTTGTCTTTGCCAGCGGAGATGCGTCTCTTCATGTGCCACGACTACGGCCCCAATGGTCGCAATATCAAATGGGAAACCACTGTTGCGGAACAGCGCGCCCACAACATCCATACGAAGGATGGCATCAGCGAAGACGAATTCGTCGCCTTGCGCGAGGCGCGCGACAAGACATTGGGCATGCCCAAACTCATCATTCCATCCTTGCAGGTGAACATGAAGGCAGGCGAACTGCCCAAAGCTGAAGAGGATGGCAAGCGCTTCCTCAAGGTGCCACTCAACACACTGTAGAATTATTGGACAGAACCCGCGAGGAACTCATGCAGACCAAAACCATCACCAACACGCTGTCAGTCTCTGGACAGATTATGCCGTCCGAACTCAGCGACGTTGCAAAGGCCGGGTTCAAATCCATCATCGTAAACCGACCAGACGGCGAAGGCGCAGATCAGCCAACTTTCGCTGAGATTGAATCCACGGCAAAAAAACTTGGTATAACGGCACGATACATTCCGGTGGTTTCCGGCAAAGTGACAGACGCCGATGCCGCCTTGTTCGGCAAAGCCATGGCCGAAATGCCAGGTCCGGTCCTCGCATTTTGTCGCTCTGGTGCTCGCTCAACCATGATGTGGGAGATGAGTCAGAAACTTGGGCCCGCTGCGTCCAACTCAAAAACTGGACCAGCGATCACGTCCGCCGATATCGTCATTGTGGGCGGCGGTGCCGCTGGTATTGCCGCTGCTTCAAGCTTGCTGGCCCGCAAGAGCGATCTGGATATCGTGATCATCGATCCGGCAGATACGCATTACTATCAACCAGGGTGGACATTGGTGGGTGCGGGCGTGTTCACAGCCGAGCAAACTGCAAAGCAAGAGGCATCTTTGATTCCCCACGGTGTGCGTTGGGTGAAGGCCGCAGTTGCAGCATTTGAGCCTGAAAACAATGCTGTGGTTCTCGAGGGATGTCCGACGATTACTTACAAGCGTTTGATTGTGGCACCTGGCCTGAAACTCAATTGGGCTGGTATTGAAGGCTTGAGTGAAACACTCGGCAAGAATGGTGTCACGTCAAACTATCGTTACGATCTCGCACCTTACACATGGGAGCTGGTGCAGAATTTAAAATCAGGCAAGGCCATTTTCACGCAGCCGCCGATGCCCATTAAATGCGCAGGCGCACCGCAGAAGGCGATGTATCTCTCTGCCGATCATTGGTTCCGCAATGGTGCTTTGAAAAACATAGATGTCGAGTTCTTCAATTCTGGTGCCGTGCTGTTTGGCGTCGCGCACTATGTGCCTGCGCTGATGGAATACATCAAGAAGTACAACGCCAAGCTCAACTTCGGTCATACGCTGACAAAGATAGATGGCCCCGCACGCAAAGCGTGGTTCACCAAAACCAATGCCGATGGCTCCAAGGAAACTGTCGAAACAACCTTCGACATGATCCATGTTGTGCCACCACAGCAGGCACCTGATTTTGTCCGCGCCAGCCCATTGGCGGATGCTGCGGGTTGGGTTGATGTTGATCAAGCCACATTGCGCCACAAGAAATATGCAAACATCTGGTCGTTGGGTGATGTGATGAATGCACCGAACGCCAAAACCGCCGCAGCTGCGCGCAAGCAGGCTCCTGTTGTTGCAAACAACATCATGGCCGACATGAGACTTGCAACAGGCACAGCAGCTTATGATGGCTACGGTTCCTGCCCGCTCACCGTTGAACGCGGCAAGATCGTTTTTGCCGAATTTGGCTATGGCGGAAAATTGCTGCCCACATTCCCGAGCTGGCTCATCGATTCACAAAAGCCAAGCAAACTTGCGTGGTTTCTGAAGGAGCGCATCCTGCCGCCGCTCTACTGGAAAGCCATGCTCAAAGGCAAGGAATGGTACGCCAAGCCTGAGGTGATTGGCTGAGGGAATTCAACATGGAACGCTATTTTCCAATCCTCGGCTGGGGCCGAAGCTACACGCGTGACACGATGGTCAGCGACCTTGTCGCTGCCGCCATCGTAACGATCATGTTGGTGCCGCAGTCATTGGCCTATGCCTTGTTGGCGGGACTACCTGCTGAGGTCGGCCTTTATGCGTCCATGTTGCCATTGGTGGCCTATGCAATTTTCGGAACCAGTCGTACGCTCGCTGTTGGTCCGGTGGCGGTTGTGTCACTCATGACTGCCGCTGCACTTGGTAATCTTGCCTTGAATGGTGCGGCCGAATATGCCGCTGCGGCAATCATCCTTGCCGCATTGTCAGGCTTGATTTTGCTCGTTCTTGGCATTTTGCGCTTGGGCTTCCTGGCCAATTTCCTATCGCACCCGGTCATTGCGGGCTTTATCACAGCTTCAGGCATTTTGATTGCCGCAGGGCAGTTAAAAAACGTTCTTGGCATCAAGGCAAGTGGCGACAACCTCATTGAGATTATTGAATCACTTGTTCCAAATCTCAGCCAAACAAATTTGATTACACTGGGCATCGGCGTTGCAGCCACGGCGTTTTTATTTTGGGTGCGCAAAGGCCTGAAACCACTGTTGATATCGTTTGGTTTGCGTCCGCGATTGGCTGACCTTCTTGCGCGTACCGGTCCCATTTTTGCGCTCGCAGCAACCACAATCGCTGCTTGGTCATTGGATCTTGGCGCAAAGGGCGTCAAACTTGTCGGCGCTGTGCCACAAGGCCTTCCACAAATCTCGGTGCCGGATTTTTCATTGCCTTTGCTTCAGAGCCTCGCACTGCCTGCCCTTTTGATTTCTGTTGTAGGCTTTGTTGAATCAGTTTCTGTGGGGCAGACACTTGCCGCAAAGCGTCGTCAACGGATTGAACCAGACCAAGAGTTGATTGGTCTCGGTATGTCCAATCTCGCTGCATCAGTATCAGGTGGCTTTCCAGTGACGGGCGGCTTTGCACGATCTGTTGTTAATTTTGATGCCGGTGCTGAAACACCGGCTGCCGGAGCATACACCGCCATTGGTCTTGCGGCTGCAACACTGTTTTTAACACCACTGCTGGCCTATCTGCCGCAAGCAACTTTGGCAGCCACCATTATCGTCGCTGTCTTGTCGCTGGTTGATCTCTCTATCCTGAAACGCACGTGGAATTATGCCAAGTCTGATTTCGCAGCCGTTGCAGCAACAATCCTGCTGACATTGGGGGTTGGTGTTGAAGTTGGCATTGTTGCAGGTGTTGCGCTTTCAATTTTGATGCACCTCTACAAAACTTCAAAACCTCATATTGCTATTCTTGGTCGCGTTCCTGGCACCGAACACTTTCGCAACATCAAGCGCCACCAAGTCGAAACCAACCCCACAGTCCTGTCGATGCGTGTTGATGAAAGTTTGTATTTCGCCAACGCTCGCTATCTGGAAGACCAGATCAATGCGAGTCTTTCAAATCAACCATCCGTAAAGCACATCATTCTGGTTTGCCCAGCCGTGAATGACATCGATCTCAGTGCACTAGAAAGCCTTGAAAGTATCAATTCTCGTCTCAAGGATGCTGGCATTACATTCCACTTGTCGGAAGTCAAAGGACCGGTGATGGACAAGCTGGATCGTTCAGGCTTTTTGCCGCACCTCACTGGAAAAGTGTTCCTTAGCCATCACCAAGCCGTACAAGAGTTACAAGGTAAAGCTGTTGACGTTCCAGCCTTGGCAGCCGTTTAAGGAATAACATGTTTGAATATTTTGATGCCCTGACATTGGCACGAATTCAGTTTGCTTTCACGGTCTCATTCCACTTCATTTTCCCGTCTTTTTCGATTGGTCTTGCGAGCTATCTCGCAGTGCTTGAAGGACTATGGTTGTGGACGAAAGATCGCACCTATCTCGACCTCTTCAACTATTGGAAAAAGATATTTGCGGTTGCCTTTGGCATGGGTGTCGTGTCTGGCATTGTGATGTCTTACCAATTCGGCACGAACTGGAGTGTCTTCTCGGACAAGGCGGGCCCGGTCATTGGGCCACTGATGGCCTATGAAGTGCTCACAGCATTTTTCCTTGAAGCCGGTTTTTTGGGCGTCATGCTTTTTGGCCTCACTAAGGTTGGTCCGCGTCTGCACTATTTGGCAACGCTCATGGTTGCCATTGGCACGTTGATTTCGGCCACGTGGATTATTGCGGTCAACAGTTGGATGCATACCCCACAAGGCTTCGCGATTGCGGCCAATGGCCAATTCATTCCGGTGGATTGGTGGGCCATCGTTTTCACGCCGTCATTTCCATACAGACTGGTCCACACGGTGATGGCTTCTTACCTGACGACGGCGTTTTTTGTCGGCGCGGTTGGAGCGCTGCATTTGTTGCGAGACAATACCAAACCAGCATCACGCATCATGTTTTCCATGGCGATGTGGATGGCGGCCATTGTTGCACCTTTGCAGATTTTTGCGGGTGACATGCATGGTTTAAATACTTTGGAGTACCAACCAGCAAAGGTTGCGGCCATGGAAGGTCACTATGAAACCCACGCCGGTGCGCCACTCATCCTGTTCGGCATTCCGGACGACAAGGCAGAGGAGACGCGGTATCAAATTGCCATTCCCAAACTCGGTTCTCTGATCCTCACGCATCATGCTGATGGTGTAGTGAAGGGTCTGAAGGAATTTCCGAAAGACGCCCGCCCACCCGCTGCAATCATATTCTGGTCATTCCGCATCATGGTAGGAATTGGATTTGCCATGTTGGGTCTTGGCCTATGGAGTTTGCTGCGTCGGATACAACGCGAGGGGCTTTATCGCGACAAGTGGCTGCAACGCGCCGCACTTCTCATGGCACCATCAGGCTTTGTGGCCGTGATTGCGGGTTGGATCACGACTGAAGTTGGGCGTCAACCTTTCACGATCTACGGCTTTCTGCGTACGTCACAATCAGTTGCACCGATCGAAGCAGCAGCTGTTGCAACCTCTTTGCTGGTTTTTGTTGTGGTCTATTTTGCTGTGTTCGGTGCAGGCGTCTATTACATCTTGCGCCTCTGCAATGCTGCACCCAAAACAATTGACGACATCGAACATACACCCAGCCATGCATCTGGCATTACGCCAGCAATCGCCATTGCGACGAAAGAGGGGCATTGATGTTCATACTTGATTTGCAAACGTTCTGGGCTGGCATCATTGCTGTTGCCGTTCTCCTCTATGTCGTTATGGATGGTTTTGATCTTGGTGTGGGCGTTCTCTTTCCAACAGCGAAGTCAACTGCCGAACGTGATCTTATGATGAATACCGTAGCCCCTGTATGGGACGGAAACGAGACCTGGCTCGTGTTGGGTGGTGGCGGTTTGATGGCAGCGTTTCCCTTGGCCTATGCCGTGGTTCTGCCTGCGCTTTATGCACCGCTCATCGCCATGCTCATTGGTCTAGTCTTGCGCGGCGTTGCTTTTGAGTTTCGCTGGCGTACGGCGCGTGGCAAATTCTTGTGGGACTGGTCATTCTTTGTGGGGTCGCTGACTGCTGCCTTGGCCCAAGGCATAGCCCTTGGTGCCTTGGTGCAGGGTATCCCCGTTGCAAATCGCGCGTATGCTGGTGGCTGGTGGAATTGGTTGACACCATTTTCTCTGCTCACAGGCATTGCTGTCGTTGTGGGGTATGTTCTTTTAGGCTCAACTTGGTTGAATATGAAAACCACAGGAGACGTGCAGCACCGCAGCCGCAAACAAGCCTTGTGGGCCGGCTTTGGCCTGGTCGGACTCATTGGTGCGGTGAGCCTGTGGACACCGTTTCTGCAACCTGTCTATTTTGCGCGGTGGTTTGCTTGGCCAGCCCTGCTGTACAGTGCTTATGTCCCCCTGTTAGTTATGGGCTGTATTTGGTTGCTCTACAACGGTTTACAAAATGGCAAAGACGTACAACCCTTCCTCGCTTCACTCGGCCTTTTCATTTTTTCGTTCATCGGCTTGGGCGTCAGCTTCTACCCTTACATCGTGCCGCCGTCACTCACGATACACGACACAGCTGCACCCGAAATCAGTCTCTGGTTCATGATGCCCGGAGTGCTTGTTCTCGTCCCCATCATTCTTGCTTATACCTCATATTCCTATTGGGTTTTCCGGGGCAAAGTGAGCAACAACTCAGGGTATCATTGAGGTGTCGGCGCGCTTGCGCCAGTTGGCTTGGTTTATAGGCCTGTGGATCATGGGAGTCGCGGCCGTGGGCGCAGTCGCCATGGCGATACGGGGGGTGCTTATCTAAGCACTCCCTTCCCCAATTGGTTCACAATTGACTCTTAACGGTTTCATGATGCGACGGGAGCATTTTGCCCGGCATCGGCAGGTGTCCCTTTTGTATGCTTGTTGACACTCTGCACTTGGCTCGAAGAAGCAATAGCCAAATGATTCAATTCTAGTCAGCTTCGTGATTCACGATGAAGTCCTTCGGCAACTCGGGGCCCCAGAGATAAATTGAATCCTCTGGAGGATAATCCCCTGAATCCCAGTTGCAGTTCGATGGGATGTAATCGATATCCGACGAGTATTCGCTATAACTGCCCCAGGGGTCGCGAACATAGTGGAAATAGTTTGAGCCCAAGACATGGCGTCCCAGGCCCCAGCCTTTCTGGAAACCTTTTTCTGCCATTTGCATGGCACCCTTGCCGATTTCATTGATGTTGCCGACGTCCCAACTGCAATGATGCAGGCCCGGGGCGGACGATTTGGCAAAGGCCACAAGGTGATGATCAGAGCCGTGAATGCCATGCATGAAACAAATGCCATCGCCAGATCGATCAGACAGACGCAGTCCCAAGATGCGGCTGTAAAAGTCGATGGCCTTTGGAACATCGGCAGTAAAGACCAGGACATGGGCCATGCGGTGCGGCCTCACTTTGCTGGCCCTCGAGCGCTGTGGAGCACCAGCCACCCCCGGCGGACAGCTTGTCATTTCAAAAGGCATCTTTTCGTTGGGTGAGGTTTTTTCTGCAACTTTCACTTCGACGAGAACACCATTGTGATCATAAAACCAAATTCCGTTTGACTCATACCCGCGTGGAACGTCGAGCAGCTTTACACCTGATTGTTCAATTCGCCGCTTGATCGCCTCGAAGTCTTCCTCAAAAACCGCGAATGAAAGATGGTTCAGCTTCTTCTTCTGATTTTCGGAAATGCTCATCCATCTGTGCGAGTTGTCGAACGTGTAAATGCCGAGAGAATTGCCCTCTTCCCGCACGTCGAGACCGAAGGTTTTGTAAAACTCTTCAGCAATGCGCAAATTGGGAACAACAAAGTTGAATGAGTCCATTGAGTGAACGCCAAGTTCTCCGGGGCGTCTTACAACACCAACCTTACCGCCGATCGCCGTCATTTCTTTCTCCCCTTTTTATCACCTCAAGTTTGCTCTGCACCGACAGGATTTCGCAGAATGCCAATGTCTTCGATCTCAACTTCCACCACATCGCCGGGCTTCATCCACAATGGGGGCCATGAACTATCCTCATAGAAATCTTCACCTTCGGTCAAATAGACTGCGTCATTGTCCCTACTTCAACTTGTGTTCCGCAACAGAATTTTCAGGAGGCAATGGCGGTCGGGGCCGGGTGGCCAAGACAATGGCTTCTGTTTCGCTCAACCCATTCATGCATAACAGGCGCACTACCGTTTCATCAATTGCTGAGCGGGCAAGAATGCCCTGTGTTATGCCGCGACTTGCACCGATGATTGCGAAACTGGCCAACTTGAAAGTCAGTTTTGCGTCTTTCACCTTAAATCGCCCGGCTTTTGTCGCCAATTCAATGTCCCGAATGGCAAAGGGACCCATGCGATTGAACATTGCGTTGGCAATGACTTCAGCACGGTGCAGAAGTTGTTTCCACCGTCGGTCACCAGTTGCTGCTTCCAAGACCTGACGCACACCGTAAGCATATACCTGTGCCGGATCCTCGAAACCGTCTGTCACCGCTTCAATCCGCAAAGACAGATTGAACATCACGCGTTCCAATACCGCAACTGCAAGGTCATCCTTGCTTTTGAAATAACTGTAAACCGTACCGGCCCCGACGTCGGCCAATTCTGCTATTTCCTGCATGGTGGCGGCGTCGATGCCTTTTTTGGACATGACCTTATACCCAGCCAGCACCAATGCTTCCCGATTGCGCTCCTGGCGCAGGGCCACGCGGCCACGCGGCTGATCATGCTGGAGGACGTCCATGGTGCCCATGCTAGGCAAAGAAAAATAACTTATCAAGAGATATTGACAGCCATTCAAAAATGAATGACATTCAATTTTCGCGGCAATTGTGGGAGAACGCTGATGAATGTGCATGTCCAGACACGCATGGCGGAAAAAGATGCCAAACACATTGCCCGCAGCCTTATCCCCCAATTGCAAAAACTGGCACAAGAAGCCGAGACGCTTCGGGCTGTTCCCAAAGCCAGCATGGACCTCATTCTTGAACATGGCTTGCTGACAACAATCCAGCCACGCAGTTGTGGTGGTCAGGAACTGTCCATGCGCGCGCATGTGGATGTGCTTTCGTCAATCGCCGAAGGGTGTGCATCAACGGCCTGGATCTTGGGTGTCATGCAAGCCCATAGCTGGATGTTCTGCCATTTGCCGGAACAGGCACAGAAGGATGTGTTCGGCGATCATGGCAACCATCCTGTGTCGGCCGTTATCGGACCGCGCGGCAAGGCGATCAAAAAAGCCGATGGTTCGTTCGTCCTGAGCGGCTTCTGGCCTTTCGCATCCGGCAATGCCCATGCTGAATGGCTCTTGCTGGGGGCTGAAATTTTTGATGAGAAAGGCGACTTCGTTGATATCGCTGACTTTCTCGTGGAGAAGAAAAACCTCGAGGTACTCGATGACTGGTTTGTGGCGGGGATGCAGGGTTCCGGATCGAGCTCTGTGAAGGCCAAGGATGTAAGCGTGCCTGCTTACCGGCATGTGTCATTGTCTGCCTTGCTGGAAAACCAGGCAACAGCCTATTCCGATCCAGACGCGCCCGCATTGTTCAAGTCACAAGCAGGCCCGGTCTTGGGACTTTGCATTGCCAGCGGGGCCACTGGCATTGCCCGCGGTGCACTAAATGAATTCACAAAAGTGGTACACGGCAAGCGCGTTGCCTATACGTCGCACGTGTCCCATGAGTGGCAACCACTGCAGAAAATTTGCGGTGAATCCGCCTCAAAAATCCATGCCGCTGAACTTGTGCTCTACCGCGTTGCAGACGATATCGACGATTATGCCAAGCGTGGCGAAAAGATGCCGATGGAATTGCGCGCCCGCATTCGTGCCGACATTGCCATGGTGCCGCGGCTTTGCCGCGATGCGGTGATTGATCTGCTGACAATCAGTGGTGCGGCCGGTCTTTCGCTCAAAAGTCCAATCCAGTTGGCGGCACGCAACCTTATTGCCAATTGCATGCATGGTTTTCTGCTATATGATTCCGGCATGGAAATTTATGGCCGCGTGTTGTTGGGCCAGGATCCCGGAACAGGCGTGATCTGATCTGTGTCAGAACCTTTCCAGAAGGACACGGCTCCCACTGCGGATTTCATTGCTGCCATGGGGCAGCATGTCGCTTCGGTTTGCGTCATTACCTCGGTCCAAAATGGCAAACGGTTTGGACTGACGGCAACAGCTATGAGTTCAGTATGCGCTGAGCCGCCAAGGCTTTTGGTGTGCGTGAACAAATCCGGTGCGAGCCATGATGCGATCACGACCTCCAGCAAGTTCTGCGTCAATGTCCTCGCTGAAGCCCAGGACAATGTCGCCAAGGCATTTGCCGGCATGATGGGCCGTGATTTTGACCGTTTCAGCGTTGGCGGATGGAATGAACTGGTGACAGGTGCCCCGGCACTGGTCAATGCCACTGCCGTGTTCGATTGCGAGGTGAAACAAGTGATTGACCAATTCAGCCACAGCATCATTATCGGCGAGGTATTGGCCGCGCAGCATGTGAAATCGCAAGACACCTTGCTTTATGGTGCGAGGCGTTTTCGCTCGTTGCGCAAAACGATCGGCGAGCTTTCAGGCGCGTCGGACGAAACGCTGCATTTCTAGAAGGGTCCAGGGACATGCATGTCAAGCGGTTTCAAGATGCCAAACCATACGAAGCCCCAAACCATCGCGGAGTTGTTGGCCTTCGCCTGCAAGGGCACGAAGAACATGGCCCGAAAAACCAGTGGGTGGGTTACTCGCAATTTCTGCCCGGTGGCGGCGCCGGACCCGACTCCACGACGTTTGAAAAAGTCTATGTCGTTCTTGAAGGAGAGATGACGGTCATCATCGACGGCAAGGAAACCATTCTGCGCGCGATGGACAGCTGCACAATCTGGCCCAACGAAATCCGCGAGATCGTCAACCGTTCAAACGATGTGTGCAAAATGTTGGTCGTCTTGCCTTATCCTTCGGAGACAAAGCCGTGATCAGCTATTGACGGAATGCAAAAACCAATATCAAACTCAATAAAAACAAGGGAGGAACTACAATGTCTGAAATAATCACACTCAATCGCCGAACTGTGCTGAAGGCCAGTGCGGGCATTATTGCCGCACCTGCCGTGCTGCGCCGGGCCTATGCCGCAGATGTGTTCAAGATCGGCAAGGTTGGTCCTGTCACGGGACCCATCGCTGGCTTCGGCGAGGCCACGAGCTGGGTGGTTGACGGCCTGAAGGATATCATGGCCAAACTGCCAGTGCCTGTCGAAATCATCCAGAAAGACAGCCAGTCAAATCCGAACCGCGCTGCAGAAGTGGCAGCAGAGCTGATTGAAAAAGACCAGGTGAAGATGTTGCTCACAAAGGGTACACCGGACACCGTCAATCCTGTTTCCGATCAAGCCGAACTCAATGGCATTCCCTGCATCTCCGATGATGCGCCATGGCAGACCTTCTTCTTCGGTCGGGGTGGCGATCCATCGAAGGGATTCAAATATACTTATCACTGCTTCTGGGGTCTGGAGGACGTTATCGCCAACTTCCTCGACATCTGGGACAAGTCAGGTGCGGCCAAGGTTGTAGGCGGCGTATTTGCCAATGACGCCGATGGTAACGCCTGGGGTGACCCGAAAGTCGGATTCCCAGGCCCGCTCGCTGCTGCTGGCTACAAGCTGGTCGATCCAGGCCGCTATCAGCCCTTGACCAATGATTTCTCGGCACAGATTTCCGCATTCAAGGAAGCCGGCGTTGAAATCGTGACTGGCGTGATGATTCCGCCTGACTTCGCAACTTTCTGGGCGCAGTGCGCGCAGCAAGGTTTCAAGCCCAAGGTTGTGACAATGGGCAAAGCGCTTCTGTTCCCGTCTTCGGTTGAAAGCCTAGGTGACCGTGGCGATGGCCTGACATCCGAGATCTGGTGGTCACCCAGCCATCCCTACACGTCAAGCCTGACCGGCCAATCGGCCAAAGACCTTTGTGATGCTTACACGGCAGGCACAGGCAAGCCCTGGACACAACCCCTTGGTTTTGCCCATGCACTCTTTGAAATTGCCTTTGATGTGATCAAGCGCGCAAAGGATGTCAATGATCCAGAAGCGATTTTGGCCGCCATTGGTGAAACCGAACTCAACACCATCATTGGCCCCATTTCCTGGAAGGGTGGGCCCAACAACCCTGTGAAGAATGTCTGCAAGACTCCGCTTGTTGGGGGCCAATGGACCAAGACGGACAAGGGGCTCGAACTCGTCATCACGAACAATCCGCAGCATCCGGAAATTCCGGTGGGTGGCAAATTGCGGACGATTGGTTAAATGAAAAAGTGAAGGGCGGCTCGTTTTGGGCCGCCCTTCTTGAATTGTGATGAGCATTCTTTCGCTGAAATCATTGAACAAGCGCTACGGTGCCTTGGTTGTAACCGGGGATGTCAGTCTTGACGTGACGAAAGGCGAAATCATTGGCATCCTGGGACCCAATGGTGCGGGCAAGACCACGCTGTTCAATTTGATCGCGGGGACGGTGAAGCCAGACTCCGGTCGGGTGTTTTTCAATGGCGAAGACGTGAGTGACAGGAACGCTGCGTTGCGTTGCAAGATGGGGATGTCACGCTCGTTCCAGGTGCCACACCCATTCAATGGCATGACAGTATTCGAGAACATTTTGGTAGGAGCAACGTTTGGGCGTGCCGATGACAATTCCGAGGCACTTGCGCTGAAAATCCTGGAACTCACGGGCATGAAGGGCAAGGCCAACGCGCTGGCGGGTTCGATTACCTTGCTGGAACGCAAGCGCCTGGAAATGGCCCGCGCGCTGGCAACCGGACCCGAACTGCTGCTTCTTGATGAAATCGCCGGCGGTTTGACCGAACGTGAGTGCCAGTCATTGCTGGCGGCCATTCGCGATGTTCACTCATCAGGTGTGACAATCGTTTGGATTGAGCATGTGGTACATGCGCTTTTGTCCGTGGCGCAGCGCCTGGTCGTCTTGAATTTCGGCAAGCTGATTGCTGACGGAAAACCTGATGACGTGATGCGCAGCAAGGATGTGAAATCGGTGTACCTTGGCGAGGACGCCCATGTCTGACGCCATTCTCACGGTCGAAAATCTTGAAGCTTGGTATGGCGACGCCAAGGTATTGCATGGACTGTCTTTCACCTTGATGAAAGGCGAGGTGTTGGCCCTCATTGGCTCCAATGGGGCTGGCAAAAGCACGTTGCTGAAATCCATTGCAGGACTGTTGCCAAAAAAGACGGGTGCCATCACTTTCAATGACAAGCGCATTGATCACCTGGCTGCAAATGATGTTGTGGCAAAAGGCGTAGCACTGGTGCCTGAGGGCCGCAGGCTGTTCCCTTCGCTTTCGGTGGAAGAGAACCTGATATTGGGCGGGCAAGTCAAACGCAATGGACCGTGGAATCTAGCCGAGATTTACAATCTCTTTCCGGTTCTTGGCGAGAAACGCAGTGCGCCGTCTACATCATTGTCCGGAGGTCAACAGCAAATGGTGGCCATCGGTCGCGGCCTGATGTCGAATCCGGAGTTAATCCTGCTGGATGAGTTGAGCCTGGGGCTGGCTCCCATCGTCATCAAGGATATCTATGCCCTGTTGCCGAAAATCGTCGGCAATGGCTTGTCAGCAATTCTTGTGGAGCAGGATGTGAATCGCGCCCTGGAATCAGCGGGTCATTTTCTGTGTGTACAAGAAGGACGCATATCGCTGTCAGGAGCTCCCAAGGCGTTTGGCAAAGACCAAATTTCAGCAGCCTATTTCGGGATGTAGCATGGTCTGGGTCAACATCATCGTTCAGGGCATTTTGGTGGGTGGACTTTACGCCTTGTTCGCTGCTGGTCTTTCGCTGATCTTCGGCGTGATGCGTCTCGTCAACATCGCGCACGGAGATTTAATTGTTGCTGTGGCCTATCTGGCTCTGGTTATTGTGATGGCGACAGGCCTGCACCCGCTTGCCAGCCTAGTTCTGGTCATCCCCATTGCCATGGCCTTTGGTTTTGCTCTGCAATACGTCATTCTTAATCGGACCCTGGGAAAGGATATTCTGCCGCCGCTGCTTGTGACTTTCGGATTGTCGGTGATCATCCAAAACGGCTTGCTGCAAATGTTCACTGCCGATAATCGCAAGCTGCAAGCTGGCGCATTGGAAACGGGTTCATTCCCACTGATGCCCGGTGTTGACATCGGCTACCTGCCCTTGCTGCAATTCGTTGTGGCGATCGCTGTCATCGCCGGTTTGCAATACCTGTTTTACAGAACCGCCCTCGGCCGCGCCTTTCGCGCGACTTCGGATGACTCCGAAACAGCCCTGCTGATGGGGCTCGACAAGCGCAAAGTCTATGCCTGGGCCATGGCTTTGTGTCTTGGTGTGGTCGCCATTGCTGGCATATTCCTCGGGGTTCGGACGAACTTTGATCCTGCCATCGGTCCAGGCCGCTTGATCTTCGGTTTTGAAGCGGTGATCATTGGGGGGCTGGGCAATTTGTGGGGGACACTGGTGGGAGGTGTTGTGCTTGGTGTAGCGCAAGGCATTGGCGCTCAGATCAATCCAGGAGCACAGGAACTCGCTGGTCATCTGGTGTTCCTGCTGGTGCTGGCATTCCGGCCAACCGGCCTGTTCCCGAGGATGCAAGGATGAGCCTCAGCCTTACGCGCTCGACGAAGTCCAGCCGCGTCGCAGCGATGATAGCGCTGGTCGCTGTTGCATTGTTGATCGCAACGCCTTTTCTCGCCTCTACCGCCACCCAGCAGCTCATCGGCCAGATGATGATCTATATCGCCTTGGCATCTCTCTGGAACTTGCTGGCGGGATACACCGGCCTCGTCTCGGTTGGGCAGCAGGCCTATGTGGGATTGGGTGTTTACGTCATGGTGTCGGTGACTATTTATATCGGCATTCACCCGTATTTTGCCATTCCCCTGGCTGGTTTGCTTGCAGCACTCATTTCAATGCCTGTCGCCAAACTGGTGTTCCGTTTGCAGGGTGCCTATTTTGCCATTGGCACTTGGGTGGTGGCGGAAGTGTTTCGGCTGATCGCCTCACAGCTGGGCTCAGTAGGGCTCGGTGGTGGTTCCGGAACGTCAATCCCGACATCCGTGATGCAGGCATTGGCTCCGGGCAAATTCTGGCGGGAGGCTTCGATCTACTGGCTGGCGCTTGTCTTGGGGCTTGGTGCACTGACTCTGGTCTATGGTTTGCTGCGCTCACGTATCGGGCTGGCGCTCACGGCGATCAGAGACAGCGAGATTGCGTCTTCATCCCTGGGCGTGAACATCGTCCGGATCAAATTGGCAGTTTACGTGGTTACTGCCACCATGACAGCCATGGTTGGAGCTCTCATCGCCTTACAGAAAATCCGTGTCTCGCCAAATGCAGCTTTCAGCGTGAATGACTATACAGCAATTGTCATTTTCATTGTGGTGATTGGCGGCATAGGGACGATCGAGGGCCCGATCATTGGCACGATTGTCTACTTCCTGCTGCGCGAATTCTTTGCTGACCTGGGCGCAGCCTACCTGATGATCCTTGGTGTCATCGCCATTGCCATGATGCTTGTGGCTCCAAAAGGCATCTGGGGTTACGTGGCGCAGCGCTGGCAGATATCTCTTTTTCCCACGGGCTATGTGGTGAAGGATGACAAGACATGAGTCCATTCGTCTATGCCGCCCTGCCGACGCGCGTGATTTTTGGTCGTGGCAAAGTTGCCGAAGTTGCGGCTGAAGCCAAGAGGCTTGGCATGAAACGACCTTTGGTCATTACCACTGCCCAGCAAAGCGGGTCAGCGGCGGCCATTGTACATGCAACATGTGGTGTTGGGTTTGCCGGTGCCGCCATGCACACGCCGGTGACTGTGACCGTGGAAGCCATGGCCGTCCTGAAAGCCGAGGGTTGTGACGGCACGATTGCCCTGGGCGGTGGTTCTTCCACGGGGCTTGGCAAGGCGCTGGCTCTTCGCACCGATCTGCCACAACTCGTGATCCCCACTTCTTATGCGGGTTCGGAGATGACCAATATTCTGGGTGAAACCGCCGATGGTGCCAAGACCACCAAGCGTGATATGAAGATCCAACCAGAAACTGTCATCTATGATCCTGACCTGCTCGATACGCTGCCTGACAGGTTCGCTGCGACATCAGGCATGAATGCGATCGCGCACGCGGTGGAGGGGCTATACGCAGTCGACGGAAACCCCATTGTTTCATTGATGGCAGAGGAAGGTATTCGTGCGCTCGCCTCGGCCTTGCCCAGGGGTAAAGCTGGTCATGACGAAGCACTCTATGGAGCCTGGCTTTGTGGCACGGTTCTCGGTTCCGCTTCCATGGCGCTGCATCACAAGCTTTGTCATGTCTTGGGTGGCACGTTTGATTTGCCCCACGCTGAAACACATACAGTGATCTTGCCGCATGCAACTTCGTACAATGCGCCGGGTTCGCCGGACGCCATGGCGCGGATCATGCGTGCGCTTGGTACTGCGAGTGCTGCTGGAGGGCTCCATGACTTGTCCAAACGCCTCAATGCCCCACTCACCTTGAAAGACCTGGGCATGCCTGAAGAGGGCCTCGACAAAGCCGCAGACATTGCCGCCGCCAATCCATATCCAAATCCCACGCCCATTGGGCGCGAGGCAATTCGCAAATTGCTGGATGACGCCTATCACGGGCGCAGGCCAGTGTACTGAACGGAGACGCAGATGGCAGACATAACGACAGACGTCATGGTAATTGGAACAGGACCAGCAGGTGGTGCCACGGCAGCCCTGCTTGCTACCTATGGAATCAATACATTCGTGATCAACCGCTATCGCTGGCTAGCCAACACTCCGCGGGCGCACATCACCAATCAACGCACCATGGAAGTGCTGCGGGACCTTGGCCGCGATGTTGAAGATGAAGCCTATATGCATGCCACCGACCAGGACCTGATGGGTGAAAACGTGTTCTGTGTTTCACTCGCAGGCGAAGAACTGGGGCGCATGAAGAGCTGGGGAAAAAGTCCCCTGTCGCGGGCGGAGCATGCATTGTCATCACCTACCAGGATGAACGATTTGCCGCAGACGTTCATGGAACCATTGCTTTACAAGACAGCCTGTTCACGTGGAGCACAGTCCCGGATGTCGTGTGAGTACGTGTCTCACGTTCAGGACAAGGACGGCGTGACAGTTACCTGCAACGACCGCTTGACCAACAAGCACTTCAGCGTGCGATGCAAATATCTGGTGGGTGCCGACGGCGGCAACTCACTGGTGGCAGAGCACGCGGGACTGCCTTTTGAAGGCCAGATGGGCGTTGGTGGTTCGATCAACATTCTCATCAAGGCGGATCTTTCCCAATACGTCGCCCATCGCCCTTCGGTTCTTTATTGGGTAATGCAGCCTGGCGCCGATGTTGGCGGCATTGGCATGGGTGTGGTGCGCATGGTACGACCATGGAATGAGTGGCTGATCATCTGGGGCTACGACATCAACCAACCAGTACCCGAGGTGAGTGACGAATTTGCCAGGAACGTTTGTCATCAATTGATTGGTGATTCCGGCGTGCACATTGAGGTGAAAAGCACCAGCACCTGGACTGTCAACAACAAGTACGCCACCCGCATGCAAAAAGATCGTGTGTTCATCATGGGGGATGCTGCACATCGTCATCCACCATCCAATGGCCTGGGTTCCAACACATCGATACAGGATGCGTTCAATCTGGCTTGGAAACTGTCACTGGTTCTGAAAGGCAAAGCCACTCCAAAATTGCTTGACAGTTATTCGGATGAACGTGCGCCGATTGCAAAGCAGATTGTATCCCGCGCCAACCAATCGATCGGTGAGTTCGGACCAATTTTTCAGGCCCTTGGCATGGATGGTGGAGTTGACCACGCAAAAATCCAACGCAACATGGATGCACGTTGCAATACGGGTGAAACAGCTGAGTTACAACGCGAGGCATTGCGCAAGGCCATTGCATTCAAAAAATATGAATTTGATTGCCACGGCGTCGAGATGAACCAGCGCTACCAGTCGACTGCCGTGATTGCAGATGGCTTGGTGGTGCCGGGGAAGGACACTGACATGGAACTGCACTATGTGCCGACTACATCGCCTGGTGCCCGTATTCCCCATGCCTGGGTATTTGACACATCTGGCAAGCAGCATTCGACACTGGATATCACGGGCAATGGTGTTTTTACCTTGATCACCGGCATTGGCGGTGAGGCTTGGGTGGAGGCCGCGCAAGCAGCGGAAAAGGAGTTCGGCATTGCCATTCAAACGCGTGTCATCGGGCCACGGCGTGACCTTGAAGACCATGGCGGCGAATGGGCGGCGGTGCGTGAGATTGCGGACTCTGGCTGCCTGCTCGTGCGGCCGGATCACCATGTGGCCTTCCGCGCCATGAAACTTTCCAAGACTGCCAACATCGACTTGGCCAACACCTTCCGCATTATATTGGGACAATGATCATGGCAAAAGCAGTGACGAAGAAAGCAACCCAGACAAAGGCGAAGAATGCATCGAACGCCAAGTACTACTTTACGGTAAAGAACTCAGTGAAGGTGGTACAAGACCGCTCTGGTCCCAAGGCCAACAAGCGGGTGAAGTTCTTGACCGACAGCTTGGTGAAACACCTTCACGCCTTCGTCAAGGAAACCAGGCCAACACTGGATGAGTGGATGCAGGGCATCAACTTCCTCACGCGGACGGGCCACCTTTCAACCGATTGGCGGCAGGAGTATATCTTGCTGTCGGATGTGCTTGGCATTTCCATGCTGGTGGAGACACTGAACAACGACAAGTTTTCCGGGGAAACGGAATCCACGGTGCTTGGCCCCTTCTACATTCCAAACGCGCCGCACTACCAACATGGTGACAATATTTGTCTGGATGGCAAAGGCGAAACTGTGTGGGTGCAGGGACGCGTGAAAGACGCCAAGGGCAAAGCCATCGCAGGTGCAATTCTCGACGTTTGGCAAGCCAATGAAGATGGCTTCTATGACGTTCAACAGAAGGGTATCCAGCCCGACATGAATTTGCGTGGCGTGTTCACCAGCGGCAAGAACGGCGAGTTCTTTTTCCGGTCGGCCTATCCGCGCTATTACCCCATTCCCTATGATGGCAGTGTCGGTGATCTGCTTGTGGCGCTGGACCGCAACCACAACAGACCGGCACATCTGCATTTTCTTGTTACTGCGCCCGGGTACGACAAGCTCGTCACCCATATTTTCACGCCGGATTGCCCATGGCTAACTGATGATGCAGTTTTTGGCGTCAAAGAAAGTCTGATCGCCGATTTCAAGATTGTTGACAATCCAAAACTTGCAGCAGAACGAGGTCTTCCAAATCCGTTCCGTGAAGTCACGTGGGATGTGGTCATGAGCAAGTCCAGCAAGAAGAAAAAATGAGAAAACCTTGCATCATCTGCGTTGCCATCACCGGCTCTCTTCCTACCAAAGAGAACAATCCGGCTGTGCCTATTACAATTGCGGAGCAGATAGAGAGCACTCATGAATGCTTCGAAGCTGGTGCCTCAATTGTGCATTGTCACGTACGCGATGATACAGGTAAACCAACATCCGATCCAGAACGATTTGTCCGGCTGAAAGAAGGCATTGAAAAACATTGCGCTGGTATGATCATCCAGTTTTCAACAGGCGGACGATCTGGTGCGGGCAAGGTCCGTGGTGGCATGTTGCCGTTGCGGCCAGACATGGCGTCTCTTTCTGTCGGCTCCAACAATTTTCCAACGCGCGTTTATGAGAACCCGCCAGACCTTGTCGACTGGCTGGCTTCTGAAATGCTCGCTTACAATGTGAAGCCCGAAATTGAATGTTTTGACCTGTCGCATATCGTACAAGCCGCTGCCATGCAAAAGGATGGGCGCCTCGTTGGTCCGCTCTATGTGCAGTTCGTCATGGGTGTGAAAAATGCCATGCCGGCGGACGAGCGCATTTTCGACTTCTATATCGAAACCCTGAAGCGTCTTTCACCTGATGCGCAATGGTGCGCCGCAGGCATTGGTTCGGCCCAGCTCACCATCAATGAATGGAGCATTTCCAAAGGTGGGCACACGCGCGCAGGCCTGGAAGACAATGTGCGTCTGGACAAAAACACACTTGCGCCTTCAAATGCTGCATTGGTGAAACGGGCCGTGATGATTTGCGAAAAGCACAAGCGCCCGGTAGCAACCTGGCAGGAGGCGCGCAACATCCTCGGGCTTGCGATGCCGCTGTGATGCGCGCGCCTGTGGTCTCGGTCAGTTCTTGATGATCATTTCCTGAGGGCCGAAGGGGAAGTTGGTTATATTCTCGGCACCATCTTCGGTGACGATGAAGATATCATGTTCACGATAGCCGCCAGCCCCGGGCTGGCCTTCGGGGATCATGATCATGGGTTCCATGGAAACGACCATGCCGGGTTTGAGTTCCGTATGGATGTCTTCGCGCAATTCCACGCCGGCTTCGCGACCATAGTAATGCGACAGGACGCCGAAGCTGTGGCCATAACCGAATGAACGGTACTTCAGAAGGTCCCACTGGCGGTACATTTCGTTGAGTTCGATCGCGATTTCCGAGCACTTCTTACCGGGCTTGATCAGTTTTGCGCCTGCACGATGCACATCGCAGTTCTTTTCCCAGAGATCGATATGGGCATTGGAGGCGTAATCGCAAAACAGCGTACGCTCCAGAGCCGTGTAGTAGCCGAAAATCATCGGGAAGGTATTGAGAGATAGAATATCACCCTTTTGTACTACCCGGTTGGTCACGGGATTGTGTGCGCCATCGGTGTTGATGCCGGACTGGAACCAAGTCCAGGTGTCCATGAGTTCCACAAAGGGGAAGCTCTTGGCAATATCGCGGATCATGGCGTTGGTCGACGCAATTGCGACTTCATGTTCCGGCACGCCGGCCTTGATTGCCCCCATCACAGCGCGACCACCGACGTTGCAAATGCGGGCACCCTCGCGGATCAGTTTGTGTTCCTCGGCCGACTTGATCGAACGCATCCACATGGCGGGTTGGGCGATGTCGACCAACTCGACACCGGGCAGCGCATCCTCAATCTGCTTCTTGTAGTCAAGCGAGATGTGATCGAATTCAATGCCGAGGCGTTTCACGCCCTTGGTCAGTCCCTGCACGGCACGGAAGAAATTGTCCTTGCGCCAATCCGTGTAAGTGACGTTGTCACCAAAGGTGCGGCGGAAAGGTTGGCCGCCATCGATTGCTGCCGTGATCGTCGTGGCATCGGTTGCAGTGATGACCATGCCGTATTTGCGACCGAAGTAGCAATACAGGAAGCCTGAGTAGTAACAGATGTTGTGGTAGGATGACATCATCGCGGCATCGATATTGTTTTTGGCCATGTAGGCGCGCAGGTCATCCTGCCGCCTGGACATTTCGGCATCGGAAAATGGTGACCATTCCTTGTTGCCGTTGTGCCATTTTACGATATGCAACATGTCGTTTGTCATTTGCAGTCCTCCCAATCAGTCTTAAATTTTGAATTCGGTTTTCAAGGCATTCACGATTCCATCCGTACAGACGGACAGAAGGATATCGCCCTTTTCGCGCGATGCAGCCTTGGGTGAAGACAAGGTGCCGCTTGCCGGAGTCCATTCGGTTTTCACCGGATAAACATCGTATGGCGGAAAGGTTGCGGCGGGATGATCTACCGCGCGGTCAAGCTCAACAAGACTGGGGTAAAGCGTTAACATCAGCGAGGTTTCGAGCACGCCACCATGTTCCACGGCCCAGCCCGGAAAACCATCAGGGTAAAGCTTGGCGATTGCATCCTCAGTGACAAAATCCCAATAGGACAGAACCACAACTTTCGCATTGGTGATGCCGTCCCAGCGCAGTTCGCGCAGTGCAATGTCGACAGCTTCGGTGATGAACCAGGAATTTTCGTAATGGCCATTGACGATGGCAAAGTTGCGCGCGCCGTGCCGGGCAAACTCCTTGATCACGTCGCGCAGCTGGTGGACCAAGGTCTGGCCTTCAAGGCTGACAGTGCCTGGCATGTGGTTGCCGCCGCCACATTTTTGTTGAGACTTGTAGCCATAGGTAAAGGATGGCGCGACAAGTCCGCCGACCTGTTCAGCCACGCGGCGGGAAAATTCGGTCGGCAATAGAACGTCCACATGGAGCGGCATGTGGTGGCCATGCTGCTCCATGGAGCCCAGCGGGATAAGAATGGGCGTTTTTCCACCCTTCACAGCCGCGTGAAAATCCGGCCATGGCATTTCGGCGGCAAAGGTCTTGTTCTTGGCCATGCGTCCTTCCGTACATTCTTGTTGTGTCACCGCTGAGGATAATGTTGATTGCGCGGATATGGGAAATTCATTTAAGTTATTCTGGAATAAGTTCTGCTTGGGGTACTGCGATGGTCGCCATAAATCTCCCCACTGATGTGCTCAGAACATTTCTGGCTGTTATTGATCTCGGCAGTTTCACAAAGGCCGGGCGACTGCTTGGGCGCACGCAACCGGCGATCAGCCTGCAGATCCGCAAGCTGGAGGAATTGGTCGGCCTCACATTAATGGATACGTCAGGCCGCAACATTGCCCTGACGCGCGAGGGGGAAAGCCTGGCGCGCCATGCGCGCCAGCTTTTGGTTATGAATGACGAGATTGTGGCGCGACTGCATAAAAGGCCATCAGCAGGCAGCCTACGGGTGGGATTGCCGACTGACTACGCCGTCGCCTTTCTCCAGAAGGCTTTGGAAAATTTCATTGCGCTGCACCCTGATGTTGAATTGTCGATTGAATGCGAGACCAGCGAACATCTGCTGCCGGGTTTCGAGCGCGATGACCTTGATGTTGTCATTGCCATGTATGGCGACAAGGCACCCTCCGGCCTGGTCTATACATGGGCTGAACGGCCGATCTGGGCGGTTGGAGCTGACACACAATCCTACACGAAAACGCCGATACCAATCGCGGTTCATCCCGAGGGATGTTACTACCGGGCCCGCATGATCCGCAGTCTTGACCAGATTGGCCGGGCTTGGCGGATTACCTATTCAAGCCCTGGAATCAACGGACTGCAACAGGCCGTGCAATCAGGTTTTGGGGTGACGGCGCTAACCCGGCGTACGCTGACACGTGGCATGCGGGTGCTCTCGGAACGGGAAGGCTTCCCCCTTTTGGCAGACATCCATGTCGGATTGTTCTTCAAAAACACCGGCGCTTCAACGGCTGCATTGTTGCTGGTCAATTACATCATGCAAGCCCTGCATGACTCAGGGCAAACTGACATTGTGCGGATGGAGCGACTCGGCAACCTCTTGTCACCTGCATAAGAGAATCTCATTCCATGATTTGAATGTTCAATTACTACTAATGCTAAAAATGTGATTGTCTTGGTGCCACGCGCGGCCAGTCCGGACTCATCCCGCGCAACGGAGACACGTTCATGAGCAAGAAATCTCTTCTGAAACCCAGCCGCCGCGACGTTTTCAAGTATGGTGTGGCTGCGTCTGCACTTTCGATGCCGTTTGTCAGCCGAGCCTGGGCCCAAACTGTCGAGTTGAACATGCTCGCATGGTACGGCCATGGCGAGCCAGATGTGGTGGCGGAATTCGAACAAGCCAACAACGTCAAGTTCAAGCCAAAGTATTATGCAGGCGGTGACAACATGCTGGCGCTGATCGCCCAATCGCCCCCCGGAACCTATGATGTCATTCTCTCCGATGCCGAATTCGTGCAGCAGCTGAATGAAGCCGGATACATTGATGAACTCAATGCTGCCGACTACCCGTTTGATGACTTCCTGTTTGATGAGTGGAAGCAGTTCCCGGGTCATTGGAAGGATGGCAAGCTGTTCTCTGTCATGGTGCGTTGCGGCCACCTCGGCGTATCTTACAACACAACGGCAGTTTCGGCGGAAGAGGCGGCGAGCTACAAGTGTTTCTGGAAACCGGAAGTCAAGGGCAAGGTCGGGCATTTTGATTGGCACTTGCCAAATCTTGGACAGCTCAGCCTCTATAACGGCAATGCCAAGCCTTTCGATATTGATGCTGGCGCATGGGACAAGGTCAAGGAGACCGCAAAGACCCTGCGACCGCAAGTTGGCGGCTTTTTCGACTACGGCGGCACGTTCAACGGTTTGAAGAATGGCGAAATGCTTGTGATGGCAGGCATCGGTGACTGGATCACTGGCGTGCTTGAGCGCGATGGTGCCAAAGTAGCTTCAGTGGTGCCTCAGGAAGGCGGCATTCAGTTCACAGAATCCTGGTCTATCGGCAAGGGCACGAAAAACGCCGACATTGGCAAGAAGTTCATTCAATACATGTTGTCGCCGGAAGGTCAGGTCCATTCCGCCCGCATGCTTGCCTATCCCGGCTTTGCAGTCACGAAGGCAGGGCGAAAATTGCTGAACGAGAAGGACCCCAAGGAAGCACAACGTACCGGCCAGGTCGATGGTGCTGCCAATGATCCGATTACGCTGATCAAAGAAGGCCGTATCAAGTACCGCCAGGTTCCAATCCAGCAGAGCCTCGAAGAGTGGAATGAATTCTGGTCGGAGTACAAGGGCTCCTGATTTCATCTGTTGTTGCCCTCCTTAAACGGGGGGCAATTTCATTTTTTGCTTCGTATTGCTTGTGGCTGTGCGTAATCTGCACCAACAGATGATGAATCTTGTCTTGCCCGAACCAAGGAGACTGCCGGATGGTTGAGACGACACGAAGAGACTACTATGCTTGGTTCTGGCGCGCGCCCCTGTTGATCTGGCAAGTTCTCTTTTTTGTTGTGCCTCTCGCTTTCATGTTCGCGATGAGCTTCTGGCTCGTCAAAAACTACCGGATGACACCGGCCTTCGCGTTCGACAATTGGCAACGCATCCTGAGCTGGGGCGTTTTCTGGCGGTCTTATGGTTATACACTGACGCTTGCAGTTGCTGCTACCCTGCTCGCTTCAATTCTTGCTTTTCCTGCGTCTTATGGACTTGCCTTCAAGTTCAATGACACAGCCAGGCGTTGGGCGCTGTTCTTTCTCGTCATTCCATTTTTCACCAGCTATCTTGTGCGTATTTATGCTTGGCAGGTGGTGCTTGCGGGCAACGGCATCATCAGTGCCTTACTGGCAAGGTTTGGCCTTGGCCCCATCTCCCTCCTTAACTCACCCACCGGAACCATCATCGGTTACATGACGCTGACTTTTCCCCTGGTCGTCATCCTGCAGACCATCTCATTGGCGAGCATCGACAAGACATTGATTGAAGCCTCGCACAATCTGGGGTGCAGTCCCATGCGGACCATTTTTTCCGTCATCATTCCTGCTGCCAAAGTTGGCTTGATCGTTGCTGCCCTCTTCTGCTTCATCCTGTCTTTTGGTGACTTCGTCGCTCCGTATTATCTGGGCGGCTCCAAACCACCGACGCTGTCAATCATGATTATTGATTCAACCAAGTCCGGTCAGCAATGGCCGCGCGCTGCAGTCATTGCCATTGTCATGATCTTGACGCTTCTGAGCGTTGCATTCGCATCTGTGACGGCTGCCTACAGGAGGCGCGGATGAAACCCGACGCAGCCAGAAAATGGGCGCTTTACGTATACATCGCACTGGCTTTTGCTTTCATCTTCACACCCATCATTGCCAGCTTGGTCTTCTCGTTCAACTCTGATCGTTTTCCCAGTCTCCCCTTGGGCAGCTTTTCGCTGAAGTGGTATCAGACTGTATTAGGCAGGCCGGAGGTGATCGAAGCTGCATGGACCAGCCTGGTTGTGGCTGTGTGTTCGTCACTGCTTTCCACTTTCATTGGCTTCTGCACGGCCTATACGGACTATCGTTACAACTTCAAATTCAAGCAAGCCTATCTGGCCCTCGCCATGCTGCCGCCGACGATCCCATTGATCATCATGGCCCTTGCGATGCTGTCGTGGCTCGCCCAGATCGGGCTTTCGGGCCAAGTCATCTCCATCATCATTGCCCACACCGTGTTGGGGGCACCATTCGCCATGGCGGTGATCCGGCTGCGCCTCAACGACATGGATCCGAATCTGGAAGCCGCCTCATGGAATCTCGGTGCATCCGAATGGCGCTCGATGCGGGAAGTCGTGATCCCCTTTGCCATGCCTTCCATCGTTGCTGCCTTGTGTCTCACGGCGGCGGTATCGTTTGATGAATTTGCGGTGGCGTGGTTTGTCTCCGGCCTCAACAAGACAATACCGGTGGTGATCCTTGAAATCCTGCAGGGAAATGTTGATCCGCAAATCAATGCCATCGGGACGTTTGTATTCGTCATTTCCATCACACTTATTGTCATCGCCCAGATGTTGATGCTGTCAAAAGGCAAACACGAGGTAACAGCAGAATGAAACAGCCCCTTGTTGTTTTTGATAAGGTTGAGAAAAGGTTCAAGGATTTCGTTGCCGTCAAGCCGACAAGCTTTGACATTGTGGCGGGTGAATTCCTCGCCATCATGGGGCCATCCGGTTGCGGTAAAACGACAACATTGCGCATGCTGGCCGGGCTCGAAGCCCCTACGGGCGGTGAGATCCGGTTCGAAGGCCGCGTGATGAATGACGTCAAGCCGCATGAGCGTGATATGCCCATGGTCTGGCAATCCCTCGCACTCTTTCCGTTCCTGAACGCACGCGAGAATGTTGAGTTCGGCCTCAAGATGCGGGGTATGAACGCCATGTCACGCAAGAAGAAGGCACTTGACTGGCTTGAACGTCTTGGGATCGGGCAATTTGCCGAACGCAATGTGGCGCAGCTTTCCGGTGGACAAAGGCAGCGTGTCGCGCTCGCGCGCTCATTGGTCACCGAACCCAAAATTCTCCTTCTCGATGAGCCCCTGTCTGCGCTGGATGCCCATCTTGTGATCCGGATGCAAAGTGTGCTCACCAAACTGCAGAAGGAGCTGGGCATCACATTCGTCTATGTCACGCATAGCCAGTCAGAAGCGTTTGCCATGGCCGACCGCGTCATCATCATGGCGCAAGGAGAAATTGCCCAGATCGGCAGAGCAAAAGACATATACCGTGCGCCGTCAAACAAGTTCGTCGCGGAATTTGTCGGCCGAAACAATATTTTTGAGGGCACAGTGAGGGCCAGGAACGCCACATCCGTTTCTGTCGAGACCCCGCTCGGGCTCTTCCATGTGCCCGCAGCATCGGCTCCACATGCACAATCCGGAGACCCGCTCAGCTTTGTTGTGGCCGCTGACCTGGTTCAATTGACGACGACAAGGCCAGATACCCAAAACGTGGTTGAGTGCCAGCTCATATCCGAACAGTTCATGGGGACAACAGTCACGCTGTTCCTTGAGGCCAAGGATGGCACCGAATTGAAAGTTCAGATCGGCCAGCGTGAACTTGAAACCATCGACACGGCCCGCGGCGGAAAACTTTATGCCAGCTGGCCGGAAACACGGGCTCATGTGCTAGGTTTATAGGCCAAATGAACAAGGGATTTGATCTACAGGCGTTGGCGGCGTCACTTGCCGAACTTGAACGTGTGCCCCTTGATACGCGTTCGAAAGGCATACCCTCAACCTCTTCCCCTATCCGCGTTGATGATGTGGTCCGGCATCGCTGGAACCTGCTTGCAGGCGACTTGCCTTCGCCCGTTGCAATCATCAAGAAATCTGCGCTTGATGCGAATGCTGACTGGATGAGAAAGCTGCTGGCCAAGTTTGACCTTCAACTTGCCCCACATGCCAAGACCACCATGAGCCCACATTTGTTCTCACATCAGGCCCATCATGGGTGCTGGGGACTCACCGTTGCAACGGCACAGCAGGCGGAAGTGGCCGCCTATTTCGGGTGCCGAAGGCTCATCATGGCCAATGAGTTGACCGGCGATACGCAGATTGTATCCATCATTCGGCTTTTGCAAAAATATCGCGAGCTGGAGTTCTATTTCTTCGTTGACTCGGAAGCCGGCGTGGCGGCGCTCGCGGCCCATACTGAACTCAAGCCTGTGCTGAAGCGTTTCAAGCTGCTGCTGGATGTGGGTTTTTCAGGCGGTCGCACGGGGTGTCGAAGTGTCGAGGATGCAGTTGCGCTCATTGGCGCAATCGGTCAGAACGAGTTTTCTCTATCCGGTATCGGTGGCTACGAGGGCCTGATCGCGGCGGCTTCGGGACTGGAAGACCCTGCTGGCGTTGATCGATACTTCGACATGTTCGAAAAAATAACCCGCGTTGCAGATGACGCGAAAGCATTCGCCCAAGATGACATACTCCTTACTGCCGGGGGCAGCTCCTACTACGATGTCGTTGGACGGCGCTTGCAGCAAATCAAACTCAGCAGGCCCGCACAGAAAGTACTTCGCAGCGGCTGTTACGTGACACATGATTGCGGGACCTATGAACGGCACCAGCACGAAATGTTCGAGCGCAGTCCCGGGTTGGGCAAGGACCTCGGGGCGCTCGAGGCATCGCTTTTCGTCTGCGGATTGATCCAATCACGACCGGAACCGAACCTGGCACTGATTACGATGGGAAAACGAGATGTCGGTATCGATGTGGACTTGCCTGTCGCTGTCTGGTCCTATCGCAAAGGCAGAGATGCCGAACCAGTTGCAGCGCCCAAGCACTGGAACGTTTTTCGCCTGAATGACCAGCATACGTATCTGCGCATTGCCGAAAATGATGACCTGGAGGTTGGCGATCTCATCTGCTTTGGTGTGTCGCACCCTTGTACCACGTTTGACCGGTGGCGGCTCACTCATCTCGTTGATGACGCGTGGACGTCGATAGGGGTGATGCCGACATTTTTCTAGGTTCCTATCGCGGTGATCAGAACCCTACCCTGTCGCCACCTTTCAGCGCCAGAATCTCGCGAGCTTCTGCGGGCGTTGCGATTTCCAGACCGAGCTCCTCGATGATGCGGCGAATCTTGGCGACCTGTTCTGCATTGGACGTGGCGAGCTTGCCCTTGCCGATATAAAGAGAGTCTTCCAAACCAACCCGGACGTTGCCACCCATGATGGCGGCCTGGGTGCAGAATGGCATCTGGTTCTTGCCCGCTGCCAGTACCGACCAGCGATAATCCTTGCCGAACAGCTTGTCTGCGGTTTCCTTCATGAAGACCAGATTGCGCATGTCAGCGCCAATGCCGCCCAGAATACCAAAGATCATCTGGACGAAAAATGGTGGCTTGACGGCTCCCTTGTCGACAAAATGCGCGAGATTGTAGAGATGGCCGACGTCATAGCATTCGTGTTCGAAGCGGGTACCATGTTGTTCGCCGAGGTCCTTCAGGATGCGCGCAATATCCCTGAAGGTATTGCGGAAAATAAAATCATCGGTGCCGCGTAGATAGGGTTCCTCCCAGCTGTTTTTCCAGTTGGAATAGCGGTCTGCGAGACCATGCAGGGCGAAGTTCATCGAGCCCATATTGAGCGAACACATTTCCGGTCTTGCCACCAATGGCGCAGCAAGGCGCTGATCAACAGTCATGTTCAATCCGCCACCCGTGGTGATGTTGATCACGGCATCACAGCTCTGCTTGATCCGCGGGAGGAACTGCATGAAAACGGCGGGATCGGGCGTGGGGCGGCCATCCTGCGGGTCGCGGGCGTGCAAATGGATGATGGAAGCACCTGCCTTGGCAGCTGCGATTGAATGTTCCGCAATTTCATCAGGTGTTATGGGCAAATGTGGCGACATCGTCGGCGTGTGAATGCCTCCGGTAATAGCGACCGAGATGATGACTTTGTTAGCCATAGCCTTTTCCTTTGTTTTCCCGTGATAGCCTTGGGAATAGCCCAATTTCCAGTGCCTGAGTGTAACCCCGGATGCTTTGTCGCGCCAAGAGCCCAGGCAATGACGCCCGTTTACTGCGATCTGAAAGGGAATGTCCTTTGCGACCGCAACTGCTTGCATTTTCAACAATAGTCATGCAATTGGTTGCCGAAATGAACATTGAATTATCAGATAATTTGGGAACTTTTGGGGATCTTTGGCCCACCCTCAATCAAGCCGGTGAGTTTCACTTTTACGCATATCAGGCACGAGATGTCCTGGAGGTTTGGTTAAAAACAATCGGATCGGCCAGAAATGTGCAGCCATTGTTTGTGCGGGTCAGCCAGGACAATGGTGCTCCCTTGATGCTCATTCCCCTCGGAATCGAGAAAAGGCACGGTATGACTTTCCTCGGCTTTCTCGATGGAGGCGTTGCAGACTACAACTCGCCGATTCTGTTTCCTGGTACCGAGAAAATTGATGCTGCGACCATGCAAACTCTCTGGTCCGATATCATCAAGTTACTACCTCGCTTTGATGTCGCAGTTCTGGAGAAAATCCCGGTCAATGTTGAAGGGGTTCCAAACCCTTTCCGGCATCTGGTCCGGTACCCGTATCAAGACAACGGACATTTGATTAATCTCGGCAGTCTTGAGCGAAACAAAAAGGGCTTACCCACAATCATTCGTTACAGGGACAGGACGGGCAAAGGTCGAAAACTCAAGACCATGGCTGAAACGCAAATGAAAATTGGCGAGTCGCCCGAGGAATTGAAACTGTTTTATGACGCACTCATACAGCAAAAGACGCGCAAATATATCGCAACGCGGGGCGTTGATGGTTTTCAACGACCTGGTTACCAAACCTACTTCTGGGCGATGATTGAACGCTTTGCGGCATCCGGCAATGTCCAGATGAGCGCTTTCTTGGCTGACGGGGTTCCATTGGCAAGTCACTGGGGAATGGTTGCGCGTCAACGTTTCTACAGTTTGATGCCAGCCTATGATGCCGAATGGGCGAAGTACTCTCCAGGAATGATCCATCTCGAGGAGATGATCCTGTGGGCAATCGAGAATGGCATGCAAACATTCGACCTTGGTGTAGGTGACGAACCTTACAAGCTGGGTATTCAAACCGGAGAATTGGAACTCTTCAGGGGGGAGACCGCACATACGGCGGCAGGACGCGCCTATTTACTGTATCTGGAAAGCCGCAGGCTGCTCGCCGCCAGTCCAGTTGGAACGGCCGTGCGAAATTATCGGGCTTGGCGCATCAGGGGACAGGCGTGACGCCATCTAAGAAGTGGGTGGCAAATTGTAATATTGGCGTTGCTTGAAACGCAGGCCCTGCACCTTTCCGAAAGCTCTGTAAATCTGGTAGACCCCGCGGAATGCCCGATGGCGCGACCAGAAGAACACACCTACCGAGGCCACGCCAAACAGAAACCCGCCAACAATCTTTGCTATCTCCATGGCCGGGGTCCACCCTTGCGGTCGCCTGCGCATGCGCACATTGGCCCATGATGTTCCATTCATCAGCGCCCTGCGCTTAAGCCAGGTTGCGCTGCATCTGTCAGCGGGCATTCGCTCGTAGACAACTGATTCCACAGACTGTGCAAAAGTACATCCGAGTTCCTTGAGCCGCAAAAAGAAATCGTCGTCTTCGCCACCGGTCAATGCATAGTCGGCGCTGAACCAAGGACTTTGCATACGGCGGAACACTTCGATGCGCGCCAGGAAGTTGCCACCGGCGTGAATTTGGTCAATTCGCCCTGTCTTGGTGTAAGAGGATTGAAAATATCCTGTCTTGACCAACCACGGCGCAGGCGGAACTTCAAAATCCGGGCGCATGGCGCCCCGCACCACATCTGCCTTAAATTCTTCAATCAGCTCGAGCAGGAGTTCAAGCCAATCAGGCTCGGGCCAGGAATCGTCGTCAATCATTGCAACAAAATCAAAATCGCCGATCCCCAAAGCCGTCTGAACAATTGTATTGCGGGTATTGGCAATGCCGGGCACGGTGGATTCGACTGCAACCAGCGGAAACTTGTAACCTTTCGCGACGATTTCGGCGCAGGCCTTTCGCCCTTCTGCCAATCTTGCATCGTTGTCTGCGACGACAACCGTTATTGAAGCCATTGTCGACTGCTTCTCCAGAATCCGCAGCAAGAGTTTCAGGTAGTGGGGACGCTTGAAAGTGGGAATTCCCACGCAAATACGCGGCGGCTTTCTCATGTTGCCGCTTTTTGCCACATGGCTTGATGCTGTCACTGAACTATCCATTGTTTTCACTCGCACGTGCGCCGACGGGCTGCGCCATCCGTGAATAGAAACTCACGCCGAAGCGGGCGATCGATTTTGGCAACATTGCGCGTAGAAGCATCAAAGCGGTTTGGGTTGCGGATATGCCGCCGTGCCTCCAGCCATTCCAGAAACGCAACAGATTGCGCAACGGCTGTCGTGGGAAGACATATTGAGCCACTCTTCTGACGCAAAACGCATGGTAGGCTTTTTCAGTGAAAGCTGGTGCCAATGATTTTGCCCATTGCATTTGTTGCGCATAGTTTCCACCGCGCGAAATGCGGCCAGTCTCGTGAGAGTCGTGCCAAACAAAAAGCGGCCTGTTGATCATGCTGATCGCGAATCCAGCGGCCTGCGCGCGGATCAGAAAATCGTTGTCCTGGAACTTGGGTAATCCTGGTGTGAAGCGCACGCGGCGCGCAATGTCCGCCCGGACGACAATTGCAGATGTCGAACAATTACACCCGCGCGAAAAGAAATACTCAGCCATGTTCTCGTCTGGCCGCAGCAAGGCGTGCGGAAACACCGAAGTCCTGCCTGGCCCGCGCACCCTGTTTCCGAGCGAAAGAAAAATTGTTGCATCGCCGGCGGCGATTGCAGTTGCCATGCTGGCCAGCTTGTCTGGCGCGAACTCGTCGTCAGCGTCAAGCAGTGCCAGCCATTTTCCTTCGGCTGCGTCGATACCAGCGTTGCGAGCGAGATTTGCGTCTGGCGGCGGGCTTTGAATCACGCGGCAAACTGGCATGCCTTTCCAGCTCTGCAATTCAGACGCAAAATCCAGACCTTTGCCATTGCAGACGACCAGCAATTCAAAATCCCGTTCTGTCTGCCGGTCAATGCTCGCCGCGGCACGCAAGAGATGTTCCCTGTTCCCATGCCAGGGAATTATCACGCTGAATGATACTTGCGTCATTACCAGGCCCGCGGCTGAGGCAGGCGTAGTTTTTGCCTCGCGCCAACTTCCCTAAACATCGCACAAGAAACGGCGGCAATCAGGATGAGGAAATTCCAGTTGGGGGGCATCGGCGAAAACACGTCATGCTCCATGGTTTCGTTGACGAGAATATAGGACAACATTGTGATAAAAAAGTAAAACACAGTGTTGTCGATTTCAGTCGTACGACCAATTACCCTGATCACGATCAACAGAAAAATCATGAAGAGTCCAAAGCCGATCCTGCCTGTTTCCAGCATGACCTCAAGATAGCCATTATGTGCATGCGGCATTCTGGCGATGAAGTTCTGGGTCTGGAATTTTGGCGAGGTTGGGCCAATGTCCCAAAAACCTTCGAAGCCGAAACCCAGCCAAGGTCGCTCCTGGATCTTATCCAATGCGTATTGCCAGATTATGGTACGGCCACTGAATGTTTCATCGTTGAACAACCACAGGAATATGTCTCCGGATTCAATTCCGGTGATGCCGGAAAACAAGACATAAGCGCAAATGAAAGCGACGATCGATGCTGGCAACGCGTATATGAGCGGTATGCGGCAGGTGCTACACAGGAAATAGAAATAGAGACCGATGACAGGGGCCACAAATGTGAGCCCCAAGGCTGTCTTGGAACGCGACTGGAGAAGCGTGAACAAGGCGACCGCAAATGTCAGAAATGACGCCGCCCGACGCAGCGCCGATCCAGGAAGTGAAACGCCGTAAATGCAGACGAGGATTGCCAGGCACGATGTTTGACCGAGTGTGTTCTTGTGATTGTAGATGCCGGGGTGACCAATCTTTCCAGCTGGCTGAAACAAAACCGGCATCAGATTGATCAGCATGGCCCCGATCATCAGCCAGACGACAGGGACCAGTATGTCTTTCGGACGTGGAACGCTGAGTGTTGCCATGACAATCGTACCGCAGACCATGGCCTCGAGTGTCAATCTGCGAATTGTTATTGCTGGTGCCAGCGACCAAAGTGAGCTGAGTGCTAAAAACGCGAGCACCGTGACAAGTCCGCAGGCAAAAGCGCATATTTGCCGTGGCATACCGCGACGAGAGACGGCCAAACAAATTGCCGACAAAACAAACAAGATCGGAAAATAGAACTTGTTGAGCAGGTATTCCGGCACTTCAGTCGTCGGAGCAACCAAGCCATTCAGTTCATCGACAGTCCCCGGATAGACGATTGGCCAAATTATAACGGGGTATGCCAAGATCAGCATCGGCAGCAAATAGGCGATCCTTTCCAGCAAGCTGGCGAAAGCCGGAAATTCACCCGCTTGTGCGGACAGCCTTTTCATGCGTCGATCTCACCCACCATTTCGTGCCACCACTTGTACTGCGCGGCAAGAGCAATGATCGTGCCGACATAGAGGCAACAAATTGCCGCGTAATGCGGAATTGGCAGAATGAGGGTAAACATGCAAGCCAGCGTGCCGAGACCGGAAATGACAGCATTGACGGCGAGTGGCTTGAACCGGCGTTCGGCCTGGAAATAGAAGCTCATGCAGTTGGCAGGCACGTTCAGCAAACCGTAACCGCACCAAGCCAGGATGATGGGCAGCATATTTTCATAGCGGCCTGCAAACAAATGCTGGTCGATGATTTTCCACAGTCCCAGCAGGACGACAATGTAGGCGGCCGTCAACGCCAGCATGATCCAAATACCCTGACGCGCGACTTTGCGCGCCGCATCCCGCTCTCCGTTTGCCAGGTAGTTTGCCATTCTAGGGCGCATTGAGCGGCCCCAAGCCGTTGTCAGAAGGCTCAAGGGCGCAACCAGAAAACGTCCGGCGTGGACTGTGCCCAACACTGTCGCGCCACGCAGGAACTGGAGGACAAATATGTATGAGCGGTCCTGAAGGTCGGTCGCTGTTGCGCCAACCAGCATCCAGCGTGATTCCTTCCAATAGGCTGGATACTTTCCAAAATGGAGAGCCATGCGGGATGGCTGCCGATGAAAAGAGGGGCAGAAACCCAAAAGCGACAACAGGTTTCCGATACTCAGTCCGATCAAGCATGCAATTTCCGGCGCGACAAAGCGCCAGAGCACAACGATGCTCAAAGCACTGATGACAAGAAATGACGTGTCCAGTGCGAGGCACTTTGCAATGTCACCAACTCCTACAAGAATGCCTCGCGCCAATTCGCGGATCATGCTCGAACACAGCAACAGGCTTGTCGCCAGCGCCTGATAGAGCGAGAATTCCATGAGCAAGCTGACCAAAAACAGCGCGATGGTCAGACCAAAATTCAGAACCATGTCGATTGTTGTCAACGTCGACAAAACTTCGACTTGCGCCTCAGGTCCGGCGCCATAAATGCGCACTGCTGCGGGTGTCGTAACCAACGCGCCCTGGATGCCGATTGCAAAAAACATCATGGCCGTGGCAACGGCAAATATACCGACATTCGATGGCGCTGCCAGTTTTACCAGAATCAGATTGATGGCCAGTGACATGGCGCTCAACACGGCCTGGTCAATCAATGACAGAAAGACTGCGCCCTTTTTCGACCGCAACTGATTTCTGACGCGGCTAATCAGGGCACTTGTACTCGTCATGTTTGTGACGCCTTCAGACGTCCCAACGGGCAACATAGGGCTGCGGCAGACGCGCTCCGGTACCGTTCAAAATATGCATCAACCAAGCCAAGAGTGTTCCAAGCAGCAAACCCAGGCCTGCACTTGCGACCAGCAGCAACATTGCCTTTGGCGAGGATGGCCGTGAGGACGGTGTTGCCCTGGTGATAATGCGAACAGTACTCGCAGGCAAACCAATCTGTTCCTCTGCCTGTCTTGCCCCATTCTTGAATGACGTCAATACTTCGTTGCGAAGGGCAGCATCGGCAATCAATTCATTGAGCTGCAAGGAAGCCATGCGCAATTCTGTGGATTTAGTCTCCAAGGCCCGCACCTTGGCTTCCAGCTCCAGTTCCTTGCCAACCGCCGCTTCGAAAATGCCGCGCTGCCTCAGTTTGATGCCGCTGATTTCGGCTGAAATTGCCCTCTCAACCACGTTGCGTTGCTTGACGGCTGCCTTGAGGAGCGGATGTCTTGGGAGATATACCGCTTTTACGGCCTCTTCACGTGATTGCGCAGCGGTCAATTGCATCAACAAATCGGACAGTTGCGGCGAAAGTTCCTTGGTTATGCTGGGCAAGCTTTTCATGTCTGTCGGTTTGACGGTCTCAATTTCGTGCCATTTAGCCTCTTCCTCCTGGGTTGCGACCTTGGCATTCGTCAAGATTGAAGTCAGTTCCTTCAACTGCTGCTCAACAAGTGAGTTGGCAGACGTCTCGGTCAAACCGGTTTTGGTCCGGTATTCCTCTACCTTGCGGTCTGCTTCGGCAGCCTCCTTTTGAAGCCTCTGCAGGCGTTCGGAAAGTGCCGATGATGCTTCCACCGCGACAGCGTTTGCAGAAGCGTTGCTTTCATCGACATAAATCGACGAAATCGAGTTTGCGATATCAGCGGCCTTGAAGCGATCCGACGAATTCACAGAAATCGCCACAACGTATGTGTTGTTCTTTCGCGAGATGCGCAAATTCTCATTCAACTTCCGCAGTGCCTTATCGAGTGGGGCTTCATTTGGAATCGACGTTGATTGCGGGCCACGCAACAGCCAACGGGCAATTTCGCCAAATGCCGAAGGGTTAGCATTTGATGTCGATCCGCCATATTCCGGATCCTTGAGAAGGCCGTTTTTCTCGATCACCTTGTCGAGCACCAATGATGAATGGATCACTTCAATCTGGCTATCAAGCAGGATCGTATCCGGACCCAAGGACGATGACCCAAGGCCAGTTGGCGCAACCTGGCGTTCCAGCAATTGCTTGGACCTGGGGTCGATGAGTATTTCTGATGTGGAACTGTAAAGTACTTCTGCTGACCAGAGATAGGCTACACCGAGAAAAATACAAATTAAAGTTGAGGCTGCTATGAGCCAAAACCGGCTGGTCAAGGCCCTGACAGCCAGTCGCAATTCCTGACCGATGGACGAAACGCTGCCCGTTTCAAATTGACTTGGATGATCGTTTAACACGCCGTTTACAATCTCAGACTGCAAGGCCCCACACTTGGAGAAGGTGCCTTAGATATTGATTTAATTCAAGTTGTTTGATCTTCATTAGGGCCATGCCGTCGTCAGGGAAAGGTTAAACCTTCATTAACCTGAAATGAAAACGTTAATTCTGTTATTCAACGTAGGCTTGTTGAAAAGCATTGTGAATTTTCGTCAAATTTATTATTCCAATCAACGAAAAATTAATATATTCAACAGCCACAGGCAGGGCGGTGCCTGTT
Source organism: uncultured Alphaproteobacteria bacterium (assembly GCA_963738595.1). Classification (GTDB taxonomy): domain Bacteria; phylum Pseudomonadota; class Alphaproteobacteria; order Rhizobiales; family Aestuariivirgaceae; genus Aestuariivirga. Next base: position 500,313 of record CAVTXF010000013.1, read on the forward strand.
TAATCCACTTGGGGCAGAAAGCTTGCGGTTTGTAAATGACACTTGCAGACATAACTTCGTTTGTCGCCCCAAAGCGACAGTTTTCACTGTTTTGGACACTTTTTGTCACAACCGTAGTGTTGAGTGAACTACTCACCATTACTGCTGTCGTGCTTGTTGTGGGAGAGTGGTACTACTCCTACTATCTGGGCGCGAATCAGGTTCATTCTGCAGTTGCCGCACTGGGCGTCGTGACTTCGGGCCTATACTTTCTGGTCAGTGCGCTGCGCGGAGACTATACTTTCGCGAAACTGAGCCGGAAACAGCAGTCTACCGAGCGTCTGGTCAATAGCTGGAGCATGACCATGGCCTGTCTCATGTTCGTGCTGGTCTTGACCAAGTCGAGCCATGATTATTCACGCGGGGCATTGTTCATCAGTTATGTCGTGGGCCTTGTTGCATTGGGGTCCTTGCGAAGGGTTGCCGCGAACAGCAGCCTTGCCCTTGCAGGGGCTGGCAAGATCGCGGCCCGTCGCATGATGCTGGTCGGAACACCGCAGCGGATTGCAAGTGTTTCCAAATCAAACAGGTTCCATCAAAACGGAATCCAGATCGTCGGAACTGCGGTCATTGAAACGGACGCAGGATCAGACATCAAGGGCCAACTTGATGCCGCAGTTGAAACCGGCAGGAGCTATCGGCCCGATGAGGTCATGCTGTTGCTGGAATGGAGCGACAAGAAACTGATCCAGGACTGCCTTGGCTCGCTGCTTGTCTTGCCGGCATCGATCAGTCTTGGCCCAGAAATGTTTGATTTTCCGATGCCTGGCTATCAGACTACAAAAATCAATGACATGCTGAGTGTGCAGCTGGTGAGAGAACCGCTGCGGCCAAGCGAAATCGTGGTGAAACGCGCGTTTGACCTGTTCATCACGAGTGCTGCCCTGATCATGCTTGCACCGGTTTTCCTTTTCGTTGCACTGGCCATCAAACTTGAATCGCCAGGTCCGATTTTCTTCAAGCAGAAAAGGTACGGGTTCAACCGGGATCCGTTTTCCATCTACAAGTTCCGTTCAATGTATGCATCGGCCGGGCAGGAAAAATTCAAGCAGGCCGTGAAAAATGATGGCCGTGTCACCCGGGTGGGTCGGTATATCCGAAAACTCAACCTTGATGAGTTGCCGCAGCTATTGAATGTGATGCGCGGCGACATGTCGCTGGTTGGACCACGTCCACACCCGATTGATCTGGATCATCACTTCACCGAGCGCCTTGCGCTCTATTCACGGCGGCACAATGTGCTGCCGGGCATCACAGGCTGGGCGCAGATCAACAGTTTTCGCGGCGTGACCGACGAAGAATGGAAAATGGAGGGCCGCCTCATCCATGATCTGTACTATCTCGACAATTGGAGTGTCTGGTTCGATCTCAAGATCCTCGTTCTCACAGTCATCGGCCCCAAAGCTTTCGCAAACGCCGGTTAAGCCCTCAGGCACTACGGCCACATTTTCATACAGGAGCAGTCAAGTTGCGTAACATTGTTGTCATCACCGGGTCGGCCGGGCTCATTGGTTCAGAGACCGCCCGGCTGTTTCATTCACGTGGTCATCGCGTTATCGGCATTGATAACGACATGCGCAGCCAGTTCTTTGGAGCCGACGCTTCCACCGCATGGAACAAGGCCGAGCTTGAGCGAGAGCTGTCCGGTTACAGCCATGTCAATGCAGACATTCGTGATGCTCAGGCCATTGGCAAGCTGTTCTCAGATATCGGCTCGCAAGTGGCACTCATCGTCCATGCCGCAGCGCAGCCGTCACATGACTGGGCTGCAAAAGATCCGATGACGGATTTCACTGTCAACGCCAATGGAACCCTGACAATGCTCGAGGCCATGCGTCAGCATTGCCCTGAGGCCGTGTTCATTTTCACGTCGACAAACAAAGTCTATGGCGACCGGCCGAACAGCCTGCCGCTGATCGAACAAGACAAGCGCTGGGAGATTGACCCGTCACACCAGTATTCGGCGTTCGGCATCGACGAGGGCATGTCGATTGACCAGACGCTGCACAGCTTGTTCGGCGCATCCAAGGTTGCTGCCGACATGCTGGTTCAGGAATATGGCCGTTACTTTGGTCTCAAGACGGCGGTTTTCCGTGGTGGCTGTTTGACGGGACCTTCGCACAGCGGAACGCAGTTACATGGCTTTCTTGCCTATCTGATGAAATGTGCGGCTACCGGCGCGCCCTATACCGTTCTCGGTTACAAGGGCAAGCAGGTGCGCGACAACATTCACAGCCGCGATCTGGTTGAAGCCTTCTGGCATTTCTACCAGCAACCACGCAGCGGTGAGGTCTACAACATCGGCGGTGGCCGCAAGAGCAACTGCTCGATGCTTGAAGCTATCGAGCTGTGCGAAAAGATCAGCGGTCGTCCGTTCAACTCGACCTACAATGACACGAACAGGGTTGGGGACCATATCTGGTGGATTTCGGACACGCGCCGCTTTGAAGCGCATTATCCCAACTGGAAGCTGGCTTATGATGTTCGTGGCATCCTCGAAGAGATCTATGAGCATAACCGGCTGCGCTGGCAGAAAGCATCATGACCATCCAGGTTCCAGAAAAGCGAAACATTCTCGGTGTTGGCGTCAGCGTTACCGATTATCGCAGGACTGTTGATGCGATTATTGCAGCCGCTCGGGCGCAGTCACCCCTCAGCGTGACCGCCCTGGCGGTGCATGGCGTCATCACGGGAGTACAGGACCGCGACCACAGGTGGCGGCTCAACCGGCTTGATATTGTCACACCTGATGGCCAGCCGGTGCGCTGGGCTCTCAATCTGCTGCACAGGGCTGGACTGAAGGACCGTGTCTACGGACCTGACCTGACGCTCAAGATTTGTGAAGCTGCAGCTGAAAATGACGTCCCGGTATATTTCTATGGCAGCAAGCCGGACGTGTTGAAGCAGTTGAGCGCGTCTATGCTGAAGCGCTTTCCGAAGATTCGTATTGCCGGGTTCCGGCCATCACTGTTCCGCCGCAGTACCTCTGACGAAAGGCTGGCAATCAATCAGGAGATTCGCGAGTCAGGCGCGCGCATTGTGTTTGTTGGCCTTGGCTGTCCGCGACAAGAAGTCTGGGCCTATGAAAATGCAAAGGCGCTTGGCCTTCCGGTAATTGCCGTCGGAGCCGCATTTGATTTTCATGCCGGACTACTGGCGCAGGCACCGCGAGTGCTGCAGGACAAGGGACTTGAATGGGCTTTTCGCCTCGTCAAAGAACCAAAGCGCTTGTGGCGTCGCTATCTGTTGCTCAATCCGCTCTATGTCAGCTTGTTCCTTTTGCAATGGACAGGTCTTTCGCACTTCCAAGATCGCGGGCGCGAACCCAACAGCCCTGAAAATTACGCGTAGCCATCATGCGTCCGGGCATTCAGCGAATTGAACCAGTGACAGTCAGCCGACGAAATTTTGTCGCTGGTGCCCTGGCCCTTGCTGTTGTCCCCGTTACCGGAAACTCTGTGCGGAGCGAGACTGCTGCTTCCGGGTTTGAGCCTAGCCTGGCATCCCTTGCTTCTTCCAAGGGCCTTTTTTTTGGTGCTGCGGCCCATGCCTCGCAAATTGTTGACGACAAGGACTTTGCTGATTTGCTGGCGCGGGAATGTGCCTGCCTGGTTCCGGAATGGGACATGAAATGGAAACCGCTGCAACCCAGTCTGGCCAGCTTTGCACCAGAAGGAATGGACAGCTTTGTCGACTATGCAAACCGCATGGGCCTGTGGATGCGCGGCCACACCCTGTTCTGGCACGGTAGCTTGCCGGATTGGTTCAATCATGAAGTTCAGTCCGCGGGCGATTGGGACCGCGTGATTGTTCCTTACGTCAATTACGTCGGCGCACGATACGGTGAAAAGCTGCATCACTGGGATGTTTTGAACGAAGTGATCAATCCGCAGGACGGCCGGCGCGACAGTTTGCGCAAATGGCGGATGACCAAGGTGTTTGGTGCAGGCTTTGCGCCGCGCGCCTTTGAAATTGCGCATGCGGTTGCTCCGCAAGCCAGACTTTTCTGCAATGACTTTGGTCTGGAATATGACAACCCTTGGCACAAGCGTCGGCGTCAGGCTGTTCTGAAAACTCTGGAAAAATGGCTGCATGACGGCGTTCCGGTGCACGGGTTTGGCATTCAGGCGCATCTGACTGCACAAGGAGAAAACAAGCTCGCCGACAAATCACTACAGGTGTTTCTCAAGGAACTTTCAAACATGGGGCTGGAAGTGGTGATCAGCGAGCTGGATGTCAGCGAAAGCAGGCTTTCCGGTTCAATTGCCATGCGTGACCAGGCCGTCGCCGACGAGACCCGGCGCTTTCTTGACCTGGTGCTTGACTATCCTGCGACCAAAGGCGTGATGACATGGGGACTCTCGGATCGTTACAGCTGGCTGGCGAATATCCACAGCCCTCACAATCGCGGACTTCCCTACGACACAATGCTTGCTAAAAAACCCATGTGGACAGCGATTGCTGATTCGATCAAAAATTGTCCGGAGCGGAGCCCGACTAAGTTATCATGACAATTTTGCACCATTGCGCTTGCGCCACACGTTCCACCCGACCCTATGGGCTTGTCTGATGGACAAGCGGGAATTCGGACTGAAACTGATGCGGCGCCTGCAATTGCACAAGGTGATTGGCGGACCCACCCTTGGCCGGGGAGTCATCTTTTCCGCCCATCGCGTGCAGCCTGCGCGTGGAGAATATTTCCAGCCAAACCGCAACTTGACGATTACGCCAGACTTTCTCGAGTCTGTGATTTTGCACATGCGCAAGCTCGGGTTCGAGACTTTGAGTCTCGACGATGCCTATGCGAACCTGGCCGGCAACGATTCTTCTGCCTCGCGGCAACCATTTGTCTGTTTCACGTTCGATGATGGCTATCGCGATAATTGGCAATGGGCCTATCCGGTTCTGAAAAAACACAAGGTTCCGTTCACGGTATTCGTTCCATCGCAGTTTGCCGAGGGCCGTGGTGTGCTGTGGTGGGAAATTCTCGAGCGTATCATAGGCAGCAGCCAAGATGTTGCTCTTGACGGGGTGTCGCCGCTGCCATCAATCACCGTTGCCCAGAAGGAAAAGGCATTTACCGCACTCGTGGGCATGCTCAAGTCAGTTGCGCCACCGGTTGCCCATGACCTGGTCGTGAAGCTCGCAGAGCGCAACGGCCTTGACACCAATGCCATGTGTCGCGACCTGATCATGAACTGGGATGAGCTTGCGGAATTCTCAAGACTGGAGTTTGTAACCATAGGTGGCCACACGGCCAACCACTTCAGACTGTCTCGGCTGTCTGATGAAATTGCCGAAGGCGAGATGCGCGAGGGTTTGGCCATCCTGGACAGCAAACTCGGGAAACGGCCTGATCACTTCAGCTATCCGTTTGGTGATCCAACAAGTGCTGGTTCGCGCGAATTCGAGATCGCAAAGCGACTTGGAATGAAGATTGCGGTCACCACCAACAATACCATCATCAGCGACAATCACCGGGCAACGCTGACGGCTTTGCCGCGGCTTTCGTTAAACCGGATGTATGATGACCTGAACTGTCTCGAGGTCCTGGTCAGCGGGGTGCAATCGACGTTCTCCGGCTGGCTCTCCAAAGCAAGTTGATGCTGTTTCCCAAACGGTGCCAATTTCCTTGTTTTGTCAGAGAACCAAGTAAAGTATCGTTGAACCATGTCTGATACTCTGAGTTCGCCGCCTGGCCGCACAACCCGGATACAGGAACAGCGCAAAAAGCTGGTGCTTGACTGTGCGCTGGATATTTTTGCGACATACGGTTTCCACGGGGCAACCATTGACCAGATTGCGGCAAAGGCAGAACTCTCCAAGCCCAATGTCCTCTATTATTTCAGATCCAAGGAACTGATCTACCAGTCCTTGCTGGAACGTACCCTGGACGGCTGGCTTGACCCTTTCCTTGCGATTGATCCGGATGGCGATCCAGTCGATGAATTGACCAAGTATATCAACGCAAAGATGGATATGTCATTTGACAATCCGCTCAATTCACGGCTGTTTGCGATGGAAGTGCTGAACGGTGCGCCGCGCCTTCAGGATTCGATGCGTAACATGCTGAAAGTCCTTGTGGATGAGAAGGCGCACGTGATTGCGACATGGATCGAGCAAGGCAAGCTGAAGCCTGTCGATCCATACCATCTGATTTTCTCGATCTGGTCCGTTACCCAGCATTATGCGGATTTCGGGGTGCAAATTGAAATCCTGCTTGGCGGCAAGCCAAAGCGCGAAAGTGCCAAGGCTGCGGTCCTCGACATCCTGATGCGTGGGCTGACATAGTCTGTCGTGTGGCAGGTTGACGCATTACCTGTCATTAACTTGATAAATTGGACGTAAACAACCATTTACGGTTGCGACAGTTTATTTCGGGACTTTTTAAATTATGTTTTCTGCTTTCTTGCTGCTCAGCATCGCTGGGTGTGGCCTTGGTTTTGTTGTGCGCGACAGTCGTCGCAGCGTCCGGCCCAAATATTGATTTCAGCCTAAACTTTCCGGCACGCGACAAGGCGTGATTGCTTGATTTCCAACTTCGGCGTCCAAGCGCTGCAGGCAGGTTCGGCTATGGGGCAACGCGGGTGGAATGGGCAGCCTTTTGGCGGGTTCATCGGCGATGGCAGTTCGCCCTTCAAGACAATCCGTTTTTTCTTGGCTGCCGGATCAGCAACCGGAGTCGCGGACAGCAACGCCTGGGTATAGGGATGCTTGGGATCATTGAAGATCACCTCGCGCTTGCCATGCTCGACGGCTTTTCCCAGATACATGACCATGACTTCGTCAGCGATGTGGCGCACGACTGAAAGATCGTGGCTGATGAAGAGATAAGCCAGGTTCATGCGGTGCTGGATATCTGCCAGCAGGTTCAGGACCTGCGCCTGAACGGAGAGATCCAGCGCCGAGACAGGTTCATCAAGCACCAGAATCTCTGGATCAAGCATCAGGGCGCGGGCAATGGCGATGCGCTGGCGTTGACCGCCTGAAAACATGTGGGGATAGCGGTCGTAGTGTTCGGGGCGGAGGCCCACGTCGGCCAACATCTTGCGAGCGCGGCTGGTACGTTCGGATGCCGCAACGTCGGTGTTGACCAGCAGAGGTTCTTCCAGTGCATGGCCGACTTTCTGGCGCGGGTTGAGCGAGCCATAGGGATTCTGAAAGACGATCTGCACGCGCGGGCGTAGTTCCGGGGTGACACCGCGCACTTCCTTGCCGCCAATGCTGAACGACCCTGATGTCGGGGTTTCAATCATCGTGACAATGCGGGCGAGCGTTGACTTGCCGCATCCTGACTCGCCGACAACAGCCAGGGTCTTGCCGCGATGCAGTTCAAAACTTACGCCATCGAGGGCCTTCAACGTCAGGGGTGCAGCAAACAGGCCGCGTGCCACTTCATAATGGCGACTGAGGTTGGTGGCTTGAAGAACCGGAGGTGTCATTGCGCAGCGCCCAGTGGATAGTGACACAATACGCCAGTTTGCATTTTTGGTGCCTCGGTTCTGCACTTATCATCGGCGTAGGTGCAGCGCGGCGAAAAGAGACAGCCTTGCGGGCGGTCAAACTGGCCCGGCACTGTTCCTGGAATGGATGGCAATGTCTTGCTGGTGGCGCGTTCTGGCAAAGACGAGAGCAGTGCTGCCGTATAGGGATGACGGGGCGTGGTGAAGAGGCTTTCAACCGGTTGTTCTTCGACCTTTTGACCGGCGTAGTGGACGCTCACCGTGTGAGCTGTTTCGGCAACAACGCCCATCGAATGGGTGATGAGGATCAGACCCATGCCGCGATCCCTTTGCAGTCTCGTGAGCAAATCGAGAATCTGCGCCTGGATCGTTACATCAAGGGCGGTTGTGGGTTCATCGGCGATGATCAGTTTTGGATTACAGGCCAGTGCCATGGCGATCATCACGCGCTGGCTCATGCCGCCGGAAAACTGGTGCGGGAAAGCGTTGAGACGTGACTCAGGTGCCGGAATGCCGACATCGTGCAGCAGTTCGATGACGCGGGTCTGGCGTTGCCTTTTGTCGAGGTCCATGTGCTGCGCAAGAGCTTCTGAGAGTTGATAGCCAATGGTGAAGCATGGATTGAGAGACGACATCGGCTCCTGGAAGATCATCGTCATGTCCTTGCCGATGAGTTTCCGTTTCTCGGCGGCAGGCATGGCGAGCAGATCTCGGCCTTCGAATTCCAGCTTGTCGGCAGTAACGCGTGCCGTCTTGGGGAGGAGGCCCATCACGGCCAGCATGGCCACGGATTTACCAGAACCTGACTCTCCGACGATGGCGTGGACCTTGCCCGCTTCAATATCAAGTGAGACAGAGTCGACTGCGCGGAACCAGCCGTTTGAGGTCTTGAATTCGACGGTGAGATTGCGAATTGCGAGGAGCGACATGTCGATCAGCTCTTGCGCAAACGGGGATCGAGCGCATCGCGCAGGCCGTCGCCCATCAAGTTGATCGCCATCACAGTGATGAGAATGCAAAGTCCTGGCAAGGCCATGACCCAGGGGTGGGACTGCATGAGGTCACGCGTGTCAGCGAGCATGGCACCCCATTCCGGTGTTGGCGGTTGTGCGCCAAGCCCGAGAAACCCCAGGCCTGCCGCTTCGAGAATGGCATCGGAAATGCCCAATGCGGCCTGCACGATGAGTGGGGCCAGGCAATTGGGCAGGACGGTTACAAACATCAGGCGCAAAGGTTTGACGCCCGAGACCTTCGCGGCGGTAACATAGTCCCTCGAAAGTTCGGACAATGCTGATGCGCGCAACAGGCGCACATAGCGCGGCATGTAAACTATGGTGACGGCGAAGATCGTGTTGACGAAACCCGGGCCGATGACGGCGATGATGAGAATGGCGAGCACGAGCGACGGGATCGCCATGATCAAATCCATGATGCGGATGATGATCACGTCAACCAAGCCGCCGAACCATGCAGCAGCAAGTCCCAGTGCCACACCAGCAATCATTGAAACGGACATGACGGAAAGCCCGATCATCAACGAGATGCGCGCGCCGTACATCAGCCGCGAGAGCATGTCGCGGCCGACAGCGTCGGTGCCGAGAAGGAAGCGCGGGTCGGATTTTTCGGCCCAAAAGGGTGGCAGCTTGGTCGCACCCTTGATCTGCTCCAGCGGATCGTAAGGTGCGAACCAGGGTGCAAATATGGCAATGGCGACGATCAGCACCACAACGATGAGGCCGATGACTGCACCGCGGTTTTCTGAAAAGGCTGACCAAAAGGCGCGGAAAGGTCCCGGAGGTGCCGGTGATGCGATGCTCGCGGCGGCTTCACTTGGCATGCCGGATCCTCGGATTGATGAGGCCATAGAGCAGATCGATCAGCAGATTGACGACAATCACCACGCCGGCAATCAGCATGATGCCGCCTTGCAGCGCGGGGTAGTCACGGCGATTGATTGACTCGATCAGCCATTTGCCGACACCGGGCCAGGAGAAAATTGTTTCGGTCAAAACTGCCCCTGCGAGCAGTGTACCGACCTGCAGCCCAATCGACGTGATCACAGGAATGAGCGCATTGCGCAGCGCATGAACACCAATGACCCGCCTAGTGCTCAATCCTTTTGCCTTTGCCGTGCGGACGTAATCCTCCTCGAGCACTTCAAGCATTGACGAGCGCGTCATGCGGGCAATGACGGCGAGAGGTACTGTGCCAAGGACAATGGACGGAAGAATGAGGTGGCGGACGGCATCGCCGAAAGCGCCTTTTTGTCCCGAGAGAATTGAATCTATCAGGGCAAAGCCGGTGACGGGTGGATAAAAATACTTGATCAGATCGACCCGGCCTGAAACCGGTGTCAGGTGCAGGTTGATTGACATGAAGAGAATGAGGATCAACCCCCACCAGAAGATCGGCATGGAATAGCCAGTGAGGGCTATCCCCATGAGAGTCTGATCGTAAACGCTGCCCCGGCGCGAGGCTGCGATGACGCCTGCAGGGATGCCGATCAAGGCTGCAAACAGCATGGCGCAAAGTGTGAGTTCGATTGTTGCGGGAAAAAGTTTTGCAAATTCATCAAGTATTGGAGCCTTGGAAACGAGCGAGGTGCCGAAATCGCCGTGCAGGATGCTCCAGACGTAGTCGCCGAATTGTTTCCAGACTGGTTGGTCGAGACCCATTTCGTGGCGGAGCATTTCCAGCCGTTCTGGGCTGATGCCGCGTTCGCCGCGGCGCACTTCGATGGGATCGCCAGGGACCAGGCGGATCATAACAAAGGTGATGAACATCAACGCGACGAAAGTCGGGATGGTCAGAAGGAGGCGTTTGGCGAGGAATTTGAGCATGGAAAATCTCGGCCCTCACCCCGCTCGCTTCGCTCGCCTCCCTCTCCCTGAAGGGAGAGGGGGACCGGCAGCGTTATGCCCTCTCCCTTCAGGGAGAGGGTGCCCGAAGTGCGGGTGAGGGCCGGGTACTTACTCTGCTACGTCAACGTTCTGGAACTCATGGGCACCCAGCGGGCTGACCTTGTAACCAGAAACCTTCTTGCTCACGGGCTCAAACACGGTTGAGTGCGCTATGTTCAGCCAGGGAACCTGGGCCGCAACGATCTTCTGTGCATCCTTGTAGAGCTTCGGTGCGCTCGGCCTGGTCAGAATTCCTGAGCAGCCTTGGTGATGTCTTCCTGGAACTTGGTGTCACACCACTTCGGAATGTTGTTGGCGTTGGGTTTGCCTTCCTTGTTGCAGCCCAAGAGAACAGCAAGGAAATTGTCCGGATCGCCATTGTCGCCGGTCCAGCCGAGGAAGCCCATCTGGTGTTCGCCAGCCTGCATGCGCTTGCGGTATTCACCCCATTCATACGACACCAGCGTTGCATTGATGCCGACCTTGGCGAGATCGGCCTGGATCATTTCACCCATGCGCTTGGCATTCGGATTGTAGGGACGCTGCACCGGCATCCACCACAAATCGGTGTTCAGGCTTTCCACTCCGGCGGCCTTCAGCATTTCCTTGGCCTTGTCCGGATTGTACTCGATGTCGACCGTTGACTCATCATAGGACCACATGGTCGGTGGAATCGGGTTCTTCGCCTGCTGGCCAGCACCCTGATAGACTTCCTTCAAAATCGCGCCGCGGTCGATTGCCATGGCAATGGCCTTGCGCACTTCCACCTTGTCGAAGGGCGGCTTTTGCGCATTCATCGCCATGTAGCCAATGTTGAGGCCGGCTTGCGACATCAGTTCGATGTTGGCGTCCTTGCTCATCGCGTCGAGATCAGCCGGGTTCGGCGCAATCATGACTTGGCATTCACCCGCCTGCATCTTGGCATAGCGCGCCGTTGCATCCGGCGTGATGGCGTAAATCAGGTCGTCAATCTTAGGTTTTCCGGCCCAGTAATCGGGATTGGCCTTGAACCGGATGACGGCGTCCTTCTGATAATCAACAAAGCTGAAGGCGCCAGTGCCAACCGGGATCTGGTCGAATTGTTCAGGTGTGCCCTTCTTCATCAGGAAGTCAGCATATTCGGCGGACTGGATCGTGGCGAAATCCATCGCAAGATTGGCGAGAATTGGCGCATTCGGCGTCTTGAGTTTCAGGACAACGGTCGAATCATCGGTCTTGGTGATGGAGTCGATCAGGTCAGGCATGCTCATGTCGTTGAAATAGTCATAGGCACCACCCGATACTTTCGCAAAAGGATGGTTCGGGTCCTGTTGGCGCGCAAAGGACCAGATGACATCATCAGCATTGAAATCACGGGTTGGCGTAAAACCGTTGACGCCCGCGTGGAACTTGACGCCCTTGCGCAGCTGGAACGTGACCGTCAGGCCATCGGCTGAGACGTCATATTTTTCGGCCAAGCCTGGTTCAACCTGCGTTGTGCCAGGCGTGAACTGCACCAGCCTGTTGAAAACAGGTCGCGCAGCATCAAGCGACGTGCCGGTGGTGTTCATGGCAGGCGTGAAGTTTTCGGGTGAGCCTTCCGAGCAGTAAACGAGCGACTTGGCTCCCGCTTCGGTCGCGGCGAACATCGCTGTCGCCAGCAAGGTTGCGCGGAAAATGTTCTTATAGGTCATTATTTTCTCCCTGGGTTCGTGCCGCCAGCAGCGGCCCTGCAAATCAGTAAAGCAGGAATTCGGGGAAAAGGAAAACGTGTTCCACCTGCTTATTTTCGTCGCAGAGATTTTCTGCTTCCCCTTGGCGTTTCGCGCAAATAATGCCAATAGTCCTCATAACCAAAAAGCGATTGTGGGAGGCACTGCGTGTATCTTGGGCTGGATTTCGGCACGTCCTCGGTCAAAGGCGTCCTCATCGACGGCAACCAGAAGATCGTTGCCACGGCAACTTCTCCCCTCACGGTCTCACGGCCCAAGCCAGGCTGGTCGGAGCAGAACCCGGAAGACTGGTGGAAAGCTGCCAATTCTGTCGTGAAGCAGTTGCGGCAGGCCAAACCCAAAGCTGTGGCTGCGGTTGAAGGCATCGGCCTTTCGGGCCAGCAGCACGGGGCAACGCTCTTGGACAAGACCGGCAAGGTCTTGCGGCCCTGTATCCTGTGGAATGATGCGCGCTCATACGAAGAATGCCTGGAGCTGGTGCAGCGGGAGCCTGGAGCGATTTCGCTATCCGGGAATATTCCGCTGGCGGGCTACACCGCGCCGAAGCTTGTATGGGTGCGCAAGCATGAGCCGAAGATCTTCAACAAGGTCGCCAAGGTCTTGCTGCCCAAGGATTATATCCGTTTTCGGATGACGGGAACTTATGGGTCGGACATGTCGGATTCGTCCGGCACCTATTGGCTCGACATTGCCACACGGCGCTGGTCGGATGCGTTGCTGGCGGCGGGTTACATGGACCGCGACCAGATGCCGGACCTGTTTGAGGGAACGGATGCAACAGGGCGATTGACGGATGACGTCGCCGCGGCCTGGGGCATGCCGAAGAAGCCGGTGGTTGCTGGCGGTGGTGGTGACAATGCCGCTTCGGCTGTCGGCATTGGTGCCGTTGATGACGGATCGGCCTTCGTATCGCTTGGCACATCGGGTGTGATGTTTGTATCCAACCGAAAGTTCAGCCCCAACGCGGAAAAAATGGTGCATGCCTTTTGCCATGCGGTGCCCAACATGTGGCACCAGATGGGGGTCATACTTTCCGCAACAGCATCGCTTGAATGGCTGGCCGGTGTGTTGAATACGCCCGCCCCGAAACTCACCGGAGCGCTGGGCAGCAAGGTTGATGGCCCCTCCTCCGCGCTTTTCCTGCCTTATCTTTCCGGCGAGCGCACGCCGGTGGGCGATGCGCAGGTGCGTGGCGTGATGATGGGACTTGGCCACGAGACTGACGCGAAAGTGATGACGCATGCGGTGATGGACGCGATTGCTTTTTCGCTGCGCGATTCACTTGAAGCGCTGGAAGCCGGCGGATCCAAGATCAAGCGCGTGACTGCGGTTGGCGGCGGAACCAAGTCCGAGCTGTGGCTCAAGATCATTGCAACGGTTCTCGGTGTTCCGGTGGACCTGCCTGCGGCTGGCGATGTGGGCGGCGCATTTGGTGCGGCGCGCATGGGCCTGATGGCAGCAACGGGCGACTCGTTCAAAACGATTTGCAGCAAGCCCAAGACTGCCAAGACCATTTCGCCCGACCGAAAACTGATGAATGCCTATGAGGCGCAGTACAAGCGCTACACACAAATCTATCCAGCCATCAAAGGGATCAAGCTGACATGAGTTTCTATTCGATCAAGGACCCCATCAAGTACGAAGGCCCGTCATCTGACAAGACATTGGCCTTTCGCTGGTACAATCCGGACCAGAAGGTTCTGGGAAAGACAATGCGCGAGCATTTCCGATTTGCCGTGTGTTATTGGCATACACTGTGCTGGCAAGGTGGCGATCCATTTGGCGGCGAAACATTCATGCGCGAATGGCACCACATGGCCGATCCGATGAAGGCGGCGGAACGCAAGGCCGAGGTGATGTTCGAAACCCTGCGGCTTCTCGATATTGATTTTTTCAGCTTCCACGATCTCGACATCGCACCCGAAGGAAATTCGCTGCAGGAGTTCAATGCCAACGTCACGGCAATCGCAAAAATCCTCGAAAAGAACATGGCGAAGCACAACAAGAAGCTGTTGTGGGGCACGGCCAACATGTTCTCCAACCGTCGCTTCATGGCGGGGGCTGCCACCAATCCTGATCCCGATGTCTTCGCCTATTGTGCCGCACAGGTGAAGCATTGCCTCGATGTCACGAAAGACCTGGGCGGTGAGAACTATGTGATGTGGGGTGGGCGTGAAGGTTACGAAACGCTGATCAACACCAAGATCGGCCACGAGTTGAAGCAGGCCGGGCGCTTCCTGTCGCTGGTTGTCGATTACAAGCACAAGATCGGGTTCAAGGGGCCGATCCTGATTGAGCCGAAGCCGAAGGAGCCTTCGACACATCAATATGATTATGATGTGGCAACCATCTATGGCCTGCTGAAGTCCTATGGACTTGAGAACGATGTAAAGATGAACATCGAACAGAACCACGCGATTCTCGCAGGGCACACGTTCGAGCATGAAATTGCGCTGGCTTCGGCGCTTGGTATTTTCGGATCGCTTGATCTCAATCGCGGTGGCTATCAGGTGGGCTGGGACACAGACCAGTTTGCGATGAATGTGCCGGAACTCACGTTGATGATGATTGAAGTTCTACGGGCTGGCGGTTTCACCACGGGCGGCATGAATTTTGATGCGAAGATCAGACGGCAATCGCTGGATGCGGATGACTTGCTGATTGCGCATGCCGCTTCAATGGATGCTTGCGCGCGTGGTCTGCTCAATGCGGCGAAAATCATTGAAGATGGCAAGCTCGATGCGGAAGTGGACAAGCGTTATGGCGGGTGGAAAAAACCGGTGAATGCCGCGATGCTGGAGAAGGGTGCAACACTTGAGGGCATTGCCGCGCGTGTGCACAAGGAAAAGATCGAGCCGCAGCCGGTGAGCGGGCGGCAGGAATATCTGGAAGGGTTGTTGAACAGGGTTTGAACTCCAATTTCCCTCCCCCTTGCGGGGAGGGATTAAGGGTGGGGGTCGCTCTGGCCTTTCAGG
Organism: uncultured Alphaproteobacteria bacterium; assembly: GCA_963738595.1. Classification (GTDB taxonomy): domain Bacteria; phylum Pseudomonadota; class Alphaproteobacteria; order Rhizobiales; family Aestuariivirgaceae; genus Aestuariivirga. Next base: position 515,402 of record CAVTXF010000013.1, read on the forward strand.
ATTGTTTCGAACTTATCTGAAAGACATCCCGACCCCCACCCCTACCCCTCCCCACAAGGGGGAGGGGAAAAGTTCGGAGGAAACACATGGCTACCAATATCAAAGGTCCCGCAATCTTTCTGGCGCAGTTCGCGGGTGACGCAGCGCCATTCAATTCATGGAAATCGATTACCAAGTGGGCGGGTGATCTTGGTTACAAGGGCGTGCAGGTGCCGTCCTGGGATGGGCGCTTCATCGACTTGAAAAAAGCTGCCGACTCCAAAACCTATTGCGATGAATTGAAAGGTGTGGCGACAGAGAATGGCGTGGCGATCACTGAACTCTCGACGCATTTGCAGGGGCATCTTGTTGCGATCCATCCGACCTATGATGAGGCGGTTGATGCTTTTGCGCCTGCCGCAGTGCACGGCAAGCCGGAGGAACGGCGCACGTGGGCGGAAGAGCAAGTGAAGCTCGCTGCCAAGGCCTCAAAGAATCTTGGGATTACGCGGCAGGTGTCGTTCACGGGCGCATTGGCCTGGCCATTTCTCTATCCGTGGCCGCCGCGGCCACCTGGCCTCATCGAAGAAGCCTTCAAGGAACTCGGCAAGCGCTGGAAGCCGCTGCTTGATGTAATGGCTGACAATGGCGTGAAGGTTGGGTTTGAATTGCATCCGGGTGAAGACACAATGGATGGCGTGACATTCGAGATGTTCCTTGAGGCCACGGGCAATCATCCGTCTTGCGGTATCAATTATGATCCATCGCATTTCGTGTTGCAGCAGCTCGACTATCTCGACTTCATCGACATCTATCACGAACGGATTTTTGCGTATCATGTGAAGGACGCCGAGTTCAATCCGAACGGACGGCAAGGTGTCTATTCCGGATTCCAGAACTGGACCAACCGCGCGGGGCGTTTCCGCTCACTGGGTGACGGGCAGGTGGATTTCGCGGCGATCTTCTCGAAGCTGGCGCAATACAATTATGATTCCTGGGCCGTGCTGGAATGGGAATGCTGCCTCAAGTCATCCGAGCAGGGTGCGGCAGAAGGCGCGCCGTTCATCGCCAATCACATCATTCAGGTGACCGAGAAAGCGTTTGATGATTTTGCGGCGGGTTCAACGGATACGGGCAAGGCGCGGCGGATGCTGGGTTTGGCGTAAGGAGATCAAGACAATGGCAATCACTGGTACTTCGGAAAAGAGATCCCGCCGCTTGAAGCTGGGCATGGTGGGTGGGGGACAGGGGGCGTTCATTGGCGCGGTGCATCGCATTGCTTCGCGCATTGACGATGAATTTGAACTTGTGGCGGGTGCGCTTTCGGCGGATCCGAAAAAGGCTGTTGCTTCGGGCATCGAACTGGGACTTTCCGCCGATCGCATCTATTCCGACTTCAAGGCGATGGCGAAGGCGGAAGCCAAGCGCGCAGATGGTATTGACGTTGTGGCCATCGTGACGCCGAACCACATGCATGTGCCAGTTGCGAAAGCCTTTATCGAGGCCGGTATTCATGTGATCTGCGACAAGCCGCTGGCGCTGAACTTGAAAGAGGCGAGATCACTTGAAGCGCTGCTCAAGACCAGGAAGAATCTGGTTTTCGCTCTCACCCACAATTACTCAGGTTATCCGATGATCCGGCAGGCCAAGGAGATGGTGGCCTCGGGCGTGCTTGGCGACATCCGGCTGGTGCAGGGGGAATATCCGCAAGACTGGCTTACAACCGCGTTGGAAAAATCCGGCCAGAAGCAGGCAGCGTGGCGCACCGATCCGAAGCGTTCGGGTGCTGGCGGATGTGTTGGTGATATCGGAACACATACGTATCAATTGATGTGCGATGTTTCCGGTCTCACGCTTGATCAACTCTCGTGTGATCTCACGTCTTTTGTCAAAGGTCGCAAGCTTGATGACAACGTGAATTGCATGCTGCGTTTCAAAGCCAAAGACGGGGTGGCGGCCAAAGGCATGCTGTGGGCCAGCCAGGTTGCCCCTGGACATGAGAACGGATTGAAGGTGCGCGTGTATGGCACCAAGGGTGGCCTCGAATGGACGCAGGCTGATCCCAACTATCTCTGGTACACGCCCTATGGCGAGCCGAAGCGGCTGATCACGCGCGGTGGTGCGGGGGCTGGTGCTGCCGCTGGCCGGGTCACGCGCATTCCTTCGGGTCACCCAGAAGGCTATCTCGAAGGATTTGCCAATATCTACACCGAAACCGCGCGGGCCATTCGTGCGGCGCGTGATGGCAAGAAGCCGTCGAAGGACGTGGCTTTCCCAGGCATCCAGGACGGTATCGATGGCATGGCTTTTATCGAGGCTTGTGTGAAATCATCCAAGGCAAATGGGCGCTGGACTAAACCTTAAGTAGTTTTTTTCCTGAAATCGTTAATATCGACAGATTTCTATTGACTTCGTACCAACCAGTTGGTATGGTAGCTCCATGAATTCACTCTTGCCAGTCAAGGTTCGCCTGCTGAATTCCGCCCTCAAGGTGATCCGCACCAAGGGGTATGACGCGACGACAGTAGATGACCTGTGCCGCGAGGCGGGTGTGACCAAGGGTGCGTTTTTTCATCACTTCAAGTCGAAAGAAGTGCTTGGTGTCGAGGCGACGCGTTACTGGAACGCGATGACGGGGGCGCTGTTTGAACAAGCGCCATATCACAAAAAAGATGATCCAGTTGCGCGGCTGCTGGCCTATGTCGATTTCCGCGCGGACCTGCTCAAGGATCGCAGCGTCCCGGAATTCACATGCCTGCTCGGGACCATGGTGCAGGAGACATACGCCACCAGTGATGCGTTGCGCGTGGCCTGCGACACAGGGATCAGTGCACATGCAACAACGCTTGAAGGCTATATTGCAGACGCGATGCAGCAGCGCAGCGTGACGGGGTTCACGCCGGCAAGCCTGGCGCTTTACACACAGGCTTCACTGCAGGGTGCTTTCATTCTCGCCAAGGCCAAGGGCAATGCCGATGTGGTGCGCGAGATGATTGCTCATCTCAGACGTTACATCGAATTATTGTTCAATGGAGGTCACCATGACAAGCTTGCCGCGTGAACCATCTTATCGCTGGATCATTGTTGCAGCAGGCGGCCTGCTTGGGTGCGTGGCGGCGGGCAGTCTGTTTTCGCTTCCGGTGTTCATCATTCCCATCAGCGAAGCCACGGGCTGGTCGCGCACCGGCATTTCTGCTGCGATGACTGTGAGCTTTCTCACCATGGCCGTGGGGAGCATGGTGTGGGGACCGCTCTCTGACCGCTATGGTCCGCGGGCTGTTGTGCTGATTGGGGCCATGTGTGTTGTGGCGGGTCTGTTCAGTTTGAGTTTCGTTACATCGCTTCTGGCATTTCAGATCATCTATGGCGCGGTGCTGGGGTTTTCGATGGCGGCGTTTTTTGCACCGATGATGGCGACGGTCACCGGCTGGTTTGAAACGCAGCGTTCGCTTGCAGTCTCGCTGGTTTCAGCCGGCATGGGCATGGCCCCAGTCACCATGTCGCCGCTGGCGGCGTGGCTGATCGGACATTACGACTGGCGCACGTCGTATCAGATCATGGCCATGATTGCCGCAGTCGTTCTTGTTCCCTGTGCGCTGCTGATGCGGCGGCCGCCGGCACTAGAAAATGCGGCATTAGCTGCGGCATCGGATTTGCCGGAACAGCATGCCATGACGGCAAAGCAGGCACTGTTCTCCTACCCCTTCATCATCCTTGCACTGACGAATTTCTTCTGCTGTGCCACACATTCAGGGCCGATCTTTCACACCGTGAGCTATGCCATTGCCTGCGGCATTCCGGCGATGGTGGCGGTGTCGATCTACAGTGTCGAAGGCATTGCCGGCATGGCAGGCCGCCTGGGATTTGGTGTGCTCGGCGACAGGTTCGGTGCAAAGAACCTGTTGGTTGCCGGGCTTTTGATCCAGGCTTTCGGCGCGCTCGGGTATTTCTATACCAGCAATCTTGCTTCCTTCTATGCCGTCGCAACCTTGTTTGGATTTGTCTATGCCGGAACCATGCCGCTTTATGCGGTGCTGGTGCGCGAGAATTTTCCGTTGCGCATGATGGGCACGATCATCGGCGGCACGGCCATGGCTGGCAGTCTCGGCATGGCAACAGGCCCGCTGCTCGGCGGATGGATATTCGACACAACAGGCAATTATGGCTGGATGTACATCGCCTGTTTCGGCATGGGGCTCGGTGCATTCCTGATTGCCATGATGTTCCGGCCTTTTCCTGCGCTCACTTCACGCGAACCGACACTGCAAGGAACAAACTGACATGACAAAAGTCGCGATGACATTCATCAATTTGCCGGTCAAAGACCTCATGGCCACAACGACGTTTTATGAAACACTGGGATTCACTTTCAATCCTCAGTTCACGGATGATACGGCGGGCTGCATGATCATCAATGAGACGACCTTTGCCATGTTGCTGACGCACGAGAAGTTCAGGTCTTTCTCCAACGCACCCATTCCCGATGCGAAAGCCAGCACTGGTGTCTTGACAGCACTGTCGCTCGAGTCGCGTGATGCAGTTGATGCCTTCGCAAAAACTGCACTCGGTGCAGGCGGGAGTGAACCGCGCCCCGCCAATGATTACGGCTTCATGTATCAACGCACCATTGCCGATCCCGATGGTCACCGCTGGGAACCGTTCTATTTCGACATGTCGAAGATGCCACAGAAGCCATAGCGGAGAAATCACATGAGAAAAATCACTGGTGGTGTTTTTCTGTCGCTTGACGGGGTAATGCAGGCACCAGGCGGGCCGCCCGAAGATCCGACCGGCGGATTTGAGTTCGGTGGCTGGAGTGCCACATTCTGGGACGAGAAGATGGGCAATGCCATGGGTGGCATTTTTGCGGGCCCGTTTGATTTGCTGCTGGGCCGCAAGACATATGAAATCTTTGCGGCGCATTGGCCTTATGTCCCCGCAGGTGATCCCATCGGCCCTGCCTTCACCAAGGCCAACAAATATGTGCTCACAAAAGGCAATGACACATTGGACTGGGCCAACAGCCATGCATTGCGCAGCATTGACGATGTGCGAAAACTGAAGGACGGAGACGGTGCAGATCTTCTCATTCAGGGCAGTTCGACACTCTACCCGCAACTCTTCGCGGCAGGTCTGGTCGACCGCCTGTTCATCATGACGTTTCCAGTGGTGCTGGGCAAAGGCAAGCGTCTGTTTGGCGCAGGCACCCCATCTGGCAACATGAAACTGGTGTCGAGCGACGTTTCCACCACCGGTGTGGTGATGGCAACGTACGAACCCGCTGGCCAGGTTCCGTTTGGAACATTCGAACTGCCCCAGCCGAGTGAAGCAGAATTGAAACGCCGCGAGCGCATGACGCGCGAAGGATAAGGAGAAGCACAATGTCCAAATTCATATGGCACGACCTGATGACACCCGACATGGATGCAGCACAGAATTTCTACAGCAAGGTGATCGGCTGGGATATTGTCGATGGCGGCATGCCCGACGGCAATTACCGTGTGTGCAACGTGGGCAAAGCGTCGCCCGATGGCATGAATGGCGTTGCAGGCATCATGGGTTTCCGGCCGGAAGACGACAAGAACGTGCCGCCGTTCTGGTCCGGCTATGTTCATACGCCGGATGTCGGCAAGGCCGCGCAGCAGGCTGTCAAACTCGGGGCCAAGATTTTCAAGGAGCCACAGATTGTGCCTGGCGTTGTCGAGTTCGCCATCCTTACCGATCCGAGCGGTGCGATGTTCAACATCATGCGGCCTATTCCGCAAGGTGAAGCGACGAAGTATGCACCGGGGACACCCGGCACCATGGGGTGGAACGAATTGCTCTCCGGCGACTGGAAACAGGCCTGGGAATTCTATCACGCCATGTTTGGCTGGGAGAAACACCAGGCGGTGGAGATGGGCCCTGTTGGCACCTATCAAACCTTCGGTCTTGATGGTGTATCGTTTGGCGGCATGATGAACAAACGAACGGAAATGCCAATGGCTTTCTGGAACTACTACTGGAACGTGGCAAGTTGCGAAGATACGGTGAAGAAGCTTCAGGCAGCAGGTGGTGCGGTCAAATTCGGGCCCATGCAGGTTCCGGGCGGTTCGTGGATTGTGAATGCCAGCGATTCGCAAGGAGGCATGTTTTCGATCACCAGCATGGGCAAGTAGGAGATAAAAATGGGAAACACCGTTACACTGCACCGCGTCGTCAAGGCACCACCGGCGCGCGTCTACAAGGCTTTCACCGATGCCGCAGCGATGGCGAAATGGATTTCACCGCGCGGCTTCACCTGCACCGTCCACAGCATGGATGCGAAAGTCGGCGGGGGCTTTCGCATGTCATTCACCAATTTCGATAATGGCCAGGGCAATTCCTTCGGCGGTACGTTTCTGGAACTGAAGCCGCATGAGAAGCTGCGCTATTCCGACAAGTTTGATGATCCCAATCTGCCGGGCGAAATGATTGTGACAGTGCTGATCAAAGAAAATCTGTGTGGTTGTGACCTCAACATCACGCAGGAGAACATCCCCGACATCATTCCGCTGGAGATGTGTTACCTCGGTTGGCAGGATTCACTGAGCCAGTTGATGGATCTTGTCGAAACCGCACCGCCAGCCGGGTGAGCGAAGGCGCGTTGCCGTCTTCATACTGTGATGCATTTCTTGCAAAGTTCTGCGCTTTTCGCTCATTCCCTCAAATTTTGAGGTGCGTTCCACAAAGTGCTTTCGCTTGTTCCAAAAAAGGTTATAAGCCCGGCCAATTATTGCACATCAAGGAGAGCATGAAATGGCGAAAGTCAGGGTAGCAATCAATGGTTTCGGTCGCATTGGCCGCAACATCGTCCGGGCAATTTACGAGTCGGGCCGCAAGGACATCGACGTCGTCGCGGTCAATGACCTGGGTCCGGTTGAAACCAATGCGCACTTGCTGCGCTATGACTCGGTGCATGGCCGTTTCCCCCATGAAGTGACGGTCAAGGGTGACTCGATTTCAATCGGCACAGACACGTTCAAGGTGACGGCCGTCAAGGATCCGTCACAGCTGCCGCACAAGGACCTTGGTGTTGACATTGTTCTGGAATGCACGGGTATTTTCACGGCGAAAGACAAGGCTTCGGCACATCTCACAGCAGGTGCCAAGCGCGTCATCGTATCGGCGCCTGCCGATGGTGCGGACTACACGGTCGTCTATGGCGTGAACCATGAGGGGCTTTCGAAGGACCACATGGTGATTTCGAATGCGTCTTGCACCACAAACTGTCTCGCCCCCGTTGCCAAGGTTTTGCATGATGCCATTGGCATTGACCATGGTTTCATGACCACGATCCATGCCTATACGGGTGACCAGCCAACGCTTGATACAATGCACAAGGACTTGTATCGCGGACGCGCTGCTGCCATGTCGATGATCCCGACTTCAACGGGTGCTGCGAAGGCCATTGGCCTTGTCATCCCTGATCTCAAGGGCAAGCTCGACGGCACCTCGATCCGGGTTCCGGTTCCGAATGTCTCTGTTGTTGATTTCAAGTTCGTTGCCAAGAAGAAGACGACAGTTGAAGACGTGAATGCCGCAATCAAGGCTGCTGCTGACGGCAAGCTGAAGGGCATTCTCGGCTACACGAATGATCCGAATGTTTCGATCGACTTCAACCACAATTCCAATTCATCAACGTTCCACATGGACCAGACGAAGGTCATTGAAGGCACGCTGGTTCGCATCCTGTCGTGGTACGACAATGAGTGGGGCTTCTCCAACCGGATGAGCGACACGGCTGTGCACTTTGGCAAGCTGATTGCCTGAACGTCGTCCATTTCGCAGTGATTTGCCTTCTCCCCTGAGACATGGGAGAAGGCATTTTTATCTGGAACACGTCTTATGAAACACCGCCCGGTTCAAATCGCTGCCTCCATCCTTGCTGCCGACTTTTCCGTTCTCGGGGAAGAGGTGCGGGCGGTTGACAAAGGTGGTGCGGACTGGATCCATATTGATGTGATGGACGGGCAGTTTGTGCCGAACATCACGTTCGGACTGCCGGTGATCCAGTCGATCCGCAAGGTGACGCAGAAGACATTCGATTGTCATGTGATGATGGCGCATGTTGATCCGTTCCTGCCGTTGTTTGCGGCAGCGGGTGCTGACATCATAACAGTTCATGCGGAGTCTGGGCCGCATCTTGACCGGACATTGCAGGCGATCCGTGCGCTTGGAAAAAAGGCTGGTGTCGCGCTCAATCCATCTACACCAGTATCGGTGCTGGAACATGTGATCGACCGGCTTGATCTCATCTTGGTCATGACGGTCAATCCGGGATTTGGTGGACAGTCTTTCATCTCCCCCATGCTGGGCAAGATTTCGCAGGCCAAGGCTCTGGTTGCGGGGCGTGCCATCGACATTGAGGTTGACGGCGGGATCACTGCGAAGACTGCACCACTGGCGGCCAAGGCTGGTGCCAATGTGTTTGTGGCAGGGTCGGCGATTTACTCTGCTGCGTCATATGGTGAGGCCATAGATGCGCTGCGAATGTCGGTTGGTAGTGAAGCTGCCTGACCAGTCGTCATTCTAGAGCGGCCTGCCGTTGAAAAAAAAATATTCTTTTGCGGGAATAAAACAATGATGTTTGACGGCATCGACGTTTTTTGAAGTTTAGCATCCAACCTCCCATTAACATCCTGATTTCCGGCGCTTTTGTCAGCAACGCGTCAGGTTACATTTGCATATTCACAGCCATCAACAACGCAATGGGAGACTGACTATGGCTAAGGGTGCAGGTGGTGGAACGGGCGGCGGCGGCGGGATCAAGGCGATCTTCGGCACCGAATTCGATGACATTCTCAAAGGTGATCACGCAGACGGTGACACGTTTTACGGATACGGCGGCAATGACACGATCAAAGCGCTCGGTGGCAATGACTTCATTTTCGCTGGCGATGGCAATGACAAGATTTATGCGGCTGGCGGAAATGACATTATCTGGGCGGGACTCGGCAATGACTACATCGACGGTGGCGCCGGCGTTGACAGCGTTGCTTACACGGATGGACCTGCAGGTGGAGTCACGGTGGATCTCGCGATCACGACTGCACAGAATACCGGCATCTATGGGGTTGATACGCTGATCAATGTCGAAAACATCGTCGGCGGGACCGGCAACAATGTGCTGCGCGGAAATGCCGTGGCCAATGTGCTGTCCGGTCAAGGTGGCAACGACCTGATTGACGGGCGAGCTGGCAACGATGAAATCAATGGCAATAATGGTGCTGATACATTGCTTGGCGGAACCGGCAACGACAAGTTCACTACCGAAGGCAATGATTCTGCCAGTGACTTCGTTGACGGCGGTGCCGGCATTGATGTGATCGACTATACATTTTTGAACCTGGTCGTTGGTGCAGCGGGCGTCAACGTTGACCTCCGACTGACCGGGGCCCAAGATACGGGTGCAGCAGGCGTTGATACCATCGTCAATGTGGAAAACCTTATCGGTGGCATCCGCAACGACGTGTTGAATGGCAGCGATGGCGCGAACAACATCAATGGCGGCGCCGGGAACGATGTGATTTCCGGCAATGGCGGAAACGACATCGTGAATGGCTTCACCGGCAGCGACATCGTCGTGGGTGGCGCTGGCGACGACGTCGTTGACGGCGGCATGACTGGTTCCATGGGTGAAATGGATATGCTGTATGGTGGCGCTGGCGCCGACCGGTTCTTCTTCGCATCGGTAGGTTCTTCATGGACTGGTTCGAACGACCAGATCATGGATTTCTCGGCCGTTGAGGGCGACAAGATCGACATTCATGGCGTGTTCCTGAATGGCGGAGCAGTTGTCATTGGCTTGACTCCAACTTTCATTGGTGCTGCCGCTTTCAGCGGAGTTGCCGGCCAATTGCAGGTCAAGACTACTTTTGATCCCTCCACATCCCTCGTCAACGTTGATTGGGACGGCAATGGCGCAGCGGACTTCACGCTTGCCGTGACCAGCGATGCGCCGCTGACGCTCGCTGATTTCATTCTCTAGCAGCCTGCTCGGCAGTTACTCAAAAGAAAAGGCCAGGCTATCGTGAGATAGCCTGGCTGTTTTGTTGGCAGTAGTTTCAGCTGGCGCGGCGCATGCGGCGTTCTTGCGCTGGCTGATAGGCGATGCGGGCGTGGTACTCGCAATAGGGCGAGCCATCGCGCGGGCCATGGCCGCAGAAGCAGAACTCCTCGGTTCCTGGATCGCCGATTGGCCAACGGCAGGTCTTGTCTGACAAATGCAGAATTGTGATGCGGCCATCCTTTGGCAGATCAACGAGGCGCAGTGGCTTCGGTTCTGGCAAGGGCATTGGCCGTGCGTGGTGTTCGTGCCGCGGCATTGGCTTCAAGGCTGAAGAGCCGGCGGTTGGCATTGATGGCGCATGCGGACGCGAAATTCCGGGCATGCGAGGTTCACGCGGTGCACGCGGTGCTGCATTGCGCGGCTGCGTGGCGCGGCCCGCGAGATTGAGCCGGTGCACTTTGCCAATCACTGCGTTGCGCGTCACACCCATGCCAAGGCGGCCAGCAATCTGGCTCGCACTCAGGCCGTCGCTCCAAAGCTTCTTCAAAAGCTCGACACGTTCTTCGGTCCAAGGTGCCTTTTCCGCAGCAAGTGGTGCAGCGTTGTGTTCATTCATTCCAGAATCCCCCATTGACCGCAGATTGACCTCAACCCGCGGTGATCCGTGTTACGCCTGACTGATTTTCGCCAACTGTTTGTGGCGACTGCAGAGGACCCTACAATATGCGGGGTTTCTGCTGCAACGTTTGACACCTGTGTGCGGGATGTTTTCCCCAGCTTTCGCCTGCATCAATGCGTTAAACAAAAGTTAAAGACGCCTGAGTCGCTGATGTCCATGCGCTGTTTTGACTCAGTCTGGAACAAAGCGAGATTTTGAGTTCATTGACCGGTGGAAAACAGAGTCTTATAGATTGCAGTGTTGCGCGTTGGTCTCACCGCTGGCGCGCATTTTCATTTCAAAACAGGATTGCGCGGATGAATGCGTCAGTATTGCCCACCTATAACCGTGCTGCCGTTTCATTTTTGCGCGGTGAAGGCTGCCGCGTATATACCGAAACAGGTGACGCCTATCTCGATTTTGGTGCGGGAGTTGCCGTTACAAGCTGTGGACATTCGCACCCGGCACTGGTGAAGGCGCTGACTGACCAGGCGCAGAAGATTTGGCACACTTCAAACCTTTATGAAGTGAAGGGCCAGCACATTCTTGCAGACAGACTGGTTGAGCTGACATTCGCCGACAAGGTGTTCTTCTGCAATTCCGGTGCGGAGGCGATGGAATGCTGCATCAAGATGGCGCGCAAGTATTTTGCGGTGAAGGGGCATCCAGAGAAATTCCATATCATCACGTTTGAAGGTGCATTTCATGGCCGCACGACAGCGACCATCGCAGCGGGCGGGCAGCAGAAATACATTGACGGGTTTGGCCCCAAGGCGCCGGGGTTCGACCAGGTTCCTTTCGATGACAAGGCTGCGCTTGAGGCCGCAATCTCACCAGCAACGGCTGCCATTCTGATTGAACCAGTGCAGGGTGAAGGCGGCATAAGGCCGGTTTCGAAAGCCTTTCTCAAATATCTGCGCGATCTGTGTGACGTCCATGGTGTTCTGTTGATCTTTGACGAAATCCAATGTGGCGTGGGCCGGACCGGCAAGCTGTTCGCCCATGAGTGGGCAGGTGTGACGCCGGACATCATGGGTATTGCCAAGGGTATTGGCGGTGGTTTTCCGCTTGGTGCCTGTCTTGCCACGGAAGAAGCTGCCTCTGGGATGACAGCAGGCACGCATGGGTCGACATTTGGCGGCAATCCGCTGGCGACTGCCGTGGGTGCTGCCGTGCTTGACGTGGTGACGGCTGATGGATTTCTTGAAAATGTCCGGGATCAATCTGTTTATTTCAAACAGCGACTGGCGCAGTTGAAGGATGAACATCCCGATGTGATTGAAGATGTGCGCGGTGAAGGCCTGATGATGGGCATCAAGTGCAAGGTGCCAAACACTGCATTCCAGGCAGCGGCGCTGAAGGAAAAATTGCTGGTGATTGGTGCCGGTGACAATGTGGTGCGGTTGCTGCCGCCGCTGGTTGTCACCCGAAGCGACATAGATGAAGCAATTGACAAGCTTGACCGCGCAGCGCGCACCTTTTCCAAGTGACGAATACCATGACAAAGCATTTTCTCGATCTCAACCTGTTCGACAAGGCAACACTTGAAGCGATGCTGGCACGCGCCAAGTCCGTCAAGGATGCGCGCAAGCACCTGCCGCACGGGACGCGCGATGCGGCGACGCCGCTTGCCGGCAAGGCCTTGGCGATGATCTTTGAACGGCCATCGACGCGGACGCGCGTGTCATTTGAAATGGGCATGCGCCAGTTGGGTGGCGAAGTGCTGATGCTGAGCGCTTCCGAAATGCAACTGGGACGCAGCGAGACAATTGCCGATACGGCGCGGGTCATGTCGCGCTATGTTGATGCAATCATGTTGCGGGCGGCCAACCACCAAACGCTGCTGGAAATGGCTGAGGCTGCAACGGTGCCGGTGATCAACGGGCTTACCAGCATGACGCATCCTTGCCAGATCATGGCGGATATCATGACGCTTGAAGAGCACAGGGGCCCATTGGCCACGCAAAAAGTGGCGTGGGTCGGTGACTGCAACAATGTTGCCGCGTCGTGGATCCATGCGGTTGGCATTCTGGGAGGCGAGTTGGTGCTTGGTTGCCCGCCGGAGCTTGGTCTTTCGGGTGAGCAGAAGACCTGGATTGAAGAGAAGAAAGCAAAAATCACGCATGTCACTTCGCCTCAGGATGCCGTCAAAGATGCTGACTGTGTGATTACCGATTGCTGGGTTTCCATGCACAATGCGGACAATGAGAACCGCCATAACCTGCTCGGTGCTTATCAAGTGAACAAGAAACTGATGTCACTTGCGAAGCCCGATGCGATCTTCATGCACTGCCTCCCTGCACATCGCGGCGAGGAAGTGACGAATGAGGTGATGGACGGCAAGCATTCGGTGGTGTTTGATGAAGCGGAAAACCGTGTGCACGCGCAGAAGGCGATCCTGCTGCACTGCCTTACCTGACGCCTGCCACTACTTGAATCCAGACATGGCGATGCCCTGAATGAAATGGCGTTGCGCGAAGACGAAGACTGTAATGATCGGCAGGACACTGACCAGTGCAGCGGCCATCAACACCGTCTGCTGACCCTGAAACTGCTGCCGGAACAAGGCCAGACCAACGGGGAGTGTCGTCGTCTGCATGTCGCTTGGCAGATAAATCAGTGCGCTGAAGAGATCGTTCCAGGAAAACATGAAGGCAAAGACGGCGAAGGCCGCCAGCGCTGGCTTTGACAGCGGCAGATAAATCTTCCAGAAAATAGTCCAGAGACCGGCGCCTTCGATACGGGCGGCTTCGGCAAGTTCGATCGGGATGGTACGAAAATACTGGCGCATCAGGAATGTGCCAAAAGCTCCTCCGAGAAAACTCGGCAGATAAAGCGGTGCCTGGGTGCCGTAGAGACCGAGATGCTTGAAGATGATGAACTGCGGGATAGCGGTGATCTGTGCCGGGACCATGAGCGTTATGAGCAGCAGAACAAAGAGACTGTCGCGACCACGGAAGTTTATGACGGCGAAGACGAAGGCCGCCATCGAACAGGTGAGCAATTGGCCGGCGGTTGAAATTGCTGCTATCTTGAAGCTGTTCCATGCCAGAAGATGAAACGGCAACACGGTCCAAATCTTGATATAGTTCGCAATGGTCGGCGTTTCCGGAATGAAGGTTTTGTCAAACTGTTCCGCCGGAACCTTGAACGATGTCGAGGCCATCCACAGGAAGGGGCCAAGCATGACGGCCGCGCCAATGACAAGTATGGCATAAGCCAGAAGATCGCCGCACCTGCTGTGCTTGTTCATGCAGCAACCTCGTAACGGCGCTGGATGCGGAAGTAGATCAAAGTCAGCACAAAGATGATGAGCGTGAGGATGACGGCTTGGGCTGCGGCATCACCCATGCGGAAAAACTTGAAGCCATTGCGATAGATGGAGAAGACGAGAGTTGGCAATGATGAATTGCCATTGCCGATGCGGGTTAGAATGTAGATGTAATCGAAGGCCTGAAAGGCATGGATGGTGGCCAGCACGCCCTGGAAAAACAGGCTTGGTGCCATGGCGGGAATGGTCACCATGGTGAGACGCTGCCAGGCATTGGCTCCTTCAATGTGGGCGGCTTCATAGTGTTCTTTTGGAATTGCCTGGAGGCCGGCAAGAAAGATGATCATGCCTTCGCCGATTGCGCCCCAGACATTGACGATCACCACCGAATAGAGAATGGCCTTGGGGCCAAGCCAGGCGACGGGACTGCCGCCGAAAAACGTGATGATGCTGTTCAACACGCCCTGGTCCTGCGCGTAAATCCATGTCCACAACAGGCCGACAGCTGTTGGCGATGACACAACGGGCAGGAAATAAATGGCACGCAACAGTGGCAGGCCCCGGATGCGACGATTCAACAGGCAGGCTGTGGCAAAAGAAATGACAATTGTCAGTGGCACATAAAGTGCTGAAAACAGCGTGGTGTTGACCAGCGCGTTCATGAACATGCGATCGTTGGGCAGTTCAATGTAGTTGGAGAGACCGACCCAAGATGGTGAGCCAATCAGGTCCCAATCATAAAAGCTCAAGGCAAAGGTGGCGAGTACTGACCCCAATGCGCCAAGGGCCAGACCAAGCAAGGTCGGGAGCAACAGGAACGAAACAGTCCAGCGTTCCCGACCCAGCGGATTCAGGCCTGGCATTCAGCTCACTTGTTTTTGGCCAGGGCCGCGTCGCCATTGGCAGCGGCTTCAGCTAGGGCTTCGGCGATCGGCACTTCACCTGTCCAGGCGCGATTCAATGCATCGCCTACGGCGGCTGACCATTCTTCATATCCCTTGAACACGGGCTTTGGTTTGGCATAGGCCAATGCGTCAACAAACATCTGGTGATTGATCGGCGCAGATTTCTGCTGAAGGTAATCGGGGCCTTCTGCCACTGACTTCAGAATTGGAACAGCAAGGCCAACTTTCGCCGCTTCCGCCTGGCCCACAGGACCGATGGCATATTTCACAAAATCCCAGGCTTCCTTCGGATATTTCGTGGCGTTTGAAATCACAAAGCCAGCACTGTTCACACCGGTGACGCGGCCTGCCGGGCCTTTTGGCACGGGAGCAACGTCCCACTTGAATGGCAGGGCTGCATAATCCGGAACCGACCAATGGCCGGAATAGCCCATGGCGGCTATTCCTGCGAGGAACCCGTCATAACCATATTGCTGCAACTGTTCGGTGGTTGGCATGGATTTGTCGCCGAGCCACATGTCGGAGATAAACTGAAAACCCGCTTTCGCCTGATCACTGGTGATCAGGGTCTTGCCATTTGGCTATATCAACAATGTCGCCGCCGAATGACCAGATGACTGCGCCCCAAAATGGTTCGGGGTCCAGCACTTCCGCCCAGAAGCCCCATTGATCAGTGGTGCCGTCACCGTTCTTGTCGATGGTCAGTTTTTTGGCAGTCGCCCGGAAATCGTCATATGTCCAGGTGTCGTTTGGATAAGCGACACCGGCTGCGTCAAACATGTCCTTGTTGTAATAGAGAACGATGGTCTGGAAATCGCGTGGCAGGCCAAAATATCCATCCTTGGTCTTGTAGGCTTCGAGGGTCACGGGGTAGACGCCGTCGAGTGCCTTTGGATCGGCATCGAGATAGGGTTGGAGATTGAGCAATGCGCCGCGGGCCTGCCAGTCGGGATAGAGTGGCGCGTCCATGGCGAAAACATCCGGCGGGGTGCCGCCGGCCGTCAGTACACGGAGCTTTTCCCAGTAACCATCCCAGTCCGCCACTTCGATCTTCAGTTTTACGCCCGGGTTTTTCTCCTCAAAGGACTTTGCCACCTTGGTCCACACCTCACCCTCTGCAGGGCTGCCCCAGAGCATGAAAGTGAGTTCCGTATCGGCCAAGGCACTTCCGGCCTGGAGCAAAAGGGTCAACGCAAAGCCACTGATCAGCGATACAGGTTTCATGAGGTCCTCCGTTTATGATTTTCCCACCTTGAACAGTTTTCGGGCATTTTGGGAATAGATTTTTTCGAGGATGGGTTTGGGCAAGTTGAGGCCATAGATTTGCCAACGGCCCTGCCCGCCACCATAGTCAAAGTATTCATCATCTGTTTCGAGGAAGCGATAATAGGTGTGGTAGGCATTGAGATCGGGGCCTGCGTCGATGCCGAACAGAATGCGGTCCTGATAGCGCTCGAAAAAGCGGCGCGCGGTGAAGGGCTGGCGTCCGAGTTCGCTGATGCGGGCGCTGAAATCAATCTGCAAGTTTGGGCAATCGTCAAGCAGCTGCGATACCCAGCCCAGATTTTCTGAATAGCAGGCAACGTGCGCGCCGATGAAGGTGACGGTCGGCCAGCGTTTCACCAATCTTGCAAAGGCGTTCATGATATCCATGAAGGGCGGAAATTGCGGTGACGGAAATTGCCAGTCGGTATGGGCATGAAGTTCATCCCAGCGTTCGTTGGTGGCATCAAGCGGATCAAAAAAAGCGACGGGATCAGCAACGTGAACGAGGACTGGAACCTTCAGTTCCGCGGCGGCATTCCACAGCGGATCGAGCCGCGGGTCATCAACTGTAACAAGTTTGCCGCGATGATCCTTCACATGCAGGCCAAAATCTTTCCAGATCTTGAGGCCTTGTGCACCGCGTGCCACCTGCACCCGAAAGCGCTGTGCCGCAAAATCGCCGAAAGCTTCGCCTGCTTCTTCCCAGTATTTCCAATTGGGTCCGCCAAACATGATGAAACGGTCTGGTGCTGCCTGCTTGAATTTGCGCAGACGCTGATCAAGAATATCCTCACCCCAACCGCCATCAAGATCAACATAATGTGTGATGTGGGCTGCATCTAGCCTTGCCAGCAAATCTGAAACCGGCTTTGCATCCCAGCCACCGCCGAAGGCCGCGCCCAAATGATTGTGCGCGTCAATTGCAGCCACGAAGGGGGACTCAACCCACGTGGACCGGGTCACCAGTTGCGGGCGGGGTGCGAATTTTGAAAGCGGCAGATCAGGTGGCATGGCTAGCAGCTTAGGCCGCAGAATCGGATGTGGAAAGATGGGCCGAAATTGTATAGGAGAACCAGCATGATCAACGATCTTTCTTGTGACATTGTCCTGCCGTTTGAAGTCAAGCCGCTGGGCGTGCGCGGGCGGTTGGTGCGGCTGGGTGGCGTGATTGACGACATTCTGGGGCGGCATGACTATCCGCCACCTGTTTCGGCTTTGCTTGCGCAATCGGTGGCACTGGCAGCGCTGCTCGGTACAGTGCTCAAGTTCCAGGGCAAGTTCATTTTGCAAACAAAAACCGATGGGCCGGTGTCCATGCTGGTGGCGGATTTTGTGTCGCCCAACGGTGTGCGTGGCGTTGCCAAACATGATGCCGCCGCACTTGCAGCCGTGAATGACCGCAACGAGAAGGCGCTGCTTGGTGGTGGCTATCTTGCCATGACCGTTGATCAAGGCGCTGACATGGAGCGCTACCAAGGAATTGTGCCTTTGGGTGATGCGACGCTGGCTGATGCGGCGCATACTTATTTCCAACAATCAGAGCAAATTCCGACACGGTTGCGGGTTGCTTCGGGTCCGTTGCAAATGCGTGGCGACACGGCTTCACACTGGCGGGCCGGAGCCATTCTGGTGCAGCATTTGCCGCGCACCGGAGGGTCCTCACCTTTGCCGTTTGCTTCCGGTGACGCGCCGGAAGGTTTTGAACAAGTAACGGAGCATGATGACTGGGTAAAGGCGCGGATGTTACTGGATACCGTGGAAGACCACGAACTGCTTGATCCCACACTGACGCCGGAAGAATTGCTTTACCGCCTCTATCACGAAGATGGCGTCACGGTTTATCCGGCAATCCCGCTTGCGCGGCATTGTACATGTTCGCGCGAGACAGTGGCCAACATGCTCAGCAATTTCTCGCGTGAGGAACGCGCCGCCATGATTGAAGATGGTGCCATCAAGGTGACGTGCGAGTTCTGTTCAACGCCCTATTCATTCACACCTTCTGAAGTCTTGGAAGATCCGAAATAGGCGTCCATAACCGATCTGTCGGGACAACCGTCTTGCCGACGGGGAAGAGCGAGGCAATTGCCAGCTTCACATGTTGCCATGCGAATGGAATGCCGATGATGGTGACAGCAAGTGCAATTGCTGCCGAAATGTGCATGATGGCAAGCCACCAACCAGCGAGCACGAACCAAACGATGTTGCCCATGGTGCCAAGCATGCCTGTTCCCAGGTCTTCGCGGCCGTAGAGCTTGTCGCGGGCGACGATGTCATAACCGAATGGCCAGAAAGAAAAGCGCGCGAGCATGAAGCAGGAGCGGGTCCAGGGTATTCCGATGATGGTGATGGCCATGATGAGGCCCGCCAAAATCCAGGCAAGACCGGCAATAAATCCGCCCAACACGAACCAGATGGCGTTCAGGATGAAAAGGATGAGTGGCATGGTGTTACCTCCAACCCAAATCATGTGGGGAGGATGGCAGGTGAATTCAAGCTGTCTTCAAACTGACTGGTACCGGGCAATCGCCGAGCGCTCAATCGCGGCGGTCACCAGCTTGTCGAGCTCGAGGCCGTCGCGGAGGATGGCGAGGAAGCGCATTTCCTCCTTCCCGACAAGCAGATCGGACGCTGCAATTTCCACTGCCACGGCGTAAGCGGTTTCACGCAGGCGCTTTGGCAGCTGGTCTTTCACCAGGCCGATGACAGTCTGCATGCCCTCTTTTTCCTGCAAGATGTCACCGCATTCCTGCGCCACGGTGGCAATGCGGGTACGATCAAAATTCTTGAAGGCGGGCAGTGTGCGGACGAGAAGATCAATCTCCGCCAATTCTTCCTTTTTGAGCTTGCCCTCGACGCCCGACATCATCACCATAATGTAGATGAGTGCCTGTTCATTGCTGATTGTGCCGGACATGATTGCTCCTTTTTCCTTACACTAGCCTGCTTTGCAAAAGCCCGCCACTGCTTCCAGCGCGTCAACCAGTCCCATGCGTTCGATCTTGACACCTTTGGGAAATGCTGTGGCGAAGCGCGAGGCCAGCCTGGGGTCGAGGATAACAAAGCAGCCACGGTCCTTGTCAGTACGGATGAGACGGCCGAAGGCCTGGCGCAGGCGCAGGCGCACCGTCATATCCTGCCACAGCGCACCGCCGAAAGCTTCCTTGCGGGCACGTTCCAATATTGTCGGCGTGGCCCAGGGCACGCGATCCATGACGATGAGGCGCAGAGAATCACCCGGTACGTCTACTCCATCACGCACCGCATCGGTGCCCAGCAAACAGGCATCACGTTCGGCCCGGAAGAGATCAACCAAGGTTGCCGTATCCATGGGATCGACATGCTGGGCCAGAAGACTGAGGCCCCTTTCCGACAGTGGTTTGATCAAGCGCTTGTGCACGGCGCGCAGCCGCGAGATGGCGGTGAAGAGACCGAGTGCACCGCCTTTGCTTGCTGTGAAGAGTTCGCGATAGGCGGCGGCCAGCTGGTCCATGTTTTCGCGTGCAACATCAGTGACGACGATGACACGGGTGTGTTTTGCGTAGTCGAATGGCGAGTCGAAATTCTCACGCCTTACCGGATATGGCAAATGCACGACGCCGGTGCGCATTTCGGCATTCTCCCAATCGTCGGGCATTTCAGGCGGGCGGTCCTTGAGTGTGGCCGACGTTATCATGATGCCATCGGCCGGCCGCAGGACGGCAATTGCCAGGGGATTGGTGGGGTCAATCCAGTGCGAATGGAAACCCACGTCAAATTGCTCGACATCAAACCATTCGATGAACATGACATCACGTTCGCCGAGCAATCTTTGCAGCATGGCAATCCAGCCGCCCAGCATCAGCTCTCCACGACGCTTCAGGGATCGCGACAGCGCTTCAATGCGGCCCCGTTCATGGGTGTTGAGGTCGGCAGCTTCATCGTCCAGCTTCTGCGCCAATGCAGATGCGAGTTTCGCCATTGGCTCTTTCAATGCGGCCAATGTATCGGCAAGTTGTTGCGCTGCTGCTTCGAGCCCTTCGACCAAAGGCAGGCAATCGGTTTCCTGCGTGTGATTGCTGTCGCTTTCGGTGCGGGCAAAAACCTGCTGGCGAACGAGCGCGAAGAATCGTTCCGCAGGACCCATCGCAGTACCATCGGCGATGCGGCGCAAGAAACCAACCGATGGCAATTTGTTGGCAGCGTGCAGCACATCCTGCAGCAAATGTTCGGCACGCTCGTCGTTGAGCAGCAAATCGCCCAACCTGTCCGCAAGACCCCTGCCCCGGCGACGCTCGGTTTCAGGACCTCTGAGCCAACGGCGCAGTTCTGCAGTTTCCATCGCGGTCAGATGCGAAGAGAAGGCGCTGTCTGCAGCATCAAAGAGATGATGGCCTTCGTCAAAAACAATGCGTTTCAAACCGCCTGGCGCGGCCTGTTCCTCGTCCGTCGCTGTCTGGCCCAAGGCGTGGTCAATGGCGGCCTGCTGCAGGACGAGTGCATGATTTGCAATCACCAGGTTCGCCTGCCTGCCGGCGCGGACATTTTTTTCGATGAAACATCTCTTGTAATGTGCGCAAGCAACATAGATGCATTCGCCGCGCCGGTCGGTGAGGCCCAGGGATTGGGGCGATGGAAAGCGGGTTTCTCCATCAATCGATTGGTCGGCGAAGAGTGCAAAAATCCATGAGGGAAAATCTCCGCCGATCAAATCGCCGTCACGACTGTATCTGGCCCAGCGCGCCAGCACCACAGCGAGCAAGGTGCCACGCGCAGTCGATTGCATGCGGCCAAAGGCTTCCTGCATGTTGAGAAGACAAAGATAATTCTCGCGTCCCTTGCGGATCACCACACGGGCGCGGCGCTCATCCGGCTCCGGAATGATCCGGCTCGTTTCCTGATCGAGCTGGCGCTGGAGATTTTTTGTGTAAGTTGATATCCAAACGGGTCTCGCATTCTTTCTGCTCCAGCCCCAGGCTGGCGACAGATAACCCAAAGTCTTGCCGAGGCCGGTGCCAGCCTCAGCGAGGAGGATGTTGTTGTAGGTTGGCGCTTCACGCGGTGCGAAAGCAAAGGTTGCCGCACTTGCATAAGCACGTTGCGATGGGCGCGCTTCTGACTCCTGGCCCAACGCCTCACGCAGAATTGCCGTGGTCTCTTCCGGCGTGATGGCATCGTTCCTTCCTTGCGGGCGGCCGCCGTCATCCTCCCATTCATCAAGCCTATCCCAGACATTGAGGCCTGTTGCAAATGTGCCGACATCCATGCGCGGATTGGCCTTGAGGAGTGTTGCCATGACGGGCTTGGCCCAGGGCCACCTGGCGCGGGCCAAAGTGTTTGCGTGTTCTGCGGTTTCACGCAGGAAAGGATAGTTCGGATTGCTCAGCCTACGGAGCAATTCATCTGCAACAGAGCGCAGGATTGTTTCGTCATCACCTTGCTGGGTCAGTCCCAGGAAGCGGGCAAAGCCTTTTGGCGTTGGTACAGCGTTGACCGCCGGACAGACAAAAACAAACAGTTCAGCGACGTCCAGATGATGCTGGTCATGGGCTGGTCGTGCGTCGCGTCGCGATGTGCCTGCAGCCAAAGCCAGACGATCAACCAGAAAACCTGTATGGCAGGTGAGCCAGACTTCGGACGCCAGCTGGCGCAGTGCAGCAGCGGGCTGGCACCTCTCTCCGCGCAGGATTGCGCCAAAGCCATTTCCGGTTGCTGCTGGGATTTCGGAGATCATCGTCATCCGTTTGCCTGATTCAGGCGTATATTGGAACAGCCAGGAACAAGCACTCCATGGAGGACCAAATGGAACAGAGATATATCCAGCTCTTCGACATCTACACCCATGGCGGCATGAGCCGCCGGGAATTCATGGCCAAGCTCCGGCTGATGGCAGGTTCGGCGGCTATTGCGCCGATCATGCTGCAGCTTGAAAATAACTATGCACATGCAGAAACCGTGCCTGCAAATGATGCACGGCTGACGGTCAGCGATGCCACGATTGGCGGCGTGAAGGGACAGCTCGCAATTCCGAAGGAAGCTGTTGGCAAACTTGGCGCAGTGATGGTCATTCACGAAAATCGCGGACTCAATCCGCATATCAAGGATGTGACCCGGCGCATGGCGCTGGAAGGGTTTGTGGCTTTCGGTACAGACCTTCTGACACCGCTTGGCGGAACACCTGAGGATCCTGAAAAAGCGCGCGAGATGATCGGCACGCTGAAGCCCGAAGATGTTATCGGCATGACACAAGCGGTTCGTGCTGGCCTGGCGGTGCATGAAAGCGTGAATGGAAAAGTAGGAGCAATCGGCTTCTGCTGGGGTGGTGGACAAGTGAATGCGCTGGCCGTTGCCGATCCTGACCTCGCGGCAGGCGTTGCCTATTACGGCGGGCAGCCCAAGGGGGATATATCCTCCATCAAGGCACCGCTATTGCTGCACTATGCGGGCCTTGATGAGCGCGTCAATGCTGGCATCAGGGACTATGAGGAACGCCTGAAAGCCGCCGGCAAGGCATATGAGATACAAATATATGAGGGGGCCAACCACGCCTTCAACAACGACACAAACCCGGCGCGTTACAACAAGGATGCAGCGGATTTGGCGTGGGGGCGGACGGTGGCGTTCTTGAAGAAGTATGTGAGAGCGCGAATCACGATTTCGATCCTTCTCGCGCAATTTGTGGACGAAGTGTTGCACCATGATATGAGCTTCTGCAATAACTGATGGCGTCGTCGTGCGCTTTACAATAAAGCAAAGGCTTCGATTTGTGCAACGTTGTTCGAGCAAATATGCAGCCAAACAGATTGTAGTTTGGGCTGCCTTTCAAGCGCAGCCGTTGGTAGTGTTTTCCTAACTTCTGACAACGGGAACGGAAACCAATCCAGGTCCGGCCTTTGTTGTATTGTAAAAGGAAGCCCATCCGCAAAGGAAGGCGAAATCATTGAGATGAAAAACATCAATACTTTGCCGAATTTCATTTCCAAACCTCCGTCAGACACTGAGTTGCAGATTTAACTGGTAATCCCAGTCAAAGGAACAGGAATTCGGGACTTTGGGAGTTGCCTAACGCTTTCTGTTTAGCTGCGGTGCTATTGTTGACGGGATCATGACCCGTCCCTAAAGAGGCGATTACTTTCTATACCGCTTTAACGAAAGCCCTGTGAAATGCCCATTGATCCGACCCTTCGCGCTGCAGCCCTTGAGAGCAAGGCCTGGCCTTTTGAGGAAGCGCGGAAGATTTTGAAGCGGGTCGAAAAGTCGGGCAAGACTTCGGTGCTGTTTGAAACAGGTTACGGTCCTTCGGGACTGCCGCATATCGGTACCTTTGGCGAGGTGGCGCGCACAACCATGGTGCGACGCGCATTTGAGCTTATGTCGGATTTGCCGACACGGCTCTTGTGCTTCTCGGACGACATGGACGGCATGCGCAAGATTCCCGAGAATGTTCCGGACCGCAAACTGCTCGAACCGCACCTGCACAAGCCGCTGACGGTTGTGCCCAACCCCTTTGGTGGTGGCCATGAAAGTTTCGGGCACCACAACAATGCGATGTTGCGACGGTTTCTTGATACGTTCGGGTTTGAGTATGAATTTGCGAGCTCGACCGACTATTACAAGTCTGGAAAGTTCGATGAAGCGCTGATCCATGCGCTGGAAAAATTCGATTCCATCATGGCCGTGATGCTGCCGACACTTGGCGAGGAACGGCAGGCAACCTATTCGCCCTTCCTGCCAATCTCGCCCTCGACAGGCCGCGTGCTTTATGTCCCCATGAAGGACGTGAATGCGAAACAGGGTACGATCACGTTTGCCGATGAGGACGGCACTGATGTGACACTTGACGTGCGCGGCGGGCGCACCAAGCTACAATGGAAGCCAGATTTCGGCATGCGTTGGGCGGCACTTGATGTTGATTTCGAAATGTTCGGCAAGGATCATCAGACAAATGCCCCTGTGTATGACCGGATTTGCGAAGTGTTGGGCGGCAAGGCGCCGGAACATTATGTCTATGAATTGTTTCTCGATGAACTCGGCCAGAAAATCTCGAAATCCAAGGGCAATGGTTTGACCATTGATGAATGGCTGACCTATGCCGATCCCAATTCTCTGGCGCTGTATATGTATAACCGTCCGCGCGAGGCAAAGAAACTTTACTTCGATGTGATTCCGCGCGCGGTTGACGAGTATGACCAATTCCTCGGTGCGTTTCAGCGGCAAGGCAACAATCCCAAAGAACTGCTGATGAACCCGGCATGGCATATTCACAGTGGCAAGCCACCTGTGCCAGAGTCGGGTGGCGTTACGTTCTCACTGCTGCTCAATCTTGCTGCAGTTGCCAACACTGAAGACAAAGCCGTGATGTGGGCGTTTCTCAATCGCTACAAGCCTGATCTTTCGCCGGCAACGCATCCCCGGCTTGACTCGCTGGTGGGATATGCGATCCGCTACTTCACGGATTTCGTGAAACCAAAGAAGCAATATCGTCTGCCTTCGGAAGATGAAGCCAAAGCTCTGGCAGAGCTTGCTGCAACATTGGGAACGCTGGCGGAAGGCGCTTCAGCAGAAGACATTCAGCAGAAGGCCTATGACGTGGGGCGCCGCGAGCCTTACACGACAACCCAAAAGGACGGTTCTGTTGGCGTGGCGCAGACGTGGTTCAACATGCTGTATCAGGTGCTGCTGGGCGAAGAGCGCGGACCACGGTTTGGTTCGTTCGCTGCACTTTATGGTGTGGCGAACACGCGGGCGCTGATTGGAAAGGCGTTGCAGGGCGAGCTGGTCAAGGATCGCGCTTAGTCACTATCGCTGTCGTCGCTTCCGCCCCCACGGCCGGAGTTTCCGCTGCCTCTGCCCGAGTTATCACTGCCACTGCCGGAGTTTCCGCTGCCGCTACCTGAGTTGTCACTGCCAGAGCCGGAGTTTCCGCTGCCGCTACCTGAGTTATCACTGCCAGAACCGCCGTTGCCTGAGCCGCTATTGCCTGAGCCGCCATTGCTTCCGCTTGATGACCCACTGCCGGAGCCACCGCTGCTGTTTCCTCCAGTGCCGGATCCAGAGTTGCCTCCGCCGGAACCAGAGCCAGAGCCGCTGCCACCGCTATTGCCTGTCCAATCGCCACGTCCGCTGCTCCCCGAACTGTTACGGCCAAGACCATTGTCGCGTGAGCCATTTTCAGTAAATTGATTGACGCCGCGCTGTGGCCGCCTTTTTGTCAAAACAAGTTTGCGCTTCAGTACCGTTTTCACCTTGGGCTTGGCCTGCACCCTCTTGACAAACTTCGGTGCTGGCTTCTTTTGTGCCGACGTCTTGGGCAGCTCTTCGATTGTTGCGGATGCCGGGATTACCTGCACAAGACCTGGCAACTCCGCAAATTGCGTCATGTCCTGCCGAGCAATCATTGCCGTTGCGGATGAGGGCCGGGGACTTGCAATCATCATCGCAGGCTCCGGCAATTCAAGGCTATGCGATATGTCGGGAATTGCCATTGCGACCGCCGGGAATTCGGCGAGAGGAACTTCGATTGCGGGCAATGATCCGGTCATGTCCGCCACCGGCTTTGCATCTTGCGCCGCGCGGTGTGCCTTTAGTCCGGCACACCATTCCTTGATCGCCGAGAAGTCGATGGCGGGGCGCTTTTCGAGAGCTTGCCGAGATGACAGCGTGAGAATTTCCGGATCCTGGGTTGATGGTGATGCAATTACGTAATTTACCAATATTGCCGGATAGATTTCGATGCGAGGCATTTGCACCGCGGCATCTTCGCATTCCAACTTGGCAAGTTCAGCAGCAACTGTCTTGTGCATGCGCCACACACTGGCGTTCAGAACTGTTGTACTGCCCTGCCAAAGCGCCGCTGCCAAGGCAACAAATGCCACCGACATGAGGACGGGTTTGTCGCCAAGCTGTACGCTCCCGAGGTAGGGAATAGTGTTGTCTGCAACCCACTTCTTTCCAGTGATCATCGCAAGCACCAAATTTTCGCGATGCTGGATTGCGGCAACCAAGATACCCAAAAGGTGGCCTGCAATGAGAAAGAGCATTGCATAGGCCGCGGCACCGTGGGTCGCCTCCAACAAGGGGTTGCCCCAGAGAGCCGTTGTTGACATCAAAATGCCACTCGTTGCCGTCACGGCGAGTGTCAACAGCATCAGGCCAATCATGGCGGCACCCGCCGGATTGTGCCCAACAAAGTGAGTGGGCTTGCCGCACAAGATCAAAAACATGTAACGGAGTACTGTCTTTGGTCCGCGGATAAAGTTTTCGAAGCGCGCCGCGCCAGTGCCGATCAAACCCCATATGGTCCGGCAGATAATCAGTATAAGGACGATTTTTCCGGCGCCCTCGTGTATCCAGGATTCACCCCTGCCCCACCATGCGGTTGCGAATGCTGCCACCAACGACCAGTGAAAGAGCCTGACGAGCGGATCCCAGATCCGCTCGTGCTTGAGGCTTTGGCTGGTCTCAGCCACAATCAACCCTCGTTCTTGACCTTGACGATTTCAAGAGTCGTCGGGTGAATGTAGACTTCGAATTTCGTGCCATCGGCATTGAGGCCCTTGGCTTCGTAACAGCCGTCATCCTCGCCCATGCTGGAAATGTCGGCAAAACCCGCCTTGACGGCAGCAGCTTTGGCATCGTCCATCGACTTGCGCTCAGCGATGTCCTTGCAAAGATCTTCTGCAAAGGATGGCGCAATCCCTGCGGCAAAAGCGAGAACAGCAATTGAAAGCGTCTTCTTCATTCTGAAAATTCCTCTTGTTGTTGTTTTACAAGACAACAACAGTCCCATTGCGTGGTTCATTGAACCCGCATTTGCGTGCGATGCGATGCTGTGTCTCTTGCTCTATGCTGCGGACTTGACGTTTATTCCGCGACTTTGAACATTCACGAAAATACATATTCAACCTGACAGATATGCGTCTGTTTTCGTCAGTGGATTGTCAGGCTGAAGGCAGATTGCAGAAATGTTTCGCGTGTCTTGCCGATGTGCGGCGCAAAAAAAGACCCCGCATCGTTGTGCAGGGTCGGTTAATCCTACGTGGCGTCAAGCTTACTGGCTTGCCCAAATGATGCGCGCCATCCAATCCACGTTCTTGAGTTCAAGTGTCTTGGTTTCATGTTCCTTGTTGAAAGATGCCAGTTCAACAGTCTTTGCGGTCTGGCGTTGCATAATCTTGGCCATGACCTGACCGTCACTTGTGCGCACGACAACGCGGTCACCCTTGCGAACAGTTGCTGCCGGCGAGACGATGATCGTGTCGCCTTCGCGATACACTGGTTCCATGGAGTCACCGGTGATCTCGAGTGCGTAAGCCTGAAGGTCGGTGACGCCGGGTACATCGATTTCTTCCCAGCTGCTGCCCGACGGAAAACCTGAATCATCAAAGAATCCGCCTTTGCCTGCCTTGGCGAAACCCAACATCGGAATGACCTTGCGCCGCAGAGGCTGGCCCTTGCGACCCGACAAGAGATCCATGAATTCTTCAACACTTGCGCCGGATGCGTTCAACACACGTGAGATTGATTCCATTGTCGGCCAGCGCGGGCGACCGTCAGGGCCATTTCGTTTTGACGGATTGAACGAGGTCGGATCAAGACCAGCTTTCTTGGCCAGACCAGATGCCGAAAATCCATAGCGCTCCGCGACTGTGTCGATGGCGCTCCAAACTTGTTTGTGACTGAACATATTGCCTCTCTGTGTGCTAACTGGCGTCCTTTTGTAGGAACGAATACCTGAAATATGGCCTGTTGTCTAGCTTAATTTCGGCTATGACACGATATTTATTTCAGGGCTTATTTGGGGCGAATCAACCAATGAAAATCTATAAAATCCTGCACTCAGACGACTGGCAAGAGGCCCGGCGTGCCGGGCGATATGCTGGCTCAGCCGTAGATCTTGCCGATGGGTTCATCCATTTTTCCACGGGTGCGCAAGTGCGGGAAACGGCGTCACGGTATTTTGCCGGGCAAATTGGCCTGCTGCTGGTGGCATTTGAGAGTGCTGCCTTTGGAGAGGCGCTGCGATGGGAACCATCGCGGGGAGGGCAATTGTTTCCGCATCTCTTTTGCGATGTCGATGTTGCGCTTGCATTGAGCGCTGTAGAATTGCCATGGAACGGCAATAGCCATGACTTTCCTGCAGAGGTGCATGCATGAGCTTCGCTGAACTTGGTTTCAAACTGTTGCGACCTGTCTTTGAAAGAACTGACGCCGAACGCTCGCATTTGTTGGCTCTTGAAGCTCTCAGATGGCTTCCGGTCAGGCCGACGGTACCTGATGATGAACGACTTTCCAGCATGCTGTTCAATGTCGCGTTTCCCAATCCGGTTGGGCTGGCAGCCGGCTTTGACAAGAACGGCACCGTGATCGACCAGATGCTGAGCCTTGGTTTTGGCTTTGTCGAAGTTGGCAGCACGACGCCCTTGCCGCAAGAGGGCAATCCGAAACCTCGCCTGTTCCGGCTTCTGGAAGATGAGGCAGTGATCAACCGCATGGGCTTCAACAACAATGGCCATGACGCGATGTACCGCGCCCTGATGAACCGCTCGCGCGGTGGCATCGTCGGGGTCAATCTCGGGGCCAATCGCGACTCTGCCGACCGCCTTGCCGATTATGCAAAAGGCGTTGAGCAGTTTGCGGCTGTGGCAGATTATCTCACGATCAATGTTTCGTCACCGAATACGCCTGGCTTGCGCGGCTTGCAGTCGCGTGATGAACTTTCACTCCTCCTGGGGGCCATCGCCAAGACCCAGGAAAGCATATCGCGGCGGGCACCCATCTTGCTGAAGCTGGCTCCTGACCTGTCACTGGCCGAACTGACTGACATTGCCCAGGTGTGCCTTGGGCGCGTTGATGGCGTGATCATCAGCAACACGACAACCGGGCGCGAAGGTTTGAGATCCAGCCTCGCAGGTGAAACAGGGGGGATGTCCGGCCGACCCTTGTTTGATCTTTCGACCATGCAGCTTGCGCGCTTTCATGTTCTGACGCGCGGACAAATTCCACTCATTGGCGTCGGTGGCGTTTGCGATGCCGCTTCGGCCTGGATCAAGATTTGTGCGGGCGCGTCGCTGGTACAGCTTTATTCGGCGCTGGTATATGCAGGTCCGGGATTGGTCGCCAAGATTGTTTCTGGACTGGCAGAGCTTGTTTCACAGAACGGGCTTGAAAATTATCAGGCTGCAATCGGTGTGCATGCGCAAGACATTGCCAACGGGCACATGCCCGGACATACCGGAATCACCAGAGTGGCATAGGCGCATAGCGATTGAAAATTGCGGCGGTCGTGCCGTCATCTTCCAACAGGTCGAGCGCCTGGTCAAACGCCTGTCGAAGTGACTGACGGTCCTTGGGCAAAACGAAAACAAGATTTCGCGAAAACGTTTCGCGGTCCATGAATGGCTTTCCCAGTTCTGTGCAGCACTCCGCAGATGCGCTGCCATTCAACCAGAAGCCAATCTGCAGTGTGTCGCCAAAAGCTGCATCAAGTGCATCGGTGCGAAGGGCTTCTAGCATTTCACCGGTATTGTCGAAAGGCTTCAGCGCGGAACGGGAATAATATTTCTCAATGAAGAGGCCATGGGTAGAGTTCTTGACATAACCAAGGTTGCGCCCCGCCAAAGTCGTGGTTGAGGCATCACCCAACTTGCTGTTTTTGAGGATCACGAAGCGGCCGCTTGAGACATAGAACGCGCGCGTCATGTCAGCCTTGGCGGCGAGTTCAGCGCTGGTGCGGAGGCCTGAAACAATGATGTCGCCTTCATTGTGTTCCAGGGCTGGAAGCAACTTATCAAATGGCAGAAGTCGAATTTCGCAAGTTACCTTGAGCGACTGGCAGGCACTACGGGCCAGTTCCACTGCTATCCCCTTTTGCAGGCCGTTCGCATCCTGAAAACTGAATGGTGGAAAGTTTGCATCGCTCAAGAGCCTTACGCGCAAGCCCTGTACGTCACTCGTCTTTAAAG
This sequence comes from uncultured Alphaproteobacteria bacterium, assembly GCA_963738595.1. Lineage (GTDB taxonomy): Bacteria > Pseudomonadota > Alphaproteobacteria > Rhizobiales > Aestuariivirgaceae > Aestuariivirga. The sequence goes on from CAVTXF010000013.1 coordinate 545,451, forward strand.
TGCTGACTGCATTCCCGCGGTAATGCGGGAAGCCATCGGCCTTCGCGCTACAATCGTACTGCGCAAGCAACCAAATCAGAGCACTCGCCATCAGGTTGATTGTTTTAGTTGTTCCAGCGGTCATTCATGCATTTTCGGGTTGAGGCGACGAGGTTGGTAGTGTGGCGTATCATGACATGCCCCTGGAGGGCAATATTGCCGGAGCACCGGAAGATGTCGCGGAGAATTTTGGAGCGCAGGCAACACGTCTGCCAAAAATGTCGTATTCGCTCATCGTGGCTTCCTTGCAGCGGGCATCGGCCGAAGACCTTGATCTGGTTCTGAAATACAAGCTGGTAGCGGCGGCCTGGCTGCCGCACCGCAGCTATTATGCTGCGGCAGCTGATTGTGCATTTCAGAAGGCCTGGGACGACGGGCTAAAGATTGTCGCGGTGGCTGATCCGGCAGACCTGCAAAAGGCCATTCGACGCGTACACGGCAAGAAGCTGCTGGATGTTGCCTGCAACAGGCTGGAGAAATCCTTTCCCGATCTTTCCAACAAAAGTGGACCGCGCATTTCGCAGCTCATCTTCTTTGCTGCATTCTTGCTGTTCATCGCTGTGCCCGGCTTCCTTCTCAGTGCACCTTTGATTGCCGTCCACATGGGTCTGGCGGCCTGCCTGTTTTTTCTGACAGTTGTCAGTTTGCGCATCCTTTGCATCCTGCCTTCGGCGAAAACGGCTCCTGCTGAATATCACACCATCAGCGATGGCATTTTGCCTTGTTACACGGTGATGGTTCCGCTTTATCGTGAAATCAGTGTGCTGGGGCAGTTGATTGGCGCGTTGCTTGACCTCGACTATCCGCGCGAAAAGCTAGACATCAAGCTTATCCTTGAGGAATCCGACACGGCCATGCAACGCGCCGTCGCCGGGCTCAAACTTGGACGCATGTTTGACGTCATAGTCGTGCCAAGCGGTACGCCGCAAACCAAACCAAGGGCACTGAATTATGCGCTGCACTTCGCGCGCGGCGAACTTCTGACAATCTATGATGCCGAAGACATTCCGGAGCCGCAACAACTGCGCATTGCTGCACTGGCCTTCGCAACGTCTCCGCCCGAAGTTGCCTGCCTGCAGGCTGAACTGACTTTCTTCAACAGCTCTGAAAACTGGATGAGCCGCCAATTCACAGCAGAGTACGCCTCCCTTTTCAATGTCATGCTACCGAGCCTTGCGGCGGAACGGCTGCCACTGCCGCTTGGAGGTACATCGAATCACTTTCGCAGGCATATCCTGGAGAAAGTCGGCGCCTGGGATCCATACAATGTCACCGAAGATGCCGACCTCGGTGTGCGACTGGTCCGTTTTGGCTATCGCTCCGGGGTCATCGACAGCACGACATTCGAGGAAGCCAACATCCATCTCGGCAGCTGGATCAAGCAGCGCAGCCGGTGGCTCAAGGGATTCCTTTTGACGTGGTTTGTTCACCTTCGGCATCCCAGGCAAGCCTGGCTTGAACTTGGACCTTCTGGGCTCTGGTCGGTCACTGCGATGACGTTGGGGGTTTTCCTGTCTGCATTGCTTTATCCGCTGTTCCTCATCAGACTGGCGATTGACTTTGTCTTCTTGCCTCGGCCCGAGAACGCGATGACCTATGCTGATATCGTGCTTGGTGTTGCAGTTGCACTGTTCGTCACAAGTCACGTGACGGCGGTCCTGATCGGGCGAAAGGGGCTGAGACGGCGTCCTTTCAAGGGGGCAGCCCTCACACTTGCAAGCATGCCGGCATACTGGATGTTGTTGATGCCAGCTGCAATCATTGCGCTCTATGAAAGCTACTTCAAGCCGTTCCATTGGCGGAAAACCAGCCATGGTATGTCACGGGTTCAAATCCCGCGAACAGACACGCTTCACCGCAATGCTACTGCGCCTTCATCACCAGAATGATGGCCGGGCCCAAGAGCACGACGAAAATGACGGGCAAGAAGAACAAGATCATTGGAACAGTCAATTTCGGAGGCAATGCGGCAGCCTTTTTTTCAGCTTCCGACATGCGGGAGTCGCGATTTTCCTGTGCCAGAACGCGAAGGGCCGAACCCAGCGGCGTACCGTAACGCTCGGACTGGATAAGGCTTGTGACGACCGATTTGACTGTCTCGAGTCCTGTACGCTTGCCGAGGTTTTCGAGCGCCTTGCGGCGATCCTGGAGGTAGGAAAGTTCGGCAACAGTCAAGGTAAGTTCTTCGGCCAATGGAATGGACTGGCTGCCAATTTCACGGGCCACACGGGACATTGACGGCTCAAGGGCCATCCCCAATTCCACGCAGATCAGCAGCAAGTCCAGCGCATCAGACCAGGCGCGCTTGACGGACGTCTGCCGCTTTTGAGCGTAGTTCTTCACAATTATGATTGGCAGATAAAAACCAAGACCCATTGCACCGATGGTCGCAACCATGCGCATTGTTGGTGTCATGCGGTCAGCGAGCAGGACGTTCGAATAGATGAAGGCAACAATGCCAAGGAATATCGGCGTAATGACACGTGACGCCATGAATGTAATGTGGTGGCTTTCATTGCGGAAACCGGCCTGGCGCAGAAGATCACGCGAGCTTTCCGTTTCAAAAAGTTTCCGCAGGTTCAGAAGATCAACGAGCTGCTGGTAGACAGTTCCCTTTTGCTTCTGCCGGAGGCGCGGGTTGCCCGCCTCGAGTGCCGCGCGCTGCTGGGCACGCAGTTTGTCGCGCTCGACTGTCAGTCCCTTCATGCGCGTCTTGAGCTTGTCGCTCTCCATGAGGGGAGCTGAGACAGTCACAATCGTGCCGAAAACAGCAAAACCGATCAGCAAGGTGAAAAGCACCTCGGGCTGCATCATGTTGAAGAACAAGTTGACCATGTTGCGCTGCCTGTGATCAGATTTCGAACTGGATCATCTTGCGCATGACCAGAACACCAATTGTCATCCAACCCGCGCTGGCGAAAACCAGGATATTGCCAATCTGCGTCGTGAACAATGGATCCAGGTAGCCCGGGTTGAGGAACCACACGGCCGTGATCATGATGAATGGCAACGAACCAATAATTGCAGCCGACGATTTTGCTTCCTGGCTCACGGCCTGGACTTTGGCTTTCATTTTCTTGCGATCGCGCAAGACGCGTGACAGATTGCTCAGAGCCTCCGACAGGTTACCACCGGTCTTCGACTGAATTGCCATGACGATTGCGAGGAAGTTCACTTCCGCCAGGGGAATGCGGTCAACCATGCGCTCGATGCCCTGGTCAATGGAAATGCCGACGCGCTGACCCTCAACCACTTCCATGAACTCGGGACCGACTGGATCGCCAGATTCGCTGGCAATGATTTTCATGGCTTCGGAAACCGGCAGGCCGGCCTTCAGGCCGCGCACCATGACGTCGATCGCATCCGCAAAATCATTGATGAACTTGTTCTGCCGACGCTTGCGGAAATGCGCCAGGAACCAGCGGGGAAATCCGAGAAATCCGACAAAAGCTGTACCCAGGCCAATATAGGGTGGTGCGCCCATGAATATTGGGGCCACGGCAAAGGCGACTGCCGAAATAGCTGAAAAGAACCAAAAGGTCCGGGTGGAAAAATCGAATCCGGCCTGCGAAATCTGGTTGCGCAAGGTGAGTTTCTTTTTGCGCTCCTTTTCCTTGTCTTCAAGTTGCTTGAGTGAATCCTGAATCTGGCGGCGGCGGCCGTCCTTGGATTCTTCGACAAGGCGCGCGCGCAAGCCCGTCAGCCTGGTGCCCATTTCCTTGCCACCGGCAACGGCCTTGGTACGCGATTCGGCAAGCGAGTTTGAGAACAGCGGCAGGAGAAGTGCTATGACGAGGCCGCCGACGGCAACAGCCACGACGAACGCAAATGCAACGCCAGTCAGATTACTGCCGAAATATTCCATCTCCGTCAGGCCATCCTAGTCATTGGTTGTGCCGCGGGCTTCAGCCTTTTCCAGTGCGTCAGCCAGTCGTCGTTCTTCATTGTAATAGCGGGCACGATCCCAGAAATGCGGACGTGCAATGCCAGTCGAACGATGACGCCCAATGATCTTGCCATTGGCATCTTCACCTTCGATTTCGTAAACGAAAAGGTCTTGCGTGATGATCACGTCGCCTTCCATGCCAACAACTTCGGTGACATGGGTGATTTTGCGGGTACCGTCACGCAGACGCGTTGCCTGCACAATGACGTCGATCGATCCGCAGATCATTTCCTTGATGGTCTTGGAAGGCAAAGCAAAGCCACCCATGGTGATCATGGATTCAAGACGGGAAATGGCTTCGCGCGGCGAGTTGGCGTGGAGCGTCCCCATGGAACCGTCGTGACCCGTGTTCATGGCCTGGAGCAAATCGAATGCTTCCGGGCCGCGGACTTCGCCGACGATGATGCGTTCAGGGCGCATACGCAGACAGTTCTTGACGAGATCGCGCATCGTGATGGCGCCTTCGCCCTCAAGATTTGGCGGACGGGTTTCGAGGCGCACGACGTGCGGCTGCTGCAATTGAAGTTCGGCTGCGTCTTCGCAGGTGATGATGCGCTCATCATGGTCAATGTGACCCGTAAGACAATTGAGCAGAGTGGTTTTGCCGGAGCCGGTACCACCAGAGATCAGGACGTTGCAACGAACGCGCCCGACGATTTCGAGGATGGTTGCACCCTCCGGTGTGATCGACTTGAACCGTGTCAAATCGGAAAGCTTGAGGCGATCCTTCTTGAACTTACGAATGGTCAGTGCAGGGCCGTCGATGGCGAGTGGCGGAACGATGACGTTGACGCGTGAGCCGTCCATCAAACGCGCGTCGCAGATCGGACTTGCTTCGTCGACACGACGACCGACCTGGCTCACAATGCGCTGGCAAATGTTGAGAAGCTGGCCATTGTCGCGGAAGCGCACGCCGGTCTTCTGCATCTTGCCGCCGACTTCGATGAAGACCACACCGGAGCCATTGACCATGATATCGGCAATGTCATCACGTGCCAGCAAAGGTTCCAACGGGCCAAAGCCGAGAACGTCGTTGCAGATATCCTCGAGCAATTCTTCCTGCTCGGCAATCGACATGACCACGTCTTTGATCGCGATGATCTCGTTGACAATGTCGCGGATTTCATCGCGTGCAGCGCCGCGGTCCAACTGGGCCAACTGCGTGAGATCAATGGCATCGATCAACGCGTTGAAGATCGTGCTTTTGATATCGTAGTAGTTTTCCGACTTGGGACGCGCCTCAACCGGCTGCGGTGGCGGAGCCGCCGGTCTTGCAGCGGCGGCCGGTGTTGTGGGCCGGGCTCCGATCTGAAGATCCGGAATCGACGCTGGTGCAACCTGGGCAGCCGCAGCCGCCGCCGGGCCGGGCGGCAGGGCGGTGTTGGGAAGTGATCCGCTATCGGTTCTCTTGCCGAACATTAGAAATCCTTATTTTTTCTTTTTCATCAGTGGCAGGCTGCTGAATATTGAAGACATGCCCGACTTCTTTTCAGGTTTGGATGGTTTCGCCCCGCCAACGAAGCTGTTGGCGAGTGAACGCAGCGCTTCAGCGGCTTTCGACTTTGGTGCAACTTCGAAAATCATCTGGCCGTTGCCCTGTGCCGTTCCAAACGACTGCGGGTCGTATGGAATTATGGCGGTGGCTTCCACACCAAGCGCCTTGGCAAACTCGGCCACTGGAATTTCCGGACGCTTTGGCACGCCGACCTGATTGATGATCAAGCGGGGTGGGCGATCATTGGGCCGCTGCTGGCGCAGAAGGTCAATCAGACTCTTGGCGTTGCGCAAGCTTGGCAGCTCCGGTGTTGCCGTGATCACGAGTTCGTCAGCGTTCAGCAGGGTGTACTTGACCCAAGGCGTCCAGACATTCGGGCAATCCACAACGACAATTGGCGAGCTGTAGCGAACGACATTCAAAACATTTTCCACCGCATGGGGCTCAAGCGGGTAATCGCGCTCGACGCCGCCGGGGCCGTTCAGCAAATTGAGTTTATCGCCGACTTTGCTCATGAGGCGGTCAATCAGGGTATTGTCGACGCGGTCTGGTGCGGACAGGGCTTCAAAGATGTTGCCGACGCCATCGTGGTTGAAGTTCAGAGATGCAGTGCCGAAAGCAAGGTCAAGGTCAGTCAGTGTCGTCTCAATCGAATTCACCTGCGACAGGTGCCAGGCCATGTTGTGGGCGATGGAACTTGAGCCGACACCACCCTTGGCACCGATAAAAGCCAGGATTCGTCCAAGCGGCGCTGCCTTCGGGTCGCTATAGAGATGCGAAATCGTTTCGATGAGCTGCAGCGACGTGATCGGTGCAACAATGTACTCGCTGATCCCCTGGCGCATGAGCTCGCGATAGAGGATCACGTCGTTGACGTGGCCGACGACGATGACCTTGGTTTCGGGCTGACAGACTTCGGCGAGCGAAGCGAGTTCTGCCATCACCTGCTCCCTGCCGCCGTTGCATTCCACGACGAGCAGATTTGGCGTGGGTTGGCCCTGGAAAACCTGGACTGCAGCTGGAATGCCACCGAGCTGAATGGTGACATGGGCGCGCGACATCCGGCGGTCGATTGACGACTGCTGGACCGTGGTTGCGGTCGCCTGGGTCGTCGCAAAAACGTGGATATTGATGCGGGGGATCAGGGCGACCGGAAATTCGGTTGCCGCTTGAGGCGCATCGATGGTTGCCGCAGTGCTGTTCATGTCATTGTTCTCGCGATCAAATTCATCAGTGTCATCACGGAGTGCCGCCGGAACCGCCGGTCGCCGGGCTGCCTGCCGCAGGCCGAAGCGCTGTCGGACTGACCGGTGTTGGCTTTGGCGAAGGCTGTTGTCCGCAAGCTGGAATTGATTGGTCCGGCATTCTTCCAGGACTTGCGAAGTCGTCGGGATCAGCAACCATCGCAGCGATATTGGATTGAACAGCGCAGCCATGATTGCCTGAGATTGTTGTTCAAGGTGAATAGGTCGAGTCGTCAGACCAATCGCCACACGGTTTCAGTATGCGCCGTTCCACCGAGTGCAACCTTGACCGGGTGGGCGATCGGAACCCGCATATGGCTGGAATTTTTCTTCCATTGCGATATCAGCGCCGTACAGCCTGAGACAAATCCGAGTGACTGCACAGCGCCAATCCGCTTTGGTTTGGCCATCTTGCCTGCGATAGGATTATTTGCTCATGATTATGTTTCTCACTCTCACTACTCAACAATAAAGCCGACGTTTCCGTTGTATTTGCCAGCCGGGCGCCTTTCCGCTTGTGCCATAGGTCTTGTGCAGCTTCCCGAAGAAGAGGCACTGACGTTCCGTTGCAGGATTGAAATTCTTGTCTGGCGTCGTGAGCTTGCTCCCGGCAACTGGATTGACCAGAAACGGTGTCACAATGACAACAAGTTCAGTTTCGTTTGACTGGAACTCGCGACTCCTGAACAAGCTGACCCGAGAATTGGCAGTTTTTTGAGGCCGGGAAGGCCATTGATATTTTGGCGGGTTGTTTCGTTGATCAGACCGGCAATCATCATTGAACCGCCACTTGGCAGTTCCAAGTCGTGTTCGTTGAGCGCGAATCAAGTCGAAGGGATGCCAGCTCTGATGTGCAACCGAAAGATCACTGACCGTGGTTTCAAGTTTGAGGTTGATCCGATTCTCATCAAGACAAGTTGGATTGAAAGCAAAGTCCACGCCATAATCCTTGAAATGTCACTTCGCATTCATGAACGCCGGTTGAACACTGCAGATCGAATAGGGAATCTCGTCCGCCAGCATGGAATTTGCGCATTCTCCGGTCAACGCTGTCAGGTTTGGTTCCGCCAATGTGCGCGAAAGTCCATCCGGATTCAAGCGCACGCAGCAATCCAGAAAACCGTGGCGCTCCTGTATTGTCCATTATAGATGCACCGCCAGACCATCTGGAGTTCCGGCAAGCTGAGAATGGGTTGACGCTGGACAAGGTTGATGACATTTTCCCCGATATTGAATACTTTCTGAAGGTCAACACCCAGTTGTTTGAGAACATCACGCTGGATTTCGACGAACTTTGACCTTGAGCATCACCTGGTCTTCGCCAATGATACTTACAACGTGTCGATGAGGTTGACCGTCGTGTCAGTCGAGCCTGATTTTGCAAATTTGCTGGCAATGTCCAACGCATTTTTGGCCTCAAGCACGTTTTTTGCCGAACCGCCCAGGATAACGATATCAGAATTCACTGTATCAACCGTAATCTGGGTGCCCGGGAAGGTTCGGTTGAGGAGCTTTCTCAGTGCCAAAGAGTCAACCGCAACCTCAATGTCCAATGCGAGGATTTGCTCACCATTCGCGTCAAAGAAAAACACGTTGGATTGCCCAACTGAGCGGGCAAAAATATAGGCCATGTTCTTGCGGCGCACCACGGCGTCGATGATTTCCGGACTGCCGACAATCACATCACGTGCATCAGCGGGAAGCCGTACAACAATCGACTTGTTCAATCCCATTCTCACGAATTGCGAGCCTGAGTCTGGCGAAGAGGCGTCGGTGATCGGTGCGTCGGCATCGGTCGCCAGGGCCGGTGCGACAAGCGCAGCGGTAGCGGATATCGCTGTTGCGACGATGAAACGAAGGAGCGTGCTGCTAACCATCTTTGAGAAGCGCGTGAGTTTGTCTGAGCTTTGCATTTGTTTTCCCGGATCTCAGCGGTTGGTTGCGTAGGTTTCGCGGCCGTAGCGAACAAACAAAGTGTCGGTCGTGCCAGATTTCCCGTTGCCGATGTATTTTTCGGCGAGCACAGGCTTGATTTCTTCCATGGACACGCCATCGTTTTCAGCAATCGAGCGCAGGGCAAGCGACAATTCGCCCATCGATTCGACCTGGGCCATGACTTCAACCTGGCGGGCATTCAGTTCCAGCGTGGCGGTCTTGCCTTCAGCCACGGCGATCGTGTCAGCAGCGCCTTCTTCCTGTTTGCCGTAGTTCTGGTTGATTGCCAGCACGCGCACATTGGTCAGAACGGTTTCGCTGTTGACGAGCTGCTGGCCACCTTCGGCGCTTGTCTTTTTTGTCAATATGACATCGACCCGGTCATTCGGGAGAATGAAGCCGCCGGCTGACGAGCGCTCCGAGATGGCAACTGATATGGCGCGCATGCCTTTCGGCAAGATCGAGGCAAGGAACCCCTTGTCTCCGGCCTGAATGATCTTCTTTTCAATGATGAGTTCGCCAGAATAGATCGGCAAGCGGGCACGGCCCTGCGCCATCTTTTCCAGCGCTTCTGGCTGAGCTTCCTTGGTGATCATGCCGTCCTGCACACTTTCAAGCGGCCATGACTTCCAGGCCAGTGCGCCATCGGTGAGTTTTTCACCGAGTCCAAGGTCCTTGGCGGCGACCAGCACTTCTGTCTTCTTGACCGTGTTTTCGACCACAACTTCCTTGCTGGGACGCTGGCTGGCAAAATTGCGCGCCATCAGGCCTGCTGCAAGCGCAGCAATGCCCGCCAAAACAAACAATATGATGCGCATTTTACTCATAGTTCACGTCCTACCCTCGTTCGCTACACACGAATTCAAGCGTCCACATTCCGCCCGATTGGTCAATTTTAGGTTAATTTCGTTTGCAAATCGTAAACACATGTCAGGCCACATGCTGCATCCACCAGCTGTTGGGGAAGGCGAGAATTGCGCCAACTGCCAAGGCCACGCCGTAAGGCACCTTTGGTGCGAGCTTGCGCAGGGACGCGCTGAAACTTGCGCCAGTGTAATCGAAGTGCATCTGCACCATTGCCAGCAAGGCGATGACAATGACCAAAACACCGCCCGCCAGCGTGGTATAAATCAGGAATTCCATGGTATCCGCAGTCCCAAACCAAAGTCCGGCAGCGGCCATCAGTTTACCGTCACCGCCCCCGAACAAGCGCAGGGCAAAGAGCAGATAACCTGCGGCAAACAAGGCCAGTCCGGTCATGAGATGCCAGAGGAAATCTTGCCCGGACATGCCGTTGAGAAATGCCATAGGGAAGAACAGCAGGGCCAGGAGACCGCAAACCCAATTTGGGATCCTGAGCGAGGTGGCATCGGTAGCCGCCGCCACGATCATCAAAACCGGAAGGATGCCCATGGTAAGCGTGCTATTCATTGTGACCTGAACCTGCGGAAGATTTGCCAATTAACTTGAACGGAACAATCCCACAGGGCGCGTAAAGGTCGGGTTAAGCGCGGACGAGAAAAGGTTTTTAAATTGCGTTAACGTCGGGTTCACCATTGGCGTGGCAAATTCGAGACCATTGAATCGAACTCCGAGAGAACCTTCATGTCACGCACAGCAACCTCGATGATTTTCTACCTTGCTCTCACAGCCTTTGCGGCTGCGGAGGGAATCACCATCGAGTCGGACAAGACGCAGATGATCAGCGTTGCCGTGAAACCCGGGACGGTTGTGGTGGGAAACCCCTCCATTGCGGATATCTCCATCAATGGCAACCAGGTATTTGTCCATGGTCATGGCTATGGCAACACAAACATCATCATCCTCGATATGCAGGGCAACCAGCTTGCCAATTTTGACGTCACCGTGAAGCAGTCCGTTTCAAACGCTGTCACGCTGTTTCGGGCGTCAAACCGCTTCTCGATGGCCTGCGATCCGGTTTGCGAGTACAATCTGCAGCCGGGTGACCAGGTTGACTGGTTCAAGGGCATAGCCGAACAGCAGGCCGCCAAGAACGACCTCGCAACCGGCAGCGAAACCACCGAAGCGAAAGCCCCGACCGCGCCACAGTAAGTTTGGCGCAACCTTCTAAAATTTGAATGACCGCATTGAAGCGGTCGTAAGAGGCCTGTGTTAAGCCTGATACGAGAAGCAGAACAATAATCTGCTCTGGAGATGGCGATGACTGGTCCGGTTACTACCCTGCTGCGTTCCCTCAGAACCTATGTGGTTGCTGAAAATGGCGCGACAGCTGTTGAGTTTGCGCTGCTGGCGCCGCCATTTTTCTGGCTTTTCATGTCGATGTTCGAAACCGGCCTGATGCTGTTTTCGGAATTCGCGCTGCAATCGGGAGTCCAGGAGGCAGGCCGCAAGATTCGGACGGGACAGGCCTTCAAAAACGGCTGGACTGCGAACCAGTTTGTTGCAGAGGTCTGTGACAGCGCTACAATCATCAGGGACTGCGAGCAACGGCTCAGCATTTATGTCAGGTCTGTGCCTGCCACTTTTTCAGCGCTGAAATCCAGCTTGCCGGAAAACAAGCTGACGATCGGGCCAAGTGCTGCAGGCGGGGCACCGATCAGAACCTACAACCACGGCGACGCGAGCACTGCAACCGCCGTGTTTGTCACACTCGACTGGAAATTCATGGTCCCGTTCATGTCGCCAATGGGAAACATCGAGAGCGATACACGTCGGCTCGTCGCATATTCCATTTTTCTCAACGAACCATTCCGCTGATCGGCAAGGCCATGAAAAAACTTTTCAAACGTTATCTCAAATCGACGAGCGGTGTCGCTGCAATTGAAACAGCGTTCATCATGCCAATCATGCTGCTGATGTATATCGGCATGGTCGACCTGACCAATCTGGTCGGGACCAACCGAAAATTGACGCAGGCTGCCTCCACCCTTGCTGATGTCATCACACAGAGCAAGGACTCAATCGAAGCGTCGAAAATTAACGATATCTTCCAGGCTGTCGATCTCATCATGGTGCAAGGACCTAAAGACGAGGAAATCGGGATTGCGGTGGAAGGTTATCGCAAGGTCGGTGGTGTGGCCACCAAGATCTGGTCGAAAAACCGTGGCATATGTTCTGCCGCTATCGATCTGACGAAAATGCTCGACCTGATGACGGCCGGCAATGATCTGGTTGTTGCAAAGGTTTGCGCCGAATTCACTCCTTTTGCAGGCAATGTTCTTGGCACAAAGGTACTTGGAACAGACTCCGTCAAAATGAGTGAAGTGATTACCGAACGTCCGCGCGTTTCGAACGTATTGAACTGTTACAAGAATACGACCTATACGGCTGCAAATCTCTGCACCGGATAAGGCACTCTGCCATAGCTAAACGTTCACAGGCCGCCTTCATGGCGGCCTTTGATCTTTCATCCATTGTCTGGCAAGTTGCGTGGACACCGTGATTTCCCAGATGGACATTCAAGTATTTTTAGCCGTGCTGCTTGCGGCTTTCCTGCATGCGGGGTGGAACGTGCTGGTCAAGATGAAGCTTGACCGCTTCTCAGCCGTCTTCCTGCTGCAAGCCGTTCTGGGCCTGGTGGGCCTTGGCATCATGGCAGTTTATGGATTGCCGCCGCGCGCAGCCTGGTCCTATGCCCTGGCTTCCGGATTTGTGCATACGTTCTACCTGTATTTTCTGGCGAAGGCTTATGAAGCCGGGGACTTTGCGCTGGCCTATCCCATCGCGCGGGGATCAGCGCCCATGTTCACGCTCATTGGATCATTGCTATTTGCCAGCGATCTCATTTCATTTGGCGAAATCATCGCGGTGCTGGTGGTCATCGCCGGGCTGGTCAGCCTGGCAATGGGACCCAATTCCAATCTGTCGACACACAGGCAGGCAGTAACCTATGCCCTGCTGACCGCATTGATGATCAGTTTCTACACCCTGCTTGATGGACTTGGCGCGCGCGTGGCAGGCAACCCTACCCAATATGCCGGGTTTGCGTTTTTCATCTTCGGTCTCTTCATCACGATCACGGCGATTGCGCTCCGGGGGCCGCGCATCCTGCTGGAGGTTGCACCACATTGGAGGGCCGGTTTGGGTGGCGGCATTGTCTCGGCAGTTGCCTACTGGATCATCATCTGGTGCATGACGCGGGCACCGATTGCAATGGTGGCAGCCTTGCGCGAAACCAGCGTGCTCTTCGGGCTTGCGATGTCGGCCTATATCCTCAAAGAACGGATCACGCCGATGCGGATTTTTGGCGGCATTCTGATCGTTGCAGGGGCAGCAATGCTGCGCCTCCTGTAGGTCACTTGCACGTCTGGTCGGCACTCTCTAGACAAGCCCAAGATCAGGACCAGGGAGAAACCAGATGACGCTGCACAAGAATTACATCAATGGCGAATGGGTCGAGGGCGTTTCTGCCAAGGACAACATCAATCCATCGGATGTGAGCGATGTGATCGGCCAGTTTGCGCAAGCCGACAAGGCACAGACGGAAACGGCCATCGCCGCTGCCAAGGCCGCACTTCCTGCTTGGTCGGCCACCACACCGCAGCAGCGGGCTGATGCGCTCGAAGCCATCGGCGTTGAATTGCTGGCGCGAAAGGACGAGATCGGACGAATTCTGGCGCGCGAAGAAGGCAAGCCCCTGTCCAACGGGATCATGGAAACGGCGCGGGCGGCGCAGATCTTCAAGTTTTTTGCCCAGGAAACGCTGCGGCAAGAAGGTGTTGCGGTGCCATCTGTGCGGCCCGGTGTTGATGTGACCATCACGCGCGAACCAGTTGGCGTCGTTGGGCTGATCTGCCCGTGGAATTTTCCGATTGCCATTCCGGCCTGGAAGATTGCCCCTGCCCTCGCGTTTGGAAACACTGTCGTGTTCAAGCCAGCTGATCTGGTGCCGGGGTCGGCCTGGGCGCTGGTCGAGATCGCATCGCGCAGTGGCCTGCCAAGAGGCGTGCTCAATCTGGTGATGGGGCGGGGCTCGGTTGTGGGTGAAACGATGCTCGCCTCACGGGATGTGCATGCGGTTTCGTTCACGGGTTCAGTTGGCACCGGCGCCAAGGTCGCTGAAGCGTGTGTGAAGCGCGGCGCCAAGTTCCAGCTGGAGATGGGCGGAAAGAATCCGCTCGTCGTGCTCAATGATGCCAATATCGATGCGGCAGTGGCCGGTGCCGTTGATGGCGCGTTCTTCCAGACCGGGCAGCGTTGCACGGCGTCGTCGCGTCTGATCGTCGAGGCAAAAGTGCATGACCAGTTCGTCGAGAAAGTCATTGCCGCAATGAAGGCCCTGAAGGTTGACCACGCGCTGAAAGATGGCACGCAAATAGGTCCGGTCGCGGACGAAGCGCAACTGAAGCAGGATGAGATGTATATCGACGTCGGGCGCAGGGAGGGGGCCGAGCTTGCCTGGGGTGGGGAACGGCTGAACCGCGACACCAAGGGACACTACCTCTCCCCTGCCCTGTTTGTGAAAACCAGGAATGACATGCGCATCAACCGCGAGGAAATTTTCGGACCGGTGGCAACGGTGATCAAGGTTGACAGCTACGATGAAGCTCTTGCCGTGGCGAATGACACGGAGTTCGGGTTGTCGTCAGGAATCTATACGACATCGCTCAAGGCAGCGACGGATTTCCGCAAGAAATCGCAAGCCGGCATGGTGATGGTGAACCTGCCAACGGCTGGCGTTGACTATCATGTGCCATTCGGCGGCCGAAAGGGTTCAAGCTATGGACCGCGTGAACAGGGGCGTTATGCGGCGGAATTCTATACAGCGGTGAAGACGGCATACGTTCTGGCTTAAGAACATGCCGCCCTAGTCTGCTGGTGCGGCAACTGTCGTTTCGCGGCCGAGCTTGCGCTCACGGGCGAAAACGAAGAGCCCGCTCAATACCACGATGCTTGCGCCGATCACTGTCCAGTGGTCGGGCACGTCTCCGAAGAACAAATACCCCGACAGTGTCATCCAGATGATCTGCGTATAGATAAATGGTGCCAGCAGCGAGGCTGGGGCGAGGCGGTGAGCCTGGGTGAGAAGGTAATGGCCGCCCGCACCAGCCATGCCCATGCCCAGCAGGAACAACCATTGCAGACCATGCGGCATCACCCACGTCCAGGGCAGTGTCGTTGCACTTCCCAAGGCGCCGAAGAGACCGGCATAGAAGACCGAGGTTTCCGCGGAATCGTGACCGCCCACCTTGCGCGTGGCGAGATTGTAGATGGAGCCGCAGATTGAGGCTCCGATTGACAGGATCATGGCCCAATGGAAATGCATGGTGCCCGGTCGCATCACCACAAGAACTCCGACAAAACCGATGGCTACAGCCAGCCAACGCCGCCATCCCACCCTTTCACCGAGAAACGGGACGGACAATATGCAGACAAAGAGCGGTATGGTAAAGAAGATGGCTGCTGTCTGGACCAATTGCAGATAGAACATCGCAGTGAAATTCAGAAATGTCGACAACATCAGCATGAGGCCGCGCAAGGCCTGGAGCCAGGGATGGCGGGTCGAAAAGGACGCGAGCGTGCCTGACCAGGCAATCACGGCAACTGCAATCACCACGTTGATGGCGTAGCGGAAAAATACACCAACCGGTCCCGGAAACCCTCCGAGCACGAGATGCTTGGCTTGCGTATCGAGTGACGTGAAGACGATCATCGCCAGGCACATCATCACGATGCCCCGCACTGCTCCTGACTGCGGCGTGCTCACGTGTCAAACAACGTCGACAGTGAGTTCCCCGATGCTTTCGATTCTTGCCGAGACACGGTCACCGCGCACAACCGCGCCGACACCAGCTGGCGTTCCGGTGAAAATGATGTCGCCCGGTTTCAGGATAAAAAACTTGCCAAGCTCCGCGATGATCTCATCCACGGCCCAGATCATATCGCTGACATTTCCAGTCTGGCGGCGCGCGCCGTTGACATCAAGGCTCATGGCACCGTTACGCAGGACGTCGGTGCGCGGTGCGATGGCACTGGTTGGCGCAGAGAAGTCGAATGATTTTGACGTGTCCCAGGCACGGCCCAGCTTCTTGGCTTCGGCCTGCAAATCGCGGCGAGTAAAGTCGATGCCGACGGCGTAGCCAAAAATCCTCGCATCCGGCCCCAGGGCGACAACCAGTTCGAGTTCGTGATGCACATCCTTGCTCATCGCCGGATAAGGGAAACGCCCATCGTTGACAGCAGCGTCATTGGGCTTGGAAAAGAAGAACGGTGGATCACGGCCAACAACACCGCCCATTTCTTTCACGTGGTCGTTGTAGTTCCGGCCCACACAATAGATGCGGTGCAAGGGAAAACGCTCGTTGGTTCCCAGAACGGGAAGTGTCACCGGTTCAAATGCTGCGAAGGCAAGTTTCATTGCAATACAATTCCTCTTTCGGCAAAGCTGGTGCGTGTCTGCGCTGCCGTGCCGCCAAGGTCAATGGCGCGTGTCAGCCGTTCGATGACTTCCACATTGAAGCCAAGCGATCTTGCGTCTTCGGCGGAGTAGCGTACGCAATAATCAAAGGCCAACCCCACAAATATCGCCTTGGTGAAACCGCGTTCCTTCAAATATCCGCCAAGGCCGGTTGGCGTCTTGTGGTCATTTTCGAAGAAGGCCGAATAGCTGTCGATGGGTTTGCGGAAACCTTTTCGAATGATCAGTTCGGCGTGGGGCACGTCGAGCGCGGCGTGAAACTCCGCACCTCTTGAGCCGATTATGCAATGATCGGGCCACAGGGTTTGCGGGCCGTAGGGCATCGTGATCTGGGTGAAGGGCGCTGCACCCTGGTGCTGGGAGGCGAAAGACGAATGACCTTCGGGATGCCAATCTTGCGTAAGCACGACATGGCGGAAGGCTTTCGCCAGCTTGTTGATCGGTTCCACGATTTCATCGCCGCCATTCACAGCAAGATGTCCGCCAGGGCAGAAATCATTCTGCATGTCGATGATGACGAGTACTTCGCTCATGATCTATCCATTCAATGCTGCGGCACAGCCCTTGAAGGCCGGGAACTTGTCGGTGATGACGTAAACCGGGATCGGTTTCATGACACCGGATATGCGGCCCTTGTCTTCGAAAACCTCGCGGTATTTTGGCGCTTTCAGTTTTCCGGCGAGCGACGGCACGATGCCGCCCGCGAGATAGACGCCGCCCCGCGCCTGCAGGCCCATGGCCGCATCACCCGCAAGGCGCATGAGGAATGTCATGAAATGATCGAGCGTCTTGACCGCTGCCGCGTCGCTACCGGCGAGTCCGGCCTGCATCACGGCTTCGGGTGTGGCCAGGCTTGGTTCATCGGCAATCGCCTTGTAAAGTGCCAGCATACCGGGGCCAGTCAGCACATCTTCGACCTCGGCAAACTTGTCTTTGCCGACAATCCTGTCTTTCAGGGCCAGTTCCTCGCTGGTGGTGACGGGCAATGTCATGTGGCCCAATTCGCCAGGGATGGGCATCCAGCCACCATCGGGCTTCGGTGTGAGCATTGCACCGCCCAAGCCGGTGCCCGGACCGAGGACGACCTTGAGATGGGGCTTGTCCAACCTGGTGCCGCCGAGTTGCACAAGATCTGCCTCAGCGATGTGGGGCAGCGACCAGGCCAGCGCTTCGAAGTCGTTCAGCAATTTAAATCTTCTGGCGCGCGCGGCCTTGCGCAAGCTCTCCGCGCTGAAGGTCCAGTCGCGGTTGGTGAGCGTGATCTGCTCGCGGTCCACCGGGGCTGCCACGTCCACGGCGGCGGCCGCGAGTTCAGTTATGCCGCGCCTTTCGACATAGAAAGACAGGGCATCTTCGAGACTCTTGTAGTTGTCATTCTTCAAGACCTCGACATCGCGCACCGCCATGCTGCCCAGCTCGATAAGGCCGAAGCGTGAGTTGGTGCCGCCGATATCGCCCAAAAGTGCAAGATTTGTCATGCCATCTCCTCAATTCCCTCACACCTGCCTCACTGCCATAGCCCAAGGCTCCGGGCAACGGTGGTTTGCCTCGGCGCTTGAAACTGATTTCCGCTCCAGATCCTGAGCCCTGATTCACGATGTCAAACAGCCGGTCCGTGGAATTCCTGCAGGTTTCCCAAAAACTGAGAACAATATAGCAACACTTATCTATCCTTGTCAAGGATTTTTTTCATTTTTCTTGCTGATTTTGGCGTCATGGACTATCGCGCTCATTCAAAATAGCGATTGGACCTTTGAATTGACTCTCAGCATTCCACAAGAAGTGGCGCGGCGGCGCACCTTCGCCATCATCTCGCATCCTGACGCCGGCAAGACGACATTGACCGAAAAGCTCTTGCTGTTCGGTGGTGCCATTCAGTTGGCCGGGCAAGTGCGCGCCAAGGGTGACCGCAGGCGTACACGCTCGGACTGGATGGCGATTGAGCGGGCG
This sequence comes from uncultured Alphaproteobacteria bacterium, assembly GCA_963738595.1. Taxonomy (GTDB): domain Bacteria; phylum Pseudomonadota; class Alphaproteobacteria; order Rhizobiales; family Aestuariivirgaceae; genus Aestuariivirga. Next base: position 563,459 of record CAVTXF010000013.1, read on the forward strand.
CGCGGCATTTCGGTCGTGACATCGGTGATGACCTTTGAGTATGGCGGGTCGGTTTTTAACCTGCTCGATACGCCGGGCCATGAAGACTTCTCGGAAGACACATATCGCACACTGACGGCAGTTGACGCCGCAGTGATGGTGATCGACGGTGCCAAGGGCATCGAAGACCGGACGCGCAAGCTGTTCGAAATCTGCCGCTTGCGCGACATTCCGATTGTCACTTTCATCAACAAGCTGGACCGCGAAACGCGCGAGCCGCTCGACCTCATCGACGAGATCGAGAAAGGCCTGGCGCTGACGGCGGTACCGATGGTGTGGCCGGTTGGCCTCGGCAAGCATTTTGCCGGCACGTTCGATCTCATTGAACCGCGCATTCGCAAGCTCGAAGCAGATGCTGCAGGCGAGGTTGTCTCCGGGCCTGACGATCCAAAGGTCACTGCATTGTTGCAGCCCGGTTCGGAACAGCATTTCCAGGACGAGATTTCGCTGGTTTCGGATGTTGCGCGCGGCTTTGACCGGCAGGCGTTTCTGGAAGGCCACATGTCGCCGGTATATTTCGGCTCGGCGATCAAGAATTTCGGCGTGCGTGATCTCCTCGAAGCACTGATCAAATATGCACCAGCGCCCCGTGACCAGAAAGCGCGCTCGCGCGAGGTCAAGGCGACCGAGCCAAAACTTACCGGCGTGGTGTTCAAGATCCAGGCGAACATGGATCCCAATCACCGCGACCGCATTGCCTTCATGCGCGTGTGTTCCGGCAAGCTGACGCGTGGCATGCGCACAACAATCGTGCGGACGGGAAAATCGCTGGCGCTCAATGCTCCGCAATTCTTTTTCGCCCAGGACCGATCACTGGCGGAAGAAGCCTTTGCCGGTGACGTTGTCGGCATTCCCAATCACGGGGTGCTGCGCATTGGCGATACGCTGACGGAAGGTGAGCATCTCGTGTTCACAGGGGTTCCGAGTTTTGCTCCTGAAATCCTGCGCCGCGTCCGGCTCGGCGATCCGATGAAAGCGAAGAAGCTGCGTTCAGCTTTGGAAGAGCTGGCGGAAGAAGGTGTTGTGCAACTTTTTACGCCGGTGGATGGCTCAGGTGCCATTGTCGGTGTGGTTGGAGCGTTACAGCTCGATGTTCTGGCAGACCGGCTGAAGCATGAGTATGGCGTGCCGGTTGATTTTGAAACGACGCGGTTCGACGTGCTGCGCTGGATTTCCGCAGAGGATGACAAGAAACTTGATGAGTTCACAATTGCCAACCGCTCTGCCATTGCAATGGACCTTGACGGCTCGCCCGTGTTCCTTGCAAGTTCTGTATTCAATCTCAATTATGCTTTGGAACGCGCAGCGGGAATCAAGGCGCATACGATCAGGGAAATTCATGGATAAGGTCGATGCCAGCTGATCTGACAATCTGGCGTGTTGTTGCCATTGCGCTCATTTTTGCCATGTGGGCTGGCTATGGGCCAATTCTAGCGACCTTTGCACAAGGCTCGCTGAATTCGCAGCTGCATGTGGTGCGGATGAAATGGATGCGCAATGTCATTCAGGCAAAACGCGAGAACCGGGTGTTTGATGGCATCCTGCTTGGGCATATTGCGGGGCAGATGTCTTACTTCGGTTCGGCCACGCTGATCGTGCTCGCCGGGCTCGTGGGCACCCTGGCCGGCATCAACCACCTTCATGCGACGATGCTCGCCATCCCGTTTTTTCCGCAGACGACATTGCAGCTGTTCACCATCCACTTTGCAACATTGACGCTGATCATGGCATTTGCGTTTTTCAGTTTTACATATTCGCTGCGCAAGCTGGCCTATACGCTGGCGATGATCGGGGGCTTGCCGGAAGCGCCGAGCGAAGATACGCATTCGCAAGTGATGATAGACCAGACAGCGACAGTGTTGACGGAAGCGGTGAAGAGTCTGAACAACGGCATCCGCGGATTCTATTTTGCCATCGCCGCCCTTTTCCTGTTTGCGGGACCCGCCATTTCGATTGGTGTGACGCTGTTCGTCAGCCTTGTGCTGTACTGGCGGCAGGGGCTTTCAACGGTGGCACTGGCGATCGAACGTTATGTCGAGGCAATGAACAAGCGGCAGCTTTAGAGTCAACGAAGCCCGGCTGCAGCACTTGCGAGTTTTTCGATTGCCGCCCAGTCACCAGCTGCCACAAGATTTTTCGGGGCCATCCATGAACCGCCAATGGTGATGACATTGGCGAGCTTGAGATAATTCGGAGCGATTTGCGGCGTGATGCCGCCAGTGGGGCAGAATTTCACCTGCGGCAGGGGTTGGGCCAGTGATGAGAGATAGACGGATCCACCGGCAGGTTCGGCGGGGAAGAATTTCTGGATCGTGTAGCCGTGTTCCAGCAATGCCATGCATTCGGTTGCCGTAACGCCACCTGGCAACAGCGCCATGCTGCAATCTTCTGCTGCTTCGAGAAGCTTCGGGCTTGACCCCGGCGAGACGGCAAACTGGCAGCCAATTTTTTCGCAGTCACGCAATTGCTGAGGTGTCAGCACTGTGCCTGCGCCAATGATCGCGCCCTCGACCTCGGCGATGATGGCCTTGATGCAGTCCATTGCGGCTGCGGTGCGTAAAGTGATTTCCAGAACCGGAAGGCCGCCCTGCACCAAGGCACGGGCCAGCGGCACTGCCTGTCCGACGCTTTCGATCACCATGACCGGCACAACGGGGGCCTTGTTCAGTGATGCTTCCAAACCTTTTTGCCTTTGACCTGACATCATGCGACCTCGAATATGGATGCGCCTTGATCAGCGCGGCCGGTTAATTTTCTGAAATTTGCAAAGAGTTCGCGACCGACGCCAGCTTCATTGTTTGACAGGTCAATCACGACGGGCGCTCTTGCGGCAAATTCCTTTTCGTCGATCAGGACCTGGAGTGTGCCTTTGACAGCATCGAGGCGGATCATGTCACCGTCCCGGACTTTGGCAATGGGACCGCCGTCGGCTGCTTCCGGTGTGACGTGGATTGCGGCTGGCACTTTTCCTGATGCGCCTGACATGCGGCCATCGGTGACGAGGGCCACTTTCAATCCGCGCTCCTGCAGAATCGCAAGCGGTGGTGTCATGCGGTGAAGTTCCGGCATGCCATTGGCTTTTGGCCCCTGAAAGCGGACCACTGCCACCACATCGCAGTTCAATTCATTGGCCTTGAAGGCCGACATCAGGGCTTCCTGGGAATGAAACACACGGGCCGGAGCTTCGATGACGTGACGTTCTTCCTTGATGGCCGATGTCTTGATGACACTGCGACCAAGGTTGCCGGACAGGACATTGAGGCCTCCGGTTTTCTGGAACGGATCGCTGACTGCGCGCAACACGGTTTCATCACCGGACCTGGTTGCAGCCGCGCTCCAGGCGAGTTCGTTGCCTTGCAGTTTTGGCTCGACCAGATAACCATCGAGGCCAGTGCCCATGATGGTGCGCACATCCTTGTGCACGAGGCCAGCACCCAGCAATTCGCGGATGAGATAGCCGGTGCCACCAGCCGCGTTGAAATGGTTCACGTCGGCCATGCCGTTGGGATAGATGCGTGTGAGGAGCGGTACTGTTTGCGACAATGCCGCAAGGTCGTCCCAGGTGAGGATAATGCCTGCCGCTGCCGCCATGGCAATCAGGTGCATGGTGTGATTGGTAGATCCACCTGTGGCCAGCAATCCGACGACGCCGTTCACAACGGCCTTTTCATCGTAGATGAGCCCGATCGGGGTGTATTCGTTGCCTTGTGCCGTAATGGACAAAGCGCGCTTGGTGGAGGCGCGGGTGATGGCATCACGAAGGCTGGTGCCAGGATTCACAAATGTCGTCCCTGGCAAATGCAGGCCCATGATTTCCATCAGCAACTGGTTTGAATTTGCCGTGCCATAGAAAGTGCAGGTGCCGGGACCGTGGTAACTTTGCGCCTCCGCTTCGAGCAATTCTGCGCGGCCGATCTTGCCTTCGGTGTAGAGCTGGCGGATCCTTGATTTTTCGTCATTGGGCATCCCCGATGTCATGGGGCCTGCGGGAATGAAGACGGCGGGAAGATGTCCGAATGACAAGGCTCCGATGATGAGGCCTGGCACGATCTTGTCACAAACGCCGAGATAGACTGCGGCATCAAACATCTGGTGCGACAGAGCCACAGCGGTCGAGAGGGCAATCACATCGCGCGAAAAGAGCGAAAGCTCCATACCCTTTTCGCCTTGCGTGACGCCGTCACACATGGCCGGAACACCGCCTGCCACCTGTGCCGTGCCGCCCGCAGCACGGGCTGCGTCACGGATGATTTCGGGATAGGTTTCAAACGGCTGATGGGCCGAGAGCATGTCGTTGTAGGAGGTAACGATGGCAAGGTTCGGGCCTGCGCCATTGCGCAACTCGTCCTTGTCGTGGGTGTTGCAGGCGGCAAAACCATGCGCCAGCGATGCGCAGCCGAGGGATTTTCGCTGCGGCTGCTGGCTGCGGGCCTGTTCAATCCTGTCGAGGTAGCGGCGACGCGACTGTTTGCTGCGGTCGATGATCTTTTCGGTGACGGCTGATACGATTTGAGTGACAGACATCAAGGACACCAATAGATATCGAGTGAATGTTGCGAGGCCAGAATGGCCCGGATCGGCATTTCCATGATATCGGTACCGGCTTGCGGCTTTTTCCAGCACTTCAAGCTTTTCCTTGCCCTCAATGTGAAGCGCCAGGTAATTGGCTGACAGAAGATGTGGAAGGGTGAATGTGATGCGTGGTTCACCTGCCCCTGGTGCTGAAATCTCGATCAGGGGCTTGGTGCCTGTTGGGTCCAAAGCTTCCTTGAGGGTATCCCCGCCCGGGAAGTACGAGGCTGTATGGCCGTCCGCTCCCATGCCAAGAACCGCGACGCAAAAAGGACCCAGATGTGCTGCGTCCGGGTTGGCGAAAAGCGGTACAAAGCGCGCAGCCCTTGCGGCATTTTGCAACAGGTGTTGGCGGACCAGCCTGGCGTTTGACCGCGGGCTGTCTTCCGGCACCTGGCGTTCGTCGATCAAAGTAATGGTGACCTTTTCCCAACTCAAATGGATGCGGGACAAATGTTCGAAGAACAGAACCGGCGTGGTGCCGCCGGAAACGGCAAGCTGGGCAAATCCCTTGATGGATATTGCCCTGGACAGGATGTGGCCCACCTTGCGCGCGAGACTGGTTGCCAAGGCGTCGCGGTTTTCGAAATTCATCCGCTCCCTGATCATTCAGAATCCTCATGCCAGGTCCGGCCATCGCGTTCGATCAGGGCCACGGCGGCGGCCGGTCCCCAGGTGCCTGATGTATATGGCCGGGGCGAATCCATGGATGCTTTCCAATGATCAAGAATCGGATCAACCCATTGCCAGGCGGCGGCCACTTCATCGCGGCGCATGAAAAGAGTCTGGTTGCCGCGCACGACGTCCATGAGCAGGCGCTCGTAAGCGTCGGGGTTGCGCACGTCGAAGGCTTCGGCAAAGGTCATATCGAGGGGAACATGCTGGAGCCGCACGCCACCCGGACCCGGATCCTTGATCATGAGCCAGAGCTTCACGCCTTCATCAGGCTGCAGGCGCAACACGAGCCGATTGGCCAGAACGGGGCCGACACTGGCGTCAAAAATCGAATGCGAGACCGGCTTGAACTGGACTGCAATCTCGGACACGCGCGATTGCAGGCGTTTGCCGGTGCGCAAATAGAACGGCACACCGGACCAACGCCAGTTTGCGATTTCCGCCTTCAATGCCACGAAGGTTTCGGTTTTGGAGTCGGGGTTGCCGAGTTCTTCGAGATAGCCGCCGACGGCCCCCGTTGACGACGCGCCAGACTTGTATTGGCCGCGCACAATGCTGGTGTCCATCTTGTCGAGCGGAATGCGCTTCAGCGATTTCAACACTTTCAATTTTTCATCGCGCACGCCGTCGGCATCCATTGACACCGGCGGCTCCATGGCAACAAGGCACAGCAATTGCAGAATGTGGTTCTGCACCATGTCTCGCAATGCACCCGATGTATCATAGTAGCCGGCCCGGCCTTCAACGCCGAGTGTTTCGGCTACAGTAATCTGTACGTTGTCGATGTGGCTGTTATTCCACAAGGGTTCGAACAGCGCGTTGGCAAAGCGCAGCACCATGAGGTTCTGCACGGTTTCCTTGCCGAGATAATGATCGATACGATAGATAGATGGTTCCTTGAAGACGCGACCAATCTGGTCGTTGAGACTCTCCGCCGATGCGCCATCCTTGCCAAGCGGCTTTTCGACAACAACGCGGGAATTTGGCGTGACCAAGCCGTGTTTGCCGAGACGGTCGCAAATCGGGCCAAAGAGATCCGGGCCCACTGCCAGATAAAATACCCGCACCACATTTTCCCGCTCGATCAGCAATTGTGCGAGATTGGGCCAGCCGGTGTCGACACCCGGTTCGGCGGCTACGTAGGACAGTCGGCTGAGGAACCGCGACATCAACTCGGCGGTGCGATATTCGGGCTTTACATGCGTTTCCAGCGCTTTCTGGGCAAAGTCCCGGAACTCCTGGTCAGTCATTGCGCGGCGCGACGAGCCGATGATGCGGGCACCTTGCGGAATCTGGCCCTGGCCATCGCGATGAAACAAGGCGGGAATCAGCTTGCGTTGCGCCAGATCGCCAGTGGCACCAAATACAACGAGGTCAAACTGGTCTACGGGAATGATGCGCGTGGTCATAGTGGCCTTTCGCGTGATTGAGTTGCGTCAGTCAAATCGGCCCCTCATCTAGCCGAGTGATTTGGCTCTGGCAATTGGTCAATTGGCGTGATTTATTGGGAACACTCAGGGGAGGAATGGATGATCTTGTGTTGCGGGGAAGCCCTCATCGACTTTTTGCCGCGGGAAACCGCGGACGGACAAGGCTGCTACCTGCCAGTCAATGGCGGGTCGGTCTATAACACGGCCATTGCACTTGGGCGGTTGGGTGCGAAAGTCGGCCTGTTTGCCGGTGTGTCAAAAGACTTCTTCGGCGACCAACTCATCGCTGGCATGAAGGCCAGCAAGGTAGACACGAAATTCTGCCGGTTGAAGGACAATCACACCACGCTTGCTTTCGTCAAACTGGTGAATGGCCATGCGCGCTATTCCTTTGTCGATGATAACTCGTCGGGTCGCAATCTGGTGAAAGCCGATATTCCAAAATTACCCGCTGCGACACAGGCCTTGCATTTCGGCTCGATAAGTCTCATTCCGGAACCCTGCGGCGGCACATATGAAACGCTGTTGAAGCGGGAATCCAAACGCCGGGTGATCTCGCTTGATCCAAACATCCGTGCCGGATTGATCAAGGACAAGAAAAGACATCTGGCGCGGCTCAACCGGCTGATTGCCATGTCAGACATTGTAAAAATTTCGGATGAAGATACCGAGTGGATGACAGGCAAGAAAGATTTTGCCGGCGCGGCACGCAAGTGGCTCAAGACAGGAACAAAGATCGTTGCCATCACCAAGGGTGGGGATGGGGTTGAGGTGTTCACCCGGCGCTTTGGATTTGCGGCTGATGCACCCAAGGTGAAAGTGGCTGACACAGTCGGGGCTGGCGATACGTTTACAGCGGGTCTGCTGTTTCAACTGTCCAAGTCGAAACTGCTGACGAAGAAGGCACTCGCCACGATTGGTGAAACTGAACTCATGGAGGCTGTGGCCTATGCGATGCGCGCTGCGGCCGTTACGGTTTCGCGACCCGGTGCTGACCCGCCATGGGCCAAAGAGATGTGATGCATTTTCCGGTCGATAATATCATTCCGGATTTGAAGGCCGCGCTCGACACGCGGCCTTCAGCGATTCTTGTTGCCGAACCCGGGGCTGGCAAGACAACGCGTGTGCCGCTGGCACTTTTGGGCGAGGCGTGGCTTGGCAAAAAGAAAATCGTGATGCTGGAGCCACGCCGGCTTGCGGCGCGCGCTGCGGCAAAGCGCATGGCTGATACCCTTGGTGAAGCTCTCGGCGAAACAGTTGGCTATGCGGTAAGGCTGGAGCGCAAGGTTTCAGCGCGCACGCGGATTGAGGTTGTCACTGAAGGCATTCTCACGCGGCGACTGCAGTCTGATCCCGAGCTCACGGATACAGGCCTCATCATTTTCGACGAGTTTCATGAACGTTCGCTTGATGGCGATCTTGGCTTTGCGCTGACGCTCGACAGCCAGCGGGGTTTGCGGGAAGATATCAAGATCCTGGTCATGTCGGCGACGCTGGACAGCATGGCTTTGTCGAAACATCTCAATGATGCACCGGTGATTTCCGCCACGGGCCGCATGTATCCGGTTTCAATGACATATCTCGACAAGCCGTCGCGCTTCACGCTGATCGGTGACACCGTGAAAGCAGTGATGCAGGCCTTGCGCGACGTTCAGGGAAGCCTGCTGGTATTTTTGCCCGGCGAGGGCGAAATCCGGCGCGTTGAAACGGCATTGCAGCAAGCAGCACTTCCACCCGATACCGATGTGCGCCCGCTTTATGGGGCCATGGCGCTGGCGGATCAGGATGCCGCGATCCAGCCATCGCCCGGTACGCGGCGGAAGATTGTGCTGGCGACGACAATTGCCGAAACATCGCTGACCATTGAAGGTATAGAAGCGGTGATAGACACTGGGCTGAAGCGCAGCCCGCGATTTGATCCGGCATCCGGCATGACGGGGCTGGACACCGTGCGAGTGAGTCAGGCCTCGGCCGAACAGCGCAAGGGCCGTGCCGGTCGGCTTGGTCCGGGGCGGTGCTATCGCCTGTGGCCGGAGGCCGAGACACGGGCCCTTGCGCCGCATGATGATCCTGAAATCCGCATTGCAGACCTTGCGCCGTTGGTGCTTGAAATTGCCAATTGGGGTGTGACCACGCGCGATGGTTTGCCATGGCTGGAAATTCCGCTCGCTGCACCCTTTGTGCAAGCCCAGGATTTGTTGCGTCAGCTGGGTGCGCTTGACCATGCCAATGCCATCACGGCCCACGGGAAAGAGATGGTGCGGTTGCCACTGCATCCGCGACTTGCGCATATGGTTGTGACCGCAGCGAGCGACGATGCGGCGGAAACGGCGGCGCTGATTTCCGAACGCGATGGCTTGCCACGCGAGGCGAGCATCGACATTGAGCAGCGGCTTTTGCAAGTGCGCGGTGCGGCGCGAGACCGCATCCGGCAGACGGCAAAGCAAATCGCTGGACTGGTCACTCTAAAAAAAGATGCCGCGCTTTCGCATGGTGTGCTGCTGGCGCTGGCCTATCCAGATCGTATTGCGCAGCGACGCGGGTCCAACAGGTTTCGCATGGCAAATGGTGGAGGTGCCGTTGTGCCGGAACATGATGCCCTGGCGAAATCGCCATTCATTGCCATAGCCCTGCTCGACAATGCGCAGGCTGATGCCAAGGTGTTTCTGGCCGCGGCCCTGACGCGCGCCGAGATTGACATGCATTTTTCCTACCTGATCGAAAAGACCAGCGGGGTGTCATGGAATGCCACGGCACAGGCTGTGAATGCCGCAGAGATCGTGCGGCTTGGTGACATCGTGCTGGAAGAAAGACCGTTGCGCGATGCTGACCCCGAGCGCATCGCGGAAGCCATGGCGCAGGGTGTCGCGGCGATGGGCCTCGCTGCCCTGCCGTGGAGCGAAGCAGCGCAATCGTTCCGTGAACGGATCACTTTCCTGAAACGCACAATGTCTGATCTGGCGTGGCCGGATTTTTCCGATGCTGCGTTGACGGCGTCGCTCGGGGATTGGCTTGGTCCTTATCTCTCGGGGATGAGCCGGAAATCTGATCTTGCGCGGCTTGATCTCACGCAAATGCTTCGGGCCATGGTGCCGCATGACCTGCTGGCGCGGATTGACAAGCTGGCACCGGTTCGCATGGAAGTTCCGTCCGGCGGGCATTACAAGATTGACTATGAGGGCGATGGCGATCCGGTGTTGCGGGTGCGGTTGCAGGAATTGTTCGGCATGCATGCGGCGCCGCAAGTGGCCGATGGTCGCGCCAGGCTCAAGATCGAGCTGCTGTCACCCGCGGGGCGGCCCGTTGCGGTGACGCAATCACTGGAAACATTCTGGCGCAACGCGTATCAAGATGTGCGCAAAGACATGCGGGGCCGATATCCCAAGCACTACTGGCCGGAAGACCCGCTGGTGGCGCAGGCTGTTGCACCGCGGCGGCTGAGGTAGCTATAGCAGAAGCGTCATGACAGAGAGCACTCCCCTTGATCCCGGAATGAAGGCGTTTTCGGATGCGCTTGCAGCTGCAACTCCGCCTGAGGCCCATACTTGGCCGCTGGAAAACCAACGGCGCGCGTGGGATGCGCTCTGCAAGCAGTTTCGCGCAGCGCGGCCGCCGAATATCGAGGCCACGGATATCATCGCCAACGGCGTGCCGTGCCGGGTGTTCAAGCCGAGGGGTGACAAGCAACGGGCTGGCGTGATCTATGGACATGGCGGCGGGTTTGTTCTGGGTTCTCCTGAAACACATGACGACATGTGCGCGGAAATGGCCGCCGGAGCAGATTGCGTTGTGGTGCTGATGGACTACCGATTGGCACCTGAACACCCTTTTCCGGCGCAGCTGGAAGATTCGATCAAGGTGTGGCGCTGGATGATCGGCGGCGGCAAGGCGTTCGGAATAGACCGTACACGGATCATTGCGGCGGGTGACAGTGCGGGCGGGCAGATGTCGGTGTCGCTGGCGATGACGCTGCGCGAAATGGAATTGCCGCAAGTTGCGGGCTTGGTTCTGATCTATCCGTGGCTCGGTATCGACATGGATACACCGTCCTATGTGCGCAATGCCGACCAGCCTTCGTTGTCACGAGATGAAATGAAATTTTACATGGAGAGCTTTCTCGGTCCTGAAGGATCGCCAACCTGGCGCGATTCCAAGGCAGCGCCAAATCTCGCGCTTGACCTTTCCGGCATGCCGCCAGCATTTGTCACGGTTGCAGGTCATGATCCCTTGCATGATGATGGAGTCATCTTTCACATGAAGCTGAAAGCAGCGGGCGTTGCCAGCGAGGTGCGCGAAGAACCGGCACTGGCGCATTCCTACATGCGGGCCCGGCATCATTCGGCTGTTGCAATGGCGGGTTTTCGCGCCATTGTTGCAGCACTCAAGGCTTTTGCTGCATAAGGTCCCAAAGGAATATTCATGCCAAAAACAGTCACGCTCTTGCCACACAAGGTGAAGGAAACCGAGAATCTTTTCATCACCCTGAAAGATGGAACCAAGCTTGCGGCAAGACTGTGGATGCCATCTGATACCGCAAAACATCCGGTTCCAGCACTTTTGGAGTATCTGCCCTATCGCAAGCGCGATGGCACACATGTACGCGATGCCCTTACGCATCCTTATCTCGCGGGGCATGGTTATGCCTGTGTCCGCGTTGACATGCGCGGCAATGGCGACAGCGAAGGCTTGATGGATGATGAATACACGCAACAGGAACTTGATGATGCCGTCGAGGTAATCGCCTGGCTTGCCGGCCAGAAATGGTGCAGCGGCAGGGTGGGCATGTTCGGGATTTCATGGGGCGGGTTCAATGCGCTGCAAGTTGCTGCCTTGCGGCCACCAGCGCTGAAGGCAATCATCACCTTGTGTTCCACCGATGACCGCTATGAAGACGATATTCACTACAAGGGCGGAACCTTGCTCAATGAAAATCTCGGATGGGCCGCAACGATGCTCTCCTATTCGTCGCGTCCGCCTGATCCCAAGATCGTCGGCACGAAGTGGAAGAAGATGTGGCTCGACAGATTGAACCACCAGCCATTCCTGCTCAGTACCTGGCTCAAGCATCCGCATCGCGATGGATATTGGAAGCATGGATCAATTTGTGAGGACTGGTCGAAGATCAACATTCCCGTGCTCGCTGTCGGTGGCTGGAACGACGCCTATTCCAATGCCGTTCCGCGCATGATGAAGAATTTGCGCACGCCGCGCAAAGCGATCATTGGACCATGGGCACATAAATATCCGCACTTTGCCGTGCCGCATCCGCAGATCGGCTTCCTGCAGGAAATGCTGCGCTGGTGGGACCAGCATTTGAAAGACAAGGTGACCGGCGTGATGCAGGAGGCGGATTACCGCTTCTATATCATGGACGCCTACAAGCCCGGCACGTTTCCCGAGCGCATCGAGGGGCGCTGGGTGAACGAACATTACTGGGGCATGGGGAATATGTCGCTCAAGACATGGTATCTCACGTCGAAAGGCATTTCGGGCACCAAGGGGGAAGAGAAACAATTCTCGATCACGTCGCCGCAAACCACAGGCTTTGACGGTGGTGAGTATTGCATCATCTGGCTTGGCGAGGAATTTCCGGGTGACCAACGTGCCGATGATGCCAACTCGATCACTTTTGATACACCTGCGCTTGCCGAGGATCTCGATGTCGCTGGCCAGCCAATGCTGACGCTCGAATTTTCAGTGAACAAACCGATTGCGCATGTTGCCGTGCGCCTTAACGATGTGTGGCCCACGGGAGAAGTGTCGCGCATCACCTATCATTTGCAGAACCTGTGCATGCGAGACAGTCGCGAGTATCCGACGCCGCTGGAGCACGGCAAGCGTTACAAAGTCAAGATCAAGATGGACGACATTGCCTGGCGGGTTCCGAAAGACCATCGCCTGCGCGTTTCCATTTCAACCAGCTATTTCCCGATGATGTGGCCGGTGGCGGAGCCTGTGACACTTACGGTTTATGCCGGATCTTCCGAAATCCAGGTGCCAGTGCGCAAGGCGGTTGTTGCGGAAAAGCCAGTGGAGTGGAAAGAGGCGGAAGCTGCGGCACCCGTGAACGCAAAGGAAATCACGAAACCGTTCCACACGCGCGAGGTTGGGACCGATGCGAAGACAGGGGCAAAGACACTGACAATTGTCGATGATTTCGGCACACAACTTCTCACTGATATCGGGCTCGAAGTTCATGGTGCCGGTCGCGAAACCTATTCCATTGTGGCTGACGATCCCTTGTCAGCGGTCATGGAGACGCATTGGAGTGAAAGCCGCAAGCGTGGGAAGTGGTCAGTTCGCACCGAAACGTATGGTCGCCTCACTGCTACCAAGACCCACTGGAAAATATGGGCGAAGATTGAGGCGTTCGAGGGCAAGAAACTGATCTTTACGAAAGAGTTCAATGAGGACATCGAGCGGCGGTTGCAGTAGCCAAAGCGCGTTCCAGCCTGGTTCTGGCGAAAATTCTGTTACTTTCCCTGAAACCTTGACCCGCAGCGCCTGCACTGCCAAACAGCGCGCAACATGATTGACATTTCCCTTATTCGCAATTTTTCCATCATTGCCCATATCGACCACGGCAAATCGACGCTGGCCGACCGCCTGATCCAGCTTTGCGGGGCGGTCACGGACCGCGAGATGGTGGACCAAATTCTCGACTCGATGGACCTTGAGCGCGAACGCGGCATTACCATCAAGGCCAACACCGTGCGGCTCGACTACAAGGCCAAGGATGGCAAGCAATATGTGCTGAACCTGATCGACACGCCGGGGCATGTTGACTTCGCCTATGAAGTGTCGCGGTCACTCGCTGCCTGCGAAGGTGCCTTGCTGGTGGTAGATGCCTCGCAAGGTGTAGAAGCACAGACACTGGCCAATGTGTATCAGGCGATCAACAACAATCTCGAAATTGTCCCTGTACTGAACAAGGTCGATCTTCCGGCTGCAGAACCGGAACGAATCCGGCAACAGATCGAGGACGTGATCGGCATTGACGCATCTGATGCCATTCCGATTTCAGCCAAAACCGGCGTCGGCGTTCCAGAGGTTCTGGAAGCCATCATCACGCGCTTGCCCCCACCCAAAGGTGACCGCAACAAGCCGCTCAAGGCTCTGTTGGTGGACAGTTGGTATGATCCTTATCTCGGCGTTGTGGTGCTGGCGCGTATCATCGACGGCGTGCTGAAGAAGGGCATGCGCGTCAAGATGATGGGTACTGGTGGGCAATATGCCGTGGAACGGGTGGGCGTATCGCGCCCCAAGAAGGAAATGATCGACGAACTGGGGCCCGGTGAAATCGGTTTCTTCACCGGACAGATCAAACAAGTGGCCGATACGCGCGTCGGCGACACGATCACTGATGAGCGTAATCCGGCAGATGCACCGCTGCCGGGATTTCGCGAAGCACAGTCAGTGGTATTTGCAGGATTTTTTCCGGTTGATGCGGCAAAGTTCGAAGACTTGCGCGAGGCAATCGGCAAGCTGCGCCTCAACGATGCGAGCTTCACCTACGAGATGGAAACGTCGGCGGCCCTGGGCTTTGGCTTCCGCTGCGGGTTCCTCGGACTTTTGCATCTCGAGATCATCCGTGAACGGATCGAGCGCGAATTCAACGTCGAGATCATCACCACGGCCCCTTCGGTCATCTACAAGGTGAACTTGCGCAATGGCACACAGATCATGATGCATAATCCGGCTGACATGCCGGATGTGTCGCTGATCCTGAACATGGAAGAACCGTGGATCGAGGCGTCAATCCTGGTGCCTGATGAGTATCTTGGTTCGGTATTGAAGCTTTGCGAGGACCGGCGTGGGCGGCAAAAGCAGCTGACTTATGCAGGCTCGCGCGCCATGGTGGTGTACGAATTGCCACTCAATGAAGTGGTGTTTGATTTCTACGACCGGCTGAAGTCCGTGTCGAAAGGCTATGCGTCTTTCGACTACAAGATGACAGACTATCTGGAGGCTGATCTGGTGAAGATGAGTGTTCTGGTGAATGAAGAACCAGTGGACGCATTGTCAATGGTTGTGCATCGCTCGAGAGCCGAGCAGCGCGGGCGCGGCATGTGCGAAAAATTGAAAGACCTCATCCCGCGACACATGTTCAAGATTCCGATCCAGGCGGCCATCGGCGGCAAGATCGTGGCGCGAGAAACACTTTCTGCCATGAGCAAGGACGTGACGGCAAAGTGCTATGGCGGCGACATCAGCCGCAAGCGCAAACTTCTCGACAAGCAGAAGGAAGGCAAGAAGAAGATGCGGCAGTTCGGCAAGGTTGAAATTCCGCAAGAGGCCTTCATCGCCGCCCTCAAGATGGATGACAATTGATGCGGGCATTCGCCGACCTTACGGAACAAGAAATCATTGCACTTGCAATTTCTTCCGAGGATGAGGATGCGCGGTCCTATATGGGTTTTGCCAAGGCGCTGATGACGCATTATCCGGCTTCATCCAAAGTCTTTATCGAGATGGCGGAAGAAGAATTTGAACACAAGCGGCGACTCACGGATTTCTATGTGAAGAAGTTTGGTGATTTTATTCCACTGATCCGGCGCACCGACATTGCCGGATTTGTGCGGCACAAGCCGACTTGGACCATGTCACAACTCGGGATTGATGACATGCGCAAGCATGCCGAAGTGGTCGAACTCGAGAACTACCGTTTCTACAAGAGCGCTGCCGAGCAGACACAAGACCCCGACATCAAGAAGTTGCTCAACGGCCTTGCCGAAGCCGAACAGGGTCACTCATCACTGGCAGCCAAACTTGGGCTGACACATGTCACGCCCGATGCCAAGCTTGACGAGAAGGAAGCCGAGAAGCGACTGTTCCTGTTACAGGTCATTCAGCCAGGACTTGTCGGGCTTATGGATGGTTCGGTTTCGACGTTGGCACCCTTGTTTGCTGCGGCCTTTGCCACCGGCAGTTCGCATGAGACGTTTCTCGTTGGCACTGCCGCGTCGATCGGGGCAGGTATCTCCATGGGCCTTGCGGAAGCTTTGTCAGATGACGGAAAACTGACCGGACGCGGGCATCCGTTCATTCGCGGCTCTGCCGCCGGCATCATGACGGCGGTCGGCGGGCTTGGTCACTCGCTTCCCTATCTTATCGGCGATTTCAGGACTGCGACCTGGATTGCCATTGTCATCGTGTTCTTCGAACTCTGGGCGATTTCGTGGATCCGCTACAAGTACATGGACACGCCATTCCTCAAGGCAGCGTTCCAGATCGCAGTTGGCGGATTTCTGGTGTTTCTGACGGGCGTGTTGATCGGCAGCGCCTAGCAGGCTGTTAGACCCCAAGTTTGCGGCCCGCGTCGGTGTAACCGGCAGGCAAGGTGCCGACAAGATTGGTGACGCGCTTGTGGAGGATGCAGTCGAAAATCTGGTCGATTGCCTGCTTTGCTCCCGCCACGCGCGAAGGATGATCGGTGTCAGCGGCGGCGTGCGGCAACAATTCGAGGCGGCCCGGATATTTTTTCTCAAGCGCCAGATAAGGCACCATGGGTCCGCGCAACGTGCCGTCTGCATTCACAAAAATATCCGCGTCAATTGATGCATGAGAAACCCGGCCATGCGCCATCGCTGCTTCCAGTGCTTCCATATCAACGCACTCGCCGCGATCATAGTTGAGGAGCACAGAGCCTGGAGTGAGCTGGTCCAGAATTGAGGCGCCCACAAAGCCTGCATTGACGCCCCCTGCTCCAAGTCCAATGTGAACCGACAACACATGAGCACCCGTCGCGGCTGCTTCGGGAGTTGCAGCGAAGACCAGGCCATCGGCTTCGATTTGCGCCTGATGAAGCCCGCGCGCGAAAACCTGAACACGCATGTGAAAAGCCTTGGCCAGAAGGGCGAGTTCGCGGCCAATGTTTCCGTAGCCGATGATGCCGATGGTTTGGCCTTCGAGTTTGGCGGTTGGATAGTCGCGCAGGTGCCGACCCGTGTCGAAGAGGCCGGCCACGGTCAAGGCATGCAGGGCTGAAACGGGAAGGTCGGGGCGAACGCGCAACAACGCCTTCATTGCCATCTGGGCGGTCGCACGGCTGTTAAAGCCCGGGGTATTCATCAACGGGGAAATGGCGCGGAAGCATTCACATTGCATGTTGCCGGTGCCAGCGCCAATCCGCACGCCGCCGTGATTGAACTGCGCCTGCCTCGGCAGAAACGTCGCCGCGGCAATCACTGCATCGAATTGGCCGTGTTGCGTGAGTGGCAGAATTTCAGCTTCGGTTGACAGGTCTGGCTTGTAGTAGAAATTCAACTTTCCCGGCACGGGTGCAGCATCATCACGGTGGAAGTGGCCGCCCTTGCTTTCAATGTGACTTGCTGCTTCAGATGGATCGGGTTCGCCAGAACTATCGTGTTGCAAGCCGATGAGATCGCAGATCAGAATCTTCCAGGTCATGCCCAAAGCTAACCGTTCACCAGCTGCCGGGCCAGCAGATTGTGACGGTTCACTGTCTGGCGAAGGTCGATGGTTGTCAAATTGCCTTCGCGAACCACGACCTTGCCATTGATGATGCTCCAGTTGACCTGCGCAGGTGCTGCAAAGACCAGTGCTGCCACCGGGTCATGCAATGCGCCGGCGTGGCCGAGATTGCGGACATCGAAGGCGACGATATCTGCAGCCTTGCCAACGGCGATTTCGCCGATATCCGAGCGGTTCAACACCAATGCGCCGCCGCGCGTTGCAAGTTCCAGCGCTTGCCGAGCTGTCATGGCGGCAGGCCCGCCGAGGACGCGCTGCAACAGCATGGCCTGGCGCGCTTCGCCCAGCATATGCGCGCCGTCATTGGACGCTGATCCATCCACCCCGAGAGCTACATTGACACCGGCATTTCGCATGCCTCTGATTGGAGCAATTCCGGAGGCGAGGCGCATGTTGGAACAGGGGCAATGCGCAACACCGGTGCCGGTGCGGGCAAAGCGGTTGATGCCATCATCATCCAGTTTCACGCAGTGTGCATGCCAGACATCATTTCCCGTCCAGCCAAGGTCTTCGGCGTATTGCGCCGGAGTCTTCTTGAACCTCGCCAATGAATAGCGCACGTCGTCGTCATTTTCGGCGAGGTGCGTATGCAGCGACACCTTGCATTGGCGCGCCAGCACTGCTGCATCACGCATCAATTCGGTGCTCACCGAAAAAGGCGAGCATGGTGCCAGAACAATGCGACACATGCTGCAATCCGATGGATCGTGGTAGGCAGTGATGAGCCGCTGCATGTCTCTGAGGATGTCGGGTTCAGATTCGACAACACTGTCTGGCGGCAATCCTCCCTTGCTTTCGCCGACGCTCATTGCGCCACGGGCGGCGTGAAAGCGCATGCCAATGTCTCGCGCTGCCGCAATTGAATCATCAAGCCTTGACCCGTTTGGGTAGATATAGAGATGATCACTTGAGGTGGTGCAGCCCGAAAGGATCAGTTCCGCCATGGCGGTTTGGGTGGAGACATGGATCATTTCCGGCGTGAGCCTGGCCCAGATCGGATAGAGCGTTTTCAACCACTGAAACAGATCGGCATCCTGTGCGGCAGGAACCGCACGCGTCAGGCTTTGGTACATGTGGTGATGCGTATTGATGAGGCCGGGAAGAACCACATGGCCCGCAAGATCGATCACTTCATCGGCCACTGCATCAATTGCGCCGATGGCTGCAATCTTCGCGTCTTCGATGAGGATGCTTGTGCCAACAAGCTCACGACGATTGGCGTCCATTGTTGCCACGACGTCCGCGTTTGTGAGCAGCAGCTTGCGTGGCATGGGAATTCTAGATTCTGATCCTGTCGCCGCTTGCGCCGTCAAAGAGATAAATGTGGTCCTTGGCAAATTCCAGATGAACCGGCTCGCCAATTTCAGCGCGGAAACTGCGGGCACCCTTGGCGACCACGATTTGCTCGCCAGCCTTGGCCATGATCAACGTCATGTCGCCGGTTGGCTCGATGCCGTAGATTGTTGACGAGAGATGCGCTGCTTTGGCTGTACTGACAGCAACATCTTCGGGCCTGACGCCAAGTACGATATTGGCATTGTTGCCCTTGCTTGCCCCTTTCACCACAATGCCATCGCCATGGAACGTGCCGTTTTCCATGCGGCCCTTGATGAGGTTCATGGGCGGTGAACCTATGAAGCCTGCTACGAAAATATGGTTCGGGTTGTTATAGACTTCGTCCGGCGTGCCGAGTTGCTGGATCTTGCCCTTATTCATGACGGCAACACGGTCTGCCAGTGTCATGGCTTCAATCTGGTCGTGGGTCACATAGACAGTCGTCGTCTGCAATTCACGCTGAATGTGTTTCAGCTGGGCGCGCATGGTGAGGCGCAGCTTCGCATCAAGGTTGGACAGCGGCTCATCCATCAAGAAGATTTTGGGCTGGCGGACAATGGCACGTGCCAGAGCGGCGCGCTGGCGCTGGCCACCCGAAAGTGCCTTGGGCTTGCGCTCGAGGAAATCGCCAAGCTCCACCATTTCGGCGGCCTTCTTGACACGTGCATCATGTTCAGAGGCGGGAATGCCGCGCATGCGCAAAGGAAAGCGGATGTTTTCGCGGATCGACATGTTGGGATAGAGCGCGTAGGACTGGAACACCATGGCAACATCGCGATCGCGCGCATCGACGTCGTTCATCAGTTCTCCGCCGATGCGAATTTCGCCGGAGGTCTCGTCCTCCAGACCCGCAATCATCCGCATGGTGGTGGTTTTTCCACAGCCGGAAGGCCCCAGAAACACCATGAATTCCTTGTCCTTGATTTCGAGATCAACATTGTCGACCCCTTTGAAATCACCCCAGGCTTTTGTTACACCTTTCAAGGAAATGTTGGCCATGTCCTACCCCATATCCGCCTTTTCTTGCCGGTCCAATTTGGCATGAACCGTCGATTTTTCAAAAACTATAATAACCATACATATTGACTTTGCAATGGATAAAAGTATCATAATTGCAGGAGGCATCCATGAACATGCATAAACCCGTTACAAGCGGCTTTGTTTTTTCCAATGGCTTGAGCGCTGATCTGAAGCGGCGACAAGAGGAATTGGGCCGCCCCATTCGCATCGGCCTTATCGGTTCTGGCGAAATGGGAACCGACATCGTCACGCAATGCCGCTTCATGCCAGGCATTACAGTTGCAGCCATTGCCGAAATCAACGCGCAATCAGCTGCCAAGGCGATGCGCATTGCAGGCCGCGATGATTATGCCGAAGCAGAAACGACTGCCAAAATCGATGCCGTCATCGAAAGTGGCAAGGCGGCACTTTCGGGTGACGCCATCGCAGTGTGCAAGAGCAATCATATTGATGTGGTGATCGATGCAACTGGCCGCCCTGGCGTGGGCGCTGAAATCGGCATGATCGCCATGGAGCATGGCAAGCACCTGGTGATGATGAACGTTGAGGCAGACGTCACCATTGGCGCATTGCTGAAACACGAGGCCAAGCGTCTCGGCGTTGTTTACACGCTGGGTGCCGGTGATGAACCATCGTCGTGCATGGAGATCATCAACTTCGTGGCCGCACAAGGCTATGAGATTGTCGCTGCTGGAAAAGGCAAGAACAATCCACTCAACATTGATGCAACGCCGGCCGAATACATGGACGAGGCCAAGCGCCGGAACATGAATCCGCGCATGCTGGTGGAATTCGTCGATGGCTCCAAGACCATGGTGGAGATGGCCGCGATTTCGAACGCCACAGGACTGGTGCCGGATTGCCCTGGGATGCATGGGCCAGCTGCGACGCGCGAGGAACTGGCGTCATCTCTCATTCCGAAGAAGGATGGCGGATTGCTGTCGCAATCGGGTGTTGTTGATTACTCCAT
Organism: uncultured Alphaproteobacteria bacterium; assembly: GCA_963738595.1. GTDB lineage: Bacteria > Pseudomonadota > Alphaproteobacteria > Rhizobiales > Aestuariivirgaceae > Aestuariivirga. The sequence goes on from CAVTXF010000013.1 coordinate 583,994, forward strand.
CGGCAAAGGTGTTGCGCCTGGTGTGTTCGTGGTGGCCAAGGCTCCGCATGAGCGCATTCACGAACGGCTCTCTGATTTGAAGATGGGCAAAGGCCCCTACTTCACATTCATCCGGCCTTATCATCTCACGTCACTTGAAGTTCCCTCCTCTTGCGCGCGGGCCGTGCTATACAAGACCGCAGATATGCAGCCGCTCGACCGGCCGGTGTCGGAAGTCTGTGCTGTTGCCAAAAAAGATCTGAAGCCCGGTGACAAACTGGATGCGATTGGTGAATATGCCTATCGCGCATGGATCATGACGGTGGGTGATGCGGCGCGCGACCATGCTGTGCCTTGTGGATTGCTTGATGGCGGCAAAGCGACGAAACCGATCCGGAAAGGTGAATTGCTGACATCAGACAATGTAGCAATAGATGCCAATGCCAAGATTTCCCAACTGCGCAAGCGTCAGGACGAGATGCTCGCGAAAGGATAAACATGACAAAATCTCCCACCAAGGCCGGAAAAAATGTCCGGCCTTTTTATGCGAAGTACACCAAGGACGAACTCCGCGAAGCCCTGCGCAAGATGCACATCATCCGCAAGTTCGAAGAAGGTGCGGAAGATTTGTATCAGCGCGGCCTTTCCTACGGAACAATGCATTTGTCAGTGGGACAAGAGGCATCAGCCGTTGGTGCCACGATGATGTTGCGCAAGACTGATTACATCACGTCCACCCATCGCGGCCACGGCCATTGCATCGGCAAGGGTGCGGAAGCGAAGTTCATGTTCGCGGAATTTCTGGGGATGGAAGAGGGCTATTGCCGGGGCCGGGGCGGCTCCATGCATATTGCTGACATGTCCACCGGCAACCTTGGGGCCAATGGCATTGTGGGCGGCGGCATTCCGATTGCAGCTGGTGCTGCCATGGGCATCAAGCAATTGAAGCGCGATGACGCGGTTGTGTGTTTCTTTGGTGACGGCGCCAGCAACGAAGGTGCCTTTCATGAGGCGCTCAACATGGCGGCGGTGTGGAAACTGCCGGTGGTCTATGTCTGCGAGAACAATCAATATGGCATGTCGGTTTCATCCGAACGCTCCATGTCGGTGAAAGATGTCGCCACTCGTGCCACTGGCTACAACATGCCGGGCGTGGTGGTTGACGGCAACGCGATTGCCGATGTAGCGGAAGCTGTTGATGAAGCCATTGCCCGCGCACGACGCGGTGAAGGTCCTTCTCTCGTTGAATGCAAGACCTATCGCACCAAGGGACATTCACGGTCTGACCGCAATCGTTACCGCACGAAAGAAGAAATTGAGATGTGGAAGGCGCGCGATCCCATTCCGGCTTTTGTGAAAGAATTGATCGACAATGGTGTCTTGAGCAAGGCCGAGACAGAGGCTGTGGATGCCGAGACCACGCAGGAAATTGCTGATGCGATTGTCTTTGCGCAGAACGGTACGAAGCCGACGCATATCGATATTGCGTCTGAAGTTCATACGCCGGTGATGTCATGAGAGAACTGTCTTTTGCGCAAGCAATCCAGGAAGGCCTCGCCCAGGCTATGGAATCTGATCCTCGCGTTTTCATCATGGGTGAAGACATTGGTGTTTATGGCGGTGCCTTTGGTGTGACCGGCGACCTCGTCCATCGCTTCGGCGACGAGCGTGTGATCGATACACCCATCGCTGAATTGGGTGGTGCGGGTGTTGCAGTTGGTGCGGCCCTTGCAGGTGCGCGGCCTGTCTATGAATTCCAGTTCAGTGATTTCATGACTCTCGCCATGGAACAGATCGTCAATCAGGCGGCCAAAATTCGCTTTATGTTCGGTGGCAAGACGTCGGTGCCTGTGGTGTTCCGTGGACCTTGTGGGTCTGGTACTGGTGCTGCGGCACAACATTCGCAATCGCTTGAAGCGTGGCTGGCGCACGTGCCCGGCATCAAGGTGTTGCAACCTTCGACTCCGGCTGATGCCAAGGGACTGTTGCTCGCAGCGCTCGATGATCCCGATCCCGTATTCATTTTCGAACACAAGCTGCTCTACAAGATCAAGGGCGATGTGCCGGAAGGCATGGTGCGCACACCGATTGGCAAGGCGGTCATTCGCCGCCCCGGCAAGGACGTGACGATTGTTGCGTCTTCCATCATGATGCACCGCTCCATGGAAGCGGCCGAAGTGCTGGCGAAGGAAGGCATTGATTGTGAAATCGTCGATCTCCTGACGCTGCGGCCACTCGACATGCCAACCATCATCGAGAGCGTAAAGAAGACGACGCGCTTGGCTTGCGTTTATGAAGGCGTGAAGACGCTTGGCATGGGTGCGGAAATTTCTGCTGCCATCGCCGAGAGCGAAGCATTCGACTATCTCGATGCGCCGATCCTGCGCATGGGTGGCATGGAAACGCCAATTCCCTACTCGCCCATTCTGGAAAAGACCGTGGTACCTCAGGCTGACACGATTGCGGAAGGCATTCGCAACCTCATGCGCGGACGGATTTGAGCCATGGCCACTGAAGTCATTCTCCCCAAGGTCGACATGGATATGGCCACCGGCAAGGTGAACAAGTGGCATGTCAAAGACGGCGATACGGTGAAGAAGGGGCAAGTACTCTTTGAAATCGAAACCGATAAATCCGCCATGGAAATCGAAGCGTCTGCTGATGGTATTGTGCGTGGATTGGCGGAAACCGGTGTTGATATCGCGGTGGGGAGTGCTGTCGCGCATATTCTGGCGGCAGGGGAGACGCTCAATCTCACTCCTCCCTTGATTGATGGTCAGGGGCGGGTGCCTGCCACAAACGCCGGACCACCAACGTCCTTACCGCAGGCACCCACCCCCGGCCCCACCGGCAAGGGCGGGGAGATGAAAGGCACAGGCATACGGGCCACACCTCTCGCCCGCCGCCTTGCAAGGCAAAAAAACATCAACCTTGCCACTGTCAACGGTTCAGGGCCTCATGGCCGCATTGTCGCGAGCGATGTTGAAAATTCGAAATCTGCATCCGCTCCTGCAGCACAATCAGCAGCAGCGCCACTGGCATCGGTTGCGGCAAACTACGCCCCTGACAGTTACACCGTAAAACCGCTGGACGGGATGCGCCGCATCATTGCGCAGCGGCTGGTGCAGTCAAAGCAGACGATCCCGCATTTCTACCTCAGTGTTTCCTGTGTACTCGACAACTTGCAGGCGGTACGTGAGCGCTTGAATCTTTCGGCTCCCAAAGGTGCTGACAAGAGTCCGCTGTGGAAACTTTCGGTCAATGATTTCGTCATCAAGGCGCTGGCCATCGCGTTGCAACGCGTTCCAGATGCCAATGTCACCTGGAGCGATGAGGGTGTCCTGCAGCACACAACAAGTGATGTTGGTGTTGCGGTGTCGGTTGAGGGTGGATTATTCACGCCGGTCGTGCGTTCCGCGCATGCCAAAACACTGTCGCAGATCTCGATCGAGATGAAGGACCTTGCGATGCGGGCACGGGCGAAGAAACTCAAGCCCGAGGAGTATCAGGGCGGCACATCAGCTATTTCCAACCTTGGCATGTTTGGCATTGAGGATTTCCAGGCAATCATCAACCCGCCACATGCAACAATTCTTGCCGTTGGTGCCGGCATCGAACAATTCGTACCGGTTGATGGCAAGCCAGTGATGAAAACCTTAATGAAGTGCTCGCTATCCTGCGATCACCGCGCGGTTGATGGGGCATTGGGTGCGCAACTCTTGTCAGCCTTCAAACAACTTATTGAAGAACCCGCATTGATGCTGGCATAGTACGCATAAGTCTCCTTCCCCCTTGTGGGGAGGGATTATGGGTGGGGGTCGCGCTGCTTTGTCAGAAGATGTGTGAAGTCTTCTGCAAGACCGTCCAACCCACCCCGACCCTCCCCACAAGGGGGAGGGAGAAGAGGGGAAAATGCCGCGCTACGATTACGTCTCGATGGGGTTCTATACTTATGACTGTCTCGGTTGGCCCTTCACCGAAGTGCCGCCCGGGGGTGGCACGGTTTTTATCGATGAAATCACGATTGCGGTGTCGGGTGCTGCCGGAACGGCCGCCATTGCGGCGGCAAAAATGGGATTGAATACGCTTGCCGTGGGTGGTGTCGGGGAAGACATCATGGCGGATTGGGTGCTGGCGCGGCTCAAGCATTTTGGCGTTGATACGTCGGGCCTGCAGCAGAAGCCTGGCTGGAAGACTTCCTCTTCCATTGTCACCACTCGGGCGGATGGATCACGGCCAGCACTTCACATGAAAGGTGCGACCAAGGATTTCTTCGTCACTGATGAGATGTTCAAGGACATTACCGACACGAAAGTCTTCCACGTCGGCGGTGTTGGCCTGACTGAAGCGATGGACAAGGGGCAGAATGCGCGGGCCATGAAGGCGGCAAAGGCTGCTGGTGCCATTACCACGGTCGATGTGTTCGCAGCCTCGCCGAAGGACATGAAGGCTGTTGCCGATATTCTTCCGTATACTGATTATTTCATGCCGTCGATCGAAGAAGCCATGGCGCTGACCGAACGCAAGACGCTGGGAGACACGGCCAAGGCCTTCCTTGATCTTGGGGTGAAAACATGCGTGTTCACCATGGGTGGCGATGGGGCATACTTTCACGCCGCTGATGGCACGATCTTCAAGGTTCCGGCCTTTGACATCGCGGTGAAATGCACGTGCGGCTGCGGAGATGCGTTCAATGCGGGATTTGCTGTCGGGCTGGTAAAAGGCTTCAGTCCCGAAGATACAGTGCGGATGGCGCAGGCCACGTCGGCTTTGAATGCCACGGGTTTGGGTTCACAGGCCGGGGTGATTGACTTTGAACACACGCTCAACTTCATGCGGACGCAAAAGACCAAGGGTTAGCCTGGTCAGTACATCTCGCGGATCGCCAACAATTCGTCGGCGAGTTTTTCCTCGTCTCCCGCTGCCACAAGTGCTGCGATCTGAGGCAATCGCGGGCCGATCAAAGCGCCGGTGACGTCGAAAAACTCGTCTTCGTCCATGGCTTCCGACGGTTTTCCAACGGAGGCAAAAAGCAGGGCCACGCTTGCTATGGCAAAGACTGCAACGTTGGACTCGACAGACGAGAAGAAACCCTGCCCCGGTTTCACATTGCCGGTGCGTGCGATTGCACCATGGCGGGTGAGTGCGATCAGGGTTCTTGACAGGAACGGGGCAAGTTCGCCTGTGTCATTTGCCTGCATGGTCAGGCTGCGACGTGCGGCATCGACACGATGTTCAAGGACCAGTGACGGTCCGTCGCAAAACCGGTCGATGATGTGGTTTGCGGCTCGGAAATAATAGGCGTTGAAGCGCGGATTGTGAATGAAGCTGTTGCGCGCAATTGCGTGGGTGACTTCGTCGATCACTGTCGGATCAAACGGCGATGGCAAACTGCGCCAGCTTGGCAGCAGCAGTGCCAGCAATTTGCGCGCGCCCCAGGTCATGAAATCATCGGTGCTGCGTGCCATCCAGCCAACGAGGCGTGATAGCCAAGGTGCCTGGCGCGGTTCGAGTTTCTGGCGGCCATCGGCATTGGCAAGGTCACGGGCGTAAAACTGTGCCGCCCGCAGACTGTCGCGAACGCCGGCCCCGACACAGACGAGATGTGCGGCGAGACTGTTGGCGGTGAAGACTGAGGCCTGGGTCATGCCCTATATCAGCCCTTTACCGCCCCCATCGTCAAGCCGCGCGAGAGATGGTTCTGAATAAGGATAACGAGCAGCAACGCCGGGAAAAAGGCAAGGAAACCCACCAGCGCAATGGCGTTATAGATGATGCCGTCGGAACCGCCTGAGAAATTGGCCAGCGCCACGGACAGAGGATAGGCGTTTTTCGATGCTATGATGAGCGTGAAGAGATATTCATTCATGGCGAAGATGGCAGCGATGACCGCTGCGGTGACGATGCCGGGCAAACACATGGGGATGATGATTTCCCACAGGATGCGCAGATCACTCGCGCCATCGGTGCGGGCAGCGTCTTCGACTTCATGTGGAATTTCGATCATGTAGCTGCGGATGATCCAGACGACGATGGAGAGATTCATGGCAGCATAAATCAGCATCAGGGCCCAGACGGAATCGATCAGTTTCAATTTTCCGAAAAGGAAGAACATGGGAACCACAACGGCAGCAGGCGCCATCATCTTGGTGGAAAGGATGTAGTTGCCAATGTCGGCATTGCCCTTGAACTTGTAGCGGGCAAGGGCAAAGGCAGCGGGAACTCCGAGCAGAAGACAGATGAAAACACTACCCGAGATGGCCACGATGGAGTTGTAGAAATAGAGGCCAATCGGCCATTCGGTCCAGATCTTGAACCAGGTCTCGGTCGTCAGGGTCGGGAAATAGATGGGCACCGGTGCGATGATTTCGTTGCGCGGACGCAGTGCGATTGAAGCAAAATAAATGATGGGCAGAAGTGCGAAGACTCCCCAAATCGTCAATACTATCCAACCCCAGCGCGGGGTATCGAGGCGCTTGCTCATGCTTCGGTTCCTGACTTGAAGAATTTGCGCACAAGGATTTGCGCGAGAATGACCGTGGCGATCAGCAGCAAGACTGATGTTGCCGAAGCATAGCCATGATCAAAACTGCGGAAGGCAGTGCGGTAAATGAAAAAGCTCAATGTTTCCGTGTCACCCGCAGGCGAGCCCTGGGTGATTATGCTGACGGCAGACATATTGTTGAGAAGATCAATACCGCGCAACACCAATGCGATTGCGATAACGGGGCGCAGCATGGGCAGTGAAATGTTCCAGAACATTTTTCCGAAAGACGCACCATCAAGACGTGCGGCCTCCTCGATTTCCTTGTCCAGACCTTGCAACCCGGCCACGAGAATAATGAAAAGGAATGGTGTCCATTCCCACACATCAGTCAGAACCAGCACAAAGCGCGCGTTCAACGTATGGGCCATCCAATCGACGCCACCATCAACAAGGCCGATGCGAGCCAGCAGATCTGCCATAACGCGGCCGTCGTTGAAAAGCAGCTTCCACAAGAACCCAACCGCCGATGGCATGAAGAGCATGGGCAACATGAAGAGAACTCGCCAACCCTTCACCCAAGGTGAGCGGTAAACAAGTGCTGCAAGCAGAAGTGCGATGGCAAATTCAATTGTCAACGTGATGGAGCCCAGCAACAATGTGTTCCACACGGCGATCCAGAAATGCCTGTCGGCAAACAACGTGGTGTAGTTTTCAAAGCCGACATAATCCCACTTGAACTTGCCGGTGTAGAATGAACGGTAGAGCGCAAAAGCGCCGGGCCAGAGCGTGATGGCCAAGAGATAGATGCAAGCTGGTGCGACCATCAGGTAGGGAAGGACCTTGCGCGAGTTTGCACTGCGGCGGCGGATCGGGCGTTGGAGTGTTGTGGTGGTCATAGGGTCTGCAATGCACCGGAAATGGAAATTGGAGAAACAGTCTATCAGAGTTTTTCAAGTCAATACATATGGCAACCAAGTGACCTCATTCGTCGCTTCGCCAAAGATTCTCCAAAGGAGAAGCGTGAAGTCAGGTACCGACCTAAAAAAATGGGCCGGAAGGTGCCGTCGTCAATGCACACAACACTGCAAACAAAAATGGCCGGGGATCCCCCGGCCACTCGTTTCATGGAGATCAGATTGGCACAGCCTTGCCTTTGCCGATCCAGAGGCCGGGTTCGGTTGCGGCATAATTCATGGGGTCGGCGCCTTTGTAGAAGCCGTTCTTTTCCATGATGGCCTTCACCTTGCCCGCAGCTTCGTCGAGTGCTTCCTTCGGCTTCTTGGTGCCAACGATGACTTCGTTGACGAGGAAACCGATTTCCTGCTCGACCTGGAAGCCCGACGGAATGCGCGGGGCGCACCAAGCGTAGTCAAGGCTTTCGGCCCAGACCTTGGCAGGCTGCGACACGCTGCGGAGCTTCTCGTTGTTCATCACGGACTTGGTGCCAGGAGCAACGCCATTGGCGTTGGCTTCGTTCATGGCCATGATCGACGACGTCGTCAGGAAGGCGAGCATGAGGAATGCTGCTTCTGGTTCTGGCGAGGTCGAGGCGACAACTGATGTTGAACCGGCGATGTTTGGTGGGGCGTAGGTGCCACCGGCAACGCGTGGTTCATAGATCGTCACGATGTCGTCGCCAATCTTCGACTGGTCAGGACGTGTGGCCTGCGTGCCGGTATCCTGCCACGAGATGTTGCAGGCAATCTGGCCACCGAGCATAGCGGCGCGGTTGGTTGGCCAGTCGGCAGCGGCAACGCCTTCGATGGCATGCTTGGAAAGGGCTGCAAGCATTTCGAGGCCCTTCACACCAGCGTCGCCGTTGAAGATTGGTTCCCACTTGTCGTTGAACAGGTGCATGCCGTATTGGGCGGCAATGTGTTCCCAGGCATAGGTTGCCCAGAATCCACGGCCAGCCATGAGGCCGATACCGGCGGTGCCGGGTTGTGCCTTGTTCAGTTCGGGAGCGATGCGCAGCATTTCGTCGTAAGACGGAATGGTCGAGACCTTGTCCACGCTGCTGATGCCGATCTTGGCAAGCACTGAAGGACGGACGTGAACCTGCTGAATATCGCAGTCGAACGGAATGCCGAGGATGCCCTTGTCGCCCCAGTGAGCGTAGTTGCGCTGATAGGTTTCATACCAATCATCAAATGGCAGGGCCCACTTGGCAACATACTCGTCCAGCGGCTTCAGGAAGCCTTGGGCGGCGAAATCACCAAGCCATGGCGAGAAGAACTGGATGGCGTCAAAGCCGGCGTTGCCAGACAGGAATTCGGCCACAACCTTGTCGTACATGGTGTCGTCGGGAATGGACACTACGTCGATCTTGATGCCGGAGAGTTCAGCGAATGGTGTGGTTTGTTCCTGGGCTGATTCACGGTCGGCTGCACCCACTGCGAAACGCACGGTCTTGCCGGCGTGTTCCTTGCGGATGGCTTCCCAGTCGGCGGTGCGGATCCAATCCTTCTTTGGATCCCAGAGCTCATCATTGTCGCCGAGCTTGTACTGCTCGCGGTATTCCTTTTTGACGAACTTGCCGACATTGAGCCCGGCCAGTACGTCGGCAGGGTTTTTCATCTGTGCGAACGCCTTGTTGACGTTGAACAGTGACACGCCACCGGTGGCGGCAACGGCACCCGTTGCAGCTGAAGTTTTCAGCAGCGAACGGCGGGTCAACAGACCCGAGCTTTTTGTTCTCATTATTATTTTCCTCCATTTGGGCTTTGGGCAACAAGGGATACCGCCCATCTCTGCTTGCCCAGGCAGAATGATGGTGTTTTCGTGCGGCGCGATGCACGCCACGAAATTTTTCCAGAAGTGCCAAGGATGCCTTTGTGTGACATCAATTCCTCCCGTTTCGGCTGGACTCATGTCCTGGCCATTGTTCTTGGCAATTATGATACGTAATGCATTTTGATAATGCAAGTGTTTCGTTTTGAGGTATTGTCCATTCAGGATAAGCTGAAGGTTCATGACATGGCAATGGCAAGATGAGCAGCAAGACCGGACAATTATCAGTCAGAAATTCTGGCTCCTCTGAACGTGGGACAGACCGCAATTCAGGGCGTGTGGCCCGCAACCGCATGCGCATTGCCTGGATGTATTATGTCGAGGGCCTGACGCAGAACGAAATTGCTGACCAGCTCGGCATCGGCCGGGTGACCGTGGTGCGCAATATCAACGAAGCAATCCGCCAACGCGAGGTCAAAATCTGGATCAAGGGCGAAATTGCAGACTGCGTTTCACTCGAAAACGAGTTGAAGCAAGTGTTCGGTTTCGATGATGCCGTGGTGGTGCCGGAACCCTCGTCTGGCGCGAACATCAACAAGTCAATCGGTGTTGCCGCCGGCATGTATACAACTGATCAGCTCACGGATGATTTCATCCTTGGCGTGGGCTGGGGTGCGACGTTGTATGAATCGCTGGCAACCCTGAGCCCGCGCAATCTTTCAGGCGTTGAAGTCATTTCGCTGTTGGGTGGCGTGGTTGAAGCGAGACGCTACAATCCGGGTGAGTTTGCGTGGCAATTTGCCAACACTGTCGGCGCGGATTGTTACCTGCTCACGGCACCGGCGGTCGTCGACAGTGCTGCGACGCGCGATGCGCTGGTCAATCGCTGCGGTCTTTCCACGGTGTTTGAGCATGGAGCAAAGATGAACATGGCATTGCTCAGTGTCGGCAACATGGATGCGCAAGCCACATCTTTCAAATTTGGCTTCATGTCGGAACAAGACAGGATTTCGCTCGCAGCAAAGGGTGCTGTGGGCGATCTGCTGTACAATTTCTTTGATGCCCATGGCAGGCTGGTTGACCATCCGATCAATTCACGTGTGATGTCCATGCCGGTTGACAAGATCCGCTCGGTGCCGAAGCGTGTCATAGCGTCTGGTGGCAATCACAAAATCGAAGCAATTCTCGGCGCCATCAAACTGGTTGATTGCAATGTGTTGATCACCAATGAGGCGACGGCCCGGGTGCTGATTGACAAAAAACCACACGTCACACTCAAGGGGGCCTGAATGAAGCCTTGGCATGACGTTGCCACGGTTCTTGTCGATGTGGCAATGGGGCGTACCCATGCCGACCTCGTGGTCCGCAACGGGCAATGGATCAATGTACATTCCGGCGAGATTATTCCGTGTACTGACATTGCGGTCAAGGAAGGCCGCATTGCCTATGTGGGGCCGGATGCGACACATGCGATTGGACCCAAGACCACGGTGATTGATGCGGCAGGTCGTTATCTTGTGCCCGGTCTTTGTGACGGGCACATGCATGTTGAAAGCGGCATGCTGACACCCACGGAGTTTGCGCGCGCTGTCATCCCGCATGGCACCACGACAATGTTTGTCGACCCGCACGAGATTGCGAATGTCATGGGATTGCCCGGCGTCAAGTTGATGAATGACGAGGCCATCACGCTTCCGGTGAACATGTTCGTGCAAGTGCCAAGTTGCGTGCCCAGTGCGCCCGGCCTTGAGAATCCCGGTGCCACGCTCGGGCCGGGCGACATTGCCGCGGCTTTAACCTGGCCCAACATCATCGGGCTTGGCGAGATGATGAATTTTCCAGGCGCCATCACCAATGACAGCAAAATGGCAGCCGAGATTGCGGCAACCATGGCCTCGGGAAAGATTGTTGGCGGGCATTATGCGTCCCCCGATCTTGGCCTGCCGTTTCATGGCTATGTTGCTGCGGGACCTGCGGATGACCACGAAGGTACGCGCGCCGAAGATGCCATCGCACGGGTGCGGCAGGGCATGCGGGCAATGCTGCGACTGGGCTCCGCCTGGTATGATGTTGCAACCCAGGTCAAGGCGATTACCGAATCCGGGCTTGATTCTCGGAATTTCATTCTGTGTACGGATGATTGCCATGCCGGGACGCTGGTTCATGAAGGACATATGGACCGGGTGGTGCGGCATGCGATTTCACAAGGCCTCAAACCCATCATTGCCATCCAGATGGCGAGCATCAACACGGCCCAGCACTTCGGCATGGAACGAGAACTTGGCTCGATCACACCGGGGCGACGGGCGGACATTCTCATTGTCTCCAATCTGGTCGAAATTGCAATTGATGTCGTTATCGCGCGCGGCATCGTTTTGGCTGAACATGGCAAGCTTGTTAGAGAACTTCCATCGTTTCAGCATCCGGCGCAGGTCAAGCACAGCGTGAACATGAAGCGCGCGGTTGCCGCTACCGATTTTGACATTCAGGCACCTGCTGGTGCCAACAGTGTAGTTGTCCGCACCATCGGCGTTGTTGAAAACCAGGCTCCGACCAAAGCGCTGGAATCGCGGCTTAAGGTTTCGAACGGGTTTGTCGACATGGACCGCGACGCAGATGTTTGCCAGATTGCCATTGTCGAGCGACATCATGCGACGGGAGGTGTAAGCAATGCCTTTGTCTCCGGTTTTGGCTACAATACCGATTGTGCTGTTGCGAGCAGTGTAGCCCATGACAGCCATCACATCATCGTTGTCGGCACCAACAAGAATGACATGGCGCAAGCCGTGAATGTGTTGAGGAACGTGCAAGGCGGTGTGGTGGTGGTGCGCAAGGGAGAGGTCTTGGCGCTGGTGGAACTGCCGATCGCCGGGCTGATGTCGGACGAGCGCGCCGATGTTGTCGCAACGAAGATGGACAAGGTCATTGCGGCAATGGCTTCGTGTGGTGCCACTCTCAACAATGTTTTCATGCAGCATTCCCTGCTCGGGTTGGTGGTGATCCCAACCTTGAGGATTTCGGATGTCGGACTTGTTGATGTCACGACCTTCGAGAAAGTTCCGCTGTTCGTTTAAGTGAATGCGGAGCGGAACGCTTCCAGTGCTGTTTCCGGATCGCCTGATGCGAAGGCTTCCATGCCAACCGGCCCGCGATATCCCATGTGTTTGAGCGCATTTGCCACACCAGCATAATTGATTTCACCTGTACCTGGTTCGCAGCGCCCGGGATTGTCTGCCACTTGCACTTCACCAATCCATGGAAGGCATTTTTCGCACCAGCGCACCAAGTCACCTTCGCCAATCTGGGTGTGGTAGAGATCGAGATTGATGCGGAGCTGCGGGCGGTTGACGGATGACACCAACGCCAATACATCGGCTGTCGATCCAAATGGGCAACCCGGATGATCCAACAAATTGAGATTTTCGAGCGTGAACGTGACGCCCTCTTTCTCGGCCATGTCGCAGATGCGGTTCAGGGTATCACGGGCTTTCAGCCACATCGCTCCCGAGACGACTTGCGTCTGCGCAATCGGGATGCCACCATCGCCAAGGCCTGTACCATGGAGATTTAGCCGCGCGACACCAAGACGCTTGCCGATTTGTGCGGTTTCGCGGGCCGACTTCAGCAGCATGTCAGCCCCTTCGTCGTCGGCCAAGCGGCCCTCGAGGTAGCCGTTCATGATGGTGAAAGTTGCGCCGGTTTTTTCAAGCCTTGCCAAATCATGCGCAGGCCAGTTCCACAGACCCACGCCGAAACCCATTTCTTTCAATCGTGAACAGCGCCACTCAATCGGTTTGTCGCGCCACAACATTTCGGCGCAGGCGGCGAGTTGGAATGTCATTTGCGATGCTCCTTTGATCAATGCGTCGCGTGAGTTTCGATTTCAGCTTCGAGGCTCGCCATGGACGCGCCACCAGCCATAAGATCGGTGATTTCTTCGCGAGTGCGTTCGCCTTTTTTGAAATCGGCAGCAATGGAGCCACGGATCAAAACCGCGAAGTGATCTCCGACGGCCATGGCATGCATGACCTGGTGCGTGATGAAGATCACGGCGAGGCCGCGCTTCTTGGCCTGGTTGACAATGCGGAGCACGTGCGAGGCCTGCTTGACGCCGAGGGCGGCCGTTGGTTCGTCGAGGATCAACACGCGGGCGCCAAAATATACCGCGCGTGCAATAGCCAATGACTGCCGTTCGCCGCCTGACAAGCCACCGACAAGACGGTCACCATCATCGATGCGCGTGATGCCGAAATCCTGCACGGACTTAACCGCTATTTCATTGGCTTTCTTGCGGTCAAATATCTTGAATGGCCCCCAGCCCTTGGTGGGTTCGACGCCGACAAAGAAGCTGCGGCCGATGCTCATCAACGGGAAGGTTCCGCCGAACTGGTGCACAGTGGCGATGCCGCGATCACTGGCATCGCGTGGTGTATTGAAGACAACAGGTTGACCGTCCATCAGCATGGTTCCGGAACTGGTGACGTATACACCGGACATGATCTTGATCAGCGTGGATTTACCAGCGCCGTTGTCGCCAAGCAGGCACAACACTTCGCCAGCGCGCACTTTCAGCGAAATGTCATTCAGGACTTCTATCGGTCCAAATGACTTGTTGATGTTTTTCAGTTCCAGAATGGGAGCTTGCATAATCCAGTTCTCACTTCTTTTTCGGCGTGTACGTCAACGCCATCTGGCGAAACGTGTTGTTCATCAGTACCGCGGCCAGCAACAGCACACCGATGATCAAGCTCGACCAGTTGCGGTCGAAATCGGTATAATAAATGCCCTGGTTGACGATGGCAAAGGTGATCGTGCCGAAGAAAATACCGATGATGGAGCCAAAACCACCGGTCAACAGAACACCACCGACAACAACAGCGATGATGGCGTTGAAAATAAATGACTGTCCGCCGCCAACCTGAGCTGAATTGAACAGGATGGCCTGGCACATGCCGACGAAGGCGGCTGATACTGCTGACAAGACAAAGAGCAGGATCGTCATCCGGTCAGTGGGAATACCAGCATTGCGGGCACTCACCTTGTCGCCGCCCATGGCGAATATCCAGTTGCCGAAGCGCGAGTAGTGCACGAAGAAGACATAGCATGCCGTGAAGAGAATCCACCAGATGACCACGACCTGCAGCTGGCCCGGCGGGAAAATGCCACCGAAGGATATGAAGTCCCCAAACATGGACTTCGCAACACCTTCGGTCTTGATCGCGACGTTGGTTGATTTTGTCACCAGCACTGTGAGGCCAAGCAGAATGCCTTGCACGGCAAAAAGGCTGCCCAAGGTGATGATGAGTGAGGGTACTGCAGTGCGCACCACCATGAGGCCGTTCACCAAGCCGACTAGAACGCCAAAGGCAAGTGTGGCCAAGATGCCCCACCAGACGGGCAAGCCGTAATGACCACCTATGACCGCTGTCAGCATCGCCCCGGCGGGCACCATGGCACCCACTGAAATGTCGAGTTCCCCTGCAATCATCAACAGGCCTACGGGGATGGCGATGATACCGAGGCTTGCGGCAACATTGAGCCAACTCGACATCCCCGCAATCTTGAGAAACGCGAGGCCTCCGAAGACACCGAAGAAAATTAGAACTGCAATGAGACCGAGAAAGGCACCAGCTTCAGGGCGGCGCAGGAGATTGCTGAATAAGAAGTTTAAGGCAGTAGAAGTTTCTGTTGTTTTCAAGTCTGCGGATGACGTCATGTGCCTCTTCCTGTTCCCAAAAATCCGACAGCCGGCGAAAGCCGGGGCTGGGGTTTTTCACACGTGTGTGCTTTCAAAAAGCTTCGTCCCGGCCTTTCCAAGCTAACGGATATTTTGTTGTGTAACCCGGCCCGCCTCGTTGGGCGGACCGAGGATCGTCGTCCAGGCCTAGCGTGCGCCCTTTGCGACGCCAGAAAGTGTTGCATCAATATTTGATGCATCAACAATGCCAGGTCCCGTCAAAACCGGGAACGTTGGCAAGCTGGTTCCGAAGTCAATCGCCGAAGCCAACAATGACGTTGCAAGGTAACCTTGCAGGTATGGCTGCTGGTCAATTGCAAAGGCTTGCGTGGCGCCCTTGATCCGATCCAAACCAGCCTTGTTCAAGTCAAAGGAGCCGAGCTTTACGCTTGCAACTTTGTCTGCCTGCAGGATGCCGATGGCAGCTGAATCAGCATCGCCAGCCGAAATGGTGATGATGCCATCAATGGTACCATCCTTAATCAGCTCAGCCTTGATAGCCTCAGCAACGGCTGTAGCGTTGCCGAATGCTGTTGATGGCAATGGCAACTGAGTGGACTTTCCCCCCTTAGCTACAATTCCGTCCATCACGCCTTTACAGCGGGCTTCAAGGTTGGCAGCACCAGGAATAGTGTTGACGCAGAGTACGTTCTTTGATCCCTTAGCCGCGAATGTTTCGCCGCCAGAAACGCCAGCGATATATTCATCCGAACCAACGTAGTTGATGGCGCCCAATTCCTTTGCTTTGTCTGCGCCGCCGGCATTCATCAGGATCACCTTGATGCCTGCGGCCATGGCGTCCTTGATCGCTGGATCTTCCGCTTCAGGGACCCAGTTTGGAATCACCAACCCGTCAACCTTTTGGCTGATGGCTGTGCGGATCAGGCCCACAACGTCTGGCGCGAAGTTGTCGTAGTTCACAAGGCGGAGATAATTGACCGTGCCACCATTAGCTTCAATGGCAGGACGCGCGTCGTCGATACCTTTCTTGATCAGGTTCCAAAACGCATCGTCGTTGGAACCACCGACAACGGCGATGTTCGCCGCCAATGATGCGGTGGCGCTGACTGCCAATACGGCAGCTGCAACCATCAGCTTTTTCATGATCTTCATTCTACTTCCTCCCAATATCCGTCACCATGACGGGTTTAAAAATTTCTTTAGGCCTTGCCCGCGTTGATGCGCGCAACTTTCCTGGCGTAGCGTTCGTCCATGCGGGCTTGCGCTTCCTTTGATCCGTCGTGCCAAGTGCCGAACCACTTGTCGAGCGGGACCAAGCCATCACCACCGTAGTTCACTTCGAAATGCTTGTGATGCAGGTAGTGAAGGTAAGCGTGGCTATCGAGCGTTGTGTCATCGGTCAGCTCCAGCTTGTCGAAACCGATATGGCCATTGATCGCCCCATATCCGGCCATGTGCAGCTGGAACAGCGCAATCAGGGGATTGGATGGCAGCACAAGATGCCACCAGATCACGCCATGATAGAGAAAAGTCTCCACCGGATGCATTGACAGCGATGACCAAGGCGACGGGTTCACGGAATTGTGGTGCACCGAATGGATCCATTTGTAGAGGATCGGAATATGAATGGTGCGGTGGATGACGAAGAAGTTAAACTCATGAATCACAGGTGTGATGAACAGGAGAAGCGCCAGCCAATAGGGATGCTCTGACCAATTGATCCATTGGACGTAGCCATTGGCGAAGCACCAGAGCATGAGCACTTCCACAAGTGTCCACATGGTGATGCCAGAAAAATAGGTGCGCAGCACATTGTCAATATTCTGGTTTTTGAAGAAGAAGACTTCGGATGGCTGATCAGACGGGAACTTGGCGTTGTATTTGAAGCGCGTGCCTTGTTTGCGTTTCCAGTAATAGAAAAACTCAATCGTGCCATACATCAGGAAGATGCCGATGCTGTTCACGGCATAGAGCCACAGTGCCCAGCCCCAGGACAAGGTTTTCATCGTTTCCCAGTCCGGGAGGATGTAGTTCCAATAAAGAAGTGTCACGGCCATGTGGAAGGCGTTCCACGGCCAGATGTAGGCGACAAAGAACGACGCCCACTTCTTGAGGTCAAATGGATTGTTCCAGAAAAAAGCAACCTGCGGATGGGCATTCGGCACCCAGTCGCCGCGCTTGTTCCTCGTGCCAAAATGCAAGTCGTCCATTCGTCCTCCGTGAATTAGTGTTGCAAGCCATATAAAAACAGGCAATGCTTGATGACATCAGACAATGCATTTCGTATCAATACGTTTCTCACGCGATGAATCGCGATTGACATGAAGTGACGCGAGGATTTTGATGCCCAGAGCAACAATCAAGGATGTTGCAGCGCACGCCGGGATATCGGTGTCGACGGTGAATCGCGCGCTGCATGAGCCGGACAAAGTGCGGGAAGAAACTATCCGGGCCGTGCTGGAAGCAGCGCAAGCAGTTGGTTTTTATGGTATTGGCACAATTAGAGACAGCCTGATTTCGAGCCGTCCGCGCGTGCGGGTTGGGATCTTGCTGTTGCAGCGCAACAGAGTACTGTATCAATCTCTCAACCGTGAATTTCAAATTGCAGCAGCAGCTGTCCGCGATCACGATCTGGTGCTGCAAATTGAGCATATTGATGAACTTTCAGCTCAAAATGTGTCAGACGGCATGTCTCGGCTGGCACTCAGCTGCGACTTAATCGGCGTGGTTGCCACAGAACACCCGATTGTAGCGCAGGCACTTGAGTCTTTGGCAGCGCGCAATATCAAGTGTTTCGCGCTGATTTCGCAGCTCACTGCGCGATGCAATGTGGGTTATGTTGGCATCGACATGTGGAAAGCAGGCCGCACTGCCGGGTGGGCCATCGACAACATGTGTGCCACGCCGGGTAAGATTGGCATTCTGGTCGGCAATCACCGCTATCGCTGCCAGGAAACCAACGAGAGCGGTTTCCGTTCGTATTTCCGTGAACACCCGCGTGGATTTGAATTGCTGGATGCGCGTTCAACTTTCGAGACGTCATTGATCGCGCGCGAGGTTACGGAGGCATTACTGGACAAGCATCCTGATTTGACATGCCTGTTTGTTGCAGGCGGAGGCATATCGGGGGTTTGTTCGGCATTGCGTGAATCGGGTCAAGCCAAGCGCATTGTGACAGTCGGGATGGACTTGACCGAGATCACACGCGCTGCCCTCCTTGACGGCACGATCAACATGCTGATTTCACATCCCTTGCCAACCATGGCGCAAGAAACCATAGCAGCAATGATACGCGCCTTCGAAGGCGGCGCGGATTTTCCTCCGCAATCAATCATGCTACCGTTTGAAATCTATACGCCAGAAAATCTCTAACGCGCACGGGGGCCCCACATGCCATCATTTCCGATCATCGACTCGCATGTTCACATCTATGATCCCAATGCAGTTCACTACGGCTGGATGCCATCTGTGCCGAAGCTTTTCCGGCCGCACTTGCCGCAAGACTATGACCGGCTGACAAAAGGTGTTGCTGTCGAGGCGATGGTGTTTGTTGAGGTCGACGCCTCACCTGGTGAGCACCTGAAGGAAGCAGCCTGGGTGACAGCGCTTGCCAAACAAGAACCACGCATCAAGGCGATTGTCGGTGCCATGCCGCTCGACATTGGTGTTTCCGTCGAATCCGATATGGCGCAATTTGCGGCGATGCCACTGGCGCGTGGCGTGCGGCAGCTTATCCAAAACCACGTAGCTGCATCCGGCTGGTGCTTGCGCCCGAATTTTGTCTCCGCGATCAAGCTGCTGCCAAAATACAATCTCAGTTTTGACCTGTGTCTGCTTCATCCGCAATTGGCAGATGTCATTGCGCTTGTAGGCCGCTGCCCTGAAGTCCGGTTCGTTGTCGATCATATCGCCAAGCCCGGCATCAAGGCTGAGCTCACCGAACCCTGGCGCTCGGAACTTGCGACACTGGCGCGGTTTGAAAATGTCTCATGCAAAATTTCCGGAGTGGTGACGGAGGCTGACCACGCATCGTGGACGGAAACGCAAGTAAGGCCATACATTTCTCACGCCATTGATTGCTTCGGCATTGATCGAGTAATGTTTGGTGGCGACTGGCCAGTCTCGGAACTGGCGACCAGCTATCAGCGCTGGGTGGCTTTGGTTGATGATGTTTTCGCCAACGCTTCCGAGGACGCGCAGCGCAAATTTTTCCGCGACAATGCGGCGGCCTTTTACCGGATCAGTTGAACCCGGTTTTGGTGAATGGCGACCAATAGGCGACCGACTCTTTTAGCGCGGCCACAACATTGCGGTCGGTTGGCTCGCGTTCGCGGAACGCCAGTTCAAGGCAGAGTTCATTGTTCGTGCCTCCGCCGTCACGAATGGCTGCGAGAAGCTTTTCCGGCGTGATACGTCCATCCTTGTTGTACTGTGCAGTAAACGGCCAGTGACCACCCTTGTTCATGGTCGATTGCTTGATATGGATGATCGGTGATTGCGTCGCAAAGTCACGAGCCCAGGCAAAGGGGTCCACATCACGCGGATCGGGTGAGGTGACATCGCCATGATCAATGTCCACCATGGGCTTCAACGGGATCGGAAACCCGGCACGACTTATCCAGTCCTGAAGCTCTTGGGTTGCGCGCAATGTGTGACCCAATTCGCGCGCCACTGACATGGGTTCCCAGAACAAATATTCCAAGCCGCGTCTTGCGGCATGATCCGCAACATCTCGCCAACAGGCGAGGGCCGTGTCCATGATAGAACGGTTGCGTGTGGGATCGTCCATGTCGCGATAAGTCAATATCGCGAACTGCGTGCCGATGGCGGGGCAGCCGAGATCTGATGCGATGTCTGCGTAGGTTTTGAACCATTGCACATAATAAGCGCGCACGTCTGCATCTGGATGACCAAAATGGTTGAGGCGGCCATAGGGGCCGGTCATGGCGGAGGTAATCTTCGCCTGATGCCTTGCAAGGGCGCCTGCCATGACCTTGGTGAGGCGTGCAATGGTTCTGGCATCCCAAGATGGATTGATGAATTCATGGACCAATTGAATGTGGCCTATGCCGATTTCGCCTGCGAGAACAGCAACGAGTTCTTCCGGTTCGGCAAAGCGGTTGACCAGTGGATTGGTATTAACCGACAGCGTGAAGCTCATGCGCCATCATCCTCTTTTCGCTGCAATGACAATATGTGTTGACCTGAACCTCATTCTGAAAAATATTGCAAGACGTTTCGAGTGGCAGGGTGGCGAAATGTTTCGCCAACCAATCGGGTTACTCAGGGATTGGTCCAGCAGTTGTATTTCCTCACATGAACAAAAATTTGCTGATTGGCATTGATGCCGGAACGTCTGTGATCAAATCCGTGGCGTTTACGCTGGATGGAGAACAGCTGGCTGTTGTCGCCAAGCCCAATCGTTATGAAGCGGTTGCAGGTGGTGGCGCTGAACAGGACATGGCGCGGACATGGGCCGATGCGGCGGACACACTGCGTCTTCTGGGCGAGAAAATTCCTGATCTTGCAAAACGTGTTATTGCAATCGCTGTGACGGGCCAAGGCGATGGCATGTGGTTGATCGACGAAGCGGGCGAACCAGTGGCACCAGCCTGGTTGTGGCTCGATGCGCGGGCGGCATCAATCGCTGCTGATTTTGTAATTTCACCAGCGCATGCGGCGCATTACCAGAGAACAGGAACAGGAGTGAATGCGTGCCAGATGAGTGCGCAGCTTGCCTGGATGCAACGGCACCAACCTGACACCTTGGCGAAAGCAACGACGGCCTTTCATTGCAAAGACTGGCTCTATTTCAAGCTCACGGGTGCAAGGGCCACTGACCCGTCAGAAGCCAATTTCACCTTCGGCGAATTTCGCTCACGCAGTTACGCGCCAGACATTCTCGATGACCTTGGTGCCAGCACTGCGAAGCGGCTGTTGCCGCCGATCATCGATGGCACTCTCACTGCCGGGACCTTGTCAGCTGACGCCGCCGCCGTTTCGGGTTTGGTTGCGGGAACACCGGTCTGTTTGGGGTATGTCGATGTGGTTTGCACCGGACTCGGCGGTGGATTGTTTGACCCCCGAGGTCGCACAGGCTGCACGATCATCGGGTCCACT
The DNA here is from genome assembly GCA_963738595.1 of uncultured Alphaproteobacteria bacterium. Taxonomy (GTDB): domain Bacteria; phylum Pseudomonadota; class Alphaproteobacteria; order Rhizobiales; family Aestuariivirgaceae; genus Aestuariivirga. Next base: position 605,008 of record CAVTXF010000013.1, read on the forward strand.
GGCATGCATATGCGCCTTGTGCCCAATGCAGCGAAAGTCAAACTCAATCCGGACATGTCGGGGTATACGATGGCGTTTCCGGCACCTGGCATGTATGCGCAAATGCAATCTAACATGGCGTCAACCCTCAACATTGACTGGCTGCTTGATGTTGCGCGCGGGATTCTCGGTGCTCAAGGTGTCGAGAAGAGCCGTAGCGAATTGTTGTCGGGCATGGACCAACGTATTCTCGCTGTTCCGGCAGCGCAAGTGATCTATCATCCATACATCTCGCAAGCAGGCGAGCGCGGGCCGTTCATGGAGCCAGCAGCACGCGCCATGTTCTCCGGACTCGACCTGACGATGGGATTTGATCACATGATGCGGGCCGTGTTCGAGGGGCTGTGTTATGCTGCCCGCGATTGCTACGAGACGATGGGAGCAATGCCGGAGGAAATCCGGGTGACGGGCGGCGCGGCGCGTTCGCAGGCGTTGCTGACCATCCTTGCGAGCACGCTTGGCGCGCCCGTTCGAACCGTGAAGCGCGAAGAAGCAGGTGCCGCCGGTGCTGCGATGATGGCAGCGGTGCAGCAAACGGTTTACCGTGATATGGAAGATTGTGCTGCACAGTGGGTTGATCCGCTGATTGGCGAGGCGACGGAACCGGATACGGGCTTGGCCAAGATTTATGAGCAGTCGTTCGCTTCCTACAGGGAAACACGTCAAATCATGCGCCCGGTGTGGAAAAAGATGGCGGCACTACAGCGGGACTAACGTTGGTTTCAAGATGACTGACGCCGAACAGGCTTCGCTGCGCTGGTTTTTAGAACGTCCCTGATCAGATGTTCTGCGGTGCGCAAGGCTTGCGCCACAATGGTGAGCGAGGGATTGACTGCTGTTGATGACGGCAGGAATGACGCATCGACAACATAAAGATTATCGACGTCCCATGATTTGCAATTGGGATCAAGGACTGACGTTTTCGGATCGGTACCAAAGCGCGCCGTGCCGCACTGGTGCATGGCGACCTTGATATCCATTTTCTGCGTGATGATGATGGGATAGCCCATGGAGCGCATGAGTTTGGTCCATTGCTTCACCAATTCGCCATGAGACTTGAGGTTGTTCGGTGTGTAGGAGAGTTCTGATCTTGCCATCGCCATCAATGGAGACCCGGTTGTTCGGATCCGGCAGATCTTCTGACATGATCCACCAATCGACACTGCGGGTTGCGAACCAGTCCATCAGCCATTCCGGCACAATCTTCATGTTCGCTGTCAGCATGCCACCCTGCAGCTTGCCCAGGCCCTGCACATTGCCGAGCGGATAGGGTTTCACGGTGTTGGCAAGATAGTAGTCGTTGATGCAGAGAGATTTCTGGAAGACAACGTTGTTCTTCTTGAACGGGTTCACCGCCATCATCGCCGTGTTGTTGTGGGCCATGTAGTTGCGGCCGAGCTGGTCCGAACTGTTGTTGCCCAGTCCGTTGGGATGCCTGCTGTTGGCTGAGCGCAACAGGATGACGGATGAATTGATCGCACCCGCGCTTGAAATGAAGAGCTCGCCATTGATGGTCTTGCGATTACCCTTCTGGTCGACCTCCACACCAATCACCCTTCGACCACTGTCGTCGGTCAGCAAACGATGCACGAAGGTTTCGAGAATGAGGTCAACATTTCCAGTGGAGATGGCGGGATCGACGAGACGCACTTCTGCGTCGTTCTTGGCACCGAGCTTACAGGCGAAACCATCGCAGGTGCGGCACCGAATGCATTTGCCACCTGGATGCAGGTCAATTGCGACAGGCAATGGAAATGGTTTCAAGCCCTTTTCGCGCAGGCGCTTGTCGAAGACAGCGATCTCCGGTTCATGGCCGATTGCTTGATGCGGCATGGGTCCGGAGCGCGGCGGTTCACAGGGGTCCATGCCGGCTGTGCCGTGGGTTCCCATGAGGCGTTCTGCTTCAGCGTAATAAGGCTCGATATCGGCATAGCGAATGGGCCAGGCGGGAGCCACGCCAGACTCGTGTTGCAGCTCTTCAAAGTCTTCGACGCGAAAACGCAACGTGGCAGTGCCGAAGAATTTCGAATTGCCGCCGACATAATAGTAGGTCGATGGATTGAATTCTGCGCCATCGCGATCGCGCCATGTTTCCTTGGTTGCGTAGCGCCGTTCATGGAAAACTGCCTTGACGCTCCAATTGTCCGCTTCGCGCGGCAACCTGGTTCCACGTTCGATGACCAATACTTTTGCGCCTGCCTTGGCCAACATGTTGGCCATGGCGCCACCACCAACACCTGCGCCGATGATAACTGCGTCATAAGATTTTCTCAGCTCACTCATTTTTATCCTGGTTGACAGCGTGTCGAAGTTCTGTGCCAAATAACCCACAAATCATTCCGTGAAGCAAGACGCAAGAGTTGCCTGATCCATGAGCACCATAACATACCTCACGCGTATTGAATTCGGTGAAGGCCAGATTTCTCGGCTGGCGGAATTCCTTGATGTACTTGCGATCAAGCATCCACTGATCGCAACCGACAAGGGTCTGGTCGCTACCGGGCTGGTTCAGAAAATTGCAGACCTTGCGAAACGTCCGGTCACGATTTTCGATGGAACGCCGGCCAATCCAACCGAGGAAGCAGTCATCGCGGCACATGCGGCTTACACGCAACATGATTGCGACGGCATCATCGGTCTTGGTGGTGGTTCGGCGCTTGATCTTGCCAAGGGCGTGCGATTGTTTTCGGGACATGATGGGCCACTGGCGCAATATACCCTGGTTGCCGGAGGTGTTTCGCGGATTCATTCACGCATCTGCCCGATGATTGCCATTCCCACGACATCAGGAACTGGATCAGAAGTTGGGCGCGCTGCTGTCATCATCACGGCGGAGGGACGCAAGCTCGGCATCATTTCACCGCACATGCTGCCGTCAATTGCGCTGTGTGATCCCGAACTCACTTATGGCCTTCCCCCCGGCCTCACTGCAGCGACCGGCATGGATGCGATATCACATTGTCTTGAAACTTTCATGGCGCCAGCCTTCAACCCGCCTGCCGATGCAATCGCCATGGACGGGCTGACGCGCGGCTGGCGTTCACTTGCACAGGCCGTTCGCGATGGGCACGACAAGGCCGCACGCAATGACATGATGGTCTGTGCGCTTGAGGGTGCGATGGCGTTTCAAAAGGGGTTGGGGGCGGTTCATGCGCTCACGCATCCGCTTGGGGCCATTCGTTCACTCAACCTGCATCACGGAACGCTGAACGCTGTTCTCATGTCCGCCGTCTTGCGGTTCAACCGCGATGCCATTGGTGAAAAATGGCAGACACTGGCACGGTTTTTCGGCCAGGCACCTGACGCGGCGGTTGCCGATATCAACAGCAAGATCGGAATTCCATCGGGCCTTGGAGCAATGGGAGTAACCGAGGAAATGATGGAGACTGTGTCCCAGGACGCGCTGAAAGATCACTGCCATGCCACCAACCCCAGAATAGCCAGTGCTGCGGATTATCTGCAGATCATGCGCGATTCATATTGAGAGGATCCATGTCCAACATCGCTACCTATCGCAGCATTTTCAATCTTGAGGGCCAGAAGGCAATCGTGACGGGCGGGTCGCGCGGCATCGGCAAGGCGCTGGCGGAGGGATTGGCCGCCCATGGCGCGGATGTTGCAATCATCGTGCGCTCAACAATTGAACGTGGCGAGGCAGTGGCCAAGGACATCAAGTCGGCCGGTCGTGATGCGATGGTGATCAAGGCCGATGTCTCAAACGAAGCAGACATCAAGCGCGCTGTTGACGAGGTCATCGCGAAGTGGGGACGCATTGATATCCTGGTGAACAATGCGGGCGTGATCTTTCCGGGCAATTCCGAGGATTATGGAATTGAAGACTGGCGCAAGACCATGGCCACCAATCTCGACGGAGTCTTCCTGATGTCGCGTGCTGTGGGGCAGCACATGATCAAACAGAAATCCGGATCCATCATCACGGTTGGTTCAATGTCGGGGCTGATTGTCAACTGGCCGTTCCGGCATACTGCCTACAATGTATCAAAGGCCGGCGTTCACATGCTCACCAAAGGCCTTGCGACGGAATGGGCCGAGCACAACATTCGCGTCAATGCCATTGCACCGGGTTACATCTTCACGGAACTGACGGAAGAGGTCCTGAAGGAACACCCGGATGTGGTCAACAACAAATGGGCCAAGGACGCGGTGATGGGGCGTATCGGAACGGTGGACGAGCTTGTTGGGGCCACGGTTTATCTTGCTTCAGGTGCTGCCAGTTTCACGACAGGCGAAATCATCACGATAGATGGCGGATTGACACTGCGCTGATACGGAACGAAGGCAATTTTCAGGTATCAGACCAACAACTTGTCTCTTGTCTGCGGAAAGCTTCTGGCCATGCTTGCGTCATAGGTTCGGATGAATGGCAGGTGCGGCACGCGTTGCGGTGTTTGGCCAACGCCAATCGGCGTCAGCGTAAGGCACAAATTCGGCCTGCCGATTTTGCACCAGCGGCAGTTGCCACATACCACATTGGGATCGACGGCGACGAAATCACCTTCACACAGGTTTTTTACATCGCGACCAAGTGCAACAACATGACCTGCAAATTCATGCCCGGGTGTGACGGGATAGTTTGTGCCGGGAAAACCATGGCGCAGGATATGCAAATCCGTTCCACAAATGCCACATGAACAAGGTTTGACGAGAACTTCACTTGCGGAGATGTTCGGTACTGGTGTCTCAATGATCCGTATTGCGTGATCCCTGGTGATCGAGATCGCCTGCATCTCCTTGCCCATCACCGTTCCCTATTTCAGCCAAAAGTATCGCTCCCGAAAAAAATCACGAAGCAACTGTTCATCTTATTATTGCCAGCGTTGGTACCACCGCCAAGAAAAGTCATCAGTTTTTACTTCACCAAAATACCATTGAGTGTCAATCGATTGGTATGTACCATCAGATTCTGGTGAATGCAGTGAGGCGAAAGAACAAGATATGGCGGAATTTTCCACTGCGATGCTGCGCTTTCAGAAAGCCACTTCAACTGCAGTCACAAAAGAAGCGGTGTGGCAGGCACTTGCGGATCTTGCAGAGGAAAATCCAGGCTGCAAATTGTTCACGGTGACGACGGTGGACATGCAGGCAGGCCTTGCACGCCGTGTTTTTACCAGTCACCCAGCGCAATACCCCGTCTCAGGAACAAAGCCGATCCATCAGGACAGCTGGTTTGATATCGTACACGGAAGGCGACAAAGTTTCGTTGCCAACACAATTGAAGAAATTTCCAAGGTCTTTCCGGACTTCGAGCTGATCGCCGCGCTTGGATGCGGTTCAGTACTCAACCTGCCCGTCGTCCTCAAGAATGATCTGGTGGCCACGATCAACTTGTTGGCAGAGGCTCATCACTACACACCAGAGCGGGTCGCTGCAGCTGAAGCCATTCTTCATGTGCCAGCGAGACTTTGCTGGGTCCTTGCGGCATTGTTTGACAGGGATGGCAATTCGCCCGATTGAAGTATCGGGACGAAGTGTGGTTTTGATGGCAAACGATGGGACAGCGAGAGTGATTTCAGCGGGACGACAAATCGCCTCGTTCCTGCTCACGTTGGCCGTCACCTTTGTCGGACTGACAGCCGTGACCTTCTTTATTGGCCGTCTCACCAACATCGATCCTGTTCTGGCCGTTGTCGGCGACAAGGCATCCAAGGAGGTGTATGACAACACCTTTATCGCCCTTGGACTCGACAAGCCTGTTGTCGTGCAATACCTGCTCTATCTGAAGCGCGTCGTTTTGGGTGATTTCGGCGTTTCGGTGCTTACCTCGCAGCCCGTGCTGAGTGATCTGTGGAGGGTTTTTCCTGCTACGTTTGAACTTGCGACCGTTGCCATCATCATCGGCGTTTTGATCGGCGTTCCAGCAGGGGTTCTGGCTGGCGCGCGCAAGGGTCGCCTGCCCGATCATGTTGTTCGCATCGTCGGACTATTCGGCTATTCCGTACCAGTGTTCTGGCTCGGTCTGATGGGGCTGTTTGTCTTCTATGGCAAACTCGGCTGGGTGTCGGGCACAGGTCGGCTCGATGTGTTCTACGAAGACATTGTCACGCCTCACACAGGTATCATCTTACTCGATGCGGCGATCGATGGCGAATGGGACATCTTCGCCAATGCCTTCAGCCATCTCGTGTTGCCGGCCGCCATTCTGGGATATTTCTCGCTGGCCTATATTTCGCGCATGACCAGAAGCTTCATGATTGACCAGCTGGCGCAGGAGTATGTGACTGCGGCCCGCGTCAAGGGGCGGTCATTCTGGGGTGCCGTGTGGCTGCATGCCTTTCCCAATATCATGGTGCCGCTGATCACAGTCGTCGGACTCAGCTATACGACATTGCTTGAAGGTGCCGTGTTGACTGAAACCGTATTCGCCTGGCCCGGGCTTGGGCTCTACATCACGCGCGCCCTGTTCAACAGCGACATGAATGCCGTGCTTGGCGGAACGATCCTTGTGGGCGCTGTCTTCATCACCATCAACCTGTGCAGTGATTTTCTCTACAAGGTGTTTGATCCAAGACTGAGGGCGCAATGAGTGTTAGTTTGGCAAAATGGCTGCTGGATGAGGCACCACGCTCCCGCAAGCAGGCGGCTCTCGGCAATTTCTATCGTGGCTTGAAGTCCATCATTGCCAATCCTGCGGCATTGGCTGGCCTGATCATTATCGGGTTGCTGCTTTTGCTGGTGGTTGTGGCTCCGCTGCTTGACCGGGGTATTTCTCCCTTGTCACAGGACCTCGCGGGCCGGCTCGCTGCACCCTCTTCAGCACATTGGTTCGGTACGGATGAATTGGGGCGGGACATCTATTCGCGCACGCTCTATGGCACACGCGTAACACTCTCCATCGTGGTGCTGGTATCTGTGATCGTGGCCCCGATCGGTCTCGCGGTGGGGACGGCGGCCGGATATCTCGGAGGCTGGGCCGATGCGGTGCTGATGCGTATCACAGATGTGTTCCTGGCCTTCCCGCGCCTTGTCCTGGCGCTTGCCTTTGCCGCAGCCCTTGGCCCCGGTATCGAGAATGCAGTCATCGCCATTTCTCTTACAGCCTGGCCGCCCTATGCCCGCATTGCCCGGGCGGAAACCATCACCATTGCAAAGAGTGACTTCATCCAGGCCATCATCCTGCAAGGCGCTTCGACCTGGCGCATTCTGTTTCGCCACATCGTGCCGCTGTGCATGTCGTCTGTCATCGTGCGTTTGACGCTGGATATGGCGGGAATCATCCTTACGGCGGCAGGGCTCGGATTTCTCGGCCTTGGCGCACAGCCGCCTTCGCCGGAATGGGGCGCCATGGTATCGGCTGGCCGCGAAGTCATCCTCGACCAGTGGTGGGTTGCCACCATTCCTGGCATTGCCATCTTCATCGTCAGCCTCGGCTTTAACTTGCTGGGAGACGGCCTGCGCGACGTGCTCGACCCGAAGGCCGAACGATGAGCGAAACCCTGCTGGCCGTTCGCAATCTCAGTGTGTCCTACCCCACACGTTCGGGCGTCACGCAAGCGCTGCGACACGCCAGCTTCACGCTTGGGCGCGAACGATTGGGCATTGTGGGGGAATCGGGATCGGGGAAGTCCACGCTTGGGCGCGCCGTCATTGGACTCATCCCGAAACCGGGGATTGTCACAGCTGATCAATTGGAGTTTACCGGACAGCCGCTTCTGGGCCTCGGAGAAAAGGCATGGCAAAAGCTGCGCGGCAGCCGCATGTCGATGATCATGCAGGATCCCAAATATTCGCTCAATCCCGTGCAGCGCATCGGCCACCAAATTTCCGAGACCTGCCGTTTGCATCTGGGATCCAATCGAAAAGACGCCGAGCGCCGCGCCCTCGCCATGCTGGAAGCGGTGAAGATCCGCGATCCCGACAAGGTCTATAATCTATATCCGCACCAGCTCTCAGGCGGTATGGGCCAGCGCGCCATGATTGCCATGATGCTGGTGGCGGAACCTGATCTTTTGATCGCGGATGAACCTACCTCGGCTCTTGATGTCACGGTTCAGAATGAAGTCCTTCGCATTCTCGATGAGCTCGTGAGCAAGCGTGGCATGGGGCTGATTTTCATCAGCCACAACCTTACGGTCGTCTCTAGTTTCTGCGACCGCGTGCTCATCATGTATGGTGGCAAGATCATGGAGGAGTGCGCTGCGAAGGACATGCACAAGGCACAACACCCCTATACCCGCGCCCTTCTGGCATCGGTCCCCTCGCTTGACCATCCGCGTGAGACACTTGCCACTGTTGTGAGGGATCCCGCATGGCTGGCATGATTGAAGTGCGAGACCTGCACGTTACCTTTGGCAAGAGCACTTCAGCCGTGCGGGCCGTGCAAGGTGTGTCTTTCGATGTCGCACAAGGCGAGAGCTTCGGCATCGTCGGTGAATCAGGTTCGGGCAAATCCACCGTGCTCAAAGCCATTGCTGCACTTGTGAAATCCGACAGCAGCTTGCTGGCCATCAACGGCAGAACAGTGGAGCAGCGATCAAGCCGGGAAGACCGGCGACAATTGCAGTTTGTGTTCCAGGACCCCTATTCCTCACTGCACCCGCGCCAGACTGTCGATGACGTCTTGCGTGAACCTTTGATCATCCATGGGCTGGACCGCCACGATGACCGCATCGTGGAGGCCATGAGTGAAGTGGGCCTGACTTCGCCGCTTCGTTTTCGGTACCCACACCAATTGTCCGGGGGGCAACGTCAGCGTGTCGCCATCGCCCGAGCCCTGATCCTGCGGCCAGCAGTGCTGCTCCTCGACGAGCCCACGTCGGCGCTTGACGTTTCCGTGCAGGCGGAAATCCTCAATCTTATCGCCCGGCTCAAACAAGACTACGAACTCACCATCATTCTCGTCAGCCATGATTTGGGAGTTGTGGCCCATCTCTGCAATCGCATTGCCATCATGCAGCTTGGCAAGCTTGTGGAAGTCGTCAGCGCAGATGATCTGCGCACGGTCCAGGTTCAGGACGGCTACACCCGCAACCTCATCGCCGCGAGCAGAGGATTTAGCCGCGCAGAAAGCTGACCTGCATTTTCGCTGTATTGCCAAAACGTCAAAAACGGTCTCAGATATGTTATCTGCGGCCATGCCCAGTACGGGAGACCCAGATTTTTGCATTCAGGGAGTTTTTCATGATGAAGTCATTAAAATACGCGCTAATGGCAGGCGTGATGTTCGCGCTGGCACCACAGGCCCTTGCCGAAACACCCAAAGACACGCTGGTCATCGCCGAGAATATCGATGACATGATCTCGCTGGATCCGGCCGAGGCCTATGAGCTGAGCGGTATCCAGGTACTCGCGAACACGTATGACCGCATCATGCGTTTTGACCCGACTGACATCACCAAGCTGGTGGGAGGTGTGGCTGAAACGGTCACGCCTGGTGACGATGGCAAGAGCTTCACCTTCAAGATCCGTTCCGGTCTCACTTTTGCTTCCGGCAATCCGGTGACTGCGAAGGATGCCGCCTTCTCGCTCCAACGCGTCATCAAGTTGAATAAAACGCCGGTCTTTCTGCTGTCGCAATTGGGTTGGACGCCTGAAAACATCGACCAGATGGTCACGGCTCCTGATGATGCAACGCTGGTGGTCAAGATCGGCGTCGATTTTGCGCCGTCGCTGGTCTACGCATTGCTGTCGTCAGTTGTGGGATCTGTGGTTGACCAGAAAGTTGCCATGGAGCACGAGAAGTCTGGTGACTTCGGCTATGAATGGCTGAAGACCAACACCGCCGGTTCTGGTGCATTCACGCTGAAAGCCTGGAAGCCGAACGAAAGTGTCACCCTCGACGCCAATCCCACCTATCGTGGTGGGGCGCCTACCATGAAGCGTGTCGTCATCCGCCACGTGCCGGAACCTGCGGCCCAACGCCTGCTGATCGAAAAGGGCGATACTGACGTGGCCCTCAACATGACGGGCGACCAGATTACCGGCCTCAAAGGCAATGCAGATGTGGTGATCACGCCTTCACCTCAGGCGCTGCTTTACTACATTGGCATGAACGTCAAAACCAAGGAACTGCAGGACCCGCGCGTGCGACAGGCGCTGCGTTACCTCATCGACTATGATGGCATCGTCAATTCCATCATGCAGGGTGGCGCGCAAGTGCATCAGTCCTTCTGGGCCTCAGGTTTCTGGGCAGCGCTGGACGATAACCCCTACAAGCTCGACCCGGAAAAGGCCAAGGCCCTACTGAAGGAGGCGGGCTACCCCGATGGCTTCTCGATTGACCTTGATGCACCCAATTCTTCACCCTTCGCCAATATCGCGCAAGCTGTGCAGGCCACCATGGCGCAAGGCGGCATCAAGGTGAACATCCTGTCGTCTGAAACCAAGGCGCTGCTGACCAAGTATCGCGCCCGCGAACACCAGATGCTCATGATCTATTGGGGCCCAGACTACATGGACCCGCACACCAATGCCGATGGTTTTGCCAACAACCTTGACAATTCGGATGCGGCCTCCAAGGGCAAACCTCTGGCCTGGCGCAATTCCTGGGCAGATGATGCCGTCAACAAGATGACGGGAGATGCCGTGCGTGAGCGCGACGAAGCCAAGCGCAAGCAGATGTATCTTGATGAACAGAAGAAGGTTCTGGAAGACGGCCCCTATGCCATCATGTTCCAGGAAACCAAGCAGGTGGCAACCCGCGCCAACGTCAAGAACTTCATCTTCGGGCCCAGCGCCGACGTGGTCTATTACAACCTGACCACCAAGTAAGTGGAGTTTGCGCGTGGCCGGTTTTCTGGACAGGCGACGCGCCCAGCAACTCATGCAGAACGAGGGCCTTGCGGCCCTCGTTTTATGTCAACCGGAATCCATTGTTTACGCAACGGGTGCCTTTCCGGGTGTGGCAACATATTGGCGCCGCGCCGGTGCGGCCTTCGTCATTGTTCCCGCCGATGCAGGCCAGCCCCTGACGGCGATTGTGGGAGATTTGCAAGCCCGCAGTTTTGCCGAACAGTCTGGCATATCTGATGTCAGGTCACATCGCATCTGGGTTGAAGCGTCTCGGCACCCGTTTGAACCGTGTGCCAAGCTGCAGCCCACGGCCCGGCCAATTCGATCTTGAGGCGAGCCTTGCGCTTTTGCGTGATGGCCTTGCTGAGCAAGGACTGGAACATCACCGCATCGGACTCGAACTAGGCTTCGTGCCTGTACAGGACTTTCAACATTTCCAGACACTCCCTTTCGCATGGGCCGATTGCACATCCATCGTCGAGCGGCTCAGATCGATCAAATCACCGGACGAAGTTGGCAAACTTCGGCGGGCGGCGGAATATGCAACTGCTGGACTGGCAAGTCTGGTCGCAGGTATCGAAGAGGGCATGACGGCTCAAGAGATGGCCGCGCTGTGGGCGCAAGCCGCATTGGCCGAAGCCGTACGCCGCGGGGACCCTGCACCGCAGTCTACCTGGTCCTATATTGCGGTCGCAGGTGACGGTTTTGCGCCCGGGGGACCTGCAAGGCCGGGAGACTTGATCAAGATCGACGTGGGATGTGTCATCGATGGCTACAGCTCTGACGGCGGCCGCACCGCTGTACTCGGCGAGCCGGGCCACGATGCCAGGAAGATTTTCGACGCCTTGCACCGCGCCTTTGAAACCGGCCTGACGCTTTTCATGCCCGGACGTCCGCTCCGCGAAATCTACCATTCAATTGCCCAGTCCATGTGGGACCAGGGCCACACAAACTATCAACGCGGGCACTTTGGGCATGGCGTCGGCGCGTCTATCTGGAGTGAGGAATGGCCCTTCATTGCAAAAAACTCAAGTGCAGTGCTCGAACCGGGAATGGTCCTTGCCTACGAAACGCCTTGGTATATCGAAGGACTGGGCGGCTTCATCATAGAGGATCAATTGTTGGTCACGGAGACCGGCTTCGAGGTGATGTCTCCCTTCCCGAGAACATTTATCCAGATTTAGGATCGCGATTGCTCTTGCAAGTATCGCAAAGGTTTGCAAGCATATCAGCTTGGCTTAACGGCCCTTAAGTGTGCCGACGCCATGGATTGTACAGGGAGGTTGGAATGCGAACCATGATGAAGTTGGCTGTCGCTCTTGTTGCATTGATGGGTTTGACCATCACAAGTGCGTTGGCTGAAACGACAGTTTATGCGGCGGGCGATAGCACCTCCGGCACTTATTTCGACTACATGAAGACTGTCTACGCTCGGGCTGGAACGCCGGAAGTGGCGCAGTTGCCGCTCACAAGCTTTGACAAGAATTTTGAATTGCACCCGATGGCTGCCGAGAGCTGGAGCCAGTCCGCCGATGGTCTGGTTTGGACGTTCAAGCTGCAAAAGGATCTGGTCTGGAGCGACGGCAAGCCACTGACCGCCGGCGATTACATTCTGGCGTTACAGCGGGCTGCGACAACAGGTTATGATTTTGCCTGGTACTGGGGTTATGCTGGCGGCATCAAGAATTGGGACCCTGTGACCAAGGGCACGGCTGATGTTTCGACACTCGGCATCAAAGCGGTCGATGATAACACAGTTGAAGTTACAACCGAAACGCCAAAGCCCTACCTGCCTGGCGTTGTCAGCCTGTGGTATCCGGTTCCCAAGCATGTGTTTGACAAACTTGGCGATGACTATGCCGCGAAAGTGGAGACCATCGTCACGTCTGGTCCCTTCGTGCTTGAGAGCTGGGAAAAGTCCAACAACTCAATGGTGCTCGTCAAGAGCCCAACCTACAAAGGTCCATGGCCTGCAATGGTGGACAAGCTGGTGATTGATCCCTCGCTTGGTGCACCCGAAGTGGGTCTGCCCGCTTTCATGGCAGGCGAAGCGGACTTCTCTTACCTCAATACGGGGCAGGTTCCATTCGTGGACAAGCGTTTCCCCGGCCAGATCAGCAAGAATGCCGTGTTTGCCACGTCTTACATTTCATTTGATCTTGAAAAGGCACCATTCGACAACATCGACGTCCGCAAAGCACTGTTCTACGGGATCAACCGTGATGAGCTGACTTCGACCGTGCTGAAGGATCTCGCTATCCCCGGCAAGTCGCTTCTCCCTCCCGGTTACCCTGGCTACAATGACGCGATCACCAGTCAGGCCGTGTTCGATGTGGCCAAGGCCAAGGAACATCTCGCCAAGGCTGGCTTCCCTGACGGCAAGGGCTTCCCTGAAGTCGAGATCTGGTATCGAGACCAGGGTGGCTACAATGGTGCGATCACAGCACCCATGCTGCAATATCTGCAGGCGCAGTTCAAAGCCAACCTCGGCATCACCATGAACCTCAAGGTCATGCCGACCAAGGACTGGATGGCAGGATTGCTGGAGCGCAAGAACAGCCTGTTCCTGGCACCCTATGAATATGACTATATCGATCCGTCAAACTTCTACGGCATTTTCTACAATGGCGGCCGCCACCACCACAAAATCAAAGCCTATGATGATCTTGTGGCAGCAGCCGACAAGGGAGCCACGTGGGAAGAGCGCTCGAAACTCTATCAGCAAGCCGAACAGGTGCTGATCGACAATGTGTCGTTCATCCCTGTTGTTCATCCGATCACCGTTGCTGTCGTCAACAAGTCACTGACGGGTGAAGGCACAACGCCAAACAAGCTGGGCTTCACGCCGTTGCGTCAGTTGGCCTTGTACTTCTACACGCATATTGAAAAGAAATAGCTTCACATGAACGGGCCTCCCGACCATTGGCCGGGAGGCCTTTTGATTTTTGCGTTTTGCAGAGCGAGACCCTGAGCAGTTCATGCGACTCGTCGACATTCAAAATCTCCTTGTCAGTTTTCCGCAACACGAGGGTCTGGTCCAGGCCGTGCGGGGCGTAACGTTGCATGTCGATGCCGGGGAAAGTCTCGGCATCGTCGGTGAATCAGGATCCGGAAAGTCGGTAACCTGCATGGCGGTGCTGCGCCTGCTGCGCGAACCCCCTGCCAAGATTTCAGCCGATCACATGTTGCTTGCCGGCGAAGACATGCTCACGGCAGATCGCCGCAAGCTAGCGTCTATGCGGGGACGCGTTGCGGCCATGGTGTTCCAGGATCCCATGACGGCCTTTGACCCTGTCTTCTCCATCGGCCACCAGATCATCGAAACCATTCAAGCCCATCGCGCGCTGTCTGCAACCGAAGCAAAGAGCGAAGCTGCTTCATTGTTGACGAAGGTAGAAATCAAAAATCCCGCCGCCATTCTCCAAAGCTATCCCCACCAATTGTCAGGCGGCATGTTGCAACGGGCGATGATTGCCATGGCGCTGTCATGCCGCCCCAAGATCCTGTTTGCCGACGAGCCGACCACGGCATTGGACGTCACCATCCAGGCGCAGATCCTGCAGCTGATCAAAGACCTGCAAAGCGAGTTCGGCATGGGGCTGATCATGGTTACACACGATCTCGGCGTCATCGCTGAGACAGTGGATCGCGTGGTGGTGATGTATGGCGGCCGTGTCATGGAAGCAGGGCCGGTGCAAGATATCTTCGATTCACCCGCTCACCCCTATACAAAAGCGCTTTTGCGTTCGATTCCTGGTCAAACACCTGGTCGGCACCGCCTCATTGAAATCAGCGGCGCATCGCCAAGTCCGGTGCATCCGCCTGACGGCTGCCCCTTTCATCCGCGCTGCTTGCAAGCCGATGCAAAATGTCAGGAGACCCCAGCCCTTGCGGCAATTGGCGATGGCCGCCACGCCGCCTGCTGGAGGCTGCAATGATACCCGCCTTGGAATTGCGTGGACTCAACAAGTCATTCCTGATGAAGGCCGGGGGTGGTTTCTTTTCCGGGCATACCGAGATCAAGGCCGTCAGAGACGTCAATCTTGTGCTGCCTGCCAACAGAATTCTGGGCCTCGTGGGTGAATCCGGTTCCGGCAAATCGACGACCGGCATGTTGGCCATGCGGCTTTTTGAGCCCACGTCTGGGCAAATCCTTGTTGATGGCATCGATATCACCAAACTCGGTCATACCGAATTGAAACCGTTCCGCCGCAAAATGCAGCTGGTGTTTCAGGACAGTTACTCCGCCCTCGACCCCATGATGACGTTGCAGCAGATCGTGGCTGAGCCATTGCATATTCACGGTATTGGTTCCCCAACCGAACAGAAGCTTACGGCCCTCGATATGCTTGAACGCGTGGGCCTGGACCGGCGTTATGGTTTGCGTTACTCCCACGAACTGTCCGGTGGTCAACGTCAGCGCGTCGCCATCGCACGCGCCTTGATTTTGCAGCCTTCGGTATTGGTGGCAGATGAGCCAACATCAGCACTTGATGTGTCGGTGAAGGCGCAGATCATCAACCTGCTTCTCGACTTGCAAAAAGAACGGGGGCTTTCAATCTTGTTCATCAGTCATGATCTCAGTGTGGTGCGTGCGCTGACCGATCAAGTGGCGGTGATGTGTGATGGCCGTATCGTTGAAAGAGCTGCAACGGAAACGATCTTTACCTCGCCACGGCATCCTTACACGCGGGCTTTGCTGGATGCGATACCGGTCTTGAACCCGCGTCAGCGCCACAAGCGCAGTTTCCTCAACCGTGAAGAGATCAACGCCGCAACACCAAAACTGCGTTCAGGGGATTTGAGCGGAAATCCTGTTGCAAGCCCGCTGCCGCAGCTCATCGCGTTTGAGCCCGGCCATTTTGTTGAGGCGGTTGTCTCATGATCAGATACATCGCCGGACGGCTTGTCTCGATCATCCTGACGTTCTTTGTCATGTCATTGATCATTTTTCTGATGATGCATGCCGTACCGGGTGGCCCTTTTGATGGCAACGACATGCCTGTGTCTGCCGAAGTAAAAGCCAAACTGAATGCCAGCCTCGGCTTGGACAAGCCACTCTATGTGCAGTACCTCAAATACATGTGGGGCGTGTTGCATTTTGATTTTGGTGTGCCGTTCCAAAGCCCCGGTGAAACCGTGCTTGAGCTTTTGGCCCGTGCTTGGCCACCCAGCCTGATTCTTGGTGGTGCCGGGGTCTTGATTGGCGTGCCCCTCGGCATGTTGCTTGGACTGGCCGCAGCCCTGCGCCGCAACACATGGATCGACTACGTCGCGTCTGCCGTGGCCACGCTCGGTCTTACAATTCCGGTGTTCGTCACATCCATGATGTTGATCCTGATTTTCTCAGTTGGTTTGGGGTGGTTGCCGGCCAGTGGCTGGGGCAAACCCAACAGCTGGATCTTACCTGTCATCGCATATGCCACAGTGCCGCTTGCGACTTACGCGCGTTACACTCGTTCCGCTGTGCTTGATGTTTTGAACAAGCCCTTCGTCACGGTGCTCCGCGCCAAGGGCCTGTCCGAACGCAAGATTATCTTCCAGCATGTGTTGCGCAATGCGGCCTTGCCGATGGTGACAGTGTTCCTGCCCATGTTCATTGGCACAGCTACGGGCTCCATCTTCGTCGAAGCCATGTTCCGGGTGCCAGGTCTCGGCGCGTACTTTGTGTCGTCAATCAAGTTGCGGGACTACGCACTGGAAATGTCGCTCATCTTGATGATCACCATGATGTTTTGCGTGTCCTATCTGCTGTCTGACATCGCCTATGCGCTGCTCAATCCGCGCATTCGTGTTGGTGGAGAAAAAAAGTGACATCTCTTGACCCCTCCCTACAAAGCCAACGCAGCCCGCTTTACTTCGCCATGCGTCGCTTCGCGGCGAACAAGGCAGCTGTGGCCTCTGGCATTGTTCTGGCAGTACTGATCGCGATGGCGATATTTGCGCCTCTTCTGACAAAAACCGATTATGCCGATCAAGCTTATCTGATCGATGCATTGACATTTCCGAGCTGGCAACACTGGTTCGGGATCGATGACCTGGGACGGGATTTCTTCACACGCAATCTTTACGGCGCGCGCGTTTCGCTCACAATTGGATTTGCAGCCGCACTGTTTTCGGTTTTGATCGGCATCCCGCTGGGGGCGATTGCCGGTTACTATGGCGGCTGGGTAGATTGGGCCGTGATGCGCTTGATTGAACTGTTTTCAGTGGTGCCACCGCTGCTGGCCGCGATGCTTTTGGGAGCTCTGACCAAAGGTGGCTTTGTCACCGTTGTGGTGATTGCTGCGTTGTTTGGCTGGGTGCAGGTCTGCCTGCTGGTACGCACGCAAGTGAAGGCATTTCGTGAGAAGGAATTTGTCCGCGCAGCACAAGCTTTGGGAGCTTCACCAAGTTACATTATTCGCCACCATCTCATCCCGAATTCGATTTCACCCATCATCATCGGCTTCGTCCTGGCCATGCCACTGGCCATGATGTTGGAAGCAGGGCTGTCTTTCCTCGGCATTGGCGTGCCGCCACCCACACCGAGTTGGGGCCAGATGATCAATATTGGTGTCAATTTCATGTATACCTATTGGCACATGGCTGTGTTTCCAACGGCAGCACTGGCGCTCACGGTGCTGGCAACTACACTTTTCGGCGATGGTCTCAGAGACGCGCTGGATCCCACGCTGAAAGGGCGCTGATGTGAACAAGAACCTGAGTTCATATTTTCTGCTGGACGAAGATGTCGTGTTCCTGAACCATGGTTCATTCGGAGCCTGCCCGAAGCCGGTGTTTGAAGCCTATCAAAAATGGCAACTGAAGCTGGAACGCCAACCCGTTGCTTTTCTTGATCCCGATCGTGGACTGTCCGGCTGGATGCGCGATGCGCGGAGCGCCCTTGCGGGTGAACTTGGCACCACCGCAGACAACATCGTCGGTGTGATGAACGCCACTTACGGACTTAACATCGTCGCACAATCGCTTGATTTGAAAGAGGGCGATGAAATTCTGACGACAGATCACGAATATGCCGCTCTAGAGAAGACTTGGGCCTATGTAGCACGTAAAACTGGAGCCAGGATCGTCAGCGTCACAATTCCGCTGCCACTCACGTCAGAAGGACGATTCACTGATGCCCTGCGCGCAGGAATTACAGATCGCACACGCGTGGTCTTTCTGAGCCACATCACATCAGCCACGGCTCTGGTCTTTCCCATCGAATACATCGTGGCCGAGGCGCGCGCGCGCGGCATCTACACGGTGATTGATGGTGCCCACACACCCGGCCACATTCCCTTGAACCTGGATGTGCTGGGTGCAGATTTCTATGCCGGCAATTGCCACAAGTGGCTAATGGCACCCAAAGGCTCAGCATTTCTATATGTGCGACCCGAGTTGCAAGAGGCGATCAATCCACTGGTGATCAGCCATGGGTGGACGAACGACAATCAAAATCCGGCACCCTTTGGCGGCACGCCCTTCATTGACAGCCTCGAAATGCAAGGGACGCGTGATCCCTCCGCATGGCTGACTGTACCGGATGCAATCGCATTCCGTGCGGCGCACAATTGGGACCAGATTTCAGTGGAGTGCACGCGTCTGGCGCAAGAGACGGCCCGGCGCGTTGCTCAATTGACCAAACTTCCGGCCTTCAGTTCCCCTGAATTCTGTGCGCCGCAAATGGTGGCAATGCCTGTTCCGTACTGCGACCCGCAGGCCCTGAAGCTCACACTCTTGAACGACTTCAACATCGAGATCCCGTGTTATAAATGGAAGGATCACACAATCGTCCGATTGTCAGTGCAGGGGTACAATACAATACCACAGATAGACCGCCTGGTTGCAGCATTGAAAAATGCGGTTTCGCCACTTTAGGCCTTCGGAGGTACGTGACTTAAAATGCGATACCCAATCACGCCCATACTGCCCTGCGTTGCGCGGACGTTTTGCGGACACCAAATAGCTAACCTGACTTCATTGATGCACTGCTATTTCAGAAAGCCAGTCCCACGTATTCCTCGTAATGGGCTCTGTTAGTTCTTGGCTTGTCGAAACAGCGTACCAACTATGACCTGTCTGTAAAGCATGAGTTGATACCTGAACCAATTTACCTCCTTCTAAAAGCTTTTGCACCAATGGCAGGCTTGCGAGTGCTATTCCATAGCCCTGCAAAGCGGCTTGCAATGCCAGATCGCTTTCGCTGAAATCCAATCCCGCCGAAACCTCGTGAACCTCGACACCAGCACTTTCGAACCATTCGTTCCATCCCTCCGAACGTTCGTCGTGGATGAGCGGGAAGCTTGAGAGGTCACTCAGGCTTTTGACCGGACGCTTGATGATTGTCGGGCTCGCAACAGGCACCAAGGCATCAGCAAACAGCAATTGGACAACGAGGTTTGAGCCAATCTCCCGCGCCCGCAGTATTGCAATGCTGACTTCCATCTCTTCGAAATCGACCTTGGCTCCGGACGTGTCAATCCAAGGATCGCAGAGCGGTACTGCCTGTTTCAATTTCCCGAGCCTGGGCAATAGCCAACGGGCCGCGAAGTCATGGGGGGCATAAATAACAACGCTGCCAGGCTTGCGGAAGGGTTCAAGACGTCGATAGCCTGTCTCCAGCTGCTCAAGAGACCTGGCGACCGTCCGTTGATAGTCATGTCCGGCGTCGGTCAATCGCACAGACCGTCCTTGTCGAATAAATAGAGGTTGCCCAACCCGCTCTTCCAGCAGCCGCATTTCATGGCTGACAGCGGATTGCGAAAGCCCAAGTTCGTCCGCTGCCTTGCTAAAGCTTGCAAGCCGCGCGGCTGCTTCAAAACCCATAAGGTACTGCAAAGGCGGAATGTTGCGAAAACGTCTCATATGAATATCATTCATGCATAACGGCAGTGCTTCTCATTTGCAACGGCACGGCTTTTGTCAGCATTCTCCAATTGAGCAAATCGAAATGAGCGTTTTGAACAAGGTCAAAAACTGGCGGGCCTCAAGCGACACCATGAATGAACTTCAGGATCAAATGAATTTTCGGAAGCCCGCAGAGTTCGACAAGCACGAGCGGACATGGATGACCTGGCCGCACCGAGAAGACCTCTATGAACAGCGGCTGGCCCCGATGCAGGAGGAATATCTGAAAATAGTGGCGGCGATTTCGCAGTTTGAACCAGTCACAGTGATTGCCCATCCTGAACATGCAGAAACAGCACGAACCCGACTTGGGAATCTTGCTGAAGTCGTTGCCATGCCGGTGGATGATTTCTGGACGCGCGATTGTGGTCCATCATTTTTAACCAACGTAAACGGCAAGCTTGCCGGCGTAGATTGGAAATTCAATGCGTGGGGCGGCAAGCATGCGCCTTGGGATGGAGACGACAAGCTCGCCTCCCGCATCCTGCAACGCGAAGGTGCTGAAATCCGAAAGTCCTGGCTGACAACGGAGGGCGGTTCCTTTGCTTTGGATGGGGAAGGAACGCTGATCATCACGGAAACCAGCGTTCTCAATCCAAACCGAAACCCCGGCGTCAACAAGGCGCTTGCCGAGTCTGAGTTGAAAGCGATGCTGGGCGTCGAAAAAGTTGTCTGGCTGCCAGGTGATCCGATGGACAAGGAAACCGATGGCCACATCGACGGCATGTGTGCCTATGTCCGACCCGGCGTGGTGCTGTTTGAAACCAACCCTAATCCGGCTGATCCGCATTTCCGCATATTGAAAGAGAACCTTGCTTGCCTGCGCAGTCAAACCGACGCCAAAGGCCGTGCATTCGAGGTCATTCCACTGGAGGAAGCAATTGAAGCTGAGGTGACCAGCAACATTTTCTGTCGCTCCTATATCAACTTCTACGTGGCGAATGGCGGTGTCATTGTGCCGGGTTACGGGATTGCAGGAGACGCGAAGGCGCTGGCGACCATTCAGGCCGCGTACCCCGACCGTAAGGTGGTGATGGTGCAGGTGAATGCCATAGCAGCAGGGGGCGGTGCCATCCACTGCATTACGCAGGAACAACCAGCTGTGGTGCGAGGGTCGTGAGATGATGAGCAGACGCTCGATGTTGGGTTCACTTCTCGGCTCGCTGTCGGGAGGTTTGCTGGCGAACCGGGGAGTGCTGGCTGAAGATGCCATTTCTGCGAAATCGGCGGGTTATCGCTTGCCGCTGGAGTCCGATCCCCACGAACGCACCTTCATGCAATGGCCTGCCATTAAATCGATCTATGGCAGCAAGGATGATCTCGATGCCGTGCGTGAGAAGATTGCCTTGATCGCCAGCACGATCGCCCGTTTTGAACCTGTTGTTTTGCTCGCCCGTCCAGAACAGGCTGAAGATGCCAAACATTGGGTGAAAGGCAATGTGGAGATTTGGCCACTTGCCGTTCAAGACCTCTGGTGCAGGGACAGTGGACCGACATTCGTTGTGAATGACGCCGGTGAAATGGCTGTCAGCGAATTGGGGTTCAATGGCTGGGGTGAGAAGCAACCGCATGCCGATGATGCCAAGATCGCGCGTCGCGTGGCGGAAAAACTCGGTCTTCAGGTGTTCGACAATGGCATCAAGGGAGAAGGCGGTGGTGTTGAAGTGGATGGCGCGGGAACTGTGCTGGCCCATGCCAGTTGCTGGGTAAATCCAAATCGTAACATTGGCACACAGGGAGAAGTTGAGAAACTTCTGCTCGACGCGCTTGGTGCTGACAAGGTGATCTGGGCACCCGGTGTAATGGGCGCCGACATCACCGATTATCATATCGACGCCCTGGCCCGCTATGTGAAGCCGGGGCAGGTGATGATCCAATTGCCAAAGAAGATCATCGACGGTGATCCTTGGTCTGCATCCGCATTTGAGACCTATGAGATTTTGAAAATGGCGCGGGATGCACAGGGCAACAAGCTCGATATCGTTGTGGTTCCGGAACCCACTAAAATCCGCTCAACAGCCGAGGACTTCGTCAACAGCTACGCCAATTATTATGTGTGCAATGGTGCGGTGATCTGTGCCGAGTTCGGTGACGACAAGGCAGATGCGGAGGCGGTCAGAATCCTGGGCCAACTCTACCCGGGACGGGAGATTGTCAGCATCAACACTGATGCCATTGGCGAGGCGGGCGGCGGAATTCATTGTGCAACCCAACAACAACCCAAATTGAAGGCGTGACAACATTATGGGACATTTGATCGTCGGTGCAGTCCAGATTGCCTGCAGCGATAACACCGAAGCCAATCTCGACAAACTTGAAATTCATGTGCGTGAAGCGGCGCGCCGGGGGGCGAAGCTGGTGGTGCTGCAAGAACTTTTCGAAGGTCCGTACTTCTGCATCGACATTGATGCAATCCACAACAAGCGCGCCAAGCCATTCAAGGGGCACAATGCACGTTGCGAGATTGTCCAGTCTCGCCAAGGAACTAAGCGTTGTACTGCCTGTCTCGTTCTTTGAAGAAGATGGCGACAGGCGTTTCAACTCACTGGCGATGATTGATGCGGATGGCAAAACCTTGGGCCTCTATCGCAAAAGTCATATTCCAGATTCACCCGGCTACAGTGAGAAGTTCTATTTTGCCGAAGGCGATACCGGTTTCATGGTGCATGATACGGCGGTCGGAAAAGTCGGTGCGGGCATCTGTTGGGACCAATGGTTCCCCGAAGCGGCTCGCTGCATGGTGTTGAAGGGTGCCGAGATATTGATTTATCCGACAGCCATCGGCTCAGAACCGTCGTACCCCGCCTGGGATTCGCGCGATCATTGGCAGCGTGTCATGCAAGGCCATGCAGGTGCAAACCTAACACCCGTCATTGCGTCAAACCGCGTCGGCATCGAGACGGGTAAAAGTGGTTCCATGGTGTTTTATGGTTCGTCCTTCATAACCGATCACACGGGGGCAAAACTGGCAGAAGCAGACCGCGTGACGGAAGGTGTCATCACTGCGGGTCTGGACATGGAAGAGATGGCTGTACAGAGACGGTTGTGGGGTGTGTTCCGCGACAGGCGCTGTGATCTCTATTGCGAAATTGCCAAACCAACCCCAGCGCGGTTGCTGCCAGCGACCTGAGACTCGAAAACTGGAAAAAGCAATATAAACATGTTACCAATTGCTTCCGGGTCAAATCGAACATCCGGAAGAATTAGATAACCGGGGATGCAAGACATGGCAGCGACCAAATCTGCAATCGAGGCCAAGGGGGTTGCGAAGACCTTTCAAAGTTCGGGGCAGGCTGCTTTCAAGGCACTCGAAAATGTCTCGGTTGTCATCAAGGAAAATGAGTTCTTTACGCTATTGGGGCCCTCGGGCTGTGGCAAGACCACTTTGCTTCGGTTGATTGCGGGCTTCGACTATCCCACAGAAGGCGAAATCCTGCTTTATGGCGAAGACATTGCGGTGCTGCCGCCCTTCAAGCGCCCGGTGAATACTGTCTTTCAGAACTACGCGCTGTTCCCGCACATGACGGTGGGCCAAAACGTTGGCTTTGGCCTCGAAATGTTAGGGAAGCCCAAGGCTGAAATTGCATCTCGCGTCGAAGAGATGTTGAAGCTTGTGCAGATGACAGCACTGAAGGACCGGAAGACCGGCCAGATTTCAGGCGGTCAACAGCAGCGCGTGGCGCTTGCCCGCGCACTGGCGCCGAAACCCAAAGTGTTGCTGCTCGATGAGCCCTTGTCAGCACTGGACTACAAATTGCGGAAAGACATGCAGGTGGAACTGAAACGACTGCAATCGGAAACCGGTATCACATTCATCTTTGTGACGCATGACCAGGAGGAAGCCCTGACCATGTCAGATCGCATCGCCGTCATGAACAACGGCCGCATCCTGCAAGTGGGCAGTCCGCGTGAAATTTATGATCGTCCGGCGGAACGCTTCGTTGCGAACTTTATTGGCGAGACAAATTTTCTGGAAGGTGAATTGCTGTCGGCTGCGAAGGGTCAGGCCAAAGTTGCGCTTGATGCAGGTGGGACGGTGATTGCAGGCGTGGCAGACGGGCTCTTACCGTCCGGTAAAGTCACTCTTGTGGTGCGCCCCGAACATGCGCAGCTCGTGTCCGACAAGAAGAAAGCCACGCTGGTCGGCAAGCTGGAAAACATTGTGTACTTTGGCACCGACACACATTTTCATGTCAAACTTGAAAAGGGTGGATCCTTTGTCGTGCGCGAACAAAACAACAAGGCAGGGCCAAGCACTTTGAATGTTGGCGCGGCCGTTGGTGTCGCGTTTGCGGCAGGTGCTGCGCAAGTATTGAAGGACTGATGATGTCAGCACCCGTGTCACGCGCCATGGAGATTGTAGCCGCTACGGACGCCGCCAGCGTCCGTCGCAATCAATTGCTGGCCACACCGGCACTCGTCATCATCGTTGTGTTTGGCATTTGCCCGTTGCTGGTCATTCTGGCTTATTCGTTTCTCAAGCCCGCGTCTTATGGCGGCGTGGTGTGGCAATTCTCGACTGATGCCTATCTGAGTTTCCTGTTTCAGAAAGATATTTTCGACGACACGTTACAATTTTCGCCAGACTATCTATGGATATATGGTCGTTCGTTCGCATTTGCATTGGCAACAACACTTATCTGTCTGGGTTTAGGTTTCCCAACGGCGTATTTCATGGCGACCAGGCCGCCTGAGCAGCGCAATTGGTGGGTGCTGTTGATTACCATTCCATTCTGGTCAAACTTGCTGGTGCGCACGTTGGCCATCATGTTCATCATTCGCGATGAAGGCTTGGTCAATAATATGCTGATCGGACTGGGTGTCATCGACAAGCCAATCACTTTGCTCTATACAAATTTTGCCATCATGCTTGGCCTTTTGTATTCATTTTTGCCCTTCATGGTTTTGCCGCTTTATTCAAGCCTTGAAAAACTTGATTTCCGGATGGTGGAGGCTGGCTATGATCTTTACGCCACGCGCCGACAAGTACTGTGGCGCGTGATTATTCCACTGTCGATGCCGGGCATCGTTGCAGGTTGTCTGCTGGTTTTCATTCCAACGCTTGGCGCCTATGTTACACCTTTGATTTTGGGCGGCGGTACCCACCTGATGATTGGTGATCTGATTGCACAACAGTTTGGGTCTGGTCGCAATTGGCCGCTTGGTTCAGCCCTCGCCTTGATCCTGATGGCTGCAGTATTGATTGCGTTATTCTTCTACGTCCGCAACACAACGGGTAAAATGCATCATGGCTGAACGCCGCCCGGTCATCGACATCAAGGAACAAACCGGCTTTAGAACCATTGCCTTGCTCTGCCTGTTTATACTGTATTTCCCGATTCTAATTCTGGTGCTCTTCTCATTTAATGCTGGAAACTTCGTCATGCATTGGGAAGGTTTTAGCCCAAGCTGGTATGGCAAGGCCGTGATGAACGAAGGATTTCACAGCGCTGCTAAAAATACTTTCATCATTTCATTTTTTGCGACAATCATCGCAACATCGGTGGCTACGCTTGCGGCCGTTGGCATGACACGCGTGAAACCATGGCCTGGATTGAGGCCCGCCTTCATGGTGATCAATCTGCCGCTGATGGTGCCGGAAATTATCACAGCCGTCGCAACGCTTTCTTTCTTCGCCCTGATTGCCGGAGCCTTCGGACTAAATTTCGGTATCGGCAATCTTGTGTTGGCCCATACCGTGTTTTGCATTCCCTTTGCTTATATGCCCATACGTGCACGACTTGAAGACATGGACCTCACGTTGGAAAATGCGGCGGCAGATTTGTATGCTTCACCGTGGCAGGCTTTCCGCCGGGTGACATTGCCGTTGCTGACACCGGGCATATTGTCAGGAGGCGCTTTGGCTTTCATTGTGTCTTTTGATGATTTCACCATAACGCAGTTGGTGGCAGGTCCGGGCCAAACAACGCTGCCGCTGTTCATCTGGAACCAGTTGCGAAGGCCGATCACACCGGAAACCAATGCCATCTCCACCATCATGCTGCTGGTGTCTGTGGCCTTCATCTGCATTTCATTTCTGATTGCACGTAAACGTAAAACATAAAACAGGGAGACGACCATGAAGAAGATACTTTTGGCAGCTGCATCATCCGCTGTACTGCTGTGGACATCGGGCCAGGCTTTGGCTGCAGGTGAATTGCATATTTATAATTGGGGCGACTATACCAGCCCCGAACTGATCAAAAAGTTTGAAAAAGCCTTTGACGTTAAAGTGACCATTGATAGCTATGACTCAAATGAGACCATGTTGTCGAAGGTGCGCGCCGGAAACTCTGGTTTCGACATTGTTGTGCCTTCGGATTCGACTGTCAAAATCATGATTGATGAAGGACTATTAGAAAAGACTGAACCAAGCGCCATGCCGAATTTCAAGAACATGGACCCACGCTGGGTCAATGTTTACTGGGATGATGGCCGTCACTACTCGGTTCCATGGCAAATTGGCATGACCAACCTCACTGTTGATACTGCGAAGTACAAGGGTGACATTGACACGCTCGGCATCCTGTTCAACCCGCCTGAAGAGTTGAAGGGCCAGATCAACATGTTGGATGATGTGGGATCAGTTATCCATGCAGCAGAACGCTATTTGGGTGTACCACGCTGTGGTGCCGACAAGGCTGACTTGAAGAAGGTGAGTGATCTCCTGCAATCCGCCAAACCTTTCTGGAAGACCTTCAGCTATGACACCCTGACCAAGATGAGTGAAGGCGATGTGATCGCCTCGCAAAACTGGAACGGCTATGGCTGGCGTGCGCGCCAGAAAGTGCCGACTATCAAGTTCGCCTTCCCGAAGGAAGGCATTGAAGGCTTTATGGACAATGTGTCGGTGCTGAAAGGTGCCGCCAATGTTGAGAACGCCAAGGCTTTCCAGAACTTCATCATGGACCCCGAAAACGCCGCGATGATTTCGAACTTTGCCCGTTATGACAATGGCATCATGGGCAGTCATGCTTTCCTCGATGCTGACTTCAAGGATGCGCCGGAGATCAACCCTCCCGCCAGTGCACCTCAGCCAGAATTCGTCCCACCCTGTTCGCCTGAAGTGCTGGAAATCTACAACAAGATCTGGACAAAGCTGAAAGGTTAACACCTTCACTTGGGCTCCGGCGGACTACCGTCGGGGCTTTCTTCTTGCGAGGTGACCGCTGGTCGTGCAGAAAAATCCCGATTCCTTTCCACCCCGCGCCGATTGGGACAGACCACCTTGGAACCGCTGGTCGTTCCAACACATCCGAGAACTCTTGCCGACAACTGAGGTGTGGCGTGGCCATGGACCCACCCATGTTTTTCCGCACGGGACAAAGCTGCCACTCGATCTGCCTGTGCAGGGGCTGGATGGCGCTGCCGCTGCACTCGAATCCTTACTAAATGATACCTACACAGATGGCTTCATCGTTTTGAAGCATGGCGAGATTGTCTGTGAACAGTATTTCAATGGCATGGACCAGTACTCACTGCACCTGTCTCAATCAGTGGCGAAATCCTTTACAGGGGCAATCGCTGGGATACTTGTGGGGCGAGGATTGCTTGATGTTGGTGCTCTGATCACCGACTACCTGCCGGAACTTTCGGGAACCGCATGGCGAGAAGCCACGTTGCAACAGGTTCTGGATATGACAACGGGCGTGCGCTTCAGCGAGGACTACACGAACCCATATTCCGACATTGGCAAAGTGGATGTTGCCTCCGGCTGGAAACCCGTTCCCCTCGATGCCGATCCTGGTATTCGATGGCCCGCCCATATGTGGGAATTGATCCTCGAATTGACAGAATGCATTCGTCCACACGGCGAAAAGTTTGAATATCGCTCGATCGAAACTGACGTGCTTGCCTTCTGCATGCAGCGCGTGACGGCAAAGCCCCTGGCAAGAATATTTTCTGAAGAACTCTGGCAGAAAATGGGAGCCTCGCAGAACGCAAGTTTCACCTTAGATCGCGCTGGCTTTGCCATTGCTGATGGCGGCCTCAACGCCTGCCTTCGCGACTATGCCAGGTTTGGCCAACTCATACTGGAAGGCGGCGGCGGCATTATTCCGGCGCCATGGCTGGAGGCAACGCGCGTCGGTCTTCATGGTCGTTTTGATGGACGCTATGCCCAAACCCTGCCCGGTGGTGCATATCGCAACATGTTCTGGATTGAGGGAGCACCTTCACTTGCCCTGATGGCGCGGGGCGTGTTTGGTCAGCTGATTTACAGCAATCAGGTGACTGGCGTGGTGGTGGCAAAGGTTTCGAGTTGGCCTGAGTTTGTATCCCCAACACTTGAAATTGCAACCATCAACGCAATCCACAATATCGAGAAATTCTTGAGATAAAATTGACCGTCCTGAGTAGAGCCTGGAATTGCAGAAAGTTTGGCCCCTTCGAAACTGTCAGAGACGCACTTTTTCACTGGCACTGATTGCCTTGGGCAGACCCGCCTCAATCAGCGGTGCGCGATGTAACACCTGTCTAAAAGACCCGATGTACCGCCTGTCGAATGGCGTCTTGATCACCGAGCCTACAAGCATTCAAACGAGATGACCTTTCGTTTTCAAAGAAAGGGACGCGGCGTATGGATGGCGGTAATTGGCCCCGTAATTTTTTCAAGCTTCGATGGATCGAGAAGGGTGAGGATGTTGTCCGACCATGTAAAGGCCTTGCTGCGCTTCAAGCGGGCTATGCATTTATTGGTGTGTACGAGCGAGAAACCGATTGTATCGGCAAAATGTTCCTGGTTAACGGGCAGTGACAATGCCTGACCGGTAAGTAGGTCGGCAATGCGGGCGCGCTCGAACAGAACTTGAATGAGATAGGCGATGCGCTCGCTGGCGTTGCGCTTGCCCGCGGACACCAGAAACTCAGCCAAGATGGCAATATCCTGAGCAGCGAGCCAGCTCACGTCATAGCCGAGTGTCGGCAACTCCCGATTCATCTCCCAGAACTTCTTCTTTGAAAGTTTGCACAACACGACTTCGGACAATGCTTCAATACTGTGATGCATCTTGTCGAGCAGCGAACCCTGAAGGCCGATCAGATCGCCCGGCAGTGCATAGTTGACGATTTGACGTCGGCCATCCTCCAGCGTCTTATACTTGATCGCCCAGCCCGAAAGCACGGTGTAAATTTCGGGGTATTTCTCACCTTCCAGCAGGATGTCCTGGCCGCGTCGGAAATGAGCTTCGCCAACTTTGAAAGATTTCATAAATGCAATTTCACTTGGTGTGAGCTTGCGAAAACACTTGAGTGACTGGAACTTGCAGGTACCACACTCGACTTTCGTTGCTGCTGCCGATTTTGTTTTGGGTCCCATAGGTCCCATTTGGAACCAATTCCCCGGGAATGTCCAGTGTCGGGCTGGGCCATGCGAACACGGACCATGGAAAGTGGTGGGCGACAGGTCTTGAATTTCCTTCTCCCCGGTGACCTGATCGGATTGCAGTCAGCCGTGTTGGGCAGCATGCAGCATAGTGTTGAAGCATTGACACCCGTCGTGGTTTGCGCCCTCCCCATGCGTATCATCAACAAAACAGGCATGCATCAAATTGTTGGACAGAAGGCGGTGTCCATCTTCACAGCGTGAAGCAGATCCGGGAACTTGATGGGGTCCTGGATGAAGAAAACCGGAATGTTGTTCCCCACAAGATCTCAATTACCACCTTCTGCATGAACTTGATGGCAAAACCACGGACATCCCGTGGTGCATCAACTGAACCTGCTCCACCTGCCGCTGTCGACATACGGTCAAATACGGGTGTCTTCTTCCCCTTTTTCTGAAAGATAGACATCGTTTTTACATCTGTCAGCGGATCAATAACTTCGAAATACCCATGTGCGCCGGAACCCCGCGCATGTACAATCCGCTCCGGGATGCGCTCCGGGATGCGCTCATGATCGAAGTGAAAAATCTTTTCGCGCAAAACAAAGTCTTCAAGCAAAACGGGGCCCCGCGGTCCCGCTTTGAGACTGTTCTGATTATCAGATATCGTCGAGACCCTGATTGGTTGAGAGCAAGGCATTGCCAGCAGTGCTTCTCTTATTTCCAGTTTTCGATGCGCTGTCGAACTGCTACCGTTGCCTTGCAGGTTCTTGTAGTCGGTGTGCTTGACAAATGTGACTCTCCCGGTGTTTCGTGAATCAGGTTCAAGTGGCAGATTGTTTTTTTATTTCGTTCACGACGGACACAGCCAGATGTGTAAGCTTGCTGTTGGCGGCTTTCTCCATGTCCAGAATCTGGCTGAGCAGGTCATGGCCCTTCTGGTTGTCGAGTTCCTTCGCCCATTCCCGCAAGGTGCCATAGCGCGCAATTTCGTAGTGTTCGATGGCCTGGCAGCAACCGATCACCGAGGCATCCAGCGCGGGCTGTCCCTCTGCGTCTTCAATCACACCTTCGCATTCCTTGATCAGGCCTTCGATGGCGTCGCACTTCTCACCTTCCGGCTTCACGCCAATGGACTTGAACACGGCCTTGAGCAGTTCAACCTGCTCGGCGGTTTCCTTTGCGTGGTCTTTCAACGCGTCCTTCAGATCCTTGTTTGCGACAGCTGAGGCTGTCTTTGGAATGGCCTTCAGCAAAGCGTTTTCTGCGTAATAAATGTCCTTCAGTGTATGTTGGAATGCATCTGCCAGTGATTTCATCTGATCTCTCCTTGTTTGGTCGTGTCAGCCACCATCATGCGGTTGTCACGTGTCCACAATGTCAAATGACATAGACGGCAAGTTTGTTCCCCTGCATGGATGACCAACGGCACGAACAACGTGCCGCCAACAAGGAATGTGCGATGTCAGAAAATAAATCCAACGAGCAACCGGAAGCCCTGGCAAGCTTTGCGCAAGCCGCCCGCAAGGAGCAAAACGACAGCGAAGACAAATCACTGCGGGCCGAAAATGAAACACAACCATTTCCGGAAGAGAATGTGATCAAGCACGCTGTAGCCACGGAATTGCTGAGAAATGGGGGCCATGGAGATATCCCTGATCCTTCAGTGGCTGGAGTTCATGCGCTGCGTGACCGCATCACCGACAGTCGTAGCGAAACCTGAAGGAAACAAAATCAAAGGATCAACCCATGAGCATACTCTGGACTATCATCATCGGCTTTGTTGTCGGCATCGTCGCCAAATTCATCCTGCCGGGTTCCCGCGCAGAGCCAGCAGGCTTTATGCTGACAGCTCTTTTGGGCATTGTCGGGGCTGTTATTGCGACTTATCTTGGACAGGCCCTTGGCCTCTACGGAAATGGTGAAAGCGCGGGATTTATCGGTGCCGTCATCGGAGCCATAGTGGTCATGGTCGGTTGGGGCGCCGTTTCACGCCACGCATGAAATCTGCGTTTCATGCAACGTGTTAACAAGCATTCAAACGGGACCCCTTATCGGCGTGCAAAGGGGACCCCTGTTTGTGATTGGAAAGATGCGGCGACAGAACAAGTGATTCAGGAGGACGCATGACACAGCAGAAAATGAGCCGCGCGGTGAAATTGTTCGGCACCGATGTGCCTGACGGCAAGAAACGCACCCTCACCGCGGGACCGATTTCTGCGGTGATCGATAATGGGGCTGTGCGTTATATCCGCTATCAGGGTGTGGAGGTGTTGCGCGGCATTGCCTATCTGGTGCGCGACAAGAACTGGGGCACCACGGCGGCGGTGATCGAGAATCTGAAAGTGCGACAGGGCAAGAACAGTTTCAAGGTCAGCTATGCCGCCAGCTGCCGGGACGACATGCAAGGCCTGCGCTATGAGGCCGAGATCGAGGCAAATGCAAAGGGCAGCTTGCGCTTCACTGCCCATGCCACGCCACTGACCGATGTGCTGACCAACCGCACGGGTTTTGTAGTGTTGCATCCGCTGGTGGGTGTGATGGGGGAGCCAGTAGAGATTGTGCACACGGATGGCAAGACCGAGAAGACGCGCTTTCCGAAATTCATCAGCCCCGGCCAGCCGGTGTTCGAAATCCGCTCGCTGAAACATACCATCATGCCCGGCGTGACCGCGACAGTGCTGATGGAGGGCAACAAGTTTGAAATGGAGGACCATCGCAATTGGATGGATGCGTCCTACAAGACCTATGTGTGTTCGGTGCTCGACCCCTGGCCCTATACGCTGAAGGAGGGGGAGAGCTTCGCGCAGTCCATCACCGTGACGATTGAGGGCAAAGCCAAGGCAAAGGCGACGAAGGCTTCGAGTGTGATTACCGTCTCCTTGGGTGGAATGAAGGGGCGTGTGCCTGCCATTGGTATTGGTGTGCCGATGAACCAAGCTGCGGCAACACTTGAGGCTGTTGACCAAGTGGTGACTGCAAGCCCTGCACATCTCGTTTGCCAGATTGATGGCCGCATCAGTGGCGGGGACGCTGCAGCTTCGGCCTTCCGCGCCTTGCAAGAGAAGACGGGCAAGCCCGTGACACTGGAAATCGTGTTGCCTGCGCAGGCACCAGCGATGGAGGAAGTAGCCTTAATTGCCCGCGATTTGAAGGCTGGAGGACTTACGCCAGAGGCAATCGTTATCACGCAGATGCACGATCTCAAATCCTTCCAGCCCACTTCGCCAAAACGTTCGGCACCGACATATGTCGAGATGGCCATGGCTGTGCGCCAGCATTTCCCCGGTGTGGCTTTGGGCGGTGGCATGCTGTCGTTCTTCACGGAACTAAACCGCAAGCCCGTGCCCAAGGGACTGTTCGATTTCATCACGCATTCCGTCTGCCCCATTGTGCACACGGCAGATGATGTGTCTGTCATGGAAACGCTGGAATCGATACCGTCGATCGTCGCTTCAACGCGCAACATGATCGGCAAGACGCCCTATCATCTTGGCCCCTCCAGCATTGCCTGCCGTTACAACCCCTATGGGGCGGCGGTGGCCAAGAACCCGGGAAATGGACGCGTGTGCCTCTCCGACTATGATCCGCGGCAACGCGGCGTGTTTGCAGCGGCGTGGAACCTTGGTCTTGTGGCAGCCGCGGCGCGCGGTGGCATTGATGTAATGTCACTCGGGGCAACGACGGGGGACCAAGGCATCATTAGGGCCGAAGGGCTCGTTCCGGCATATCACGTGGTGGCGGGATTGGCGGCGTCCAACCGCGCACGCCGGATTGATGCGACGTCGAGCCAGCAGTCGCGCGTCGAAGTGCTGGCCTATGAGACCAAGGCCGGGCGCACAGTCTGGCTCGCCAACCTGACAGGTGAAGCGCAGACGGTGAAGCTCACGGGCCTCTCTGGCAGCAACACGCTGCACATGATTGATGCCGCAGGCTTTGCCAAGTTGCGCCGCAATCCCGGCTATCATGGCCTCGCCGGGCGCAACACTTGGTAAGGCCAAGGCGATGACACTGGATGCCTATGCAGTGGCGCGTATCACGTCTTTGTAACGAAGAAGGAAATTGAATTCTTTGACCGCGCTTAGACCTCTGAACTCACATATTTGCGCCAAGAATGTTCCTGCCTGAAGCCGAGGACGGAGCGAATTTTGCGGTTTCCAAAAAGTGCTTCATACTCTCCAAGATCATCGGCGGCAGGCACGCCGGGATAGTACTCCGCTATGATTTGGGCCGAAGGGATATTCATGCAGGTGTCGTCATTGCCGGCGTTAAAATTTGAAAGCCGAGGCCATCCCTCGCCAGGCATCGATCGACAATTTGCCCAAGATCGCGTGCGTCGATATAGCCGAATGTGTTGCGCCGTCGCTGGGCGGGATTCTTGAAGAACCCTGAAAAGCGTTCATATTCATGCGGTTCCATCACATTTCCAATGCGTAGCCCATAGATGTCGAATCCCGAGCGCGTCTGGAAGGCGCGCGCCGTCTTTTCATTCAAGACTTTCGACAGGGCATAGCTGTCTTCAGGATTGGTGTCGCACTCTTCATCGAGCGGCAGCCGGGGCGGGTCAACCCTGCCATCGGCAAAGCAGACCCCGTAGGCGGTTTCCGACGATGCGAAAACGATCTTCCGGATGCCGAGCTTCACCGCGGCTTCGATGACATTGTAAGTACCCATGACGTTGATCCGAAACATTTCGTTGTCTGCGGTCAGGAGAATGCGCGGCACAGCCGCAAAGTGCACTACTGCATCGAATTTGGGTACGCCAGTGCCGGGCTCAAGCTCATCGAAATTAGCATAGCCAGTCATGATGTTGAACATCTGGCCGCTGTCAGTGATGTCCGCGATGATGTTATCGACACCAGGGTGGTCGAGAGGCTTGAGGTCGACATTGACCACCCTGTGACCCTTGCTCATGAGATAGGGCACAACGTGCCGGCCTGCTTTGCCAGCGCCCCCGGTAAACAATATTCGACTCTTCTTCATGCTTTCCCCCCAACTTGCTGTGTCATCATCTTGATGACGGTAACTCTATTCCCACTTTGCCCCTCACGTCCACAGCGCTTGGGTCTGCAGCAACCACCGCCTTGCGTTGACTCGATCTAATGATAAGCATAGAGTTCAAATAGCGCAAAGCTACGTTCAAATATGAACAGACGGGAGTAAGCTGAATTGGTCCGTTGGAGCAGAATTGTACCTCGGCTCGCGCTGATACCGGCGCTTGCTGTGACTGTGGTCTGCTTTATTGGCTCCATCGGCTGGACGGTCTTCATGTCTTTCACAAAGAGCCGACGTTTCCCGGAATACGTCATTGATCCAGCCGGCTGGGCTGCCCAGTACACCAGGCTTTTCGGCAATGATGCATGGACCACTTCGCTGAAAAATCTCCTGATCCTTGCCGTGGGCAGCGCACTGGCTATTGTTTTGGGGTTCATTCTCGCGGCCTTGGTCGAGCGCGAGAAATTCGGCGAAGGTGTTTTTCGCACCATCTTTCTTTATCCGCTTGCGGTATCTCTCATCGTCACCGGCCTTGCTTGGCGGTGGATGCTCAATCCGCACTTGGCATTGAAGGGTTCCTCAGAAGCCACGGCTTTCCAGATGCCAGTTTCAACATTCTCGCCAGCCCGGACACGGCGATGTATGGCGTCATTCTCGCATCCATTTGGCACGGTATGGGGTTCTACATGGCCCTCATGCTGGCTGGCCTAAAGTCAATCAATACCGAGATATGGAGCGCTGCGCGCCTTGATGGCATACGCCTGTGGCGGCTCTACGCCGAGATCATCATTCCGATGATGAAGTTCACATTTCTCACTTGTGCCATTCTGTTGTCTCTCGGCGTGGTAAAAGCATACGACATCGTGGTGGCCATGACCAACGGAGGACCGGGCACGTCAACCTGGACGCCTGCATATTTTGCCATCAATGCGTACTCCACCCGCAGCAATATTGGTTTTGCTTCTGCCGCGGCTGTCATCATGCTGATCATCACGTTGGTCATATTCCTGCCCCTCGTCCTGGTCACCGCATGGCAAGCAAAGCGCCAGGAGGCGCGAGTCTGATGGCCATGGCAAACCAACGCGGCCGTCGCAGGATCAGTGGCTCATCAATTGCCGTGTTTGTTTTTCTGTTGATGTGCGCCGCGTTTGTGTGCCTCCCGCTCTATGTTGTGATCGTCACGTCCTTCAAGCCGATTGAGGAGATCACTCTCGGGCAGATATTTGCCCTGCCAGTTTCGTGGACTGTTGAACCGTGGGGAAAGGCGTGGAACTCCATGTGCACTGGTCTGTCATGCGATGGCATCAAGGTCGGCTTCTTCAACTCGATGTACATTCTGCTGCCCAGTCTGTTTCTGGCCATCGCGCTCTCGGCCGTCACTGGCTATGCGCTGGCCCTGTGGAACATTAAATGGTCCGGAACCTTCCTGTTTGTCCTTTTCATGTGCGCCTTCGTACCGTTCCAAATCATCATGATCCCGCTGATCATCATCGTGGCGAGTTTCGGGATATTCGGAACTGTTTGGGCTGTGGCCGTGGTTCACACCATTCTGGCCATGCCGCTGCTGACACTCATTTTCCGCAACTTCTACAAGGATGTGCCACAGGAAATCTTGAACGCTGCAATCATGGATTCCGGCAGCTTCTGGCGCATTTTTGCAGAAATCATTCTGCCCATGTCGGCCAACATCATGATTGTCGTGCTCATCCTTATGATCACCAATGTCTGGAATGACTATCTCGTGGGCCTGATTTTCGG
Source organism: uncultured Alphaproteobacteria bacterium (assembly GCA_963738595.1). Classification (GTDB taxonomy): domain Bacteria; phylum Pseudomonadota; class Alphaproteobacteria; order Rhizobiales; family Aestuariivirgaceae; genus Aestuariivirga. The sequence goes on from CAVTXF010000013.1 coordinate 640,763, forward strand.
CGGCATCACCGCGAAACCCATGACAGTGATCCTGGCAAATTCCGTGATCACGTCGCGCGGCGAAGTGATCCACAATGTCAACATGGCGGCAGCGCTGCTCACGGCCGTGCCGCCGCTCGTCGTCTATTTTCTGCTCGGAAAGTTTTTTGTGCAGGGCATTACGGCAGGGGCCATCAAGGGATAGTCATGCCGCAGGTCGAGTTCGAAAACATCGTCAAGCGTTTCGGTAATTTCGGTGTTCTTAAGGACCTGAAACTCAAGGTCAATGATGGTGAGTTCCTGGTGCTGCTGGGTCCTTCGGGCTGCGGCAAGACAACACTTCTCAATCTTCTGGCTGGACTCCTGGACGTGACTTCCGGAACAATCCGCATTGGCGGCAGGGATGTCACGGACCTCGAGCCGCGGGACCGCGGCCTTGCCATGGTGTTTCAATCCTATGCCTTGTATCCAACCAAAACAGTCGAGGGAAATTTGCGGTTCGGCCTTTCCTCGCAAAAACTGGCGGCAAGCGAAGTCGAGAAGCGCGTAGCCTGGGCAGCTCAACTTCTACAGATACAACCTTTGATGAACCGAAAGCCGTCGCAGCTCTCGGGTGGCCAACGGCAGCGTGTTGCCATTGGCCGCGCTCTCGTCAAACATTCAGGTGTTTTGCTGTTTGATGAACCGCTCTCAAATCTTGACGCCAAGTTGCGCACCGAGATGCGCCTAGAAATCAAGAAACTGCATCAGGAGCTCAACCAGACGGTCGTTTATGTCACGCATGACCAGATTGAAGCCATGACCATGGCGACGCGTATCGCTGTCATGGATCGAGGCGTGATCCAGCAAATTGGCTCTCCCGACGAAATCTATGAGCGGCCTGCGAACCTGTTCGTGGCCCGGTTCATCGGCACGCCAGCGATTAACATTTTCAATGCGAAATTGGTGCACAACGCAAACGCGGGCTTTTCGGCTCAGCTGTCCTCGGGGGGCACGGTAGATCTCCGCGACCATGACTTCGTCGATGCGCCTCAGTCCGGCAGGGACATCGTACTCGGAATACGACCGGAGCATCTTGTGCTGCCCGGCGAAGAGAAGAAGCCTTTAGCCGCCATGTCTTTGCCTGTGCGCTATACTGAGCGCACCGGCAGCGATGCGACGGTTTTTCTTGTCCATGGCGACCAACTTGTCGCGATGAAAATGGCCCCCCAGCGCGCCGCGACCCTCGAAACCGGGCAAAAGATTGATGTCCACGTGGCTGGCCGGGGTCTGCATGTATTCGACGCCCAAACAGGGCTACGAATGTGAAGAAGAACGTCAACCAGAGGAGAGAAATATGTCAAAGAGCAGAATCTACGGAATGCTGGCGGCTGTTGCACTAAGCACGGCGTCAACCTGCGCGAACGCCGCAGAGCTTACCCTATTCCACACCTGGTCCAATGAAAGTGAAATGACTGCGTTGAACACGATTGTCAACGCATTCATCGCAAAGGGCCACACGGTCAAGGCGGCGTCGGTGCCCCACGAAACAGCAGGCGAAAGCCCGCTGGTCAGCCTGTTTGTGGCCAACACGCCACCCAATCTGTTCATTGCCGCGGATTCTGGCTTCTTTCGTGACCTGAAGAAGAAGGGTCAAAGCTATAACGCGGCGGCCCTCTTCGACAAAATTGGCGCGACCAAGGCATTTCCCGAGACGGTTTTGAAAGCCATTACAATCGATGGCGAGGTTCTCAAGATTCCAACGGCGGTTCATATCGACGGCATGATCTATTACAACAAGAAGGTTGCTGATGCTGCGGGTGTTGATCCCACCAAATGGACATCCATTGAGGACATGTTTGCCGATCAGAAGAAGGTGAACGACAAAGGCCAAACTCTTATCGCTATCGGCGGCAACACCTTCCAGGCGGGCTATACCTTTCATCCACTCCTCGCGGCGATTGCAGGTCCCGACATTTATAACCGCTTCTATGCCGGAACGCCGGACAAGACGGTATTTGACGAAAAGGGTGTCCGTGACACGATTGAGACCTTCCGCCGCATAGCAGCGCAAACAGATCCTGGCTGGGTCAACCGCTCATGGAACGATACGACCAACACCGTCATCGCCGGAACTGCTCTCATGCAGGTCCATGGCGATTGGATGAAGGGGCATTGGCGTGCCAACAAGAAGGAAGTTGGTGTGGATTTTGGTTGCATCAATATTCCTGGCACCAAGGCACTGTCTGTCACTGTCGACTCTTTCGGCGTCCTTGGTGGCGTGGATGAAGCAACCTTGAAAGCCGAGGAGGATTTCGCGGCCTTGGTTGTGGATCCAGCCATTAATGCCGAGTTTGCTTTCTACAAGGGCTCAAGCCCGGTCCGCATTGATGTTCCAACGGACAAGCTTGATGCCTGCAACAAGCTGGTCCTCGACTCCCTGAAGAAGCCCGGATTCTCGGTGCAAAATCCGTTTTACATCGCAGACGGCGACTGGATCAACTCAGTATGGAACACCATGTACACATTCCAGGGTGATCCCAACATGACGACCGACCAGGTGATCGAAATGCTGAAGAAGGAGCATGCCGCTGTCTTTGGCGGTTAGTTCTCGTTCTCGCTCCGCAGTTGCTCCTCCCGGTGGCTGCGGAGAACTTCTTCTCGCAAATTCGGAGCAGCAAAATGTCTATTTTCAAAAGTGTCGGTCACATCGCCCTCAAGGTTCAGGATCTTGAGAAGTCCATAGACTTCTATAACCGTATAGGATTTCCCGAAATGCTCAGGCTCAACAATGACCAGGGCAGGCCCTGGATTGTTTATCACCGGGTGACCGACGCACTTTATCTCGAACTCTTTCCCGGTGGGCAGGGCGGCAAGGTGCCAGAGCCCGAGCGCACCGGCCTGTTTCACCTCTGCCTCACCGTTGACAACATGGATGATGCGGAAGCCAAGCTGAAGGCTGTCGGGGTTTCACTGAGCCAGCCACGCAAGCCAGGCCCGGGCATAGACGGAAATCGCGGCATGTGGATCGAAGATCCAGATGGTCATCGCATCGAGATTATGGAAATGGCACCCGATTGCATACAGCAAAGGGCCGTTGAGAATCTCGCATCAGGCAGAAAACCTCACGTGCTGGCACTTTCCCCTTAACTCAAAACCACAGGAAGGATCAAAGTCATGAGAGGCGTAATGCAGTTGGCCCATGTGGCACTCAAGGTGAAAGAGCTTGAAAGGTCTCTGGATTTCTACGTGAACAAGCTGGGTTTCCGCGAAATGATGCGACTTCCCAAGCCAGACAATTCGCCGGGCGTTTGGCTTGTCTATCTCCGCATCACCGACGATCAATATCTTGAGCTTTTCCCTGACGGTCAGGGGGATCGCGCTCCGGGAAGTGAAACCACGGGAATGAACCATCTTTGCCTGGGAGTTGCCGATATCGACCAAGTCATCGAAGACTTGAACGCCGCAAAGGTACCTTTGACCATTCAGAAAAAAATGGCGGCTGACTTGAACTGGCAATGCTGGGTCGCTGACCCGGACGGCAATCGCATCGAAATCATGCAGCTGATGCCGGACTGCCTACAACTGGCGGCAATCAAACGCCTGAAAGCTGAAGCACAAATCTGACGTCAGACTACTTTGGCAATCAGGACCAGCCGCCATCGACGATGTGGTTTTGACCTGTAATCGCCGCTGACTCGTCGGACGCGAGGAAGAGTGCCACCTTTGCGACGTCTTCGGGATAGATTTTCCGGGGCAACGCTTGCTGCTTGGCGCGCCAGGCATCGAGTTCTGGTGTAAGCCAGCGATCAATCTGGCGTTCAGTCATGATCCAGCCAGGAGTTAGCGCGTTCACGCGAATATTTTGCGCGCCGTAGTCTCTGGCGAGTGAATTGACGAGCCCGAGGACGGCAGCTTTAGAAGCCTGGTAGACAGGCATGCCGCCAAATCCAACCATCCATGAGATTGATCCCAGGCAGATGATTGATCCCCCGCCCAGCGCCTGCATGCCGGGGAGCACCGCCTGCGAGGCGAAAAGTTGATGCCTGAAGTTGACCGCGATCCGTTCGTCAAAATACGCAGCGGTCATGTTCGCTGTGTCATGGCGTTCGTCGCTGGCTGCGTTATTGATCAGCACATTGACGGGCCCAAGTTCGGCAGCAATGGCAGCAATTGCCCCTTGCAATGCATCAATGTCGCGCACATCAGCCTGTTTGAAGAGAACACGAGCGCCAGTTCTGAGGAGTTCACTTGACAGCGTCGTTCCGCCATCCAGGTCGATATCGATGAAACCTACCTTGCATCCTTGCTGCACGAATGCCCTAACAAACGCCGCGCCAATGCCGCCCGCTCCGCCGGTGATAAGGACGGTCTTGTCTCGAAGATCTGGGTAGTTTGCTCCAGCCATGTTCAATCATCCCATTTCGGTGACTTGTCAGGATTGATGACGCGCTCGCCACGGTCAAGTGTACGGATTGCGGCAATCTCCGATGTTTCGAGCTTCACATCGCTGGCCCGAAAGTTTTCTTGCAGGCGTTCCCGATTGGAAGAAGCTGGAATGACGATGTGGCCCTCCGCCATCAAAAAAGCCAGCGCAACGGCGGCGTTGGTACAACCATGATTTGCCGCAATGGCGGTGATGACGGCATCATCGTTGACCTTGCCACGGGCAATGGGAAGGTAAGCCGTCAACGGCAAATCAATTGTGCGTGCGAAACCAGCCAGCCTGGGCGCCTGCAGAAACGGATTGAGCTCCACCTGATTGGTGGCAAGCACAGACTTTCCCAAAATCTTTTCCGCCGATTTGAGATGCGCAATAGTAAAATTGGAAACGCCGATCGCTTTCGCATAGCCTTTGTGTCGTGCTTCGCCCAGTGCCTCGACATAGTGTTGCGATTGGCACGGCCTCGCCGAAGGACGGCCAATGTATCAGCAACAGATCGACAGGACCCACGTCCAAGGTTTTCAAACTCATCTCGACTGATCTTTGGAATTTGTCTCGGCTAAGATTGTAATCAGCGACTTTGGTGGTGACGAAGAATGCGTCGCGTGGCAATCCTGAATTCTTGATTGCCGTCCCCACGCTGGCCTCAGTGTCATAAGTCTGCGCCGTATCAAGGTGGCGATAGCCGATTTCAATAGCGGTCAGAATGTCTTTCGCACCTTGCGTGCCAGTGCGCCCAAAAGTACCGAGGCCAAGTGGGGGAATTGTCAATGCATAGGTCATGGTCCTATCCTCCTGTTGTGGCTGTCGACGCGTGTATCTACCCAGTCGACCTAAAATTTCACATGGTCTGCTTGCTAGAGTAATAGCCGTTATAACGTTTGTCGGATGGAATCTGTTGTTCACATATGAACTTTTATTGTTCAACAATCTATGATAAATTTTCAGATGTTGAAGTCAATTGAAAGTGGATACTAAATGCCTGCGGCAAAAACGGGATCAAACAAGAAAGTCGAGAAATCCAAGAAGAACACCATTCCAGCCATTGACAGGATGATGGACGTGCTTGGCGAACTTGAACGTCACGCAAGCGGCTTGAACATCGGCGAGATCACGTTGGCGCTGAAGTTGCCGCGAACCACTGTCTACCGCATCATCAACACACTGCAGATTCACGAGGTTGTCCGGCGCGACGAGGACGGAGCATATCACTTGGGGCGGCGGCTGTTGTCGCTTGCCATTCATGCCACCAGCCGTTTCAGCAACGTGCAATTGGCTTCAGTCGCCCAGCCCATTATGGACAGGCTTGCCGGAGAACTGGGCGAGGGTGTGAAGCTTTCGGTAATGGATGACGAAGGTCCTATCGTCCTGGCTGCGGCGCAGGGCAGGCGGGAATATGCGTTGACTGTAGCCGCCGGACAACGCATGGCCATTCACGCCAGCGCGGCGGGAAAGCTTATGCTGGCGCACCAGCCCGACGACGTGATCACATTCCTGTTGAGCCAACCCTTGCCTGCCTATACGCAAATGACGATTGTCGATCCCAAGCGTTTGAAAGCAGGGCTGACGGCGATCCGAAAAGCGGGCTGGTCGACTGATAAGGGTGAGAGTGCGCCAAGCATTCAGGCCATTGCTACGCCGGTTTTCGACAAGGACGGCCATTTGGTTGCGGCTCTGAGCGTTCCCTTCCTTGCGGGGACAGCAACGAAGCAAATTGAAAAAATCAAGACTGCGGCAATCCGTGCGGCCCAACACATTTCAACCGCCTTACGCAGCTGACTTTTCAATTGGTCCAGTCGCTTTGTGAATTTTCTGGCGACCTTACCCGAATTGACGGCCGAAATTCCGGGCAATGTACTGTTCGCAATATACACAACCCAGGCGCAGACGCATTCCTTTTGGCGTTAATTGGGTCTTTTTTGCGCGGATAGCAAAAGATCACAAGCGAACAGCATTCAAATTCCAGGTTCTTTCCATCCAAGCGCGTTGGACAATATAGCAGCGAAATCTGAACCGGTTGGCGGCCTCCAGTCGACATGAACCAATTGGTCGGTCAGGTTTGAGACCATGCGCACGAACTTAATGACTCAGGAAAATCTGGTGACTGCAACAGGCGCTGCCGATCCTATACCCGGCTAAAGAAATCTTTGTCTTCCTCCAAAAGATATTTGCCTGCGCTCTCAGCATCGATGTCAAGGCCAAGTCCTGCGCCGGGCAAGAGTTCGATCATGGAACCTTTAACAATCTGTTTCGGCAGACCAATGATGATATCTGGCCACCAGGGTTCTGAAGCGGTCGGGTATTCGAAGGCAATGAAGTTGGCGGGCAAGGTGGCGCAGACGTTGATGAGGGCACCCAGCCCGAGTATGCCGTTCGCTGTTCCATGTGGTGCCATCATGATCGAATGCATGTAGGCGTGTTCGGTGACCCATTTGAGTTCAGCAATGCCACCAATGTCAGCCGGGTCAGGGCCGATGACGCGAACGGCCTGGGTTTCGATCAGCTCCTTGAAATTGTGACGCAGGTAGATCTGTTCGCCTGTATGGATCGGCGTTGAGGTAGATTGCGTGAGTTCGCGATAGGCCTGTGGATTGACCCAGGGCACATAGTCGCCTGTCAGCATGTCTTCGAGCCACATGAGATTGTATTTTTCAACCGCACGGGCAAAGCGGATGGCATCATTGAGGAACCAGCCGGGGCCGCAGTCGAGAGCAAGACTGACCTTGTCGCCTGACACCTCTTTCATCGCAGTGACGCAGTCGAGCATATGGGCCATGCCACGCTCACTGATCTGCCCCTGATCCATCGCACCGTGATAGCCCGCTTTTTTCTGCGTCACCCCGTAATGAAAATCGGGGATGACGTCCTTCATGGGTGAGTGAAACGAAATGCCCTGCTTGATCATGAAGAAGCCTTCGGGTTGCTCCATCATCCACTTGAGATCGGCTGCATAATCCTCAGGCCGCTCGCCCGTGCGCTTGCGCCTGCGGTTGCCGTTGTAACAACGCACCTGGTCGCGAACCTTGCCGCCCAGCAACTTGTATGTCGGAACGTTTGCCGCCTTGCCTGCAATGTCCCACAAGGCGTGTTCAATGGCACTGACGGCCGCGCCATAAGGCTTGAAACTGCCGCGCTGCCTGATCTTCAGCATCACGCGTTCCACATCCGTGGGGTCCTCACCGATCAGGGCTTCGCGGAAGTGCAGCACCCACGGTTTGATATAGGGCTTGGTGAACTCCACTTCGCCGAGGCCGTATATATTTTCGTCCGTGACGATGCGGACAATCGGGTGGCGGCCGATGATGGCACAGCGCAGATCAACGATTTTCATGGCGCTAGTCGATCCTGTTGTCTTCGAGGTAATCGCGGTTCATGACAATGCCAAGGCCGGGTGCGGGATTGAGCTTGAGGCTGCCGTTTGAATTGTCCAGCGGCCTGTCGATGAGCACATCATATTTGTGGAGGTTCCACTCTGAGGTTTCGAGCTTGTAGAAGTTCGGCACCGTCATCATCACATGCGCACCCGCGACAACGTTGATTGGTCCTGCGGCGTCGTGTGGTGATACGGGAATGTAATAGGCCTCGCACAAGGTCGAAATTTTCTTGAGTTCTGAAATTCCGCCAGTCCAGGTAACGTCTGGCATGATGTAGTCAGCAAGCTTGTTCTCAAGGATCGGGATGAAGTCCCATCTGGTGTGCCCGCGCTCGCCCCATGAAATTGCTGCACTCACCTTGTCGCGGACCTGCTTGAGCGCATTGAAGCTCTCAGGCGGCACGGGTTCTTCAAACCAGTCGATCTGGCCTGCTTCCTCAAGTGATCGACAAAGGCGAATTGCAGTGGGAACGTCGAAGCGGCCATGGGCATCGATCAGGATTTCGATGTCTGGTCCTGCAGTTTCGCGGATCAGCGCCGTCAGCTCCGCTGCTTCGCGCTCATGCTTGCGAGTCATCGAGCCATCAAGATACCCATCGCGCATCTCGCCACCATTGCGCTGGTAGGGATAGGGGTCGAATTTGAGGGCGGTGTGGCCTGAAGCGATGATGTCCTTGATCTCCTGAATCACGCCTTGCTTGGTGGTGAACTTGCGCTGGTCGGGATGGGTGTAAAGTTCAACCTCGTCGCGGACGGCGCCACCGAGCAGTTCATAAATCGGTTGGCCCAGCACCTTGCCGCGAATGTCCCACAGGGCGATGTCGATGGCGCTTACGCATTCAACGGCGGCACCGCGGCTGCCCATATAAGTGAAGCTGCGAAAAAGCTTGTGCCACAAGCGTTCAATATGTGCTGGGTTCTCGCCAACAATGGCGGCACCGATTTGTTGCAACATGGCACGCAAACCTCGGTTGGCGAGTTTGGTCGTGGTCGTGATTTCACCCCAGCCGGTGATGCCTTCGTCGGTGGTGACTTCAACAAACAGGAACTCGCCCCAATAGGAGCTTGTGGACTTGATCAGCCACGGCGTCACTCCGGTGATTTTCATGGTCGCTCGTACCTCCTGTTGGGTTTGTTCTCATGTCCCTCAGCCCGCGCGGGCGGCGTTGAGGGCGCGCATCTGTTCAAGTATGTGACGACCGGAACCGTCGACGTGGCGGGCAATGGTTTCGGCGGCCTTGTCGGCGTCCTGCGCCTTGACGTGGCGGATGAGTTCGCGATGTTCCTGAATCACGGTGGCACGTCGCGCCAGCGTGAAATTGAAGCGGCGGCTGACGGCCCGCAACACTTCGCGATTTTTCCACCAGATTTCGGCAACATGGCGGTTGTAGTGGCGTTGGTACATCACGGTGTGAAAGGCCGTGTCGAGTTCACTGTGTCTTACAGGATCGACGAAGTTGTTTTCTTCGATCAAGGCCTGCAGGCGTTCGAGTTCCGCAATATCGGCTTCTGTTGCCATGCCCACAAACCAGCGCGTCAGGGCTGGCTCCAGCAAGGTGCCGATCTCTGAAATGTCGCGGACGAAATCCTGATCGATGGGGCGTACGCGCGCACCACGATTGAGCGCATAGGTCACAAAGCCTTCGCCCCGCAACAGTTGCAGCGCTTCACGAACCGGGTTGGTTGACGTGCCATGGCGGCGCGCAAGATCTGCCGCGACGAGACGCTCATTGGGCTTGAGCTGGCCTTCAATGATGGCGTCGCGAATGAGTTGATAGACAGAAGCGCTTTCGCTGGAGGTGCCAATGGGATCAATTCCACTGGGTGGCCTGGCCTTGAACTCGCTTGTCTCTTCCACTTTCTGGTCCATTTTCAATGACTTTGACGCAAAAACTGAATGATCATGCGTCAATTCATGGAAATAGTACACGATTTTTATGATTTGACACGCGATGTAATATCTGGGCAGTCTCCCATCTATCCGAGGGATAGAGAGCGAAAAGCCAGTCCCTGCGGCCATCGGCACGAAGGCTCGCGTGACGGGCCATGTGAAACAGAGGAGGGTCCAATGACAACTTTGAAGCGCCGCGGGGCAGTTGTGCGCCGTGCAATCATTTCCACACTGGCGATTGCACTGACCTCGGCATCAGCACTTGCCGAAAGTGTAGACATCACCAAATGGTCACCTGAATATGTGCGGCAGATTGCCGGCACAGAAGAGTTTGACACTGCCAAGCACTGCAACACGGTGACACCGACAGATTACAAGGGTCGACTCACCTTCTGGTATCAAGGCGTGTTCGAGGGTGACCCCGATCTGCTGCGCCAATATTACAAGGACTTCTTTGCGGAGTTCCGGAAGACCTACCCAAACATCCAGCTTGAGGAACAAGCCCTCACCTATAACGACCTGCTCGACAAGTTCCGGACGGCCCTGCTGGGCAATGCTGCACCCATGGCGGTTCGCCTGCAAATTTTGGGTGGAACCGAGTTTGCCTCGAAGGGATATCTTGAGCCGCTCAAACCTGAAGATGTCGGCTACGCTGCAACTGATTTCTGGTCAGGTGCAATGAAGGCTGTGACATGGGACGGCGTGACCTATGGCATTCCTACCAACAATGAAACCATGGCCCTGATCTGGAACGCAGACATCTTCAAGCGTGCTGGTCTCAATCCAGATGAACCGCCGAAAACCTGGGACGATGTCGTTACCTACTCAAAGCAGATCCATGATAAATTGGGGGTCGCAGGTTATGGGCTTGTTGCCCGCAAAAATGCCGGCAACACGCCATACCGCTTCATGCCCCAACTCTGGGGATATGGTGGCGGTGTGTTCGACGAAGCCGATCCAAGTCCCAAATTGAAAGAGGTCAGGCTGAACAGCGACGCAAGCAAGCGCGCATTGCAGGCTTCTTACGATATGTATGTGCGGGACAAGTCTGTGCCTGTGTCTGCTCTCACCAACCAGCAGGCTGACAACCAGCCGCTGTTTGTGGCGGGCCAATTGGGCATGATGATATCGCATCCGTCTGACTACAACGTCATGCGCGATATGCAAAAAAAGGCAACCGGGACAGACAAGGACAAGGCGCAGACTGTCATCGACAACATGCGCTATGGCCTGATCCCCACAGGACCTGATGGCAGACGCGCCGTCGTCTTCGGTGGCTCAAACATCCACATCCTCAAGCCTGAATATGTTGATGGCGGCAAGGTGGATGAGCCAGCAGCAAAGGCCATGGTCTGCTTCTGGACCAGCCCCGAATGGTCGCTGAAAATGGCCTATGCCGGTTCAAACCCCGGCAACCTCAACGGCTTCAAGACCAAGTGGATGAAGACCCGCCTTGATGACATCAAGTTCCTCGATGTCACGACGTCAATGCTGCCCCATGGCATTCCGTTCCCGGCCCTGCCACAGGCACCCGAAATCATGAACATCATTATTCCGGACATGCTGCAGAACGCATTGACGGGTTCCATGACGGTTGACCAGGCGGCTGAGGATGCAGCCAAGAAGGTCAAGGACCTGATGGGTGGCGGCGGACTCTAAGCTTCGCCCTTCGTGAACAAGGTCGGCAGCTTCCGGGCTGCCGACCCTCATTGCGCATCTCAACAAGGCCTTGCCCACAATGACCATGGTGACAGGCGAGCCGGAACCGGCCCGCAAACGGCACACAGCAGCTTCGGAATTGCTTCGTCAGATGTGGAGCAGCCGGGCTGACTATCTCTATGTCATGCCCGCTATCGTGGTGATGCTCATCGTCATCGCCTATCCGGTCTACTATACGATTGACTTGTCCTTCTACAAGACGCCACCGGGCCTGCAGCTGCGCGACAAGACCTTCGTGGGTCTGGAGAACTACGCGGCCATTCTCAGCAGTGACGTGTTCTGGCGTGTGACCGATCAACACGGTGATCTGGACATTTGCTTCCACCATGATTGCCTTTGCCTTGGGCCTTGCCTTGGCACTCGCGTTGCATCGTGACTTTTTCGGGCGCGGTTTGTTGCGCGCCATTTTCATCATTCCCTGGGTGATCAGCGCCGTTGCGGCGTCCTATATCTGGAAATGGATCTACCATTCTGATTTCGGCATCATTGGTGCCGTGCTCGTGCAATTGGGCTTGGCCAGCAAGCCACCCAATTTCATCGACAGTGTCGACACGGTTCTGGCCTCTCTCATCGTCGTCAATATCTGGCGTGAATTTCCCTTTGCCATGATCATGTTGATGGCTGGTCTGCAAACGGTGCCGGAACAGCTGTTGCGGGCTGCCAAAGTTGATGGTGCATCAACCTGGCAACAATTCTGGCACGTCACCTTTCCGCATTTGCGCAATGTCTCCACGGTCACGATTCTGCTGCTCGCTGTGGCCAACTTCAATTCCTTCATCATTCCCTGGATCATGACAGGCGGTGGCCCCTCCAATGCCTCCCACATCTGGATCACGCATATTTATGAACTCGCCTTCGGGCGTCAGCGCTGGGGTGTGGCGTCGGCCTATTCCGTGCTGCTGTTCCTGATCGTGATGACGTTCGGATATTTCTACGTGCGCGCGCTCAGTGCCAATGACCGCAAGGAGCCTGGAACATGACCTCACCTCGCCGCAAGCAGATTGATGGCTGGCGCTGGGCAGGCCGCTTATTCATGGTGTTCATGCTGCTCTACACCGCAGTGCCGATGATCTGGATGTTGGTGACGTCGATCAAGTCAAGTTTTGCGGCCATGGCTTTTCCACCGGAATGGTGGCCGAATGAGCCGACACTGGCGAGTTACCAAAAACTGCTCGACCCGGAAAACACAGTGGGGCAGGACTTCCTGAGATTTTTCCTGAACAGCCTTATTGTTTCAACACTGACCACCATCCTGTCGGTGATCATCGCAGTGCCTGCGGCCTATGCCTTTTCACGCTTCAGTTTTCCGGGCCGCAACTTCCTGTTCTTCGCGGTGTTGCTGCGAAACATGTTTCCAGCAGTGATCTTTCTCGTTCCACTGTTCATCCTCATGCGCTTTCTGGGACTGGTGAACACCCATGGTTCACTGGTGCTGACCTATCTCACCTTCGGTCTTCCCCTTGCCATCTGGTTGCTCAAGGGCTTCTACGACAATATCCCGATCCAGCTTGAACAGGCGGCGCGCATTGATGGTGCGACACGCTTCCAGGCCTTCCTGCTGATCGTCATGCCGCTTTCCGTGCCGGGCATCATTGCCACTGCGATTTACTCCTTCATCGGTGCCTGGAATGAATACATCTACGCCTACACTTTTCTGTCAAAGAACGAGCAACTCACCTTGCCTGTCGGCATCCAGCGCTTTTTCTCGGAGAACACCACGGACTTTCCGGGGCTGATGGCAGCAAGTTTCATGATGAGCGTACCCGTCGTGGTACTGTTCCTCGTCCTGCAGAAATATTTCGTACGCGCGCTCACAGAAGGCGCGGTCAAACACTAGGGAAAGGGGTTCAATGGCCAAAGTCGTCCTCAAGGATCTCGTCAAGACCTACGGCAAGTTCAAGGCCGTCAACAACGTGTCATTGACAGTCAATGACGGCGAGTTTGTTGCCCTTGTTGGCCCATCAGGCTGCGGCAAGACGACAACGCTCAATCTGGTGGCCGGGCTTATTCCAATCACCAGTGGCGACATCATCATTGGGGACCGGGTTGTGAATGACCTTGACCCCAAGGACCGGGACATTGCCATGGTGTTCCAGAATTACGCGCTTTATCCCAACAAGACGGTCTACAAGAATCTCGCCTTCCCCTTGCAGATGCGAAAACTTCCGTCGACTGAGATTGATCAAAAGGTGCGAAAGGCCGCACAGATGCTCGACATGGAGCATCTTCTTGAGCGCCTGCCGCGCGAGCTGTCAGGCGGGCAACAGCAACGTGTCGCACTGGGCCGCGCCCTTGTGCGCGATCCTGCAGTATTCCTGATGGACGAGCCCCTGTCCAATCTCGACGCCAAGTTGCGCGTGCAGATGCGATCTGAAATCAAGCGGTTCCATCAGGACTTCGATGCGACCATCATTTACGTAACGCATGACCAACTCGAAGCCGTAACCATGGCCGACAAAATGGCTGTGATGAATGGCGGATATTTGCAGCAGTACGACACGCCTGCACAAGTGTTTGCCAACCCGGTGAACCTGTTCGTCGCAAGCTTCATTGGCAGTCCGGCCATGAGTCTCATCCCGCTTGAGGCGAGCACTGCCAAGGGCAAGACGATACTCAGCAGTGCAGAAGGATGGACACTCACGCTGTCAGACGAAAATGCGCAGAAGGTGCAGAAAGTCCACGTCCAAGAAAATCGTGCTGGGCGCCCGCCACTCCACCATCAGACTGCACAAGACGAAAACTGCTGCCAGCGTTCCGGCAAAAGTCTACACCGTCGAACCCACAGGTGACGTGACTTTTGTTCAGGTGTTCCTGTCTGGAGCACTGGTCAATATCAGTCTTGCCACCCACGGTCAAAGTTGAGTCCGACGAGCCGGTCTGGCTCGAGTTCGACCAGACGCGCATGCACCTGTTCGATGGTGAAACTGAATTGGCCCTGCGAGCATCATCATGAAATTGAAGATCACGGCCATCAGGCCCTACCCCGTGTGGGTGGGCATTCGTAACCAGCTCATCGTCAAGGTCGAGACAGATCAAGGTGTTTATGGCTGGGGCGAAAGCGGATTGTCCTCGCGCGAGAAAGCAGTGGTTGGTGCCATTGAACACTACAGCCAGTTTCTTATCGGTCAGGATGCGATGCAAATTGGCCGCATCTGGCAGGAGATGTATCGCAGCCAATATTTCGAGGGCGGACGCGTCTTGCAGGCCGCGATTTCCGCAATTGATATTGCCCTGCATGACATCAAGGGCAAGGCGCTTGGCGTGCCCGTCTATGACTTGTTGGGCGGAAAGCAGCGTGATCTCATTCCGACATTTGCAACCACACGGTCAGAAGCCACAAGCACGGAAGTGGTGGAGCAGGTGCTTGAGCTGATGGAACAAGGCTGGGATGCGATCCGCTTGATCCCCGCTGGGCAGAAGTCGGAGAGGATTTATGAACCACGTGAAAGCATTGCGGAGACAGCGAAGTGGACCGTCAAGTGTCGTGAGGCTGCCGGGAACGGCGTGGTGCTTGGCATCGACTTTCACCACCGCCTGAGCGTGGCGGAGGCAGCCAGCTATTGTCAAAAAATGCCGCGTGCCACGCTGGACTTTCTGGAAGAACCCATTCGAGATGAAACACCATCCGCCTACGCCGCCTTGCGAAAACTGACAGATGTGCCCTTTGCCATTGGCGAGGAGTTTTCATCCAAATGGCAATTCCTGCCCTATATCGAAGGCGACCTCACGCAGTTCAACCGCATCGACATTTGCAATGTCGGCGGCCTCACCGAGGCCATGAAGGTCGCAGGCTGGACCGAGGCACACTACATCGACATGATGCCACACAACCCGCTTGGACCCATCTGCACGGCAGCCACAGTACATTTCGCGGCGGCCGTTCCAAATTTTGCATGGCTTGAGACGCGCGCGTCCCCCGGTGAACTGTATCACGGCTTTGATAATCCAGAGCTTTTCCCGGGGCTGCTTGCGCTTGAGGGTGCTTGTTATCGCGTGAACGACAAGCCGGGCCTTGGTGTTGATGTGAACGAAGCCCTTCTCACCAAGCACAGCTTCAAGCAATGGGAAGCGCCACATCTGGTGCGGAGGGATGGCTCCGTTACAAACTGGTAGTTATTTAAGGTTTCTGGCCGCGTTCCGCGCACCACGCCTCATATTCTGGCCAGGCATCCTTGTGCAGTGGATAGTAACGCTTCAGTGACTCGCCTGCGAGAAGCTTCTCGCGCGAGAACTCTTCCCAACCGTGATCCTTGTGCGCCCTCTTGATCATTTCCTCAGCTAAAGCCACCGGAACACAAACAGCGCCATCATCATCTGCAACGATGATGTCTCCGGGAATGACGGTTACGCCGCCACAGGCAACTGGCACATTCACCGCGAGCGGCATCAACGAAGTCTGTGCGTGGTAGTTCGGTGTCACGCCCTTGACCCACATCGGAATTCCAAGCTGTTGTATCTTTGCCCAATCACGAACGCAGCCGTCGATGACAACGCCTGCCCCTTTCAGCCCCTTGAAATAGGTCATCATCATGTCGCCAAAAATGCCTGACGACAGATCGCCGCGCGCATCAACAACAACAATGTCGCCCTCTTGCGCCTGATAGAGCACATGCCTGTGCAACTGCTTTTCCACATCGGCATATTCGCCTTCGCCGAACAGGTCTTCGCGCTTGGGCATCATTTGCAGCGTGACGCAGGGTCCGGCGATGACCTGTCCCGGGGTTCGTGCAACCGGCCCTTCCATGAAGCAGTTGCGGAGGCCCATATGGGCCAATGTTGCGCTGGCCGTGGCCGCACCCACCTGACGCACCCGTTCGACAAGGTCCTTGGACGGGCGATTGATCTTGGCGATGTCCATGCTCAGATTCTCCTGCATCAATGCTGCACAACATCACCACCATTGTTGCATGGTTGCAAGCGCGCACAGAGCATTGCCAAGTCGATTTTGTGGGGCTTTACTCTTTCAAAATAATCGGGAGGTCATATGTCTGTCACCGCTTCCATCGAGAACGCCGTTCGTCGCGCGTCTGAACCTTCAAAGCTGAAAATCACGGATATCCGTGTTGCCACAATCAAGGCACAAGGCATCCACCCGATCCTGAAAATCGAAACCAACCAGGGTGTTTATGGTCTGGGCGAAGTGCGGGATGGTGCGCATCCTGATACGGCGATGCGCCTGAAACCGCTGCTGTTGGGCCAGAACCCCTGCAACGTTGAATACCTGTTTCGCCGCATCAAACGCTATGGCGGTGAAAGCCGGGAAGCGGGTGGCGTTTGCGCCATTGAAATCGCGCTCATGGACCTTGTTGGCAAGGTTTATAGCGTGCCGTGCTACCAGCTTCTCGGTGGAAAATTCCGCGACAAGGTCAGGATTTATGGCGACACGCCTTCGCCCGATGACCCAACACCAGAAGCCTTCGCCAAGGTCGTGCGTTCGCGACGCGCACTGGGCTTGAGCTTCATCAAATTCGATTTGTCAGCGCACATGTTCGAGGCGGTTCCCGGTTCAATGGTGGGCTCTGACACACGGCATGAATACCCACAGTACCGCCAGTTCCACACGCCGGGCCGGGGTGCTGGTGCGCGCATCAGTGAACGCGGGTTGGAACTGGTGCGCGACATTTGCCGCGCGGTGCGGGATGAGGTCGGCAACGACGTTTCACTGTGTACGGATCATTTTGGCGAAGGCTTTGTCACCATCGATGAGGCGATCCGCATTGGCCACGCCATCGAGCCCTTCAATCTGGCATGGATCGAAGACGTCATGCCGTGGAATGACATTGCAGGGCACAAGCGCGTGGCGGATGCATTGCTGACACCCGTTGCGGCGGGAGAGGACCTCTACCTGTTCGAAGGTTTCCGCGAGGCCATCGAAACTCGCGCTTTCGACATCATCCACCCTGACATGTTGTCCTCCGGTGGCTTGACCGAAACCAAGAAGATCGCGGACCATGCTGAACGCCATGGCATTCCCACGGCTTTGCATGCCTGCTGTTCGCCCGTGGCCTTCATGGCCAATGTCCACCTCGGTGCCGCGCTCGCCAGCCTGATGGCCGTTGAGCATCATGCCTTGGATGTGCCGTGGTGGACAGACATCGTGACCGGCATTGCGCCGGATTATCTGGCCGATGGCTACGTGTCTGTTCCCGACACACCGGGCCTCGGCATCGACCTCAATGAAGAGGTGATGCGTGAGAACCTTGTCGATTGGTCAGGCTATTTCGACCCAACCGATGAATGGAATGCCGAGCGCGTGGGCTTTCTCAATCATCTGGTCTGGTAGCGACATTCAAACCGGTCGCGCCATCTCAGACCTTTAGGCGGATCATCTGGTATGAGTAGGGTGGCAGTGACACATGCAAGCTGCCATCTTCCACCTTGGCCCCTGTGCCCTTGCGGGCCACCACATTGCCCTGGCTTTTCAAGGTACTTGCGGCTTTGAGCTCGGGGTGGGTCAGCACCAGAAGATTGATCAGCATCGGAGGACCAATTTCCGGAATTAGATATTGGGGATGTCATTCGGTGGGAGGGTCGACCCTGCGCTGACATCTAGACATCTGGCAACACTGCCGTTGAGAAGCATATATCTGGAAGGGGTATCGCCACATAAGTAGAATTACTGCAGCCACGTGGCTGATGCAGTCTGGAGAAGACACGATCAAAATTTCGGATTTGCGAGGGCCAATTGCTCCCACACTCTTGAAACACTATGGCCGCTTCAGTCCAGGTCGCAAAAATGAGATGGCAGAGGCTCTTTACCTACACCCGCAACGTCTTCCGGATAATTTCACAATAATGCGGTGTTGTCTCTGATGCGTTCATGCTGATTTGTGAGCATTCGTTGCAATAAATTCAGATATTTAGCTGATAAGCACCCTGCTCCGAAGGCAGAGGACACAGGTTCGAATCCCTCCGTCTCCGCCATTTCCCGCATTGTACGGTCTTGAGACATAGGTAACAGGCTGTACCTAAGACATGGGTGACAATCCTGGGCCGAAGGGATTGTCGAGGGGTTGAAGGGACTTCTGTTCCAAATCGATGTATCCGAGATCATAGTGCATAAACGAGACGAGCCAAATGCCGTCGTCGACTTCCTTAATGCCGAGTTTTTGGCCTGCCAGAACGGTTGAGAGATTGATCTTCTTGCGGTGCATGCAGATGCGTCCGCAGGAGGTGACAATGATGTCGCGGTCATGGAAGGGATACTCGAGTTCGGCGATGCCCTGATAGATCCGTGACGCGGGTTGATAGAGCTCGGCTGGCACTTTCATGGCAAGGGCCTCGTGGGGCCGTTCGGTGTTGTATTCCGTGATGAAGGCATCGAACTTGGCCTGTTGCTGCAGGCTGTTCATGGCAGCGGGCCGGATTGTGGCCTCTTTGAGGGTGCGGTGCATGCGTTCATGCCTGCCATTCTGCTGGGGATGACCAGGTTTGATCCGCTCGATGGCAATGCCGAGCCTCAGCCACCAGACCGAGAGTTTTGAGAGATTGAACAAGGCATTGGGTGAGGCAAAGGGCACGCCATTGTCTGACCGGATGGCTGTTGGCAGGCCGCGTTCCCGGAACAGCTGTTCAAAGGCCTGAAAGGCCGTTTCTTCGCGCACCAACTCCAAGGCCTCGCACATCAGGAGGTAGCGTGAAGCATGATCTGTGACGGTGAGGGGATAGCAATAGCGCTTGTTGCCGAGAGTGAACTCGCCCTTGAAGTCGGCGCACCACAAGTCATTGGGGTTGGCCCCGGCTGAAAGCGCCGTGCCGTGGGCGGGAGTGTCAGGAATCTTGTGCGCGGGGCCGGTTTCATTTCAGGCGTTGAACCTGTCAGCAAAGATGACAGCGAATTGAGCCCGCGCTTCGAACCATTCTCGCGGTGGCCGTTTCCAGTCACCTGATGCGTGGTTAAGAACAAGATACAGCAATTTCATGGCCGCGTCATCATTTGGAAAATGTCCCCGTGTGCGGACGGCGCGGCGGATTTTTGAGTTCAACGCCTCGATGGCATTGGTGGTGTACATGATGCGCCTGACGCTTTCGGGAAAGGCAAAGAACGGCACGACGTGTTGCCAGTTGCGCCGCCAGCTCTGCACGATGGCCGGATAGCGCGCGCCCCACGGGCCTGCCTCGAAATCATCCAGTGCTGCCCTTCCGGCCTCGGCATCCGTGGCAAGGTATATGGCCTTCAAGGCCGGCACCATGAGCTTTCTGTCTTTCCAGGATACAAAATCGAGCGAGTTGCGAATGAGATGCACGATGCAGGTCTGAACCACGGTCTGCGGAAACACGGCTGTGATGGCGTCTGGAAAGCCCTTGAGGCCATCGACAACAGCAACGAGGATATCGGCAACGCCTCTGGTTTTGAGTTCGTTCATCACCTTGAGCCAGAACTTGGCACCCTCGGTCTGTTCGATCCAGATGCCCAGAATCTCCTTTGTTCCATCGGGCAGAATGCCAAGAGCAATATAGACGGCCTTGTTGCGGACAAAGCCCTCATCGCGGATTTTGACCCTGATGCAATCGAAAAACACAAGCGGGAACATTGGATCAAGCGGCCGGTTTTGCCACTCCCCTACTTCGTCCAGAACCGCATCGGTGACAGCCGAGATCAGGTCAGGCGAGACGTCAATGCCGTAGATCTCCTCCAGATGCCCGCGCACCTCCCGCACCGAAAGCCCGCGCGCATACATCGAGATGATCTTTTCATCGAAATCCGGGAACCGTCTCTGGTATTTGGCAATCAGCTGCGGATCAAAGCGACCCTCACGATCACGCGGCACCGAAAGTTCAATCTTCGAGGTTCCCGTCAGAACCGTCTTCCTCGATGTGCCATTGCGGCGGTTGAAGCTGCCGTCCACCCGCTCGCCGTCCAGATGCTCATCCAGCTCGGTATTCAAAATGCGTTCCGACAGAGCCTTCTTCAGGTCATCCAGCAAGCCGTTCTTGGCAAACAGTTCCTTCGGATCGCGACCAGCCAAAAGCTGGTCCAGTAGTTCTTTCTCGATAGCCATGTGATTCTCTCCTTGTGATCTCTATGGCCCCGCGCACAAAATTCCTGACACTCCCTGCGCTGGCGGAAGGCAGGCGTGTGGGACCGGTTGATGGACGCCATCATCGCCGCCCATGAGGGCAAGGGCCAGAAACTGCAGATGATCGACAGCACGTCTGTGCGCGTGCACCAACAGGCTGCCGCCCAAAAAAACAATGTGGAGATTATTGTATCGGTCGTTCACGCGGAGGATTGACCAGCAAGATACACCTTCGGGTGAACGAGTTTGGCTTCCGTTGCAAATCGAACTCTCAGCTGGACAGATGCACGATGCCCCGGTGGCGGAGCTTCTTCTGAAAGACTTGCCGAAAGGAACCAGCCTCCTTGCAGACCGGGGATACGACGCCGACTGGATCAGGGAGATGATCGAGGATCAGGACTGCACGCCCGTCATTCCGCCGAAATCCAACAGGCGCGATGACATCCCGTTCTCGAAGACCAAATACAAAAAGCGCAATCTCGTTGAGCGCTGCATCAACAAGCTCAAGCAGTTCCGTCACTTCGCCACACGATATGACCGAAAGGCGTCAGCATATCTGGCTTTTGCAAAACTCGCTGCTGTGCGATTGTGGCTGCGATTTTATGAGTCTACGGCCTAGTATATGTGCTTCCGGACTCTACAAATAATCTTGCAAGCCTTGCTGTATCAATTGCGCGGCAAATGTGCCCCGCCGGCTTTATCGTCGGAACATCTTCACCTGCAACGATCGCATTGACGACTGCTTCTTCGATCACCTGCACACAAGCAAGATAGAACGGATCGAGGGATTCCATGTTCAGTTCCCGCTTGTTGTGGAGTAAGGCACCTTGTCGTTGCGGCATGGGCATTGGATTGGCGACGGAGAAAGCAAGGAAGATGTCGCCCGAATTGTTGCCACCGGGCGTGCCGTTGCGGCCAATGCCGATGGCCGCACGCTTGGCCGTCTGACGCAAAGCAAGACCTGACAATGGTGCATCGGTTCCCAGAACAACGATGATGGAACCACTTTCTTTCGGGTAGAAACTACCTTCCGGCATAAGTGCTCCAACGGGCTTTCCAAGAATGTTGAGCCAAGGGCGGATACCATGGTTTGCTTGGACGAGTGCTCCCACTGTGTAAACCTCGTCACCGAGCTTTACGCGCCGCGAAGAGGTGCCAGTGCCGCCCTTGAATTCATATGAAATCATGCCATTGCCGCCACCAGATGAGCCTTCAGCAACAGGCCCATTCCAAGCGGAATTTAGCGCGGCGACGGCATGATCCGGTCGCACATGCATGGCATTGATGTCGTTGAGCACACCATCATAGGTTTCCGCCACAACAGGCATTGCCCAGGCGTGCTCGTTGTTGAAGTAATCGGCGTAAGTTTCAATCATCCAACGGGTAGCGCCTTCATGCACCGCTCCTACGCCATGGGTGTTGGTTAAACAGATCGGCCCAAGGAAATAACCGGCATCATTGATCCAGTGTGTGCCCGTCATTTCACCATTGCCGTTGAGACTGAATTGCCCGGCCCAAACAGGTTGCGGCTCGCGCTTCGATCCGCGCGGCAGAATGGCCGTAACACCCGTGCGCATTTTCAATGCCGGGTTGGTCAAAGTGGTGAATCCTACACATACGCCAGGCACGTCAGTTATGGCATTGTAGGGTCCTGGATTGCCTGAAAAAGGTAGTCCCAAGTCCCGGGCGCGTGGTTTGGTCATGATTGGTCCTAATCGGTTTGCCGTGAACGCAGCCACAATCCAACAGCCGCAATCGACACAGATGCAAGCAAGATCAGCGTTGCAATGGCATTGATTTCCGGCTTCACGCCACGGCGAACCATTGAAAAGATGAATATGGGCAACGTTGTATTGTCGGTTCCCGCAATGAAGTAGGTGATCACCAAATCGTCCATGGATATCACAAAGGCCAGGAGCGCTCCCCCAATGATTCCCGGTGCAAGCTGAGGGAGCAGGACCTTGCGCATTGTTTGCCAGCCCGTTGCGCCAAGGTCGGCAGAGGCCTCTTCGAGTGCGGGGTCAAGGCCGGACAGCCTCGCCTGCACGATGATGAAGACGTAGGAAATAAGGAAAGTACAGTGACCGATGATAATCGTGAACAGTGACAGCTTCATCCCGAGTGTTACAAAAAAGATGAGAAGGCCAATGCCCAATACGATGTCTGGCATCATCATGGGTGCCAAAAGAAAGCTGCTGTAAAACCCTTTAGCGCGCAGGCGGCCACGCCCCAAGGCGATGGCTGTGGCGGTGCCGACCAAGGTTGAAAACAGCGTTGTAAAAAAGGCCACCGTCAAAGACGTTCGCAGTGCTGCGAGCAGTTGCGGCGTACTTTCAAGATAGATTGCTCGACTTTCATTCAGCGCTGTTGTCGTGTCTTTCAAACCAAACAATCCACGATACCAATCGAGCGTGAATCCGCTCCAAACCATCATGTTCACGGGATTTGAATTGAACGAATAGAAAATGATCACGGCAAGAGGCAGATAAATGAACAGGAAGAATAGAGCCGCATAGGCTGACAGCAGCATCCATCCTGGCGTCCGCGTTGTCATGCCAAGCCACCTGATTGGCGGGCGCGCCTTGCAAATATCACAAGCACAAACAAGACCACGCTCATGATGAGCATGGACAAAGCTGCCCCCATCGGCCAGTTGCGTGATGATAGAAATTGCTGCTCCACGAGGTTGCCGATCATCAAGCCATTAGCGCCGCCCAGAACGTCCGGCACAATGAAATTTCCGACGGATGGGATGAAAACGATGGTACAGCCCCCGATAATCCCAGGCAGTGTTTGTGGGATGATCACCTTCAGGAATGTCTGTGTGTTATTGGCCCCCAGATCCTGACTGGCTTCGACGATACTGGGATCGAGATTGTCGATTGACGCAAAGAGTGGCAGGAACATGAAAGGCACCATGATGTAGATCATGCCCAATACCACGGCGTATGGTGTGAAGAGTATGTCCAGCGGCTGGGAAATCAGGCCCATCCCAAGAAGCACGTCATTGATCAAGCCCGAAGGCTTGAGAATCAATAGCCAGGCATAGAGCCGCACAATGAGACTGGAAAAGAATGGCAGTGTGACAAGGAACAAAAAAACAATACGCCAGCGTTGTTGCAAGTGGCTCACCCACCAGGCCGCAGGGTAGCAAACCAGCAGACATATGGCGACCGTTAGTGCAGCGTAGAGCAACGACCGGCCCAGAATGATCAAATAGATGGGTTCAAATATCTCGTTGATGCCGTCAGCCCAGCCAAAAATGCGGCCAAAGTTCCAGTGGTAAAATGACCACTCAACACCGCCGTAGAGTCCGGGTGTCAATATCGAGAACACTGCAATAATCGAAAGCGGACCAACAAAGAATACACCGAGGAATAATACGGCGGGCGTCAGCAAAAGGCGCGGTCGCTGCATCATGGTGCTGCGCCTTCGTTGAGTGCATGAGCGTTCCTTTGATCGTAAGTCAAATGGACCTCGTCACCAACCTTGGGCAGCCCTTCATTGTCGTGGCAAGTTACGAGGATTGCCTGGCGCGATTTTGGCGGCAATATATGCAAGTGCACGTCTGAACCTGCAAAAATGATTTTTGTCACCTTTGCGGGAATACCCTTGTCTGCCAAGCGAAGTTCCGATGGCCTGAGAACAATTGAAATGTTCTCACCCATCCTGCGCCCCTCTGGCGGCACATCAAACGTTAGACCGTCTGCTGTTGTCATAACGGCCTTGCCACGCGCGAACTTTGTGACCGTACCGCTGAAAATATTGGTTTCCCCCACAAAGGATGCGACAAAGCGTGAGCATGGCTTGCGATAGATGTCGCGGGGCGATCCGATCTGCTCGATTTTGCCATTGCGCATTACCACCACGCGGTCGGACATGGTGAAGGCTTCTTCCTGATCATGCGTGACAAAGACTAAAGTGATGCCAAGATTGGATTGCAGTGATTTGAGTTCGATCTGCATTTGTTTTCGCAGATTGCGGTCGAGTGCTGAGAGCGGCTCATCCAGAAGCAGAAGTTTGGGCTTGGCAACGATGGCGCGCGCCAAGGCAACGCGTTGGCGTTGTCCGCCTGAAAGTTGAGAGGGCTTTCGCAGTTCCATGCCTGTTAGGCCAACTGTCTCAAGTGCCTTTGTGACATCGCGCTCGCGGTCGGCGCGGTTGGCCCCCCGAATCTCAAGCGCATAACCCACATTGCGCGCCACGCTCATGTGCGAGAACAGGGCATAGCTTTGAAACACAGTGTTGACTGGACGCTTGTGGGCAGGAGTGCCCGCTATATTTTCTCCATCGAGATTGATGCGCCCTGAGTCCAGTTCTTCAAAACCGCTGATGGCGCGCAGCAGTGTTGTCTTTCCACAGCCCGATGGACCCAGCAGTGTTACGAACTCGGACTCACCGACGTCGAGGTCCACATGAGCAAGAGCCTGAACTGATTTTCCGTCAGGCGTAGAAAAGCGCTTAGCTGCACCGCGGATTTGCAGAATGTCTGTCATGGGTCCGATGAATGAATAGCAGGGCGCCTCTCGGCAACCCTGCTTGCCCCGTTATTTATTGTGCCGTCTTGATGGAATTCCAGGCGCGATCATAGAGCTTCAGGGCTGGTCCCACATCCTCGAAAATCTGCAAGCGCTTGAGTGTTTCAGCGCCGACCGTGATGTTCGTGTCATTCTTGATGTTGTCAGGGATAAGAGCGCGTGCGGGAACATTGGCTGTGCCGTTGAATTGTTGCGCTACGTTCAAGGCGGCAATTTCGGGCTTCAAATAGTATTCCAGAAATTTTTTGGCATTGTCCTTGTTGGGGGCAGACGACAACACGCACATGTTTTCCTGATACATGGTGGCCCCCTCTGAGGGGATCACATATTCAATACCGTCAAGCGTCTTGGTGAGCACATTCAATCCCACGAAGAAGTGCGCGGCATCAATGTCACCTGATTGGATGAGCGGCGCTACTTCGTAGGTAAAGGCCTTCACCTTGGTTTTCTTCGACGCTATAAAGTCAGCCGCTGCCTTGATGTCGTCCGCATCGTCCGTGTTCACCGACTTGCCGTTGCTCATCAGGCCAATGCTGATCACCTCGCGCATGTCGTCTAGCAAAGTGATTTTTCCACCCTTGTCCGGAATGGCAAAGAAATCCGCCCAGGATTTGATCTCGCCAAGCTTTTTCTTGTTGTAGAAAATGCCCACCGTGCCCCATGCATAGGGAAGGCAGAATTCACTTGTGGGATCGCCCTTGACGCGCAGGTTGGCAGGATCGATATTTTTGAACTCCGGGTGCTGATTGATGCCCGTCTTTTCCAACAGGTTCAGCTTCAACATGATTTCATTCATGTGAACGGACGGAAACACGATATCATAGCCCGTCGCACCGGCCTGAATCTTGGCCAACATTTCTTCGTTGGAAGAATAGGTGTCCAACGACACCTCAATACCGGTATCAGCCGTAAATTTCTTCAAGATTTCGGGATTGATGTAGTCACCCCAATTATAAAGCGCCAGTTTCCCGGCCGCTGAAATGCCGCTGGCCGTTGCCAACATTGTGCTGCAAGCGAGAGCAGCAATAGCAAGTAGTTTTTTCATTTCTTTCACTCCCATTTGAACTGCGCATTGCGTCAGCATTCTTGTTGGCCCTTCCTTTGGCACTTGTGAGGAAGCAGCATTGACAGGTAAATACCAAAAATGGAAAATGTTGTAAATCTGCTATCATGAAAAAAGTACCCCCCCGCAACGGTGATGCATTCAGCAGGCTTCAAGAGGCTCTTCCGGGCTTGTCCAAGTCAGAAGCCCGACTTGCGCAATTTCTGATCCTGCAAAGGGAAAAAATTGCCCTTGAGACAGGGACTTCTCTGGCAGAAAAAGCCGGTGTGAGCGAAAATACTGTCAGTCGCTTCTTCCGTGGTTTGGGCTACAAGGGCATTTCAGCCCTGAAGGCGGACCTCGCCCATTCACAACAAGTAGTTCAATTGCCAAACGTAGACCGTCACCTGCGTTTGATTGACGGCTCAATCGCCTCCACCTTGCGCAATGAAGCGCAGGGTATTCTTGACTTGTCAGCCCAAGTTGCGCGGCCCGAGTGGTCGGATGCGATGGCTCTTGTTGCAGAGGCTGATCGGGTCTGGATCACAGGCTTCCAGACGATTAAGGGTCTTGCCGAAGATTTCGCACGACGGCTTCTGATCGTCCGCGGTGGCGTTCAATCTATCGCGCCGCACGACTCTGGCCTTGCTGAGCTTCTGCCTGCGCCGAAAAAAAAGGCGGAAAAGAATGTCATCATCTTGATCGACATCGTTCCCTACGCCGCCGAGGCTGAACCCATCGTCAGGTTCTGTGCCGCTCAAGGTATCAACATCGTCGTCGTCACGGATGAAATGAACCACTGGGCCTACGCTCATACGCCCCATGTGTTCCATGCCAAGACAAAGGTCGGCAGCTACCTCGAAAGTACCGGCCCCTTGGCCACGCTCCTCAATCTCATTGTTCACGAAGCCGCCTCTCGTGATCCGGTGACGGCAAAAGCCAGAATGGACAACTGGCCCAAGGTGCTGAAGGAACTGTCACTCTACTAGGTGCAGCCGATCTGAATAGCCCTGAACTTGCAGGCCCTCTGCATTTGTAATGATGTGTCGGAAAGTCGGAATTCGGCGGAGGCATTTTCAATGAAGTGCGGAATTTTGCGTACTGGACAGGCCAATTCATCGCCTTACCGGCGATGCATCTCGGTGCATCCCTCGCAAGCCTCACGGTCGTCGAACACCATGCCCTCGATGTGCCAGAAGCCCCAGGTCTGGGGATTGATCTGTGGAGCGAGACGGCTCCATGACCTCGAGATGTTCGAAGACCGTGTGCAGACCGAGCACGTTGACGTCGGTGCCTTTGAACAGGGTATAAGCCTGGCGAGGCTGCGGAATGGGTTCACTGATAAACAGGCGCGAACCTATCGTGTTTTGACAGAGCTTTTGCATGACTGCCTCAAGACCAGTTTCGTGGGCAGCACCACATTGCGGTGATTGACGGATTTGCTTTCGATCTGGTCGACGAGCAGTGCGGCCGTTTCTGCCACCATCAATTCGGAAGACTGTTCCACCGTTGTCAACTGGTACGCCCCCCAACCGGATTCGGGCACATTGTCGAAGCCAATGATTGAGATATCCTCTGGTATGCGCATCGTGAATTCATTTCGGATTACGTCCATGACGGCAAAGGCCATGTGATCGTTGGCGACAAAGATCGCGTCAGGTTTCTCGGAGCCTTGCAACAAAAATCGCGCGGCCTGTGCAGCGCCTGTGAAGGTGTAATTCCCTATGGCCCGGGCCCAGATTTTTTTGTCCTCCAGCTCCAAGCCTGCCACAAAGCCTGCTTCACGGTCCTTGTTGGTGGAAGAATCCTCCTGGCCTGCGATGAATGCAATGCGCGTGTGGCCCGTCTCCACCAAGAGTTTTGCCACCAATCCACCGCCGCCGAAATTGTCCGAAGTTACACTGCTTGCAAGAGAATTGGCCACATAGCGGTTGAGAAGCACTACCGGAATTCCTGTCTGGGCACACTCTCTGGCCAGGGAAGACGAAAGTGTGGCTGAAGCCATGACAACGCCTTCGACCTGGTATTCCATCATCTGTTGCACCACTTCATCCTGACGACCTGTTTCCGTCATGAAGAGCAAGACATGGTAGCCTCTCTCCTGCAAGGCGCGCGACAGTTGTTCGAGCACGATGGGGTAGAACTGATTGTCAAGATAGGCAGCCAACACTGCAATCAGGCGCGAGCGCCCACTTATCATTGCACGCGCAATCGCATTGGGACGATAGCCAAGTTGTCGCGCAGCTCTGAGCACGCGCTCTCGCATAGCATCAGAAGAACTGGCCCCTTCATTGAAGGCACGGCTGACCGCTGATTGCGAGACTTTCGCAAGTTTTGCAACATCGCCTGATGTAATTTTCTTCTTCAGTTGCAATTATCCTGTTTCAAAAATGGTGCTCGGTTGGACCGCCGTATCATCTACCAGCACGCGATGGCGTTGCAAATGCCGGGTTCCTGTTTGGCATCTCATCACAGGCTCCCATGGCTTGACTACGTATGCAAGATGTTGCAACGTTCCCGCCAGTTCGTCCGCCAAATACAGAAACCACACTCATAAAATATTGGGAGAAACGCGATGAAATCCACATTCAAGGCCCTGTTGTTGATTGGTGCTGCCAGCTTGCTGTCCACTACTGCTTTTGCGGCCTGTGGCATTGACAAGGGCTCGGTGCGTATTCTTTCCAATGATTTTGAGGCCCTCCATCTGGTTGCTGCTGCCGCAGAAGAATGTGCCAGTGATTCAGTGAAAGTGACCAAGAACCAGAGTTCAGAACACAAGAACCTTCAAGTGCCGGCTCTCACAGCAAACCCTGCGGAATATACCGTTGCTGTCGTTGCAAACAACTCGATCGTGCCATTGCTCAATGATGGATTGATCCGCCCGCTTGATGATTATGTCGCAAAGTATGGTCAAGACCTGCAGGCCAACCAGCTGATCAAGATCAATGGCAAGGTGATGGCCATTGCTTTCATGGCCAATGGACAGCATCTGTTCATGCGCAAGGACTTGCTTGAAAAAGCGGGGGCAACCGCACCGAAATCCTATGAAGATGTTTTGGCGGTCGCCAAAATGATGAAGGAAAAAGGTGTTGCGGAGTTTCCGCTTGGCGCCTCCAACAAGGCAGGCTGGGATCTCGCGGCTGAATTCGTCAACATGTACCTGGGCTACGGCGGTGAGTTTTTTGACGAGGGGTCAGCCAAGCTTGCCATCAACAATGACAAGGGCCTGGCTACCCTCAAGATGATGAAAGACCTGACAAATTACATGGGGCCGGACTACCTGACCTATGATGCAGGCGAGCTCAGCAAACTCTATCAAGCTGGCAAGATGGCCGTCATCAACAACTGGGGTTCACTGGCGGGTGCTGCCATTGACGCCAAGGTGTCCAACAAGGAAGTGGTCGAAAACACGGTGTTCACGATGGCGCCAACGGTTGGTGGTGGAACCATTCCTGCGGCAGCGCTTTGGTGGGATGGTTTTACCATTGCCAAGAATGTCAGCGATGAAGACGCTGAAGCATCGTTCCGCGCCATGGTGCACGGCATCCGGCCTGACATGGCGACAAAGCACCCGAATGCCGCAACCTGGCTGATCAAAGGATATCAGCCCGGTCCAGCTGCTGTGGGCGTCATTGAAAATGCCAATAATGGTGCACGCCCCTACCCCATGGTGCCTTATATGGGTCTGCTGCACACGGCCCTGAGTGTTGAGCTCGCAGACTTCATCAAGGGATCCGAGCCAGCCGAGAAGGCCATGGCCGACGTGGAAGCGGCCTACAATGCCGCTGCCAAAGAAGCTGGCTTCCTCAAATAGAATTGAAACGTAGCAGCGCTGGAATTTCTTCTGGCGCTGCGACGTCTTTTGATTGTGCCACACCGCTATTTCCTCGCATTTGTGCTACCGTCGCTATTGGCGATGCTGCTGTTTATTGCCACGCCAATTGTTTCGTTTGGCTTGCAGTCGCTCTATGTTGAACATGATCGCGTTCTGGTCACCTCAGAGACCTGCCAGCCTTTGGGGGGCTGCACGACTGAGACAGTTGTCGACGCAGAGGCTACGGCGCAAATTCGAGCAGAACAACCCCTTGGCAAATTTGTAGGTTTACAGGTCTACGGCGACCGCAATCATCTGGCCTTTGCTGAACTTGCAACCATAATCGCCACGCAAAGCAGCATCGGTGGAATGGTTATCGATATTTACAACCTGCCCTTTTACAAGGCGCTTGTCTTCACGCTGACCTACACGCTGACGGTCACACCCATTGCCATGCTTGTAGGATTTCTGTTGGCTCTCGCTGTCAACGCCGTCCCACGATTTTTGCGCAGCCCAGTGATCTTCTTCTCGCTCTTGCCGATGGTGATCACGCCATTGATTGGTTCTCTTGTCATTTATTGGATGATCAATGCTGAAGGCATTCTGGGTGCCTTCATTCAATTTGCCTTTGGCGACCCCACCCTCACGCTCAAATCATCACTCGCCCTCACCTGGGTGACACTCATATCCTATGGCATTTGGACCAACGCGCCGTTCTCCTTCATCGTGTTTTATGCTGGCCTGCAAACAGTGCCACGCGACACCCTGGAATCCGCGATGATTGACGGCGCCAGTCGGCTGGAAAGAGTCCGCTATGTGGTTATGCCTTCACTCGCACCCATCGCCATTTTCGTTTTGCTGGTTCAACTCATGGACAATTTCAAGATCCTTGAACCCATCATCGGATTCAATGCGGCCACCAATGCCACATCGCTCAGCTATTTTGTCTTCACGTCGCTGAACAACCAGAGTGCACAGATGTTTTCATCGGCGGCGGCAAGTTCTGTGCTGACGATAGTGGGGGTCATCATCATCCTTACCCCAGTGCTGATGCGAACCGCGCGGCAATTCGGAGGTGCGCGTTGAGTTTCTCGGCCCATCGTCGGCCCTGGCCTATCTCCCTCGTTGCCCTCTGTTTTGTGTTGCTGTGGCTTGTTCTTGCGGCTTTTCCCTATCTCTGGACCGCGTGGGGATCGCTGAAAGTGGAGGCGGATTTCTTTTCACGCGACACCTGGCAAAACGCCCTCATCGGCGTCAGGACGATGGAACAACATGGTTCGGCATTCACTGGCGAAGGATATTCCGGAGCATGGATTGAAAGTGAATTCTGGAAATCGGTGATCAACACGGCGATCATTACGGTGAGTGTTACAGCCATTTCGCTCACCTTTGGAACACTGGGTGCCTATGCGCTGGCCAGATCAACCTATCGCTACAAATACTGGATCCTCATTGCGGCACTTGTCTTCCGCGCCATGCCTGACATCACGCTGGTGTCAGGCTATCTGCTGCCGTTCTTCCAACTGAATGTCTGGGGCTATCTGCCGACCGCGATCATTGTGCTTGTGGCGCTGAACCAACCTTTCACACTGTGGATGCTGTATTCCTTCTTCGTCAACATTCCCCGCGATCTTGATGAGAGTGCGCTGGTTGATGGCTGTTCCCGCTTTCAAGCTTTTCGCCAAGTTGTTATGCCCGTGATGTGGCCGGGCGTGATCACCACGGGTTTGTTCAGTTTTCTTCTTGGCTACAATGATTTTGCCGTGACCTCGATGCTGCTCACGCAAGAGAACCAGACCATGGTACCAAAAATTTCGAGCTTCCTGTTCAAGATCCAGTCCGATGGAAACGTGATGTATGCGGTGTCGGCTGTCGTCTCCACCACGGCTCCCTTGTTCCTGCTTGTCATGTTCTTCCAAAAACGTCTTGTGGAAGGTCTGACAGCTGGTGCTGTGAAGGGATAATGATGGATCGGTCTTTGCATGAGCTGTCGATCG
Organism: uncultured Alphaproteobacteria bacterium; assembly: GCA_963738595.1. Lineage (GTDB taxonomy): Bacteria > Pseudomonadota > Alphaproteobacteria > Rhizobiales > Aestuariivirgaceae > Aestuariivirga. The sequence goes on from CAVTXF010000013.1 coordinate 672,559, forward strand.
CTGAAGCTGGCCACGCCATGCGCATGGGAGAACTGACCTCGCTTACTCTCACGCGGCATGTGCTGGACCGCATTGAAAAACTGGATGGAGATATCCGCGCGTTCTCCCAACTCTGTGCCGAAGCAGCTTTGGAAGAAGCCGCAGTTGCTGATGCGGCACTGGCAGATGGCCATGACTTCGGGCCTCTTCACGGTATTCCCTATGGTAGCAAGGATGTTATTGACGCTGAAGGCATGCCAACACTGGCAGGATCGCGGTTGATGCAGTCACACGTCGCGGCACAAGATGCCGCCATCACCACGCGATTGCGCAAGGCAGGTGCGGTATTGCTGGGCAAGGTGCAGACCTATGAATTCGCGACCATCGGCCCGCAATTCGATTTGCCGCTGCCGCCGACCGTCAATCCTCGTGCGCCAGCGCACATTACAGGCGGCTCATCTTCCGGTTCCGCAGCAGCAGTGGCCGCAGGCTTCATGCGGTTTTCCATTGGCAGTGATGGCGGCGGCTCAGCGCGAAGCCCGGCCTGCTATTGTGGAGTCGTCGGTCTGAAGCCGTCCTATGGCCTTCTGCCGGTTGATGGCATGTTTCCACTCAGCCCAACCCTGGACCACGTCGGAATTTTGGCTGCAACAGTTGAAGACACGGCTTTGTGCCTTTCCGCGCTGGCCCCTGATTCACAAGCCACCATGACGCTTGGAGAAGGAGCACGACATTTGCGCATCGGCTACGCGCGCAGCTGGTCCTGCAATGAGGCTGATGCAGATGTTCAAGCGTTACTGGACAATGCCGCTGAGGTCCTGCGCGCTCTCGGTGCAGTCGTGGATGAAATCGTGTTGCCGGAATATCCCGCGTTCGAACGCTGCGGAACAACCATCATTCTTGCGGAAGGTTACGCCGTACACGCCAGGAGGGACCTTGAGACATCTGCCGAATTATATGGTCGTGGTACCTACGCCAACTTGCTCAGTGGACGGTCAATCAGGCCGGGAGAATTCACAGGCGCACAAAGAGCCAAGGATGAACTGTCAGCTTTGATGGAAGACGTCATGTCTGGCTATGACGCGATCCTTTTGGCCAATACCCTGGCCCCGGCCCCAACTGTCGCTTCCTTTCGTGATGGAACGCCCCGTTGGACAGCCATGCGCACATTTCCTTTCAACGTCACGGGCCAACCTGCGCTTGCCGTGCCCATGGGACTTTCTGCGGATGGGTTGCCGCTGGGGCTTCAATTCGCGGGGCGAATAGGCAGTGAAGGCATGCTCTGCCGCATTGGCCACGCATTCGAAACTGCCTTGAATTTACGATTTCCCCCGATTGAGGATGCACACGCCCCTTCCTTCGGTTAATGTGAGACAACAGGAACACAACCATGTCAGACGCTGAACAAGACAAAGCCAAACAATCCCGCATCACCCGCATTGCACCGCCCAAGGAAGCTGTGCTGCAAGTGGAGCGTCGGGATTATGTGGACCTCGCACCGACTGGTCGCCAACGCGTGCAATCGCTGGAAGGCTTCGAAGACATTTACACCGACATTGTCGACTATATCGTGCGTTGCACGCACCGCATCTGGGACGAGCGCAACATCGGCCTGATCTACTCCCACTACACCCATAATTGCACCGTGTACGGAACAATGGGCACGGTCTATAACCGTGAAGACATGGTGCAGGACACCATTCAACGCCTTGTGACGTTTCCGGAACGGCGCGGCATGGCTACTCAAGTGGTTTGGGGCGGCAATGACGTTGAAGGATTTTACACCTCGCATCTCGTCACCGGATCAGGCCGCCACACGCAGCATGGTTCTTACGGTGAACCGACGGGCCGCAGTTTTGTCACCCGCACTTTTGCTGATTGCATGGTGCTGAAAAACCGCATCTATCGCGAGTGGATCGTGTCGGACCCAATGTCATTGTTCCGGCAGTTGGGTCTTGATCCAAATCCCTATGCAGAGTCTGTGGCCCGCGCCCGCAATGACAAAGGCCTTGGTGCGATCGATATGGGTGAGAACCGCAGGCTTCTTGGACAATACCCACCTGAGTCCGATGCAGATGTTTCAATTGCAAACACTGAGCTTGAACAACACACCATCCGCTGGCTGCATGAGGCCTACAACAAGCGCATGCTCGGCGTGATGAAGGATGTCCATGCGCCGACTGCACTCTATCACGGGCCTTTGATGCGCGAGATTACAGGTGCCTCTGGCGTCTTGCATCAATATCTTGGTTTGTTGGGTTCCCTGCCAGATCTTTCGTTCCTGCCGCAACACATCTGCTCGGTCGACAGCGAAGAAGGTGGCACAAAGGTGGCGCTGCGTTGGGTGATTGAAGGTCATCATCTTGGCTATGGCATTCTGCGCAGTCTGGGTGCTCCAACCGGCAAACGCCTGCAGGTCATGGGCATCTCTCACTTCCACTACAAGAACGGCAAGATCGTGGATGAATGGACGCTCTATGATGAGATGGCCTTGCTGATGCAAGTCAAGCTCGCTGAAATGGGCGGCACTGCCTGACGCCATGACGACCGAAAACATCGGTAGCTTTGACTATATCATCATTGGCGCGGGTTCGGCGGGCTGCGTGTTGGCCAATCGCCTCACGGCCAATGGTCGCCATCACGTGTTGCTGCTGGAAGCGGGCGGGCGCGGCTTCAACCCATGGCTTCACATTCCGATTGGCTATGCCAAGCTGTTTCAGAACAAGCGCTACAACTGGATGTTCGAAACGGAACCAGAGCCAGAACTGAACAACCGCAAGATTTTTCAACCCCGTGGCAAAGTCCTTGGTGGGACCAGCGCCATCAATGGCCTCGTGTACATTCGTGGTCAAAAGCAAGACTATGACCATTGGGCGCAGCTTGGCAACACTGGCTGGTCATACGATGATGTGCTGCCCTTGTTCAAACGCAGCGAAGACCAGGAAAATGGTGCTGACGACTTTCATGGTGTGGGCGGGCCACTGGCCGTTTCGAACCCACGCGAACCCCATGTGTTGTGCGACGCCTTCATCAAGGCCGCTGGCGAGCGCGGCATTCCTTTCAATGCGGATTTCAACGGTGCGCTGCAGGAGGGTGCTGGATACTTCCAGACAACATCACGCAACGGTATCCGTTGCAGCACCGCTTCTGGCTATTTGAAGCAGGCAGAAAAGCGCGAGAACCTCACTTTAGTCACCCATGCGCATGTCCAACGCATCGTCTTCAAAGGAAAACGCGCCGTGGCCGTGGACTTCGTGCATCAAGGCAAGGCGCAGCGTGCTGACATTGGCACAGAAGCGATACTCTGTGCAGGTGCCATTGCATCACCACAGATCCTGGAAGCTTCCGGCGTTGGTCAGGCACAGCGGATTCGGAACATTGGTGCGGCCGTTGTTCATGATGCCCCAGATGTCGGCGAAAACCTGCAAGACCACATGCAAGTACGCATGGTGTTCAAGTCCAAGCAGGCTGTTACGCTGAATGACGAATACAACAATTTGTTCCGACGTGTCGGATTGGGCCTGCGCTATGCCTTCGGGCGGCGAGGACCGCTGGCCGTGAGTGCCGGCTATGCCAATGCCTTTTTCAGATCACGTTCCGATCTTTCAAGTCCCGACATCCAAATCCACTTCATCATCTTCTCAACCGACAAGATGGGAGCGGGCTTGCACTCATTTTCAGGATTTACGGCATCAGTCTGCCACCTCCGCCCAGAGTCACGTGGATCCATCCACGCCCGCAGCGCCAACACGTCCGATGCCCCCATCATCAAGGTGAACTATCTTGCAGCGGCGGAAGACAAGCGCGCCAACATCGCAGGCCTGCGGGAACTGCGCGCCATCATGCAGGCTCCTGCGATGGAGCCTTTCATGGAACAAGAACTGGAACCGGGGCTTGCGGTCTCAGGCGATTCCGACCTGCTCGCCTACGCCCGCACACGGGCTGGCAGCATCTATCATCCCTCGGGCACGTGCCGCATGGGTATCGACAAACGCGCTGTCGTTGGCCCCGACCTGAAAGTGAAGGGCCTGGATGGCCTGCGGATTGCCGATGGCTCGATCATGCCGCGCCTCGTTTCCGGCAATACCAATGCGCCCATCATCATGATTGGCGAAAAGGCTTCCGATCTCATACTTGGAACACGTTAGTGCGCTTGCATACGTAGTCAAACTTTGACATCATTGCACCATGGCTGAGATAAAACTCAAAAACCTGTCGCGGAAGTGGGGCAGTTTCTCTGCGGTCAAAGATGTGTCGCTTGATATTCAAGACGGCGAGTTTCTGGTGCTGCTCGGGCCATCAGGGTGCGGGAAAACTACCACCATGCGCATGATTGCAGGTCTCGAAGATGTCAGCCACGGCGAAATCTGGATTGGTGAGCGCAAAGTCAATGGGCTGGAACCGAAAGACCGCGACATCGCCATGGTGTTTCAGAGCTATGGACTCTACCCCACCATGACCGTCTATGAGAATATCCGATTTCCGCTCAAGGTCCGTCGGGTACCACAGGCAGAACATGACGCCCGTGTGCGCAAGGCGGCGGGCATGGTTGAACTCGACGACCTGCTGACACGCCGTCCCGCAGAGCTTTCTGGTGGCCAGCGCCAACGCGTGGCACTGGCCCGCGCCATCGTCCGACAACCAACCGTGTTTTTGATGGATGAGCCCCTCTCCAATCTTGATGCAAAGCTGCGCGTTTCCACCCGCGCCCACATCAAAAACCTGCACCATGAACTCAAGACCACCACGATTTATGTCACCCATGACCAGATTGAAGCCATGTCTCTGGCTGACCGTGTTGTGGTGATGAACAAAGGCGAAATGCAGCAGATCGGTTCGCCTGCCGACATCTATGACAAACCAGCCAATACCTTTGTTGCAGGGTTCATTGGTTCTCCCGCCATGAATTTGCTCGAGGGGGAATTAAACGGCGGGACATTCATCGGTCAAAACCTGCAAGTCGCGGATTTAAACAAGAATTACAAGGGACCAATCACGCTGGGTTTCCGCGCGGAAGACGCGCGTCTTGTGAACGGTGGCGGCAACTTGAATGCGCCCGTTTACAGCATGGAGCTTTTGGGCGATTGCACGCAGGTGACCATTCAAGCAGGCGGAGCGCTGGTTGCCATCAAGGCTGCCAAAGATTTTCGCGCCTCCATCGGCAGTGTTGTGTCAGCGGAAGTGCCTGCCGAGATTTGTCATCTCTTTGATTCCGTAACTGGCCTGAGGCTTGGCGCATGACAATCACGTTCCTGAAGCGCAGCAAACCTTCTTCGGAAAAAAGTGCCGATGATGCACGCATCAAGTCTGAGGTCGAAGTCATTCTTGCTGATGTGGTCGCGCGGGGCGATGCTGCCGTGCGTGATCTTTCGCAGCGCTTTGACAAATATGCGCCGTTCAGCTTTCGTCTCTCCACGTCGGACATCCACGCCCTCATCAACCGTGTTTCCACCAGAGACATGGAGGATATCAAATTTGCTCAACGGCAAATTCGACGCTTTGCCGAAGCACAGCGCGCCTCAATGTCGGATATTGAAATTGAAACTGAGCCTGGTGTTGTTCTGGGGCATCGCAACATCCCGGTACAATCCGTCGGCTGTTATGTGCCCGGCGGCAAATTTCCGATGGTGGCATCTGCCCACATGTCCGTGCTGACAGCGAATGTTGCCGGCGTGCCACGCATTGCAGCCGCCACGCCACCTTTTAAGGGTGAGCCGAATCCTGCAGTGATCGCGGCGATGCATCTGGCAGGTGCGCACGAGATTTATTGTCTGGGTGGCATTCAAGCTGTTGCGGCCCTTGCACTGGGTACGGAATCCATCAATCCCGTTCACATGTTGGTTGGCCCCGGTAACGCCCATGTGGCAGAGGCCAAGCGGCAACTTTTTGGACAGGTCGGTATTGATCTTTTGGCCGGCCCCACTGAAACCATGGTGATTGCCGACGAGACAGTTGACGCAGAACTCTGCGCCACCGATCTTTTGGGACAAGCGGAGCATGGCTATAATTCTCCGGCCTTCCTGATCACCAATTCGCGCAGGCTTGCAGACGCCACAATGATTGAAATCAAGCGCCTGCTTGGCATCCTGCCGACACGCGAGACGGCATCTGCATCATGGCGTGACTATGGTGAAGTCATTCTCTGTGACACCTATGAAGAGATGTTGTCTTCAGCCAACGACATCGCTTGCGAACATGTGCAAGTGATGACAAACCGCGATGATTGGTTCCATGATCACCTGCAGGCCTATGGCGCCTTGTTCCTGGGACCACGTACCAATGTGGCCAATGGCGATAAGGTGATCGGCACCAACCATACGCTGCCAACCAAAAAGGCGGGCCGTTACACGGGCGGGCTTTGGGTCGGCAAATTCCTGAAAACCCATTCCTACCAAAAGATCACCACGGACGAAGCAGCCGCACGCATCGGCGCTTATTGCTCTCGCCTCTGCATGCTTGAAGGCTTTGTAGGACATGCCGAACAGGCCAATGTACGGGTGCGCCGCTATGGTGGCCGCAATGTGCCATATGGTGGGGCGGCGGAATGAAGTTGCCGCGCACACCTTCGCTTCGCCTGGATGGTCGCACCGCGCTGGTTGCGGGGGCATCCTCAGGCATTGGCCTGGGTGCCGCCGCTGCCTTGGCGGAAGTCGGGGCGCATGTTTTCTGCGCGGCGCGTTCCAAAAAAAAGCTGGATGATGTGGTACGCGCCATTGTTGAGAGTGGCGGAAGTGCTGCAACACTGTTGCTCGATATCACTGACACAAAGGCCATGGCAGCTGCAATTTCATCACTTCCGGATTTGCATGTTTATGTGAATTCCACGGGGAGTGCGCGCCATACATCTGCACTTGATACCAAATCAGAAGACTTTGACGCCGTGGCAGAAATCAACTGGAAAGCGGCGCATTTCTCGGCCCGCGAAGCTGCGCGGCGCATGATTTCGGCAGGGCATGGCGGGTCGATCACCACCATTTCATCGCAGATGGGACATGTCGGCGGTGTGGACCGCACGGTCTATGCGGCATCCAAACATGCTGTCGAAGGCATGACCAAGGCCATGGCCATCGAATGGGCAGCGCATAACATTCGCGTCAACACCATTTGCCCAACATTCATCAGAACACCTCTTACCGAGCAAACTTTCGCCAATCCGGAACGGGTGGCCTGGATCAAGTCTAAAATAAAATTGGGCCGTGTGGGTGAGATTGAAGACATTATGGGCGCAGTGACATTCCTCGCCTCAGATGCGGCGGCTTTGATCACCGGAACACATTTGCTTGTTGACGGCGGCTGGACCGCAGACTGAATGGAGAGAGTGATGACACCCGACCAGATGGAAGCCCGCATCGTCCGCTATGGCGACTTGCGGCCTTGCAAAACAGCGTTCATCGACGCCCATACACCCGGCTCGAACCAGAAGGAAAACTTCACCATCATTGGTGCGGGCGTGTCGGAAAATCCGGAGCAGCACGTCCATATCAAGGACACGCCGGGTTTTAACATCGGTGCCGCGGGCCAGCCACCAAAGTGCCGCAATTCCCTTCACTCTCACCGCACAGCAGAAGTATTCTTCGTGTTGAGCGGGCGTTGGCGCTTCTTTTGGGGGCGGTGGGGCAATGCCGGCGAGGTGGTGCTGGAAGAAGGTGACATCATCAACATCCCCACTGGAATTTTCCGCGCCTTCGAAAACATCGGCACCGACTACGGCATGATCATGGCCATCCTTGGCGGCAATGATGCGGGAGGCGGAGTCATCTGGGCTCCGCAAGTGATCAACGACGCGAAAGACTATGGGCTGGTCCTTGGCGAGAACGGCAAGCTCTATGACACCAAGAAGGGACAGAAGCTTCCCGATGGCGTGCCGCCGATGCCGTTGCTTTCAGATCAAGAACTGAAGGCTTTCCCGGAACCCGCCACCCGCGATGTGGTTCCAAATCATGTGGCACGCTACTGGGACATGATGGCACTCGCCGACCACCAACCGGCGAAAGTCATTGGCCCTGACGCCATGTTGCGTGACAAGCCTGGATTTGAAGTCGATTTCATCACGCGTGGATCAGTTCCCGAGACGCCTTACGCAACATCACGCCATGAAATTCTGATGGTCATGCGCGGCCATTGGAGGCTGACGTGGAATGGCCATGAGAAGACTCTGGCCCCAGGCGATACCTGTGCTGTGCCCCCTAATGTGGAACACGCCATCGCGCCAAGCATGACGGGCGAGGCCTCGATGTTCCGAGTGCGCAACACGGATGATCCGGCAGGCCCAACCTGGAGGCCACAACCATGAAAAAAATTGCAACCACCCATGTGGGCTCCCTGCCCCGGACGCAAAAGGTTGTTGATCTCATTTTTGCCCGTGAGCGAAGCCAACCTTACGATTTGGCTGCCTTTGATGCAGCGATGCATCAGGCCGTTGACGACACCGTATGCAGGCAAGTGGCGGCGGGCGTTGACATTGTCTCCGATGGAGAAACCTCCAAGATTTCTTATGCCACTTATGTCAAGGACCGTTACACTGGCTTTTCAGGCGACAGCCCGCGCAACGCTCCTGCTGACTTGAAAATGTTCCCCAGTTTTTTGCAACGCCTTGCCAATGACGGTGGAACACCGACTTACGCCCGCCCCATGTGCACCAGTGAAGTGAAATCAAAGGGGCAAGGCGAATTGCTCAAGGATATCGCCAATCTGAAAAGCGCCATGAAAAAACATGGTGCGGAACGCGGATTCATGAACGCCGCTTCGCCAGGGGTGATTTCGCTTTTCCTGCAAAACGCGCATTATGCCACGCGAGAGAAATATCTTGCAGCACTCGCGGATGCGATGCGCGACGAATACAAGACCATCGCCGACGCCGGCCTTGATTTGCAGGTTGATTGCCCCGATCTGGCCCTGTCTCGCCATATGCTTTTCACCGACCTGAGCGATGCCGAATTTGTGAAAATTGCCGACATGCATGTTGAGGCACTGAACCATGCACTCTCAGGCGTACCCCAAGACAAGATCCGCGTACACATTTGCTGGGGCAACTACGAAGGTCCGCATGTCTGTGACATCGACATGGCTAAGGTGCTCAACACATTCATGAAAGTGAAGGCGCGGTACATGTTGTTCGAAACGTCCAACCCGCGTCATGGGCATGAATGGGCGACATTCAGCGACCGCAGGCGCGATGTGCCTGATGATCGCATCCTGGTTCCGGGCGTGGTCGACACCACCACCAATTTTGTCGAGCATCCCGAGTTGGTGGCGCAAAGGTTGGATCGCTTCACAGCCATTTTTGGGAAGGATCGGGTTATGGCAGGTTCCGACTGCGGGTTCGGAACATTCGCAGGCTTTGGCGCGGTTGATCCTGAAATCTGCTACGCCAAACTTAAAACCCTGCGCGATGGAGCTGATATCGCAACCAAGCGGTGACGCATGGCAGGGGAAACGCCAGGAGAGACCGAATGACGGATCGTCGAAATGCAGCTGACGTCAAGGCTTGGAACGCTGAATATCAATCTCAGCCTTTTGCCGATCCCAATGCCGTCGCCAACGACAAGCCGCTGATCCAGGTCTACGACACTGTCACAGGCCGCCATCTCATGATTCCGCAGGGCACCAAGATCATCGGCAAGTATGACAGCGTAGTCGCTTTCGGCCAGTAGCGCGCGCTTGTCGTGTGGCAACGGCTGATCCGACCGGATGGATCGTCACTCGTCATCGACAATCTGCCGGCCACCGATGAAGGCGGCTATGCCGGTCTCGAGGACAAGGTCGACCATCACACCTGGCAGCTGCTGAAGGGCATTGCCCTTGCCACACTGCTTGGCGTTGGAACGGAACTTTCCATCGGCAATGAGCAAGACGACCTGATCGCCGCCCTTCGCCAATCCGCCCAGGAGAACACCAACCGGGCCGGGCAGTCCTTCGTAGAAGAGCAATTTCATTTGCCACATCATAGCTCGTTCCGGGCTTGCAGCGTACCTGCACAAGGACACAATTCATTCTAGGTTCCTCATTTCTGCGCCTCTTGCGGCATCATCTATAACTATAATCCGACAGCTTTGCGATAGGCCCTTTGGCCATAAAGAAGAGCTTGAGGATCGCTGTTCAATTCAACATGCGTAACATGGGCAATCATGATGTGGTGCGTCTCCCAGAGAACAGACGTTCGGAGAACACAGTCAAAATTCGCTGTAGCGCCTTCGATGAGCGGTTGACCTGTTTCAGTTTTCCTCCAGGATATCGAGTCAAAGCGAATGGCAGGATCAGTTTTGTGGCGACCTGAGAAAAGGTCGGAAATATTCTGCTGTCCTTCGTGCAGAATATTTGCACAGAATGTTTTGTTGGCAAGAATGGCTTGTGCTGCCGGGCTTTTTTGGTGGACACAAGCAAGTATGGTGGGTGCAAACCCGTCGGCGGCCACTGATGTCATGGAGCTGACGGTGACGCCGTAACGCCCTGCCTCACCATCTGTGGTGAGCACCGTAACGAAAGTTGCACCGCGGCTCATGGCCTCAAGAAACTTACTTTTGCGTTCTGCTTCGTCCATGATTTAGCCCAAATCAAAAAAGCGGTTCAGTTCGGCGTCAGTGACTTTGCGGGAGAACGCATCGAATTGTGATTGGCGCGTCGCCGCGAAACTCTCGACAAATCGGTCGCCGAACCAAGAGCGTGCAAATTTTGACGCTCTGAACCGCGTAATGGCATCCGGCATAAATCGCGGGAACACCAGATGCTCAGGCACCTTTCCAAACCCATTGCCGACCACGGGTTGATCCGGTTCAAGCTTTTCAGCAATGCCAGCAAGACCAGCAGCAAGTGTTGCTGCGACTGTAAAATAGGGATTTGTATCAGCACCGGGCAATCGGTTTTCGAAACGCAGCGAACCCTCATCATGACCGATGACACGGAAACACGTCGTGCGGTTTTCAAATCCCCAGGTCAGGCCGGGAGGAGCGAAAGTGCCGGGCGCAAATCGTCGGTAGGAGTTGATGGTTGGCAGGAACATCAACATCATGTCGCCCGTGTATTTTTGCAGGCCACCAATGAAGTGTCGGAACGTGTCCGACATCATATGGGGCTTTGTTGCATCAAAAAAAGCTGGCTTGCCTTGATTGTCCTTCAATGAAACATGCACGTGGATGGATTGACTGTCGGCATCCTCATTCCAGCGCGGCATGAATGTGATGGCTCGACCCTGGCGCAAGGCAAGTGTGCGGAGGAAATTCTTGAGCAGTATGAGTTGGTCTGCGGGTTCGGTGCCTTCGCCAGCTCCAATGCAAGCTTCAAGAAAACCACCGCCAATTTCCTCATGCATTTTTGCCAGATTGATGCGCAATGGCTCGCACATTGCGGCTACAGCTTCATACCATTCAATTTGTGCAGTCTGATAGATGATGAGATCGTGGCTCTTGTGTTGTGTCGCAGTTTTCAAATTGCGATAGCCTTTGGCTCTGGCGCTCTCGTGGCTTTCGTCAAACAGAGTATACTCCAACTCCAACCCATATTTGGCACGATAGCCAGCGTCTTCAGCCCGCTTCAAAACCTTTGTGAAAAGACTACGTGGACAAATTGTAGATGTGTCCCCTTGGTAGTGGGAGAGAAGCAGCAGATCATGCCCCGGTTTTGACCAAGGTATTTGGCGGGCGGTTGAAAGATCAACTGTCAATGGATCGTCGTGAAAGTCAGCCATTTCATCAGTGACACCCGGCATGTCCAGTGCCTCGTCGGTTGGATCAAGCGCCAGTTGTGGTGGTGCCATGCCCATTCCGTTTTTCAAAATGCCGGGTAGGCCCTGTGCTGCCACCATTTGGCCACGCAACAAGCCGTTGGTGTCGGTCATCGCCACGGTTGCAAAGCGGCTGGCCTTATCGGCCAAGAAATCAGCAATCAGTTTTGAACTCATGGTTTCCACCCTTCTGTTTTTTTATCAGCTCGACCAAGTGGCCAAGATGTTTTTCTTTATGTGTTGAATAGGCCTTGATGAAAATTCTCAGGCCGTTTTCCAAGTAGCGGCGAATGAGGGCCTTGTTTGGTATGTTATCAGGAATGTGCAGTGCTTGATTGCGTGGCGCTGAGAGGATGAGCGCCCAGAAGTCCTGGGCTGCCAGTTCGCCATCTTCGAAATCAAGATTGCCTTTGGCGCGTTGCACTTCGAAATATGCGATGATGCCGTTGAGCAGCTTGTCTGGTCCGGCTGCTTGGTAGGCTCGGCCAATGGCCGGAAAGCGTTGCGCCTCTCCAATGATCAGGCGTGCCAACGATAGAAATTCAGGCTGCATCACGACATCCGCATAGTGCCAGGCAAAATCGAAAAGATCACGCACCATATCGCCGGACGGATTCTCAAAAGGCTCAAGCATCACATCGCGTTGCGTCACCATGATGCTCTCGAACAATTGTTCTTTGGATCCAAAATACATGTAAAGGGTGGGTTTTGAGACCTCAGCTGCGAGCGCAATCGCGTCCATGGATGCAGCGCTATAGCCAGTTTCAGAAAACACCTTCAGGGCAGCTGCCAAAATACGCTGCTGCTTTTCATATTGCCGAAAAGACAGCTTTCGCTCAGGTATCATGGCGCAAGTCTCCGCACGAACTTGCTGAGGTGGTGGTTGTAAGTTGCCGCATTTTCGATGTTGCACAAATGCCCGGCCGCAGGGATGACTTCAAAACTCACGTCTGGTTGTTTGGCATTGCTGTGGATGCGTTGCGCGACGCGCCGGATTTCAGGCGGAGGTGCCAGCCGATCATGTTCACCCGTCATCATCAACACCGGGCAAGCAATTTTCGAAAAATCAAATGGCTTATCTGGATGGGTGAAACACCATAATGCGTCGCGATAAGTGATGGCAGGTATAGCGGTCATCGAGTCTTTCAGCTCCTGCAACACGGTCCCTGAGGCTTCCGGACCAGCAATCACTTTGACCACGTCATCAGCAAAGTCTCGCGGTGTTTGGCCCGCATCCAGCGGCTTTTGGCGCGCGGTGAGAAAGGCCCGTCGTTCTTCCTCTGAAGCCTCAGACATTCCCGTGCAGCCACCAGAAAGAATAAGCCCCACAAGTTTTTCGGGATGGCGCATGGCAAATGATGTTGCAATCCAGGAACCAAGTGACATTCCACAGAGAATAACGTTTTCCTTCTTGAGCGCTGCCATCACCCGTAGGATATCGTTGCAGTGATCTTCAATTGTCGTTTGTTGTGACCCAAGTTCGCTTTGGCCGTAACCTCGGAAATCCAATGCCGCTGCCTGATGGGATGGGCAAGCCGCTGTCAGTTGACGCCGCCAATTTCCCTTGTTGCCGCCTATCCCATGCAGAAATAGAACCAACGGACCTGGTCGTGCGCCAGTGTGAGCAATAGCGAGTGCCGGTTTACCTGTAATCAAAATCGTACACGGCGTTGCTGTTGCTTCTAGCGCAGCAATACCGGCCTCGAAAACAATTGCGGTGCCTTCTGCTATTTCGCTGGCGCGTGGTTCTGGCGCTTCAAATTCGGCTTGCCATTCGATGGTGGCAGAGCCGTCATTTTCGATGACGCGCATGGACGCTTCGTATGACACAGCATCTCGAATGCCTTCCACATGACAGTAGCGCAACTCGAGGTCCGCATCCGAAAAATAGGTCAACCGCTCCCGATAGATCCCGTCTTCGCCTTTGGCTTTGAACGCACGGACCAAACGACCATTGCCATCACGTTCAGCCTTTACCCATTCCAAGAAGGGGTGCCACGTGCCGCAGAATTGGCGCGCCACCGCCCAAATGGTAGCAGCGGGGGCTGCCACTTCCTTACAAACAAGGACAGTTTTCTTGGCCACAATCAACGCACGCCTTTGATGCCGCCTTGTTCGCCGCGCCACATAGAGTTTCGCGCGCCGCCTTCATCGCCAGGTGCGGTGTCAAACTCAAATTCATCATAGAGCGTTATGATGGAAAGGTAGTCTTCCATAATCTCCGATGTGTAAGGCAACATCAAAGCACCGCAACGGCTGTCACGATACATGCGTTCAAGCGGCATGTTCTTGAGCATGGATTGCCCACCGCATGTGCGAATAGCGAGCGCACAGATTTCTTGTGTGCCTTCCATGACATTGTACTGGCCCGCATACATGCGCGAGACCTGTGCTTTCGTGGGGAAGGGGCCTGATTCCATGAACATTTGCCACCACAAGGCGCGCATGGCCGCCAGCTTGGCATACATTTGGCCCACAGCGATGCGCTTGGTTGCAAACATGCGGCGATCGGCAGCGGGTTGACCTGGCACCTCGCCCCGCAGATAAGCGACAGTGAAGTCAAACGCGCCTTGGGCAAGCCCCATATAGGAAGGCGACAGCGTCACCATCATATGGGGGAAGTGGGGCAGTGTCTTGATGAAAATGCCCTTCGGCATCATCAAGTCGTCTTCTGAAACGAACACGTCTTTGAGGATGAGGTCACGGCTATTGGTGCCGCGCATGCCGAGCGGGTTCCACTCACCTTGTACCTTCAGACCGGGCGCATCCTTGTGAACAACAAAGATCATCGTGTCTTCATGTCGAGGTTCCTGGCCTTCAAACACTTCGGTGCAGACGATTGAGTAGTAGTCGCAGTAGCCGGCCAGGCTCGCAAATTTTTTGAACCCATTGATACGCCAGCCACCTTCAACCTTGCGACATTGGGTTTGTGCTGGTTTTGATGTCCAGTTTTGGCCAGCTTCGGAAATTGGTTGCGAGTAGATGCCTTGTTCCTTCACTGCGCGGCGGAACTGGCGCTCGCGCATTTTTGCAAATTCGGCGCGTTCAGCGTCGGTCAGGTGTGGCATTTCATGCATGAAGCGTGACCACATCATGGATGAATTGTGCATATTGAACGTGAGTGCTGTGGCACCGCAGTATTTGGCAATCTCAGCCCCAACCATAGCATATTCGCCAAGCGAGAAACCGTATCCGCCAAACTCCTTGGGCACAGTAACAGATGAATTGTGCATATTGAACGTGAGTGCTGTGGCACCGCAATACTTGGCGATTTCAGCGCCCGCCATGGCATACTCACCAAGTGAGAACCCGTGACCGTCAAATTCCTTGGGCACGGTTAGGGTCATCAATCCTTCAGCGGCGAGATCTTTGTAGTTCTCAACTGGAAACGACGCATCAATGTCGATGGCTGGCGCACGGTGACCAAAACGCTCGCGTCCCAATTCATTGATACGATCAAGTACCGCAGCAACCTCCGGCCGCACGCGTGTCATATCATAATAGTCTGCTGGCTTGCTCATGGGGTGCCAGGATGCGGAAGCCGCCTTTTGCTGAACATTCATGCTGTTATTCCCTCAACAAGTTTGCCTTCGCTCACGACCACTTTGTCATCGAGCATGATGGTGCAATTGCGCATAGGTAAATCGAAATGCCCAAGCGTGAAGCGACCTGCATATTGGTTCGCACCTGTTGACCACAGGAATGAACCGGCAAGGGCACGAAACTCGACGGCCTGCATATCCTTCTTGTCATACATGGCGGCGGAGACCCATTGCGCACCAGGGTGCGTGCCCCAACCCACATGTGACATGCCGTAAGCATTTTTATCATTCCACGCTTCGAGATATTCGCGAAAGTGCAGGGCATCAATGCCATCACCTGTGATGGAGGTGATGAAATCATTTTCAATCACGATGCCGATTTTGCTGGTGAGATAGGTTTTGAACGTCAGGTTCATGTCACCCACATCCATGACGATGCGGCCATTGACGGCATTCTTGCCGGGAAAGGCGAGGCACAACCCGCCGGGCCAATGGGCCACAGCCCCCGGCGTCGTGCCGAAACCCGGCGTGCCACCGCATGGCGCACCGTCGAGATTAATGGTGAGATCGGTCCCCGACTTCGAGGTAACCCGCATTTGTTTGGCTGCTTTAAGCAGGGCAACACCTGCTGCAACGCGCGCTCCATGCTCTGCCTTGGGTTCCGTGCGCTCAAGAATTTCGGGATGTTCATTCGTGATGACCAACAACCGTGCCTTGCCCGCGGCTTCAATCTCTGGCCATTCTGGTGCGTGAATCATGCCTTCAACAGTGCAATCCACAACGACTTCAACAAGTTTCAAAGCCTCAATGACTGAGCGGTTGCCCTGCAATGCCCATGATGTACCCGTGGATTTGACTGGCACAGGTGCGACCTGTGGCGGTGTTGGCATCTGGATCAGGCAGAAATTGGCACCGAGATCGTAAGCTGCAAGTTCAGCGAGGTGAACTAACACCGGGCGTGACTGCGTTTCGGACACAATGGCAATAGGAGTTCCCGTGCCAATTCCGTTGAGCGCAAACACCCGGCGAAACGCCGCAAGCCACTTGCCTTCGATACGTTCCTGAAGCATCGCTGCCGATCTCCTCACATTTTCTTACTGACCAGTTTAGTAAGAAAATCGGAAGCGAGTCAACAGATTTTCGAAAATCCTCTGTTTACAGTGTAGTTGACCCGAAGATGTCAACCCGTCCGGCCGCCAGGGCTGTATTCATTTCGTCGCGGGTAAACTGCGCTCCACTCAATAAAACCGGAAGTAACGTTGTCGACCTAACATGCTCCGCCAGAACAAAGGGATCACCTTTGTTTTCTTCAGTCGTGAGATGAATGAGGCATGCTCCCTGATCCTTTGCACGACTTGCTCTTGCAATAGTTTCCTCATTGTCTTCGCCTGCTTTCACCTGAAAGCCAAACAAGCGACCAATCGGTGGTACAGAATAGTCTTCTCCTGAGACACTGATGCCTTGGTCTGTGGCGGCAATAGCAAAATATGGTCGAGCACTATCAATCGATTGTTTTGGCAAGGCCACCACACGCTGCCTTAACGCGATTGGCCCCACTGTGATTGGCGTATCGATTGGTTCCCTCTCGTCGTTTTCACTTCCAGAGAGGCTGGATGTGACACGCGCAACGAACTTGGCATCGCGACGGCGCAAATTATCAAAAGAAATCTCCTTGCTGCGTGTCAGCAGGCTGAATGAGAATTCCAGCGGTGGGAGCATGAGATGTCGTTCTATGTTCTCAAACCAGTCGAGACTCACCTTCGCAGCTGCCTGGATTCTCTTCGCCCGCGGCCGCCGTTCTTCCTCATAGGTTTTCAGCGCCTGAGGGATATCGGGCGATTTTCCTGTAATATTCTGAGCAAGCGACATAGCGTCTTCAAGCGCAAGTTTGGTGCCTGAACCTATCGAAAAATGTGCGGTGTGCGCAGCATCCCCAATCAGTACAACGTTTTGATGGTGCCACTTTTCACAATGGACCACTGGAAACTGCCGCCAGTGCGACCGATTTGTCAGGATGTTGTGCCCCTCCAACTCCTCGTGAAACACTGACTTGATATAATCGGCAGTGGCAACCTCATCTGTCACGGCCAGGCCGGAGCGCTCAAATGTTTCAGGTGTGGTTTCCACCACAAACGTGGAGTGTCCCGGTTTGTATTCATAGGCATGAACAATCCAGATACCATGTTCATTTTCCCTGAACATGAAGGTAAAACCAGGCAGAGGCTTGTCTGTTCCAAGCCATACAAAGTGATTTTTCTGCAGCGTGACGGAAGGCTTGAAATGGTCCTTATGATGGTTGCGCAGCACACTGTTTATGCCATCACTGGCGACCACCAAGTCAGCATCCAGAAGCTTCTCAAAATCAGATACGTCATGGTTCCAGTGAATTTGGACGCCCAATTCATCTGCACGCGCAGCAAGGATTTTCAGGAGTGTCAGTCGTTCGAGACCTGAATAGCCATGGCCCGAGGATTTTATGCTCTCACCCTTGAACTGCACATAGAGATCATCCCAATAGGCAAATGACTGCCTGATGGCTGCACCACTCACCGGATCAGCCGCATCAAGCTTTTTTAGCGTCTCGGCAGAAAGCACAATGCCAAAACCAAAAGTGCTGTTTCGATCATTGCGTTCAAATACAGAAACATCTGCGCTCGGCTCTTGAAGCTTGACAAGGATGGCCGAATAGAGACCAGCTGGCCCCCCGCCCAATATACTTATTTTCATTGCTTGGCCTTTGTAGTGGATTTTAGTCGGAAGCGTTGAATTTTGCCGGTCTGGGTTTTCGGCAAGGCATCGGTGAACACAATCCGGCGTGGATACTTGTAAGGTGCGATGACGGCCTTCACATGGTTCTGCAGCGCTTTCACCAAATCGGCGTCGCAGACAATTCCAGACGCAGCGACGATATGCGCCTCCACAATCATGCCGCGCTCTTCATCCGGACTTCCGATAACAGCGCATTCCAACACCGCCGCATGTGAAAGCAAAGCTGCCTCCACTTCTGGCCCTGCGATATTGTATCCGGCGGACACGATCATATCGTCAGAGCGCGCAGCAAAATGAAAACGTCCATCTTCATCTTGCCAAAAACTGTCGCCGGTAAAATTCCAACCATTCACCACATATTTTCTCTGGCGCTCATCAGCCATGTAACGGCAGCCTGTCGGGCCGCGAACGGCAAGACGGCCGATCTGTCCGATGGGGCAGTCAGAGCCATCTTCAGCGACTACTTTAGCTTCATAACCAGGCACCGGCCTTCCAGTGCAACCTGGCGCATGATCATCAAATCGATTGGAGATGAAGATGTGAAGCAACTCAGTAGCACCAATCCCGTCCAGCATCGGCTTGCCCGTGCGCCTTAACCACTCTTCGTAAACAGGAACCGGCAAAGTCTCTCCCGCCGACACAGCAGCGCGCAATGACGAGAGATCAGCGCCTTCTGACATTGCCTTGAGCATGACACGGTAGGCAGTTGGCGCCGTGAAGCATACGGTTGCACGGTGTTGTTGAATGATCTCTATAAGATTGGTCGGGCCAGCTTGTTCAAGCAAGGCAGCAGCCGCCCCAAAGCGAAGTGGAAATATTGCAAGACCGCCCAGTCCAAATGTAAAGGCCAGTGGGGGCGATCCAACAAAGACGTCATCAGGCGTCACGCCCAGCACATGTTTGGCATAGCTATCTGCGATGATCATCAAGTCACGGTGAAAGTGCATGGTGGCTTTGGGTTCACCTGTGGTACCAGACGTAAACCCCAGAAGTGCTACGTCTTCGCTTCCGGTATCAGCGGCTTGAAATTTGACATTCTTCGTCAGCGCAGCGCGGTCAAGATCAGCGTCGTGGTTTGCTGTTCCGTCAAAACCAACAATAGTTTTCAAATATTGCGATGTCTTGGCCGCAATGACCAATTCATCCATCAGGCGCGTGTCACAAAGTGCAATTGAAATCTCAGCCTTGTCTATGATTTGGGTAAGCTCACCTGCTCGCAACATAGGCATGGAATTGACGACGACAGCGCCAACCTTTGTGGCGGCCAACCAGCAGGCCACCATGGCTGGATTATTAGCAGAGCGAATAAGTATGCGATTGCCAGGCTTCACACCGTAACTGTCCACCAAGGCATTGGCGATCCGGTTCGTCCAGTCTGTCAACTCCTTATAGGTTCGCAAGCGGCCATTGCCGATGAGTGCCGTATGGTCGCCAAAACCATTTTCGACCATGCGATCCGTGAGTTCGACAGCGGCATTCAGGTGTTCGGGATATTGGTAATTGTTCAGCAACAGGTCCGGCCAGTCGTCCACGTCTGGCAGCCGTTTGCGGGTGAAATGATCCTGATGCCCTGAATGTGTAAGCAAAGTGCTACCCCAAAACAAAGTTTTCAAGTTTTTCGCGGATGTGTTCTGGCCATTTTTCCGCCTTGCCGCTTTTGATCCAAACAATGGTCGGCCGAAGTGTCAGGCGGCGTTCGCTACCACAATGACCTTCAATCAACAAAGACGCGCTTGAACTGCCAATGCGCTCAATGCCCAACGAGAACGTCAGTTTGTCCCCCAGTCGGGATGGCATATGAAAATCAGAGCTAATGTTAACTGTTGGCACGCCTGAACCAATGTCGCGGTGCATTTCTGCAAATGACAGGCCTACACCCTCAGCAAAGAAATTCTCCACCACGGAATTGCACATCTCGAAGTAGCGCGGATAGAATACAATTCCCGCTGGGTCACAGTGATTGAATTCCACAGCGATGCTACGGATGTAGTTCATGGAAACATCAAGCCTTCGATCAAATGCCGATTTGCCCAGTTTGGTCTTGAAATATCGAAGGGCTCTCCAATGCGTGCATATCCCGCACCGAACGTGCGGGCCACGAGGTCCAGCTTGAGCGTATCAACGTGGCCGCGCTTGGCATCTTTGATGTAAGCGTCATCAATGTGGATTGCCAAAACGCGCCCGACCACGAGAACCTGACTTGGTCCAGTCACAACCGAAGCCTGGTTCACACATTCAAATGAAACAGGACTCGCTGTAATACGCGGTGGTGCCACGTGAACGGACGGCGTGGTTTCAATACCTGCAAGTTCAATCTCACTTGTGCCAGCGGGCGCATCTATCGCTGTCAAATTCATCTTCTCAACTAATCCAACAGGCACAAGATTGATCACAAACTCACCAGTCTCCATGATGTTTCTGGAAGTATCTTTAAAACCTCGTTCGGGGTCGCCGAGAATGCCCAAAGCGACGACTGGTGGCGCAGATCCCATGACATTGAAAAAGCTGTATGGTGCGGCATTCAGTCCGCCTTTTGAATTGCGCGTCACCGTCCACGCAATAGGTCTAGGTACAACAGTCGCTGCAAGCAACTTATAAGTGATTGCAGTCTCTGTCTTGGCAAGATCAAAATACATGTTCAGATCTCACTCACAGACGTTTTGGGCGCTGTATCGACACGCAACTGGAGCCCCTTTGGCCAAAGCTTCACGCATCGCTGCGGCGGCCTTCTCTGCGGTCGCCAACGCATCGTCCGGCAACGAACCTATTTGCACAACGGCGGCGATGAAGGGTGTATTGTTCATTTTCAATGCCTCATGCTGGCGTTGCGTCAACGACAGGATGACGGATTGTTCCGATGCCTTCGACACAGCCCACCACAACATCACCGGGCCACATCCATTCCTGCGGGGAGCGGCCAGCACCAACGCCATCGGGCGTTCCAGTTGCAATGATATCTCCGGGCTCAAGCGTGATGCCGGAAGAAATATCAGAGATCAGGTCATCGACCTTAAAGAGCATGTGTTTGGTGTTTGATCGCTGCTTTTCTGTGCCATTGACGGTGAGCCAGAGATCGAGATTTTGCGGATCTGGAATTTCATCTGCCGTGACAATGCAAGGTCCAAATGGCGCATAAGTGTCCTGACCTTTGGAGAATATCCATTGCCCAGCGCGGCGGTTGTCTCTTGCGGAAACGTCGATCAACACAGAGTAGCCGAATACATGGGAGAGTGCCTGTGCTTTCGAAACGCGTTTTACCCGCGTTCCAATGATCACAGCAAGTTCAATCTCCCAGTCCAATTGTTGGGTGATTTTTTTGTTGTGTTCAATCGCCTTGCCGGGGCCAATGACTGTGGTTGGCGGCTTGGAAAAGATAACGGGTTGTTTGGGCAGTTCCTTTGAAGTGTCTAATGTACGAGCGCTTTCTGCCACATGTTCCACATAATTGAGCCCAATGCCAAAAATGTTCTTGCGCGGACGCGGGATCGGCGCAAGCAATTCAACGTTTTGTTCTGCCATGGCAACGCCAGGAGAAAAACCATCCTTTGCTTTGTGAAGGCATTGACGCAATGCGTCGAGTGTCGTTTTGCCCGCGTCAATCAGATCCAGCATGGAGTGTGGCAGGGACATGCCGTGCGAAGCACCTAACCGTTGCACATCCACCACAAGTCCTTCGCTCAAAACACCAAGGCGCGCGGCAGACTCAATGTCTGCACGATAAGTCACAAGTTTCATCTTGAATTCCTAAATGAGTGGCTGATGGCCTTGGTTGTCGCCAAAGCCTTGTTCACGATAGAGTCCCATCGCCCGCATGACGGGCAAGTCTGAAAGGCAGAACAGGCAGGCATCGTCTGTTGATGATGCGTTGACATGTTCATGCCACGCCCAAGAGGGCACACAGAAGATGTCATGCTCTTGCCAGTCATAATGTTTGCCGTTGATCACCGTGTGGCCTTTGCCCTTGGCCACATGGTAAAGCCCGCTGCCTGTGTGGCGGTGAGCCTTGGTATGTTCGCCTGGTCGCAGCATTTGCATTGAAGCACCCAAAGTCTGCATCACCGGGCCATTGGTTGATGGGTTCACATATTCCATCAGAATACCGTCATGGGGCGAACCATCGTTGCTCGCGGCATATTTCTTGAGCGACTCGTAAGTCGGCAGCCATTCATATTTATACATGGGGCTATAGCCCTTGTCCCATTGTTCGCCCATGGGCTTGAGGCCGGGGTTACCCCACTTCTTTGTCATGTCATCAACTTCATACGCCACCTTCTGGCGAAGATCAGGATGCACTTCATAGAAGTTGGCTTCCATGGCATTGACGAAAGGAATGTCGAGACCATCCTGCCATATGCATGGACTGCCCTCGGCACTCACACCATGCTCGTGCCATGTGCCGTTGGGCGTGAGCACGAAATCATTGGCACCGAGGGTCATTTTGTGACCATCCACAACAGTGTAGGCACCCGTGCCCTCAATGATGAAGCGTACTGCCGAAGCCGAATGCCGATGCGAACTCGCCACTTCACCCGGATTCATGACTTGCAGGCCGCCGTAAATCCACCCCACAGCCGCTGATACGTCGCTACGACCTGGATTGTTCAGATAAATTACGCGCCGTCCTGCCTTTTCAGGGGTCACAAGTTGCACCGACCGGAGAACATGTTCGCGAAGGTCTTTGTAACGCCAGACGACGGGAATGGACTGGCTTTTGGGTTCCCATGGTTCGATCTTGTTGGCCACGGTCCACAGCGCGCCGGTGTCGAATTTCGCGAGATCATCATAGTAAGCCAACAGCTCCGCAGTATCCTCAACGTTGGCGCGACCTACCACATCTTCGCGGTGATTTTCATGCTTCGCCATTTGCTCCTCCTCGATTTTCAATTAACATATTGACTCGCAATATCTTCGATGACAACATAAATTTTCGAAAATAAGCAAACCAACTTGCAGTCGAAACAACAGAGGGAACAACAAATGGCAACTCAAACGACTTCAGCCGCAAATAAACTAAAACAAAATTCAATTGGCGTGGCGCTTCTGACCTTCATGGTCATTTCTGCGGCAGCCCCGTTAACCGGCATCGCTGGCGCAATGCCGCTGGGCATGCTTCTTGGCAACGGAGCGGGGATTCCCGGCACGTTTGTCTTAATGACAATCCTGCTTTTGATCTGGGCCGTTGGTTATGTGACCCTTGCCCGGGACATCAAAAATGCCGGTGCTTTCTACGCTTACAGCTCACGCGCCTTAGGGGGCAAAGTCGGTGGTGCTGTCGCGATGATGGCCTTGCTTTCTTATAATGCGATGATGGTGGGGCTCTTGGGCCTCCTTGGCGGCATTGCATCAGGCGTATTCGGCAGTTTCGGTTTGAATCTGCCTTGGTGGGCATGGTCTATTATCGCAACTGTTCTTGTAGGTATTCTCGGGTATCGGCAGGTTGATCTCTCAGCCAAAGTCCTGTTCGTTTTGGTAATTCTTGAATGTGTCATCGCGCTCATTGTGGCATTTGCAATTCTCGGTGCTGGTGGTGCAGGTGACCTGACATACAATATCCTTGATCCCAGCCTGATTTTTGGTGGCACATTCACGGCTGCGCTTCTTTTTGTCTTCGGCTCTTTCATTGGTGTCGAAGCAACAGCCATCTACTCTGAAGAAGTCCGCGACCCTGACAAGAACGTTCCACTTGCGACCTATCTCTCCATTGGCCTCATTGGCGTTTTGTATGTTTTTGTAACGTGGCTCATGGTTGTTGGCACGGGAATTGACAAACTGGCCCCCACGATCGGCGGCTTACCCGCACCGACAGATTATTTCTTCGCGCTTGCCAGCCAATATGCCGGTGATACAGTGGCAATGATCATGGGCATCCTGCTGGTCTCTAGCGTTTTCGCTTCGGTCAGCGCCATGCACAACTTCATCGCTCGCTATACCTATGTTGCCGGTCGCGAGGGATTGCTGCCCGAAGGATTGGGTGTAACCCATCAAACACACCAAAGCCCTCATATGGGTTCCTTGGTACAGACGATCCTCGCCCTGATTGTGGTCGCCCTGTTTGCCGTTCTTGGTCTTGATCCCATCCTCAACCTGTTTACCTGGGTTGCGCAGGTCAGCATCCTTGGAGTCTTGGCCATGATGTCCATCACCTCGTTCGCTGTCATTGCGTATTTCAACAGGAATAAGGGCACTGGAACTGCTTGGGCAACGAAGATTGCGCCAGCAATTGCAGGCGTCGTCATGGGATTGCTGTCGCTCTATGTGCTGTTCACATTCGGCCCGGCGACAGGAACGACAGGCGCTCTCAGCTTCATTCTTCCGGGGTTGGTGCCGCTGTCAGCCATCATTGGTTACTTCATCGCAGCCGGTTTGCAATCCCGCGACCCCAAACGCTACGCGCAATTGGGATCGAATGCTTGGGCGACAACCGATGCGGTCAAGGCTGCCTCCTGAGGCCCGTGTATCAAGTTAAGCAAAGGGAGGTCAGCTTCAGGCTGACCTCCCAAGAACAATTTTGGAGTGGTCATGACGCGAGATCCCAGGCACGACGTTCTTTTTCAGCCAATAAAGATTGGACCTAAAACGCTCAGAAACAGGTTCTGGCAAGTGCCCCATTGCAACGGAGCTGGTTCAGACAGACCAGGCTTTCAGGCCATGCATCGCGGTACCAAGGCAGAAGGTGGGTTTGCTGCGGTCTTCACTGAGGTCTGCATGGTGTCCGCTGAAAGTGACTCCATGCCTTGGGTCGCGAGCAAATTGGTCGACAAGGGAGACATTCGAAATCTTCGCCTGATGACCGATGAAATACACAAGCATGGTGGACTTGCGGGCGTCGAGATCACGCACGGCAGCAGCTTCTGCTTCAATGCAGAATCGCGGATGCCTAATCGCGCGCCGTCACAGTTACCAAATGAAATGGAGGGCATGTCCAGCGCCCGCGCCATGTCACTTACTGATATCAGAAAAATGCAGCGCGATCACGTGGACTGCGCTCTGCGCGCCAGAGAAGCGGGATTCGATCTTCTGACCATTTTCTGTGGTCTTGCGACAGTTCCGAACTACTTCCTTTATAAATGGAACAACAAGCGCACGGACGAGTATGGCGGAAGCCTTGAAAACAGAGCGCGCTTTACAGTCGAATTGATGCAAATGCTGCGTGAGGAGATCAAGGACTGCGCCATCGGCATCAGGTTCCCAATTGACACGTTGGATGTGCCTTACGGTTATGGCGATTTGGGCGTGCGCGCGGACGGTGAAGGCAAACAATTTATTGCCATGCTTGATGACCTCGTTGACTATTGGGACATCAACATCGGCACGCTGAACTGGGGAGAGGATGCAGGCTCTTCTCGCTATTTCGAGAGCAATCACGAGGCCAAATATACAGTCCATGCAAAGCAAGTGAGCAAGAAGCCGATCATCAATGTGGGAAGGTTTACTGATCCCGATGTGATGGCCAAGGCTATCATATCAGGCCAATGCGACATTATCGGAATGGCGCGCCCATCAATTGCGGACCCCTTTATTCCAAAAAAGATTGAAGAAGGCCGCTATGAGGACATCCGGGAATGCATTGGCTGCAACGTCTGCGTAAGCCGCTGGGAAAAAGGTGGTCCTCCCATCTGGTGCACACAGAACACTACGGCTGGCGAAGAATACCGTCGCGGATGGCATCCAGAGCGCTTCTCCAAGTCGTCGAAACCTGAAAAATCAATACTCGTCATCGGCGCAGGCCCAGCCGGACTTGAATGCGCGATGGTGCTGGGAAAGCGTGGATATGAAACTGTGCAACTTGTTGACGCCCAGGACAAAGTGGGTGGGCACGTCAACTGGGTCGCAAAACTGCCCGGCTTCGGAGCGTGGCAGCGCGTCACCGACTGGCGCAAGTCACAACTTGAAATGCATACGCGGGTCGGCATCGAGTTGAAGACCAAACTCAGTTACGACGACATTCTCGCCTATGGCGGTGAGCACGTGATCTTTGCCACCGGCTCACGCTGGGACACCACTGGCATGAGCGCTCCCATACATGACTACATTGCAGGTGCCGATGCCAATCAGGTTCACATCGTCACGCCTGACCAATACTGTGTTCAAGGCAAAAAAGTCGGAAAACGCGTGGTCGTGGTCGACCAGGACGCCTATTACATGGGTTCTGCAATGGCCATCCTTCTCGCGGAAAGAGGCCATGACGTCACTTACCTTACTTACAATGAAAGTGTTGGACCCTACCTGCGCTACACGCTCGAAGAGCAACGGACTTTTGAAAAACTCAAGCAGCTTGGCGTCAAGCATGTTGGCATGCGATTTGCGGTTTCAGTTGAGAACGGTATCGTTACGAGTGTCGACAAATGGACTGGCGATGCGCTGGAGATTGCATACGACTCTGTCATGCTCGTGACTTATCGCGTCTCTGAATGCGAACTCTATGATCGAATGCAGGCTAACCCGGAAGAGTGGCGTTCCGCTGGGATAAAGTCCATCCACCTCATAGGTGATGCCCATACGCCGGGCATGATTGCGCAATCGACTTTTTCCGGCGCACGGCTTGCGCGCGAGTTTGATGAGCCTGATCCTGACAAGCACTTGCCCTTCATTAGAGAGCGTCGGCTCATCGGCTCGACAGAAGCCGATTATGCAGTGCGAGCACAAGCAATGTCTATCGATTTGAACTTCTGAGGGAGAACAAATGTACCCTAACCATCTCAAGCCCACGCCATTCCTGCCCTACTACCCAGATGGCGTTGTCGAATGGATCGATGTGTTCGGCTATGCTGTTCCCTTGACCTGGGGAGACGTTTCTGCCGAATACAATGCAATTCGCACCAAGGCAGCTGCGATCGAATTCTCGATGCTGTTGAAGTACGACGTTGAAGGCCCGGACGCGATTCTTGTTGTCAACCAGGTCTTCTCCAGAGACGTCACAAAAATGGCTGAGGGCAGTATCGCCTATGGCGTTGTTGTGACTGACGAAGGCCTGATGGTTGATGATTGTACAGTCTTTCTCCATAGCCCGACACATGTGCGTGTCATCGGTGCAAATGATAGACTTGGCCATTATCTGCAGAATGTGGCTGGTGCAAATGTAACTGTGACAGAGCGGCGCGAAGAGTTTGCACAGTTGTCGCTGCAGGGGCCGAATTCGCGGACGATACTACAGAAGCTTACTGGAAGCGATTTCTCCAATGCGGCCTTTCCCTACTATACCTTTAAGACAGATATTATGTTGGGCGGTATTGCTGCGCAGGTGAACAGACTTGGATTTACCGGTGAACTTGGATACGAAATCATGACCCCCGCTGAGAGCGCAGGCGCGCTCTGGAGCGCGCTACGCGAAGCAGGCGAACCAGAGGGGTTGCTGCCAGTTGGTGGGGCTGGCCTGATGACGGCCCGCATCGAAACGGGGCTCATTATGGGCGGCTTGGACTACACGGAAGAGTCGACGCCATTCGAGTGCCGTATGGGGTGGGCGGTTGATTTCAACAAGGCGTCTTTTCAAGGTCGATCTGCGCTTGAAAAGCTAAAGGCCCAACCCAAAACAAAGGTAGTTTCTGTTGTGATGTCAGTCAATGAAGGAGAGTTTAGTGGATGCCGGTTGCTTCATGGTGAAACAGACGTTGGAATGATCCCTATGGTGGTATCCTCTCCTCAACTGGGTGGAAAATTGCTTGGACTGGCATCTGTAAGTGCTGACGCGGCCATAGTGGGTTCTAAGTTATCCATCGCTGGCCATCCCGGCGTAATGGCGGAGATCGTGAGAATGCCGGTCTATGAAGCAGATCGAAATCGTGTGCGGTCTTGAAATGTTTGCTTGCCGACAGTTTTACCATGGATAGAGTGACGTGACGCTAACTGAAAATGCTTACATTGCCTTGCGCCATGACATCGTGAGAGGGTTGCTCGTTCCAGGTCAGCCCTTGCGAATGGAAGATTTGCGCAAGCGATACGATATGGGTTTCTCACCTCTTCGCGAGGCGCTGAGCAGACTCCAGTCAGAGGGATTGGTCCACCTCGCACCGCTGCGTGGCTTTACTGTTTCAACACTCTCGCTCTCGGAAATGTGGGAAACAGTCAATCTCCGCATTCTCATCGAGAATGAAGCCTTGAAGCTCTCGATTGCGAACGGAGGTGATTCCTGGGAGAGTAACATAGTGGCGTCCCTTCACGCCCTTGTGCTGCAATCGGAGAGGAAACCCACAGCAGAAGATCCGGCTCTTTGGGAACTGGAAGATCGCCATCACACGTTTCATCGGCAGCTTGTGTCTGCCTGTGGCTCGATGCGCATGTTGACTTTTTTTGATCGTCTTTATGTTGAAACAGAACGATACCGGATGCCAGTTCTGTTGCGCTCGGCAATGCCGAGCGGGCGCAACATCCAGGCAGAGCATTCGGAAATTACCGAGGCAACGCTGGCGCGAAAATCAGACAAGGCAGTCAAATTGCTCACAAGGCACTACACCCGGACAGCAGAAACCATTGAAGCACTCGTGAAAGAGCAGGCAAACGTCAACGCCGGATCCAGTGCCACGAAAAAAATTAATGCAAAGAATAATGATAGAAGCAGGGTGTTGGACAACCTACCTATTTCTATCGAGTAGGTTTTAGCCTGTACTATCACCTACAATGACATAAAGGTGGACCGTTGCGGAAGGCGCTGGGTTAGAAGGATGATCTGGCCCCGTTTGTCTGAACAGTTTTCCCGGTTTCTTGAGTGAAGCCTCTGCGGTTTGTTATGCGGCAGCCGGGAGCTGCAGCGGGGTGAAGTAAGCCTGATCGGGTGTCATGCCGTCAAGCGTCTGATGCGGTCTCCTTGTGTTGTAGAAGTTGAAGTATTTTTCGAGCGATGATCTGGCTTCAGCCACCGAGGTGTCAACAAGCATTGAACATTGACCCTGTATCGGCATCCAAAATTGACCCACTATGAAGGTTGGTTGAGGGAGCGCCCGGAGAGCGATGCGCGGAGCGAATGCGGTGCGCAGCAGCATCGCCAGAGGGCGCCTGCGAGGTGTTGATTGTTTGGACGTCAGACGCGGTTTTTGAAGCGCCAGCTTTCGTTGCCAGTCTCGACGATGTCACAATGATGGGTGAGACGGTCCAGTAAGGCGGTGGTCATTTTGGCATCGCCGAAGACTGATGGCCATTCGCCGAAGGTGAGGTTGGTGGTGACGATGATGGATGTGCGTTCGTAGAGCTTGCTGACGAGATGGAACAAGAGCTGTCCACTGGCTTGCGCAAAGGGCAGATAGCCAAGTTCGTCGAGCAGCACAAAATCAAGACGGGTCATGTAATCGGCGATGCGGCCCTGCTTGCCGACACGCGTCTCGCTTTCCACCGATTGCGGCCCTGCTTGCCGACACGCGTCTCGCTTTCCAGCCGATTGACCAGATCGACCACATTGAAGAACCGATCTCTCAAACCTGCCCTGATGCAGGAGCGTGCAATGGCGATGGCCAAATGGGTCTTGCCCGTGCCACCAATCAGCACGGCGTTACGCTGATTGGCAATAAAGGTGCCCGTGGCCAGATCCCTGACCAAGGTCTCGTTGATCGGACCGACCATGTGTACGACCATGCGAAGAGGGGCGAGATACCCACCTGCGAAGCCTGTCACTCCCCCGATACCTTTGGACCGGCCAAACCTTGGTTCCGGCCTCCCGGTTTTGCTCACCTCTGGAATGCTCCCGCTCCCTCGGTTCCGGACGAGCCCAACGAGACAGCGTATGCGACACGGGCCAAGCTGGTCATGTCATCGGCGGGACCGGACCAAGGCATCGAGGTGACGGCGCGCATCCGAGCTTTGGACACGCGGCAGCACTTGCTGGTCTCGAATTCCGGCCCGAACAGCGACGGCTATGTCTACTGCACCCGTTGCGGTCGGATTCGAGTCCGTCAGTTCACCCGAGGCCAATCTCAGCGGACCTCATCCTTTGCCGTTCCCGGGCGATGGGGATGGAATGTGTCCGGGAGGTCGCGGATGGAAGGGAGTCGTGCTAGGGGCCGACTTTCCAACAGACATCGCGCTGTTTTCGCTACGCCTCTCCACTGTTTTCCAGTTACGTCCGGCCAATTCAGAAACGCACGCGGCTTTGCGAACGGTTTGTGAGTCCTTGGCGACAGCAGCTTGTCGGCTTCTGCAGGTCGAGTCTGGCGAAATCCTTGCGGAATATCGCCCCGCGCTCAACGCGAGCGGTGCGGACGGAACCCAAGTCGAGGTATTCCTCTACGACACCCAGGCGGGTGGCGCAGGATTTTCGGCAAATGATCCCAAGGGCAGCCGAACTCTTCGAGCTTGCCCTCAAGATCATGGAGGATTGTCCCGAACATTGCGACACGTCGTGCTATCGCTGTCTTCGCAGTTTCCGGAACAAGCTTGATCATGCGGTACTCGATCGTTACGTCGGTGCACAATTGCTCCGCCATGTCATGCAAGACGTCATTGCACCATTCTCGAAAGCCCGCGCGCGCCGGTCATTGACGATCCTTGCCGACGAGTTGGAACGGCAGTTCGGCGAACATTACGAAATCATGCGCGACTTTGACGGTGGAGCAAAAGCGCCTGTCACCCTGCGACGAAAAAGCGACGGCCATAAGTGCTTTATAGACATTCACTCGCCCATAGCTCCAGCCATCCCGGTCTATGGAACCGTCTTAGGCTCGGTCGTTCTTGTCGACGACTTGCGCGTGCGACGGCATCTGGGAGAAGAAGTTGAAAAGGTTGCAACGGTGCTCTAGCCAAGTGAAACCTGGATGACGCACACCTTCGCCGTGTCCAAGTCTGCTACGAGCCTTGGCTCTGAGTTGTCTTTTCTACCGCCAACTAACAGGCGAGGTAGTCGGCATGGGCTACTACAGCACAGTTACCGAACCTTCACAGAACTGCACGGGAACGAATTATCCGGAAATTATCCGGAAGTACAGCCGGAGAGTGCCTATCAAAATCATCTAAGCTATTGAAAAAATTGGCGCACCCGACAGGATTCGAACCTGTGACCTCTGCCTTCGGAGTAGAAACGTGATTGCGATATCTGTATGTTTTCATTTATGAAAACCCTTTCTTGATGTGGCAAACGCAACTCACTTTTCTTGATTTTTCCTCGCCCAACGGGGCGTAGTGCGTACGTTCTGCGTACCTCACATGCGGCCTGCCAACTCCCGCAGTTTCTTTGGATCGTGGTGTGAATAGACGTTGTCCATCGTCTCCATGGAGAGATTTACATATTGGGCATGTCGCTTCTGTTTTCGCCGCGCTGCACGGCCCAGCTGATGGCCGTGTGCCTCAGCGTGTGCGGTGTGACGTTGCGAAGTTTCGCGCGGTGGCACGCGGCACGAAAGCCCTTGGCGATGCTCAGGATGCGATTGTGCGGGGGATGAAGCTGATGGAATACAAACTCGGTCTTGTCTCCGTAGGCATCAAAACGGCGCTTCAAATGACCATAGACCATTGGACTCATCACAAGCCGCGCCCTGCGCTTCTTGGTTTCCGCAACGCCTGTCTTCCTGAAATCGATTGTGCGCGTTCTGAAGTCGATCTGGCTCCACTCAAGCTCAAGGATTGCGCTCATGCGTTGCGCAGTGTGGAGCGCGAGTGAAATAAACAAGGTGAGAGCAAACCGACTGCGATATTCCATGCGCGCGCTGCGCAAGAGTTTGGCGGCTTCCGATCTGTCAAGCCAACGAGTCCTTGGCACTGTATCCTTTGGCAATTCAAATCTTGAGAAGGGCAGCATCCGGTTTATCGCGACGGCATGGTTCAGAGCTGCGCGAAGGCAGATCAATTCTCTGCGGATGGTTGAGATTGCACGCGGTACGTCGGAGTCCATCCGTGTTGCACTCAGGATGTAGGATTGGATTGACTCCTTGTTGATGTCAGCAACGGTCTTGTCTTCCCAGTAGTCGAGCAAATGCACCATGGCATAACCAAGTCGCTCGGAAGCGGATTTGCGCGGCTTCATGAATTCAGCATAGTCGGTAAGAACTTCGGCAATCAGAATTTTGCGATGTTCGCGCGGTTTCGAAGGGCCGCGCCGTTCTTTCAGGAATTCTTCGAGCGCTTCTTCAGCTGCATTGCGGTCTGCCGTGCCTGTTGAACGATCCTTCTGCTGTCCATCGGCGTCGATGAAACGGATGAAGTAGCTAGATTTTCCTTTGCGCGTGACCAAGCGAGGTCCGCCCCTTCGACGTGGCATGGTTCGATCTCCGTGGATTGCAGCAGCTCGTCGATGGCGTCTGCCGGTATGAGGATGCTGCCGCCAACACGGTGATGCCGCAGCTGCTTTGCGGCAATCAGGTTGCGGATCCGCCGAACAGGCCAGCCAATGCGTGCTGCCAATTCCTTGGGTGACTCCAGAGTAGCTTTCATCATGACAATTCCTTACACAAGAAGGCTATATGCAACATGATTCGACCAGTCAATGTACGAATCAGCACTAACGGGCTGAATATGACACTATTGGAAATGAAATGTCTATAGGGGACCGTATTAGGGTCATCAGGTCGGAAGCGGGTGTAACGCAGGACGCATTTGCAAAGTCTTGTGGGGTGTCCTCCAGAGCACTGAAAGCTTACGAATTAGATGAGCGTGATCCTCCATCGTCGTTTGTGCTTCAGCTATACAAGGAGTATGCGGCCAATCCGACCTGGTTGCTGACTGGTGACGGAGCGAAATCCAACGAGCAATTCCGTCAATTCGTAGCTGCAGCAATCATTGCGGTGCGAACCTTCGCTGACATCAAGAAAATCAGTTTCACGCCCGAGAAGGAAGCCAAGCTCGCGCTGCTGATTGCAGATTTGTACATGGGCGGCGGCGAACATGGAGGGGCTGTTGAACAAGGAATTCTGGAGACTGCGTCTTGAACAGTAATGAAGATGCTCGGCTTGAACGAATGGTGCAGCTCCGCGCCGAAATGGTTGACTTGCTACTTGATGTCTCGAATTCCGCTGATACCCTGAACCTTCGACGGGCGCATGCACTGAAGCATTTTGCGAGGGTCGACGCGGTCGTCTTTGGCTTGTTTTGTTTGGTCTCTGTGGCCCTGCTTATTGCCCCTTGGTTTGGGTCGACGGCAAATTGGTACGCGGTGTTGTTTTGGTTGTGCGCATTGACTGGAAGTATTGTGTCAATGTTTTTCAGGAACTCTATCGACGCCCTCACCAAGTGAGCCTTTTCGTCAAAGCCTACCTTTAATACAGACCTGTCTTGCCTCTATATGAAAGGCTGTCTTTCACATGGGGTAATTTCAGGTTTATATTAAAGGTTGGAAGTAGCATGATCTCGACCACAGCTTCCATCGAATGACAACTCAATCCAGCCTTGCATATGGGGAAAATCTGCTGTCATATGAAAGGCAGCCTTTCACAAGAATCGATTTCATGTCCATATTAAAAGCAGCCGATAATACCGCATATCCTGCAAGGTCTGGGAGATATATCTTCCAACCTTCTGGATACAAAGCATTTTTCCCTGCTGCATTGCCACCCAACCCGGCAGTTGAGATTTTGGGTGAACTGCAAGCTCTGCTCTCCGAGGCCGACCTAGCCTTGGGCCGCCTTGATGGCTCAATCCAAATCCTGCCTAATCCGGACCTCTTCGTGTTCATGTACGTGCGCAAGGAAGCCGTGCTGTCCAGTCAGATTGAGGGAACACAAAGTTCGCTGCAAGACCTGCTTGCTGCCGAAGCCAGCATACTCTCTCCAGACAGACCGCAGGACGTTGCTGAAGTTGTGAACTACGTAGCAGCCATGAAATCTCGGCATAGAGCGGCTCAAGGACTTGCCCGTTTCGGTACGCCTCATCCGTGAAATTCATGAACGGTTGATGCGCAACGTCCGAGGTTCAAATCTCACGCCTGGCGAACTGCGCACGACACAAAACTGGATCGGCCCAGGTGGCTGCACACTCAACACTGCAACCTTCGTCCCTCCACCGCCTCATGCCTTGCCTGAAACTCTTGGCCAGCTGGAGAAATTTTTGCACGGTAATGACCCACTGCCTCTGCTGGTTAGGATCGGACTTGCACATGCTCAGTTCGAAACCATTCATCCATTCCTAGATGGCAACGGTCGCGTCGGCCGGCTGCTCATCACATTTTTGCTCTGCGAGAAGAACGTTCTCAAGAAGCCAGTTCTCTACCTGTCTCACTTCTTCAAAGAATATCGCCAGGAATATTATGAGCGCCTGCAAGCAACACGCGATCGTGGCGATTGGGAAGGTTGGATAACGTTCTTCCTCAAAGGTGTCATCGAAGTCAGCAACCAAGCCGCCGAAACCGCGCGCCGCATTCTGGCACTTCGGGAAGAGCACCGCAATTCGATAGCGGATCATCTGGGCCGTGCAGCTGGCAATGGGCATCGCGTGTTGGAACATCTCTATAAAAAACCAATTGTTTCGGTCAAAGAGGTTCGTGAATTGATAGGCACGACATACCCCGCCGCGAACCAACTTGTCGATCGCATGGAGCAGTTGGGAATTTTGCGTGAAGTTACCGGCCAAGTCCGCAATCGGCAGTTTCAGTACGCGCCATACATCAAGTTCTTCAATACTGAGATAGACATTTGAGAATGAAACAAAGCCCCGCCAATTTAAAACGAGCATCGAATGACTGAAAAGCATGATCCTGTGCGTAGATACTTCGAACGCATGGCGGAAATCCGCAGCACTGGCGGAGCGACAAAGGAAACATCATACTACTCTGCTCTTGAAAACCTACTTAACGAACTAGGTGCACTTCTCGATCCTAAAACCATCTGCAATGGTCAGATCAAGAACCAAGGTGCTGGCCACCCAGACTTCGGCATATACACGAAAAAGCAATGCACGAAGGGCGAGCCAAAGCCCGGTCAAATTCCCGAACGTGGCGTCATTGAAGTCAAGCCCCTTGCTGACAATAGTTGGCAGACATCGCAAAGTGCGCAAGCCACAAAGTACTTCAATCACTACAAATTGGTACTTGTCACCAACTACCGCGAATTCCGTCTGATCGGTGAAGACGACGCTGGAAATCCAGTCGAACGGGAATTCTTTAGCCTTGCCACTGATGAATTCGGCGTTCTGGTCATTGGCCGCGCATCCGACAAAGGCTACCAAAGAAAAAGGTGCCCACTTCTCGGAATTCCTTCGCCGAGTGATGATGACTGCCGCACCGCTTTCTCGGCCAGAGGACATTGCTTGGTTTCTGGCATCTTACGCCCGCGATGCCTTGGCGACATTGGAAGAGCAGGATGCGACAGCCCTTGCGCCCCTGCGGTCAGCATTGGAAACAGCCTTGGGGATCAAGTTCGAGGGCAGCAAGGGCGAGCACTTCTTTCGTTCGACCTTGATCCAAACGCTTTTCTACGGGGTCTTCTCCGCATGGGTAATCTGGGCAAGAACAGCGGCCAGCGGCAAGTTCGACTGGAAGTCGGCGGGCTTCTATCTAACCGTGCCAATGGTCCAATCTCTCTTTGAGGAAATTGCTAAGCCAACGAAGCTCAAGCCTTTGGGGATTTGAACCGCCCCGGGTTTGCCGGAGACCTTCAACCTGACTAAGGAAGAAGGCTATGGAAAAAAGTAAAACATCAAACCGTTATTCACCTGAAGTGCGGGCGCGTGCCGTTCGCATGGTGTTGGAGCATCAAAGCTCCTACGAAACGCAAGCGGCCGCGATTGTGGCCATTGCCCCTAAGATTGGCTGTATCACAGAGACATTGCGGCTGTGGGTTAGGCAGGCTGAACAGGATAGCGGCAGTCGTGATGGTGTCACCAGCGGCGAGCGCGAGCGGATCAAGGAGCTTGAGCGTGAGGTGCGACAGCTGCGCCAAGCCAATGAGATATTACGCAAAGCATCCGCTTATTTTGCGCAGGCGGAACTCGACCGCCCGTTCAAACCATGATCAGTTTCATTGATGATCAGCGGATAGTTTACGGGGTCGAGTCGATCTGCAGGGTTCTGCCCATTGCCCCATCCACTTACTATGCCGGATTGGCGGTGCGTGCTGATCCGACAAAGGCTTCACGCCGGTGTCAACGGGATATCGAACTCAAGCCAAAGATACGACAGGTTTGGGACGATAACTGGAAGGTCTATGGCGTCAGGAAAACTTGGCGGCAGCTGCGCCGTGAAGGCGTTGATGTGGCAAGCTGTACGGTTGCAAGACTTATGGCAGACATGGGATTACGGGGCGTAGTTCGAGGAAAGAGTTTAAAAACAACATTCTCTGACACTTCTGTGCCGTGCCCACGTGACAAGGTGAACCGCCAGTTCCGAGCGCTTGCGCCAAACATACTTTGGGTCAGCGACTTTACCTACGTATCAACGTGGCAGGGATTTACCTATGTTGCATTCATCATCGACACCTTTGCCAACCGCATCGTTGGTTGGAAAGTGTCACGGTCTGCTAAGACTGACTTTGTTCTGGATGCGCTTGAACAGGCACTTTATGCACGCCGCCCTGATCGAAGCGGTAAGCTAACCCATCATTCGGATCGTGGGTCGCAATACGTATCTATAAGATACACTGAACGGCTAGCCGAGGCCGGCATTGAGCCTTCGGTCGGAAGCGTGGGCGATGCCTATGACAATGCTTTGGCTGAAACAATCAACGGTCTTTACAAAACTGAAGTCATCCGCAGGCGTAGCTCGTGGAAAACGATGGAGGAGGTCGAAATGGAAACCCTCAAATGGGTTGATTGGTTTAACAATCGTCGCTTGCTTGAGCCTATCGGCAACATCCCGCCAGCCGAAGCTGAAGAAAACTATTACACTATGATGGACATCTCCAAAATGGCAGCCTAACAAGAACTCACTGGTCTCCGGCAAACCCGGGGCGGTTCAGATATCTCTCGCGGGCCGAGGCCCGCAAGCGCGATAAACAACAGACAGACGAAGCCGAGCCACCCAAGTCGGCAAAGCCAGAACTGACAGCCCCCATGCAGAATTATGTCGAACTGCACAGGTTGGCCAGCATCCGGCTTGAACTCCTGAACCACCCGCAAGTGGCCTTGCGGCTGACGCTTGCCCACATCATTGTCGGGTCCAGTCTGTGGACGGTGAAGCCCGAACCGATGAAAGCGGCAAAGCCGGAAATTGGCGCGTCTGTTGCTGCCAATCCGGCAACGCTTGCCTTTGAAGAACGGCGCAGAGAACTTCTAACCTTGTGCGGATTTGAAGAAGACCGCAGCGAATTGGTCAGGCCCAATGGCGATGACTACAGCTTATCCCACCTGTTTGCCCGCCTTCTCAAACTGCCCGAAGACGATGTATTGCGGCTTTTGGCTTTGGCCATGGCTGAGACTTTGACATGCGGCACAGCCACAGCTGAGGCCGTTGCCATGACCACCAGCGCCACCCTCAATGACTGGCGTCCCGATGACACTTTCTTTGATCTTCTCGGTGGTAAAGACGTAGTGCAAGCCATGCTGGCAGACATTGCTTCACCCGCAGTTGCCGATGGCAACAAGGGCGAAACGTCCAAGGTGCAGAAGGGCATCATCAAAGACTTCCTGCATGGTTCCAATGGCCGCGAACACAAGATGGATTGGTTGCCACCTTACTTCCAATTCCCGCCCAAGGTTTACACCGAGCGCGGCGGCGTTGGCGCGGTTGACAAGTGGAACACGGCAGCAAGCCTGTTCACTGTTTAGAACCGCACATCACTTCAAACTCCACAGGCAGGCCTTCGGGCCTGCTTTCCCATGGCGAACAAATTTACAGCAAGTCTTTTGTGCGTTTAATCTAGTGGTTGACCGCTTGCTGCATCTTTCTTCTACAAAATGTTGGTCTTGCGCTCCACACCACGAAGAAAAACCGGAAGGTCATTCGCAGGGGGGCGAATGGGAATTTGATAGAGCATGTCACTAACAAAGCCACGATGATACGTGGCGTGATTGACTAAATGCAGAAAAATTGTCTCTCGAGTCATTTCACCTTCACCTCCGCCGACAAACATGAATCGGACGATTTCGTTGACTGTTACAGGATTGAGCGCGCGTAAATGTACTAAAAGCCAATTATTCATTTCGGCTTGTTTCTGGAATAGCTCTTCAAGCGTTGGCGTTGTGTCGGTATTCCTCGACGTGTAGGAATGTGGTCTGCCTTCGAGATGGTGCCGGAAAATGTCATCAACCACATAAACGTGATTTAGTGTGCGTAGAATGGTGCCGAAGTTGGTCTGCCGTGCTTTTGACAGCTCGATCTCGGGGACCGAGCGTAGGCAGTTAAACGTCACCTCGTCAGCCCAAGTTTTGTAGCGTAGTAGCATCAAAGTTGTCTCAGTCATGTGTGCCTCTAAGAATGCAGGTCGTGCGACTGAAAACTTATTACATGTTGAAATTACAATAAAGCGGTCTAAACTATCAAATTACATGAAAAAAATTCAGCAATTGAAGCGGGAAAATCAACGTGGCGTTTCTGACAATATGTTGGCATTCGTGGCCGTCATTGACACAGGTTCCTTCGCCGCAGCCGCTGCAAAGCTTGGTTTAACTCCCTCAGCAGCTTCTAAGGCCGTGTCTAGGCTCGAAGCCCAGCTGGCAACCCGCCTTCTATATCGGACCACAAGGAGTGTGACGCTGACAGAGGCGGGCAGGATTTTTCTGGCACACGCAAGATCGGTGCTGGAAGCGATCGAGATGGCAAGTGCTGAACTTGACGCGCTAAAAACTGAGCCATCGGGCCTCGTAAAAGTATCTGTAGGATCAGCTTATGCGAAGCATCAACTGGTGCCCCGGTTGCCGGAATTTCACAGGATTTATCCAAAGGTGAAAGTCGCCCTCAATGTAACTGACTCAATTGTCGATCCAACATCCGGCGACATCGATCTTGCTATCAGACCCACTGGCAGTCCAGTTCCAGGCTTGCACGTCACAATGCTAACCAAAGCCAAACGTTTTCTCTGCGCTTCCCCAGTGTACCTTGCCACACATGGCTCACCGTTGGTTCCTGCGGACCTTAAAAATCACAACTGCCTTGTAATGACCGGCGATCTACGCTTCTCAAGATGGCCTTTTCATCATGTCGAAAACCGAGTGGAGATCGAAGTCAGTGGCAGCGTTACTGCCGACAATGCCGATATGTTGTTAGATCTTGCTTTAGCAGGTCACGGCATCGTGCGTCTCCTTGATACAATCGTCGGACCATCTTTGCAACGCGGTGAGTTGATTTCAATTATGGAAGACACCCACATCGCTGACTCTGTGCGTGTCGATGCACTTTGCAAGTTGGGCCGTCAAATTCTGCCTCGCGTCCAAGCACTAGTTTCGTTCCTTAAAGTCCACTGATCAGGTAAAATTCTAGCGTCGTCCTGACCAACGGCCCCCCCAGATTGGTGCAGAGTTTGCGCGGGCCAAATTCTAGCGGCGACAAGGGCGATGTGCAAATAGTCCTTGCCGGAGGTTTCAGGGCTCTGGGGCCGCCTTCTCAAACTGCTCGACGACCATGTGTTGCGCCCTCTCGCATTGATCATGGCGGAGACCTTGGCCTGCGGCATATCCACAGCTGAGGCCGTTGCCATGACCACCAGCGCCACCCTCAATAATTGGCGTCCCGATGATGCTTTTTTTGATCTTCTCGGTGGTAAAGACGTGTTGCAAGCCATGCTGGCAGACATTGCTTCAACCTTGGTGCCGATGGCAACACGGTTGAAACCGCCGAGGTACAGAAAGGCATCATCATGAACTTCTTGAGCGGTTCCAATGGCCGTGAACAGAATGCCGATTGGTTGCCCGCCTATTTCCGCTTCCCAGCATCCGCGCATTCCGACCGTGGCGGAATTGCAATAGTCGACAAATGGCACAGCATGGCAGTGTTGCTCAATACTGCAATGTGAACATTCCTCCCCAACTTTTCTAACAGGCCTTCGGGCCTGCTTTTCTTTTCCAAACCTAGTGCGCTATGCAATCGTGTTGCCAGCAGATCGGTCTGAATTTCCGCTTTTAGGTGCAAAGCAGACTGATGAGGAAAGCAAATGCCACTTCCGATTTTGACGCACAGCGGAAATGAGGGCGTCACTGGCGGACAGCGTAGTGATTGTAATAGAAGAACCTATGCGAGATTCCCTACGAGATAAAATTATTGAAGTTTGTGATCGAAAAATTGCCGATAAGGGCAGCGGAGTGGGTCTTTCTTTCTACGCTTTCTTTGCCAACAAAAATGATGACCCCGATTTGTTGATGGAAGCAGCTGTTTGGTGGATTTCGACGCATAAGCTTGATCATTTCGAAAAAGCTGAAAAAATAAAGAAAATGATTCTGGAGCATCTATGACTGGGCAGCTATCTCTTGCTAAGCGGACTTGAACTGGCAGTGCTGCAACCTGCGAAATCTTTAGGCATATGCGCTACTATTCTTCGGGCAAGGTAATCGAAGCAGCAAGCGCCGCGCCGATTGGACCAGAGCGTCGCCGCAGAAAGTAGCCTACGCGCTCATCGCGAGCATCGTCGAACTGCTCTCCAACCTTGCAAGTCAGCAGCATGTCAGCTGCCCAAGTTTCTAAAGGCCAATTGCTCGGAACGCCCGTAGAATTGACCAATTCAAAAGTCGGCGAAGCGCCATCAGCCAAACTCGAAAGCGCCTTATGTATATGTTCAGAGTCGAACACACGACAACCAACGGAACAATTATCCACGCGGATGCGCTCGAGAAGTGGATAACTCACCGTGTATGGCATTAAGTGCGGGTTGTAGAGCAGATAGTACACCGCTTTGCCGAAGTCGCGGTTTAGATCGTCGATTAATTGGATTTGACGATGTTTTGCTTGAATAGCGCCATAGATGCACTTTTCGGTGAAAGCGAATTGGCGATGAAGCGAACCCAAAGCTTGCTGATTTTCTCGCCCCAGTAACGCGTTCATCCCATGCAGGAAGCCAATTTCGTCCTCTTCCTCGACATCATTGTTTTCGGG
>CAVTXF010000014.1:0-154194 GCA_963738595.1 uncultured Alphaproteobacteria bacterium
CGTCTCCGCCGTCCCCCTGCGCCACAGGCTCCCCAGCGCATCGAAAAACGCAGCACGGAACACATCCGACTTCGCAACATCGCCATAGATGTCATCCATCGAAAGCCAGCGCATTGGATCGGCTTTCGCCTCGCGCGCCAAGGCCTGCAAACGCGGCCACACAGGATCGTTCGCTTCGATGACCTTGCCGCTGTCGGTTTCACCGTAGCAGTATCGGCACCATGTCGCAGTGGCAAGCGCAAGCCCGCGCACATCGCGGCCCGCTTTGAGATTATCGGCAATCACCGGCACGATGAATTTGGGTTGGCGGTTGGAACCATCAAAGGCAAGACGCCGCTCCGTGTCGCCAATCTTTGGATTGGAAAAACGGCGGCGGATGAGGTTGAGATAATCCGGGATGCTGGTGTTCGGCACCGGCAAGACTGTGGGCAGGATTTCTTCCTGCTCCAGCTTGGTGAAAAACCCGCCGACCAGCGGATGCTCCATGGCCTCGTGGACGAAGTGAATATCAAGCAGGCTGCCCGCATAGGCAATTGCCGCATGGCCACCATTGAGAATGCGGATCTTCATGTATTCGTAAGGCGTGACATCCGAAACGAATTGCGCCCCGACCTTTTCCCATTGCGGCCGGCCCAGCGGAAAATTGTCCTCGACCACCCACTGGATAAATTGCTCGCAGAACACCGGCCAATTGTCGACAAGGCCATATGTATCCAGAACATGCTTGCGCTCACGGTCCGACGTGGCGGGCGTGATGCGATCCACCATCGCATTGGGGAAAGCCACATTCTTCTCAACCCAATCCGCAAGTGAGGCATCGAAAATCCGCGCCAGTCCCGAAATGGCATTGCGGCACACCACACCATTATGCGGAACATTGTCGCACGACATGACTGTGTAAGGAGGAATGCCGGCGGCCTTGCGCTTCATCAATCCGGCAAGGATGAGACCGAACACCGATGTCGGATCATCCATGTTCCTGGCATCACGCTGCAAAGCCGGATGCGACGGATCGAACTTGCCCGTCGCCGGATCAATCATGTATCCGCCTTCCGTGACGGTGAGCGACACGATGCGGATGGCCGGATCAGCCAGCGTGGCAATGAGACGTTGCCGGTCATCCGGCGGAATGAAATCCACCATCGCCGAAGTGACACGCGCGTGACTGAAATGCGCCTCCTGCTCGACAACTGTCGTCAGGAAATCCTG
The DNA here is from genome assembly GCA_963738595.1 of uncultured Alphaproteobacteria bacterium. Taxonomy (GTDB): domain Bacteria; phylum Pseudomonadota; class Alphaproteobacteria; order Rhizobiales; family Aestuariivirgaceae; genus Aestuariivirga. The sequence continues at coordinate 1,210 of CAVTXF010000014.1, forward strand.
CGGTGCGAGTGCTGCGCGCATCTTCTCATCAGACGCCATGACGCCAGCCCCAATGATGCCCCAGTCATGGTCAAGCCCCATGTTGAACAGGTCATCGAGATAGATCTGCAAATGCGCACGGTGAAAATTGCCGATGCCGAAATGCACGATGCCCGGCGACAGCGAGCCTTGCGCATAACGCGGAACGACAATCCTAGCATCAAGGCCACGAACTGTCGTGAGGTTCAGGTTAGGCATTCAGTGGTGTTCCTTGTTCCACGGCGGTACCAAAATATTCCGTCATTCCGGCTAAACATCAACTCATCCATTGCCCGCCATCCACATTGAAGGTTTGCGCAACAATGTAGTCGCTCTCGTCGGAGGCGAGAAAAATCGCGCAACCCACATGGTCTTCAGGCTTGCCCATGCGGCCATATGGAACACCCTCACCGACCAGCCGCTTCTTTTCACCAAGTGGCCGGTTCTCGTATTTCGCAAACAGCCCGTCGACCACATCCCACATTGGCGTATCGACGACGCCGGGCGCAATGCCATTGACGTTGATGCCGTGCTTGATCAATGCAAGGCCCGCTGACTGCGTCATGGAAATGACGGCAGCCTTCGACGCGCAATAAACCGCCACCAGCGCCTCACCACGCCGTCCGGCCTGCGATGCAAAATTGATGATCTTTCCACCCTTGCCGCGCTTGATCATCGACCGCGCCACCGCCGTCATCATGAACAGCGTGCCTTTGGTGTTGACCGCAAACTGGCGGTCGTAGCTTTTCTCGGATGTTTCCTCGAATGGTCCCATGTCGAAAATTGCGGCACTGTTGACGAGAATATCAACACCGCCTGCTTCTTGTTCGACATGCTTCACGCACGCTTCGATGGAGTCCATCTTGGTGACGTCAAGCTGGAAAGCAAAAGACTTGCCACCAATTCTCTTCGCGGTTTCTTTCGCCACATCAATTTCGATGTCGGCCACGCACACCCGTGCACCTTCGCGCACATAGCCTTCCGCCACAGCAGCACCAATGCCGCGCGCGCCACCCGTGATGATGGCCACCTTGTCTTTCAGTCTCATCAAATGGTCCTGCCTGCGTCGTTGAATTTGTGAATGCGCGCTGCTTCTGGCTTGAGAGAAATCTTGTCGCCGGGCTTGCCTTCAAACTCCCCGGGTGCGCGAACGACAAGCCGTCCGGCATCACCGGCATCAACATGCAGGAACGAATCTGCACCGAGATGCTCGGTGAGCAGAATGTTGCCCTGCCATTCGCCTTTGCCGGCCACAATGTCGATATGCTCGGGCCGGATGCCGATGGTCGCAGCATTGTGTTTTGCCGCAATGCTGCCCGTGATGAAGTTCATCTTCGGTGACCCGATGAAGCCAGCCACAAACAATGAGTCAGGCTTGTTGTACAGTTCCAGCGGCGAACCGACCTGCTCGATGACACCCTTGTTCAGCACGACGATGCGGTCCGCCATGGTCATGGCTTCGACCTGGTCATGCGTGACATAGATACTTGTGGACCCAAGATCCTTGTGCAGCTGCATGATGAAAATGCGCATGTTGACGCGCAGTGCCGCATCAAGGTTTGAAAGCGGCTCGTCAAACAGGAAGGCCTTGGGATTGCGTACAATGGCGCGCCCAATGGCAACACGTTGACGTTGGCCACCCGAAAGCTGGCCGGGCTTGCGATCCAGATAGTCGGTAAGGTTCAGCGTCTTGGCGGCGTGATTGACCTTTTCGTCAATCTCCCTCTGCGGCATCTTCGCCATGAGCAGCGGAAAGCCGATGTTCTTGCGCACACTCATGTGGGGATAAAGGGCGTAGGACTGGAACACCATGGCAAGGCCGCGCTCAGACGGGCCGACGGCAGCATAGTCCTTGCCTTCGATGATGATCTCACCGGATGTCGTGTCCTCAAGGCCCGCAATCATGCGCAGCAAGGTGGACTTGCCGCAGCCTGACGGACCCACAAAAACAACGAACTCGCCCTTGTTGATATCAAGATCAGCGCCGGGAATGATCACCGATTCGCCAAATACCTTGCGGACTTTTCTGAGGGAAATATGCGCCATTATTTGACTGCTCCGAATGTAAGTCCGCGCACAAGCTGGCGCTGCGAAAACCATCCGATGATCAGGATGGGGGTGATGGCCATGATCGAGGCGGCAGAAAGTTTTGCCCAGAACTGGCCTTGCGGGTTGGTGTACTCTGAAATCAGGAAGCTCAGCGGTGCAGCACTCTTTGTGGTGAGGTTCAGTGTCCAGAAGGCTTCATTCCATGACAGGATGAGGCTCAGGAGACACGTCGAGACAATGCCCGGAATGGCCATGGGCGTGAGAATGCGAACCAACTCGCTCCACAAACCGGCACCATCCATGCGCGAGGCTTCAAGAATCTCAACCGGAATTTCCTTGAAATAGGTGTAGAGCATCCAGATCATGATGGGCAGGTTGAACAGCATCATCAGCGGCACCATGCCCCAATGGCTGTCAAAGATCGTGTAGTTGCGCAAGTCCATGCCGTTGCCCCAATCCTTGAAGATCAGGCCATTGCGGTTGAAGATCAGGAAGATCGGCACCAGCGCACCCGCAGGTGGCATCATCTTGGTGGACAGAATCCACAGCAGCGAATCCTGCGTGCGCCGCGTCCACACCCATATGGTGGGTGGGATGATGACCATGAACAACAGGAAAAAACCAAGCCAGGCATTGGTGACAACCCAGCCTTGGGCATAGAGTATGAGGAACGCAACGACACCCGTACCCAGCACGATGCCAAGCCACGTGATGCCGTTCAGTTTGCTCGCATGCTCGGCGCGTGGCGCAAACGCCATCGACCATGCCGCCGGCACTGCGAAGATGAGTCCAAGCAGCGTGGACAGTCCGGCGATGATGATGGTGTTGATGAGGTAGCCAAGATAATCCGAACGGCGTTGCACCTCGGCAAAATTTTCCATGGTCCACGGCGAGACAAACAGTGTCTGCGGCAGGGAATAGGCGTCAGACTCCGACTTGAAGGCCGCAATGGCGGTCCACATGATTGGAAAGAACATGAGGATGCCAATGGTCCATGCAAGGAGACCGATCAGCCGCGTGCGGGTTGGAGAGGGTTTCACGGCCATGGATCAGCTCTCCAGATTCTTGCCGACAAGGCGCACGAGGAAGATCGAAACGATGTTGGCAAGCACCACCGCGATAAGGCCGCCAGCTGCTGCAGCACCTATATCATTGGCGTTCTGCAATTGTGAGAACACCAGATAAGTCAGGTTGCCGGCAAAGCCCCCCACGCTGGTCACCTTGATTTCGGCGAAGGTATTCATCAGGAAAATGGTCTGGATCAGAATGACAACCGCAATCGGGCGCGACAGGTGCGGCAGCACGATATGACGGAAATAGGCCCAGGATTTTGCACCATCCATCGAGGCCGCATCTTTTTGCTCGGAATCGAGGGACTGCAATGACGTCAAAAGGATGAGGGCAGAATATGGCAGCCATTGCCACGCCACGATGATGCCAACTGAAAACAGCGGGATAGTCGCAAACCAGTCAAACGGCTGCGTTACGCCGAACCAGCGCTGGATTTCAGCGAACAACCCGAACACCGGATGCATGATCAGGTTCTTCCACACCATGGACGACACGGTAGGCATGATGAAGAAGGGCGAGATCATCAGCACACGGACAATTCCGCGCCCCCAAAAGGGTTGGTCCAGCAGTATGGCAAGACCAACGCCACCAACCACAGTTGTGATGATTACGCCGCCAACGAGCAGCAGTGTGTTGAGCAGGTTCTTCACGAAGTAAGGATCCTTCATGAAGTAGTAGAAATTATTGTACGAAAACCAGCGCACGCCTTCAGGGTCCTGAAGGTTGTAACGCAGGAAGGCATAGTAAAACACCAGCGCCAAGGGAATGAAGGCAAAACCCGACAGGATGCCGACGGAAGGAGCAAGCGCCCATTTTGCAACTGTTTGAGATCGCCGCGTGGCCATCGTTACGCCTCTAGTCCGCTTGTGTTGTGCACATGAAGTCGGGGATGCAGCTTCGTGGAGTGCCACCAGAACCAAGCCGCATCCTTGTCCTCACGGCGGGACAATGGATCAAGAAAGCAGACGCCCTTCCCCTTGACAGGGGAAGGGCGCGATCAGTTCTTACTTGATATAACCAGCTTTGGTCATTTCATCGGTGGTGTAGGTCTGTGCCTGAGCGAGTGCATCGTCAGCGCTCATCTGGCCGGCAAGAGCTGCCGAGAACAGTTCACCAACCTTCGTGGCGATACCTGCAAATTCAGGAATGGCAACGAACTGCACACCAACATAAGGAACCGGCTTGACAGACGGCTTTGTTGGATCAGCAGCATTCATTGACTCAAGCGTCATCTTTGCAAATGGCACTTCGAGGTACTTTGGATTGTTGTAAAGCGAGGTGCGTGTGCCTGGAGGCACAGCTGCCCAGCCTTCTTTCGAGGCGACGAGTTCGCCGTAGGCCTTCGATGTTGCCCAGCTGATGAACTTCTCTGCCTCTGCAGTTTTCTGCGAACCGGCAGGAATGGCGAGAGCCCAGGCCCACAGCCAGTTGGCGCGTTTTCCGAGGCCCTTGTCAGGCGCCAGGGTGAAGCCAACATTTGCAGCAACCGAGGATGCCTTCGGATCGATAACGAAGGAACCAGCAGCCGTGGCGTCTGACCACATGCCGCACTTGCCGGACTGGAAGAGAGCCAGGTTTTCCGAGAAGCCGTTGCCCGAAGCGCCTTCAGGACCAGAGTCCTTCATCACTTTGAGGTAGGTGTTGAGCGTATCTTTCCATTCTGGTGAATCAAACTGTGGCTTCCAGTTCTCGTCGAACCAGCGTGCGCCGAAGGAGTTGGACATGGCGGTAATGAAAGCCATGTTTTCGCCCCAGCCTGCCTTGCCGCGAAGGCAGATGCCGTTCACGCCATTGGCGCGGTCGGTCATCTTGGCGGCAGCGTCAATCAGGAAGTCCCAGGTAGGTGCGTCTGGCATCGTCAGGCCTGCCTTCTCCATCAGGTCCTTGCGGTACATGACGAAAGAAGATTCGCCGTAGAACGGAGCAGCATAGAGTGTGCCGTCGTAGGACAGGCCACCTGCAACAGCAGGCAGAATGTCGGCAGCATCATCAAGGCCCTTCAGCGGAACGAGCCAGCCCTTTTTGCCCCAGATCGGGGTTTCGTACATGCCGATGGTCAGCACGTCATATTGGCCGCCCTTGGTCGAAATGTCGGTCGTCACTTTCTGACGCAGGTCGTTTTCTTCGAGTGTGACCCAGTTCAGCTTGATGTCTGGGTTCTTGGATGTGAAGTCGTCGGTGAGACCCTGCATGCGGATCATGTCACCGTTGTTCACGGTGGCGATTGTCAGTGTGGTTTCAGCGAATGCCGTCGTGGCAAGTGCCGAGAACATCATGGCACCAAAGATGCCGCTGAATGCTGCTTTCATTAATAATCCTCCCAATGGAAAAGCATGGGCTTTTGCCCATACCTAGGGCAGATACTCAATTAATTTCCAGACACTGTCAAGCGTGAAGTTGGCAGGATTGGGGGCAATTGGATTGCAAAGTCGGGCGTTGGCGGTAGAGTTTCGCGGCCGCAATCAGCTCACGTGCGCAAGTGAAAGAATACCGGCACGGTCACACGGCCAACCACATCTAAACCTTGCAGACCGCTGGTGCCGTGTCGCCCTATCTGAAAAGTGGCATTGGCTATGTGCGATTCAAAACCGCTGGTGAATGGGCGGGCAAGAATTTGACACTCAAGACCGCTGATGGAAAATCGCACAGCTGCGAAATTGTCGATCTTCCCTTCTATGACAAGGAAAAGCAGATTCCGCGCGGCATCGACAAACGGATTCGTAAGCAACAAACTATCCAGATTTCAGCAACAATTCCGCCATCCGCTCATTGGTAATGAGGCCATTGATCAGCCTGCCTGTGAGCGCGCCCTTGATCGCTTTCAACCGCGGCACGGCCATCGATACGCCGATGACTTTGCGCTTGGCGGGTGACTGCAACGGCACGGACAAGACCCGGTCATTGGTCAGGCCTTCGATCAACCTGCCATTCGCATCAAACGCCCAGCCAATGATTTCGCCCACCGCACCAGCCCGCATCAGAGAGCGGATTTCGTCCGCCTTCACAAACCCGTCCCGCAGAAGTGCGGCATCGTCGGCAATTGTGCCAATGCCAACAATCGAAACATCCGCCTGTTCCGCCAGATCAACCACATTGCGCGCCGATTTCTGGCTGATGAGTGCTTTCTTCTCCTGCACCGTGGTGGCAATCACCGGCAGTGGCATCGGGTAATAGGGTGCCTTCACCCGGTCACCGATGCGGCTGGCAACTTCAAAAATCGTGGCCGAACCATCAGGTGCTATATTGCCAACAAGCGAGACGATCTTGTGCTGTGGGCAATCCATCGGCGATACCTGTTCGGCGATGGCACGCAGTGCCTGGCCCGTGCCAATGGCGACAATGGTCGGATGCTGGGACTCAAGATAGCGCTCAAGCTCGGCAGCTGCAGCTTCGGCAATGCCCTGCGTATTGGACTTGGAGTCAGGATCAGACGGCACCACTTCAACCGACTCCAATCCGAACGCATCTTTCAGCCGTTGTGACAGGGCCAGGCAATTTGCCAGGGGATGATCGAGACGAACCTTGATCAATTTCTCTGTCACCGCCAGCGACACCAGCCGCTGCGCGGTTTGCCGCGACACGCCGAGCTTCCGCGCGATCTCATCTTGCGTGTTGCCGGCGATGTAATAAAGCCAGCCGGCACGCGCCGCATCGTCAAGCCTGTCCTGCTCTGGTTCTGGTTTACGCGCCACGGTGTGTCCTTTGAGCCGACACCGTTACTTGCAAATTCCGATTTCGGCAAATGCCCGCCCAAGACTGGCCATATCGGCGACAACCCGATCCGGCGTCACCGCGTCAGGAATGCGATACCCGGCCTTGACATGGGACCCTCCCGAAAAGTGCCAAACCTGCATGCCCGCCGCTTGTGCCGCGCGAATTCCCATCTCGCTGTCTTCGATCACCAGGCAGTCTGAAGGTTCAAACGCCATCTGCCGCGCTGCAAACAGGAACAGGTCAGGTGCCGGCTTGCCATGTTCGACTTGCGATGCCGTAAAGGCGTTGGCATGAAAATATGGACGCAAATCTTGCCTCCTCCATCGTCACAGCAAGACGCTCGGGACTGGAGCCTGTGGCGAGACAATACGGAACTGCAATCCTGTCCAGCACCTCCTGCAATCCATCCATCCGTTTCAGGTTGCCGCGCATTTTCGTCAATAATCGCGAGCGATAACGCAGCTGGAAATCGTCCGGCAGAGGCTTGCCAAAGCGCTCGAGAATCCTCTTTGTAGCCGAGGCAAAACTGCGTCCGAGAAAATCGCTGCGGAAGATCGCGTCGGTAATCGGCAGCCCGACTTCATCCATCATCCCCATGAGTACACCGGCTGACAGCATTTCACTGTCCACCAGCACACCATCGCAATCAAAGATCAGGAGCTTTGGAGACTTCCGGTTGACTCTCGTGACTGTTTCGAATTTCATGGGTCACTTAATAACACAGGTGAAAAAATGTTCTATGGCGAGCCGGAAGGCACTGGTTTTGAAAGTCTTGACCCGCGTTTCAACCAATGTCTGATCGGCCATGCCCGTGTCGAGCGCCTCTGGACCGGCGCAAGGTGGGCAGAGGGGCCTGCCTGGTTTGCCGCTGGCCGATATCTGGTCTTCTCCGACATTCCCAACAATCGCATGATGCGCTTTGACGAAACCGATGGCTCAGTCTCGGTCTTCCGCCAGCCATCGCAGAATTCCAACGGCAACACCACTGACTTGGCTGGCCGCCTGGTTTCCTGTGAACATTTGAGCCGCCGCGTGACCCGCACCGAACATGATGGGTCAATCACTGTGCTGGCCGACCGCTATCAGGGCAAGCGCTTCAATTCGCCCAACGACGTCGTGGTAAAATCCGATGGCTCGATCTGGTTCACCGACCCGTCATATGGCATATTGATCGATTATGAAGGTGGCAGGGCCGAAAGCGAAATTGGTGCCTGCAATGTCTATCGGATTGATCCATCGGGCGAAATAACTCTTGTTGCCGATGACTTCGAGAAGCCGAATGGCTTGGCCTTCTCACGCGATGAAAAACATCTCTACATCGCCGACACCGGAATTTCGCACAAGGTCAACGGCCCCAAGCACATCCGCCGCTTCGACGTGAAGCCTGACGGCAAATCACTCGGCAAGTCATCGGTTTTTGCCGACTGCACGGCCGGACTGTTTGATGGCTTCCGCATCGACACGGATGGCCGCATCTGGACCAGCGCTGGCGATGGCGTTCATTGTTTTGACCCCGACGGCACCCTGATCGGCAAGATCAGGATTCCGGAAATCGTCGGCAATGTCTGCTTCGGCAGCGCCAAGCGCAACAGACTGTTCATTTGCGGCTGCACCACGTTGTACTCGGTGTTCCTGGCAGTGAACGGATAATGCATTCACAAAATAAATTTCGACAGATCCGTATCTTTCGCCAGATCACCCAGATGCTTCTCGACGAATGGCGCATCGATCACAATGGTTTCGCCACCACGATCCGTCGCCGTGAAGCTCACTTCGTCAAGCACCCGCTCCATCACGGTTTGCAATCGTCGCGCGCCGATATTTTCGATCGATGAATTGATCTCCGCTGCAATTCGCGCGATTGCCGCAACACCGTCTTCGGTGACGTCAAGCGTCACACCCTCTGTCGCCATCAGCGCCTTGTATTGTTTCAAGAGACTCGCCTCAGGCTCGATGAGAATGCGCCGGAACTCATCTTGCCCCAATGCTTTCAATTCCACACGAATGGGCAATCGCCCCTGCAACTCTGGCAGCAAGTCCGAAGGCTTCGCCACGTGAAATGCACCTGACGCAATAAACAGGATGTGGTCTGTCTTCACCGGACCATGCTTCGTCGAAACCGTGGTGCCTTCGATGAGCGGCAGCAAATCGCGCTGCACGCCTTCGCGGCTGACATCAGCCCCGCCACGTTCGCTCCGCGCACAAATCTTGTCCACTTCATCCAGAAACACGATACCATTATTCTCAACCGCATCAATCGCTTCACCGACAATCTTCTCCTGATCCAGGAGCTTCTCGCTCTCTTCTGCCAGCAACACCTCATGCGCTGCAGCCACGCTGAGCTTGCGTGGTTTGGTACGTTGCCCGAAGGCCTTGCCCATCATGTCGGTGATGTTGATGATCGACGCTGACCCACCCGGCATGCCCGGAATGTCAAACATCGGCGCTCCACCTGAATCGGCAACCTGGATTTCAATCTCCTTCGTGTCGAGTTCATTGGCGCGCAATTTCTTGCGGAAAGAATCGCGCGTCGTCTCGCTCGCATTCACACCAACAAGTGCATCAAGCACGCGCTCCTCGGCATTGACATGTGCCTGCGCTTCGACGTCTTTGCGCCGCGCAGTCTTGATCATGCCGATGCCTGCCTCCAGCAGATCGCGGATCATTTGGTCTACATCACGGCCGACATAACCGACTTCCGTGAACTTCGTTGCTTCAACCTTGATGAAAGGCGCATTGGCAAGCTTCGCCAGCCGTCGCGCGATTTCAGTTTTGCCAACGCCGGTGGGCCCGATCATCAAGATGTTTTTCGGGCTGACTTCTTCACGCATCTGGCCGGTGAGTTGCTGCCTGCGCCAACGGTTGCGAAGTGCAATCGCCACAGCCCGCTTCGCATCATGCTGGCCAATGATGTAGCGGTCGAGTTCAGAAACGATTTCGCGGGGAGTGAAAGTGGTCATGATTGTCCTTAATTTTGTGCGTAGCCTGCAGCATAGTCAAAGTCTTCCGGCAAGAGTTCCATGAGCACATCACCCTTGTATTCGTCATATGGGGTGAAGCCTGCCTTCATGTAAGCCTTGACGGCCCGTACGTTTGACTTGTCGGGGTCGATGATGAGGCGGGTTGCACCTTCGGCAAATAGTTTTGCGGCGAAGTGTTTGACGATGAGGGAACCGTAGCCCTTGTTGAGGTTGATTTCGTCGCCGATGGTGATGTCGATACCGCGCGTGGTGGATGTCATACCGTGCTGCCAGGGATAGTCCGGATGTTTGGTCGGCCACCAAGCCTGGATGTATGCGATGGGTGCGCCGTTGATACAGGCGATGAAGGGTTGGTGCTCGCCGCCTTCGACAGCATAGCTGAGACGCAGTTCTACATTTGGTTCGCCCCACCATTCTTGGGCGTGCGGCGTTGAAAGCCAGCGGAGCAGCAAGGGACGGTGGGCTTCGGTGAGCGGCACAAACTCAACTGATGGCATCCAGTATTTCCACGGTGAGGTTGCCATTCGTATAGACACAAATTTCGGCGGCAATTTTCATCGCCTTTCGCGCAATCGCTTCTGCATCCATGTCTGTGTCAATAAGGGCGCGCGCAGCAGCCAACGCGTAATTGCCGCCAGAACCAATCGCCGTGACGCCATTCTCCGGCTCCAGCACATCGCCTGTACCTGTCAACACCAGTGACACATTCTTGTCGGCAACGATCATCATGGCTTCCAGCCGTCGCAGATAGCGATCTGTACGCCAGTCCTTGGCCAGATCGACACAGGCCCGCGTCAGCTGCGCCGGAAATTTTTCGAGTTTGCCTTCCAGCCGCTCAAACAGGGTCATGGCATCCGCCGTGGCTCCGGCAAAGCCAGCAATCACCTGGCCTGTACCCAAGGGGCGCACCTTGCGCGCATTGCCCTTGATGATCGTCTGGCCGAGTGACACCTGACCGTCACCCGCAATCACAACTCTGTTGCCCTTGCGCACGGTGAGAATTGTCGTGCCATGCCATTGAACGGGTTCACCCATCATCTGCTCCATCAAGAGGCTAGATGTAGGGCTTCGCAGGCGAAAAGAAAAGGCTGACGATTAGCTTGCAATCATCCGGTCAAGAATTTGTCCACGTGCCTCGGCGGGTGAATTGGCATGAACCCAGACAGCCTTGATCTCGCGATCTTTGGGCGACAATGGCCTGATCGACCAGTTGGCCATTTCGCTGTGCTCACTCAGCGTGATCTTGAACCCGAGATATCCCATGCCGGCCAACAGCTTTACCATCTCGCTAGCAGACGAGCCACAATCAACCAGTCGCCGGTCCGAAAGATCGGTGACCAACACGGGGTGGCAACGCGATATGGTATCCTTCAGGCCGCGAATGGTTTCGGTCTCGAACCCTTCTGTCGCAATCTTGATCAGCACGGGCCGCTCATGTGCAAGCGAATTGTCTCCCGGTTCGACGTCTGCATCGAACTTGTAACTCATGGGATCGCTGGCAGCGGTAACACCGAAGGAGGCCGAAGGTGCATCCTGGCGCGGCACAACAAGGGTTCGCGTTTCTGCTCTCGATCCTGCGGCCTTGTTGCTGACAAAGACGTTGCGGATGCGATTGCCAAGCAGGTCACGTTCCAGAATGCTGCGCATGATGGGGTTCGGTTCATAGGCTATCACCTTGCCGGTGGCACCTGTGAGATAGGCCGCAAACAGCGTGAACATGCCGCGCGCTGCACCGATATCGACAACCGTGTCACCTTGCCGGATGATGTCGCGCATGAATATTTGCGTGGCGAGATCATGCCAGCGCCGCAGGAAATAAGCCTCGCGATCCGCCCAGATCGACAGGTGATAGCGCATCGCGAAGGGATGGAACTTGTTGCGGGAAAACCGGGGCTCGGCATTTGACCACATGCGATCGCGCGAACGCGACCCGATGGCCACCCGGTAAAGAATTCCCCAACCCGGCAATTCAGCCGCGATATAGGGGCGAAGCGATGCAATAAGCAAATTCTGCATTTGGGTCTTCAATTGAGCCATGCTGCGGTCCTTGAATTGGCCCACGATCCCTTTTCCTGCTTGACCATCATGCAAGGGATCGAACGCGAGCTCTCTCGCGCGTGGGTTGGTGAATTCAAAATTCACTGACGTCATATTGTGCCCCCGGACTTCACTGCAACTGCGTTGAATGAGGCTCCCTACCCCGCTCAACTTGTCTGTTGAAATCAAGCGGCAAATCCTTGCCGGGTCAAATCCAACTTGATGAAAATCCTATCGTAATTGCCACCTCCGGCCGCTCTTGGGACTGCCATTTTGCATTCCGGCCCGCATCTGCTAGGAACCGCCACGAAAGGCAATAATCCATGCGAAAAGCCAGCATTTCCCGCAAAACCACCGAGACCAGCGTCACCTGCGAGATCGACCTCGACGGCACTGGGGCTTATGACATTTCAACCGGAATTGGCTTCCTCGACCACATGCTGGAACAGCTGGCGCGCCACTCGCTGATTGACATTAAGCTTAACGCCAAGGGCGATCTCCACATCGACGATCACCACACAACAGAAGATTCAGGCATTGCACTGGGCCAGGGCATTGCCAAAGCCTTGGGCGACCGCAAGGGCATTCGCCGCTACGCCTCTTGTGATCTTCCCATGGACGAAACCCTGACCCGCTGCGCCATCGACGTATCCGGACGGCCATTCCTGGTGTTTCGCTGTGAATATGCAAGACCCAAAATAGGCACATTTGACACCGACCTGGTGCGCGAATGGTTTCAGGCATTCGCCATGAATGCAGGCATCACGCTGCATCTCGAAAATGCCTACGGCGTCAACGCCCATCACATCGCCGAGTCTTCGTTCAAGGCACTCGCCCGTGCCCTGCGCGACGCCATCGAAATTGACCCGCGCCAAAAGGACAGGATTCCTTCGACCAAGGGATCGCTGCAGGGCTGATGCTGACCGTCATCATCGATTACGGGTCGGGCAACCTGCATTCGGCCCACAAGGCTTTTGAACGCGCGGCCCGCGACAGCAAAGTAGGCGGCAAGGTGTTGGTCACTTCGCGCCCTGAAGATGTCGCACGAGCCGACCGCATCGTGTTGCCCGGTGTCGGTGCCTTCAAGGATTGCCGCAACGGTCTTTATGCCATCGCAGGCATGCGCGAGTGTTTGCAGGAACAGGTGATCCAGAAGGGCAAACCGTTTCTCGGCATCTGTGTCGGCATGCAGCTGATGGCCACCCGTGGGCTGGAACACGAAGTGACACAAGGCCTCGGCTGGGTCGCGGGTGATGTCGTCAAGATCGCGCCATCGGATCCCGCCCTCAAGATTCCCCACATGGGCTGGAACACATTGTCCGTACACGGATCACATGACGTGCTGAACGGCATTGAGTCATCGTTGCACGCATACTTCGTCCACTCCTATCACATGCAAACGGCCTTGCCCGACGACGTCATCGCAACCAGCGACTACGGCGGCCCCGTCACGGCAATTATTGGCTATGAAAATATCATCGGCACGCAGTTTCACCCGGAGAAGAGCCAGGAGCTCGGCCTCAAACTCATCGCCAATTTCCTCAGGTGGAAGCCGTGAAACTCGTTCCTGAATTTCTCGTCGAAAATTTGCAGGCAAGTCTCGCATTCTGGTGCAATCACATTGGCTTCATTGTCGCCTATGATCGTCCTGAAGAAAACTTTGCTTATCTGGATCGCGATGGCACACAGGTGATGCTGGAGCAAATTGACCCGGCACAACGTCAGTGGATCACTGGCAAACTCGCCCAGCCACTTGGGCGCGGCATCAATTTTCAAATCGAAATCAGTGACTTGAGCAATATATTGAACGCTTTGCGTGAATCAGGGTGGCCACTCTACATGGAGCCCGAAGTAAAAACCTACCGCACCGGTTCAACGCAAGTGGTGCAGAAGCAATTCTTGGTGCAAGACCCTGATGGTTATCTTTTGCGGATATGCGAAACGGTAGCACCATGATCCTCTTCCCCGCCATCGACCTCAAGGACGGCAAGTGTGTGCGCCTGAAACTCGGCGACATGACGCAAGCAACAATTTACAACGACGACCCAGCCGCACAGGCACGGACTTTTGAAGAACAGGGTTTCAAGTGGCTGCACGTCGTCGATCTGAATGGCGCATTCGAAGGCCAGTCGGTGAATGGCACAGCCGTCGAAGCCATCCTCAAGGCCACAAAAAATCCGGTGCAGTTGGGCGGCGGCATCCGCACCTTGAAACACATTGAAAATTGGCTCGACAAGAATCTCGCCCGTGTCATTCTCGGAACCGTCGCCGTGCGCGATCCTGAATTGGTGAAACAAGCGTGCAGAATTTTCCCCGGCAGGATTGCCGTCGGGATTGACGCAAAAGGCGGCAAGGTCGCAGTGGAGGGTTGGGCCGAAGCATCCACCCTTGGCATCGTCGAACTCGCGAAAAAGTTTGAAGGCGCAGGTGTCGCCGCCATCATCTACACCGACATTGACCGAGATGGCATCTTGGCTGGCATCAACTGGCCGTCCACTATTGAACTCGCCAACGCTGTCTCAATTCCTGTTATCGCATCAGGAGGCCTCGCTTCGATGCACGATATTGACCGCTTGTTGCAGCCTGACGCAAAAAAACTCGCAGGTGCCATAACCGGTCGTGCCCTTTATGATGGCAGGCTTGATGCAAATGCAGCGCTGCTAAAAATTGCAAAGGCTACACCATGAGCAAAGTGCTTCTCGTCACCGGCGGCGGACGCGGCATTGGTGCTGCCACATGCAGGCTTGCAAGTCAGGCAGGCTACGCCGTCGCCGTGAACTATCTCTCCGACCGGGAACCAGCAAATGAACTGGTAAGAGAAATCAAATCAGCAGGCGGCAAGGCCATCGCCATCCAGGGCGATGTCTCTCAACTCGCTGACATCGTACGCATCTTCGATACAACGGAAGAAGCCTTCGGTCCGCTCACTGCATTGGTGAACAGCGCCGGTATCACCGGCAAGAGTTCGCGCCTTGACGAAGCAAGCGACGCGACAATTATTTCAACCATCGCCATCAATGTGAACGGCACCATCTTCGCATGTCGCGAGGCGGTCAAGCGCATGTCAACCCGCCATGGCGGACTTGGTGGCGTCATTGTGAATGTCACGTCTGGCGCTTCAACCATCGGCAGTCCGGGTGAATACACCTGGTATGCAGCGAGCAAGGGCGCAATTGATTCCTTCACGATTGGCCTTGGCCGCGAACTGGCGGAGGAAAACATCCGCGTGGTCGCCGTGGCACCAGGTCTCACCGAGACCGAAATCCACGCGCGCTCAACTGAAGAGCCGGGCCGCGTCAAGCGCCTGACGCCAATGATCCCGATGAAACGGGCGGGCTCCGCCGAAGAAGTTGCTGGCACCATCATCTTTGCGCTGAGCGAAGCTGCGTCTTACATCACTGCAACCACAATTCGCGTGTCCGGAGGCCGTTGATGCTGAAAGCCCGTGTCATCCCCTGCCTCGACGTCAAGGATGGTCGCGTCGTCAAGGGCATCAACTTTGTTGACCTCAAGGATGCAGGCGATCCAGTCGAAGCCGCCAAGGCCTATGATGCAGCAGGCGCAGACGAACTCTGCTTTCTCGATATTGCCGCAACGCATGAAGGCCGTGGCATCATGCTCGATGTGGTGAGGAAAACCGCAGAACAATGTTTCATGCCACTCACGGTGGGCGGTGGCGTGCGAACGCTGGATGACATTCGCGCACTTTTGCTGGCGGGCGCCGACAAGGTGTCGATCAATTCTGCCGCCGTAGCCAATCGCCAGTTTGTGAAAGAAGCCGCCGAAAAATTCGGCTCTCAATGCATCGTCGTAGCAATCGACGCCAAGCAAACCGCGCCTGGCAAATTCGAAATCTTCACCCATGGCGGACGCAAGGAAACCGGCATCGACGCCGTCGCATTTGCCAAAGACGTCGAGAGCCTGGGTGCTGGCGAAATCCTGCTGACCTCGATGGATCGCGACGGCACCGGCAAGGGCTTCAACATCCCGCTGACCCGGGCAATTGCCGATGCGGTGAAGATTCCGGTCATTGCATCGGGCGGCGTGGGTACGCTCGAACACATGGTGGAAGGCATTCGCGACGGCCACGCGACAGCTGTACTCGCGGCCTCGATTTTCCATTTTGGAACCTTTACAATTGGCCAGACGAAACAAGCCATGGCGCAAGCCGGAATACCTGTGAGATTGTGATGGGCAAATTCAACCAACTCGAAAAATTGGCCGACGACATCGCCGCAAAGGCGAAGGCTTCGCCGGACTCATCTTACACGGCCCAGCTCATCGCCAAAGGTGTCGAGAAATGCGCCAAGAAATTTGGCGAGGAAGCAGTCGAGCTCGCACTCGCATCGGTGCAGTCCAAGACCACTGAAGCAACCGCCGAAGCCGCTGATGTGTTGTACCACTTGCTGGTTCTTCTGCAGGCGGCAGGTGTGAAAACCGAAGACGTGATGGCTGAACTCAAGCGCCGCGAAGGAACCTCCGGCCTCACAGAGAAGGCAGCACGCACCAATGCTTGAACGCGCTTTGTTTGACCGCGAGGATTTCGCCCGCGAAGTTTCTCCCTTCCGCCGCTTCGCCCGTGATGAGTGGGCGGTTCTGCGCGAAGACACGCCAATGACTTTGACGGCGGCCGATCTTGAAGAAGTCCGGAGCCTCAATGACAAGATCGACCTCAGCGAAGTTGAAGCGATCTATTTGCCGATGTCACGCCTGCTCAATCTTTATGTGCAAGCGAGCCAGCGACTGTTCCAGGCATCCAACGTGTTCCTGCATCGCACCGATATGAAAGTGCCCTATGTGATTGGCGTCGGCGGTTCAGTCTCGAGCGGCAAGAGCACCACCGCGCGCATCCTCCGCCGCCTGCTGTCGCGTTGGCCCTCGCATCCGAAAGTCGATCTGGTAACCACCGACGGATTTCTCATGCCCAATTCCGTTCTTGAACGTGAAGGACTGATGAATCGCAAGGGATTTCCGGAAAGCTACGACCTCGCCCGCATCCTGCGCTTCATGTCGGATATCAAATCGGGCGAGCGCGACGTCGAGGCACCAATGTATTCGCATCTGGTCTATGACGTGCTGCCGGACAAGACGCAGCTGATCGATCAGCCGGATATCCTGATCGTTGAAGGCATCAACGTGCTGCAAACCGGCAGGCCGCCTCGCGACGGCAGGGGCATACCAAACACCTCGGATTTTTTCGATTTTTCAATCTTTATTGACGCTGACGAGGACGATTTGCGCAGTTGGTATATTGAGCGTTTTTTCACCTTGCGCGATTCTGCCTTCAAGGACCCAAAGTCATATTTCCATCGCTATGCCAGCCTGACCGATGAAGAGGCTCGCGACATGGCCAACCGCATCTGGGCCACCATCAATCTGGTCAACTTGCGCGAAAACATCCTGCCCACCCGCCCACGCGCCGATCTCGTGTTGCGCAAAGGCGCCGACCACAAGGTGCGAAGTGTGTTCCTGCGGAAACTTTAATCTGCCCACTCACCCTTGCGCATCAACGGCTCAGACGTTCCATCAGCAAACACACCATCGACATCAAGCTCGCCTGAACCGATCATCCAGTCCGTGTGCACGATACTGGAATTCATTCCAGCTGCCAGTTTCTGTTCTGATGTCAGCTTGTCGGCATCCTTGATGTTCTGCGAATACGCCTGGCCGATGGCAATGTGGCTTGCGGCATTTTCATCATAGAGAGTTTCGTTGAACACAAGTCCCGTGGCCGAGATCGGCGATGAATGCGGCACCAGCGCAACTTCGCCAAGCCGCGATGCGCCTTCGTCCGTCTCGATCATCTTGCGGAACACGTCATTTCCCTTTTCCGCCGAACCTTCGATTATGCGCCCTTTTTCAAAGCGCACGCGGATGCCGTCTATCATGGTTCCTTGATAGGACAGGGGCTTCGTCGACCGCACCACGCCGTCGACCCGTTCGCGATGCGGCATGGTGAACACTTCTTCCGATGGAATATTGGGATTGCACACAATCCCGTTCTTGGCGCGCGACGCACCACCCGCCCACACGTGATCGTCAACCAGCCCTAACGTGAAATCCGTTCCGGGTCCCTTGTACTTGAGCGCGGCATAGCGCTTCTTGTTCAACATGTCCGTCCGCGCATGCAAGTTCTTCGAATGCTCCACCCAGGCCTGCACAGGGTCGGGTTGGTCCGCGCGCGTGCATTTGAAGATGGCGGTCCACAACTTCGCCAGCGCTTCATGTTCGGACAAGCCCGGAAACACCGACTTTGCGAGGGCTGGAGTAGCGCACGAAACCACGCACCAGTTTGTGGCAAAACCGGTGATCACTTCGATGAACGGTTTGGCAGCCTTTGACCGCGCCTTGTTGGCCCGCCCGACGTGATCGGTATTCTGCGCCGACAACAACGAAGGATCATCACCAATGATCGCAAGCCGGGCTGCCGTGCCATCGCGCAATGCATCTGCCATGCCGCTGAAAAGCCAGCTTGCAGCCGTATCAAAACCGCTTTCGCGGCCCTGCTGAAACCGCATCAACGTCGTCTGCTCATCGGAATAGAGCGTGGTCACAAGTGAAGCCCCGGCCTTGTAGGCATGAAACGTGATCCGCCGCACCAGCTCCAGCGCTTCAATCGGCGCGGAGATGATCAGCTGCTGGCCCACGCCAATATTGACGCCGGACTTGACGACAAGTTCAGCATAGGCATCGAGGAGTTGGGAATGCGTTTTCATCGGGCTAAGCTTTCACCAAATCATCTGGCCGTGGCATGGAAATGATATTGTAGCCGGCGTCGACAAAATGAATCTCGCCTGTCACCCCACCCGACATCGGCGACAACAGGTAAACGCCAGCTCCGCCAACTTCTTCCAGTGCCACATTGCGCCGCAACGGTGAATGCGCTTGCTGGAAATTGAACATGGCGCGCGCATCGCCAATACCTGCCCCGGCAAGTGTGCGCATCGGGCCCGCCGAAATCGCATTCACGCGGATGCCCTGCGGACCATAATCGGCAGCAAGATAACGCACTGATGCTTCAAGCGCTGCCTTGGCAACGCCCATCACATTGTAGTTGGGCATCACCCGCGTCGAACCGCCATAGGTGAGTGTTACCATCGACCCGCCGTTTGGCATGAGGGTTGCCGCCCGCTTGGCAATCTCGGTGAATGAGAAACACGATATCAGCAAGGCCTTCGAAAAATTTTCGCGTGACGTATCAGCATATTTGCCCTTGAGCTCATTCTTGTCGGCAAAGGCGATGGAGTGTACCAGAAAGTCAATTGTGCCCCAGCCCTGCTTCAGCTGTTCGAAGACCGCATCGACACTCGCAATATCCTCGACATCACAAGGCAACAGCACTTTCGACCCGACTGACTCGGCAAGTGGCGCAAGGCGTTTGCCGAAAGCTTCGCCCTGATAGGTAAAGGCAAGCTCGGCTCCGTGCTTGTGCAATTCGCTCGCAATGCCCCAGGCAATCGAGTGGTCATTCGCAACCCCCATGATGAGACCGCGTTTTCCCTGCATAATCGGGTGTGTCATGAATTAACCGTTGTAGCGCTGAAAGACGAGCGTGGCGTTGGTGCCACCGAAGCCAAAACTGTTGGAAAGAACCGTGTCGACCTTGGCATTGTCAACGCGTTTGCGCAGGATTGGCATATCGGCAAAATCCGGATCCAGCTCTTCGATATGGGCACTTTCGGCAAGGAATCCGTTCTTCATCATCAACATGGCATAGATCGATTCCTGCACACCAGTCGCCCCGAGTGAATGTCCGGTAAGTGACTTCGTGGACGAAATCGGTGGAATGTTCGAACCGAATACTTCGCGGATCGCCTCAATTTCTCTCTTGTCGCCGACCGGCGTCGAGGTGCCATGCGGGTTGATGTAATCAATTTTTTCTTTGACCGTCGCCAGCGCCTGTTTCATGCAGCGAACCGCACCTTCACCAGAGGGTGCAACCATGTCATATCCGTCGCTCGTGGCACCATAGCCAACCAGCTCGGCATAGATCTTGGCTCCGCGCGCCTTGGCATGCTCAAGCTCTTCGAGCACCACGACACCTGCACCGCCAGCGATGACGAAACCGTCACGGTTCTTGTCATAGGCACGCGACGCGGTTGAGGGCGTTGCATTGTACTTGGACGACATGGCACCCATGGCATCGAACAGGACTGACAACGTCCAGTCCAGCTCTTCACCACCGCCCGCAAACATCACATCCTGCTTTCCCCATTGGATCATCTCCGCCGCATTGCCGATGCAATGTGCTGACGTCGCACAGGCAGACGAAATCGTGTAATTCACGCCGCGAATGCCAAAGGGCGTGGCAAGAACAGCTGAATGGGCTGATGACATCGACGGCGGAACGGCAAAGGGGCCGACGCGCTTCGGGCCTTTTTCGCGGGCCGTATCAGCCGCAGCCACAATGGTGCGCGTCGAGGGACCGCCCGAGCCCATGATGATGCCGGTACGATCATTCTTGATGTCTTTCTCCTCAAGACCTGAATCGCTAATGGCCTGTTCCATTGACGCATAATTCCAGATGCCGCCATCGGCCATGAAGCGACGAGCACGACGGTCCACCTGTTCGGCATCAAAATTGGGCGCGCCATGGACCTGGCAGCGGAAGCCAAGTTCAGCGTATTTTGGCGCGGCTACAATCCCGCTCTTTGCTTCGCGCAAAGAAGCAGTGACTTCCTGCGAAGAATTTCCGATCGATGAAACGATGCCCATACCTGTGACGACAACTCGACGCATGTGCTGGATTCCTTATGCTAACAGCGGCATGCGGAAAAGTGGATACCGGTTTTCCGCAAGATGCCGCGACTGATAAATGGGCGCAATATGACGACTCGGAGAAGCATCATTTCGCGCCAGCTGGTTCAAACAAGCCGACCTTCATGTCGGTGACTTGATAGACGGTTTCGCCATCTGCCTTCAGGATGCCATTGGCCACGGCAAGCTTCAGCTTGCGCAGAATGAGCCGTGTGACATCGACTTCATATGTCACTTTTTTGACTGCTGGAGTCACCATGCCAGTCAACTTCACTTCCCCAACACCAAGGGCGCGGCCCTTGCCGGGTTCGCCCAGCCAGCCAAGGAAAAAGCCGGTGAGCTGCCACAGGGCATCAAGACCGAGACAACCAGGCATGACCGGATCGCCCTGGAAGTGGCACGGAAAAAACCACAGGTCCTTGTTGATGTCGAGTTCGGCAACAATCTTGCCAAGCCCGGCAGACCCGCCTTTTTCTTCAATCGAAGTGATGCGGTCAAACATCAACATGGGAGGCAGTGGCAACTGCGCATTTCCGGGGCCAAACAATTCGCCACGACCACAAGTCAACAATTCTTCATAGGTGAAGCTGGATTTCCGCGCTGTCATGTTGTTCTTGTCGTCTCCCTGCACACGCCCCCAGAATGAACCAGAATCAAACCGTGGGTCTCTTTGGTAGCGGACCCTTTACACGTCTCTGCAGGCCTTGGCAAAGCTATCGCGCGGCCCAAACAAGCCCGCGCTCCAACATTTTTCGCATCTCCGGCACTATAAACTCGTCCGCCGTGTGGCCCAGCGCTGAGTAGAAGATCCGGCCCTTGCCGTATGTCTTTTTCCAGACAACCGGCATCACCACGCCCTTCACCCAGTCGCAATGTGTACCGTCGAACGTCGTGGTCGCCAGCACCTCAATGGCGGGATCAACATGCATGTAGTACTGCTCCGAGCGGTAATCGAAATCCTTGACCCCATGCATCACGGGATCACCAGCCTTCGCAACATTGACGCGATAGTCGATAATATTGCCCGGATGTGAAACCCACTGGCCACCGGTCATGAACTGATATTCCGTTTCATTCCTGAAACTGTCACACATCAGCCCATGCATGCCTCCAAGCCCCGCACCTTCGCGCACCGCGGCACACAGGTTTGCAACTTCTTCCTTGCCGACAGTGCTCATCGTGATCATTGGCACGATAAGGTCAAGGCCTGACAAGTCACCTGCCAGACACTGCGTTCCCGGCACGACCTGCACGGCAAATCCATTGTCAGCGAGCATGCCGCGAACCACCTCTGCGCTGCGCTCCGGCGTATGTCCGTCCCACCCACCCCAGAAGATCAGTGCCGTTTTTTGCTGTGCCATGGGCTTACTGCGCCGCAGCGACAAGACCATCGACGCAAAGCTGCGTCTTCTGGTTTGACAACACCCGCGTACGATAGACCAGCTCCACCTGCCGGATGCGCCGCCGTTCGCCGCGCAGATCAATCGGGCTTGTGTAGCTACCCGACGGGATGACAACATTGAGCCTATATGTGTCGCGCTGACCGTTGACGAATACCACGCCCATCTCAATCATCTCCAGATCATATCCGGTCGAGCGCAATCTGAGTGCCCGAAACGGCGTATCGGAATTTACCGCCACAACATCGCGGTCAATCAGGAAACCGACGTTCTTGCAGCCAAGCTGCGACCATTGCTGCACCGGCTTTGGTGGCGGCGGCGGCGGTGGGGGGTCTGGTCGGCGCGTTTCAGCCCGCAAGACCAATGTCACAGCTCCTGTTGGCACATAGGTCACTTCTATTTGCTTGAGCGGCCTGTTGTCATACATCCGCACCACATTGGTCAGTGTCCCGGGCCTCAACCTGTCGCCCATCCGCACCCGTTCAACTTCGCCACTGCGATAGACCAGGCGAACTTCCACAATGTCAGCGCTCCCGCTGACCGACTCGAAGCGCAACGCGCGAATGATCTGGTCATCAGGTCGCAAAGCGAAAACCCCGCGCTGCTCGACAATTGGCTCCGGCGTGTAGGTGACAGAGCCCAAGGCCCGCATGGCGTCCTGCGCCTGCGTCGGTGCCACCAATTCTCCAAAAAAGACCAGCGTCAGCGTTGACACCAAAAGTCCCTGCTTCAAAATCCTTAACATGCTGGTCCTCCCGCAAATCATGCAGGCAAGCTAGACAAGATAGTCGCAAACGTAAAGGCACACACCAAAACCATGGTCCGGTTGCCATGAACCCCAGGATTCCCTATAGATCAGCCATGGATAAGACGGATCTCGTTGCCGACAAATTGCGCCAGGCCGGGTTGCGCCCAACGCGCCAGCGCCTCACTTTGGCGAAGCTGTTGTTCAACGGCTGCGACCGCCATGTGAGCGCCGAAAGCCTGCATGATGAGGCCAAAAAATCCCGCGTCGGCGTGTCGCTGGCAACGGTATACAACACCTTGCACCAATTCAGTGACGCTGGACTGATCCGTGAAGTGTCGATTGAAGGTGAGCGCAGTTACTACGACACCAAGACCTCGAACCATTGCCATTTTCTCGATGAAGAGACGGGCGAACTGTCAGACATAGATCCGCAGGCACTTGAGATTTCCGGAATCCCCGCCGCACCAAAAGGCAGGATCATTGACCGTATTGACATCATTGTCAGGCTGAAAAAAGCTTAGTTCACCTGCTCGCCGGGATAGACGCCCCACAGTTTTTCCTGCACGACATAACCGTCGTATCCGCCAGCTGAAATCAGGCACCAGGCACCACTGCACTCTTCGACTTCGCCGCTCACGCCGGGCGCAAGACTGGCCAGAACCGCGCTCTTGCTATCTGGTTCTTCATGGATATTGACCGGAGTTCCGTGAATATAGACAGTGCGCTTGCCGCTCAGCATCTGTTGCAGGATCCAACCTTCAGTGCCCTCCGAGTCACGGATGCGCCGCCAGTTGTCAAATTCCGCGGTAATCTCGACAGGTAGCCCCTTGCGCTGGAACACCCACGCCACGCCATGATCGCTCGAAGGTCCGCGCCGCACATTGACCTTGGCTGACTTGAGACTCACAAAGCGCGGCAGCGGCAGGCCCGATGGCCCATATTCAGTCGCTTTGGACATGCTTCCCGTGATCTCGCCGGCAGCCGCACGTTCCCAGCGCAAGTCATTCTGACGCTTTTTCTCAAGCGCCTGCATACCGACAAATCCGGCAAGGCCAAGCGAAGCAACCACCGTCAGCAGCGCCAGAACCGGACGGCGGGTTTTCACAGGGGCATGGGTTTGCAAGGTCACGCGGCGCATTTCGTCTGCTTGGAGGAAGAACTAAGTGGCGTCAGTAAGGTTAAATTTCTGTCAACACCGTTCACGAAAAACTGAACACCCGGCTGCGGTCGTGATGCCGAATCTGCAGGACTTGGACTAATGTGACGCACAACAAAGGGCAAAAACCGATAATCATGGCAATATCACGCAGGAATTTCATCGCAGGAGCCGCCATGGTACTTTCTGGCAGTCGCATGGCCGTGGCAGCCGACTGGAGCACCATAGAAGTCGAAGCCGAGGGCCAGACGGTCTATTTCAATGCCTGGGCCGGCTCCGACACGATAAATGCTTATATCAAGTGGGCAGGCGATGAGTTGAAATCCCGCCACGGCGTTACCCTCGAACACGTCAAGATCACCGACACCGCTGAAGTCGTAAAACGCGTGCGCGACGAGATCGCAGCCGGCAAGCAGGATGGCTCGGTTGACCTCGTCTGGATCAACGGCGAGAATTTTCGAATCATGAAAAATGGCAACATGCTTTTTGGCCCCTTCGCCGAAAGCCTGCCGAATTTCCGTTTCGTCGACATAGAAGGAAAACCAACCACTCGCGTCGATTTTCAGGAACCCGTGCAAGGCCTCGAAAGTCCCTGGGGCATGGCGCAGTTCACATTCTTTGCCGATGGCGCAAAAGTCACTGCACCGCCGAAATCCATGGTGGAACTGGCAAGCTTCGCCAAAGCCAACCCCGGCCGAGTCACCTATTCTGCACCGCCCGATTTTTATGGCACAACGTTCCTGAAGCAGGCCCTGGTCGAAACCACAACAGATAAATCCGTCTTTCCTTTGCCCGTTGACGAAACTGCATTCAGGAAAACCGCCGAACCGCTGTTTGCGTTTCTCGATGAAACACACAAATCGTTCTGGCGCGAAGGCAGGCAGTTTCCGAAGGATCAGGCCCAGATCACCCAGATGGTGGCGGATGGTGAATTGCTGGTCGGTATCACTTTCAATCCCAATGAACCCGCAAACCTCGTGGCGGCAGGTACCTTGCCGGCAACGACGATTGCCTGGCAACACATGGCCGGAACGATTGGCAACACGCATTTTGTGGCGATCCCGGCCAATGCCAAGGCCAAGGCAGGAGCACAGGTCGTATCCAACTTCCTGCTCTCGCCGGAGGCACAGGCAAGAAAGAACGATCTCAAGACCTGGGGCGATCCGACAGTCTTGTCCATGTCGAAGCTGGGGGACCAGGTGAAACTGTTCACAGCCTCGCAAGCGCCTGGAATGGTGACGGCACCGGCACCCGTGATCCCCGAACCGCATGCAACCTGGGTCAAGCTCATTGAGACAAGTTGGCTGGCGCGCTATGGCAAGGGGTAATGCGTAGTCACCTGCTTGCAGCGCCACTGGTTCTGCTTTTCGTAGCACCCCTTGTCCTGAGCCTGGCACTGATCATGCCGGGCTTTACTGATTTCGCTGGATTTCAGTCATTTCTGCTGCACCCGCAAGTCTGGGGTGCCGCGCAACTGACGCTCGCCACAAGCGTCATCAGTACAATTCTGGCACTCGCTTTCGCTGTGCTTATTGTCACTGGCAATCACAAGAGATTGCTGTCCGAAACCGGTTCATTCCTTGCCCTTCCGCATCTCGCACTTGCCATTGGCTTGGGCTTTTTGATCGCTCCCACCGGTCTGATGGCCCGTATGTTCGGCACGGTTTTGGGGTGGGATGCACCGCCTCAATGGGTGACGGTGCAGGATCCACATGGAGCGGGCTTGATCGCCGCCCTCGTGCTGAAGGAAACACCATTTCTTGTTTGGGCGCTCGCATCACTGCTCAACCGTGACGACCTGAAGCAGCTGTTTGCGGACCACATGAAAGTTGCCCGCAGTCTGGGCCACGGTGAGTTCTCGACCTGGAGTGCCGTACTTCTGCCGCAAATCCTGCCCCGGATCACACTGCCGCTGATTGCCGTGTTTGTTTATGGCGCAACGGTGGTTGATATGGCACTGGTCATCGGCCCGACCCAGCCACCTGTATTGGCAAATGTAATCTGGACTGATCTCAACGATTCAGATTCTTTCAACAACGCCCGTGGCGCAGCAGGCGTGTTGGTGTTGAGCGTGCTGATCATAGTGATGCTCGCATTCGCCAAAGTCCTACTGGTTGCGGCGACGCCTTTGAGCAAAAACCTGTTGCTTGGCGTGCAGGGAAAAGTCGGGAGCACAAGAGCTTTGAGTACTCTCACCTGGAATGCCTGGCGCGGCATTTACATTCTCATCCTGCTCTTTCTCGCGATAGCGTCCATCTCTGGCCACTACCCCTATCCTGGCCTTGCGCCTGAAACCTTCACCTCCAGGGCATGGTCAATTCTTGCAAGCGATCCCCGTCCGCTCCTGACAAGTGCAGCCCTCGCAATGGCAACAAGCCTGGCCGCCACAGCGGCAGTCATTGCATGGCTGGAGCAGCAACCCTTGCACCGTGACCGGCTGATGGTGGTGGCGTCAGTTGCAGCGCTCTGCATGCCGTCTTTGTTGATTGCCCTTGGGCAATACCGAACCTTCCTCGCCATCGGCATTACAGGTACTGCAACGGCGATGTTCTTTGCGCATGTAATACCTGTAACGGCTTATGTCTTCGTCATGCTGCAGGGCCCTTACCGCGCATATGACACGCGCTGGCAGGCAACAACGCAAGGCCTGCTCGCAAGCCGTCAGCGCTTTCTCCTGCAGGTCAAGTGGCCAATGTTGAAAGCGCCCATATTGTCCGCAACGGCTGTTGGCTTTGCAGTTTCAGTCGCACAATATATTCCCGCCCAGCTCGCTGCCGCGGGCCGCTTCACAACATTGCCGATGGCGGCTGTAACCCTGACCAGCGGCGGCAACCGTGCTTTGATGGCAACCTATGCCTTGGCCCTGATGCTGCTGCCGTTGCTAGCATTTCTGGGAGCAGGTTGGCTTGCTAAACCGCGCTGGAAGGCACGTGATGCTTGATCTCAGGAACATAGAAATTCAGATTCAGCATCAACAACTTGTCAGGCCTTTCTCACTTCAGGTTGGCCCCGGCGAGGTAGTAACCTTCATGGGTGCAAGCGGCTCTGGGAAGTCGTCCATCCTGTCCTACATCGGTGGCGATCTGGACGAGACCTTCACGGCAAACGGTGACGTGATTCTGAATGGCAGGAAACTGAACAATATTGTTCCAGAACAACGCGCTATTGGTCGATTGTTCCAGGATGACCTGCTTTTCCCGCACATGACAGTGGCCGAAAATCTGGCTTTTGCATGTGCAGCCAAACCCAAGCTGGAACGCGAAACCATGATCCGCATCGCGCTGGAAAGAGCCGAACTGCAGGGTTTTGAGAACCGCCCCCCTCATACGCTGTCCGGTGGCCAGCGCATGCGCGTATCATTGATGCGAACCTTGCTCGCCAAACCTGATGCCGTTCTGCTTGATGAGCCATTTTCAAGGCTCGACAGCAAATTGCGGGATGCAATGCGCGATTATGTTTTCAGCCATATCCGCGTCCGCAATATTCCGGTTCTGATGGTGACACATGACGAAACCGACGCACCACCGGGGACACGCATTCTGAAGATTATGGATCGCGAGGTTCGAAATGCTTGACCGGCAAATGATCGCAGTCGTCAAGCCATTTCTCGATCAGGCTGCGGGCACGATCCACGCGCGCGGCATATCCGCCAATCAGGTGTCACTCGCAGGTTTTGCATGTGGCATCATTGCAGCCTTGATGATTGCGGCAGGGCTGGTGCAGGCAGCCGTCGTCCCTCTTGTCATCAACCGCCTCTGCGATGGGCTTGATGGCGCGGTCGCCAGACGTGAGGGCCCGACCGACCGTGGTGCCTTTCTCGATATCACACTCGATTTTCTGTTTTATGCGGGAATTCCGCTGGCCTTCGCTTTCTGCAATCCTCTCACCAATGCGCTGCCCGCAGCGGTGCTGTTGGCAAGTTTCATTGGTACCGGTGTAAGTTTCCTGGCCTTTGCCATCATGGCTGAAAAGCGCGGCGAAAAATCCGCGGCCTACCCGTCCAAGGCATTCTACTATCTGGGCGGTTTGACAGAGGGCACGGAGACCATAATTTGTTTCGTGGCGATGTGCCTGTTCCGTGATTGGTTCCCGGTATTGGCTTATATCTACGCTGCGATGTGCATGGTAACCACGATCACCCGTATGGTTACTGGCTGGCACCGGTTCAAATGAAGTGCGACATTTACAAATACTTGAAATAGTAGTATAAATTACTCTCAAGTTTTCGAAACCTGAGGGGGATTCAACATGGCACGTCTGGTGTTTTCTTCAGGTAGTCTATCCCAGAATTGGGAAGCAATTTTGCAAGACATCCTGGAAAATGGCACATTGTCCCCGGTTGGGATTTCTGGAACGTCATTGTCGCTCGATTACAACGATATGCACCTGGTCTTGACGGGCTCAGATTTGCACGCGAGCGCCAGTCGCATTATCGACACTGGCACGATTTCCGGCTTTACAATCTCGGAAGGCAGCAAGTTGGTACTGACCATGGCGGAGCTTGCTCAGCCAGTGGCCGACGAATTCCAATTCTTGCTTGAGGGTGCCAATGGATTGAAGCCCGGCAGTGAAGCAATGCGGGCACTTATTGCCCCCCTCTTCACGCGCGAAGTCTTGGTCGCGTCAGGATCATCCCGCGGAGAAACAATTCTTGGTTCGTCTGGCATTGATCGCATGGGCGGCGCAGGTGGAAACGACATCATCATCGGAGGCGACGGCGTCGACATTCTATCAGGCGGCACGGGCGTGGATATGCTCGATTACCGCTTTGACACCCGGAGCATCGGCATCAAGGCAAATCTTGGTGCCAACACCGTCTTGGACAATGACAGTGCCGCAGCCATAGTAGACACAATTTGGGATTTCGAGAATCTGTACGGCACCACATGGAATGACGTTATCCGAGGGTCCGTCGGCAACAACAAATTGTTTGGCGAGGCGGGCAATGACGCGATCTATGGCCTCGCCGGCAATGATGGTTTGTTTGGCGGCAGTGGCAACGATGTTTTGAGTGGGGGAACCGGCAATAATTTTTACAATGGTGGTACCGGCGCCGACAGATTTGTCGGTGGCTCGGTAAAAGGCCTCGGCTTGTGGGACAAGGTCTCCTACGAATTCGAAACCGGGAGCCAGGGTATCGTGGCCACTTTCAATGGCGGACAATCCATCTCTGTGACCGACACCTATGGCAACATTGATACCGGCACTTACATCGAAGAGATCAAGGGCAGTAGACTTGCCGACACATTCAACGGCAGCGCCGACAGCGAGTTCGCGGAAGGCATGAAAGGCAATGATCTTTTCAGAATGAATGGTGGAAGCGATACTGTAGTGTATCAGCATGAATATGACGCAGGAGCCCGCAAGGGCGTGATCGTCAATCTGTCGAAAGCGAATGTAACCACCAACATTGGGAGCGGCCAGGTCACAGTTCTCAGTGGCATGGCACAAGATTCCTTCGGCGACACTGACACTTTCAGGAGCGTGGAAAACATCACGGCAACCCGTTACGCCGACTACCTGGTCGGAAACAGCAGTGACAACCTGTTGCAGGGTGGCGCGGGCAATGACGTGCTGCTTGGGCTGGATGGCAAGGACGTTCTCGTCGGCGGCTTGGGTCGCGATGTCATGCAAGGTGGCAAAGGCATCGACGTCTTTCGTTTTTATCACTCCAGCGAAACAGGAGCGACACAAGGCAGCCGTGACACAATCAGGCAATTTGCACACCGGGTTGACGAAATTGATTTGAAAGGCGTGGATGCCTCAACCAAATCCGCCGGGAATGATGATTTTGACTGGATCGGGAGCGCAGCTTTCCATGGCATTGCAGGCGAACTTCACTTCAGATTTGTCGGAGCGGGCACAACCTTGCTGGAAGGTGACAGGAATGGCGACGGCAAGGCCGACTTCGTCATCGAATTTTCAAATCATGTGCTGATTTCGCAAGACGACCTCATTCTTTAAGTATTCACTTCAATTCAAATGATGAAGACGAAAGCATTCGCAGCAGCTCTGACCACAATTGCAGCCCTGGTCACATCTGCACATGCTGCAGATATCTCTCAATCGCAAACACCCGCTGATGATGAATTCAAAAATTGCGCATTCGTGACCAGCGACTGCGAGACCTGTATTGTTGACTCTCAGGGAATGCCGTCATGCTCCAGCACCGGCATTGCCTGCATGCCAAAGGTCAAGCGCTGCCTGATCGAGAAAAAGTAGCTACGTCCACCTCACGGCATAAACCGGTGGCAAAGTATGCGTGATCTCCTGCCAGGAATCACCCTGGTTTTCCGAAACCCAAATGCCACCCGTTGTCGATCCCACAGCCAGGCAGTCGCCAGTGTCATCAATCGCCAGCGCATGCCGGAAAACCAGATCATAGGCGTGTTTCTGCGGCAAACCTTTCTTCAGTGACTTGAATGACTTTCCGCCATCGCGCGTCCGCGTAACGACAAGCGCGCCATCGACCGTAATGCGCTTTTCGTCCTTGATGCCAGGAACAAACCACGCCGTATCGGCATCTTCAGGATGCACCACGACACCGAAACCGAAGGACGAGGGCTTGGCTTTCACTTCGGTCCAGCGCGTGCCGCCATTCACCGATTTGAAAATGCCGCAGTGATGCTGCACCCAGAACTTGTCGGGATCAGACTTGCATTGCACCATCATGTGCGGGTCCTGTCCGTCCGGGTTTCCGGCCTGCTCTGGCGGACCCTGATCAAACGTCATGCCATGCGCGCATTGCGCCCAGCTCGTGCCACCGTCCTTGGTCATCCACACGCCACCACAAGAGACAGCGACCCGAACGATGTTGTGGTCCCGTGGATCAACGCAAATCGAATGAATGCCGGGAATGTCAGCCCCGCCACCCAGCCACTTGTTGCGGTCAGGATGGCGCCACAGCGTTTCCATCAACTCCCAGGTCTCACCTCGGTCGTTGGAGCGGAACAAGCCACCGGGCATGGTGCCGGCCCAGAGAACGCCTTTTTCCTTCGAGCCACCCGTTTCCAGTGCCCAGATCATCTGCGTTGACCATGTAACAGGCTTGCCCCAGCCATCATTGTCGACCAGACCTTCTGGCTTGTCGGGATATTTCGGTGTGGTGATTTCCTTCCACGCCTTTTTGCCCTTGTCGCGTCGATGCAGCTTGATGCCGAAATGTCCATGGTTGAGTGCGGCATAGTCAGCGCCATCGCGTCCATCGTGCAAAGTCAGCGTGACATTGTCCCCCAGAAAACTTGTGTCCTTGACGGTCCAGCCGCCACGCCCGCGCCCCAGCTCGAACAATCCTTTGCGCGTCGAAACCACGATCTTCTTCGGCATCTGATCCTCCCGGTTCTTCTATCCGCCTGACAGGGCCTGCATGACCCAGATTTCTTTGACACCAACCACGCTGTCTGAAAATGTAGCGCGATCCTGCACCGCCTTCCCGTCCAGCAACACACTCATATGTTTGCGCAAATGTCCCTGGTCGTCGAGCACATAAGTTTGCAGCCGTTCATTGGCCTTGAAGACGTGATCAAGAACGTCTTGGACCGTCGCACCAGAACACTCAACCGACATGCACTCAACATGCCGCCGCAGGTTTGATGTGAAGTGAACCTTGACCATGTCAAACCATAACATGCTCAGGAAATCGCGTCAGCAGCCAGCGCCCAAAAAAAACGCACAAAAAAACGCGGGGAACGTTTCCATCCCCCGCGTTCAAAATTCCTCGATCCTGAAAGCTTAAGCTGCTTCCTCGGCCGTATCTTCATCCGTCTTTTCAGCAGCACTGCGCTTGGCATTGCGCGCCAGAAAGTCTTCAACTTCCTTGATGCACTGGTCATCGTCAATCTTGCGCACCGCCGCAAGTTCACGCGCAAAGCGGGCGAGAGCCTGTTCAAACAATTGGCGCTCGGAATAGCTCTGCTCCGGCTGGCGCTCTGACCGGTAAAGGTCGCGAACCACTTCAGCCACGGCAATCATGTCGCCGGAATTGATCTTTGCATCATATTCCTGGGCGCGACGCGACCACATCACGCGCTTGATGCGCGCCCGGCCACGAATGACTTTCATCGCTTGTTCAATCATCGCGCGGTCTGCAAGATGGCGCATGCCCTTTTGCTCGGCCCGATTGGTTGGCACCTTGAGTCGGAGTTTTTCTTTCTCGAAGTCCACGATGTAAAGCTCAAGCTTGGTGCCTGCAATTTCCTGAACCTCGATACTGGTGACCCGACCCACGCCATGCGCGGGATAAACCACGAGCTCGCCAACCTTGAAGGATGGCGCCTTGGGGGCTGCTGGCGCTGTTGGCTTGGCTGCGACTGCTGGAGCAGGTGCTGCAGCAGGCTTCGCCGCAACCGGCGCCCTGTGCACGGCGGGCTTGGCCGCTTGCTGGGCCGCAGCAGCAGACCTGTGAGCCGACGGCTTGATTGCGACTTTCGCCTGCGGCTTTGCTGCAACAGGTTTTGCAATCACCTTGTGAGTCTTGGCGGGAGTTTTGGATTTCACGACAACCTTTTGTTTTACTTGCGATTTAGCAGGGGCCTTAGCTTTGGTCTTGGCCACCGTCTTTTTCTTTGCGGTCGTCTTTTTGGTTACCATAATGCATTAGTTCCTTCATCACTCATCACCATCTTGCTGCAGCGCACCATCGCATCTGCGAACAAAATGCTATGCACCAACCTGATTGAGCAGTTTTCTCCCCGGATTTTCTCGGTCAAAGTCCAGACCTTCGGTCTTAACCTTTTGTTTCCAAAGAAAAAAACCGAGCACAACAGCCCGGTCAACAATCAGCGCACGATCTCTTCATGAATCCTTCCTATCACAAAATTAAGGAAAGTTAAAGGCCAGATTGTCCGTGTACGGTATAATTTGGGCCCACAAACCCGCAGTTTTGCACAGCTATGGTTAAGTCGAGCTACGATCAGTCGCCCTCGCCTGGTTCAGGTGAGAACAGCGCAAACTTGTCCGGCTTCCCGTCAAACTCCTTGGCATCGCCAGGCGCATCGCGCTTCACCGTTATATTTGGCCACTTCGGCGCATATTCAGTATTGAGCTGAAGCCATTTTTCAAGCCCCGGTTCGGTGTCCGGCTTGATGGCTTCCGCCGGGCATTCTGGTTCGCATACCCCGCAGTCAATGCATTCATCCGGATGAATGACCAGCATGTTCTCGCCTTCATAGAAACAATCGACCGGGCACACCTCGACACAGTCCATGTATTTGCACTTGATGCAGTTCTCGGTGACAATGTAGGTCATGATGCCTTTATCTCTTGGTTCCGGTGTCGTCTAGCAAGCCGGGATTTCTTCGTAAAGTGCGATAGCTTGGGTAGCCGAGCCCCGCCGGGGTGCTTCACCTTTGACTTTCACGATACGAATGCGGTCCCCTAGCGTCAGCGTGATCACGTCCGCCGACTTCACAACCAAGCTACATTTCTGCACGCGCTGATGGTTGACCCGCACCAGGCCGCCCTCGACCAGGTTTTGCGCATCGCTCCGGTGTTTCACGAAACGCGCATAGACCAACCACTTGTCGATACGCTGGCTCAGCTTTCTTTCTCTGTCATTTGTGCCTTCATCGCGGCGAGGATAGCAAAGGGCGAATTTGGATCAGCCGGTTTTTCGCGGCGCACAGGTTTAGCCGCAGCAACTTTTTCATGACTCGGGCGACTGCGATCTGCAAACTTGTTCTTGCCAGAGCCTTTGTCTCGGCCCTGGTCGCGGACATTGTCTCGAGCTTTGCCGCGCGGCCTGTCAGCTCCCTGGCTTTGGTCTCGCTTCGCAAACACTTTTCGGTCAGGCCTGGGCCGGAAAGGACCAGTGCCATTCGGCCACCAAACGGTGATTTCTTCCATTTCTGCTGTAACAGCTTCAACCGGCTCCGCGACAGTCTCAATTGACTGAGCCACCACACCGCCTTCTTCAGCTTGCGACATGGGCAGTTGGCCATCTTCCACCGCCGCGACAGCTTCAATGCCTGCAGGCAGGTCAGATTGAGAACTTACTAGAACCTCAGAAGATACTGATTTAACGATGTTTTCTTGAACCACCTCAAGGATCGC
Source organism: uncultured Alphaproteobacteria bacterium (assembly GCA_963738595.1). GTDB lineage: Bacteria > Pseudomonadota > Alphaproteobacteria > Rhizobiales > Aestuariivirgaceae > Aestuariivirga. The sequence goes on from CAVTXF010000014.1 coordinate 35,191, forward strand.
AGCAGGCGACTTGGCAACTTGCTTTTTGACACTGCGATAATCCAGACTCTCAAGGATGGCCGCAAACTCTTCCCCGGAGCAACCGATAAGAGACATCATTTCAGGCACAACTGTGAAGCCGCCACCTTCGATCGATCCGGCAGGCCGGGCCTCTTCGGGAATACGCGCTTTCCAAAAAACCCTGTCCCGGATCAGGTCGGCAAGCCGCTCCAGCATGTCAACCCGCACCGCCCGCGACTTGCAAACCCGGTAGCCACACACAGAATAGAAGTCTTCTGACTTGCCCGGATCAACAAGCACCGATGTAAGTCCATTGGCGGGTGGTGCTGGAAAATCCATCGGCACGGCATCACTTGGATGTTGTGAAAGCCACCACAATAAAAGCCGGAGTTCGGTTGCAGCAGGTTTCAACAAGACCGGTACAAACACTGAAAACGCCCCGAACCTCACGCCATTGACGCGCAGTTTCGCCCTGTCATCCTGCGACAGTGACTTCACTTCGTCTTGCACATCGGACCGCCGCAACACACCAAATCCTTCAGCGAGGCGATAGGCGATGCCACGCGCCATGCCATCAAAACCTTCTCCGTCTTCCAGCTTCAAGAGCGGATCAAGCAAGGTGGCAATGTGGCGTGTCGCCAGTTTTTCCAGCCGTTCCTGCACAGCCGAACGCTCAGCTGCAGGCAACATGGAATCCGCCGTGACGGTAACCCGTGGCTTGAACCGCTGGTCACCCGCTGACAGGCGACCAACCTCATTGCCCTGCCACAGGACAATCCCATGCCGCGTGATTTTCAATTCAGGATCTGCGGTCATCGCCAGGGCATTGGCCCGGGCAGCAAGTTCCGTTTGCAACATCTGTTGCGCCGCCTGCTTCAGGCTTCGACCTTCGGCCGTCATGACCGAAGCGTCGGCAAAAAAGCTCAGGCCCTTGATGTGGCCAACGAACTCCCCTTCAACATGTATTGCGCCATCATCTTCAACGCTTGCCATCAATTTTTCCTTCTGTGCCAGGCGCCGCATCAATACACTGGTTTTGCGATTGATAAAACGCTGAGTCAGCCTTTCATGCAAGACATCTGACAGTTTATCTTCGATTTCCTTGGCTCTTTGCTGCCAAAATAGCGGGGCCTCAAGCCAATCGGCCCGGTTGGCGATGAATGTCCAGGTCCGGATATGCGCAATTCGGGTCGAAATGGCATCGATGGCCCCATCATAGCTTTCGCAATGTGACAGCTGCTTGGCGAACCAGTCTTCCGAGATGAACCCCTGTCGCGACTGCAGGAAGGCAATGACCTTCCCCACCAGATAGGCATGTTCGGTTGGCGAAATGCTGCGATAGTCAGGGATCTGGCACACATCCCAGGCCCGCATCACATCGGCGGGGCGACCGACATTTTGGCTAAGCTCCGGATCCCGGCAAACCGATTCCAGCGCCAGAACGTCGGGCGCATCCTGGGCCCGTGTCAAACCATCGCGTTGCGGCAGATAGCCAAGGCTCTTGCGCAGCGTATCAAGCGACCGGAAATCAAGCTCACGATTGCGCCACTGCAGGATGCGGACCGTATCAAAATTATGGTTTTCCAGCCGCTCAACGGTTTCCTGGTCGAGGGCGTCAGCCTCACCGGTCACCCCGAATGTGCCATCATTCATATAGCGCCCGGCGCGACCAGCAATCTGCCCAAGCTCGCCAGGATTGAGATTGCGAAACTGGAATCCATCAAATTTGCGCGTCTGCGCAAAGGCCACATGGTCAACATCCATGTTCAGACCCATGCCAATGGCATCGGTTGCAACCAGATAATCCACCTCTCCCGACTGGTAGAGGGCGATCTGGGCATTGCGCGTGCGCGGCGACAAGGCACCCAGCACGACCGCTGCCCCGCCCTGCTGCCGCCGGATCATCTCGGCAACTGTATAGACAGTCTCTGCCGTAAACCCGACCACCGCAGATCGGCGCGGCAACCGCGAGATCTTCCTCTGTCCGGCATAAGACAGTTTGGACAATCGCGGTCTGGCGACAAAATGCACCACTGGCAGGAGCCGCTCCAGAATGGGCCGCATGCTGGCCGCCCCCATGACCAGTGTTTCTTCCCGTCCCCGTCGATGCAGCAGCCGGTCCGTAAAAATATGTCCGCGTTCAAGGTCCGCACACAACTGCACTTCATCAATGGCGAGAAACGGCACGTCAATATCGGGAGGCATCGCTTCAACGGTGCAAATCCAATAGCGTGGTTGCGCCGGAATGATTTTTTCCTCGCCCGTGATCAGCGCCACGGCATGGTCACCCGTCCGAAGCCTCACCCGGTCATAAATCTCGCGGGCCAGCAGCCGCAACGGCAATCCAATCATGCCGCCGCCCATGGCCAGCATCCGCTCCACCGCCAGATGGGTCTTTCCAGTATTCGTCGGACCCAGGATCGCAGTGACCGGGGCGTGCCGCGGCCCCTCATTCTTCATCAGCATGATTGCCTCCATTTAAGGGGCAAGTCCGACATATCAAACAACCAAATTTTGAAACCTGTTACATAATGGACCACGTTCGTAACCGACGGATTCAATAGCGAACGAACCCAGCCCGAATCGCTGATAGGGAAAGATTCAGGTTTCGTTCCCTAGGGAATTGGGCAGTTTGCACCGGCAGCCCAGGGTGCATCACCGTGAGCATTTCAGCTAAATAGGCCGCTCTTGTTAATACCTGTCCTCATCCGTGTACGACAAGTTAACGCCAACCAATTGTTTTTCGGCCTATTTTAACGAAGTGTTCCAGTTCCGGAACAGACACGGCCCGAATCGCTGATTGACCAGTTTTCCCTTTATGTTCACGCTATCTATGGTGCTCAAAGGCGCTCTGGTCTACAAGCAGATCTTTGGAATCGCTCCATTGTGCGCTTTGCAAGGCCACTGCGTTAACCATTTGTCCCTGGGCAGGACAGGCCCGTTAAGCGGGACAGTCAGAATAAATGCGGCATCACCTGCAGACCTTGGCTTGACCGCAGCTTTGCCTTCGGCTTATAGGGTGCCCATAGCGCCGGGCTTGAATGCCCGGCTTGATTATTTCGAAGGAGATCAACCTATGGCACGCCGCTGTGAATTCACAGGCAAGGGCTGGTTGGCAGGCAACAATGTGAGCCACGCCAACAACAAGACCCGCACCCGCTTTATGCCGAACCTCTGCGACGTCACGCTGATCAGCGATGCGCTTGGCAATTCCTACAAATTCCGCATTTCCGCACATGCGTTGAAATCAGTGGAACATCGTGGTGGTCTCGACGCCTACTTGCTGAAAGCCGGCAACGATGAACTTTCATTGAAGGCTCGCAAGCTCAAGCGCTCGATCACCAAGAAGCTCGAAGCCGCCAAGGCTGCCTGAGCAATCGAACCAGATTCTTGAAAAGCCGCTCAGTAATGGGCGGCTTTTTGTTGGGGGTGATGACAGGTGGGATGAAATCGGCGTAGCTGAACAAATGACCAACGATGCCAATCCCAAACGCCATTCATCCAAAGCTTCCCGCGATGGAGCCTCACGGGTTCATGCATCATCAAGACTGCGCGACTGCCAATTGGGTAAGTTCACCGAAATCGGCGAACGCTGCATTCTCGCGGAATGTCAAATAGGCGACTACTCATACATCGAACGCCATTGCGAGGCGATCTACACAACAGTCGGAAAATTCTGCGCCATCGCAGCAGATGTCCGATTAAATGCCTTGCAGCATCCAACGCGCCGGGTATCGCAACACAAGATCACCTACCGGCCCAATGAATATTTTGTGGGGGCAAAAGTCGACTCCGAATTCCGCGCGATGCGCCAGGGAAATCGCGTCACCATCGGCCACGATGTCTGGATCGGCCATGGCGCGATCATCCTGCCAGGCGTCTCCATCGGTGATGGCGCAGTCATCGGCGCAGGTGCTGTCGTGACCAAGAATGTAGCAGCCTATTCCATCGTCGCAGGCACCCCTGCCCGTCACATCAAATGGCGGATCGAACCCGCTGTTGCACGCACGATCATCGAACTCGCCTGGTGGGACTGGCCGCATGACAAACTCGCCGAAGCTATTCCCGACATGCAACTCTTGTCGCCCGATGCCTTTGTCAGCAAATGGCGCGCCTGACCCCCTCAACGCAATTCGACGGCAACGCGACCGAACCGTCCGAAATCACCCGTCACATGATCGCCCGCTGAAATTGGCATGGGCACCAGACAAGTTCCGGTCGTCACGAACTGGCCTTTGTGCAGCGTAACTCCAAGTCCCGACATTTCATTGACGAACCAGGTCATGGCAGTCATCGGCCCTCCAAGCACATTGGCACCCAAACCAGTAACCGCCGGCTTGCTGCGAACCACACCGGTAGGCTGCAAGGCCGCAAGGTCAGTCTTGCGCCAAGCATTGTCCATGGCTTCACCGATGCACAGCCAATGCGCACAGGCATTGTCGGCAATGAGATGCAGGTCTCCCACCGTCTCAAAAGCTGCGTACCTGCTGTCTGGAATTTCGATTGCTGGATGAAGCGCCGCGATCTTCCCAAGAACGTCTGCTTCGCTGAACGCAGAAACGCGCGGTGCAATGTCTTCAGACAGTTGAAACGCAAACTCTATTTCGGCAACACGCATTCTGTTCCGGCCAAACGGGATAACGCCACCCGAAGGCACAATTTGTTCCTTGATATACCGGCCAACCAACGGGCCACTCACGCCGATATGTTTCTGTCCGGCAGAGCTGGTCGCTGCGATCTTCCATGCCACGAGTGGGAGAGCCGATTCGCCTTCGACAAGGGCCTGCACCCTATAGGCTTCAGACTTGGTGTGCGGAGTCAGATCAGCAGGCAACCTCTCGCAAACATCACCTTGTCTCCACAGCTCTCGCAAAAAAGCAAATGCCACGTCGTGTTGCCATTCGACTGTGATGCTGTTCATTTGGCTGGCCTATGTTGATAGCGCGACGCAAGTGGAAGGTTTTTCCGGATACCAGCCCTGCGCCACATAGGGTGTGCCCTCCCTTGGAGAAAGTGGCCCGCTGTCCTGGCTTTCAGAAATATAAAATTCAAAGCAGTTCGCACCAAGTCTGCGCACCAGAAAACAACCGCCATTCATGTCGTCATAGAAAGTACAAAAACCCTGTGCTGTCACCCGCCAGTTGCCAGAGGCCATGATGCCGACATCGCGATATGAAATCCGCCCGTCGCTTGCATAGGTCTCTGTGAAAGTAAGACCCGTGCTGTAACGCCCTTCAATCGTCCGGCCTGCAAACGTCTTGGTCATGGCCTGTTCGCCCATCCAGTTTTCTTGCGCCCTGGCAGGCACCGGAAGCAGCAGAATGAAACAAGCCAGGAACCACCGCATTACTTCACCCCGGACACGTGGAAGGAAATTTTGCCTGCCAGCTCCGCGCAATCCAGCTCTTCTCGGCAATTTCTCCATCATCCTTCACCAACCAGAATTCAAAACAGTTCGCACTTTGCCTGATGACCCGGAAGCACCCGCCCCCCTTTTCTCCATAATGAGTACACAATGCAGCCCCCCTGATTGACCACGAGCCTTCAAGCGCGTTCTGGGAGTCGCGATATTCTGCCTTGCCAACCTTTCGGTATGTCTCGGTAAAAGAAACCCCATTGGCATATGTCCCGGCAACGTCGCGACCGGCAAAGACAAAAGTCAGGTCCCTGTCGTTGAGCCATCTGGGGCCAGAAGCGAGTGCTGCATCCGTGAGCCAAAAAAGCGCGACAATGCCAAAGGCCACTCTCATGGCTCGAGGATTTTCCATTCCTGCTCAAGCCTTGCGGTTTTTTCGAACATTTTTGAGGCAGAGCAATACTTTTCCGATGACAGTCTGATGGCTCGTTCGACGACAGCAGGTTTCAGATCCACGCCGCGCAGCGTGTAAATCAGCTTGACCGAAGTGAAGACTTTGGGCTCTTCGCTCGCCCGCTCCCCTTCAAGTTCGATCTCGCAACCCGTAATCTTTTCACGCGCCTTTTCCAGGATCATAACGACATCAAACGCCGTGCAGCCGCCAAGTCCCAGCAACATCATTTCCATCGGGCGAACGCCGATATTGCGGCCGCCATTTTCAGGTGCGCCATCCATGACAATGGCATGGCCGGAACCACTTTCACCCAAAAACGCCCTGCCATTGATCCAGGTTACTTTCGCCTTCATTCAATAAATCCTTCTTCTGCAATCGTTATCGGGCATATTGCCGTTTAATGGCAAGTGTGGAAACTTCCGTTTCCGCAAAACCGGATTGACCGAGGGGAATGACTGAAAATGCAAGGACCGTTCACCATATTGCCAGACTCGACTGATCTCGCAGGAAAGTGGTCACTGTCAACTGCGAATGGCGAACATCAGACGTCTTACACCCTTCCTGGTGACATCCATTCCGCACTGATTACCGCAAACCTGATTCCACACCCCTACAAGGGAATGAATGAACTTGCAGTCCGGTGGGTTGCCGACGAAACATGGCATGCAAGGCGGAGCTTCACGTTCAACCCGTCCAGCGGGCATTCCTACTACCTCGACATTGATTACCTCGATACCGTTGCCGAAATCTGGCTCAATGACGAATGTGTGTTGAAAGCCGAAAATTGTTTCAGGCGCTACCGGCCCGATGTGACGGCACAACTTCGCGATGGCGAAAATGAAATCGAAATCCGGTTTCTCTCAAATACCAAATCCGCCAATGACAAGCAGGCGCGGCAGCCTTTCCCGATTCCCTATTCCACCAGCAACAACCCCATCCCCAACGGCAATATGCTCCGCAAGCCGCAATGCCATTTTGGCTGGGACTGGAACCTGGCCATCGTACCGCTCGGTGCCTGTGGAAATTTTCAGCTGTGCAGCATGAAGGCTTTCCGCATCGAACACGTGGTCGTCCAGCAGCAGCACGATACCGTGAACAATGCCGTCACCATTGACGTCGAAGTCACCCTGCAGGGCCGCGGCGAAACTGAAATCCAGGTGATGTTTGCTGGCGAAACAAAAAGCAGGCGCATCGGTCACTCTTTTGGTGAAGCCCGTCAGCTGTTCCGGTTCAGGGTCGAGAACCCGAAGCTCTGGTGGCCGTCAGGCCATGGCGAGCAAGATCTCTATGACCTGACTGTCATTTGCGAAGATCAATCGGTGAACCGCAGTGTCGGCTTGCGCAGGCTTCAACTTGCCACGACCGAAAAAGGCAAGGACAATCGCTTCGCCTTCAGCATCAATGGCCGGGAAATATTCTGCCGCGGGGCCAACTGGATTCCAGCCGACGCCCTGCCGTCAAATGCCACCCCTGAAGTCACGCGCAAGCTCTTGCAGGCAGCCAAGGACGCGAACATGAACATGATCCGCGTTTGGGGCGGCGGCTACTATGAGAAGGATTTCTTCTACGATATCTGTGACGAACTTGGCCTGCTGGTCTGGCAGGACTTCATGTTCTCCTGCAGCCTTTATCCATCAACGCCGGACTTTCTCAACGAGGTTCAGGCAGAAGTTGGCTATCAGGTGAAACGGCTCCAGCATCACGCTTGCATTGCATTATGGTGTGGCGACAATGAATTGGTCGGCGCCCTCACCTGGTTCAAGGAATCGAGGGAAAATCGCGACCGTTATCTCGTGAGCTATGATCGCCTGAACCGCCTGATCGAAACAACTTTGCGCAGTGCCGACGACCAGGCCCTGTGGTGGCCGTCCAGCCCGTCGCCCGGAATTCTTGATTTCGGCGATGCCTGGCACGACGACTCCAAAGGCGACATGCATTTCTGGAGCGTATGGCACGAGGGCAAGAGCTTCGAACACTACCGTGATGTCAATCCGCGTTTCTGCTCAGAATTTGGGTTCCAGTCGTTTCCGTCACTGCGCATTGCGCACCAGTTCATCGAACACGAAGATGACCTCAACATCGCTTCGCCTGTCATGGAACACCACCAGCGCAATGCCGGTGGCAACGCACGCATCGCCGAAACCATGTTCCGCTATTTCCGCTTTCCCATGGATTTTGGAAACTTCGTTTACCTGAGCCAGGTCCAGCAGGCCCTTGCCATGCGAACGGCAGTGGAATGCTGGCGGTCACAAAAACCTAACTGCATGGGAACGCTCTATTGGCAGCTGAACGACACCTGGCCCGTCGCTTCCTGGTCCGGACTCGACCACGGTGGCGGCTGGAAAGTCCTGCATTACGCCGCGCGCCGCTTCTACGCACCAGTCCTTGTTTGCATTGTTCCTGAAAAATCATCAGGTGATTATGTCATCATGGGCATCAACGACACGGGAAATGCCGTTTCAGCAGACATAAATGTTCAGGCAATCACGATCGCAGGCAAGACAATACACCTGGATCACGTCAAATCCATAATCCCTGCTGACCGGGCAATCGAAATTGCGCGTGTAGCCAAGGACGATGTTCCCGAAGATTCTTTCCTGGACTGGTCATGGAACATCAAGTCATCGACCGGGACCAACGTTACGGGACAAAATCACTACTCGCCCCAACCTTACAAGGCACTTCAACTGCGTGACCCGCAGTTGCAGATCAATGTGGATCCTGATTCGGAAGGGTTGAAAATCAAGATCACTGCAACATTGCCCGCATTATACGTCTGCGCGGAAACCTCGGTATCCGGCACTTTTTCGGACAATTGTTTTGATGTGCATCCCGGTGAAACAACCGAAATCTATTTCCGGCCGGATCAGAAGGCAGATCTTGAAGTGGCAAGGCAATCAATGCGAATTCGCGATCTGTACGGCGCAACACACAGCACGCCACGATCACAATAAAAACCCGTCAGACGCATCGGGGGCGGTGCACCTGACGGGAATTAAGATACGAGGCCGTGCCTGCCATAGGTGACGTTGGGCGACATGAACACAAACCCCAGCTGGAAAACGGCAACATCGCTGTGGGAACCACAGCAAGGTCGTACGGAGAATACCTCGCTTGATATAGCGGGCCAAAGCCATGGGCAAAGTCGGATCGGAAACTCATACGGGGGCGATCGTGAGTCCGACCAAACATTCCGCGGCACCAACCCCTAACACAAGTTAGGAAGAAGTACGCTCCCCCGAATTCCACCCCCACTATAGACAAACAAGTTGACAATTGCATCAGGATGCAACGGGTAATTGGATTATATCCTTAGCGAAGCATGAATTCCGGAATTCAATTTTTCTTCAACATTTTTGCCCGGACAACGTTGAGGACTTCGCATGGTCAAAAATGAGAATGGCCCGCGAGTCTAACCGGCGGGCCAATCGATAATGTAACAAATTATATCTTAGATGGATTTGCGGCTGCGGCGCACCGACATGACACCCAAACCTGCGAGCACTGTTGCCAGCAGTGGCAAGGCTGCGGGCACAGGAACATCAGAAAGGTTGCCGTCTGCGCTGCCATCGGCAGATTCGAGAGAAACTGGCTCAAGTTCGACATCAATCGATGGACTTGCGCCCAGATCATCCGGAAGCTTGGCTACCAGTACTGGATCACCGCCGCTGTTTGAGGATACTCCCCCGTTGGCCGATGAACGTGCTTCGCTTGTCGTGGCTCCAGAATCATTGTTTTCGATGCTGACTGATCCCGGTATCAGAGTGCCGGATGCAGCGATCGGAGCCCCGAAAGAACGATCGATCAGACTGGAATTGCCAAAGCTACCGACCTCTCCGGAGGCATCTCCACCCTGACTGGCATCTTGGCCGCCGTTCTGGAAAGATTGCAGGTCGGATTCGGCAGCCGCGTCACTGCGCAAGATTTCTGCGTCAGTTGCATCAGGCGGCAAGGATGCGACAACCTCTTCGGCGGCTTCACCGTCGCTCGACGGTTGCAGCTCGTCGACAGAAATTGCTGAAAGACTGGCAACACTGGCATCGCCAACGCTCAAAGTGATGCGGGCTGGTTCGCTCGACTGGCCGTCAAACGCAAATATGGCATCGTTGGATGAAACATGCGCGCGGGCAGCATCGAGCACCGTTGTTGTTTCAAGTTCCCTCTGAAATCCGATGCCGTTGATCTCGAGCACCGAGACTTCAGGCAAGATGTTCAACTTGCGGAACAGTCCCGACAAATCCTGACGGCGCGAGAACACGCTGTCAGAGTAATGGCCGGCAGCCACAGTGCCAAGCTCGTAAGGAAGCTGGGCAAAGCCTACACCCTTCACGAAGAAATTGCTGATATTTGGATTACCGGCCTTGCCGGTCCGAATCGTTTCATAAGTATCGGCGAAACTGCCTGCACAACCCAAAAAAAGTGCAGCACAACACACACATGCCTTTACTGCATGATGAAACATCATGGTCCCCTAATTTCCTGTCTGCCGCTCTGGTTGGTGTTAATAGCAAGTTAAACTTGCACGTCAAGCTTGAATTAAAGTTATCAGGAATATTGTATAGTAAACAAAACGTAACAATACCTAGTACTGAGGCCCATACTTCGACAAATTAAGGTTGCGTCACCGAATCCGCCAAAGCCGGCAAGTGAACATGGCCGACACCGAAGGTGTAATTACAATTCCAGAAAATCCATGCTGCGCGCCAATTCCCGCGCGATCTGCTTCGACTTGTGCACCTCAGCATTGAAGGGTTCAAATGACACCCAACCCTTGTAGCCGCCAGCAACAAGTCTCTCAACCTGGCCCTTGTTGTCGATCCTGTCGTGGGAATCAACCAGAACGCGTTGCGCATCGCGCATCGTGGCTGCTGTATGCTTGCGGTCGACCACACCCGATACATGAATGAGGCCGGTACGCTCCGGGAATACATCTGTTTCACCAGCAACAAAATGATGAAACGTGTCATGCGTCACCTTGAAACGCTTGCCACCGCCGACATCATCAATCGCTGCCAAAGCTTCGCGCTTCAGCCGCAGCGAGCATTCGACAAACCCGAGTGGCTCCACGCAACCGACAAGGCCGTGATCCTTCAGGATGCCCTTGAGCCCATCCAGCGCCACCCGCAAACCCTCAAGGCGCACGCCCTGTGAAGGCGTGAACGTCGTGTCATTGGTGGGAACCAGGATCAGGTTCCTGGCACCCGTGAGCGCCGTGTACTCCGCCAGCTTCTTTGCCTCGCCCGCCTTCTTCTTCGACCATTGGTTCCAGCGTTGCAAGGCATTCACATTGATGATGGTGATGCCCTTGTCCCTGGCCATCTTGCCGATCATTTTGGCATTCTTCGTGCCCATGAGGGCCGATGGAATATCGTTGCGGATCTCAACCGCATTGACCCCGAGCCGCAAGGCCAGGTCAAAGAATTCTGCATAGCCAAGCTTGGGGGCGACCATGTGGTTGAGGGAAAATTGCATGTGAGTCTCCGTGAGGCCAAGTTGCGGTGTTGAGTAAGAGCCAGCCAATAGCAACATTCCCGCAGCCCACCAAACCACCAAGAGATTTTCTTGCAAGACCTTGCAGGATAAAGTGCACTGCCCGCCCCCTTGAGGTCAGTTGCAAGTCATCAAATTGATCCACATCAATGCACCGCCTCGGGCACATGGCATTGTCTCGCCATGAACAGCGAAGATCAGAAGCAAATCGTCCACAAGGCAGGCAACGCTGGCTTCGCGTTTTTTCTGGTTCTCGCAGGCGTCATCATGCTCGCCCAGCAGCTTGGCTGGATTCCGAAGAACCTCGATTGGCTGTTCCCGATCATGCTGATCATATGGGGCGCAAGTGAACTCTATTCCCGGTATCGGTGGTAGCAGTCAGTGAACCGGCAATAGGCGGAATGACCATATTGCTCCCCGCCCTCGAGGGCGGGTGTCAGTCGTCAGTGCGCATATCCCCCGCACTCACCCCCGCCACCACCACCGGTTTCTTCATCGCATCGCGCCGGAACGGCTCACCCAGTTCCTGGTTGATCATCGCTTCGATCAGCGTGGTCTTGCCGCCCTTCATCTGGTCATCAACCGCTTTCACCAGCGCGTCGCGCAATTCATCCATGGTGCGCGCCACAACGCCCTGCAGGCCGCAGGCCTTGGCGATCCCCGCATATGATACTTGCTCGTCAAGCTCCGTGCCGATGAAATTATCGTCATACCACAGCGTCGAATTTCGCTTTTCCGCTCCCCACTGATAATTGCGGAATACCACCATGGTGATGGCGGGCCAGGGCTTGCGGCCAATGGCAGTGAGTTCGGTGACAGCGATACCGAACGCGCCATCGCCTGAGAAACCAACGACAGGCACATCCGGGCAGCCGATCTTGGCACCCACGACCGAGGGCAACCCATAACCGCACGGCCCGAACAATCCGGGTGCCAAATATTTCCGGCCCTCGTCGAACGTGGGATAGGCATTGCCAATGGCGCAGTTGTTGCCAATGTCAGAAGAAATGATGGCATTGCGCGGCAGTGCTGCCTGAATGGCGCGCCACGCCATGCGCGGTGACATCCATTTTGGTTTCGCCGCCCGCGCCCGCGCATTCCACGTCGTGCCCGGATCATCATCCTCGTGATCCATCGATGACAGCGCCTGCACCCAGCGCGCCTTCGTCGTTGCAATCAAATCCTTCCGCACGCTGCGGCCAGCATCTCCTGCCTTGGGCGCAAGATGCTTGAGAATGCCCTCCGCCACTTTCTTGGCATCCCCCACAATGCCAACCGTGACTTTCTTGGTGAGGCCGATGCGCTGCGGATTGATATCGACCTGAATGATCTTCGCGTCCTTCGGCCAGTAATCAAGGCCGTAACCCGGCAACGTCGAAAACGGATTGAGCCTTGTGCCCAGTGCCAGCACCACATCGGCTTGGCTGATCAGCTCCATGCCGGCCTTGTTGCCGTTGTATCCGAGCGGCCCCGCAAACAGCGGATGGTTGCCGGGAAACGCATCATTGTGCTGATAACCCACACACACCGGCGCATCGAGCCGCTCCGCCAATGCTTGCGACGCGGGGATAGCACCCGCCAGCACCACGCCAGCGCCATTCAGGATCACCGGGAACTTCGCCTCCGACAACAGCTTCGCCGCCGCTTCAATCGCATCATGGCCACCGGTTGGCCGCTCGAAATCAATGATCGCCGGCAATTCAATATCGACGACATGCGTGAAATAATCACGCGGCATGTTGATCTGCGCCGGCGCAGAAAGTCGCTTGGCATTCATGATGCAGCGGTTCAACACCTCCGCCACGCGCGAGGGATCACGCACTTCTTCCTGGTAACACACCATGTCCTTGAACAAGGCCATCTGCTCCACTTCCTGGAAGCCGCCCTGGCCGATCGTCTTGTTGGCAGCCTGCGGCGTCACCAGCAGCAGCGGTGTATGATTCCAATAGGCAGTCTTCACCGCCGTGACGAAATTGGTAATGCCCGGGCCATTCTGCGCAATCATCATGCACATTTTGCCAGTGGCCCGCGTATAGCCATCCGCCATCATCCCGCCCGAGCCCTCATGGGCGCAATCCCAAAACTGAATGCCGGCCTTCGGGAACAAATCCGAAATCGGCATGAACGCCGAGCCGATAATACCAAACGCATGGCCAATGCCATGGCGCTGCAACACTTTCACAAAGGCTTCTTCAGTGGTCATTTTCATGGGCGAGCTCCGGGACGTTTGAGTCCTTTCTAGCAAGGGGCGCGTGCTGCGTCATAGGGCCAGATTGTGTCACTCGCAGACCCAATGCTGTACCAACGTGACAGTGTCAGACATCTCCGCTATTCCATAACAGAAGGCACATCGGTAACACCTGTTGCCAAATGATTTATCTTGCCAAGGCAAAAAAATTACGGATAAATCACACGCAACCAGAGGAGTGCCCCACTTGAAATCCCGTGCCGCCGTCGCCTTTGAAAAAGGAAAACCTCTCGAAATCGTGGAGGTCGATCTCGAAGGCCCGAAGGCGGGCGAAGTGCTGGTGGAAATGAAGGCCACCGGTGTCTGCCACACCGATGAATTTACCATTTCCGGTGCCGACCCCGAAGGCCTGTTCCCGGCCATTATGGGTCACGAAGGCGCAGGTGTCGTGGTTGAAATTGGCAAGGGCGTAACGTCTCTCAGCGTTGGCGATCATGTGATCCCGCTCTACACGCCGGAATGCCGCGAATGTGACTATTGCCTCAACCCCAAGACCAACCTCTGCCAGAAAATTCGCACCACCCAGGGCCAGGGCCTGATGCCTGATGGCACCTCGCGCTTTTCCTACAAGGGCCAGATGGTGCACCATTACATGGGCTGTTCGACCTTCTCGAATTTTTCCGTACTGCCGGAGATCGCTCTGGCCAAGGTCCGCAAGGACGCGCCTTTCGACAAGATCTGCTACATCGGCTGTGGCGTGACCACAGGTGTGGGCGCAGTCATCAACACGGCAAAAGTGGAGGCAGGTGCGAACTGCGTGGTCTTCGGCCTCGGCGGCATTGGTCTCAATGTCGTGCAGGGCCTGCGCCTTGCTGGTGCATCGATGATCGTGGGCGTTGACATGAATGACGCGCGCGAGGAATGGGGTCGCAAGTTCGGGATGACGCATTTTGTCAATCCGTCAAAAATTTCCGGCGATGTGGTTTCACATCTGGTTGAACTCACCAAGGGCGGAGCCGATTACTCGTTTGAATGCATCGGCAACGTGAAAGTGATGCGGCAGGCGCTTGAATGCGCCCACAAGGGTTGGGGCATGTCGGTGATCATCGGCGTGGCGGGTGCCGGCCAGGAAATTTCCACGCGCCCCTTTCAGCTGGTAACGGGCCGCACCTGGAAAGGCACAGCCTTCGGCGGGGCCCGTGGCCGCACCGATGTGCCAAAGATTGTCGACTGGTACATGGAAGGCAAGATCCAGATTGATCCGATGATCACCCACACCATGCCCCTGAACGATATCAACAAGGCCTTCGACCTGATGCATGAAGGCAAATCCATCAGGAGCGTCGTCATCTATTAAACAAGAGGAAACAACCAATGGCAAAAAAAGCGAAGAAGACAAAGAAGGCAGCGCCCAAGCGCAAAACCGTCAAGGCCAAGAAGAAATCTTCAGGCCCATTCATGGCCCTGCATCCATCAATTGACCACGGTTTCGCGAAATCCGGTGCCAAGAATTTTGCAGGCGGCACACTTACCTGCAAATGTTCAAGCGAAGCGGTGACGGTGGACATCGCCACGCAATCTGCCCACAACCATGCCTGCGGCTGCACCAAATGCTGGAAGCCGGAAGGCGCCATGTTCTCGGTCGTGGCCGTTGCACCTTCCGACAAGGTCAAAGTCACCGCTAACGAACACAAACTGAAAGTGGTCGATCCTTCAGCCCTCATTCTTCGCCACGCTTGCACATCCTGCGGCACACACATGTATGGACCTGTCACGCGCGAAGGCCACCCGTTCCAGGGACTCACTTTCATCCACACCGAATTGTCTCACAAGAAGGGCTGGTCCCCTCCGGGCTTTGCGGCCTTCGTCTCATCGGTCATTGAAAGCGGCACACCGCCATCCAGGATGCCTGCCATCCGCAAGCGCCTCAAGGCACTGGGCCTTGAGCCCTACGATGCGCTGAACCCCGGCCTCATGGATTATCTGGCCACAGCAGCTGCCAAGAAGGCCGGAACTTACCGCGAGTCATGAGGCGAGCCGCCAAAGCGAAACCGAAGGGCGGGGAATGATCCTCGCCCTCAATTGTGGTTCGTCTTCGGTAAAGTACGCACTCTTTGATGCCAGTTGCCACCGCACCCATCGTGCCGTCATTGAGGCAACAGGCGCGGCGGCCATGGCAAAAGTGGCAAGCGCGGTGCAGCACGCGCAAGTCACAGCAATTGGCCACCGAATTGTGCACGGTGGCCAGAATTTTTCTTCTCCAGCGATCATCACTCCCGAAGTGCGTCACGCCATTGAAGACCTTGTTTCTCTGGCCCCGGAACACCAGCCACATCATGTGGCGGGAATCGATGCAATGGCAGCATTGTTTCCAGGGTGCCCGCAAATTGCGTGTTTCGACACTGCCTTTCACCGCAGCATTCCCGCTGTCCGGCAGGAAATGGCATTGCCCCGGCATTTTGCCGCGCAAGGCATGCTGCGTTACGGCTTCCACGGCTTGTCTTGCCAATTCGTCAGCGAACAGTTTCCGCAAACAAGGCTCATCATCTGTCACCTCGGCAATGGTTGCAGCGTGACTGCAGTGAACAACGGCCGGAGCCAATACACATCCATGGGCTTCACCCCAAATGATGGGCTCGTGATGGGAACCCGCAGCGGTGCCATGGATCCAGGGGCCGTCCTCTGGCTCGTTGACGAGTTGGGATCAGCACAATCCGTAAGGCATCTGCTTAACCGCGAGTCAGGACTCAAGGCTCTGTCGGGTATGTCGTCCGACATGCGCGAACTTCTGGCATCAACCGATCCACAGGCTGTCTTCGCCGTGGCCATGTTTGTCGATCGGCTGGTACTGGAAATCGGCCGGGCCGCCGCAGCGCTGCAAGGCTTCGACGTGCTCGCATTCACCGGTGGGATTGGCGAGAATGCCGGTGCCATCCGCAAGGCAACACTCGCACGATTGCAGTGGCTTGGCCTCGAGCTGGACAACGCGGCAAACACAGCCGGCAAGGGCCAGATCACTGCGCAAGGCCAGCCGCGCAAGGCCGTGATCGTTCATACTGATGAAGAACAGGTGATTGCGAAATCAGTCGCCACCATGCTAACTACGCCTCCCACGCGCCCGTAGCTCAGCAGGATAGAGCACAGGTTTCCTAAACCTGGGGCCACAGGTTCGAATCCTGTCGGGCGCGCCATTAATTCTTGCAGCATTTCTCTGCAAATTCTGTCACTGTCCGGCAGACTGCGACAACTCTGAATGACAGCCACACCAAACACTTTCGAAATCTTCCTCGTCTCTACACCCGGTCTTGAAGCAGCACTGCATGCCGAGGCTGTGGCGAAAGGTTTTGCCAAAGCAAGACAGGTTCCAGGGGGCGTGAGCCTCGATGGTACCTGGCACGATGTCTGGCGCGCCAATCTCGAATTGCGTGGCGCTGGCAAGGTGCTGGCGCGCATGGCAAGCTTTCATGCCGCGCACCTGGCGCAACTCGACAAGCGGGCCCATGCCGTGCCCTGGGCAAATTTCCTGCTGCCGGATGTGGCAGTGCGTGTCGAAGCCAGTTGCAAACGGTCGAAGATTTATCATTCCGGTGCCGCCGCTCAACGCATCGCCACTGCCATCAGCAACAGCATGAATGTTCAGATCACGGATGATGCAGCCGTCACTATCATGGCCCGAATTGAGCAGGATCTCGTCACCATTAGCATCGACACCTCAGGCGTTCTTCTACACAAGCGCGGATCAAAGCAGTCCATGGCCAAGGCCCCGATGCGCGAAACCATGGCCTCGCTGTTCCTGCGCCAATGTGGGTTTGACGGCAGCGAATCCGTTGTCGATCTCATGTGTGGTTCCGGCACATTTGTGATTGAAGCAGCAGAAATCGCCAAGCGCCTTTTGCCCGGCAGAAACCGCGATTTCGCGTTTGAAAAACTGAAAACCTTCGATCCCCGCGCATGGGCCAAGCTAAAAGGCCTGCACACGCCTTCGACACCCAATGCAAATTTCTATGGCAGTGACCGTGACGCCGGTGCCATCAAGGCAGCCATTGCAAACGCCGGCCGCGCTGGTGTGTCTGACATCGCACACTTCGAGCACGTGCCAATCAGCGAAGCGCAATCACCCGAAGGCCCACCCGGCCTTGTCATCATCAACCCACCTTATGGCACGCGTATCGGCGACAAGAAGCCATTGCGCGATCTTTACGCAAGCCTGGGCATGGTTCTGCGCCAACGCTTCGCGGGCTGGCGTCTGGGACTTGTCACCAGCGATTCCAGCCTCGCTGCCGCAACCGGAATAAAGTTGAAAAAGGGCGCTCCCGTGCTGCATGGCGGCTTGCGCATTTATCTGTTCCAGTCAGACAGGCTTTGACCTGATCACGCCTGGAGCACGCACGTGCGTTCTGCCTCAAGCCCCTGCCATTCATCTCCGTCATCTGCGTAAATAAGTGTCATTGGCCCGGTATAACCGGCAGAACTTGCAGCCTTGAGACAGGCATCGAAATCGCCGGCATCGACATTATAGCCAGCACCAACCTCAGCCTTCGCATGGCACAGGTGCGCCCGCGCAAAGATCGACTGCAGATCGGCATATTTTGTTGGCCCCGACCAGTTTCCCGTATCCGCCATGAAACGAAGACCGGGCACGCGATCAAGCACATGATGCACTTCAACGGGTGTAGACAGAAGATCAAACCAGTTCTCCGTCGCGACCTGCCCGCCAATCGCGTTGCCAAAGGCAAGCAACTCCTGCAAGCCGCTGACCGACAATGACAGGGATTCCGGCGATGGCTTTTGCTTTCCCGCAATCACACGAACGTACCGCGCCCGCATTGCCACTGATGCCTCGATCCATTGCTTGATCCATGCCATGTCACGTGCACGCGTTGCCGGACTTGTGATATCGCCATCATCAATCAGCAAGGTTTGCAACACCACACCGGCCGCATCAAACGCATCAGCCAATTGGCGCAGATATGTTTTGTCCAGCGCGCCGACATGAAAATGGCACAGCTCACAGGCAGCATATCCCCGTGTCGCCAGTGCCGCAGGAACATCGAATATGTCAATGTCACCCTTGCCCCATGTCTCTTCCTTCTTGAACGGCTCAGCCACGCCCGGCCCGTTGACAAAGGATGTGCCCAACAGGCGGTGAATGGACCAAGTCGAAACCGCAATAATGTTTTTCATGCGCCAAGGTAACTACATGACAGGCAACAAGGCAACCCGTCTGATACTCTCATGGCAGCGCAAGTCGCGCCAAACGCCGCCCCAGAAATTCCTTCTCGGCATCTGAGCGGGAAAGCACCATTGCCCGCACATAGGCTGCATGCGCATCTTCAATAAACCCGGCCCGCGCCAGAATATCCGCACGGGCAGCGTGGTATGGTTGATAGTCTTCCAGGTCCGCAGCGAGAGTGCCAAGCGCACGCAGCATCAGTGACGGTTCCTTGATGTAGGACTGCGCAACGATCTCATTCAGTGCGAACACCTTGTTGTCCGTTGCGCTCGCCAGTCGATTGTAGAGGGCCGCAATCTGGTTCCAGTCAATTGCAGAAAAATGCGCAGCCTCGCAATGCAGTGCCGCGATGGCAGCCTGTATCTGGTAAGGGCCAGGCTTCCCGCGCTTCAGAATGGTTTCCAGTTTTCCCGTCGCTTCAGCAATCGCCGCGTGATCCCATCGCGATCGATCCTGTTCTTCCAGCGAAAGCGGTATGCCATCGGCACCGATGCGGGTATCAAATCGGGCCCGGTGCAGCACGAGCATGACCAGCAACCCTTCAGCTTCCGGTTCATCCGGCAAATGTGTGGAAACGAGGTTCGCCAGGCGCATGGCTTCATCACAGAGTTCCCGCCGCAGATACTGCGTGCCCGAAGCCGCATAGCCTTCATTGAAAATGAGATAGATGACTGCAAGAACAGCATCGAGCCGTTCGGCCAGCTGATCACGACTGGGCACTTCATAGGGAATGCGCGCCGCAGCTATTTTGGTCTGCACCCGCACCAGCCGTTGCGCCATGGTTTCCTTGCTCGCGAGAAAGGCACGTGCAATTTCTTCGGTTGTAAGGCCGCAAAGGGTGCGCAAGGTCAGCGCCACACTGGAATTTCGGTCCAGCGCCGGATGGCAACAGGTGAAGATCAACGTCAGCCGCTCATCCGGGAGAACCTCTTCGCCGGCCAGTTCATCCGTCCACTGATCAAGTTCGGCAAGCCGTTGCACCTCTGCCTGCTTCCGCATCCAGTTGGCGTCGCGCCGCAGCCGGTCAATCGCCTTGCGCCGCGCCACGTGCAAAAGCCAGGCCGATGGATTTGCAGGGGGCCCGCGCTTTACCCAATGCCCGGCGGCAGAAACAAAGGCGTCCTGCAAGGCATCTTCCGCAAGACTGAAATCACGCAATTGCTTGATGAGGAAGGCGAGAAGCCGGCTCCGGTCAACATTGGCGAAAACCGGAGCCAGGTTCATGGCCTATCCGAACACCATGATCGGCCGCACTTCCACCGTTCCGGTGCGCGCATCCGGAATCTTCGCGGCATAGGCAATGGCCTCGTCGATATCCTTGCACTCGAGAATGTAATACCCGCCCAGCTGTTCCTTGGTTTCAGCAAACGGCCCGTCCATGGTTTCGGTCTTGCCCCTGCGCACCCGCACGGCTGTCGCTGTAGAGACCGGATTGAGCGCCTCGCCACCGATATATGCCCCGGCCTTTTTGACCTCATCCGTAAAGCTTATGTATTCGCCCATGTAGGCGCCAAATTCCGGTGTTCCGGGGGCCGGCCCGCCTGTCTCGTTGCCGTAGATTAAAAGCATGTATTTCATCTTCGATCTCCTCGTTGAAAGAATTCACCAGAATGGTCTGGCAGGTCAATGACGTTCAGACGTTGTGGATTCGACAGGTCACATCAGGGACCATAGCAAATATCCGGCAAGCGCAAGTGTGGTGGCCTGTGTTCCCACACCACCCGCAATGCGCAGAACCCCTTTTGGATTCACGCCATCCAGCCCCACAACATGCAAAAGCCGGGCCACGACCAGTACAATGCCAGCCACATGCAACCAGTAAGGTGCAAGGTCCCGGGCCTCTGCCAGCCCCATTAAAATGAGGGCCAGGGGAATCGTCTCCACCAGATTGCCATGACGACGTATCCACACCGCCAGGTTCATGTCATCACCATGCAGGATGGCAATATTCGCCTTGCCCCGCTTGGCCGAAACAATATTGGACAATACCGCCACCAGAACGGTGAAACCGGCGGCATAGAGGGAAGTGACAGGAAAGTTCATGACAGTTGCCTTTCATATTGCGTTGAACATGACAATGACGAATGGCAACCGGGGGATTCGACATCCCGGCCAGTTTTTTTTAAGGATCAGGCGATAGGTGCTTCCGCCGCAAGGTGCTCAAGTCCGCTGGCATCCGACCAGTAAAATGCTGGAATGCCAGAATTCCTTGATGGAAATGCAATTCATATCCGTCAAGAATTCTCAAACCGGCAGCCTTGGCATCACGCAAGAACGACGTTTCGAGCGGTTGATACACAGCATCAAAAGCCCAGTCTCCGTCTCGCAAGAGGTCAGCGCGAAAGGCCGTTCCGCCATAGCCTTCCATGCCAAGTGGCGTGCAATTGGCAAGTCCGGACGCACCCTGTGCGGCATCCCCAATCGTGTCGCACACCACACCGCAACCCACATCCTGGGCCAGCCTGGCCGCCAATTGCGTGTCCGTGTCAAAGATCCGGATTTCCCCAGCGTCAAGCGCAAGCAAACCGAATGCAACAGCACGCCCCGCCCCGCCCGCACCTGCAAGTGCCACACGCCCAGGCTTCATGTCACCGAATTGCCCGCGATAGGCAGCAACAAACCCGGTGTAATCGGTGTTGAAACCTTCCACACCATAGGCATTGAACACCAAAGTATTCACTGCCCCAAGCCGCTGCAAAAGCGGATCAGCAATGGAAACTTTCGGCACAACCCTCATCTTGTATGGCAGCGTGATGTTGAGCCCGCGATAACCTTGCGCCCCGCAGCGCGCGAACAGAGCATCAAAATCCAGCCCCTGTTCTTTCGGAATGAGCAGGTCATAGCTCACCTCAATCCCGCACATCTCACCGCACAAACGATGCAGCTTCGGTGCGCGCGATGACCTGATGTTGTCGCCAATCAACCCGAGCTTGATCATGTGCCTTGATAGCCGAGATAACGTGGCAACCACAAAACCAGATCGGGGAAGAGAATGAGCAGCAGCAGCACTGCCAGAAGCGAAGCCAGATAGGGCAGAATGTTTTTGACAATGTCCTTGATCGGAATGCCCACGGTTCCATTGATCACAAACAGCAACATCCCGTAAGGCGGGGTGATGAGGCCGATCAT
This sequence comes from uncultured Alphaproteobacteria bacterium, assembly GCA_963738595.1. GTDB lineage: Bacteria > Pseudomonadota > Alphaproteobacteria > Rhizobiales > Aestuariivirgaceae > Aestuariivirga. The sequence continues at coordinate 57,041 of CAVTXF010000014.1, forward strand.
GCAATTCACCACTGCCACAACGCCGAAATGCACAAGGTCAATGCCAAGCGCCCGGCATGTTGGAATGAAGATTGGCACAATCACCAGGATGATGGTCGAAGCGTCAAGAAAGCAGCCAAGAAACAGGAAGAACAGGTTCGACAGGAACAGGAATCCAAGTGGCGAAAGATCAAGGCCGTTGAGAAATCCTGCCAGCGCATCGGGCACATTTTCAGATGCGACGATGTAGTTGAAGATCAGCGCGCTGCCAATGACAAGGCCGACAGATGCCGAGGATTTGCTGCTCTCAAGAAACACATTGTACAGCGAGCGCCAGGTGACGCTGCGATAGAAAAACGCCGCCAGCAGCAACGCATAAAGTGCTGCAACCGCCGCCGCCTCGGTTGGTGTGGTAGCCCCGCCATAAATCCCCGACAGCAGAATGACGGGCAGCAGCAGCACGGGAATGGCGCGAAGGGTGATGCGCGGCAACGCACGCAGTGGCACCGAAACATCCGCCGGAATATTACGCGTGTGGGCGATGTATGTCGTCATTCCCATCATCGCCGCCGTCATCAAAATCCCCGGAATGACGCCAGCCAGAAACAGATAGCCAATCGAGGCATCAGACACGAGCGCATAAAGCACCATGGGGATGGATGGCGGAATGATCGGCCCAATGGTGGCAGAGGCCGCAACAACGGCTCCCGCCAGCCCCGGCGAATAATGCCCGCTCTTCAGCATCATGTTGATGGTAACCTTGCCAACGCCTGCGGCATCAGCCACTGCCGAACCCGACATGCCTGAGAAGATGAGACTGACCAGAATATCAACCTGCGCCAGCCCGCCCTTGAATCGCCCGACAGTGGCCTTGCAGAATTCCAGCAACCTCTCGCTGATCGCACCTTCATTCATGATATTGGCAGCGACGATGAACAACGGCACAGCGAGAATGACGTAGCTGTCATAAACACCCTGAATGATCTGCTCGGCTGCGAGGCCAAGGTCTTGACCCGCCATGAACAGGTAAACCACCGCCGCGACAATCATCGCATGCGCAATCGGCGCGCCAATGCCCGCCAGCAGAAACAGCGTCAGCAGGCAAAGCTGAAATGAAAGGCTCATGCGGTGGGAACCTCGGGATGTTCGTCTGCAACATCCTTGCCCTGCACGAGCATCGAGGCGCGCCACGCATAGACGATGATCATCATGACCGCGAACAGCAGGTAAACGCCAAACACCAGATCAAGCCGCCAGCCGAGGACCGCACTTTTCTTGATTTTGTAAAACGACACATAGCTCCACGTTGCCGGCAGCGAAGCAGAAAAGCTCACGGCAATCGCCACTGCCGCAATCAACGCAAAAACCCGCCTCACCTTGTGACCGGCCCAATGGTACAGCACATCAAAGCGCACATGGTCTTGGTCCCGCAGCAAAAACGCTGACGACCAGAAGATCAGCCACAGCCACAGCGTCAGGCATAGCTCTACCGTCCAGCCCAATGATGCCGAGATCACATAGCGGGTGAAGATTTGCAGCAGGAACGTTGCGAAAAGGGCGGCGAGGAGTCCCGCCGCCACCATTTCAGCAAACACCCGCAGCCGCACCAATGCTGCGCGCATCAAGGGGACCGGTTAGAGAGCGTTGATCTTTTCAACCATGCCCGGAACCCAGGTCTTGGAGAATTCCGAGTCCGCATAGGCCTTCTGCACAGTGGTGCGGAAGGCGTCGAGATCAGGCGTATAGACCTTGAGACCCTTGTCCTTGAAAAACTGTTCGAGTTCCCCTTCAAGCTTCAGCTGCTTCTGGCGGCCCGATTCAGCAGCATCGTCAGCTGCCTTTTGCACCGCAGCCTGCTGGTCCGGCGTCAGCGTGTCCCAGACTTTCTTGGAGAACGCGATGTAGTTCAGGTCGACAAGATGTGACGTCAGCACAACCTGCTTGGTGACTTCATAGAATTTCTGGTCCTTGCTGGTCGGCAATGGATTGTCCTGACCATCAATGGCTCCGCTTTGGAGCGCTGTATAAACTTCCGTGAAAGCCATCGGCAGTGGATCTGCGCCCAAAGCCTTGCCCAGGAACTGCCAGGCATCAGATCCCGGCATGCGGAGCTTCACACCCTTGAGGTCAGCAGGCGTTTTCACCTCTTGCTCGGTGCGCAGGTTCACATGGCGGCGGCCGAGATACATGACGGCAAGCAGCTTCACACCCAGCGTGTCTTCCACCTTCTGCTTCAAAGGCTGCATGAAATCGGCAGCGAACACTTTCTTCTGGTGCTCGGCATCACGGTGCAGGTAACCCGCTGTGAAAATCGAGAATTCCGGAATGAAGGCCGACATTTCCTGCGCCGAAGCAATCGCCATTTCGAGATTGCCACGCGAAATCGCTTCAAGCTCGGTGCCCTGCTTGAACAGCGTCGCCCCGTAATGCGGCTCATATTCGGCAAAACCCTTGACCGCCGGCGCAAACACCTCGGCCAATGCCACTGAACGTGAGTCCTTGTCCGAAGCCGGTGTCGACATGCGCAGCTTCACGCCTTCGGCAAGAGCAGGAACGGAGACAGCAGCCAGACTGCTGCCTGCCAATGCAGCTGCGATAAAGAGACGACGGTTGATTGACATGTTAAGTTCCTCCCCAGGGACAGTTTTTGACGCGCCCCCTTAAGCAGAGAACGCAAGGTCGTGCAATACGGGCAATGAGACTCGGCCTGGCGCATCCGTCTGCCGTGCACTGCAATAGTTTTTTGCAACGCAACCAGCTGGGCACATTGCGATTCACATGGCGATTCTGAATTTTGCTTTACTTTTATCAATATGAGAATCCTGCCGCTTTTTTTGCCCGGTCAAGTGTGTCTACATCCGCGTCCCGATGCAGGCGACACACTCGGCTATTGAGTTGCAACTTAACAGGCACAACGCCGCACCCACAGGGTCAGGCGTCAAAATAAGTGGAGGATAAAATGCTCAAGAGAATTGCGGTGATGCTCGGCGCTTCCGTGGCATTCGTTGGCGCAAGCTTTGCACAAGACGCCAATCTCGAAAAACTCGGTGGCTTCAAGACCACCGGCACACCAATGATGGTACCGATCCCTCAAACGGGTGAGAATGCAGAAGCACTCAAGGCCATCGCGGCCAAGATCAAGGTGCCAGCAGGTTTCAAGGTCAGTCTTTATGCCATCGTTCCGGACGCCCGCCATATGGCAGTTGGCCCGCAAGGTGTTGTGACCTTCGTCGGCACCCGCAAGGAACTTGTCTACTCGATGACGGATCGCAACAAGGATCGCGTGGCTGACGACGTCAAGGTTCTGGCACCATCAATCAAGATGGCAGTACCAAATGGCGTGTGCTTCTCGAAAGACGGCCATCTGTTCATCGCCGAACAGAACCGGGTGCTCTGGATGCCAGCTGCCGAGTTCTTCTATGAAGGTCCGGACGTTGCAGCCTTCGCCATCGTGAAGCAAGGAGAATTGATTCCCGCTTCAAACGAAAGCTACAACCACACCGCCCGCACCTGCCGCGTCGGGCCGGATGGCCGTATCTACATCACCATTGGTCAGCCATTCAACGTGCCGGACAAGTCAGTTCTGCCCGAATTCCAGAAACTGGGCATTGGTGGCATCATCAGCATGAAGCAGGACGGATCGGATCGTATGGTCTATTCGCGTGGCATGCGTAACCCACTCGGTATTGACTTCAATCCAAAGGACAAGACCATTTGGGTGAATGACAACCAGGTGGACGGCATGGGCGATTTGATCCCGGCGGGCGAAACCAATCATGTCACAGGACCGAACCAGAGCTTTGGTTTCCCCTGGTATGGCGGCGGCAAGACCCGCACCAATGAGTACAAGGATGAAACGGTGCCGGAAGGCGAAATCTTCCCGGCTGTTGAGCGTGACGCCCATGCTGCCGATCTTGGATTGTCAATCTATAATGGCAAGCAGTTCCCTGAAAAATATCGCGGCGGCATCTTCTCCGCACAACACGGTTCATGGAACCGCGTAAATCCGGTTGGTGCGCGGGTGTTGTTCACGCCGATCAATGCCGATGGCAACGCCGGCAAGGAAGAAGTGTTTGCCGAAGGCTGGCTGAACGCGGATGGCGAATACCTCGGCCGTCCGGTCGATGTGCAGGTGCTGAATGACGGATCGCTGCTGGTGTCCGATGATTTGGCAGGTGCCGTCTGGCGTATTTCCTACGGCGGTTAAAATCATGTTGGCGCGGCGACACAATCGCCGCGCCACCCCTAACTCCCGGAGGTATGAATGCGACAATTTATAACTGTGGCTGCGGCCTTGGCATTGTCATGCAGTCAATCTTTTGCAGGCGGCGATCCCGTTGCAGGAAAGGCCAAAATCGGAAAATGCGTGACGTGCCACGGCAAGGACGGCGTGTCAAAAAATCCCGAAGCACCAAATCTCGCCGGTCAGGTTGAAACCTACCTTGTGCGCTCATTCCTGGCTTATAAAAACGGTGAACGAAAAAATCCGATGATGACCGTCATGGCAAAAACCGTCGAACAACCAGACATCGACAATCTGGCCGCTTACTATGCATCCATCAAGATCACTGTCGAAAAACCCCAATAGGCTCAATTTGAAAGTTGCAGAACTCGCCTGTCCGGTCCACAATCAACACAAGACGCTAAAGTGCGTCGTAAGGGAGGATACATTCCAATGACTGCGAAAACAGAAACGACAGCAAGCTCACGCCGCCGGTTCCTGAAAACCGGTGCAGTGGCAGCAGCAGGATCGGCGGCAGCTGTAGCCATGCCAAACATCGTGCGGGCCCAGGAAGCCAGTGTCTGGAAATTCCAGAGCACATGGCCTGCCAAGGACATTTTCCATGAATTTGCAGCTGATTTCGTTCAGCGCGTCAATGATATGGGTGGCGGACGCTTGAAGTTTGAATTGCTTGCCGCTGGTTCCGTGGCCAAGGCGCTTGAAGTGCACGATGCAGTTCTCGCTGGCACGCTGGATGGCGGGCACGGTGTCACTGCCTATTGGTACGGCAAGCACAAGGCCTACTCCCTGTTCGGCACACCTCCAGCCTGGGGCTGGCGCGCCAACCAGATGATTGGCTGGATGAAATACGGTGGTGGCCAGGAACTTTACAATGAGTTGGTCCAGCAAGTGCTTGGCCTCAATCTGGTGGGTTTCCTCACCGGACCAATGCCAACGCAGCCACTGGGCTGGTTCAAGAATGAAATCACCGATGCCGCGCAATTGAAGGGTCTGAAGTATCGCACCGTCGGACTTTCAGCTGACTTGTTCAAAGATATGGGCGCTGCTGTTACCATCATGGGCGGTGGCGAAATCGTTCCGGCCATGGATCGCGGTTTGCTTGATGCAGCAGAATTCAACAACCCGACCTCGGACAAGCTCTTGGGCTTCCCCGATGTGTCGAAGGATTATATGCTGCAAAGTTATCACCAATCGGCCGAGTGCTTTGAAATCATCTTGAACAAGACAAAGTTTGACGCGTTGTCACCTGATTTGCAGTCGATCATCAAATATGCAGTTGATGCTGCTTCTTCTGACATGAGCTGGAAGGCAATGGATCGCTATTCCAAGAGCTTGCAGGAATTGCGTGATGCCGGCGTCAAGATCCACAAGACACCAGACTCCGTGTTGCAAGCCCAGCTTGCCTCGTGGAACAATGTGATCGTCGCCCAGTCGGCCGAACCGTTCTTCGCCAAGGTCGTTGAAAGCCAGAAGGCCTGGGCCAAACGCGTTGTCGGCACGCAGTTCGACATGGAAGTCGATCAGCGCATGGCCTATGACCACTTCTTCAAGGCTTAGAAAAAGCGCGACAGAAAATCAGCGGGAGCGAACGAAAGTTTCGCTCCCGTTCGACGTCACAATTCTGGGCAATCCGTCGCAGGGACGGTCAGGTGCATCTCAATGAACAATAGGCAATTGCCATTCATCCTCTTTGCAGGCGGCGTTGCCCTGCTCATCGTTTCAATTTTCTGGTCACTCTACGCACTTGGCGAGGTCGGGCAGCTTGTTGGCTCCAAAGGCCTGCGGCCCAACAACAGCTTTCACTGCATCATGTGGTATGGTGGCAATTGCGATCTGCTCGCGCCCGCGCATGCACAGAAGGGTACAACACCTTACTTACCCCTCACATTCTGGGTCGGCATTGCCGCCATCATCTCAAGTTTCTGGCTCAACATCCGCAAACAGTCACCCGGTGAAGGCTGGGAAACGCGCCTCCAACGTTTGCTGATTCCCGTCGACCGCGTCAGCACCTATGTCGGCCAGTTTTTCGCCTGGTCCATCCTGCTTCTCACTTTTGCCGTGAGCTACGAAGTGTTCTCCCGCTATGTGCTGGGCCGTCCAACCGATTGGGCCTTTGACGCCAGTTATATTCTTTATGGCACACTGTTCATCATGGCAGGTGCCTATGCGCTTGCCCGCAACGCCCATGTTCGCGGCGACTTCATCTACCGCGCCTGGTCCAACAGGACGCAGGCCAAAATGGACCTGCTGCTCTATTTCCTTTTCTTTTTCCCGGGCATCATCGCGTTCATTTATGCAGGCTACGGCTTTGCAGCACAGTCTTGGGTGACGCACGAACATTCGGCCTACAGCCCCGACGGTCCGCCGATCTATCACTATAAAACACTGATTCCCTTCACGGGTGTGCTGCTGTTGCTGCAAGGCATCGTCGAAGTCGTGCGTTGTCTCATTTGCATCCGCACCGGCGAATGGCCCAACCGCCTGCATGACGTCGAAGAGCTGGAAAAGATCATCCTCGAACAGCACGCAGACAAGGGAGCAGCAACATGACCGATCCACAACTCGGCGTGTTCATGTTGGGGCTGTTTGTCCTCCTCATCATGCTCGGCTATCCCATCGCTTTTACCTTGATGGCCATGGGCGTCGGTTTCGCCTGGCTCGCCTTTGACGGAAACTGGGACGCGGTGATGAGCTTGTTGGTCCAGCGCTCCTGGTCTGTCATGACCAATGACGTGCTGATCTCGGTGCCGCTCTTCGTCTTCATGGGCTACATCATTGAGCGAGCGAACATTCTCGACCGACTGTTCAGGTCGATCCAGCTGGCCGCCGGCGGCATACCGGGTTCCCTCGCCATCGCAACGCTGGCCACCTGCACATTGTTTGCAACCGCGACCGGTATCGTCGGTGCCGTCGTCACCCTGATGGGCCTCCTCGCTTTCCCGGCCATGTTGAAGGCCGGCTATGACACGAGGCTCTCTGCTGGTGTCGTCTGCGCCGGCGGCTGCCTCGGCATTCTCATTCCACCTTCAATTATGCTCATCCTTTACGGCGCCACAACCGGCGTATCACCAGTGAAGCTCTATGCCGGGGCCTTCTTCCCCGGCCTCATGCTGGCCGGACTCTACATGCTCTATGTGATTATTGTCTGCTGGTGGAAACCGGAACTTGCGCCGAAACTGCCGAAGGAAGAGCGCAATTTTCCGATCAGCACTGTAATCTATGAACTGACGACATCCTTCGTGCCACTGGCGCTCCTCATCATCAGCGTCTTGGGTGCCATCCTGTTTGGCCTGGCTACACCGTCAGAGGCAGCAGCAATCGGAGCACTGGGAGCACTCATACTCGCGGCGGCCTATCGCTCTCTCAACTTCACAAAGCTGAAGGAGTCGGTTTATCTCACGGCCCGCACCTCGGCGATGGTGGGTTGGCTGTTTGTCGGTTCCTTCACCTTCTCGGCAGTCTTCGCGCTTCTCGGTGGCGACCAGGTGATCAAGGATTTCGTGGTCGGCCTCAACCTCACGCCGTTCTGGTTTATGGTATTGGCGCAGGTCATCATCTTCGTGCTCGGCTGGCCGCTGGAATGGACCGAAATCATCGTCATCTTCGTGCCAATCTTCCTGCCGCTGCTCGATCACTTCGGCATTGACCCGCTGTTCTTCGGCCTGTTGATCGCACTCAACATCCAGACGAGCTTCCTTTCGCCACCGGTGGCCATGGCCCCCTTCTATCTGAAAGGCGTGGCCCCGAAACACGTGTCGATCAACGACATCTTCGCCGGCGTCATGCCCTTCATCTTCATCGTCATCCTTTCGATGGTCATGCTCTACACCTTCCCGCAGATTGGCCTGTGGTTGCCGGAAAAGCTCTACGGGGCCAACTGAACCGGCGCGACAGAAAACCCGCATGATCCAAAAAATGGATTTGCGGGTTTTCCATGTTCTGTCCTTCCACAAAAATCATCCAGCAATTATTCCTTTAATAGGTCATATTCTCGTCACAGTTTGAGAGTAAAAGCTATCAATAGGAAGAAAGGATATTTTGTGTGGAGATGATTTTTCTTGTGATAACGACGATGGTGGCGCTGTCCGTCATGGCCTTGCGCCAGGTTTTGCGCTGGAATGCGCGCGCGCCGCACATCGGTTTTGCAACAGGTATTGCGATCCCGTTTGCTGTGCAGGAAAACCCAGGCGCATCACAGGTCAACACCACCATGTCCACAAAAAGCAAACTTGACCAGCTCTCGAATTTCCTGCGCGATCTGCCCGAGGAAAACAACGACGCCATGCTGATTGAAGAACTGGACGGTTTTCTGGCCGGCATGCTCGTCTGTCCCGAGATGATTCCGCCGAGCACATGGATGCCACATATTTGGAGCCGCAATGGTGATGGCAAACACCAACCCGTCTATAAAAATATTGCGCACGCCCAGAAAATACTAGACCTCATCATGCATCACTACAACAGCATTGCGCGCAGCCTGTTGCCCGGTGCGAAGCAAGGCTATGAACCTGTGATTTCATATATCGAAGCGACGGGCGAGGAATTCTGCATGCTGTGGGCGGCAGGCTTTGAGCGCGCCCTCAACCTTGTGCCGGGCAGTTGGCTGTCCATTATCGAGAGCGGCGATTCAGACGCGGTGGATGCCCTGAAATCACTCCGCACCCTGGTGGCCATTTCCAACGGCGAGAGCACGCTGCCTGAAGAGGAACAGATCGGCTTTCTGGATGAAGCCCCCGGTGCAATAGGTGAATGGATCGAGATCCTCTCCGATTGGCGCCTGCAAAATCACGCCCTGGCCCCCATCACCGCCCAAACAGCCTTCCGCGACACCGGCCGCAACGACCCCTGCCCCTGTGGATCAGGCCGAAAATACAAGAAATGCCATGGGGCGAATTGAATGAACACCGCAACCTCGCCGAAGGTGAGCCTTGCCCCGTCCGTCTTTCCCGCGAAAGCGGGAACCCAGCTTTCTTTGGCGGTTCGCGCTCACATATAATTAGCCTGTCGCCCTGAGGCAGTACCTTTTATTCGTTGAGCATGGCCCTCCTGACGGTGAACCACCGGATCACTATCACCGTCTTTCGACTCTGCTCGACGTGTCAGTCTCGTCATACACTGGACAACATATACTTTGTAGTGTATGTGTCCACTCATGCCTTGGCCCGTTCTTTTTCATATCGCGTTTGTGGAGGAGTTTCAGGACTTCCCGCAGTCCGTACAGGATGAAATTGCAGCTATGGCAGAATTGTTGGCAGCAATCGGACCGACGCTGAAACGGCCCCATGCTGACACATTGAAGGGTTCGCGCTTCGCCAATATGAAGGAATTGCGGTTTGATGCGGCAGATGGTGTGTGGCGGCTTGCCTATGCTTTTGACCCCGAACGCAAAGCCATCCTGCTGGTGGCAGGCGACAAGTCTGGATCGTCATCGGCACGGTTTTACAAAGCGCTGATCACCAAGGCCGACACCCGCTTTGCGGGCCATCTTGATGCAATGAAGAAGAGGACCAAAAAATGAAAACCGCTATTCCCCTGAAGCAAGTCATTGCGGGGTTTTCGCCCGCCCGCAAAAAGCAGATCAAAGCCCGCGCAGGTGAACTCATCGCCGAGGAAATGGCCCTGCGCGATATCAGAAAATCCCGCGCCCTCACCCAGGAACAAGTCGCCAAACGCTTAGGCGGCAAGCAAGTCTACGTCTCCCGCCTGGAAAGCCGCTCGGATGTAAAAGTCTCAACCCTGCGCGATTATGTGCATGCGCTGGGTGGGGAATTGCAACTGATGGTGACGTTTCCGGAGGGAGCGAAGGCGAGTATTAAGGGTCGGGTGAAGATGGTCGCCCGGTAAGCAATTGCCGCGTTAAATTCCATTACCGTGCATTCCTGACGCATTTGTTCGCCATAACTGACCAGACGCGCACACCTATCCCCTGGAGGCTTTGACATGCAACCGAGCAAGATGACTATCGAACAGCTTTTCAATAGTCAGATTCGATACGAAGTACCAATGTTTCAAAGAAGGTATGTGTGGCAGGAAGATCCGCAGTGGCAGAACCTCTGGGAAGACATCGAAGAAAAAGCAGACTTTAGAATTGCGGGAAAGACTTCCCATCCCCACTACCTTGGAGCATTGATTGTTGATGGTGTTAAGAAGGTTGGGAATGAAGTAGGTCGGATGTTGGTGTGAACCGCCCCGGGATTGCCGGAGGCTTGTTGGTTTAAGTTATGCGGCCATGGGGACGTTGTCCATGGCTGCGGTTGCTGCGTAGTATTTTTCTTCGGCTTCGGCGGGCGGGATGAAGCCCAAAGGTTCGAGCAGGCGCCGGTGATTGAACCAGTCGACCCATTCGAGTGTTGCAAACTCGACGGCTTCGAAGGAGCGCCAAGGACCGCGCCTGTGGATCACTTCGGCTTTGTAGAGTCCGTTGATGGTTTCAGCGAGAGCGTTGTCGTAAGAGTCTCCGACGCTGCCGACCGAAGGTTCAATGCCAGCTTCGGCCAGACGTTCAGTGTATTTGACCGCAAGGTATTGGCTGCCACGATCCGAGTGATGAATGAGGCCGCCCTTGTTCACAGGCCTTCTGTCGTGAATGGCCTGCTCCAAGGCATCCAGCACAAAGCCGGCGTGGGCGGTGCGGCTGACCCTCCAGCCGACGATGTAGCGGGCGTAAACATCGATGACGAAAGCGACATAGACAAAGCCTGCCCAGGTCGACACATAAGTGAAGTCCGATACCCACAACCTGTTGGGTGCAGGTGCATGGAACTGGCGGTTGACGTGATCGAGTGGGCAAGGTGCGGCCTTGTCACTGAACGTCGTGCGCACGTGTTTGCCGCGAATAACGCCGTGTAATCCCATGCCTTTCATCAATCTCTCCACTGTGCAGCGGGCCACGTCATGCTCTTCGCGCTTGAGCTGCCGCCAGACCTTGCGGTACCCATAGACCTCGAAGTTCTCTTCGAAGACGCGTCTGATCTCAGGCTTCAAGGCCATGTCTTTCTTCGCACGTGCCGAAAGCTTTTCCGGGTCCACGCGCTTGGCGACATGGTCGCGGTAAGTGGAAGGGGCGATCGGCAGTACCTTGCAGATCGGCTCGACCCCATGATCTCCACGATGATCATCTATGAAGCTGATCATCTCTTGAACGGGCGGTCGAGCTCCGCCTGCGCAAAATATGCGGACGCTTTCCGCAGGATCTCATTGGCCTGGCGAAGTTCCCGGTTCTCCCGTTCCAGAGCCTTCACCTTCTCGGCCATGTCAGTCGTCACACCTGCCCGCTTGCCGCTGTCGACCTCGACCTTCTTCACCCATTCGAATAGCGTTTGCGGCACACAGCCGATCTTCGCTGCGACCGAGACTATCGCTGCCCATCGTGACGGATGATCGCCCTCATGGTCTTCTGCCGACAGCGTTCACGCCGCCTTCTTGATCTTCAACTCCACGGACAACCCTGCTTTTCTGGCTAATGCAATCAGTGCGTCAATGCTGAAATTGTTGATCCGTCCGCGAAGTAGATCGTTGAGGCGCGGCTGAGTAATATCCAACCGTTTAGCAGCGGCGGCCTGAGTGAGTTTCCATGCTTTTACATGTTCAGTAAGTGTAATGAGTAAATCCGAACGCATCGTCATGGCCGCCGCTTCTTCGGGCGTGTCCGAGATTGCTTCCCATACGTTTGCATAACTCTTCATCTTCATCACTTGTCTCCTTCAAACCAATTGCATTCGGAGCTTTGCCAATGCCAATTCGCGCTTTGGTGTTTTCTGTGTTTTCTTTTGAAACGCATTCAACACAAAAATTGCATCTGCTTTGTCCAACACATAGATGACGCGAAATACCCCGCTTGCATCACGCACCCTGATCTCACGCACGCCAACCCCGACCGACTTCATGGGCTTCCAATCCATCGGTTCGAGGCCCCGCTGCACACGGCGCAATTCTGCACCTGCATCGCTTCGCGCTTTCAGTGGAAAGTCCCTGATTTGGTCCAATGTGTCCGCAAGGAAGTAAATGCGCTTCATCCAGCGGCATTATATCAGAATTCGTATAACTTGCAAGCAGCGCAAACATAAAACCCGCCACGCTTTTCAGCGGGCGGGTTTTTGAAGTCTGATTGTCATCGAGAATGAAGGGTTGTCCGCGATTTTGTTTGCGCAAAACGCTCTCCTGTTTTTCGCAGGCCTGGCAGCGACCTACTCTTCCGCGTCTTAGGACGAAGTACCATTGGCGCTGGAGCGATTTACGGCCGAGTTCGAGATGGGATCGGGTATGGACACTCCGCCAAAGCCACCAGGCCGGCGAAAAACAGGGAGCGACTTTTCCTTAAAAGTCGCACGAGCACATTCGTATTTGATACTTTGCATTCCATATTGTCGCTTGAAGCATCCTGTGATGGATGCGTCATTACTGATGAAAATCAATAATGAGAGTGATTCAAGCCGTTCGAACGATTAGTACCGGTAAGCTCAAGACATTACTGCCCTTACACACCCGGCCTATCAACGAGGTCGTCTTCCTCGGTTCTCAAGGGAATTCTTGTTTTGAGGTGGGTTTCCCGCTTAGATGCCTTCAGCGGTTATCCCGTCCACACATAGCTACCCTGCACTGCGACTGGCGTCACAACAGGTCCACCGGAGGTGTGTTCAACCCGGTCCTCTCGTACTAAGGTCAAATCCTCTCAAAATTCCTACAATCACGGCAGATAGGGACCAAACTGTCTCACGACGTTTTGAACCCAGCTCACGTACCACTTTAATCGGCGAACAGCCGAACCCTTGGGACCTTCTCCAGCCCCAGGATGTGATGAGCCGACATCGAGGTGCCAAACGATTCCGTCGATATGGACTCTTGGGAATCATCAGCCTGTTATCCCCGGCGTACCTTTTATTCGTTGAGCGATGGCCCTCCTCACGTAGAACCACCGGATCACTATGACCGTCTTTCGACTCTGCTCGACGTGTCAGTCTCGCAGTCAGGCAAGCTTATGCCATTGCACTCGAGGGCTGATTTCCGACCAGCCTGAGCTTACCATCGCGCGCCTCCGTTACTTCGGCTGCAATGAGATTACCGTTCATTTACACACGTTGACTTGCTTTCCAAATGAACTATTCCGATACTTCATATCGGGTTCCGCCTTCAAGCCAAGCGTAACCTCCAGACGAAATCGTAAATGACCCTTGTTCTCCATCCAACTCTTTGTAGTCCACTCGGATTCTTGAGCCACAATTGTTTATTAGATTGAATCCACCTCTATCAGACTCTTCAGTCACGCATCCAAAATCGCGACTTGAACCTTGTTGTGGTGGATCGACGGCGGGAACTCGAAACGTAGTCGTCACTTGGCACTTCGGATTCGGTAGAAGTAGTTTCAGTCCCAGAGTCATTGGCTTCATTGTATGCATCAGCTTCATAGTCAGTAGCCTGCTGGTTAGCGAGCTCTTCGTTAATCCTCCTCGCCGCTTCTTGCGCGGCCCTTTGAGCATCTTCCTCCGCTAATCTCTTCGCCTGAGCTTCACGTGCGATCCTCGCTTCGTCCTCGTGGCGAATCGCAACTTTTGATTTAACTTCCTGAGTTTGTCTTCGTTCTTCGTCTGCAAACAATCGTTCACTCTCGGACTTCAATTCGCTACTATAGGCGTCAATTGACTCGCCTAGAATCTTCATTGATAACTCGTTTGTCCGAACAACACCCTCGACCCCCAAAGTTGTCAGATCCTTAAGGATTGGATTGCGCAAGTGTGAAACCATCAAACGGTGATTAGCGATGATCTTGTCATACGCAGACGCGTTCTGATCTGCGATGGACCGGATTGCAGCAAATCTGCTCTTATACAGGTTAACCTTCGCCTGCACTCCCACTGCAGTTTTGGCTGTGGGGTAGTTTTTTAGAACATCAAGTTCCTTAAATAACTTCTTCGAGCCGGTACGGAGATAACTTGGCACACCCGCAACTGGCGCAGCAGTGAGTTCAGCTTCTTTGGTACGCTGACCATTTTGGGCTGCGTCATTCGCACGCGCAAGACGATAACATTCCCGAGAACTCTCACCTATCTTGTCAATTTCGCATGCCCACTCGGACTCTACAGAGTAACAAGCCTCGTAGAATACGTGGTGATTTCCGCAGCGAGTTCGAAGATTAAAATTCATTCTCCCGTTGTTGTTGTTTCTCTCGCATGAATTCATCTCGCTATATAGGGAGCTTACGTAATTTGAGTAGTCGCGCGAGTACTTTTGACACGACTCTGTGGTTGGAGTGGTCGGCATATTTGGTGGGTTGGCTTGTGAGATTTCCTGTTACAAGAGCCAAAGCGACGGTCATGCAAACTGTGTGAACAAATCCTGACATTCCGATTCTCACTTCGCACAGATCACTTTCTCAATGTCGCACTTGTCATCAATCGCCTTGCATTGCAGCAAAGCATTTGCTTTTGCCGAAGGCTCGCTGATCTGCAATGTTGACGATCTTAGTTTGTCGTTTGACGCGCGAGCAATCGCGATACACCCCCCCGTCGGAGCAAAATTGAACTTACATTTTACTCCGTAGAGACACTTTGCCATTGCTGCTTCGCGCGCCTGAGCAACAGTGGAGTGTTTGCCTTCAAATGTTAGGTACTTATCAGAGCCATTAACAGTCCATCGAATTAGTAACGCGAAATTCCTCGGGGTACCCTCAGCGGAATCAAAAGCGATGCTATTAAATGTAGTTCGATCAAGAATGCCAGACACCGTAAGCGCAGGAGCAGATTGTTGGTACATGATAATGGCCGGTCGCCGCCGGACTACATTCATGAAATCCTGTTCCTCCAAGTATCCCATTTGATGCAAGTATGACTTTATGGGCGCGAGCTGGATATTTGTTTCATTCGACAAGTAACTTGCGAGCTCACTATTTCCTGCGGCCTCCGCAATTTGATGGGGCCACACCCCGTTGGTATCCTGTATAGACGGAGAGGTGCCGCCCGCTACCAACTGCCGGGCAGCTTCTAAATCGCCTTGCATGGCTGCGACACGAAGCAGTTCCAAGGGTTCTGTGGACGATGCTTTGTTAAGCGACTCCGAGGATACTTCGTTTGACAAAGCGCCAGCGGCCAATCCGGTCGGTTCAACCCGTTTCCAGTCTTTCGCAGCCTTTTCAACTTCGGCAATATCTTCGTCGGTAAGTAGGTCCCTGATCTTTGTCAAGTCATCAAGAATCTCGGGGTGATCACGCGAAGCTATAGCAATCCAAAAGTATGAAAGTGAGTTGTTTTGCGGGAGAACGTCCCCAGTTTCATAGAGTTTGGAGAGTTTCCTCTGCGACCGGAAATCCCCTGAACTTGCGGCTTCAGACCACAACGCAGCAGCAATTTCCTTTTCCCCGTTATCCCACAACCTCAGTCCGTCATAATAGTCAGGCGGTAGTTCTGCCTCCTGACCCCACGACGTTACGCTCAACAAGACAGCGAAAACGAATACAATGATTGTTCTTTTTAGTATCGCCATCTGCTTCACCGATCATCAGTTCCTGATGCACCTTTCCTCAGAGAACCCCCTTGCGAGCTGGGCAGGCGTACATGCCGACCCATTCATGGGTCGTTGGCTGCTTGGCGCATTGCTACGTCTCGTTCGTCTGTTTTCTTCGTAGATTGCTCCTCCAACCGCAACACCCAACAACTGCCCCAAAGCACGCGAAAACTCCGCAGAACTCGCTCTTGCGCTAGCTTGTCTCCTAGCTTCCTTTCTAACCCAGGGCTTTAGGCCGGTGTAGTAATCAGCAAAAACGAAGCATCGGTAGCCGTTGGCCATACAACGCGACATTGCCTTTCCTTTTGACTTCGCTTGAGCGGTTGAAGAAATGACCGCGTCTGAATCCCAAGCCCAAAAGCAATAAGTCCGCTTTCCCTTTATTCCAGACACAAAAGTCCATGCACCGTCTAGGCGATCCTTCTGACTCTGATAGTGTTTTCTACAGGCAGTTAGCCCTTGCGATGCATCGCTGGCCCACGCAGTGGAAGTGATCAAGTCCGCCACTAAAAAAAGTGCGATAAACAATGTCTTTTTCATATTGCCACCATCGGGATCAATTCGACCGTGTTATGCACTAGCGCACTATCTCGAGGCCTAGGCATCCAAGAATTTCGCACGAACGTTTTTGACAGTCAAGACAGTGCGCCTGACCATTCAGGGTCCAAAAAAACCCGCCGCAGCTTTCGCGGGCGGGTTTTTTGAAGTCTGATTGTCATCGAGAATGAAGGGTTGTCCGCGATTTTGCTTGCGCAAAACGCTCTCCTGTTTTTCGCAGGCCTGGCAGCGACCTACTCTTCCGCGTCTTAGGACGAAGTACCATTGGCGCTGGAGCGATTTACGGCCGAGTTCGAGATGGGATCGGGTATGGACACTCCGCCAAAGCCACCAGGCCGGCGAAAAACAGGGAAGCGACTTGTTCTCAAAAGTCGCACGAGCACATTCTGTATTCGCTACTTTGCATTCCATATTGTCGCTTGAAGCATCCTGTGATGGATGCGTCATTACTGATGAAAATCAATAATGAGAGTGATTCAAGCCGTTCGAACGATTAGTACCGGTAAGCTCAAGACATTACTGCCCTTACACACCCGGCCTATCAACGAGGTCGTCTTCCTCGGTTCTCAAGGGAATTCTTGTTTTGAGGTGGGTTTCCCGCTTAGATGCCTTCAGCGGTTATCCCGTCCACACATAGCTACCCTGCACTGCGACTGGCGTCACAACAGGTCCACCGGAGGTGTGTTCAACCCGGTCCTCTCGTACTAAGGTCAAATCCTCTCAAAATTCCTACAATCACGGCAGATAGGGACCAAACTGTCTCACGACGTTTTGAACCCAGCTCACGTACCACTTTAATCGGCGAACAGCCGAACCCTTGGGACCTTCTCCAGCCCCAGGATGTGATGAGCCGACATCGAGGTGCCAAACGATTCCGTCGATATGGACTCTTGGGAATCATCAGCCTGTTATCCCCGGCGTACCTTTTATTCGTTGAGCGATGGCCCTCCTCACGTAGAACCACCGGATCACTATGACCGTCTTTCGACTCTGCTCGACGTGTCAGTCTCGCAGTCAGGCAAGCTTATGCCATTGCACTCGAGGGCTGATTTCCGACCAGCCTGAGCTTACCATCGCGCGCCTCCGTTACTCTTTGGGAGGCGACCGCCCCAGTCAAACTACCCACCATACACTGTCCCGGGCCTCGATTCAGAAACCGCGGTTAGACATCCATGTCAACAAGGCTGGTATTTCACATTGCGACTCCACGAGAGCTAGCGCCCCCGCTTCAAAGTCTACCAGCTATGCTACACATGCCAGCACGAATGCCAGTGTAAAGCTATAGTAAAGGTGCACGGGGTCTTTCCGTCTGACCGCAATAACCCCGCATCTTCACGGGGAGTTCAATTTCACTGAGTCTATGCTGGAGACAGTGGGGAAGTCGTTACGCCATTCGTGCAGGTCGGAACTTACCCGACAAGGAATTTCGCTACCTTAGGACCGTTATAGTTACGGCCGCCGTTTACCGGGGCTTCGGTTCAAGGCTTGCACCTCTCTCCTTAACCTTCCGGCACCGGGCAGGCGTCAGGCCCTATACGTCATCTTATGGATTTCGCAGAGCCCTGTGTTTTTGCTAAACAGTCGCTACCCCCTGGCTTGTGCCCCCCTCCGCTGGTTGCCCAGTGGAGGGGCCCTCTTATCCCGAAGTTACGAGGGCAATTTGCCGAGTTCCTTCAGCATAGTTCTCTCAAGCGCCTTGGTATACTCTACCTGACCACCTGTGTCGGTTTCGGGTACGGATTGATGTGGGAGCTATTTCCAGGAACCGCTTGGCTGCCCGGGCAATCCAATAAGCCCAAACAACGTCTACGATCCGTCACTACCCACTAGCCCAGGAATATTAACCTGGTTGCCATCGGTTACGCCTTTCGGCCTCACCTTAGGATCCGGCTCACCCTCCTCAGATTAACTTTAAGGAGGAACCCTTGGTCTTTCGGCGACAGTGTTTCTCACACTGTTTATCGTTACTCATGTCAGCATTCGCACTTCCGATACCTCCAGCAGTCCTCACGGATCTGCCTTCACAGGCCTACGGAACGTTCCGCTACCGCGTGACCCTTGCGGGCCACACCCTAAGCTTCGGCACATGACTTGATTCCCGTTACATTTTCGGCGCAGAAACCCTTATTTAGACCAGTGAGCTGTTACGCTTTCTTTAAAGGATGGCTGCTTCTAAGCCAACCTCCTGGTTGTTTTGGGATCTCCACATCCTTCATAACTTAGTCATGATTTAGGGGCCTTAGCTGTAGGTCAGGGTTGTTTCCCTCTTCACAATGGACGTTAGCACCCACTGTGTGACTGCCGCATAGTTCTTCCGGGTATTCGGAGTTTGGTTGGGTTTGGTAGCTCTATACGAACCCCTAGCCCATCCAGTGCTCTACCCCCCGGAGAATTCATGCGACGCGATACCTAAATATCTTTCGCGGAAAACCAGCTATCTCCAGCCTTGATTAGCCTTTCACCCCTAGCCACAAGTCATCACAAACCTTTTCCACGGTTACGTGTTCGGCCCTCCAGTGCATGTTACTGCACCTTCAGCCTGCTCATGGCTAGATCGACTGGTTTCGGGTCTATATCGACATACTGAACGCCCTGTTCAGACTCGCTTTCGCTGCGCCTCCGCCTATCGGCTTAAGCTTGCATGTCAATCATAAGTCGCTGACCCATAATACAAAAGGTACGTACTCAGCATTTCAGCCTCGTACTGTTTGTAAGCATTCGGTTTCAGGTACTATTTCACTCCCCTTGTCGGGGTGCTTTTCACCTTTCCCTCACGGTACTTGTTCGCTATCGGTCACTGAGGAGTACTTAGGCTTGGAGGGTGGTCCCCCCATGTTCAGACAGGATTGCACGTGTCCCGCCTTACTCGAATCCGACTGCACAATTTACCTGTACGGGGCTATCACCCATTATTGCCAGGCTTTCCATCCTGTTCCAGTTTTTATACAATCGGCATTGGCCTAATCCGCGTTCGCTCGCCACTACTAGCGGAGTCTCGTTTGATGTCCTTTCCTCCGGGTACTTAGATGTTTCAGTTCTCCGGGTTTGCCTCCTTGACCTATGTATTCAGTCAAGGATCTGATAAATCAGGGGTTTCCCCATTCGGAAATCATCGGATCAAAGCTTGTTCGCAGCTCCCCGACGCTTATCGCAGCGTACCACGTCCTTCATCGCCTCTCAGTGCCAAGGCATCCACCAAATGCCCTTAAGTCGCTTGATCACTCTCATTATTGATATCCATCGTTTCAGGACCTGCGAACATTGCGGTGTTCATATGCAAATCTTGGCCCTTGCGGGCATCCCCACTCGGCAAAGAGAGGGACGACAAATTCAACATGGAAAGACTTTGAAGCATCGCCGCTCCACCTTCGAGTAGAAGGTTTCACAGCATATGTTGATGCTCCATATTCATCACACGCTCTTCTCATCAAAGAGCATGCTTTGAAAAATGTGCTCGTTTTGCCTGTATGCGCACCTTTAATGCGCCGTCTCCCGATTGTAGAAATTACCAGAGTGGGAGAACTACAAACAAAACCCTTCATTCACGATGTCAATCAGCATTGGCATGCAGGATCACTCCTGCAGCAAACTGTGTATTTTCGGGTCTGGAACCAAAGCCTCAAAAGGCAGGAATGGTGGAGACAGACGGGATCGAACCGACGACCTGAAGCTTGCAAAGCTACCGCTCTCCCAACTGAGCTATGTCCCCCCTGAAGCAAATTCACCACGCATAACAGCGCAGGCGATCCCGCGCGGAAATGATGGTGGGCCTGGGAAGACTTGAACTTCCGACCTCACGCTTATCAAGCGCGCGCTCTAACCAACTGAGCTACAGGCCCGATAAGGTCCTAATCCAAGTAATCTTGGCGCTCCAAAAGCGACCCGAAGAAAGAGAAACGTAGACGGCGGCATCCCGCATTGTGGACCGTGACTTATCGGTCCTATGTTCTACGAGGAACCGAGATCAACCGAAGCTGATAAGGGTTCTTCCTTAGAAAGGAGGTGATCCAGCCGCAGGTTCCCCTACGGCTACCTTGTTACGACTTCACCCCAGTCGCTGACCATACCGTGGCCTGCTGCCCCCTTGCGGTTAGCTCACAGTCTTAAGGTATGACCAACTCCCATGGTGTGACGGGCGGTGTGTACAAGGCCCGGGAACGTATTCACCGCTACCTGCTGATTAGCGATTACTAGCGATTCCAACTTCATGCACTCGAGTTGCAGAGTGCAATCTGAACTGAGATGGCTTTTTGAGATTAGCATCACATCACTGTGTCGCTGCCCACTGTCACCACCATTGTAGCACGTTTGTAGCCCTACCCGTAAGGGCCATGAGGACTTGACGTCATCCCCACCTTCCTCCGGCTTATCACCGGCAGTCCCTCTAGAGTGCCCAACTGAATGATGGCAACTAAAGGCAAGGGTTGCGCTCGTTGCGGGACTTAACCCAACATCTCACGACACGAGCTGACGACAGCCATGCAGCACCTGTGTTCGCGGCTCCGAAGAGAAGGTCACATCTCTGCGACCGGTCCACGACATGTCAAGGGTAGGTAAGGTTCTTCGCGTTGCTTCGAATTAAACAACATGCTCCACCGCTTGTGCGGGCCCCCGTCAATTCCTTTGAGTTTTAATCTTGCGACCGTACTCCCCAGGCGGGGTGCTTAATGCGTTAGCTGCGCCACTGAATAGCAAGCTATCCAACGGCTAGCACCCATAGTTTACGGCGTGGACTACCAGGGTATCTAATCCTGTTTGCTCCCCACGCTTTCGCTCCTCAGCGTCAGTACCGGACCAGTGAGCCGCCTTCGCCACTGGTGTTCTTCCTAATATCTACGAATTTCACCTCTACACTAGGAATTCCACTCACCTCTTCCGGACTCGAGATTGCCAGTATCAAAGGCAGTTCCGGAGTTGAGCTCCGGGATTTCACCCCTGACTTAACAATCAGCCTACGAGCGCTTTACGCCCAGTAATTCCGAACAACGCTAGCCCCCTTCGTATTACCGCGGCTGCTGGCACGAAGTTTGCCGGGGCTTATTCTTCAGGTACCGTCATTATCGTCCCTGACAAAAGAGCTTTACAACCCGAAGGCCTTCTTCACTCACGCGGCATGGCTGGATCAGGCTTGCGCCCATTGTCCAAGATTCCCCACTGCTGCCTCCCGTAGGAGTCTGGGCCGTGTCTCAGTCCCAGTGTGGCTGATCATCCTCTCAGATCAGCTACGGATCGTCGCCTTGGTGAGCCGTTACCTCACCAACTAGCTAATCCGACGCGGGCCCGTCTAAAGGCGATAAATCTTTCCTCGCAAGAGCGTATACGGTATTAGCTCAAGTTTCCCTGAGTTGTTCCGTACCTCTAGGAAGGTTCCCACGTGTTACTCACCCGTCTGCCACTGCTGTATTGCTACAACCGTTCGACTTGCATGTGTTAAGCCTGCCGCCAGCGTTCGTTCTGAGCCAGGATCAAACTCTCAAGTTTGAAACTGGTTGAGACAATCCGAAGATTGTCTACTGGTCTTTAGCTTTTCAAAAAATTGACGAGAGATATTCTTACCCATCGGTCTTGCGACCAACGGCTTGTACTATCTCTACTATTTTCGAAACGCTTTCGACGTTTGTTTCTTCGTTCCCACTCACGTGGAAACCGCAAGGACACACGCCGTCTGCGTTTCTCTTTCTTTCAACAACGATGTCAATCAGCAGGGGTCCTTTGGGGACCCGTAAAGACGCAAACTCCTCTCACCGGTTTCCCTTCTCAGGGAGGCCGGCTTGTAAAGGCCGTCGCGTCTTCAGAATTTCGCACAGAGGCATCGGCGCTCGGAGGCGTCGGTGTCCCTCAGTGGTGCGGCTTATAGGTTCGAGTCCGTTCAAGTGTCAAGCACCGTTCACACTATTTTTTCACTTTTTCACAAGTAATTGATATACAACATAATAATGCAAGAAATTCGCCGGAATCCAGCGTGTCGCGGGTCCCGCTCCCAGCTTCTGGGGCAGATTTTTGTGACCGGCAGATGCAGATATCGTGACGTCGCGGTGACATGGGGAAATAACTGCGCCAAGACGAGGGCCAACAGCCGTGTGCGATGCTGCTGACCATCGACCGAACCAGGAACCGGGCCACCAACCGGACCTCTCTTGATGCGTTTTGCAGTGGAAAACGCGGGGCGAAACCGGTGTTTAAAAGTGTTGCAAATATGCAAGTTTTATAACCAATATTAACGGCGCAGAAACCTTCTGGGCAGCATAAGTCATAACACGGACAGTGAAAAAAATGTTTTTGGCGTATGGAATTGTTGGCTGCAGCTGAATTATCGATGCTGCAGGACGCCATTTCCATGGAAAGCGGCCCGGATATTGAAGGTTGACAGAACAATACATCCTCGCCATTGTCGGACGCAACGGGGACAGGGGTCCTCTTTGCAAGCACATTCGGGGCGAATTTCAAAATTTCTCGGTCTTGACCTGGAACGCCACGAACTTGAGGGGAGTGCGACGAGTTTGCGTGGCCATAAGCCAACTCGATATCGGCCGGTAGCTGAGAACGACCGCAAGCGGCTTGTTCCCGCCAAGTACCAACCGCGATCAATCCAGCTTGATACCAGCGATCTCGATGCTCCGCATCATCGCTGGATGATGTCCACCTGCATCGCTGGCATAGCCGCAACACTTGTTGTAGGTGGCGCGTTGCTCGGTATTTTCGGCGAAAACGCTGCACCACGCGTGGCCCAGGCAGCAATTGAACCCGCAGCTGCAACAGTTCTTCCGGAAATCACACCGGAATCGCAAATTGCCAAAATCGATGAACCCATTGCAACAACCCAAAGCTTGGACAAGCCAGTAGTTGAGGTAAAATCAGCCAGTATCTTGCCGGAGCGCGACCTCGAAAACGATTTTTCCTATCCTGAAATCACTGAAGACGAGCTGCCATACGACAATCAGCAGACCGCTGTTCTCGACGCTGAAATCCAGGCTGTCGAAAGTGAAAATGAAAACATTACGACCATCACCAAAACGCCGCCGCCCGAACCGATTGACGAAAAGTTCAAGCTTGCCGCAGATGAAACACTGAGCAAACAGCTTCTGGCCCGGGGTGTTTCGCGCAATGCCGCAGAAGCGCTGATGGCAGCAATTGAGCCAATTCTGCCGACAAAGATGATCAAGGCCGGCACAGAATTTGAATTGACCCTTGACCGCCAGATCGATTTCTACGGTCGCGAAGTGATTTTCCCGGTGGAACTCTCGTTCAAGCCTGGCCCGCAAGAAACCATCGTTGTTGAAGCCGACGAAGATGGTCGCTTCGACGCCCGCATTGACGGCAAGGACGCCAGCGCCAAATCGCAATATGCATCCTACAGCCACTTCCGCACCAAGGCGCGCATCGGCTCGAGCCTCTATGCCACGGCCAAGGACAACCAGATTCCGGATTACATCGTCAACGAATTCACGCGCGTATTTTCATACGATGTCGACTTCCAGCGCCAGCTGCAAGCCAACGATTCTTTCGAAGTATTCTTTGGCGCGCCCCTCACCGGCACGTCCAGCAAGCGCAAGGTGCTGCATTACGCCCAGCTGAATTTTGATGGCGCCAAAAAAGCCTATTATCGCTTCACAACAGATGATGGCCAGACTGATTACTTCGACGAAAACGGTCGCAGCGCTTCGCGTGCCTTGCTCAAGACGCCAATATCTGGTGCGCGCCTGACATCCGGTTTCGGCATGCGCCGCCATCCGTTGCTGGGCTACTCCAAGATGCATACCGGCACAGATTTTGGTGCGGCATACGGCACGCCGATTCGCGCTGCAGGCTCAGGTGTGATCTCGTTGGCTGGCCGCCATGGTGCCTATGGCAACGCCATCGTCATCAAGCACACATCGAAGTACAAGTCCCTCTATGCACATATGAGCAAGTTTGCAGCGGGCGTCCGCTCCGGCATGCGCGTAAACCAAGGCCAGATCATCGGCTACGTCGGTTCGACTGGCCGTTCGACCGGCCCGCATTTGCACTATGAAGTGCGCGTCAATGATCGTGCAGTAAACCCTTCCGCGATTAAGGCAGCCGGTGGACGTCAGCTCACGACAGCTGAACTGAGAAAGTTCAGGCTCGTATCACAGCGCGTGCAGGCCATGATGCAACAAGCCCCGTCGTCCCAGCAGGTCGCTCAAGCCCAGCAATAGCCAAAACACCGGATTGAGAGATTGCATGACATTATTCAGCGATACAACCAAAGCTATATGGCACACCCGATTCGCACCCTGAATATTTCTCGCAAGGACTGATTCGGATAACCGAATTGTCCCCAACAGCGAGGCAGGAATGCGGAAAATCTGGATGGCGGGTGTTTTGGCAGCAGTTTGGGCGCATCCTCCAGCTGCCCTTGCCGCTCCGATTTTCGATAACGGTACAATCCAGCTCGGCATCTCAGATTTCGGCTCGCTCGGAGAATTGGGATCAACGCCGTCTCCTGTCGAGGAGCAGATGCTGGTGGGATTGCGGTATGTGCCGACCGGCAACGAAGCATTGACCCACGGTTGCGTATGCGAAGGCTGGGGCGCAGGCAATGGCACAACGGCAACCTTCGGGAATGTCGGCTACAACGCGTACGAAAATTTCACGTCTGCCACAATCGACACGGACTCGCAGTCTTTGGTGATGTCGAACGTCATAGCGGATGAACTTCGCGTAACGCACAGCTTTGCACAGTCAACCAACGCCAACCTGTTTGAAATCTCCGTATCACTCACCAACATTGGCGCAACGGACATGTCTGACCTGCGTTACACGAGAGCAATCGACTGGGACATTGAGCCATCAGCTGGCAATGAAGTCATATCGTTTGGAGGGATGTCAGCCGCAGCGTCGCTCTTGCGGATATCAACTGAACTTGATGCAAGTCCAAACCCAGGTGCTCCACGGGACCATGTTTTGTCAGGGACGAACATTGCAGGCCCTGCCGACCTCGGATCAACCTTCGATTTTGCCTTTGGTACCCTGCGCCAGGGTGAATCACTGACCTTCAAGATCTTCTACGGAGCAGCAGAAAACCGAACACTCGCTCTTGCCGCATTGGGTTCCGTTGCCGCAGAACTTTATGCCATTGCATCTGCAGCTTGCGATGCCGATGTGGGCGGCATCGGCTGCCCCGCACCTTCAAACGCCTTTATGGTGGGTTTCAGTGGCATAGGCGGCACCCCGCTGGAAACCGGAGACGTGCCCATTCCAGCCGGACTGCCCTTGCTGCTATCGGGTCTGGTGGCACTTGCTGGCGTTTCGAAGAAACGTGCGGGAGCAAAACCCCGATGAAGCGCCATTTCGCTCTGGGAGCCATCGTCAGTGCTTTATTCTTGCCGTCACACGCAAAGGCATCCACCTCCAATTGGTCAACGACCTGCAGGCTCACACAATGCGAAATAGCAACCTCCGCCTTTGAAACCGGGAACAAGAACCCCGTTCTGACCATTGCGGTTCTGGTTGGCAGCGACAGGTCCGATCCCCAACTGCTTGCAACAATGCCCTTGGGCACAGCGCTCGAACCCGGTGCGCGGGCGAAGTTTGGCAACACCACATTGAGCCTCAAGTTCAAGGCCTGCTATCCGGATGGCTGCCGCGCCCATACCATCCTCGATGCATCCCTGCTCGATGCAATAGCCGCAGCACCAACATTGGAATTTCGCTATTTTGCCCAATCCAGCGAACGCCAACTGTCGGCCAGCATCCCCTTGCAGGGGCTGGCAGAAGCATTGGCATCACTGTCGAAGCAAAATTAGTTTATGACCCTGGGCTTCAGCTGCAAGCCGTCGCCCTCAACATCGACGTCAACAGTCTGTCCATCCTTGATCCGGCCAGCAAGCAAGGCTTCCGCCAGCTGGTCCTGCAACGCCTTTTGCACCACGCGCTTCAACGGTCGCGCACCATAGGCACGGTCATAGCCGCGCTCTGACAGCCAGTTGCGCGCTGCATCTGCCAGCACCACGGAAATCTTCCGTTCACTGAGCAGTTTCGCAAGTCTGCCCATCTGGATATCAACGATCGCGCCCATGTGTTCGCGCTTCAAGCGGTGGAACAAGATGATTTCGTCGATGCGGTTGAGAAACTCTGGCCGGAAATGCTTGCGCACCACGGCCATCACTGGCTCGCGCACCTCATCCGTATCTTGCTCCTCGGCAAGATTGACGAGATACTCCGATCCGATGTTCGACGTCATGATGATCAGCGTGTTCTTGAAATCAACCGTGCGCCCCTGCCCATCCGTCAGGCGTCCATCATCGAGAACCTGTAACAGCACATTGAACACGTCGGGATGCGCCTTCTCGATTTCATCGAACAGCACCACCTGATAGGGTCTGCGCCGAACCGCCTCTGTCAATGCACCGCCCTCATCATAGCCAACATAGCCCGGCGGCGCGCCGATCAACCGTGACACCGAATGCTTCTCCATGTATTCCGACATGTCGATCCTGACCATTGCGTGCTCATCATCAAACAGGAAAGACGCAAGCGATTTGGTCAGTTCCGTCTTGCCAACGCCAGTGGGACCAAGGAACATGAACGAGCCAATCGGCCTGTTGGGATCCTGCAATCCGGCCCGCGCCCGCCGCACGGCAGTGGCCACAGCTTCAACTGCATCTGCCTGGCCAACGACCCGCTTGGCCAGATCCTTTTCCATGTGCAGAAGTTTTTCACGCTCGCCTTCCAGCATCTTGTCCACCGGAATACCGGTCCAGCGCGACACGACCTGAGCGATATGCGCCTCCGTAACCGCCTCTTCCAAAAGTTTTGAACCGGTCGCTTCCGATGCCTTCAGCTTTTTTTCAAGTTCCGGAATCGTGGCATAGGCAAGCTCGCCTGCCTTCGCAAAATCACCCTTGCGCTGCGCCTGTTCCAGCGCACCACGGGCCTGATCCAGCTCTTCCTTGATCTTGGAGGACGCCGCGAGCTTGTCTTTCTCTTCCTGCCAGCGCCGCGTGATGCCAGCTGACTTTTCTTCAAGCTCTGCCAGCTCTTTTTCCAGCTTCGCCAGCCGGTCTTTCGACGCGGCGTCATCTTCCTTCTTCAGCGCCTCGCGCTCGATCTGCAACTGCATGATGCGCCGGTCAAGTTCATCCAGTTCTTCCGGCTTCGAATCGACCTGCATGCGCAAGCGCGATCCCGCCTCATCCATCAAATCGATGGCCTTGTCCGGCAGGAACCGGTCACTGATATAACGGCTCGACAATGTGGCCGAAGCAACAATTGCCGCATCAGTGATCCGCACGCCGTGGTGCAGTTCATATTTTTCCTTGATGCCACGCAAGATCGAGATCGTGTCTTCAACTGTTGGCTCGCTCACGAATACCGGCTGGAAACGCCGCGCCAGGGCCGCATCTTTTTCGACATGCTTGCGATATTCATCAAGCGTGGTTGCACCAACGCAATGCAGTTCACCGCGCGCCAATGCAGGCTTCAAGAGATTCGATGCATCCATCGCGCCCTCAGCCTTTCCGGCACCGACCAGCGTATGCATTTCGTCGATGAACAGGATGATGCCGCCGGCAGCACTCGTCACTTCCGAGAGCACGGCTTTCAAACGCTCTTCAAATTCACCGCGGAACTTCGCACCCGCAATCAGTGAGCCCATGTCGAGTGCGAGGAGCTTCTTGTCCTTCAGCGATTCAGGAACGTCACCTTTGACGATGCGCAGCGCCAAGCCTTCGGCAATCGCCGTCTTGCCTACGCCAGGCTCGCCGATCAGCACCGGATTGTTCTTGGTGCGCCGCGACAATACCTGAATGGTACGGCGGATTTCTTCATCGCGTCCAATGACCGGGTCAAGCTTGCCTTCCTGCGCGGCGGCAGTCAGGTCACGCGCATACTTCTTCAACGCGTCGTAAGACTGTTCAGCCGAAGCCGAATCCGCCGTGCGCCCCTTGCGAATGTCATTGATGGCCTGATTGAGGCCCTGCGCTGAGACATTGGCTGCCTTCAGTGCCTTGGCTGCTTCCGATTGCTCAACTGCCAGCGCCTGCAACAATCGTTCAGCCGTCACATAAGAATCATTCGATTTCTGCGCAATTTTCTGCGCCGCTTCAAAAACCCGCGCCAGCTCCGGAGACAGGTAGACCTGCCCCGCGCCACCGCCCGAAACCTTGGGCAGTTTCGCAATCGCAGCTTCGGTCTGCGCCAGCGCCAGTCGCGGGTCGCCTCCACTGGCACGGATCAAACCGGCCGCAAGGCCTTCCTCGTCGTCGAGGAGAACCTTCAGCAGATGTTCGGGGGTAAAGCGCTGGTGCCCTTCACGTAAAGCCAAGGACTGGGCCGACTGGACAAACCCGCGCGACCGCTCGGTATATTTCTCAAAATCCATTCCATCTCTCCACGGCACGGATGCACGGCCCAATCTGGCACCGTAGACCCGCCCTCCAAATGATCTGCGTCAAATATGGGAGCGGATTTTTCCCAAACAAGGGAGACCGAGGGGTGGTTGAGTCAGATTATCCCGGAATCGAACAACCACAGCATCAACCCTGCCGAAATCGCCGCAAGCCCCGTCCCCAGTGCAATGGCACCCGAAACCGCAGGCACCGCCTCGTTGTTGCGCTGGGAAAACAGAAACGCATTGGCGCCGGTTGGCATCGCGGCAAACAGCACCGCAATCTTGAGCCACAAGGGCGGCAGGGTCACGGCATGCCGCGCCAGCAGAAACACCATGACAGGCATCATGACCATTTTGAGCGCGATCAATGTGAACATGCCGGAGATCGAACCTTTGAGATTATATGCGGCGAGCGAAACCCCAAGCGCCACAAGTGCCGTGGGAACGCCCGCATCCGACAACATGCTGAGCATGCGATCAGGCACCGGATGCAATCCGATGCCGGTCCAGCGCCATATGGCGGCAGCAAGAAGCGCCAGCACGATGGCATTGCTGGCAAGCTGCTTGAGCAATTCGCGCGCCGTTGATGTGAAAGAAAAACTTGAACTGTGCCGCGCCAGCTCGCGGTGCAGGGTCGCCGCAAACCACAAGGTTGGCGCATGGATGGAAAGGATGAGCCCGATCGGTGCTGCAACCTCTGGACCAAAATGCGCCAGCGCCAACGGCGTTCCCAGGAGCGCCAGATTGCCAAAGCCCGACGCCATGGAAGCAGCAGCCCCGCCCGACTCGTCAAGACTGTCAATGAAGCGCGACACAATGGCAGCAGCAATCCATGTCAGTCCAAGTCCGCCAAAAAACGCAAACCACAAGCCATAAGGCGCGCCTTGTTGGTCCGTGATTGTGACCACCGAACGGAACAAGAAGGCCGGAATGGCGACATTGAAAACGAAAAGCGAAATTCCCCGTCCCGCCGCCACATCAATGATGTTGGTTTTGGCGAGGATGAAGCCCAGACAGATAAGGCTGAAGACGGGAAGGACCGTTGTGAGGATGGACGTCACCTCACACCGTCATCCCGGCGAAAGCCGGGACCCAGACTTTCATGCGCCGATTCTGCGGTCAAGCCCACGGCCGTGCAGCAGCATTCTTCTTCTCAAACGCATCGATCGACGAAGCCTTTTCCAACGTCAACCCGATGTCATCAAGTCCGTTGAGCAGGCAATGCTTGCGGAAAGGATCAAGATCGAACGTCACCTTGCCACCATCGGGACCACGGATTTCCTGGGCTGGAAGATCAATGGTGATGGTGGCATTGGCACCGCGGTCGGCATCGTCCATCAGCTTCTTCAAGTCATCCGGCGAAACCACAATTGGCAGAATGCCATTCTTGAAACAATTGTTGTAAAAAATGTCGGCAAAGCTGGTGGAGATCACGCACTTGATGCCAAAATCCAGAAGCGCCCACGGCGCATGCTCGCGCGACGAGCCGCAGCCGAAATTGTCACCAGCCACCAGGATTTCCGCTTTGCGATAAGCCGGCTTGTTCAACACAAATTCTGGCAGTTCCTTGCCCTCTTGCGTGTAGCGCATTTCATAGAACAGTGACTTGCCAAGCCCGGTGCGCTTGATTGTTTTCAGGAACTGCTTCGGAATGATCATGTCGGTATCGATGTTGACGATGTTCAGCGGAGCGGCAACGCCAGTCAGGGTTTCAAATTTTTGCATGCAATATCCTTCAGGCAGCAAGATTGACCGACGCGGCTTCATCCGCACCGATCATCAGGTTGAGATTCTGTACGGCGGCACCCGATGCGCCCTTGCCGAGATTGTCATAGATCGACATGATGAGCAGTTGCCCGCGCGACTCATTGGCGAAGACATGGAGCCTCAGGTCATTTGTGTTGTTGAGCACTTCGGGTGATATTTCGTTGGAACGCTCAATGGCTTCCAGCGGCGCCACCGAAATGAACCGCGACCCCTTGTAATAGTCCGCCAGCGCGCGATGCACCCGCTCTGCCGTAACACCCTTGCCCATCAGCTCAAAGAACAGCGGCACGCAGCCCATCATGCCTTGCGCATAATTGCCAACTGCAGGTTGAAAGATCACGTCGTGGCGCAAGCCCGCATAATGCTTCATCTCCGGCAAATGCTTGTGCGAAAATGTCAGGCCATAGGGGTGGAACGGAATGGCCGCCGCACCTTTGGCCTGATAATCCTCGATCATCTTGCGCCCGCCACCGGAATATCCCGACACCGCATTATATGTGACAGGATAATCCGCCGTCATCAGTCCCGCTGCAATCAACGGTTTGACCGAAGCGATCAGTCCTTGCGGATAGCATCCCGGATTTGAAACGCGCGATGCAGTGGCAATGCGCTCCGCTTGCTTGCTGTCCAGCTCGGCAAATCCATAGGCCCAGTTGGAATCAACCCGATAAGCCGTCGAAGCATCAATCACGCGCGTCCGTGAACCCGCATCGATCAACGCAACCGCTTCTCTTGCCGCATCATCCGGCAAACACAGAATGGCAATATCAACTTCGTTCAGAAGCTGCTTCTTGGC
Source organism: uncultured Alphaproteobacteria bacterium (assembly GCA_963738595.1). Classification (GTDB taxonomy): domain Bacteria; phylum Pseudomonadota; class Alphaproteobacteria; order Rhizobiales; family Aestuariivirgaceae; genus Aestuariivirga. Next base: position 88,232 of record CAVTXF010000014.1, read on the forward strand.
CGAAACATTCTTGCGCTGCGCAGGATCGATGGAGACCAGTGTGATATCGGTCCGCCCTTTCAACCTGTCGCGAATTTGCAAGCCGGTTGTTCCAGCTTCTCCATCAATGAAAACGGTCGCTTTTGTGCTCATGAACCGGGCTTCTAGTGCGAACGGCCCCGCCATTCAATTGGCATTTGCAGTACGTAGGTTATCCCGGTAAGGCGACGCCCGACCAAGCAGGATAGCAAAATGGGTATTTCCGACCTCCGCGCCGTGCCTCATTTCGCAGCAACCCTTGCTGATCGCGCCTGGAACGCATGGTGGACAGACAAGATTTCATTGGCGGAATACCGGTCATGGGTCGACGCCTGCCTGGTCGACGAAGGCGTTCCCATGGCCCTCGTGGCACATGACGGCGAGCGCTACCTGGGTTCAGTAAAGCTGATTGCGAGCGACCTGGACTCACGCCCGCAATACACGCCATGGATCGCCGCCCTCTGGGTTGATCCAGAAAATCGATGTCAGGGCGTTGCGACCAGACTTCTGCACGAAGCAGCAGCTTCTGCCAAGCGTGCAGGCTTCGCCTCGGCCTACCTTTGTGCCAGCGCCGAAAACACCCCCTTCTATCTGGCTCGCAACTTCCGCCAGATCGAAACCGACGTCGAACAGCTGAACATATTCGTTCTGGAACCCTGATGCCGAACGCGTTCATAACGGAAAGTTGAACCACATGGTCGTATTGAACCGCATCTACACCCGTACCGGTGACGCTGGCGAAACCTCCCTGGGAACAGGTGAGCGCGTCTCCAAGTCCGATCTCCGCATTCACGCCTATGGCTCGGTCGACGAAGCCAATTCTGCCATCGGCCTGGTTCGTCTCCACACAGCAACGGAGCAGATGAAACCGCTCGATGAAATGCTGGCCCGCATTCAAAACGAGCTGTTCGATCTCGGCGCCGACCTCTGTGTCCCTGATCGCGGAGAAAAACTTGAACACGAACCACTGCGCATTGCACCAACCCAGTATGAACGGCTGGAACGGGAAATCGATGCCATGAATGAAGAGCTTGCTCCCCTTCGCTCTTTCGTCTTGCCAGGCGGCCACGCAGCTGCAGCATTCCTGCATCAGGCCCGCACCGTCTGCCGCAGGGCAGAAAGATTGATCGTTGAGCTTGCAGCAACGCCGAAAGAACACGTCAGCGATGGTGCGATAGCTTATGTTAACCGCTTGTCTGATTTTCTGTTCGTCGCTTCCCGCTGGGTGAATGGAATTGCAGCCAATGGCGACATACTCTGGGTTCCCGGCAAAACACGCTGACGTTAAATGATCCTTTTAAAATCAGACACCGTCCGCTCTTACGTCCAGCAATTGCGTCGCATTGCATCAGCGCGTGATCTCAAGCCGTTCTGGATATTTGTCTTCGCGGCCCCGTTATGCCTCGCATTGCTGGATGCTGCCGCTCGGATAGCAAAAATGTACCAGTTCATGGACACTGAAGCGGCCTACTCGCTCTCAGTATCACGCGATCACAGTTTCGCTGAAATGATCGGATACGTCGAACTCTTTGGTGCTGCAATCCTGATCTGGCTGGCAAGCAGCAAGCTTCGCGATCACAGACTGAAGATAGTATCCACCATCGTTCTCTACCTCATGTGCGACGACTTGTTCTTGTTCCATGACAGGGCCAGACAAGTGTTAGGGCCGATGTTGTTCTCGGGCCACGGCAGCAAGAGGATGATCGATTTTGGCGAACTCGTAGTCTTTGCCTGCATCATCACAGTTATCATGACGCTCCTTGTATTGGTCTATCGCAAGGCTCAGCCCATTCATATTTGCCGTCTTTTTACTGTTGTTGGCGGGTTTGCAGCCTTAGCTTTTTTCGCCGCGATAGTTGACGAGACAGGATCATTCCTGGAGGGTTATGGTATAATTTCCACTCGCTTTCACCGCACCATTGAGACCATCGAAGATTCGGGTGAATTGTTCGGCATCGGCCTGATACTCATGGCCTCCCTGATCCTTTACCGCATGGGCAAAGAGGCTGCCGCAAGCCAGAGTTCAACAGACTAGCTTTCCGGGGGATTTTCCCCATATAAGCCGCTACCATGACCGCAACTGTGCATATTCCGTTCCGCAAGATGAACGGCCTTGGCAATGATTTTGTCGTGCTCGACGCCAGGCGCAACCCTGTCGCTGTCACAGAAAAGCAGGCCCGCGCCATTGCCGACAGGACAACCGGCATCGGCTGCGACCAACTGATTGTCATCGAGCCTTCATCAGCTGCTGATGCCCGCATGCGCATCTGGAATGCCGAAGGCGGCGAGGTTGAATCTTGCGGCAATGCCTCGCGCTGCATTGCCGATCTTCTGTTCGACGAGAAATCTGCCGACACCGCAACCATTGAAACCAGGGGCGGAATGCTTGTCGCGCAAAAGGCGGGTGACAAAATGGTCACCATCGACCAGGGCGCGCCGAAGTTTGGCTGGAGGGACATTCCATTGTCGGAAGCTTTCGCCGACACCCGCCACATCGAATTGCAGGTTGGCCCTATCGACAATCCGCATATTCATTCGCCTTCGGTTGTAAATGTCGGCAACCCGCATTGCATTTTCTGGGTCAAGGACCTGGACGTGGTCGACCTCGCCAAGGTGGGACCCATGCTCGAACATCACCCGCTGTTTCCTGCCCGCGCCAACATCACCTTGGCCAAGGTCGAAGCGCGCGACCATGTCCGGATCAAGGTCTGGGAGCGCGGTGCGGGCCTTACGCAAGCCTGTGGCACTGCGGCATGCGCTGTAATGGCCGCAGGTCATCGCATCAAAATAATTGACGCCAATTGCCGGATTAGCCTGCCAGGTGGCGATCTCTTGATGGCGGTCAACCCGGAAAACGGCCATGTCTTGATGACCGGCCCCGCCGCTTATGACGGCGAAGGCATCTTGCCGCCGGAACTGCTGTCGTGACCAGCCTCGATATCCAAACCTTTGGCTGTCGCCTGAATGCGTTCGAAAGCGAGATCATGCGCAATCATGCCAATGCGGCTGGACTGTCGGATGCCGTCATCTTCAACAGCTGCGCCGTCACGGCTGAGGCCACGCGCCAGCTGCGCCAAGCCATTCGCAAATCTCATCGCGAACGCCCTGATGCATCAATCATCGTCACCGGCTGCGCCGCCCAGACGGAAGCGGACGTCTTCGCCAGGATGCCGGAAGTCACGCGCATCATCGGCAATGAAGAAAAGCTGAAAGCCGAAACCTGGTTGCCCCGCAGCAATGCGCCGCGCGTCAATGTCTCCGACATCATGCAGGTCAGCGAAACCCGCCCGCCAAAGATCGATGGCCTGAATGGCCGCACCCGCGCCTTTGTCCAGGTGCAAAATGGCTGCGACCATCGCTGTACCTTTTGCATCATTCCCTTTGGCCGCGGCAATTCGCGCTCGGTCCGGATTGCCGAAGCTGTTGATCAGGTAAAACGTGTCGTCGACTCCGGCCATCTCGAGGTCGTCTTGTCTGGCGTTGACCTCACCTCATGGGGCGCGGACCTGGATGGCGCACCGCGATTGGGCTCGCTGCTCGCGCAAATCCTGAAATCGGTTCCCGGTCTGAAGCGGCTCCGCCTTTCATCGATAGACTCAATTGAGGCCGATGACGAATTGATCTCGATCATCACAAGCGAGCCGCGTGTCATGCCACATCTTCATTTGTCATTGCAGTCAGGCGACAACATGATTCTGAAACGCATGAAGCGCCGCCACACGCGCGAAGATGCCATCGACATCTGCAAAAAGCTTAAGGCAAAACGCCCTGACATGACATTTGGTGCCGACATCATCGCAGGCTTCCCCACCGAAACCGACGAGATGTTTGAAAATTCATTGCGCATCGTGGAAGAGTGCGAATTGACCTTCCTCCACATATTCCCGTTTTCGCCGCGTCCTGGCACACCGGCGGCCCGCATGCCGCAACTTGAACAACCGGTCATCAAGAAGCGCGCTCAATGGCTTCGCACCGCAGGAGAAAAACGTTTGCACAATTTTCTCGCACAGCAAAAGGGTGAACGCCGTGCGCTGCTGATGGAAACAGCTCACATGGGTCGCACTGAACAATTCGCGTCAGCTCACATCATGGAAGCTGCAAAACCCGGTGACATCGTGATGACCGAAATCACCGGGCTGAGCGGCACGACATTGCAAGCTAGGCTGGTCTGATGGCTGGCTTCTTCAAGAAACTTTTCAATCGCATCACCGGCCGCAAGGAAGGCGATGCACCCGAAGCTGCACCGGAAGACGTGCAAGCTCCGGAACAGGCAGTCCTGCCGCCACCTGCACCCGAGCCGGAACCAGTCCCCGAATATGGTGAAGACGTTGCAGTTGAACCCATTCCGGTAGCGGTCCCGAAATCCTTAAAGCCCGCCGCACCAACAAAGGCGCCACCGAGGGCACCTGAGAAAAAAGTCGCTCCATCCAAAAAACCAGAACCAAAAAAACCCGAAACGAAGAAGGCGACTGCGGCCAAAAAAGTCGAAGCAAAAAAACCGGCCCCCATTGCACCATCAAAGAAAGCAAAGGCAAAGCCTGAGCCCGTTGCCCCGGCGCAAAAGCCGCTCAAGAAGCCGCCAACACCTGCACCAGCACCCAAAGAGCTGGTTGCAAAAACTGCGCCCGTTCCTGAGCCAGTTGTCGTCCCGCCACCACCTCCTCCGCCAATTCCTGAACCTGTTGCAGCGCCACCGCGAAAGCAAGTCAGCATCGCCAAACCCGCAGCACCACTGCCGCCTCCCCCACCAGAACCGGAACGCAAGGGCTGGTTCTCGAAACTGAAGGAAGGCCTGTCGAAGTCATCGAAGTCCCTCACCGGTTCGATTACCTCGATCTTCACCAAGCGCAAGCTCGATGCCGAAACCCTTCAGGACCTGGAAGACACGCTCATCCAGGCCGATCTCGGCCTCGCCGTTTCCGAACGCATCATCAAGGCCGTCTCGACCGGTCGATACGACAAGGAAATCGACCCGGAAGAAGTAAAGCAGATCCTGGCTGCGGAAGTCGCAAAGGTTCTGAAACCCGTCGAGGTACCTTTCAACTTCGGCGAGGAAAAGCCATTCGTCGTCCTCGTCGTGGGCGTGAATGGCTCGGGTAAAACCACGACCATCGGCAAGCTCGGTGCCATTGCCGCCCGCGAAGGTTTCAAGGTGAAGTTCGTCGCCTGTGATACGTTCCGCGCCGCCGCCATTGAACAATTGACCGTCTGGGGCAAGCGCATCGGCGTCGATACCATGTCGCGTCCGCAAGGCTCTGATGCATCGGGACTTGCTTTCGATGCCATGAAGGCCGCCGGAGAAGACGGCACCGAGATCATGTTCATCGATACAGCGGGCAGGCTTCACAACAAGACCTACCTTATGGATGAACTCGATAAAGTCGTACGCGTCATCAAAAAGTATGATGCAAATGCGCCACACGCCGTGCTTCTTGTCCTCGACGCAACAACCGGCCAGAATGCCATGGCCCAGGCCGATGCCTTCACCAAGGTGGCAGGCGTGACCGGTTTGATCATGACCAAACTGGATGGTACGGCGCGCGGCGGCATTCTTGTGGCCATTGCCGAGGCCTATAAACTTCCCATTCACGCGATCGGCGTGGGTGAATCAATCGACGACCTTCAGCCATTCGATGCCGAAGGATTTGCCCGCGCAATTGCCGGACTGGATGACGCATGACTGAGACAAAGAAACTGGGCCAGGGACAAAAGACACTCCTCGACTTTGGACCATTGCTGGCCTTCTTCGCCGCAAATTGGGCTGGCGGCATCTATTGGGCCACCGGCATTTTCATGGCGGCAACGGTGGTGACACTTCTGATCACCTATCTGGCCACCGGAAAAATCGCCAAGTTTCCATTGTTCAGCGCTATCTTCGTCGGGGTCTTCGGCGGCCTCACGATCTATTTGCACAACGATATCTTCATCAAGGTCAAGGTCACCCTGGTCAACGCACTGTTCGGTGGAGTGCTGCTGGCAGGCCTCGCTTTCGGCAAGACATTTCTCAAGGATGTGATGGGCGAAGCCATGCAATTGCCCGATCACGCCTGGCGCACCCTCACCTTCCGCTGGAGTATTTTATTTTTTGCACTGGCGATCTTGAATGAGATTGTCTGGCGCAATTTCACCACCGACCAATGGGTCAACTTCAAGGTTTTTGGCCTGATGGGATTGACCCTGTTGTTTGCACTGGCAAATGCGCCCTTCATGTCGCGTCACATGTCGCACAACGACGAAAAACCGTCCGCCAACGGATGATCGGCTGCACACTTTCCCGACAAAGAGTCAAGACTTGTCAGCGACCGTCAGCTGCGGCAATAGATCAGTGTGCTGATGATGCGGCACCTTGAAGTTTTCTCGGCGGGCGGTTCAATTTGTGCTTGCTGGGATAGGGGCGAGAAGCTAGGAGTCACGCGGTTACGGGGAAACTTGCCCAAGGCCTGTGTTCCAGGCGTCGGGGAAAAGAAAAAGGGTTTACCGGTTGGGGATGGTGTCATCCGAGATCAGGTTTGGTATGTCGGGCAACAAAGAGTCAAAACAGTTTTCAAAGTCATTCTCGCACTTGCTCAAGCGGGCCGTGCAGTTCTCAGTACATTTATATATGGAAGATGTCGGCAAGTCAGGTTTGACCCATCGGCAGTTCATTGTGCTGCAGGCTGCTGACGCAAACGAGGGCAAGAGCCAGACGGATCTCGTCAAGATCACCGGCATCGACCGGTCGACTTTGGCTGACCTCGTGGCACGTCTGATGTCGCAGGGCTATCTGCAGCGCCGCCGCACCAAGGAGGATGGCCGCACCAACGCCATCCGCTTGACGCCGGCAGGCAAGAAGGCTTTGCGTGGTGTCCAGAACGGTGCCGAGGATGTCGACAAGCAATTGCTGTCGCTTGTGCCTTCGGGTGATCGCAAGACACTCACCGATTGCCTCGCCGTGCTTGCTGCCGAAATGGACAAGATCGATTCCGTCGAGGAAGAGGCCAAGACGGGCCAAAAGGTAAAACTGAAGCGCCGCTGATCAGCGAAAGGTGGGACGCATGCCATCAAATCGTCCAACCATTTTTTCGATCCCTGAACCGAGATCGCTGGATCTCATCTTTGCACCCGACGCCATCGCCAGCCTTCGCCGCGACTATCATGTTATCGAGGCTGAAGGCGAAGCGGGGCTCAAGCTGCTCGACCAGCACATCGCCGAAGTTGATTTTATTCTCGGCCAGCCACCGCTCGCGCGTGAACTTCTCGGCAGGGCAAAACGCCTGAAGGCTATCTTCAATGTTGAATCGAATTTCCTCGACAACATGGATTACGACACCTGTTTCGAACGCGGCATCCATGTACTCTCCACTGGAAAAGTTTTCGCCCAGCCGGTGGCTGAAATAGGTCTGGGTTTGGCACTCGCCCTGGAACGCAACATCGTCGGTGCCGACCGCGATTTCCGCGCTGGCAGGGAATTGTGGGGCGGCGATGGCAATGCCGAAGCCCGCCTGGTATCCGGCGCTGAAATCGGCTTCATCGGTTTCGGCGATCTCGGCCGCGCACTGATCAAGCTGCTCCAGGGCTTCCGCGCGACCATCCGCGCTTATGATCCCTGGCTGCCCGCGTCATTCCTGAAAGACCACGGTGCAGAGCCCGCCTCGCTCGAAACGGTGCTGGGCCAAAGCAACGTGATTTTCGTCGTCGCCGGGGTGACCAGCGAGAATGGTGGTTTCCTCGGCGCGAGCGAATTCGCCAAAATGCGAAAGGGAACGAGCTTCGTGCTCTTGAGCCGTGCCGGAGTTGTCGATTTCGATGCTTTGTTGGATGCTGTGAGGTCAGGTCACATCAAGGCCGCGAGCGATGTCTACCCGGATGAGCCGCTGGCCCGCGATCATCCCGTGCGCAAACTCGACAACTTCATTCTGAGTGCCCATCGTGCCGGAGCCCTCGATGTCGCCTTCAAGGACATGGGCCGCATGGTCCTCGAAGATGTAAACCTCATTTCCCGTGGCCTCCCGCCATTGGCCATGCGCCGTGCCGAACGCGAAACCGTCAGGCGCTTCCGCTCAAAACCGGTGACGCGAAACTAGATTTATACCTCTCCCGGAGCACTGCCTTCTGCACCTTGCCCATCGCATTGCGCGGCAATTCCGGGACGAACACGATGCGCTTGGGAACCTTGAACGACGCAAGCGATTTCCTCAGTACACGGATCATTTCCAATTCATCGGCAGCGGTGAGTGACGTGGTCGCAACAACCGCAACCACCGCTTCGCCAAAATCAGCATGTGGAACACCGATCGCCGCACTTTCGATGACCCCTGTCATGTCATCCAGCAATAGCTCCACCTCGCGCGGATATACATTGAACCCGCCCGAAATCACCAGATCCTTGGCCCGGCCCGAAATCACCAGATAGCCATCAACATCAAAGTGCCCGACATCACCCGTAATGAACCAGCCGTCATCAGTCATGTCTTCTTTGGTCTTTTCCGGATTGCGCCAATACCCAAGAAACACATTCGGTCCCTTGACCTCAATGACACCACGTCCATTAATCCGCACATCGACACCCGGCAGCGGAAATCCAACCGTGCCTGCCCGCCGCTCACCGTCATAGGGGTTTGACGTGTTCATGTTGGTTTCGGTCATGCCATAGCGCTCGAGAATGGCATGACCCGTGCGCATGGAAAACGCCCGGTGCGTCTCCGCCAGCAAAGGTGCTGAGCCCGAAATGAACAGCCGCATGTGGCGCGTCGCCTCGCGTGTCAACTCAGCCTGCTGCAAAAGCCGTGTATAAAAAGTCGGAACTCCCATCAGGCATGTGGCCTGCGGAATCAGGCGCATCACGTCGCCAGCATCAAAGGATCGCCGATACAGCATCGTGCCGCCTGACAAAAACACCGTGTTCATCGCCACGAAAAGCCCGTGCGTATGATAAACCGGCAGCGCATGAATGAGCACATCATCGGCGGTGAACTTCCACGTCTCGATCAAGGCCAGAGCGTTTGACGCCAGATTCGCCTGGCTCAACATGGCACCTTTCGATCGCCCTGTTGTGCCCGATGTATAGAGAATGGCTGCACGATCATCCCAGCCCGTCACGGCATCATCAATCGGCTGTCCAACTTGCACCAGTTGCTCTATGCTCAACGTCTTGATCGAAGCTGTAACCTTTGCCGCTGATCCGATGAAAACCGCAGGCTCTGCATCTTCGAGAAAGTACGAGACTTCAGCCGCAGTATAGGCCGTGTTCAGCGGCAAAAAAGCAAACCCGCCCCGCACACAGGCCCAGAACAGCGCAATCGCCTCGACACTTTTTTCAACCTGCACCGCCACCCGGTCACCACGCGCCACACCGGACGCAACCAGAGCCCCCGCCAACCGCCCCGCCAGGTCCCAAAACTGCCGGTAAGTAAAATTCCGCCCATCATCGCAAGCAATGAACACCTTGTCGGGCACTGACATGCGGGCGAGGACGAGGGATGGGAAGTTGGGATTATCGGTCATTGCTATGCTCGCTGGCCTTTCCCCACAAGGGGTCACAAGGAGAGGGCGATAAACTAGAAGCAATCAATCAACTCTCCCCAATTCAAACTTAAGTCGCCGTGAATCGCCAGAAGTGGACATCCAGATCAAGAACATCCGTTACAAGTCCAATAATGCACAACGCAAATTTTGAAAGAACGTTCTCCGCACCACGTCGCTCGATGGCATTCTCCAAATGAGAAACTTCTTCATCGCGAATGCTGGAAATCAATCGGAAGAGTTCAAGATCGGCCGGTTTGGAGAAACGTGAGTTGATCAACCAGATGCTCTGTCAGCGAGGATGAGGTACGATGTCAGGGTACGAATTTCTCAGCGACGGCGAATTTGGGCACCGTAGATGCGAATAGCGCCATGTTCGCCGCCGTGATTGACTTTGAGTATCCGCGCGATAACTCTTTGCTCCCGCTCACTCAATACCTTCATCCCCATTTCTCCACGCGCAATCCTTCAACCCGCTGAAATTCGCGCACGTTGCCTGTCGCAATGATCAACCCGCGAGACCGGGCAATGCCAGCGAGCTGGACGTCATAGGCACCAATTTTCAGACCCTTCATCTCCAAACGTCCTCGAATTTCACCTGCATGACGGGCCGCATCCGAATTGAAAGGCAGGACTGGCAGCAACCCGAGAAACTCTTCAATGACCGCGATCCTTCGGAGGCGATCATCATATTTCTGCGCGCCGGAATAAAGTTCAAATACTGTCACATCCGACAACGCAAATGTTTCATGAACGTCGCGAAACCGCTTGGCCAGGGAACGGTCTTTCTTTTTCAGCAGTTTGATGCAGACATCCGTGTCGGCGAAATATGTGATCGGCATTACAGGAAACCGCTAGAAATCGCGCTTTTGCGGCTTTGGTTGCTTTCCCGCAGTGAAATCATCACCAATGCCTTGTGTGGCAAAGAACTCGTCCCAGGTGTTTTCGACGGGGACGATAAGTCGCGCATTTCCCTTCGCGATGATGCGGACTTTCTTGACGTTATCCGGGAAGGCTACGGCTTTTGGCAGCCTGATGGCTTGCGACTTGTTGGATTTGAAGACTGTGACTCCGGCATAGTCATTGTATATCCCAATTGGATATACAAGTCAATTTGCAGGCCTTCACCCCCTCTTCCCCACCAGCATGTAATTCACATCCATGTCCTTCGCCCGCCGCCATTCATTCGCCAGCGGATGATAGACAACCCCCGTCTCCGCCTTCACCTCAACACCATTCTCCGACAAGCCAGCTCTTCAGTTCCGAAGGCGTGATGAACTTTTCCCATTGGTGCGTGCCGCGTGGCAACCAGCGCAAAATATATTCCGCCCCCACAATGCCAAGTGCAAAGGATTTCAGCGTCCGGTTCAGCGTCGCCACAAACATCAGCCCGCCGGGCTTCAGCATCGAACTGCAGGTGCGCACGAACGCCGCAGGATCGGCCACATGCTCGATCACCTCCATGTTGAGAATGACGTCAAACTTTTCACCCGCCGCCTCCAAATCCTCCGCCAGCCCCGCGCGATAATCGATATCGAGTTCCTGCTCCAGCGCATGCACCGATGCTGTCTTGATATTTTTTTCCGATGGATCAACCCCGACGACTGTTGCGCCGAGCCTGGCCATCGGCTCGCACAGCAATCCGCCGCCGCAGCCAATATCCAGAAACCGCAGGCCCGAAAACGGCTGCCGGTCATAGGGATCGCGACCGAAGCGCGCTGTCACCTGTTCCTTGATGTAAGCCAGCCTGACCGGATTGAACACATGCAGCACCCCGAACTTGCCCTTGGGGTTCCACCATTCCGCGGCCATTTTCGAGAACTTTTCCACCTCGGCTGGATCGAGGCTGGCGGGCAGCGGCTTTGTTTCAATTGTCATCACATGAAAATCCGTTAATTCCGCCCCCTTATATTGCATCTGGCCAAGCGGTCTACTAAGAGTACGCCGCGCTGTCCGGGAAGATCAACTCCACCCCTTGAAATCATGCGGGAATCAACTGATTCCCCGGGCAAAGCATTGGAACAAGAGGATATGGGCCGATGGGCCGTTTGGTAATGAAGTTCGGCGGCACGTCGGTTGCGGACATTGACCGCATCCGCAATGTCGCGCGCCATGTTGAACGAGAAGTCAAGGCCGGAAACCACGTCGCCGTGGTCGTCTCCGCCATGGCCGGAACCACCAACCAGCTGGTTGAATGGTGCCGCCAGGCAGCGCCCATTCATGATGCCCGCGAATATGACGCGGTCGTGTCGACCGGCGAGCTGGTCACTGCTGGCCTTCTGGCAATTGTATTGCAGGACATCGGCATCCCCGCCCGCTCCTGGACCGGCTGGCAGCTTCCAGTCGAAACCGATGGCGTCCATGGCTCGGCCCGCATGACCAAGATCAATGGCGACGAAATCAGAAAACGCATGGAACAGGGCCAGGTCGCAGTGATCGCCGGCTTCCAGGGCATTGGCCCCGACAAGCGCGTATCAACACTGGGCCGCGGCGGCTCTGATACATCGGCAGTGGCCATCGCCGCCGCCCTTGAGGCCGCTTGCGATATCTATACTGATGTCGATGGCGTCTACACCGCCGACCCGCGCATCGTCACCGCCGCCCACAAGCTCGACCGCATCTCCTATGAGGAAATGCTGGAACTCGCATCACTCGGATCAAAAGTGCTGCAAACCCGCTCGGTGGAATTGGCACTGGTCTATAAGGTGCCGCTGCAGGTGCGCTCGTCTTTCGAAGCGCCCGATGCAGCCAACCAGAACAAGCCCGACGGAACGGGCCCCGGAACAATCGTATGTGATGAGGACAGGATCGTGGAACAACACGTAGTCAGTGGCATCGCCTATTCGCGCGATGAGGCAAAGGTTTCAATCCGTGGCGTCAAGGACCAACCCGGCGTTTCCGCCGCAATCTTTGGTCCCTTGGCCGAAGCCGATATCAGCGTCGACATGATCGTCCAGAACCTGTCGCACGACGGCAAGTTCACCGACATCACCTTCACCTTGCCGCGCAAGGATTTGCGCAAGGCCATCGAAAATCTCAGCGCCCTCAAGGGCAAGGTCGGTTTCGAGGACATCGTCCATTCCGCCGACGTCGCCAAGATTTCGGTCGTCGGCATCGGCATGCGCAGCCACGCCGGTGTCGCCGCAAAAATGTTCAAGGCACTGGCCGACAAGGGCATCAACATCCAGGCCATCACGACATCCGAAATCAAGGTGTCGGTTTTGATCGACGAAGCCTATACCGAACTCGCCGTGCGCGCCCTTCACCAGGTCTACGGATTGGACAAGCAGTGAGATGATATTCGCTGGCAACAACCACATGACCCCATCCTCCTCGCCGCCGGATAGGCGCGGGGGACGTGGACCGGATGCGCACATGCGCAGCCGGGACGAAGGGGGGTCTGGCCAGTGGGTCTTGGTGTTGCCATCAAGTACAACTGGCGACACCCCTCTCCGCCTCGCATGCGCCAGGCACCTCCCTCGCGCCTGTCCGGCGGCGGGGAGGACACCCAGCTCGAAACACTTCGCTCCATAAGGATCACGCCCATGCCGACTTCGTCCCGCGGCCCGCGTGTCCTGCTCCGAAGGCTCCGGGAAGTGATGGCGGAGCCGGAGACGGCTCAGCAACGCCTCGACAAGATCACCACGATCATCGCCGCCAACATGGTGGCCGAGGTCTGCTCGATCTATGTGATGCGTCCCGGCAATATTCTGGAACTTTACGCCACCGAGGGTCTGAAGCAGGAATCAGTCCACAAGTCGAAACTGAAAACCGGCGAAGGCCTTGTCGGCCTGATCGCCGATCAGGCCATCGGCCTCAACTTGCAGGAAGCCGACCGGCATCCGGCATTCAAATACCTGCCGGAGACCGGCGAAGAGATTTATCACTCCTTCCTCGGCGTACCCGTCATGCGTGGCGGCTCGGTGATCGGTGTGCTTGTCGTCCAGAACAAGACCCAGCGCACCTATACCGATGAAGAGGAAGAAGCGCTCCAGACCACTGCCATGGTGTTGGCCGAAGTCATTGCATCTGGCGAGTTGAAGGAAGTTGCCCGCGAAGTCGCCGTCGACGTCGCCCACATGCGCTCGCATCATTTGCGCGCCGATGCCCTGGCCGAAGGCATTGCCCTGGGTCACGTGGTGCTGCACGAACCGCGCGTCAAGATCGAGAACATGATTGCGGAAAGCATTCCGCATGAATTGAAGCGTCTCAATGCGGCAGTCGACCAGTTGCGCTCGCATGTCGATGAACTGCTCGATGGCTCTGATGCCATGCGCGCCACAGATTATTCTGATGTGCTCGAAACCATTCGCATGTTCGCCCATGACAAGGGCTGGCTCGGTCGCTTGAGCGAAGCGGTCAACACCGGCCTCACCGCCGAAGCCGCCGTCGAGCGTGTCCAGACCGACAACCGCGCCCGCATGCAGCGCATCCAGGATGAGTACCTGCGCGAACGCATGCATGATCTCGACGATCTGTCGAACCGCCTGTTGCGCATCCTGACGGGTGCTGTCGCCACCGCATCACGCACCGACTTGCCGGCAAACGCGATTGTCGTCGCCCGCAACATGGGCCCTGCTGAACTTCTTGATTATGACCGCAGCAAGCTGCGCGGCGTCATTCTTGAAGAAGGCGGCAAGACCAGCCACGTTGCCATTGTTGCGCGAGCCTTGCGCATTCCCGCCATTGGTCTTGCAAAGGGTATTATCGACCTCGTCGATCACGGCAACGAAGTCATCATCGACGGCTCAACCGGCGAGGTCTTCGTCAGGCCGTCGCAGGAACTCGAAAATGCCTATGCCGAAAAAGTCCGTTTCTATGCCAGGAAGCAGGCCCAATATGCCGAACTGCGCGACCTTCCATCGATCACCAAAGATGGCGCACTGATCAGCCTCAACATCAATGCCGGTCTGATTGTGGACATTCCGCATCTGCATGATTCGGGTGCCGAAGGTGTGGGTCTCTACCGCACCGAACTGCAATTCATGATGGCGCAGCGCTTTCCGCGATTGTCATCGCAGATCCGCCACTACAGCCAGATTCTCGAACAGGCCCAGGGCAAACCCGTTGTCTTCCGCACACTTGATATTGGTGCCGACAAGACCCTGCCCTATCTCCGCCAGCCGCGCGAGGAAAACCCGGCTCTCGGCTGGCGTTCCATTCGCATGGCCCTCGACCGGCCAGCTTTGTTGCGCCTGCAACTGCGCGCCATGTTGATGGCGGGTGTTGGTTACGACATCAAGATCATGTTCCCGATGATTGCCGATGTGGACGAATACTTGCGCGCCCGCGAGGCCTTCGATCTTGAAGTCAAATATCTGTCAGACCGCAAGCACAAGTTGCCCAATTCCATCAAGCTTGGTGTGATGATCGAAATTCCGTCTCTGCTCTGGCAGCTCGATCATCTGTTCCCGATTGTTGATTTTGCCTCGATTGGCTCCAACGACCTGATGCAGTTTCTCTTCGCCTCCGATCGCGGCAATCCGAAGCTCGCCAATCGTTATGATCCGCTGTCACCGGCTGTTCTCGGCGCCATGCGCATGATCGTTGAAAAGGGCAAGACCTATGGCAAGAGCGTCACATTGTGTGGCGAACTGGGCGGCCGCGCCATTGATGCCATGGGTCTCGTCGGCATAGGCCTCACCTCGATCAGCATGGTGCCATCGGGTATTGGCCCGGTGAAGGCGATGATCCGTTCGCTCGACCGCGCCAGGCTCTGGACCTTCCTCGAACCGCGCCTCAACAGCGCCCTTCACACCCTGCGCCCCGAACTCATGGAGTTCGCCCAGCGCAATGGTGTTGTGCTCTGATTAAAAAATTCTTGGGCGTTAGTCTCTCGTTCACTTTTCTGCGCCATCCTGCGTTTATGGTTAGTAAAAGGTAAAGCGGCACCACCCGCTGCGCAGAGATGACGACATGGATCAACACGTTTATCAGGTAGAAGGCCAGGCTCCTCAAGCAGGCCAGGCACCGAGAGCAGGCCACGCAGCTCAGGCAGGAAAATCCGCTGAG
This sequence comes from uncultured Alphaproteobacteria bacterium, assembly GCA_963738595.1. Classification (GTDB taxonomy): domain Bacteria; phylum Pseudomonadota; class Alphaproteobacteria; order Rhizobiales; family Aestuariivirgaceae; genus Aestuariivirga. Next base: position 103,763 of record CAVTXF010000014.1, read on the forward strand.
CAGCATCATCGGCCAGATCGAATGACCAATCCCGCCGGCGAGGCCGGATGGTACCTGTCGCAGGAACGCTTGCGCCGCAACATCGGTCTTGAAGCAGCCAGCCAGCAGACCGGCATTCATCCCTCGCACATTTTCGCTATCGAACATGGCGACATGACCCGCATGCCGCCGCGTGTTGAAGCGCTCGAAATGATCGCCGCCTACGCCAATTTTCTGGGTTTTGATCCTGAACCCCTGCTCAAGCACTACGTCACCTTTCTGCCCGCCCCGCAACTGGCACCCAAGCGCCACCCCGCAGATCCGGCACCATTGTCGAGCGCCAAGGTTCTGCCCTTCGGCAAATTCATTCCGAAAATTCCGTCGCTTGATTTGAAGCAGTTCAGGCTGCCATCAGCCGCACAGTTTCCCGGTGGCCAGAATGGCGTCATCGCGTCACTCGCAGCTGCTTTCATGCTGTTTGCCGGATCAGTCTGGTTCATGTCTTCGCCAGGCGATGTCCGTGAACCCGTCGACCTGACCGCCGAAGTGCAATCGGCACCAGCTGTCACTGCTCCGGCCGAAACCCAACAGGCAACCGCCGAAGCAGCCGACCCGATGCCAACCGCAACAACCGGTTCCGAGGCAGCAGCGATCACCGTTCAGGAATCGCCCATGGTGACACAAGCCACCGCCGCACTGGACAATCCTGCACTGCCTGCCGACACGCCTGCCGTGACCGATCAGGAAGATCTCGGTGCCTTCATCCAGAAAACCCTCGACGCTGATCACGCTCCAACGCAGCAGACCGTTGCTGTTCCCACAACAGCACCAAGTATCGAACAACCTGCTGCGGCTGAACAGACGGCATCGGTCGCGCCGATTTCAACCGATGGCGCAGTCTATGGTTCAGAGGATCCAAATGCGCGACTGGTGATCAAGGCCACCGACAACGTCTGGGTCCGCATTGAAGACTCTCGCGGTCAGGTTCTGATGACCCAGGGCCTCAAGAAGGGCGACATCTACCGCGTGCCTGATCAACCAGGCCTCACCATCATTGCCAAGGACGGCGGCCTGCTCACCTACATCATTGATGGCCAGGACAAGGGCCCCTTGGGCAAACCCGGCGAAATTCTCGCCAACGAGGCACTTGATCCGGCAAAGCTGGGGTCAAGGGGATAACAGCTCGCCCATGACGGCAGGCAGCGCAGATGCCGAATCGCGGCGGAAAGCCAGCGACCATACGCTTGTATCGACAAAAACCATTGATCAGGACCGCGTACGCGCTGCCTTATAGTCAAAGCCTCCGTCCCATTCGAGTTTGCCCATGAGGTCCAGCAATCGTTTTTGATTTCTCCGCGCTATGAATTCTTCGAGGGCCTTGGTGACAGCCGCTTTTTTGGTGCGCTCGCCGCTCACCTCGAGAGCCCGTTCCAGCAAATCTTGATCAAGTGAAAGATTTGTAGCCATGTGTGAACCTCTGCACATCATAACGCACAAAAGTGGGAACAGTTCAACCCGCAGGTCTAATTCCCGTCCTCGGGCAACACCGGCAGCGGATAAACCTCGATCCCTTCGTCAAGCAGCGAGCGGGCGTCATCGGGCGTGGCATTGCCATAGATGCCGCGCTTCTCGACTTCATTGTAATGCTGCTTGCGCGCCTCTTCGGCAAATTTGTCGCCGACATTCTCGGCGTTGCTCTCAATATGTTTGCGCATCTCGCGCATCATCGTCATCATCGCATGCATGCGCGGATCAACCGGTCCTGGTGGCGGTGTCATCATCGCTTGTGGCGAAGCATCAGCCTTGGCGTTTGACTTCGCCCCGATGCGCGGCGCCATGATCTGCTTGTCAACTTTCGCCGACCCGCAATAGGCACACTCAACGAGTCCACGCTCGCGCTGCGCGTCATAACCCGCACTGTCGCTGAACCAGCCATCAAATTCGTGGCCCTTGTCGCAAACGAGGTCATATCTGATCATGCTGTTAAAGTGGCCATCGTTCAGACCTGTTTCAAGCTGAAGTCGCGCGCGTTCTTCAGGGCCGGAATGCGCATCCGCACATCAGCCGAGACTTGTGGATCAATTTCGCTGACCAGCACGCAAGGGTCGACGTCAGCTTCGGCCATCACTTCCCCCCATGGCGAAATCACAATCGAATGGCCATAGGTTGCCCGGCCGGATTCATGTTCGCCGCCTTGGGCTGCGGCCAACACGTAGCTGCCGGTTTCAATCGCGCGTGAGCGCAAGAGCACATGCCAATGGGCTTTGCCAGTCGGAACAGTGAAGGCAGCTGGCACTGCAATCACTTCAGCGCCACCATTGGCCAGCGCATTGAACAAGCGCGGAAACCGCATGTCATAGCAAATCGCAAAACCCAGTTTCGCAAAGCCAAGCTCCGCCACCACGGCATGTTCACCCGGCGTATAGGTGTGGCTCTCACGATGACTTTCGCCCGATGGCAAGTCGATATCGAACAGATGGATTTTATCGTAATGCGTGAATTTTCGGCCATCGGGCCCAAACAGGATGCTGCGATTGGCGAGCTTGCCGTCTATGCCTTTCAACGCCAGCGAACCGATGTGCAGATGAATTCCAAGTTCAGCAGCAAGAGCCGAAAAACCTTTCACCGAAACATCATCAGCTTCAGGCATGGCGACAGCTTTCAGCCGTTCCTTGTCAGGCTCGAAGATATTGGTGACTTCCGGCGTCTGCACATAGACTGCACCTTTTGCCTTCGCCTCGCGGATCAACGCCGATGCATCGGCAAGATTGCGCGCCATGTCACGGCCCGAACGCATTTGAACCAGTGCTGCTTTGAATGTCATGCGCTTAACAGCGGGTCGAGTTTGCCCTGCCGCTCCAATTCCGCGAGGTCGTCACTGCCGCCCACATGGGTTTCACCGATAAAGATCTGCGGCACGGATCGCCGCCCACCCGCCCGCACCGCCATGCGTTGTCGCTCAGGCGGGTCATAGCTCACATCGATCTCGCTGAAGGCAACACCCTTCTTCCGCAACAGCGCCTTGGCGCGGTGGCAATAGGGGCAAAGCTCGGTGGTATAAATCGTAACGTCTGGCATGGTTCTGTTTTCACACGTCAATATGGAGTTTTGGTGGGCCCAGCACAAGCGCGAAGGTTAACACATGAACCTGAACCGCTCCTGAATCCTTCAGCGTCCGCGCACAAGCCGCAAGCGTTGCCCCGGTGGTGCGCACATCGTCGATCAATAAAACTGTCTTACCTTCTACCGCGGCACGTTTTTCAGGTGCAACCGAAAACGCCTTGCGCACATTCTTACGCCTTTCCTCAGCCGTGAGCCCCACTTGCTGCCGGGTACGCTTGTCCCGCACCAGCACGTCAACTTCTAGCGGTTTTCCCGATTGCCTTGCAATGATCGCCGCCAGATAGGCCGCCTGATTGAACCGCCGCTGCCACAGGCGCAAGCGATGCAGCGGCACCGGCATCAGAAGATCGGCCTCGGCGACCAGTCCCCGTCCCGCCCCCATCATGATCCGCGCCATCAGCATGCCCGCCTCCTGGGTATCCTGATATTTGAGCTGGTGGATCAACGCGCGCGCATGATCATCAAACGCCGTCGCCGCCCGCGCCTTGTCCCATTCCGGAGGCGCTGCAATGGCGGCAGGCGACAACATGCCCGGACCTTCATCATATTCAAACGGCGTGCCCAGCGCATCACAAACCGGATCATCCAGAAATGTAAGCTTTTGCCAACATGGCACACAAAGTGCGGCTCCCATCGCAACCGGCGTACGACATGACAGGCATTTGGGCGGCGTCACCAGATCAACAAAACCGTGCCAGCCACGAAAAGCCATCTGCCGCCAACGCTGGAGTGGTGCGGCGATTTCCTGTATCGGCTCATCCATGTCCAACATCACTGACGCAACGCCCCGCCTCTTTGACCGCGCACTTTATCTGTCGCGCCAGACAAAGGCGAGTCCCGCCATCACGGCACCCCTCATGCAGCGTGTTGCCGATGACCTGGCAGACCGCCTTGCCATCATTACCCGTCATTTTGACAAAGCCTTGCTGATTGCGCCTGAAAGTCCGGACTTTGCAAAGGCAGTCCGCGCCTCCGGAAAAGTAGCCACCCTCGAATGCCGCACTCCGGCAACGAGTGATGATCTGGGCCTCGCCGGCCCCTACGATGCCATCTTCAGTATCCTCGATCTCCACACCGTGAACGATGTGCCGGGTTATCTCGCCCAGGCCGCAAATGCATTGAATCCAGATGGCCTGCTGATGCTGACTTTTTTTGCAGGCGAAACCCTGGCCGAACTGCGCGACAGCTGGCTGTCAGCCGAAGTGGAAATAACCGGCGGCGCAAGCCCCCGGGTTGCGCCAATGATTGCCATCCGCGAGCTTGGTGGCCTTCTGCAGCGGGCCAAACTCGCTCTCCCGGTGGCCGATCTCGACCGCATCACCTTGCGCTATTCCGATGCCTTCACCCTGATGCGCGAAGTGAAAGCCGCAGGCTTCGCCAATCCTTTGCACGGCCGCTCAACCCGCTTCGTCTCGCAGCGTTTCGCTTTCAAGGTCGCCGAACAATATCAAACCCGCTTCGCCGACCCCGACGGAAAACTGCGCGCCACCCTCGAGATCGCCTGGGCCAACGCCTGGAAACCGCACCCATCCCAACCAAAACCCATGAAACCCGGTTCCGCAAAAGCCAGGCTGGCGGATGCGCTCAAGGTGCCGGAGAAGAAAGTGTAGGATCGTGTGACTTACCGCTCCCTGCGCACCAGCCACAGCAGATAATAAACCGCCATCCCCGCAGCGATGCCCTCGATCAGGTCGCGGAACACCGTCAGCAGCAACGTCACCAGCAGCACCAGTGCTGTCGGCCACGTCTTGAGCAGCTGCACAACTTCCTTTTTCTCAAACATGTTCCACGCCACGATGGCAAGAATGCCAGCCAGTGCCGCCAGCGGAATGTAACCGGCAAGTGGTGCCGCCACCATCATGAAGGCCAGGAGGAACACCGCATGCAATATGCCCGCCACTGGCCCGTGCGCGCCCGCCCGCACATTGGTGGCAGTGCGAGCAATCGTTCCCGTCGCCGTGATGCCGCCGAACAGCGCGGATCCCATGTTCGCAATGCCCTGTGCCACAAGCTCGGCATTGGAGCGGTGCCTGCGCCCCTTCATCGTATCGGCAACAACAGCAGACAGCAGCGACTCGATGCTGCCCAGCACCGCAAGCGAAATCGCCGAAGGCAACAACTGCCACAAGCGCGCTTGCGTGATCACTGGAATAACCGGTGCCGGCAGCCCGTGCGGAATGCCGCCAAACCGCGTTGCAATGGTATCAACCGGAAGATCGAGTATTGCACTGAATCCTGACGCCACAGCCACCGCAATGAGAAATCCCGGCCAGGATGGTTTGTGAATCCGCTGCACCACGATGATCGCGATGCTCAGGGCGGCAATCCCGACAGCCGCAAGGTTCAGCGTCGGCAAGGCTGCCTGGAGGGCTGCAAGTTTCGGAACGATGGCAGCAGGTTCGGCACCATTTAGCGAGAGTCCGCCAAGCTCCTTCAACTGGCTGGCAAATATGATGGTGGCAATGCCTGCTGAAAATCCGACGATGACAGGGTGCGGCACATATTTCACCAGATTGCCAAAGCGCAACAGCCCGGCAATCAACATGATCATGCCGGCCATCAGCGTCGCCAGCACCAGCCCGTCAAACCCGTATGTATCAATGATGTTGGCCACCAGCACGATGAAGGCACCCGCCGGTCCGCCGATTTGATAGCGGCTCCCACCCAATGCCGAAATCAAAAACCCGCCAATGATCGCCGTATAAAGTCCCGCTGCTGGCGTCGCATGAGATGCAATGGCAATCGCCATCGACAAGGGCAGCGCCACAATGGCAACCGTCAACCCCGCAACCGCATCCGCCCGCAAGTGCGGAGCACCATATCCCTCCCGCAGGACGGTGATGAGCTTGGGGGTAAAGACGGGCGTGTCGGCCATGGAAACCAATGCTAGACCTCAGCATTGAAGAGGATATTAATGTCGCCCGACCACTGCATACGACGGGCAGGCCACGTCGCCTCCAACAATCCCTTAAACCAGCGCCCCATGGCAATGCTTGAAGCGCTTGCCTGAACCACACGGACACGCATCATTGCGCGCCACCCGGCCCCATGTGGATGGATCCTTTGTATCGATCTTCGCTTGCGGTACGCGCGGCGGTGCCTGCGTCACTTTTGGCATGCCTTCACCCACATCATCCTCACCTGTTGTAAGATCAAGGTGATGCGCTTCCATCTCCGGCAACTCGTCTTCGCTTGGATAGTCATCAACCGGCCGTGTCTGGATTTCCACCCGCATCATTTGCGATGTCACCTGCTCACGCAAATTGTTCACCATTTCTGTGAACAGGGTGTAGCCTTCTGTCTTGTATTCGTTCAGCGGATCGCGCTGGCCATAGCCGCGCAGCCCGATCACCTGCCGCAGATATTCAACCGTGATGATGTGGTCGCGCCATAGCTTGTCGAGGCTGCGCAACAGGATGGTCTTTTCGACCTGCTGCATGATCTCGGGCGTATATCGCGTGCGCTTGGCGTCATAATGTTCATCCACGGCCTTCGTCACACGGTCGCGGATTTCCTCATCTGCAATGCCTTCTTCCTTCACCCAGTCCTGCACCGGAAAATCAATGTTGGCCACCTCGCGCAATCGTTCGCGCAAGCCTTCGGCATTCCACTGTTCGGCATAGGCATTCTCCGGAATATGTGCGCTGATCAGCCCGCTGATCACGTCATGACGCATGTCATCGACAGTTTCCGAAACTTCCACACCCTTCATGATCCCGATGCGTTGCTCAAAGATCACCTTGCGCTGGTCATTCATCACATTGTCAAACTTGAGAATGTTCTTGCGGATATCAAAGTTGCGCGCTTCGACCTTTTGCTGGGCTTTTTCCAAAGCCTTGTTGATCCACGAATGCACAATCGCCTCGCCCTCTTTCAGGCCAAGCTTCTGCAACATGCCATCAAGCCGCTCCGAACCGAAAATGCGCATCAGGTCATCTTCGAGTGACAGATAGAAGCGCGAGCGCCCTGGATCACCCTGACGGCCCGAACGGCCGCGCAACTGGTTGTCGATGCGGCGGCTCTCGTGCCGTTCCGTGCCGATCACAAACAAGCCACCGGCATTCAGCACAACCTGGCGGTTGGCCTCGATCTCGCCCTTGATCTTGGCAATTCTCACGTCGCGTTCCACACCCTCCGGAATATCCGCAAGTTCGAGCGCGATCCGCATCTCGGCATTGCCGCCAAGCTTGATGTCGGTGCCACGGCCCGCCATGTTGGTGGCGATGGTGACGGCACCGGGTGCGCCGGCTTGCGCAATGATCGCCGCTTCCTGTTCATGGTAGCGCGCATTGAGAACACTGTGTTCCACACCATTGCCTTGCAAGAGTGCGGCGAGTTTTTCTGATTTTTCAATCGATGTCGTGCCCACCAGCACCGGCTGGCCGCGGGTCCGCGCATCACGGATCGTTTCCATGATGCCGACAAATTTCTCGCGCTCGGTGCGGTAAACCTCGTCATCCTCGTCCTTGCGCGCAACCGGCACATTGGTAGGGATGTCGATCACATCAAGCGAGTAGATATCCATGAACTCGTCGGCTTCGGTCGAAGCCGTACCCGTCATGCCGGCAAGCTTGCCATAGAGCCTGAAATAGTTCTGGAAGGTGATCGATGCCATCGTCACGTTTTCGGGCTGTACCGCCACATGTTCTTTGGCCTCCAGTGCCTGGTGCAAGCCTTCCGAATAGCGCCGTCCCGCCATCATGCGCCCGGTGAATTCATCAATGATGATCACCTGCCCATCCTTGACGATATAGTCCTTGTCACGCAAAAACAGCTTGTGTGCCTTGAGCGCCTGCTGGATGTGATGCACGATGGTGACGTTGGCCGCATCGTAAAGATTGGGACCCTTGAGCAAACCGGAATCCGCCAGCAGCTGTTCGAGGTGCACATTGCCCGCTTCCGTCAGCGTCACCTGCCGTTGCTTTTCATCAAGCTCATAATCATCCGGCACCAGAACCGGAATGAACTGGTCAAGCGCATTGTAAAGTTCCGACTTGTCATCGACAGGACCTGAAATGATCAGCGGTGTGCGCGCCTCATCCACCAGGATCGAATCCACTTCGTCGACAATCGCAAATGCATGCCCGCGCTGCACCATCTCCTCGAGATGATATTTCATGTTGTCGCGCAGGTAATCGAAACCAAGCTCGTTGTTGGTGCCGTAAGTCACGTCGCAGGCATAGGCGGCCCGTCGTTCGTTGTCGTCAAGACCGTGCACAATCACGCCCGTGGTCAATCCGAGTGCCGAATAGACTTTCCCCATCCATTCGGAATCGCGCTTTGCCAGATAGTCATTGACCGTGACGACATGCACGCCCTTGCCCGCCAGCGCATTGAGATAGACTGGCAGCGTTGCCACCAGCGTTTTGCCTTCGCCGGTTTTCATTTCGGCAATCTTGCCTTCATGCAACACCATGCCGCCGACCATCTGCACATCAAAATGCCGGAGGCCCAGCGCCCGCTTCGACGCCTCGCGCACCGCTGCAAAGGCCGGTTCCATCAAATCGTCAATCGTCTTTCCGGCGGCAAGTTCGGCGCGGAATGTCACCGTTTTGTCTTTCAGCTCCGAATCAGTGAGCTTTTCAAACTCGGCTTCCAGTGCATTGATGGCCGGCACCCGTTTTTGCATGACCGTCACTTTGCGGTCATTGGTCGAGCCAAAAATCTTGTGGGCGAGCGTGCGCAGTCCGAACATGCAGCAATTTACCTTTTGAAGTGGGGAAATACCCAGAAATGAAACCGTTTGAATTCGCGCCTTCTAACCAACTTGTCCGCTTTCGACAATGACCGGCTGTATAGGGCTGGAAACATGTAAGAATCGCAGCGAATGCTTTCAATCTGTTGCGCAATCGCAACAACATTACAAACGCGTCACCTGCCCCTTGCAACCCCCCGTCCTCACAAGCAAATTCAGCCTGATTTGCAGGGCCACCAAGGGTCTTCGCGCATCAGGTTGGAATGTGCTGGCGTGTCGGCACATTGTTGCCGTGTTTGGGGGTCATGAGCACACGTGATTTTTCCACTTTTAGCAGTGATTTGATGGTTTCCATGACTTTTTCGAGATTTTCTCTCCGCGCCCTTCCCATGGCTGCCTTTCTGGCAGTGTCTGTCGCTTTGTCGGTTCCGTCCCGCGCCCAGGAACAGCAGACCGAAGCCCAGCCTCTGACCGGCGAAGACAAGACGGTTGCCACCGTCAACGGCTATGAAATCAAGGCCTCCGAAGTCCGCATGGCCTTTGACGACGTCATTGGCCAGCTCCCCAACATTCCGCGAAAGTTGCGCTACCCTTTCGTGGTCGAGTTTCTCATTGAGCGTCACTTGCTGGCGCAGCTCGCCAACAAGGAGGGCATTGGAGAAAGTGACGACTACAAGCGCCGCCTCGCCGCCTACCAGGCCAAGGCCCTGCGCAACTCCTACCTCGCCCAGAAAATCGGCCCCGGTGTCAGCGAAGCCGAAATCAAGATCGTCTACGACGAGGAGTCAAAGCGTCTCGAGGAAACTGAACGCGTCCGTGCCCGTCACATTCTCGTCGCCTCTGAAAAAGAAGCTGATGACATTGTGGCGCGCCTCAAGAAGGGCGAAAAATTTGAAGACCTCGCCAAGCAATACTCGCTGGACGGCTCCAAGGACTACGGCGGCGACCTCGGTTATTTCACCGCCCCTGAAATGGTCCCGCAATTTTCCGCCGCAGCTTTCGCCATGCAGAAGGGTGAAACATCTAAGCCTGTGAAGACAGATTTTGGCTGGCACATCATTCGCATCGAAGATCGCAAGAAGGGCGCTGCCCAGCCCTATGACCAGGTCAAGGGTGCCATCCGTAACGTGCTGGTGCGCAAGAAGGTGCAGGAAAAGCTGCAAGGCCTTCGTGAAGTTGCCAAGGTCGATATTGTCGATGACGACCTGAAGCGCTTTGCCGATGAGGCCAAGAAGCAGCGCAAGGCCCTGGAGGACCAGCAGAACGGCGCAGTTGCCGCCCCCGCAGCCCAGCCAGGTGATGCAACCGACCAGACGGAAACCGGCACCACCGGCGAAGACACAGGCACGGCTGGCAAGGGCGACCTGCAGACCCCGGCGCAGTAAATCGCAAGTCTCATCGCTGTCGGTCTTTCGAGCGTAATTGTAAAATCGGTTCCCGCTGTCGCGGGAATGACAATAGCGGACCAAACTCATGTCTCACCCCGTCTCCCCCCTGGCACCTGCCCACCAACCCGCCTTGCCAGCTATTGCTGGCGTAAGCCTCGCAGCGGCAGCAACCGGCATCCGTTACAAGGGCAGGCCCGATGTTCTGCTGGCGCTTCTGGATCCGGGAACAACTGTCGCGGGCTGCCTCACCACATCAAAATCGCGCTCGGCCCCTGTTGACTGGTGCGCAGCCTCGCTCAAGAAGGGTACAGCGCGCGCCTTGCTGGTCAATGCTGGAAATGCCAACGCCTTCACCGGCAAGCGCGGAGTGGAAACTGTGACTGCCGTCGCCAGGGCGGCGGCCAAGGCTTTCAAGTGCAAGCCCCACGAAGTCCTGCAAGCCTCAACCGGGGTCATCGGCGAACCGCTTGATCCATCCTTCATCGTCAACGCCCTCGACAGGCTCGCAAGCGATGCAAGGCCTGATGCATGGTCGGCGTCTGCCGCATCAATCATGACGACCGACACCTTTCCGAAAGCCGTAACGCGACAATTCAAGGTCGGTGGCAAAACCGTTACCATCAATGGCATCGCCAAGGGGTCCGGCATGATCGCCCCCGACATGGCGACCATGTTATCCTTCATTTTCACCGACGCGGAAATTGCACCCCGGACCCTGCAGAAACTGCTCTCGGCAAGCGTTGCCAGAAGCTTCAACTGCGTCACCGTCGATGGTGACACCTCAACCTCGGACACCGTCCTGTGCTTTGCAACAGGCAAGAGTGCCAGGATCGGATCCGCAAATCTTGGCGCTTTCGCCAAGGCCCTTGACCAAGTCTGCCACGAACTCGCACAACTGGTCGTCCGCGATGGCGAAGGCGCTGAAAAACTTGTCGAGATCACAGTGACGGGGGCTGCAAGCGAGAAGGCCGCCCACCGCATTGCCATGACCATTGCCAATTCACCTCTTGTCAAGACCGCCATTGCCGGCGAAGACGCCAATTGGGGTCGCATTGTCATGGCCATCGGAAAATCCGGCGAAAAGGCCAACCGCGACAAGCTCCGCATCAAGATCGGCGGCATTCTCGTCGCCGCCAAGGGCATGCGCGATCCGAATTACAAGGAAGCCGACATCATGCCACACATGAAAGGCCGCGATATAAAGATCGCAGCCGATGTCGGCGCAGGCAAATCCAAAGCCACTGTCTGGACCTGCGACCTGACGCACCGTTACATTGACATCAATGGCTCGTATCGCAGTTAGCTGATGCGGCTCCTCCTCGTCGTTGCCGCCGCTATCATCGACGCCGATGGTCGCGTGCTGCTCACACAGCGCCCGCAAGGCAAGCCACTCTCGGGCCTCTGGGAATTTCCCGGTGGCAAGCTCGATTCCGGCGAAAAACCCAAATCCGCCTTGATCAGGGAATTGAAGGAAGAACTCGGCATCGACGTCGCGGAGTCGTGCCTGGCACCGCTGACCTTCGCCAGCCACAGCTATGAGGACGTCCACCTGCTGATGCCGCTTTATGTGCTGCGCCGCTGGAAAGGCACAGTCACATCACGCGAAGGCCAGAACATGAAATGGGTCCGGGCCGATGATCTCCGCCAATACGACATGCCACCAGCCGACCTGCCGCTGATTCCTCATTTGCAGGATCTGTTGTAAGACCGGCCAACATATTATTTCATCCGTACACTGACGATCAAGCCCCGGCCGAATAGGCAATCGCCCCCATCATCCCGGAATTCATGTGATAGAGGTGATGGCAGTGGAACGCCCAGGTGCCCGGATTATTGGCATCGAAACGGATGGTCACCGTTTCGCCAACCGGCACCAGCACCGTATCGCGCACCGCCCCTTCAATCCGTCTGTTGCCAATCCCGACCACGCGGAAATAATGTCCGTGCAGATGCATCGGATGCGCCATGTTCGTCATGTTGTGCATCATGACTTCGATGCGCTCGCCCTCGCGCACCCGGAACAGCACATTGTGCATTTCGGATAATTCGTTGAGGCCCCACAGATAATCCGCTCCCCCACCCGTCAGCATCACCATTTCGGTGCGCACCACGGGCTCGTTTGGTTCTTCTTCAACGGCCCGCAAACGCGCTTCAAAATCCAGGCCGAGCGCTGCACCGGCCTCACCTTGGTCAGAGAGTTTCGCAACCGTGCCATCGCCTGCCACAAGGATGATTCCTGAGCGAAGGGCCGCACCTTCCGACTGAAAGAGCACAGGCCATGCCCCCGACCCCGATGGCAACACCACCCGGATGTCAGCCCGCTGCGCCACTGCCAGCGGGAACCGCGAACCCTTGATCGGGCTGATGGCATGGCCATCGACCGCAATCAGCTGGCCTTCAAGTGCACCAAGGTCGATCCAGAAATTGCTGGCCGCTGCTCCATTGATCACGCGCAAGCGGAACCGCCCACCCTTTTCAGCCCGCACCACGTCTGGATCATCCAGCGTCCGGTCATTGGCCAGCATGGCGTCATAGACAATGTCATTGGGCATCGCGGCACCCGCTGCCATCTTCGACATGTCATGCCCGGCCATCTTCGACATGTCATGTGCCGCATGCGCACCACCACCGCCCTTGAGCTCGGCAAGTATTTCTTTCGGGTCTCGGAACGTGAAGTCATGCAGCATCACCACATGTTCCTGTTCGTCAAACAGAGGCTCTGCTGTTTCGCGCACGATCAGCGGTGCAGCAAGGAGTCCCTGCTCCTGCAAACCCACATGCGAATGCATCCAGTGGGTTCCTGCCTTCATGTTGGCGAATTGATAGTGACGGGTCTCGCCTGGAGCAAGTGTTGGTCCCGACAACATCGGCACCCCGTCCATGGCAATGGGCGGCGTCAATCCGTGCCAATGCACCAGTGTTTCTTCATCAATTGCATTTTCGACCGAAACTTGAAACGGCTCGCCGAGCAGCATGTCGAGGCCCGGTTTGTCATTTGCCCCCAGAATGCCGAAAACCTTTGCGGCTTTTCCCTTCACCTCAAGAACACGCCTGTCGACGCGCAACATTCGCGTACCGTCCTGCGCCCTCACTGGCAGTCCCGCAGAAAATGCTGCCGCTCCCATGCCAAGCATGAGTTGCCGTTTGTTCATTCGCATCTGCACATCTCTTTCACTTCAAAGTAACCTTGATGAACTGTACGACCAAATTCATTCAGCAATGTGGCACAGTTTAAGCATTCAGACATACAAGCTGCATATTTTGGTGCAGTCTGGAAACCGACCGGAGGCAGACATGGTTAATATGATGAAGTCCTACTTGAACGACGCAGCGGGAATCGCTGCTATTGAATATGCCGTGATCGGCAGCTTCATGGGTCTGGCCCTTATTCCACTGCTTCCAGGTGTCAGCAACGCCATTGAAACCCGCCTCACCGAATTGGCGGCATTCTTCTAAAGCTTGCTTCCCATTTCGAGAAACTTGTCGCGCCGATGCTGGCGCAACCGGTCGGCCGACATGTCAGAGAGACTGTCAAGCGCCCGCACAATCGCCTGGCCCGCAGCCTTGATCGTCAACTGCGGATCCCGCTGTGCCCCGCCCAGTGGCTCGGCAATAACTTCATCAATCAGGTGAAACTTCGTAAGGTCCTGAGCCGTCAGCCGCAGTGCCGCTGCAGCATCTTGCGCGCGCGTAGCGTCGCGCCACAGGATCGACGCCGCCCCCTCTGGCGAGATTACACTGTAGATTGAATGCTCCAGCATCAAAACCTTGTTGGCAGTGGCAATGGCAATCGCCCCCCCTGATCCGCCTTCACCGATAATCACGCTGATCAGCGGCACACCCAACGACAGACAGCAATCGGTAGATCGCGCAATCGCTTCGGCCTGGCCGCGCTCTTCTGCTTCGATGCCCGGAAACGCGCCCGATGTATCAACCAGCGTCACAACCGGCAGGCCAAACTTGTCAGCCAGTTCCATCAGCCGCACCGCCTTGCGATAGCCTTCAGGCTTCGCCATTCCGAAATTATGTTTGATGCGGCTCGCCGTGTCTGATCCCTTTTCCTGTCCGATGATCATCACCGGACGCCCCTGCAACCGGCCCAACCCACCAATCACGGCCTCGTCCTCGGCAAATTTGCGGTCGCCCGCCATGGGCACAAAATCGGCAATCAGCGTGCCGATATAATCCAGGGCATGTGGCCGGTCGCCATGCCGCGCCACTTGCGCCTTCTGCCAAGGGGTCAGCGCCTTGTAGAGATCAGCCAGGATCTTGCTCGATTTCCGCTCCAGCGATTTCACTTCATCAGCAATGGAAACCGTCTTGTCGCCCTGCGCCAAAAGGCGCAGTTCGGCGATTTTGCCTTCCAGTTCAGCAACAGGCGCTTCAAAGTCCAGAAATTCGAGCATCGTGTCTCAGGCGTTTGGTTTGATGTTTAGTGGCGATGGCGGGGGCGAAAGTCAACTTTTCTTGGCCGATTTCTTGGCCGATTTCTTGGCAAGGGGGTGAAACTGCTCAACCGCCCGCTTTAACCTCTCCGGTTGCACATGGGTATAGATTTGCGTGGTCGATATATCTGCATGCCCCAACATGCTTTGCACCGCCCGCAAGTCAACACCCCTTTCCAGCAAATGGCTGGCAAAGGCATGCCGCAGCTTGTGGGGCGACAACAACCGGTAATCAAGTCCGGCAACAGCGCCAAGCCGCTTCATTTCCAGGGCAAAATGCTGCCGCGTAAGCATGCCATTGCTCCCGTGTGAAGGAAACAGGTAGCGCGGCGTTTCGCGCTCCTGTGTCAGAAGCTCTGCATAGCGCTTCAGCGCATGTTGCGCCCGTGCCGACACCGGCACCATGCGGTCACGCCCGCCTTTGCCCCGAATCATCAAGGTCCCGTCGCGCAATGGCAATACCCGGAATGGCAGGCTGACCAGCTCCGACACGCGAAGCCCGGTTGCTGCCAGAAGTTCGAGCAGACACATCAAGCGCATGGCTTTCAACAGCTTGGTGCCCTTCGCCGCAGCCAGTTCTGTTTCGGCAGCTGCAAGCAATTTCTCCACATCTGGCCGCATCAGGATTTTCGGCAAAGGCCGTGCTGCTTTGGGTCGCCCCACCGCCATGGCGGGATTGGACCGGGTCAGCCCTTCCCCTTGCAGGAACAGGTGAAACTGTCGGATCGCCGACAATTTGCGCGCCACACTCGTGCGCGCCATGCCACGCACATCGAGATCGGCAACAAAGGCTTTGACATCATCCACATTTGCCAAAGCGGACGTAACGCCCCGCCCCTCCAGAAATCCGAGATAGTCAGTCAGATCGCGCTCATAGGCCACCAGCGAATTTCGCGCAGCCCCCCGCTCCGCGCTCATCATGTCAAGAAACCGGTTTTGCCAGGCCGAATCCATGGCGCTCAATTTGATTTCAGCTGCGTATCCGGCAGCGAACGGACGATTTCTGCCTGCTCCGGCGGAAAATTTGCCAAAGTCCAGGCCGAGCCGTAAACTGCCCCACAAATGACCGCAACAAAAACCAGGAATTTGACGGTATCCGGCACCATGGTGTCTCTTTACCGAATGCCCCGCGATTTGCCAAACCCGCATGTGTCCGCACCTTGGACCAGGTAATGGCCACGCCGGATGTTGAATTGGTGCGCGAGGCTGTGCGCGGCAAACCCATTGTGCTGGTCGGCCTCATGGGTGCTGGCAAGTCCAGCGTCGGCCGCAGGCTGGCCGAGAAGCTGGGCTTCACCTTTGTCGATGCCGATCAGGAAATCGAAAAGGCGGCAGGCCAGACCATTCCGGAGATTTTTGCCCGGCATGGCGAAGAATATTTCCGCGAAGGTGAAAAACGCGTCATCGCCCGCCTCCTCGAAAACAGCGATCTGGTTCTTGCGACCGGTGGCGGCGCCTACATGAACAGCGAAACACGTGCCGCCGTCAGGCAGCATGGCGTTTCAGTCTGGCTGAAGGCCGAACTCGATCTGCTGGTGAAACGCGTCCAGAAGCGTGACAACCGCCCGCTTCTCAAAGGCCACGATCCCAGGCTCGTGCTGCAAAACCTCATCGATATCCGCTACCCCGTCTACGCCACTGCCGACATCACCGTCGAAAGCCGCGATGCCCAGCATGCCGAAACCGTAAATGATGTCATACGTGCCATCCTCGCATGGGGCGCAAATGTGAACGGACAAACTGAATGACTGCAAGAATTCCCGAACGGGTACCAGTGTCACTGGGCGCGCGCGCCTATGACATCCTGATCGGCGATGGCCTGCTGCAAAATGCGGGCAGCCATATTTCACCGTTGCTCAAACGCAAGAAGGTGGCGATTGTCACTGATGCCAATGTCGCAAGTCACCATCTGGCGACATTGGAAAGCTCTCTGGCCGCGCAAGCCATTGCATGCTCCAGCATTGTCATCGCACCGGGTGAAGCGAGCAAGTCTTTTGCTACCTTGACCGATCTCTGCGACAAGCTTCTTGCTGCTGAACTCGAACGCCGCGACTTTGTCATCGCATTGGGCGGCGGCGTGATCGGCGACCTCACCGGCTTTGCCGCTGCAATAATCCGCCGCGGCATTGGCTTCATCCAGATCCCGACATCACTTCTGGCGCAGGTTGATTCCTCTGTCGGCGGCAAGACCGGAATCAACTCGTCCCATGGCAAGAACCTGGTCGGCGCCTTTTACCAGCCTTCGCTTGTGCTTGCTGATCTGGGCGTACTGGCTACCCTGCCGCAGCGCGAACGCGCCGCAGGCTATGCCGAAGTCGCCAAATACGGCTTGCTGGGCGATGCCCCTTTCTTTGACTGGCTCGACACCAATGTCGGAAAAATCATGTCAGGCGACAGGGCCGCAACAGCCCATGCGGTGAAAACCAGTTGTGAAACCAAGGCCCGCATCGTTGCCGAAGACGAAACCGAAACCGGCGTGCGCGCCCTCCTCAATCTTGGCCACACCTTCGGCCACGCGCTCGAAGCCGCAACTGGCTATGGCCAACGCCTGTTGCACGGTGAAGCGGTGGCCATCGGCATGGTCCAGGCCTTCCGCTTCTCCGCCATGTTGGGTCATTGCGACGAGGCACTTGCAGCCAGAGTGGAAAGCCATTTGCAAAAGGCCGGACTTCCGACAAATGTCACAGGACTCGTCAGCCATCTCCCGTCACCGGAAAAGCTTGCGGACATCATGCGCCAGGACAAGAAGGCGGAAGGCGGCAAGCTGACATTTATTTTGTCACATGGAATTGGCAAGGCTTTCATCGCGAAAGACGTGCCAACAGAAAAAGTAACAGCATTTCTCAAAGAGGACCTGAAACGAAAATGATGTCCGACGTAGGCTTGGCCATTCTTACGATCATTTTGCTGATCATCATCTCTGGTTTCTTTTCCGGTGCCGAGACCGGCCTCACCGCCGCTTCGCGCGCCAGGTTGACGGAAATCGAACGTCGCGGCAGCAAGCGCGCCACCATCGTCCTGAGTCTCACCGACAATAAGGAGCGGCTCATTGGTGCATTGTTGCTCGGCAACAACGTCGCCAACATCACCGCTTCAGCCCTGGCAACGGCAGCCCTGATCAAGATATTTGGCGATTCAGGCGCGGTTATCGCTTCGGCGATCATGACCGTGGTCATCCTGATCTTCGCGGAAGTCATGCCCAAGACCTATGCAATAGCCTATCCAGACCGGGTGGCCCTTGCCGTGGCCCCGATCATGCGTTTCATTTCGGCTGTCCTCGGTCCCATCGTCATGACTGTCGAATATATCGTGCGCCATACCCTGCGACTATTTGGCGTGAATATCAAAGACAATCAGGACATCCTCTCCGCCCACGAAGAAATTCGCGGTGCCATCGATCTCCACCACAAGGAAGGTACCTTCATCAAGAAGGACAAGGACATGCTGGGCGGCATCCTCGATCTCAAGGACCTCGAGGTTCTTGATGTCATGGTTCACCGCACCAAGATGGTGACCCTCGATTCAGCCATGCCGATGGACAAGCTGATCGACGCCCTCATTGAAACCGGCCACACCCGTGTACCCGTATGGAAGGGCACGCCTGACAAGATTGTCGGCATCCTCAATGCCAAGAGTCTTTTTGCAGCCTTGCGCAAGGCAGATGGCGTTCTCGACAAGGTGAAGCTGGAAGACGCACTCACCGATCCGTGGTTTGTGCCCGACACGCGCCCGCTGGAAAGCCAGCTCAACGCCTTCCTGCGCCGCAAGACGCACTTCGCCCTCGTCGTCGACGAATATGGCGAGGTCCAGGGCCTGATCACGCTCGAAGACATCATTGAGGAAATCGTCGGCGATATCCGCGATGAATTCGACGCCGTCGTCACTGGTTTGCGCAAGAAGAAGGATGGCAGTTACGTGATCGATGGCGCCGTGCCGCTGCGCGATCTCAACCGCGCAATGGAATGGTCATTGCCGGATGAAGAGGCAACCACGCTGGCAGGCCTTATCATTCACGAGGCCCGCATGATTCCCAGTGCCGGACAGGTTTTCACCTTCCACGGGTTTCGTTTTGAGGTGCTAAAAAAGCAGCGCCAGCAACTGACATCAATCAAGGTTGAACCCATTGTACCTGCAACACAGGAGGTGCAGGCAACAAGCAACACCTAGTTACGCGACGATTTCAACCGCAAGGGCATGAACGCGCGACGTGAGTTCTTCTGCCACCGCTGCATTCACCAATCGGTGTTGCGCCACACGTGACAGACCTTTGAACGAGCCACACGCAATGCGAACCCGGAAATGGCTTTCGCCGGAAGGATGCGCGCCCGCGTGCCCGTGATGGTCGTTGCTTTCATCGATGACTTCCAGATGGCTGGGATTCAGGGCGGCAACCAGTTTCTGTTCGAGCACCGTGCCAATGGGTCCCAAACTCACGTCAGCAACTCCGTGGCGCGCCACGATGCGAACCGCGGCCACATCGATTGCCGAAGAACGATGGTCGCGCCACGCGTTTTTGCACCGATTTTTGCACCGACATTTGCGCAGCCGCACCGACCTTGCTCCCCGTGCCAGGCAACGCAGGTACACCCACGTCATAGACCCAGGACTGCAGCAAGGCCCGCACGGAAGCCTTGCCACTCACGCGCACCGCCGTGTCGATGAAGTCTTTCGTCGTAACATTGCCGCCGCGGTTTTCTGCGACAAAAGTCTTCATGATGCGAAAAAAGGTCGTTAAACCAACAGTTTTTTGAAGTGCGTATAGTGTGGCAGCGCCGCGATTATAGGGCCGGTCAGTGAACATCTGCGTCGGCGTCTCGACGACAGCCGGTCCCAGTCGCGCATTGACAACATATCCGTAGTTGTCGAGCATCGCGGCATCAAATGCCGGCGGATTCTTGCGGTTTTTCCACAGAATTTCGAAATAGGTTGCAGCGCCTTCCGCAATCCACAGGTCTTCCCACCTTGCAACCGACACTGAATTGCCGAACCACTGGTGCACAAGCTCATGCGCCACGGATGATTCAGACGGCGGGTTTGGCTCGGACGGAAATGTCGACATCGCCTGCGTTTCAAGCGCATAACCGAGAGCCGGATCCTCAACCACAACCGACCCATAGTCCTTGAAGGGAAAGGGCCCGATGAGCGATTCAAAATAAGGGATCATGGTTGCGGCTTTTGCGTAACCTTGGGCATTGGCCAATGGAACACCAGCGGGATAAAAGACCCTGACCAGCAATCCTTTGCTGGTGCGCAGCGAATAGACCTTGAGCTTGTTGACATGCACGGTGGCAAGCCAGGTTGCCATCGGCTGCTTCATCTCCCAGTGCCAACTGGTCTTGTTGCCGACTGTATAGGCCGCAACCTGCGTGCCATTTGCAACACCGCGATAGCCATAGGGAACCGTGACGCGAAACGCATACGTGGCCTTGTCATTGGGCTCGTCATTGGACGGAAAGAATGTCGACGCGCCAACTGGCTCGCTGACCACATAGGTAGAGTTCCGCGCGGTTTTGAACCACCCGAGATATGTGCTTTCCTTGCCGCTTGACGTTGGATCAGGGACAGCCTCCGGTGCACCGGAATAGGTAACCGACACCACAAATATCTTGTTGGCTGGCAGTGGAACGCGCGGTTTGATTTCAACCTTGTCTTGCTTGCGTACAAACTGCGCCAGAGACCCGTCGACCCTGATGGAATTGATCTTCAGGCCATGCAGGTCAAGCGTGAACTTTGACAACTGCTTTTCGGCCTTGATTTCCAATGTCGCGTGAGCATTCAGCTTGCCGGTGACGGGATTGATATCGAGTTCGATCTTGTAATGGCTGACATCAATGCCATTATTGCCGAGCGCCGGGAAAAACGGATCAACCGCAAGTGCGTTGCTCGAAAACCAGCTCAACGCCAACACATAACTCAAACAGACAAATAAACGGCGCTTCATACGCTCTCCACAACACGCCGCAACACTGGGCCTATTCTTGCAGTTTGCCCGGTAAATGGCAAGGAGTAGCATGAATTCAACGATTTGGTTTACTGCATGTCCAGCCCGCAAGGATTCGGGTTGAATGCTGCAACCAGGATCATCATAATAGCTCGGTCATGAAGTTAGATTCTAAAATATTTGATAAAATCCGCGTCGGATCCCGCAGCGCCAAGCAGCCGGAGCCGAAGGTCGAACAGGCATGCGAATGGGAAGGCTGCACCAAGCCTGCCCGTTTCAAGGCGCCCAAGGGCCGCAGCGCCGAAGGCCAGTTCCACAATTACTGCCTCCAGCACGTACAGGAATACAACAAAACCTATAACTATTTCAATGGCATGGGCGACCAGGACGTATCCTCCTACCAGAAGGCTTCCCAGACCGGCCATCGCCCCACCTGGAAACTGGGCGACAATGCCCACGCAAGAGCTGGCTCTGTCCGCGGCACCGCCAAGAACCTGCGTGATCCCTTCGAACTCTTCGGCAAGAACGCCAAACCGGCGCAATCCAAACTCGGTCGCAACTTGCGCAAGGCCGAATTCGACGCCTTGGTCACCCTCGGGCTCGACGATAATGCCACCCCCGAACAGGCCAAGGCACAATACAAGCTGCTGGTAAAGCGTCTCCACCCTGACGCAAACGGAGGGTCCAGGGCCAACGAAGAGACCCTGAAAGCCGTCATTAAGGCATTCGACACATTGCGGGCCAGCGGTTTCTGTTAGGCTTGCCCGAACCTTCCGAACCCGTTACATAGCCTTCGCAACCCCCGGCATTTTATGTGAATTGAGACAATAGAATGAGTTCCAAGCCCAATGGCGTCGTACCCGGCATGCCCGAAAAGATGGTTTCGGTGAGCCAGCTGTTTGGCTTCGAGTCAAACATGGAAGTCCCGGCCTATGCCGAAACCTCCGAACATGTTCCCGACCTTGATCCAGACTATCTTTTCAACAAGGATACGACCCTGGCCATTCTGGCCGGTTTTTCCCACAATCGCCGCGTCATGGTCACGGGATATCATGGCACAGGCAAATCAACCCATATCGAACAGGTTGCGGCCCGCCTCAACTGGCCCTGCATCCGCATCAATCTCGACAGCCATATCAGCCGTATCGACCTGATCGGCAAGGACGCCATCGTCCTCAAGGAAGGCAAGCAGATCACCGAATTCCGGGAAGGCATTTTGCCCTGGTCCTACCAGCACAATGTCGCATTGGTCTTCGACGAATATGACGCAGGCCGTCCCGATGTGATGTTTGTCATCCAGCGCATTCTCGAATCATCAGGCAAGCTTACACTGCTCGACCAGTCCCGCGTCATTCGGCCCCACCCCGCTTTCAGGCTTTTTGCAACGGCCAATACCGTGGGTCTTGGTGATACAACGGGCCTCTATCACGGCACCCAGCAGATCAACCAGGCCCAGATGGACCGCTGGTCCATTGTCTCCGTGTTGAACTACCTGCCGCATGCCCAGGAAACCAATATCGTTCTCGCCAAGTGCAAATCCTACGACAACGAAAAGGGCCGCAAGACCATTTCCAACATGGTCCGCGTCGCCGACATGACACGCAATGCCTTTGTGCAGGGCGACCTTTCAACCGTCATGAGCCCGCGCACCGTCATCACCTGGGCCCAAAATGCCGAAATCTTCAACGACCTGGCCTTCGGTTTCCGTGTTACCTTCCTCAACAAGTGCGACGAGCTTGAACGCTCGATCGTGGCGGAGTTCTACCAGCGCTGCTTCGGCGAGGAACTGCCCGAATCGGCAGCGAAGATCGCGATTGCGTGAGGCCATCCATGGCCGGAACCAGGGAAGACAGAGCCGAAAAATTCAAAAGTGTATTGGGCACCGCCATGAAAACCATGGCGCTCGAACCCGAGCTCGTCGTTGCCTATGGCAATGACCAACCGACTCTGACCGGCAAGAAGGCAAGGCTTCCGCAAGTCACGCAAAACGCCAGTGACAGGGACATCGCCATAACCCGCGGCCTCGCCGATAGTTTCTCGCTGCGTCTTTCCAATCATTCCGACAAGGTGCACGGCCGCTACCAGCCGCAAGGCAAGAACGCGCGCGCGGTTTTTGAAGCTGTGGAAGAAGCGCGCATCGAAGCCATCGGTGCCAACGCCATGCCGGGCGTTGCGCAGAATCTTGGTGCCATGCTCGACGACCGCTACAGCCGCATGGTTGTCAACCGCACCACCAACCGCCGTGACACGCCAGTGGAAGAAGCTGTTGCCCTGATGCTGCGCGAACGCCTGACCGGCGAGGCACCACCCCCGCCAGCCCGCCCTTACGTCGATCTCTGGCGCTCATGGGTTGAAGAAAAGGCGGGCAAGAACCTCGACATCCTGAAAGACAAGCTGCACGACCAATCGGCCTTTGCAAAACTCTCGCGAGACCTGATCGCCTCTCTCGACATGGGCGATGAACTGGGCGACGACCCAGACGCTTCAGACGAGAACGAAGAGCAACAGGCAGAGGAAGACCCGGGCGAACGCCAGGAAACCCCGGAAGGCCAGGAGCAGGAAAGCGAACAATCGGCCTCAGAGGACATGCAGGAGGCTGAAGGCGAAACCGATTCTGCCGAGATGGAAGCGCAAGCCATCGACTCCGACGAGGCCCCTGAGGACCAGGACGGGGATGATACTGAAGACGGCGAGGAGCCATGGCGTCCGCAGCTTCCCTTTTCATCGCAGTCAAACGACGATTTCTACAAGGTCTACTCCAACAAGTATGACGAAGAGATCGGTGCCGACGATCTTTGCGATGCCGAGGAACTGACACGCCTGCGCGCTTACCTCGACAAGCAACTTGCAAGTTTGCAAGGCGTGGTCTCGCGCCTTGCCAACCGCCTGCAGCGCAAGCTCATGGCACAGCAGAACCGCTCCTGGGATTTCGATCTCGAAGAAGGCATTCTCGACACCGCACGTCTGATCCGCGTTGTCATCGACCCGATGCATCCGCTCTCCTTCAAGATGGAGCAGGACACCAATTTCCGTGATACCGTGGTTTCCCTCCTGATCGACAACTCCGGCTCGATGCGCGGCAGGCCCATTACAGTGGCCGCAACCTGCGCTGATATTCTGGCCCGCACGCTGGAACGCTGCGGCGTCAAGGTCGAAATTCTCGGCTTCACCACCCGTGCCTGGAAGGGTGGCCAATCGCGCGAAACCTGGATGGCCAGTGGCAAGCCAGCCAATCCGGGCCGCCTCAATGATCTCCGCCACATCATCTACAAGTCAGCCGACGAGCCCTGGCGCCGCGCCAGGCGCAACCTCGGCCTCATGATGCGCGAGGGCCTGCTCAAGGAAAATATCGACGGCGAAGCCTTGATCTGGGCCCATAACCGCCTGCTGGGCAGAGCCGAACAACGCCGCATCATGATGGTGATTTCAGACGGTGCACCCGTCGATGATTCAACCCTCTCCGTCAATTCGGGCAACTACCTCGAACGCCACCTGCGTCAGGTCATCACTGATATCGAAAACCGATCGCCTGTCGAACTCATCGCCATCGGCATCGGCCATGATGTCACGCGCTACTACAAGCGCGCTGTTACAATTGTCGACGCCGAAGAATTGGGCGGTGCCATGACTGAAAAACTGGCCGAGCTCTTTGACGAGAAAGCCCAGCCCACACCAGCACGCGGCCGCGCCAGGCCGCAACGACAGAAACAGAAGGCGTGATGAACGCAATCCGACCGGACAAGCTGGAGAAGATTCTCGAACGCTT
The DNA here is from genome assembly GCA_963738595.1 of uncultured Alphaproteobacteria bacterium. Taxonomy (GTDB): domain Bacteria; phylum Pseudomonadota; class Alphaproteobacteria; order Rhizobiales; family Aestuariivirgaceae; genus Aestuariivirga. Next base: position 128,100 of record CAVTXF010000014.1, read on the forward strand.
TGCATCTGTTGAACACAACCTGTCAAGCGGTGCTACAGGCGAGACCTTTGTCAGGCTGTCCAAGGACTATGCCGAACTCGAACCAACGGCAAAAGCAGCAAAAACCTTGAAGGCAGCTTACGCAGAGCAGGCTGGCCTCGAGGAAATGCTGTCTGCAGGTGGCGAACTGGCCGACATGGCCGCAAGTGAAAAACCGCTGCTCGCTCAACGCATCGCTGAGCTCGAACAAGACATTCGCATCATGTTGCTGCCCAAGGATGCCGCCGACGAACGCAACATCATCCTCGAAATTCGCGCCGGCACCGGCGGAGACGAGGCAGCGATTTTCGCAGGCGATCTCTTCCGCATGTACCAGCGCTATGCAGCCTCAAAGGGCTGGCGGGTAGAGGTGATCTCAACCAGCGACGGCGAACATGGCGGCTACAAGGAAGTCATCGCCACCATTTCAGGTTCAGGCGTTTACGCCAGTATGAAGTTCGAATCTGGAGTGCACCGGGTGCAGCGCGTGCCCGACACCGAAACCCAGGGCCGCATCCACACATCGGCTGCGACCGTTGCAGTTCTCCCTGAAGCCGAAGAAGTCGACATCAAGATCGAAGACAAGGATCTCCGCATCGACGTCTATCGCTCCTCCGGCCCCGGCGGCCAGTCCGTCAACACCACCGACAGCGCGGTGCGCGTTACCCATATTCCAACCGGCCTGGCCGTGGCCCAGCAAACTGAAAAATCCCAGCTCAAGAACAAGAACGCGGCGATGAAGCTGTTGCGCGCGCGCCTGTATGAGATGGAGCGCTCACGCATCGACAGCGAACGCTCGGCCCAGCGCAAGGGACAAGTAGGTTCCGGTGACCGCTCGGAGCGCATTCGCACCTATAACTTTCCGCAAGGCCGCCTGACCGATCACCGCATCAATCTCACCCTCTACAAACTGCCGGAAATTGTCGAAGGCCCGGCCCTCGAAGAAGTCGTGCAGGCTCTGGTGACCGACCATCAGGCCAGCCTGCTCGCCGAATCAGATGCTGAATGACACGCCAGCTTCGCTCCTCGCCGAGGCAAGGCAACGACTTGAGCAGGCAGGCATAAGCACGGGCGCACTCGACGCCAGGCTTCTCCTGCAACACGCAACCGGCCTCGATCATGCAGCGCTGATTGCCGATCCGGAACATCCCGTCACATCGGCGCAAAGCCTGGTTTTCCGGAACCTGTTGGCGCTCAGGCTGAACCATCAGCCTGTATCAAAAATCCTCGGATATCGGGAGTTCTATGGCCGCAGCTTTGCAGTCACCTGCGATGTTCTCGATCCCCGACCCGACACCGAAGCCCTGATCGAGCTTTGCCTCAGCCAGTTTTCTCCATCTGCCGACTTCAGTTTCATCGATCTCGGCTGTGGCAGCGGTGCTATCGGCATCACCATCGCGTGTGAAAGACCACATGCGCGAGGACTCTGCATCGACCAGTCTGAAACCGCATTGGCAGTGACCCGTGCCAATGCAAAAGCACTTGGCGTCGGCAACAGACTCAACATGCAAAAGTCAGACTGGTTCACGTCCGTATCGGGTACCTTCGACCTGATCGTCAGCAACCCGCCTTATATCTCCTCAGCCGACATCGCAGGTCTTGCCCCCGATGTCCGCAACCACGACCCGCATGAGGCACTCGATGGCGGGTCAGACGGACTTGCATGCTATCGCGCCATAGCCGCAGGGGCCGGGCGGCACATGGCAGAAAAGGCCGGAATCATCGTCGAAATCGGGGCCGGCCAGGCAGCCGACATCACCGCCATATTTGCCCGCCACGGCCTTGTCCTGCGCCAGCAGCAAGCCGACCTCGCAGGCCACGCCCGTGCGCTGATGTTTTCGCCCGATTAATCCTGCACGAAAATTAACAAAAAAAGACGTTGGATTCCGCTTCGGCCTGCGCTACATAGAGTGGGTAACCCCCTGCCTCTTGCGCTTTGAAAGAATGCAGTGTGGGATCGGTCGCCGGGGCACAGCACACATCAGTTATTCGTTTTTCCGCAACAAGAGCGGCGGACGTTTTGGCGAATATGAACTGGTGCTGAGTGGATTTCGGCGGCAAGGATCACTTAATCAGGACGAAAACTGATCACAGTTTTGCATAAGAGCATAATGACTCAAGGCGCACCCGAAGGGCACGCCCGGCAGCATTGCGTGACAAGAGCTTGATCGCAGCACAGACGGAACTTGCATGAGACCTGGACAGCACAACAACAATAACAAGCGCGGTCGCAACCGCAACCGTAGTCGGCACAGCGGTGGCGGCAGCAGCAGCGGCGGTGGTGGCGGAAATTACAATGGCAATCCCGCCAATCGTGTCTTTGATAGCAATGGCCCGGACGTCAAACTGCGCGGCACGGCACAGACAGTCGCTGAAAAATACATGCAGCTGGGCCGTGATGCCCAGGCTTCTGGCGACATCGTGATGGCCGAAAGCTATTTCCAGCACTCCGAACATTATTACCGCCTGTGGCTCGCCAACCAGCCCGCAGGCCAGCCGATCCAGTTTGCCCGCCGCACCGACGAGGAAATGGAAGAAGACCAGATCGAAGGCGTCGAAGGCGAAGATGAACAGCCACAGGGCGACGCCCAACGCGATGACGGCACAGAATCAAGCGACGCACCCGCAGCTGAAGGCGAAACCCGCGAAATGTCTGGCGACAGCCAGTCGCGCCCCCAGCGTCAAAACAACAATAACCAGAACAACAACCGCGAGCGTTTTCGTCCGCGTTGGCCACGCCGCAACGAGCGCGACAATGCTCCGCGCGACGATCAGGCCCAGTCAGGCGAGGCCACACCAGCAGCCCCTGCAGCAAGCGCCCCCCGCGAAGATGACAGCGGCAATTGGGAAGCACCATCTTTCCTGACCCGCCCCGTGCCAGCTCCGCCGCCCGCCGAAACCAGTGACGGTGACGAAGGAATCGCTGCTGAACCGGCAGTCCGCCGCCCGCGCCGCGAATTCAAGCCCCGCCGTCCGCGTGGCGAAGATGCAGCACCCGAACCCGTTGCAACACCAGATCCTGCCGAGGGCTGATAAGATGGCGAAAGCTGCATGCCGCAGCCTTTCGCCAGCCTCTACCCCTTGAGACTGCCGGTTGAATTCGGCAAGCTGTGTCAATGAATCACATCGACGTAGCAATTGTAGGCGGCGGCATTGTCGGCAGTGCCACCGCCTGGTTCCTGAAGAAGCATGGCTACAAGGGCCGTGTTGTCATTTTTGAACAGGACCCGACGTTCAAGCATGCATCAACGGCCTTGTCCTGGGGCGGCATCCGCCAGCAATTTTCCACGCCCGAAAACATCAGCCTGTCGCAATTTGGTCTGCAGTTCATTCGCAATCTCAAAGCCGAATTCGGCCCCGATGCTGATATCGCTTTCCACGAACAGGGTTATCTTGTCTTGGCAACCGACGCCGGCGTGCCAGTGCTTGAAGAAAACCTGGCACTGCAAAGATCCATGGGTGCCAACACCATATTGCTGCGCAATAACGAACTCGCGATCCGCTTCCCCTACATGAACTTTGACGCGATAGCCGCAGCCACCTTCGGCACGCGCAACGAAGGCTGGTTCGATCCCTATTCGCTGCTCTCCCTCGTTCGCAAAGGGGCCCTCGCCTTGGGCGTCGAATCGCTTACCGATACTGTCACATCAATGACCACCAATGGCCGTGTCTCCAGCCTGACAACGGCAGGCAATCAAACATTCACAATTGGCAATCTTGTCAATGCAGCAGGCACAGGTGCCGGTGCGGTGGCCGCAATGGCAGGTATTGACCTGCCGGTCTCGCCGGCCAAGCGCTACACCTATGTCGTCGATTGCCCCGCCGCCCCCGATACCTTGCGCAAAGGGCCCCTGACCTTTGACGTGACCGGCGAATATTTCCGCCCCGAAGGCCGCAATTTCATCTGGGGCTTCACCCCTTCGAAAGATGAGGACCCGCCCGTAAAGGACTGGGAGATGGACGATAGCTGGTTTGAGAACCGGATCTGGCCAACGCTCGCCGCCCGCGTTCCGGCTTTCGAAACCGTGAAACAGGTAGGCTCATGGGTCGGTCACTACGACTACAACTGGTTTGACCAGAACGGCATCATCGGCCGGCATCCGACGATTGAGAATTTCTATTTTGCCAACGGCTATTCCGGTCATGGCATCCAGCAAGGCCCCGCCTCCGGCAATGCCATCGCTGAACTGATCTGCTACGGTGAATACCGCACCATAGACCTCACGCGCATGGGCTACGAACGCCTGCAACGCAATGAACCACTTTTCGAAAAAAACATCTTCTGATGGCCCGCATCCTGTCCATATCGTCGCAAGTCGTCTTTGGACCGGTCGGCAATACCGCAGCAGCCCCCGCCATGCAGGCGCGCGGACACGACGTGATGCAGTTGCCCACCATCCTGCTCTCGCATCATCCCGGTCACGGCAAGCCTGTGGCCCGCGCCACCGACATTGATTTCTTCGCTGACCTGCTGGAACGCTGCAAATCCCTGCCCTTGCCGCAAGGCGTGCTCACCGGATATTTCGCCAGCGAACAGCAAGTCATGGCAGCGGCCAAATTCATCCGTGTACTGAAGAAATCAAGTTCGGATGCAATCATCATCGTCGACCCGGTGATTGGCGACAACGGCAATCTCTATGTCAGCGAGGCCATTGCCAACGCCATCCGTTTGGAACTTTTGCCTTTGGCAACGGCAACAACACCCAACCTGTTTGAACTTGGCTGGCTCACTGGAAAGGTTTCCGAAGACATCGGCGAAGCCGCAGCAAGGCTCGGCGTGAAAGAAGTCATCGTCACATCAGTTCCGGCCAAGACCAACATGATTGGAACCGCTTTGGTCATGGACGGAGTCTGTTACCTGAAGCAGATGAAACGCCAGCAATCCCTCGCCAATGGCGCAGGTGATTTCCTTGCCGGCGCCTATCTTGCCCATCGCCTCGCAATGCCGGCCAACAGCGCCTTCCAGAAAGCCATGTTGATGCTGCAACGGGTGGTCAAGAAAACCGGCAACGCAAAATCACTGGCAGTTGCCGAAGCCTTTGCGCGCTGACGCCTGTCGTGGACAGTCTGAATCAAGACGAGAAATTCTTGTGCTTCATCAACTGCAAGCGCTGCGTCTCACGCACAAGCGCAAGCTCAGACCTGATCCGCTGCAACTCCCTGATGTCTTCCTGGTTCATTTCCCGGACTTCAGGAGAAGATATTTTCGGTTTGAGCCGCGCAAAAAATGCCGGCAGGTTCCACGTAAGCATGTGAATCTCCGTCGCGGGACATGGCGAATACGCCGAAAATCCTGCGTGAAAAGAAGACAGTTGCGACCGCAGGCAACGAACCGCGGTCAGATTTATATGTGCTGAAAAATGTGCGCTATAGGGGCGCGATCATGCTGACCAAACAGGGCACACCGGCCCTGAAGGGACCGGAGTTCAGCGATGAGTTCGAAGGTCCAAGTGGATCATCATGGCAAACTCCTGTGTATCTGCACGTTCGTGCGTTACGCCCACACTTTTGCCGATGCAAGCCAAAAATGAAATCCAGAAGTTGATGTGGCCACATCGCCACAATCACCCGAACGCCTTCGCCATCACGTCAGCCATGCGCCTGGCAAAGCCTTGCGGATCAGGCACGTTTTCACCTTCGAGGATATAGGCTTGGTCAAGCAACATGGCGGCGGCATCTTCAACCGCCGCTGGTCCTTGCACTTTCGCCACCGACACGAGCGCCTTGATCAGCGCATGACCAGCATTGATTTCAAGCACCGGCGCACTCACATTCACGCCTGAATCCTGTTGCCGCGACAACATGCGCTCAAGCGCACGGTCCATCATGCTGTCATTGACCAGGCACACGGCACTGCTCGTCAGCCGCTTCGACACGCGCACATCTGAAACCTTCGGCCCCAGTGCCTGTTTCAACGCACTGACCAGCCCGGCTGCATCGCCATCAAGCGAGTCACTTTTCTGCGCTTCGTCGGCAAGCTTGATCGCATCAAGATCCGCCATGCCTTGCGTGATGGACTTGAACGCCTTGCCGTCAAATCCAAGCGCCGTCCGCACCCAGAAACTGTCGACCGGATCCGTGAGCAACAGGACTTCAATGCCGCGCGCGCGATAGCCCTCCAGCTGCGGCGAAGCGGCGGCCTTCACCGCATTCTCAGCCGTGAGGTAATAGATCGCCGTCTGGTTTTCCTTCAGCCGCGAAACATAATCCTTCAACGTCACGTTATCTGCGGTGGTGGACTTGAATCGCGCAATATCAAACAGCGCATCGCGCCGCTCGAAATCTTCATATAGCCCCTCCTTGATGACGCTGCCAAACGTCTCCCACAGCTTGCTGAACCTTTCCGGTTCCTTCTCGGCAAACTTCTTGATCTCGCTCAGCACCCGGTTGGTCAGCGCCTTGCGGATCGCCGCCACATCCGGATTGTTCTGCAACATCTCGCGGCTGATATTGAGTGGCATGTCGGATGAATCGACAACGCCCCGCACAAACCGCAGGAACGGTGGCAGCAGCGCCACATCATCGGCGATGAACACGCGCTTCACATAAAGCTTCTGCCGCCCTTTCCGCTCGGGATCATAGAGGTCGAACGGCCTCTCACCCGGCACATAAAGCAGCACATTGTATTCAAGCTTGCCTTCGGCGCGGTAATGAATGGTCAAAGCAGGCTTGCCTTCGCCATGGTACAGCGCCTGGTAAAACTCCGTATGCTGATCATCTGTGACATTCGCCTTGCTCCGCGCCCAGATGGCAGAAGCCGAATTCAGCTGCCGCGATGTCTCGGCATCTCTGACAAGCCGAATGGGATGTGCGATGTGGTCGGAATAGGCCTTCACCACGCTTTCGATTTTCCATTCCTCGAGAAAATCCTTGGCGTCCTCTTTCAGATAAAGAACAATTTTTGTGCCGCGCGCCGCATCCTCTGCCACATCAACAGTGAAGGTTCCAAGTCCGTCCGAAGACCAGACATGGCCAGGTGATTCACCGGCCCGCCGCGATGTGACCTCGACTTTTTCCGCAACCATGAAGGCCGAATAGAACCCGACCCCAAATTGTCCGATCAGCTCTGGCGCATCCTTGCTCTTGGCAGCAAAAGCCTGCGTGCCGGATTTTGCAATCGTGCCCAGGTTTTCGGCCAGCTCTTCTGCCGTCATGCCAATGCCGCTGTCGCACAAGGTCAAGGTCTTGGCTACGGGATCGGTGGAAATGGTAATGCTGAGCTCCGCATCTCTTTCCAGCAGATCAGGCCTGGCGATGGCTTCATAGCGCAGCTTGTCGAGCGCATCGGACGCATTGGAAATCAGCTCGCGCAGGAACACATCGCGGTCGGAATAGACTGAGTGCACCATGAGATTGAGGAGCTTGGCAACTTCCGCCTGGAACGATTGTGGCTTGCCATCTGCCACCTGTGTTGCCTTCGATTTCGTGCCCGCTTTTGCCATGGTGTCTCCTCAGCCCGGATGTGTCGCAGATATGTTGAGTTGCCGCGCCAAGGTCAAGGCCATAAGAAAAAACGGCCAGACAAACAATCTGGCCGCAAGCAACAAACTCTGTGTGTGCGAGTGCAGGGGAGACCCGGTCGGTTTTCATAACGGAGGGGCTTGGGGTAAACCGTCAAACACCAACCGGGTCTTTCGAGGCAACAAACCTAATCTCATCCCGCATCATGTCGAACACTTGATGCAATTGCGGCAAAAAGGGGGAATTTTCACACGCCCTTGCAAATCCGGTTTTTAGGAATAGGATGTGACGGCACAATGACGATCAAGGGGTCAGCTTTGAGCTCAGGCGAAAGTGTCGATCAACAGTCTGCCGGCCAGGGCCAGAGCGCGCTGCTGCGTTTTCCCTCTCCGGCAAAACCCGTCATAGCCTTCGACCGCAAGGAACTGGCGCTCATCCTCAACCTCTATGGCAAATATGTCGCTGATGGCGAATGGCGCGATTACGCCATGGACTTCGGTCGTGAAAAGGCAGTCTTTTCGATTTTCCGCCGCGCCGCCGAACAACCACTTTACCGGATCGTGAAAGACCCTGCATTGGCCCGCAAACAGGGTGCTTATGCCGTGATCGCCCAAGGAGGTCTCATCCTCAAGCGCGGCCACGAACTGGCCCAGGTCTTGCGCGTCCTTGCCCAAAAGCCAAAACTGGCTAACGCATAAAAAAACCCCGGAGTTTCCTCCGGGGTCAAATTCACTTGCAGATTTTTATTCGTCGCTGCTCATGAAGCCCAGGAGCTGCAGCAGGTTCGCGAAGATCGAAACGAAGCTGCCATAAAGGCCAAAGGCTCCGAAGATCGACTTGCGCGTGGCCGTTTCGGCCATGTCGCCTTCGTAATACATCGACTTCACCATCTGCGTTTCCCACGCGGTGATGACCGACACGAAGAGCACAAAGCCAGCCGAGATCAGCATGCTGATGCCGAGACCAGTTGACGAAAGCCCCCAGATCATGGCGACGATCAGATTGACAACGGCGGCGGCAAACAGGCCAAGCAAAGCCATGCCAGCCATGGCACCCATGCCAGACAGGTCTTTCTTGGACGTATAACCCCACAGGCTCATCGCACCAAAGGTGACGGAGGCCGACAGGAAGGCGGTCATGACGATCGACGGATTGACGCCGAGATAGCGGTTCACCATCGGCGCAATGCCGATACCCCAGCACAGGACGTAGGCCCAATAGGCCAGATGTGCCGTTGCCACGCTGCGGCTGTTCAGGATCAGTTTGTAGCCAAAGAAGCCAAGGCCGATCATGCCGATAAAGGCAGGAAAATAAAGCGCCCGCACGACAGCGCCAACCGCCGGAACGGTGAAGCTGGCGAGCACGATCAATGCCGTGGCTGCGATGCCCAGCGCCATGTAATTGTAAACGCCCAGCATGTAGCTGCGCAGGCCCTGATCGACCTGTACGCCAGTCTGGGTTTGATTTTGATAGCGGACTTGTGCCATCGATAAAGCTCCTCCACATTCCGGAACATCCGGAGTTTGGGATAATATGGGGATGCAATCCGCAATCGTCAAGCGCCGTGGCCAATAACCGGCAGCAGCCCCTAACCTTCTGCAATCTCATCCATTTTCCGGGCCAGTGTCAGGTCAAGCTCGGTCACGCCTTGGGCCGCATGGGTCGTCAGCGTCACATCCACCCGGCCATAGACATTGGCCCATTCCGGATGGTGATCCATTTTTTCGGCCACCAGTGCGACTTGGGCCATGAAGCCCCAGGCCTGCCGGAAATTCTTGAACCGGAATGTCCGGGTGATGGCATCACGTCCTTCAACCTCCGCCCACTCAGCCAGTTCCTTGATCGCTTTGATTCGTGCCGCACCTTGCAGGCGTTCATTCATGGACGTACTCCCAGTTGGTAGGATTCTTGTATTCCGTAAGGTCCCCCGCCGCGCAATGGCCGCGAGTTGAACAACACAAACGCACTCACTTCAAATGGCTGGCTGCGATACAGGTTGTGAATCTGTATCCAGTGCTGCAGCGCATGATCCGGCGGGTTTTTCAATCGCGCCAGCGTCACATGCGGTGAATATTTCCGTCCCTCGGGCGGCAGGCCCAAAACCTGGCACAACCGCTCATGCAAGGCCTGCAAGCGGCGCAGCTCGGCACTTTCTTCAATCCCTGCGTAAAGCGAATGCGGTTGTTTGCCACCAAACACCCCGACACCTTTCAGCGCCAGCCGGAACGGTTTGACATCAACACCCGTCAGGGCCTCCATGATGTCCCGCGCCAATCCCATCTCGATGTCGCCAATAAAGCGCAAAGTCAGGTGAAAATGTTCCGGATCAATCCAGCGTGCGCCTGGAATGCCGCCTTGCATGAAACTCAAATCAAACGCGATATTCTCGGGAATTTCGAGACCGGTGAAGAGCCGCGGCATGGGTTCCTCCATCGTTTGACGAAGCAAGACTAACTCGATTCGGCATTCTGCCAAGCGAAATCTAATTTGGCGTTACTGCATCTTTGCAACCAGCTTCTCGACCAAGGGCAGAATTTTTCCAACAATAATATCAACCCCTTGCGGATTGGGATGCATCCCGTCGGCTTGGTTCAGGGAAGCATCTGCCGCAACCCCCTCCAGAAAAAAGGGATAAAGCAGCGCGCCAAAGGCCTCAGCCTGACGTTGAAACATCGGGTCAAAGGCATCGCGATACTGTGGCCCCATATTGGGCGGCGCCAGCATCCCGGCAACCAGCACCGGAAGGTTTTTCGCTTTCAATTTTGCAAGAATTTTCGCCAGCGCTGATTCCGCCTGCACCGGATCAAGCCCACGCAGCGCATCATTGGCCCCAAGTTCGACGATCACGGCATCAACCGGTTCACCCAGCGCCCAATCCAGCCGCGCCTCGCCTTGCGCCATCGTATCGCCGGAAACGCCTGCATTGATGATGACAACATCCAGGCCCTTCGCCTTCAACGCCGCTTCCAGTTTCGCCGGAAATGCTTCATCAGCTGCAAGCCCCAAACCAGCGGTCAGACTGTCGCCCAGCGCAAGGATGCGCTTCGGTGCAGCAAATGCAGAAGCAACCATCACCAACAGGGAAACAACAACGACAGAAAAGCGCAGCATAAACTTTCAAATGGGGTAAACCAGCGCCACTTGCAAGCCATGCTCGACATTTCAGCCAATCTTCCCCATGTAACATCCACCGTGACCTCACCAGCAATCTCATTGACCCCAGCAATCTCATTGACCCCGGCATTCTCATTGACCCCGGCAATCTCATTGACCAATGTCGATCTCACCCTGCCATCGCGTGCGGGTGACGTGCACATCCTGAAAAATGTCACCCTCTCGGCCACGGCCGGAGAAGCCATCAGCATCATCGGCCCGTCAGGTTCGGGCAAGACGTCGCTCCTCATGGTGATTGCAGGACTTGAACCTGTGACCGCAGGCAGGATTTCCGTCGCTGGCCAAACCCTCCACGACAAGCCCGAAGACCAATTGGCCCGTTTCCGCCGCGACAACATCGGTATCATTTTTCAATCCTTCCATTTGATCCCGACACTGACCGCAATCGAAAACGTTGCCATCCCGCTCGATTTTCGCGGCGATGCCAACGCCACGTCCCGCGCCCGCGAAGGACTGGAGCAGGTTGGCCTCGGCCATCGCCTCACGCATTATCCGGGGCAATTGTCGGGCGGTGAACAGCAGCGCGTCGCCATCGCCCGCGCCCTGGCATCAGGAGCCCGCATCCTCCTGGCCGACGAACCCACCGGCAACCTCGATCAGGAAACCGGATCTGCCATCATCAAGCTGCTTTTCGATTTGAAAGATCGCGAAGGCGCAACCTTGCTGCTTGTCACCCATGATGACAATCTGGCCAGCAAGTGCAATCGCATCATCCGCGTCCGCGATGGACATGTGAGCGAATGATCTGGCTGAAATATGCGCTGCTCAATCTCCGTTCAGGCCTCAAGGGCTTCTGGATTTTTCTCACCTGCCTCACCCTCGGTGTGGCATCAATTGCCATCATCGGCTCGCTCGGCGCTGCTGTTGACCGCGGGCTGACCGAACAGGGCCAGCCCCTGATGGGGGGTGACGTCGAATTCGCCATCATCCAGCGCGAGGCAACGGCGAAAGAACTTGCCTTCATGTCATCCAAAGGCACGGTGAGCCGTGTCACCACCATGCGGGCCATGGCTACCGCAAATGACCAATCAACATTGGTTGAAATCAAGGCCACGGATGACAACTATCCGCTCTACGGCGCACTCACCTATGAGCAACCTGCCGGGAAAGATATCTACATCCAGAAAGATGGCGTCTACGGCGTAGCAGTCGACCCACTCTTGCTCGGAAGACTGGGGTTGAAAATCGGCGACCCACTGATGATCGGCAGCGCCAGATTGCAAATCCGCGCCAGCATCAAGTCAGAACCAGACCGCATTTCTGATGGCATTGTCTTTGGCCCGCGCCTTCTGATGTCGCACCAGGCCCTCGCATCAACGGGCCTCGTCCAGCCCGGCAGCCTCATCACCTGGAAGTACCGTGTGAAACTGGCGGGCGACACGCGCCTGCAAGCGTCAAAGGCTGTCGTTGACGACGCCAACAAGCAATTTCCGGATTCCGGCTGGCGTGTCCGCGCCCGAGATCAGGCCGCAGGCGGTGCTGAACGTTTCGTCGAACGCCTGCAATATTTCATGACGCTTGTGTCTGTTGCAGCCCTCACCATTGGTGGTGCGGGCATCGCCAATGCCGTTGCTGCCTTCGTCAACCGCAGGCTTGGCACCATCGCCACGCTGAAATGCTTAGGGATAGCCAACCGTGATATCTTCGCCATGTTTCTGACCGAAATCATGCTGGTGGGCCTTTTCGGCATTTTGCTTGGCCTTGCCGCGGGTGCCATGTCTCCCTGGGTGCTGTCTACCCTCGCACGCGACCTCATCCCGGTACCTGTCTCAACCCAAATCGAATGGACCCCCTTGGCCTTCGCCGCAGGTCTCGGAAGTCTTGTCACACTGGCCTTCGCAATCTGGCCCCTGTCGCGCATTTCGCGCGTCTCGGGAACAGCCCTCTTCCGTTCGGCCATCATGAATGTCAGTGGCCGTCCCGCATGGATCTATAGCGCTGCATCACTCGCTGTGCTGCTCGTGGCCTGTCTCGTCGTCCTCTTTGCTTTCGACAACAAGCGCATCACCGCACTGTATCTCGGCGGCCTGATTGCAAGTTTCATTCTGCTCGCAAGCATGGCCTGGACCATCATCAAGCTCGCCTCGCTCCTGCCGCGCCCGCGCAACACCTTGTGGCGTCACGCCGTCACCAGCCTGTATCGCCCCGGTGCATCAAGCCTGCCAGTCATCATGGCGCTGGGTCTTGGGCTCACATTGTTTGTGACACTGGCGCTTACCGATCAAACCATCAGCCGCGAATTGCGCGCCGGCATCCCCGACAAGGCCCCGGCCTTTTTCTTTCTTGATGTGCGCAACGAGGAATTGCCGCAGTTCAAGGCCACGGCGCTGGCGGAGAAGGGTGTGACCGGCATCAACAACGCCCCCATGATGCGCGGCCGCATTTCCCAAGTGAAGGGTGTGCCTGTCGACAAGGTTGAGGCGACACCGGAATCACAATGGGCCCTGCGCGGTGACCGCGGCCTCACCTATTCCGCCACCTTGCCCGAAGGATCGAAACTCACTGATGGCACATGGTGGGATGCAAACTACGACGGCCCGCCTCTGGTCTCGATGGTCGATGAAATCGCGACTGGCATCGGCGTGAAAATCGGCGACAAGATCACGGTGAATGTGCTGGGTCGCGACATCGAGGCAACGCTGGCCAACCTCCGCGCCGTCAACTGGCGCTCCATGGGCATCAACTTCGTCATGGTCTTTGATCCCAAATCATTGAGGTCAGCTCCCCACAGCCATCTCGTGACGGTCGAAATGCAAAATGGTGATGAAGCACAATTCCTCAACCGCATGGCCCAGGCCTTTCCATCGGTCACTGCCGTCCGCGTGAAGGATGCCCTCGCAACCGTCAGTGATCTTCTGGGAAAGATGCTGGGGGCCGTGCGCGGGGCCAATGCCTTGACCCTGCTCACCGGCGTCCTCGTACTCTCAGGTGCCTTGGCTGCTGGACTCTCGTCGCGCGCCTATGAGGCAGTGGTTCTCAAGACCTATGGCGCAACCCGCCGCCAGTTGCTCACGGCCTTCATCATTGAATATGGCCTGCTTGGACTCGTCTCCGCCATCTTCGGCATCATCGTGGGCTCGATTGGTGCCTGGTATCTCGCAGGCTTCATTCTGGAATTGCCCTGGGTCTTCTCGCTGCCGCTGGCCATGACAACCGCCGTCCTCGCCATGGTACTCACCATCGGTGCTGGCCTTGTCACAACAGCAAGAGCACTGTCAGTGAAGCCATCGGGATATTTGCGGAACGGGTGAACAAAGAAAAAGGGCACTGCCGCTTGCAGACAGCAGTGCCCGATTTTCTATGCAGTCTGACCAATGATCAGAAAGAACTTTTCTCGGCAATTGGGCTGATGGTTGCCTGCACGGTGGTGAAACCCACCATGCCCCCGGCGATTGTCGTCAGAAACACCAGTGCCAGAAAAATCCGGCGCAGGAATTTCGCATCAGCTTTCACAGTAGAGTTCACGATCTTGTCCTTTCGCGAACAATTGCCCCTTGCGCAAAAAATTAGCCTTTCAAGGTGAGCAAATTGTAAACAAATTTTACGGAACGAATTAATGCACCGTTATGCTTAATGATTTCTTATATCCACAAACCGCCCGGCAAGCGCCGCAGCTGCCGCCATCTGTGGCGACACCAGATGTGTGCGACCCTTGTAGCCCTGGCGGCCTTCAAAGTTGCGGTTGGAGGTGGAGGCACAGCGCTGGCCCGGCTTCAACTGGTCCGGATTCATGGCAAGGCACATGGAACAGCCAGGCTCGCGCCACTGGAAACCTGCCGCGATGAAGATCTTGTCGAGGCCTTCGGCTTCAGCCATTTCCTTGACCAGCCCTGATCCCGGCACGATCATCGCATAGGCAAGATTGCCCGCAACCTTTTTGCCCTTCACGACATCGGCCACGGCGCGCATGTCTTCAATGCGGCCATTGGTGCAGGAACCGATCCACACCACGTCAAGCGCAATGTCGGTGATCTTCTGGCCAGCCGTCAGTCCCATATAGTCAAGCGCGCGAATCTTCGACTGGCGCTTGCCTTCATCAGCAATAAGGGCCGGATCAGGGATGACACCCGACACAGACACAACATCTTCCGGACTGGTGCCCCACGACACGATGGGCGGAAGATTGGCGGCGTCAAGTTTCACGATGCGGTCAAAATGTGCTCCGTCGTCGGTTTTCAGCGTTTCCCAATAGCGAACAGCCGCATCCCAATCCGCATCCTTCGGCGCCTTGGGTTTTCCCGTGAGGAAGGCATAGGCCTTTTCATCCGGTGCAATCATGCCGGCCCGTGCACCACCTTCAATCGTCATGTTGCAAACCGTCATGCGTCCTTCCATGGAAAGATCCCGGATGGCTTCGCCTGCAAATTCGATGACCGAGCCTGTGCCGCCAGCCGTTCCGATTTCACCAATGATGGCGAGGATGATATCCTTGGCAGTGGAATGCTTGGCGAGCTTGCCATTCACTTCCACCTTCATGTTCTTGGCTTTTTTCTGGATCAGCGTTTGTGTGGCGAGCACATGTTCGACTTCCGATGTGCCAATGCCATGCGCCAATGCGCCGAAGGCACCATGCGTTGATGTATGGCTGTCGCCACACACAATTGTGGTGCCCGGCAAGGTGAAACCCTGCTCTGGTCCAACCACGTGCACAATGCCCTGGCGCTTGTCGAGCTCGTTGAAATATTCGATGCCGAACTCGCGGGCATTCGCTGCCAGTGCTTCCACCTGGATGCGGCTTTCTTCTTCCGCAATGCCTTTCGAACGGTCCGTTGTCGGCACATTGTGGTCAACCACGGCCAGGGTCTTTTCCGGATGCCGCACCTTGCGACCCGTCATGCGCAGGCCTTCGAAGGCTTGCGGGGAGGTCACTTCATGCACAAGATGCCGGTCAATATAGAGAAGGCAGGTGCCATCCTCTGCTTCATGGGCGAGATGGTCATCCCAGATCTTGTCATAAAGTGTGCGAGCTTTGGCCATGGGGTTACCTGCGAGATTGCTGATTTCTGGCTGCTATCTAGCGCCTTGGCGG
Source organism: uncultured Alphaproteobacteria bacterium (assembly GCA_963738595.1). Lineage (GTDB taxonomy): Bacteria > Pseudomonadota > Alphaproteobacteria > Rhizobiales > Aestuariivirgaceae > Aestuariivirga. The sequence goes on from CAVTXF010000014.1 coordinate 143,782, forward strand.
CTGTTGTCAAATCGCCGCAATTGCATCGCAAATCTGCCGGAATGGCATGGCGGAGGTGGTTCCATGACGCGTCACGTCAGCCTGGTGTCAACGGCAAATGGAATGACGTCCAGAATGCGAAGTTTGCGCGCATCCGGATGCATCGGATTGACCAGGTAGTTCCAAGCATCAGGCACAATGACCGAAGGCACCTTGAGAATCGCCGACGAGCCGCGACGCAACCATGCGTCCCCTGTGCCTTGGGAAATAGCCAGGTCATCTTTCCACGCCTTGCCGGTCAATCTCGCAGGCTCCACCTTGATTGCCGCAGGCACACTGATCTTGAGCAGTTGATAGGTTTCAGGAAGCAAATGGCGCGGCACATGAACCATCATTTCAGCCAGGGCCGCCGCAGGGTGATCAGCGGTATAGACAATGCGCCGTCCCGCCGAATGCCAGCGCGCCGCTGCCCTCAACCCGCCTTCCCCGTCCAGCGCGACATAATTCGAAATCCGCCAGACCAACATTTCTCAGGCAAACATGCCGTGGTCAATTTGTGTGAGCATGTCGAGCACGACAGCCGCACCTGCATCACTGCGCAACATGTCCAATGGTGTCTGCTTGCTATGTTGCTGCAATGGCCGACGCATCCAGGCCGATGCCTTGTCCTCACTGCCGAACACCCTGTCAGCCTCTGCCTGCACCCGGGCCATGCGGACGGCCCTGTCGGTTTCATCCGCAGTCAGCGCTTCGGACTTGGCAAGACGGCGTGCCCATGTCCGCTTCGGCACAACCAATGACTGGATTGTGTCCAAACCGAAGCGTGGCAGCAAGCCAGCCTGGACATCCCGCAGCGTAAGGATCACCGGCTGGCCGGAGGATGCCTGCAACAGGGCAGCCGCAGCAATGCTTTTCACCGAATGCGGCGGCAGAAATTTTCGTCTTGAACCTGGTGCCACTTTGTCTTTCATCATGACAATATGGCATCAGTTCCCGGCAAAATCAATCACGACACAATCCATCACGAACAAACCCGACCAGCGTGATTACTGGCTTGTCGCAATTGCCCGCCGGGTCAGTTCGTCGCCTGGAAGCTCTGTTTCAATGATCTGAGCCGCTCGACGAAAGGCCAGAGGACCGGCGCATTGTCGAACCACTTCTGCATGCCAAGATCAGTGCGTGACGCAAATTGCGTCGAGAGATTTGGCGTCCCCAACAATGTGACAACATCTTGATGAGTGTGACGGTAATCATTGTTGGCCGCATCAAAATGGGTTCTGCCGCCATCCGGGTGGCCGCATTCACGGTCCAGCCGACCTTCCAGATACTTGGCAAAGCGTCCCGCAGCCTTTGGATTGTAGCCGACGCAATGTGAGCCGATGATTGGTCCTGAAAACGGCGTCAGCGGCAATGTGATTTGTGGCAACTGCGAAGCATCGACATAGCCACCAAAATAAATGAAGTCCCACTTCTCTGTCGCAATCTGTTCACCGATGTTTTGTACCCGGAACAGCGCTTTCGGTTGGAAAAACGCATCGTCTTCCATGATCAAAGCAGGTTTCCCCGATTCTCCACATTCACGGATCAGCTTCAAGTGGCTGTTATAGCACCCACGTACTCCGTTGGTTGGAAAGCCCGCTGTCTCACTGAACTTGAGTGCATCGAAAAACGTGATGCCATACCGCTTCATGTCAATGCCAAGGTCATGCAACTGCCGGGCAATGCGCCGCCGTCTGTCAGTCCTGTGCTTCAGGCTGATGATCTTGATAATGGGGAAGTGTTCCAGGATGTCGCCGAGAATACGTCCTGCATCGCGATTTTTGTCGGCCATGTGACCCCCTGCGGATCGGATTGAAAAGATGCTACCGAACCCGTGCACAAATCGTAAATCAGGGGCGGGGAACTGACAATCGAAACCGTTTGAACAGGTTAACTAACCAATTGAAATATAAAAGAATTTAAAACTATCAGACAATTGGAGTGAGATTATAGCAGGTCCGCCCAAAAAGAAATGGCCGGTCCATCGGACCGGCCACCAATAATCTGCCAGCAGAGGTTGTTTATGCCTTGGCGAGAATGTCCTTCGCCTGCTGCACCCACTTGTCTTTCTTGGTGCGGCCCTTGAGTTCAAGTTTTTCGTCGAGTGCGAAAAGTTGGTCGTCAGACAGGACTGCAATCTGGTTCAGCGAAGTGATGCCATCAGCGATCAGCGCTTCCTTGACCTTGAGGCCCATGCCCTTGATGCGGCCAATGTCATCGGCGGCAATTGCTGCCTTGTGATGTACTTCCTGAGCTTCTTCATGCAGCGCAAAGGCGGCGCGCTGGTCTTCCATGATACGCGCCGATTTGCCGGTGCGGCCCTTGAGGTAATACAGCTTGGCGCGGCGCACACGACCGCGGCGCACCAGCTTGATTGAATCGATCATCGGTGAATAAACCGGGAAAATACGTTCCACACCTTCGCCATAAGACAGCTTGCGCACGGTGAAGTTCTCGTTGAGGCCGCCACCCGAACGGGCAATCACAACGCCTTCATAGGCCTGGACGCGGGTACGTTCGCCTTCCTTGACTTTCACATTGACGATAACGGTATCACCCGGCGTGAATGCGGGCACCGGGCGCTTGGCCAAAACAGCAGCCACCTGCTCGGCTTCGAGCTGCGCAATAATATTCATAAGACTGATCCTTATTGGAAGTTGGGGGGCTTAAACCTCACGACAGGCGAAAAGTCAACGTTCACGTGATTTTCGTCTCGCCCACAGGTCCGGCCGCCGCTGTTCTGTCAGTTGCCGCCGCTGTTCCAGCTTCCACCGGGCAATGGCCCTGTGGTCTCCAGACAACAAAATACTTGGAATATCAAGACCTTCCCAGGTATTCGGCTTGGTAAAATGCGGGTGTTCCAGCAGTCCGTCCTCAAAACTTTCTTCCGCCCCTGATTCGGGTTTGCCCATCACCCCCGGCAACAGCCTGACAACTGCATCAAGCACGACCAGTGCGGCAGGTTCCCCGCCGGAGAGGATATAATCGCCAACCGAAATCTCGGTGAGATTGCGTGCTTCGATCACCCTCTGGTCAACCCCCTCAAATCTCCCGCACACGATAAGGCAGCCAGGTCCATCGGCAAGCTCGCGCACCAGACCTTGCGTCAACGGAACGCCCCGCGGACTCATCAGAAGTCGCGGCCCCTCATGGTGAAAGGCGTCAATCGCCCGCGCCAGAACATCAGGCTTCAGCACCATGCCAACCCCACCACCTGCCGGATGATCATCCACCGTGCGATGCCGGTCAGTTGCCGACGCCCGGATATCGCGCACATCGAGCGACCACAGCCCTTCGGACAGCGCCCGCCCCGCCAGGGAATGCCCCAGTGTTCCGGGAAACATGTCGGGAAAAAGTGTGAGGATGGAAGCGCGAAACGACATGCCGCGCTCTTGCCGCTTTTCTCCTCGCCGCGCAATCCATCATGGGTTAAGCCTGTCGCCCATGCTCATACCGATCCGTGACGACAATCCTCTGCGCCTGATCCGCTTCCAGATCGTGACAGCAAGTCTCATCGCCGTGAATTTCGTGGTCTTCATCCTCACCGGTCCCGTTGCAGGCGAACAGGGATTGATGGCGATCACCACTGGATTTGGCCTGGTGCCACAGGAGCTGTTGCATGCCACGGCCGCGTCGAACTATCAGCCCGTACCGGAATCCCTGACCCTGGTCACCTACGCATTCCTGCATGGCAGCTGGATGCATGTGATTTCCAACATGTTGATTCTCTGGATCCTCGGCGACAATGTCGAGGACGCTTTCGGCCATGTCGGCTTCATCGTTTTCTATCTGCTCTGCGCCGCAGCCGCTGGCCTCACGCATGCCTTCATGTCGCCGGGATCGCCCGTGCCCCTGGTCGGCGCATCGGGTGCCATTGCCGGCGTAATGGGGGGCTATTTGCTGCTTTATCCCAAGGCCCGCATCACCTCGCTTCTCGGCCTGGTATTCCCCATTCGCCTGCCCGCCTATGTCTTCCTCACCGGCTGGCTCGTGCTGCAATTCGTCAGCCTTCGCGCGCCTGCGGGCGAAGGCGGGCCCGCTGTGGCCTGGTGGGCCCATATCGGCGGCTTCGCTGCAGGCCTGGTTCTCACCTTCCTGTGGCCTTCCCGACGAGCATCGATGCAAAGTCCATAACGCGGGCCTGGCTTTACAAACACCTCTTTACCCTCCCCCTTGACACGACCCGCTCGCGCACATATGTTCATGTTATGTTCCATCGCTTCAAGCAAATCTGGGATGCCGCCGTGGTGCAAAACGCCCAAGCGCTTGCGCTGGTTGCGGCGGATATTTTGGCCCTGCTGCATGTCTACGGCGGCATGGACGCGGTCGCGCTGCCGCGGTCTGTTCACGCCACCATCCTGCGCGTGCTGAGGCCCGCTGAGTCGGCATTGCGTCGGCTGATTGTGATCGCGGCGCGTGATCTGCTTGTTGAACCTTTGCCACAACAAGCCAACACTGAACCACTTGAAAGCCGAACATCGCTCCGCCAGCCAGCAACCCGCCAGCCAGCAACCCGCCAGCCAGCAACCCGCATGTCGTTCCAGCTCGTCGATCCGCGCAAGCGTTTCAACGCGCGGCGCGTGATCTATACCACACTCACCCCACGGATTTCCTTCATCGCACCCAACGCGCCCTATTCGCCGCTCTTTTCACAACCGCAAGCACGACTTGAACGATCCTCAAGTCCCCTGGCATCAGATCGCCACATCAGCGCCCGCCGCATCGCCTTGCGTCTCAGGGCACTCACAGTCGCACTGGACGATATTCCGCGTCAAGCAAAGCGATTGGTGCGCTGGCGCCGCAAGCGCGAGACCTTGCAACCGCCCCGGTTTTTCTTGCCCCTTCGTCCCGGCAATCCGCCCGGCCATCGTGCCAGACCCCAACACGAAATCGACGACATTCTCGCGGAATGTCACAAATACGCACTTGGCGTTTTGAGCGAGCCTGGCCCCAATGCATCAAGGCCCAACACCTCCTGATGCTCCAAGAAACGCAAAACGTGAACACGCTTTCTTGCCTAAAAAAATCAGGCATGGCCCGCGTCTGGCGACCACGCATGCCCGCGCGCAAATCGCTGGTTCAGCCACTATGTCGCAATCCTGTCGGCCATGCCGTAACCGCATTTGACTCGGACCCGCGCCGAAACTAGGTTGCGCCGCAGTTTCAGGAGCACAGCATGAAGGTTCTGGTCGCAGTCAAGCGAGTCGTCGATTACAATGTAAAAATCCGTGTTAAATCAGATGGTTCCGGCGTCGAACTGGCAAATGTGAAGATGTCGATGAACCCCTTTGACGAAATCGGCGTCGAAGAGGCGATCCGCCTGAAGGAAAAAGGCTTAGCCACGGAAATCATTGCCGTTTCCATCGGACCTCAACAATCACAGGAAACCCTTCGCACGGCACTTGCGATGGGCGCAGACCGCGCCATTCTGGTGAAACACGATGATTACGTCGAGCCGCTGTCGGTCGCAAAAATCCTGAAAGGTGTTGTTGAAGCTGAAAAGCCGGAGATCGTCATCCTCGGCAAGCAGGCGATTGACGACGATGCAAATCAGACCGGCCAGATGTTGGCAGCCCTCCTCGGCTGGCCGCAGGCCACCGCATGTTCAAAGCTCGAGCCAGGTGCAGGCGAAGCCACAATCACCCGCGAAATCGACGGTGGGCTGCAAACCCTCAAAATGAAAATGCCGCTGATCGTGACCACCGACTTGCGTCTCAACCAGCCACGCTATGCCTCTCTCCCCAACATCATGAAGGCCAAGAAGAAGCCCCTCGATGAAAAGACGCCAGCTGACTATGGCGTCAATCCGGCACCGCGCTTGAAAGTGGTGAAGACCGAGGACCCCCCCAAGCGTCAGTCGGGCATCAAGGTAAAATCGGTTGCTGAACTCGTCGGCAAACTCAAGGAAGCAGGAGCAATCTGATGGCCGTTCTTCTCATTGCCGAACACGACAACGCGTCGTTGAAGGATTCTACCCACAAGGCGCTGACTGCTGCAGCGGCAATTGGTGCCGATGTGCACGTGCTGGTCGCCGGTCACAATGCCGGGGGTGCTGCCGCGCAGGCAGCGAAACTCGCAGGTGTAATGAAAGTGCTCCATGCCGAAGCAGCCTGTCTTGATCGCCCGCTCGCAGAACCCATGGCCGCAACCATCGTGTCACTGGCAAGCGCCTATGATCACATCGTCGCTCCGGCGACAACCAATGGCAAGAACTACATGCCGCGCGTCGCCGCACTCCTCGATGTGATGCAGATTTCGGATATTTCCGAGGTGAAATCCGCCGACACTTTCGTGCGCTTGATCTATGCCGGCAATGCCGTGCAAACTGTTCAGTCCACGGATAATAAAAAGGTGATCACGGTGCGTACCGCATCCTTTGCGGCAGCTGGCGAAGGCGGAACAGCCACAATCGAAAAAGTAAACACCGCCGCTGATCCCGGTCTCTCGTCTTATGTCAGCGAAAATCTCACCAAATCAGATCGCCCGGAACTCACATCTGCAAAGGTCATCGTCTCTGGCGGTCGCGGCATGCAGAACGGCGAGAATTTCAAGTTGCTGGAAGCAGTGGCCAAAAAGCTCCACGCCGCAGTGGGCGCTTCCCGCGCTGCCGTTGACGCCGGTTACGTGCCCAACGATTATCAAGTGGGGCAGACTGGCAAGGTCGTGGCACCCGATCTCTACATCGCAGTCGGCATCTCAGGCGCCATTCAGCATCTGGCCGGCATGAAGGATTCAAAAATCATCGTCGCCATCAACAAGGACGAAGAAGCGCCCATCTTCCAGGTCGCCGACTATGGCCTGGTCGCGGACTTGTTCGTCGCTGTACCGGAACTGGAAAAAGCGTTGTAGACCGTCACCCTCGCGTCAATCCAGCCGCTTTGAGCTTGGCTTCATAAGCCGCAAATATCTCCACCCCCTCACGCCCGAGTTTGGCGAGATACATCCATGTGTAAATTCCCGACGAATGCCCGTCGCTGAAAACAAGCCGCACGGCGTAATTGCCGACGGCTTCCACACGCGCAATGGTCACATTGCGCTTGCCCCATTGCAGCTGCTCTTCGCCAGCTCCGTGTCCCTTGACTTCGGCGCTTGGACTTTCGACGCGCAGCAACTCCGCAGAAATGTCGCAGGCATCGCCGTCATCAAACACCAGGCACAGCAAACGTCCACCATTGCGCACTTTTATTTCTATAGGTTGATTTTCGGTCACCTGGAAACTTTCACAAAAAGGAAAAACATTAATCACATGAAAACTTGACCCAGATCAAGTTGGCTGACGTTGCACGGCCTATATCTCCTCCCGAGCGGATACTTGTTCCGACAAGGAGAGTTGCAATGAAAAAACGAACATACATCACATTGATTGGCTTTGCACTGCTGGTATCCCCGGCCACGGCCCAGGAAAACGACTGGGGCTGGCACATGTGGGGCTGGGGTGATGGTCCTTCATGGAGAATGATGGATGACCGCCAGCAAGGCGCAGGCATGCGCATGATGCAACGGATGCGCAACATTGATACAAACAATGATGGCGTGATTGGCGACGACGAAGCAGCAAGCCAGGTCGAGTCAGTTTTCGCGGCAATGGATGGCGACGACGATGGCTCCATCACCGCAGACGAATACATGAGCATACGCATGGGCGGCGGCCCGGGATATAATGAAGCGCGTCAGGCGCAAATGCAGGCGCGCAAGAAGGAGCGTTTTGCCACCATGGATCCTGACAAGGATGGCAAGGTGACTCAGGCGGAGTTTATCGCAGCAGGCAAGACGCGATTTGCCGAAGCCGACACCGACAAGGATGGAAAGGTCACACCTTGGGAGTTCCGCGCGCAACGTTGGCAGTAGCGCGCACCCAACTCACGCACGATTGGTATCGCGCGCTTCATCCGGCAGCATGATCGGAATGCCGTCGCGGATCGGATAGGCAAGGCCCGCAGCGCGCGAAATCAACTCTTGATGTTCGGCATCATATTCGAGCCGTGTCTTGGTCACCGGGCACACCAGCAGTTCAAGCAGGCGCGGATCGGTCTTTCGGTGCTCGGTTGGCATTATTGCAAGTTCCTGTTATTTCCGGAACCCTGCCGCGCCAGCGCAAGCTCCGTGAGGGCGACAAGCATTTCGGCGCGCGCTTTCAGGTCAGTTGCCTCCAGCAGCGCCTGCTTGTCTTGTGGGGGATATGGCGCCATCAGCGACAGTGTGTTGACCAGTTGTTCGGTACCGATTGATTCGACATCCTCCCAATTGGTCGTCATGTTGTTGGCTTCAAGATAGTCGCGGAACGCTTTCAGCACACTGCTGCGGTTCACCATCATGTCGCCAGTGGCCGCAACAAAATCGATGGCGAACGGGGCGTAGTCAGCTTTGATCACGCGATAGGGCTTGCGAACTTTGGACTCCGCCGCCACGCGGAACCGCGATATGCCAGTGAGCGAGATCAGCAACCGTCCATCCGGCGTTTCTGAAAAAGACGTGATGCGCCCGGCGCAACCAACATCGGCAAGCTTCGGCGCAGGCGCAATGTCGCCATCACGCGGCTGGATCATGCCGACGATGCGGTTACCCGACAGCGCGTCGTCAAACATCTCGAGATAGCGGTTCTCGAAAATGTTGAGTGGCAAGTCTATGCGTGGCAACAGCAGCGCACCCGACAATGGAAACACCGGAATACGCTCGGGCATGTCATCCGGTGAAGCATAACGGTCGAGAAAACGCATGACACTACCTTTCAACAGCGGGGTCCGCTAACTGAACAGCACCGATGACAACTTGCGCCGGCCCGCCAGCGTGGCTTCGTCCTTCGGCCCCCAGGCTTCGAAGAACAGAACCAGCTGCTTGCGCGCAGCATCCTCATTCCATGTACGATCCTTGCGGATAATCTGGATCAGGTGATCCGTGGCCTCGTTGCGAAATCCACCGCCATTCAGCAGCACCGCAAGTTCCAGCCGCTTGTCATGGTCCAGCGGATTCTTCACCAGCTCAGCCTCAAGTTTGGAAACACCGCTTGTATCAACCGGGTTGAGCGCCAGATCGAGCGCTGCACGCGCAGCAACAACGTGTTGATCGGCAGATTTTTCCGGCGGCACCATCAGCAGAGTGTTCTGCGCGTCTTCGGTACGCTGCAATTCCAGCTCGGCCCTTGCCTTGATCGCATAGGCTTCAGCCTGTGCGGGGTCGGCACTGATGATTTGTGACGCAATATCAACAGCTGCCTCATAGTCTTTCTCATCAAAAACCTGGCGGCAAGCAGCCAGTGCATCCGCCAGCTGCTCGGCCATGTTGCCCATTTTGCCCAGCTTGTCGATGAACTGCTTCACCTGGCTTTCTGGCAAGGCCCCCATGAATCCATCCACCGGGCGGCCATCAACAAAGGCAAACACCGCCGGGATCGATTGGACGCGCAATTGCCCGGCGACCGCCGGGTTCTCGTCGATATTGATCTTGACCAGCTTCACCCGGCCCTTCGCCTCGCGCACGACTTTTTCAATCGTCGGTGTGAGCTGCTTGCAGGGCCCGCACCACGGTGCCCAGAAATCCACAATGACCGGCTGCTCTTTCGAGGCCGTCATCACATCTGCCATGAAGGACTGGTCGGTGCCCTCCTTGATCAGGCCGACGGGTGCCGGAGCCGCAATATTGGTGTCAAATGTCAGTGTCATGATTCAGTTTCGCTTGTGTCGAGTATTAAATGGGATTGCATACATATTAGGACAAGGGATCGCTCACCGCCACTGTCTTCGGCACATGGCCGCAGGCCCGGATGAAGGTCAAGAGATCGGCATTGGATATCGTCGTCGTCGCATTGTTTTCAAGCGGATGATAATTGAGCTCTTCATGCGCCATCATCGCCGCATCGAGAACGACATTTACCCTGTTTTCGGTATCGTTGATCAAGGCAAAGGGCGTGACCGAACCCGGCACGACGCCAAGAACCTCCATCAACAGGTCAGGCTTGCCGAAGGACAGGCGCTTTGAACCAATCCGCGAAGGCGCGGCCTTGAGATCAACGCGTGCATCCTCCAGTGTCACGATCAGCCACAACACGCCTTTTTCATCCTTGCAGAACAGGTTTTTGCAATGACCACCTGCAATGGCGTCATGCACCTTCCGGGCTTCTTCCACGGTGAAAACCGGTTCGTGCTCAACCGTGCGTGTTGTAATTCCAAGGCTTTCAAAGCGGGCTAACAGGTCGGCACGGCTGGCAGGCATGGCAAATGATGGGCTCACATAATGGCGATGAATGTGGCTATTGCATTTCATGCCGCATTGCGCAATAAGACGCCCGCCTGAGGCGAATAACCAAGTGTCAGGCCGCAAAGCGGGCGTAGCTCAGGGGTAGAGCATAACCTTGCCAAGGTTAGGGTCGGGCGTTCGATTCGCCTCGCCCGCTCCAAT
>CAVTXF010000015.1:0-21196 GCA_963738595.1 uncultured Alphaproteobacteria bacterium
TCGTTCGCTTGGACCTCGGCAGTCGCGATTGAGCAACACTATTCCGGGTCGCTGCGGTCGTTCCAGCGCTCGTCATGCTTTGTGCTTGGTTGTATTATCGCGGTCTCAAGTAGGACAAAGTCGTACAACCATTTCCCGCGTCACTTGGCCTGTTCGTTATTACATTTGTCCAGGCATCAGTTTAAAATTCATGTTGCCGGGCGTGCTCATTCTCGTTCCCATCATCATCGCTTACACCGCCTATTCCTATTGGGTGTTCCGGGGTAAAGTTGATGCCGAAGCCGGGTATCATTGAGCCATGTCGCGTCGTGTCAAACAACTCGCTTGGTTTGCAGCCTATTGGCTTTTGGGTGTCGCGGCAGTGACCTTGGTCGACGACGATCATCAGGTCAGTTCTGGTTTAGTTGGACGGATTTTTATTGGGACCTTTGCGCTTCAGAAAAAGCTAAGTGCCACGTCCAACCTCACTATTGAACACCCAGTGAACAGACTCCCCGGATATTCCCCGTACTTCCATGCATTTTACTACCGAATCCCGCGTGCTGCTGCCAGTATTCGTAGCAGTCTGCGTCAACGCACATTGAAATATTTGGAAAAATGGTGCTGCCAGAGAGAATCGGACTCTCGACCTCTCCCTTACCAAGGGAGTGCTCTACCACTGAGCTACGGCAGCCAGGTGATTTGCCGCTCCATGCCACAGGTTTCCGACGGACGCAACCCGTGTCACTTTGTTAATAATTTGGACTCCATTCGGGTGCAGAATTAACGCGCTTTTTCCGAGCAAGACGGGTATGCAGCTGCCAACTCAACAATACGGACTGGGGACGACAATTTTGGACACTATGGCGCACGGCTGGTATCCCCTTGAATTGCGGGAGATGGCACACCGTCTTTCCGCTCATTGCAGGGATTTTTGCCAGACTGACGACAAGCGAGCGTTCTGGCAGGTCACCTCGACCGCAATCCCGTTTCTGGCCCTTGTTGCCGCCATGTTTGCGCTGGAGCCATTTGTTTCATGGTTCCTGGTCTTGCTCATTGCAATTCCTGCAGGTGCATTGCTGGTCAGGCTTTTTGCCATTCAACACGATTGCGGGCATAGTTCGTATCTCTCATCACGCACACATAATGACGTCCTCGGGGCGATCATCAGCCTGTTCACCTTCACGCCCTATTATGCCTGGCGGCGGTCACATGCCTTGCATCATGCCAGTTCAGGCAATTTGCATCGCCGCGGCATTGGCGACATCGAAACCGCAACGGTTTCTGAATATCAGGCGATGACGACTGCCGGCAAGCTGCGCTACCGTTTCATGCGCAATCCCATCGTTTCATTGATCATCGGGCCACCGGTCTATTTCCTCATTCTGCAGCGCACGCCATTGGGCGCTAACCTGCCAATGAAAGAAACCTGGCGGGAAGCGATATTCCACAATCTCGGGCTCATCGCGCTTTACGGCCTGTTGATGTGGTTCTTTGGATTTGCAGCTGTTGCCAAAATCGTATTGCCAGTTGCCGTCATCGCATCGTGGATCGGCGGTTTCCTGTTTTTCGTCCAGCACCAGTTTGAAGAAACTCTGTGGGAAGGTGCCGACGAATGGGACGCCAAGATTGCCGCCCTCAAAGGTAGCTCGCACCTCATTGTTCCAGGGTTCGTGAATTGGTTCACGTGCGATATCGGCCTGCACCACATCCACCATTTGTGCAGCCGCATTCCCAACTATCGCTTGCGCGAGTGCATGTTGAGTGAGCCGACGCTGCAGAACATCGCGCCGCAGTTGACTTTGTGGAAAGCGATCCGGGGGGTTCACTACGCTCTGTGGGATGAAAAAGGACGCAAGCTCATCAGCTTCCGTCAGTATCGGGAAGCATTCGCTGGCTAGAACCCCATGACGCTGGAAAAGACTTCCGGTAAATCAAAGCAACGCGACAGGCGAAAAAAGAAGCTGGCGTCCGCGCTCAAGGCCAATCTGGCCAAGCGCAAGGTCCAGTCCAAAGACAGAACGGACACTGGGGCTGCGGCAAAACAATAAGGTTGCCCCGATTGGGCCATATGTGCTGATTAAGCGCACTTTCGGGATCAGCGCTGCCGAGTCACCCTCCCACAACGGTGTTGCGCAAGGAAAAAACGATATGGATCGCATCCGCATTCGCGGTGGTAACAAGCTGAACGGCACAATCGAGATTTCAGGCGCAAAGAATGCTGCCCTGCCGCTGATGATCACGGCGCTACTCACGCCGGAGACGTTGACCTTGCACAATGTGCCACGGCTGGTGGACGCATTGCGCCTGCAGAAAATTCTCGGCAATCACGGCGTTGACATCATGACCGCCGGAAAGCGCGCTGGCCAGAACGGCCACACCGGCGAGACCCTCAAGATTTCGGCGAAGACAATTGTCGATACAACTGCTCCCTATGACCTGGTATCGCGGATGCGCGCATCGTTCTGGGTGCTGGGACCATTGATTGCGCGCATGGGCGAAGCCAAGGTTTCGCTGCCCGGCGGCTGCGCCATTGGCACGCGGCCTGTGGATTTGCATCTTCTCGCCATGGAAAAGCTCGGCGCGCATTGCGATGTTGAGGGTGGCTATGTGCTGGCCAGGGCCAAGAACGGCTTGAAGGGGGGACATATTGCATTTCCAAAAGTTTCGGTTGGTGCAACGCATGCGGCCTTGATGGCCGCCGTTCTGGCGCATGGCGACACGATCATTGAAAACGCCGCAACTGAGCCGGAAATCGGCGATGTTGCAGAATGCCTCGTCAAGATGGGTGCGAAGATCGAGGGTATTCATACCCGCGAATTGCGGATTACCGGTGTCACTTCATTGCACGGTGCAGAGCATGCAGTCATTGCTGACCGCATCGAAACCGGTACCTATGCGATGGCTGTTGGCATGGCGGGTGGCGACGTTCTCTTGCGCGGTGCGCGCCCTGATTCACTTGAGAATGTGATCATGACCATGCAACGCGCTGGGATAACAGTTGAAACCACAAATGATGGCATGCGGATCAAGCGCAATGGATCCGGGTTGATGCCGGTTGATGTAACGACCGATCCTTTTCCGGGTTTTCCGACAGACCTGCAGGCGCAGTTCATGGGCCTGATGACGATGGCCAAGGGCAAGTCGCATATCCGTGAAACGATTTTCGAGAACCGCTTCATGCATGTGCAGGAGCTGGCGCGGCTTGGGGCGGACATTCATCTGAATGGTGACATGGCGGAAGTGCGCGGTGTCAAGAAGCTCACTGGTGCCGAAGTGATGGCGACAGACCTTCGTGCCTCCGTGTCGCTGGTCATTGCCGGACTTGCTGCCGAGGGCGATACAATGTTGCACCGGGTCTATCATCTCGACCGCGGGTTCGAAGACCTCGAAGGCAAGTTGTCCGGCTGTGGTGCCGATGTCATCCGGATTTCGGGGTAGGCCTTGCTCAAGTTAAAGGCACAGGACGACGGTGACCTCGAAGTCATTTCCGCACAGATGCAGGACGCGCTGATCCGCGTTTCAGACATCGCATATGATGCTAAACGGCGACAGTTTGCGCTCATTGCAAACCGCTTTGCATGGGATGCACAACCGGCGAGTCAGCGGCGGCGCACGGGCTTCAGCTTCGAGCATGTGCTTGCGGTTCGGCGCAAAGGATTTGACCAGACACAGCGCGACACGATCCTTTCGCTTCTTGCTGTCTCTTTTACCGAGACGGACAAGCCCGAAGGCCGGGTGGATCTGATATTCTCTGCTGGCCATTCGATCCAGCTTGATGTTGAGTATCTTGACTGCGCGATGAAAGACCAGGGTGCTGCATGGTCTTCGGAACATACGCCTGCACATGAGTGACAATCGCCTCATCGCTGTCGAACTTGATGAATCACTTGGTCAAGGACCTTCCGCAGATGCGGAGCATGAGCGGCAGGTTGCGATCTATGACTTGATCGAGGCCAACACTTTTTCACTGAGCAATGGGGTGCAAGGGCCCTACCGGTTGCGCCTGTCTTCCGCAGAAGGACGGCTCGTGTTCACGTTTCTGGATGCGACCGAAAGTCCGGTCTATACGATTGCCCTGTCGCTCACGCCGTTTCGGCGAGTGGTGAAGGACTATTTCACGATCTGTGACAGCTATTACACAGCCATCCGTTCATCCTCACCGCAGCAAATTGAAACAATCGATATGGCGCGGCGTGGCATACACAACGAAGGCAGCGAGTTGCTGCAAGAACGACTGAAAGGCAAAGCCGAGTTTGATTTTGATACGGCACGCCGATTGTTCACGCTCGTTTGCGCTTTGATCTGGAAAAGTTGATGACTCGCAAGACGCCACATGCCGTGCTTTTCATCTGCACGCAAAATGCCATCCGCTCGCCGATGGCTGCGGCCATCATGCATGCGGCACATGGTTCGCGGGTTTACGTTGCCTCTGCTGGTATCGTTGCGGGTGATCCTGATCCGTTTGTCGGCATTGTCATGGAAGAAATCGGTCTCGACCTTACCCGGCATCGGCCACATTCGGTGGAAGACCTTTCCGATCATGGCTTTGATCTTGCAATCACGCTTTCGCCGGAAGCCAAGGGCTTCGCCAATGATCTCGTGAAAACGCAAGCCATTGCGCTGGAGAGTTGGGACATCGAAGATCCGTCAAAAACCCAGGGCAACCGCGATACAATTCTTGCAGCCTATCGTGACGTGCGTGACGCGTTGAAGCAAAAGATTGACGCGCGGTTTGGTGGGTTGGGGGTTTAGCTGTCCTAACCCATCTCGGGCTTGTCGCATTGCATTCCGGCAACATCACAACTCCAAAACTATCTTCGTCGTGCGCGTGGTGAGAATGACAGTGATGGTGGAGCGTGCTCAGCCCGTCATCACAACCACCTTGGATGCTTTTCCTTGCCATGCCGCTTCAAATGCAGCTTGGGCATCTGTCAACGGGTATGCATGGCTGATCAGTGTTTCGATTAGGTTGAAAGACGGTCTTGCCAGAAGCTTCAAAGCGCGGCGGAGACCATCCGGTGTTGCAGAATAGCTGGTCACCAAATTGATTTCGCGCAGGAAGCACTCCCAAAAAGGAACTTGCAGGTTTTCGTTGGGCTTGCCGCCGAAAAGCATCAGTGTGCCACCGTCGCGAACTGAAGACAGAGCGAGTTTCAGCGTCGCATCATTGACAATCGTCATAATGACCGCATCCACGCCCCTGCCCTCGGTGTGACGTTTGCAGATTTCTGCCACGTCCTTGGTGCCGCCATCAGCTGCGCCCCACTTGCGCGCGCGCTCGACCTGGTCGTCGCGTAGGTCCGTTGCAATTGACACCACGCCCAGTTCGCGCAGCAATGGCATGAAGAGCATGCCAATGGCACCGACACCGACGACCAGTGCGCTGTCACCGGTTTGCATGTTCATGCGATCGGTTGCGCGGAGACAGCAGGCGAGCGGTTCCATGAACACGGCTTGCGCATTGGTCAATTGATCGGGAATGGCAAATACCGTCGCGGACACGTGGGTGGCTGGCACGCGGATGAATTCAGAGAAACCGCCTGGATCGATATTTGATGACTTGAACAGCGGGTCCATGGTTTCGCTGCCACGGCACGAATAATGTGAATTTTGGTCCGGCACGTGATGGGCCAGCGCCACACGCTGTCCGACTGCGAATTGTCCCACCCCCTCGCCCAAGGCATGGACAGTGCCAACTATTTCGTGACCCAGTTTCTGCGGCTTGGCATACGAGCCAAAAACCTTGGCGGTATCGGTTCCGCAAACCCCGCAAAGCGTCAACTTGACGACCATCTCGCCAGCTGCAGCGTTCGGCACATCAGTTTCGATGATGCTCACTAGGTTGTGTGTCAGGCAGGTGGCGTATTTCATATTGGTAGTCTTTCCTCACTGGCTCGCTGATGCGAGTTGCCCTCTCCCTGAAAGGAGAGGGGTAACAACGTCAATGCCCCTCTCCCTTCAGGGAGAGGGTGCTGAGCGAAGCGAGGGGGTGAAGGCCGACGTGCTGTCATTGCGCACACTGTTTCGCAGCTTCAATACCCGCCCAATTCGCCAGTGATACAGCGATATTGCCGTGGCCTTCGGTGGTTGCTCCCATCAATGCCACGACTTTCCACGTTCCGTTCTTTTGCACAAGGATTGGTCCGCCGGACGTTCCCACAACGGTATCGCAGTCGGTCGCGAGCAGGCCCGCAACCTCGTCCACTACTTTGCAGGCGTTGTGCATTGTTAAAACCTGGCGACGGTCGGCGGGGTAACCGGCGCTGATGATCGAGGCTCCGGTTGGCAAAGGCTGCGTGTCAATACCGATTGCATCAGCTTTGGCCGTGTCTTTGTTGAGCACGATCAAAGCGAGATCCCGGCTGAGAAACTTCTTCGAGAGCAAAACCGCGCGCATGTCTGGCTTGGCACGCGTATCATCGTCGAAGGTAAAGTCATCAGGAAGCAAAACACATCTGGCGGTGCTATGACCCACATTGGTTTCGTGATCCACCCCGGCAACAAAGTGGATGTCCTTCGCCGGATGCAGTTTCTTTCGCGGAATGTTTACTACGCAATGGGCAGCGGTCAAGATGAGGCCAGGTGCCACGCGCGTGCCCGTACACCTGTCGAGCGAGCGGTATCCCGATACGTTGATGTGGCCAATGGCGCTCCATGGACCGGCAAAACCACTCACCGCCACACGATCATCTGCGCCGATGATGCCCGGTTTGAGCTTGCGCTCGGCAGCACCGGCCGTCACAAATGCGAGCGCTGCGACACAGGCGAAAATCAATCCGAAGAGCTTGCTTGCGACATACATTCCATTTCGATCCTTTCGTAGGATACTATAGCTATTTTGGCACTAGAAGTCAAGTTCTATTTTGCGATTTATTTCCACAGAGTTTTCAGTGACTTCGGCGTAGCTGCCCATAGTGCTTGAATTCCATGGACAAAGGGTTCATTGCTTGCGCGCCAAATCAGAGGAGACCTAATGGCGAAGGAAGAACTGCTGGAATTCGAAGGAACGGTCAGCGAATTGCTGCCAAACGCGATGTTTCGCGTGAAGCTGGACCATAATAGCCACGAGATCATTGCCCATACTTCGGGCAAAATGCGCAAGAACCGCATCCGCGTGCTGGCTGGGGATCGTGTGATGGTTGAAATGACGCCCTATGATCTCAGCAAGGGCCGCATCAATTATCGGTTTAAGTAGAATCCGTGGCTGAAAGGACGGCAAAACTTGTTCTTGCCAGCGCTTCACCGCGTCGGCTTGCGTTGCTTGAACGCATCGGACTTGCGCCTGACTTGCTAAATCCTGCCGACGTCGATGAAACACCGCAGCGTCGCGAGTCGCCCCGTCGGGTATCAATCCGGCTTGCGGAAGAGAAAGTCGAGAAGGCGCGAAACCAGCCGCTGGTACGCAATCTGGGTGGCGACGTTTTTGTTTTGGGCGCGGACACCGTGGTCGGTCTCGGCAGGCGCATTTTGCCAAAGGCTGAAACGCGCGATGATGCCTATCAGTGTCTCACGCTTTTGTCGGGCCGCTCGCATTGGGTTTATTCCAGCGTCTGCCTGATTGATCCAAAGGGAAACAAGCGGACGCGCTGTTCTGAGACCAAAGTCCGTTTCAAGCGCTTTTCGCGCGACGACATTGAGACCTACCTCGCTTCTGAAGAATGGCGCGGCAAGGCTGGCGGTTACGCCATTCAGGGCCGGGCTGAAGCTTTCGTGCGCTACCTCGCCGGTTCGCATTCTGGCGTCATGGGACTGCCCTTGCATGAAACCCTGTCGCTTCTCATCGGCGCGGGTTACCCCGTTCATGCGGTTTGGTCGGAAGCAGGCACAGCAGGGCTTTAAACCATGGCCGAACCAGTAGTCTTGCGGCCGCGACGCCCCTGCCCGATTTGCAAAAAAACTTCTGTCCAGAAGTTTCATCCGTTTTGCAGCAACCGTTGCGCGCAAATCGACCTCGGTCGGTGGCTGGGTGGGAATTATGCAATCCCGGCGGAAGAGACGGGTACCGACCAATCACAGAATGATGAGACGTAATGGATCTTTCAACCTTGCTGATTTCACAAACTACTGATGTTTTCCGCATCGGGTTGCTGTGTGGACTTCTCTATACCATGGAGCGCACGCGCGCGCATACCGGCGTGCTCGTCCCCCTGATCGGCGGACTTGTATTTGTTGCTGTCATCATTCCTTCAACGATACCAGTCGCGGGCGTTTCCCTGCCACAAGCGATAATATCCGGGGTCTTCGCCAATGCACTGATCATATCGGTGCTTTGGTCAATTTGGACCTTCGTGAAGCAGCGTCTCCAATAAAAACGGGCCGGGGAAAACCCGGCCCGCTGCAACTTTCATATTGAAGGGCTCAACGCTTTCCGTCGTCGGCGAAGATATCCTTCTTGTGCGTGCCGTTTGGCACAAAGATCGTACCGATTACCAATGTCATCAGCGCCACAACAATCACGTACCACAGGCCGCCGTAAATATTGCCGGTCTGGGCCGAGATCGCGAACGCCGTAGCGGGCATCAGGCCACCGAACCAGCCATTGCCGATGTGATACGGCAGCGACAGGCCTGAGTAGCGAATGCGCGTCGGATAGAGTTCGACAAGCATGGCCGCGATCGGGCCATAAACCATCGTCACGAGACCAATGAGGAACGTCAGGAGCGCAATGATTCCGAGTTTCTGGCCAGTGAAGATGTCGAAGAAGTTCGACGCCTTCGCAACAGTCGTGTTGTCGGCAGCGACCAGCGGATATCCGGCAGTCTTCAGGGCATCATTGAGACCCTTTTCGAACGCAGCCTTGACACCTTTTTCCTTGTCCAGCGCAGCCTGGGCTGCGTCAGTTGCAGCCTGGTCTGTACCGGCCTTGGCTTTGTCCAGAGCCTCAGTTGCGGTCTTGATGGCACCCGCATTCGCGGCCGCATCATAGGACGGAACGACAGTTTCGCCGATCTTGATCGAGGCTAAAGCACCGGCAGCACCGGCAACTGTCTCGTAGTTCACTGACGTCCGGGCGAGTTGGGCTTTCGCCACGTCGCATGACTTTGTGAACTTCAGTGTCCCAGTCGGATTGAACTGGAACGAACAATCGTTGGGATCTGCCGTCACCGTCACGGCCGTCTGCTGGGCTGCGGAAAGTGCCGGGTTACCGAGTTGCGTCAGCATCTTGAACACGGGGATCATGGTAATCGCCGCGATCAGGCATCCCGCCAGAATGATCGGCTTGCGGCCGATGCGATCTGACAGCGAACCGAAGATGATGAACCCGACCGTACCAAGGATCAGCGACCAGGCCACCATGACATTGGCGGTGAAGCTGTCCAGTTTGATCACGTTTTGCAGGAAGAACAGCGCGTAGAACTGCCCCGCGTACCAGACCACTGCCTGCCCGGCAGTGAGGCCGAGCAGAGCAATCAAGGCCAGCTTTGCGTTCTTCATGCCCCAGAACACGGCAACAGCGGCAAAAATAACGCCAATGATCGCAGCGACTGTGCCGGACAACATACCCGTGAGCCAAGCCAGGATGAACAAGACTGGCGCAATCAGCAGGACCAGCGCATTGCGGCCCGGACCAAAAGCTTCGCTGAGCGGCGCCTTGGAGGCGTTGCCTTCTTCCTTCATCCGTTTGAAAGCGGGTGACTCTGCCATCTGCAAGCGGATGTAAAGAGAGATCGCCAACAGGAATATTGAAGCGAGGAACGGAATACGCCAACCCCAGACGTTGAATGCCTTGAGCATTGACGGTTTGCCATCGGAACCCATGACAGCAGCACCTGCCGCATCAAGCACAGGCGTATCAGGATAGTTGCCGTTGACGTAGCCCTGCACCAGCAAAATCACGATCAGCGACAGGAGAAGGCCAAGCGTTGCCGTCGTTTGAATGAACGAGGTGTAATAGCCGCGCTGGTTGGCTGGAGCATGTTCGGCGACGTAAATCGCAGCACCGCCATACTCACCACCAAGTGCGAGTCCTTGCAACATGCGAAGGGCAATCAAGATAATCGGAGCAGCTGCACCCCAGGAACTATAGCCAGGCAACAGTCCGACCAGAAAAGTCGAAAGGCCCATGATCATGATGGTCATCAAGAAGGTGTACTTCCGGCCGACCAGGTCGCCGAGCGCACCAAACACCAGGGCGCCAAAAGGCCTGACCAGGAAGCCCGCAGCAAATGCCAAAAGCGCGAACACGTTGCGTGTTGCCTCTGGAAATGAAGTAAAGAACTGGGCACCGATAATCGCTGCCAGCGAACCGTAGAGATAAAAGTCGTACCATTCAAAAATTGTGCCGGCGGAAGAGGCGAGAATCACCTTCTTCTCTTCGGCAGTCATCGGACGCGAGCGCGATGGATTGCGGCCAGCCGAGGCTAAATCAGTCATCAAGTTCCCCCTTATTGGTTGATCTCACAGCTTTTTCCAGACATCTATGCTGGCTAACATTTTTTTGAACAGCATCTCAAAAAAGCCGTTATCGTCAAAATAGCGCAGCACAAAAATTAAACAACTGTTAATTTGGCCGCAGCCAAAAGCCCCTTACTCTGCCTGTTGCATCACAAAACCCTTTCACCTATACAGCGCCCCAACCCCGTTTTGCGGGCGTGCCCAGATAGCTCAGTTGGTAGAGCAACGGATTGAAAATCCGTGTGTCGCTGGTTCAATTCCGGCTCTGGGCACCATTTTTCACCATTGGTTGTGTCAGTCGGCGGAAGTGGTGAACAGGAAGCACCAGTGTCGGCTCCTTTGCCCTCTTCAATCAAGGAATTCTGAAACCATTTGGGGGAGCGTTTAGCCGAACTTTAACGGGCTTCACTCTAGGAATTTGGGACGATTGTCAGGGCGAGCACCCTGCCCCGCAGCTACATTCCGGAGACCGAGATGACCAACACGGCACCAACACAAGTCTTTGTCACCTACGTCAACCCGTCGACCAACTATATCGCGGTGCAGGAAAACACGGTGTTTGCCACAGACACTCTCGTTGCCAATATCACGGTTGTCGACAATGACGGCGATCCTGCGAGCAACAACCAGCTTTCCATCAGCAGCAGCTTTCCAGGGGGAGAGTTCTTCAATATCATCGGCAACAGCCTGTACATCAAGGCTGGCGCAGCATTCGACTATGAGACGGCGAGCTACTATCTGGAACAAATGATCGTCAACGACCCTGCAGTGGGCGGATCGGTTGATGCGAGTGCCTATTTCAGCCTTTCTGTTTTTGACGTCAATGAAGCTCCGACAGCCGTTGCCATTACCAATGCCTTGTCCAGCATTGCCGAGAACACTTCAACGACCAGTCAACTCAAGGTTGCCGACATAGCGTTGGCCGATGACGCAACAGGCAACAATGTACTGTCTCTTACGGGCGCTGATGCGGCGAAATTCGAGATCGTGGGTCAGGCGCTTTACATCAAGGCGGGTGTGACCCTTGACTATGAAAGCCAATCTTCGTTCAACGTGGCTGTGGTAGTTGATGATCCGGGGGTTGGCAGTTCACCCGATGCCACAAGTGCAACCTATACGCTATCAATCCTCAACGGCAATGATGCGCCCACTGGCATTGCGCTCACGCCGACCATCACCGAGATCAGCGAAGGGGCTTCCACTTCCTCCGCCACAAAGGTGGCGGATATCGCGATTGTCGATGACGGCGATCCGGCAAGCAACAATATACTTTCACTAACCGGCGCTGACGCCGCCAAATTCACGATTGTGGGCAATGAACTTTTCCTGAAGGCGGGCGTCACACTTGACTATGAAACTGCGAGTGCGCTGCGCGTGGCTGTGGCTGTTGATGATCCGGCGGTCGGCAGCACGCCCGACTGGACGAGTTTGGAATTCACGCTCGGCATCTCGAATGCCAATGATGCTCCCGTTTCCGTCGCACTGGTTTCCGTTCTTGCATCCCTTGCGGAAAACAATTCCACCGCTTCTGCCACCAAGGTTGCTGACATCGTTGTGTCGGATGACATTCACCCTGACAGCAACAACGTTCTTGCTGTAACTGGACCTGACGGCGCGAACTTCGAGATCGTCGGAACCGAACTTTACCTGAAGGCAGGTGTTGCTCTCAATTTTGAAACGCTGCAGACATTACATGTTTCCGTGACTGTTGACGATCCGGGTGTTGGAACCGCTCCAGATGCAACAAGCGGTGTGTTCGCGTTGCAGGTGTTGGACTTGAACGAAGCACCGACCGGCGTGACCATTGTTCCAACTGCGGCCAACATTGCCGAGAATCAATCGACATCCACTCATATCAAGGTCGCTACCATCGCAGTTGCTGACGACGCGCTCGGAAGCAATGGCTTGACGTTGACGGGTGCGGATTCGAGTTTGTTTGAGATTGTTGGTTCTGACCTGTTCCTGAAGGCTGGTGTGGAGCTCGATTTCGAAACAAAATCTGTTTATGGCCTTGCTGTCGTTGTAGATGACGCTGCAATCGGGTCCACGCCGGATGCAACCAGTCCTACTTTGTCGCTTTCTGTAGCTGACGTGAACGAGGCAGCCACTGCCATCATGCTTACGCCGACAGTTCGGGAGTTTGCCGAAAACACGGCGATGCCGGTGCATATAAAGGTCGCTGACATTGCAGTTACTGATGATGCGCTTGGCAACAACGATTTGCTTGTCAGCGGGGCGAACGCCAGTCTGTTTGAAATCACGGGCACCGAATTGTTCCTCAAGGCCGGGGTTCAGCTTGACTACGAATCGCTGAGCGCCCTTGACGTTTCAGTTTCAGTTGACGACACCACCATCGGCAACGGCCCGGAGTTGGTGAGCAGCATCCTGCATCTGGCAATAGCGGACGTGAATGAATTGCCGACTGATGTTGTCATCACGCCGGTGGTTGCTTCACTCTTCGAGAACAGCAACACCGCGTCGCGCATCAAGGTCGCTGACATCGTTGTTCAGGACGATGCCCAGGGAACCAATTCCATATATATCGAGGGCACAACCGATGGCGAAAAATTTGAACTGGATGGCAACAGCCTCTATCTGAAAGCGGGCGTCAAGCTTGATTTTAAATCATTCTCCACGTTGACGGTTCAGGTTTCAGTCGATGACCCGCAGCTTGGTGATGTGCCAGATATTGCCGGTGTTTTTCGCCTCCAGATCAACAATATATCTCCCGAAGTGCAAAACGGAACCAGCCAGAACAATGTACTCGTTGGGGGCAGTGATATCGACTTTCTCAATGGACTTGCAGGCAATGACACGTTGTCAGGCTCAGGCGGCAATGACAAGCTGACCGGTGGATCTGGACGAGACATTATGTCGGGCGGCAGTGGAGCGGATACTTTTGACTTTAACGCACTGACCGAAACAGGAAAACTATCTTTGACGCGTGACATCATCAAGGATTTTGCACATCTTTCGGACCGCATTGACCTATCAAACCTTGATGCTCGTGCGGGGGTCGCCGGCAATCAGGCATTTCATTTTATTGGATCACAAGGCTTTGCCGGCCAAAAGGCCGAATTGCATTATTTCAAGCAAAACCTTGCAGGTACAGCCAATGATCGTACCATTGTAGAAGGCGACATCAATGGAGACGGCCTGGCAGATTTCCAAATCCAGCTCGCAGGTTTGAAAACCCTGACGGTAACTGATTTTGTTCTTTGAGTTGTCGGCTTCAATCTGCCTGTGGAGCTTTTCTTCCACCTGACATAAGAGTGGACGAAAGCCTTGGGCCCAACAGTTTTTGTGCCTGATGAACTGTGGAATCGGTTTTCGGGTGGTTGTCAATCTTGTTGGCTGTTATGACCGGGGTCATGGTTACATCTTCACAAAGTATCAGCAGAATTGATTGGTTGCTGCTCGGTATGCTTTCAGTTCTCTGGGGCGGATCGTTCATTTTCATTGGCATCGCTGTCAAAGAGCTGCCGTCGCTGCTGATCGTTTTTGCGCGCGTTGCGATAGCAGGTGCTGTGCTGGTGCCGGTTCACCTTATTGTGCAGGGAGCGCTGCCGCACGACCGGTATACGTGGATTGCTGCTGGCGGCATGGCTCTATTGAACAATGTCATACCCTTTTCCCTCATTGTCTACGGCCAGCACCTGATTTCAGCCAGCCTTGCTTCAGTGATCAATGCGACGACACCTTTTTTCGGTGCATTCATCATGGCTGTTGCCGGCGCGGAGGCGTTGAGCGGGCGGAAGCTGGTTGGCATCATCATCGGCATTCTCGGTGTTGTGGTGCTGCGCGGTTTTTCGTTGGGCGGCGGTGGAACGGAGCAGCTTGGGATATTTGCAGTGCTCACCGCTTCCATGAGTTATGGCGCAAGTTCGCTGTGGGCGAAAAGGAATCTGGGTGGCATTCCGCCTATTACCTCGGCCACATGCCAGCTGATTTGTTCGAGCATCATGATGATGGTTGTTGTGACGCTGTTTTCCGATATTGCCTTGCTTGGGCAAGCTGGCGCCGAGACCTGGTGGGCGCTGATTGGGCTCGCAGTGCTTTCGACATCGCTTGCATATTTGCTATTTTTCAGGATCATTGCGACATCAGGTGCCAGTGTGGTGTTGCTTGTGACGATGATCATCCCGGTTCCAGCCAGCATCATGGCTTGGCTGGTGTTGGGTGATAAACTGACGCTGCGTGAAATTGCGGGCGCAGCGGTTATCGGCCTGGGTTTGCTGGTGATTGATGGAAGGTTGGTGCAATTTGTTCACCGCAAATTGGTGCGGGCCTAAATTTCAGGCTCAACGATCACTCCTCCTGTGAGTGGACTTTTCACACCTGTTGTACCGGGATACGTCAGCGGTGCGTTGTAAAAAACGCGCGCCGCCAGATAAGCCCAGGCTTCCGCTTCCATTGAGTCGCCGTTCAAACCGAAGAATTCCGCTGTTTCGACATTGGTGAGGATCGCGCGCAAGGCTTGCATGATGGCAGCGTTCTTGCGACCACCGCCGCAGATGATCCATTGCTCTGGGGCGTGCGGAAAATGGCGACGTGATTCGGCAATGGAGTGAGTTGTGACGGCGACGAGTGTTGCAGCGCCATCGGCAGGTGACAGATTGTCGAGATTGATTGATGCGAACGTGTCGCGGTCGAGAGATTTCGGGCCAGGCAGTTCGAAGTAAGTGTCACCGAGGAATTGGGCCATGGCGGAAGCATTGACCTTGCCAGACAGTGCCAAAGCGCCGCCGTGATCAAATGCCGTGCCGTGGTGCCTCATGACCCAATCGTCAATCAATGCATTTCCCGGTCCAGTGTCAAAAGCGATCAGGGCGTCGTCGCTGACGAAAGTCACGTTTGCCACGCCACCGATGTTGACGAATGCCACCGGTTTATGAGGCAAATTTGCCGCAAGTGCCTGGTGATAAACGGGAACAAGGGGTGCGCCCTGCCCTCCGGCGGCAACGTCGGCGGCGCGCATATCGAAGGCTACCTTGATGCCGGTGGCATTGGCGAGTGCCTGGCCGCTTCCCAGTTGAACTGTGAGCTGGTGTTCCGGCCGGTGCAAAATGGTCTGGCCGTGGAACCCAATTATGTCTACTTTTGAATTGCTTAAATATGTTTCCTTGAGAAATTTGTGAACTGCTTCGGCGTGCCAATCGGTAAGCTTTTCTTCTGCTTCACCCAGAATGCCGTTGCGGTCGTTCCGGTTGGACATAGAGGTGGCGGCGCGGAGTGTTTCGCGCAACAGGTTCCGCTGGACATCCGTGTAAGCGTAGGTTCGCGACTGGCCGCGATGTACCATTTTCGCGCCGTCTGTTTGCAGCAAGGCAATGTCGATGCCGTCAAGCGAAGTGCCGGACATCAAGCCGATACTTGTCAGTGGGCCGGTCACTGGTTTTGACACTTCTTCTCCATGTGTTTATGAGCCGACTTCATTATGACCACATTCAAATCCGATTTCCTTAACACGTTGTCGCAACGCGGCTTCATTCACCAATGTTCCGACTTTGACGGGCTGGACCAGCTGGCGCTGTCGAAGAGCATTGTGGCCTATATCGGATTCGATTGCACGGCCCCTTCGCTGCATGTGGGGTCACTCCTGCAAATCATGCTGCTGCATTGGCTGCAACAGACCGGCAACAAGCCAATCGCGCTGATGGGTGGTGGCACAACGCGCGTTGGCGATCCCACCGGCAAGGACGAAAGCCGGAAAATGCTTTCGGTGGAAGACATCGAGAAAAACAAGGTTGGCATCCAGGATGTGTTTTCCAAGTTCCTGCGGTTCGGTGACGGTGCAAAGGACGCAATCATGGTCGACAATGCCGATTGGCTGACCAAGCTCAACTGGATCGAAATGCTGCGCGACATTGGACGGCATTTCTCGGTGAACCGCATGCTGGCAATGGATTCAGTCAAACTGCGATTGGAGCGCGAACACGAGTTCTCGTTCATCGAGTTCAATTACATGATCCTGCAGGCTTACGATTACACAGTGCTTGCCAAGCAACATGGGTGCAACCTGCAAATGGGCGGCTCGGACCAGTGGGGCAATATCGTGAATGGTGTTGATCTCGGTCGGCGCATGGGCACGCACCAGCTGTTTGCATTGACCTCGCCGCTAATCACGCTGGCGTCTGGTGCCAAGATGGGCAAGACAGCACAGGGGGCTGTCTGGCTCAATGCCGACATGCGCTCGCCCTATGACTACTGGCAATTCTGGCGCAACACGGAAGACGCCGATGTGGTGCGCTTTTTAAAGTTGTTCACGACATTGCCGATGGACGAAATCGCGCGACTTGAAAAGCTTGGTGGTTCCGACATCAACGAAGCCAAGAAGGTTTTGGCGAATGAGGCGACGACGTTGTTGCACGGGCGCGGTGCTGCTGATGCTGCTTCTGAAACGGCGCGGAAGACATTCGAAGAAGGCGTGAGTGCGGAAGGACTGCCGACCATTCAAGTGGCTTCGCCCATTGCTGTGATTCAGGCGATCATCGAAGCAGGATTTGCAAAGTCTAACGGCGAGGCACGCAGGCACATTCAAGGTGGTGCAATCCGCGTGGATGACGTTGCCGTTGTTGACGAGAAAATGACGCTATCCATTGGCGGCGCGCCAGTGAAGCTTTCGATGGGGAAGAAGAAGCACGTGTTGCTGAGGGCTCAGTAAGGTGACGGGGCTGAACC
This sequence comes from uncultured Alphaproteobacteria bacterium, assembly GCA_963738595.1. Taxonomy (GTDB): domain Bacteria; phylum Pseudomonadota; class Alphaproteobacteria; order Rhizobiales; family Aestuariivirgaceae; genus Aestuariivirga. Next base: position 17,059 of record CAVTXF010000015.1, read on the forward strand.
TGTCACTTCGCTGCTGCCGATTTCCTGTTGGTTGCGATCAGCTTTCGGCAACTGACATTCGGTGAACTTGCGCAAAATTCCCGGCAGGATGACCGACAGCGGATTCATCTGCCATTTGGGTTTCTGGATCGTGCCGCCGAGGCAGAATGTAATTCCGATAACGCCTTCGTTGTTTCCGCCTGACAGCAATGTGCCAAGGATCGGCAAATCGTCCAATGCGCCGTTGATGCCTTGCGCAGGGATAACGGTACCGCCGATGACCAGGCCGCCATTTGACTTGTAGACACGGCCACGCGCCACAGCGCCCAATTCGTTACCCTTGAGTTCGATGTCCTTCAACTCAACAACTCGCGCGTCCGAATTGAAGCTCAGACTGAAGCGTTTGAAACTGAGACCATCGCGGCGGGGACCAGACTTGCGCGGCTTGCCCCTGCGGTCCAACTCAGCGAGGGCAGCTTCGTTGCGCACCTGGAAATTTCTGACGCGTAGCTGGCCATTGCGTATCGGTGAGCCTGGTTCATTGGCCACGTTGGCCGAGAACTCGAGTGTTCCGCCCGCGACCTTGCCATAGAAATCCGCAGCGCGCAGCGTGGCACCGCCGTCGGTGCTGTTGACGCGCAGTTCCCTGCCGGCATCTGTCGGGGTGAGTTTGAGACTAATCGGCAAGCCACTCAGGAAACGGCCCGAAATATCTGCGCGCTGCACTGTTGACCGGGCAGTGGTCATTTGTGCGCTGACATTCTCGATTATTTCGCCTCGGTTGGCATAAACGCGGTCAAAATTTGCATCGATGACATAGGACTGGCCGGGCAATGCCGTTTTGCCATCGCCACTGCGCTGAGGCGAGATGATCGACTTGATGTAGGGTCGGGCGTCAAAAGAATTGCCCTTCACGGTGATACGCGTTGCGCCATCCGCGGGTTCTATCTTGGCTGTGAAAATATAATCCTCGCCCAAGCGAACGTCGGTCAGATTTGCCTGTTTGAATGTGTTGGACTTGCCAAGCGCCAGAGTGCCTTTTATCACGACGCCCGGCCCGGCGATGTCGATGTCGTCCAGCACGCGACCTGTTGCAGTGGTTTTCAATGACATCGAAAGTTTTGTGCCTTTGGTCGGTTTGCGCTGCCAATTAAGAGCTTCGACTGACATCGAGACACCAGACAGATCAGCCTCAATCTGGGCGTTATCGCCAAGCTTTCCGGTTGAGGTGATCTTGAGAGGAATATCGCCCTTGGCGTAAGGGGCCATGGTGATGCCGAGCTTTTTCTGGGTCGATGCATCCAGCGTTGTCTGGATTGTGGTTTTGACTTCGCCGGTCTTTCGCGATTTTTGCCAATCGATTTCAGATGACACGCCGTTGAGGCGCGCGGGTCCCTTGGCGCTCATGCTCTCTTCATTGAACGCGATATCAAAGTTTGCGCCGGTGAGATCAATGCCGGGAGCGACATCGGCGATTGTTCCCTCGGTCAGTTTCAGCGCCGCTGTGAAGTCGACGCGCTCCTTCGGCACCGCCTTGATGAGCGGGAGTGACATGGCGATGCGGGCCGAAACCTTGCCGGCAATGTCAGGGAAAGCGTCGGGATTTACGTTCAGGTTTTTGACGTCAGGCTGGACAAGGAACGTCCTGAGGCCCGACGCCGTTCCGGACACATCAAACTGAAAGGTACCCGGCGGTTCTGCCAGCAGCAGGTTCAGTGCGTGAAATTCACCCCGGTCAATGGTCACTGTCTCGCCATCCAGTTCCACTTTGCCCTGGTCTATCGTGAGATCGAAGTTGTCATCATCCAAAACACCTGTGCCACTTGCCCCCTTGATCGGGCTCAGGCCCTTGAAGTAGCGGCTCGTCACATCTGCCAGCTTGATGTTCATGGAGATGCTGCCGGGTGCAAACTTTTCCTCTTTCAGCGCCCGCGCCAGAGCGTCGGGCGGAAGATTGATCTGGAACGTGCCTTCGCTGATGCGTCCATCGATGATGTTTTGCTGCACCCAAGCGCGGGTGTTTGGGGTGACTATCGGCGGCCACAGCGCCTTCAGGAAGTCATCGTCAATGTCACGCATGCGGCCGCGAGTTGCAATCCGTTGGATTGCTCGCCACCGCTGATGATGCCACGAAGGCGAACACCGGTCTGGCCGTTCATCGCGACAAGGTCGTCGATGTCCAGCCTCGGCTCGTCAATCGACGACCGGCCCTCAAAGGTGATCCGTTCGAGCAAGTTTTTCTGCGCAGGATTGGCACTGTCTGCGGCGGTGTTTCCTGATTCCAGCGAAATCTTGACGGCTTTCAACTTGCCTTCCGGACCGCGCAAGGGCGTGAAAGAACCGGTGAGTGCTGCATGTGCGCCGTTCACGACGATGAACGAGTTTTTCAGCTCCAGCACTGGATTGGCCTGATCATAACTGAATTTCAGTTCGCCGCTGTCGATGACAAGTTGGCGCGCGAAATAGTTGGGGAGGTCAATTGCGCCCTTGCCAGGAACCAACTGCCCCTCCGCATGTTCGACAGTTCCATCACTGCCAATGGTGAAATTCACGGTGCCAGACAAGGGCGACTTGAAGCGCGCGAACTGCGAAAGCGCATAAATCTTGTTTGCCACATCGACCGGGACAACGTTATCGACCCGGGCTTTGACATTGGCCTTGCGGGTTGCGCGGGCGTAGGTGGCATCCAGCATCACGCCCCATGGCGCGCCGGAGCTGGCGACCGAACCGGCTGCATGCAGGGCCAGGCCTTCGGCGGTCCGGTTGATCACGATTTCAGTTTCGGGGAGATACCAGCGTGCGTCGTTCTGTTCGTCCTCAAAATTGAACTGGGCGCGACGCAACCGGATTTGGCTGAGGGCTGAAATCGGCAAATCGGAATTGGAAACGTTGAGTAGCGTCATCAGGCTTTTGCCGAGATTGAATTCGGGCTTTGGTGGTTCTCCTGCCAGGTCAGCCTTTTCGGTGGACTGCGGTTCGGCATCATTGAAGTTGATGTCAACCTCGCCTTCTGGCGGCGCTTCGGCGATGCCCAGTTCAAAACTGCCGTCGAAGGTGCGGATGGCGTTGATCTTCGCGCCATAGAGATCAAAACTTCTGGGCCTGATGTTGCCTGAAATCCAGTCCGAGAGGTCCAGCTCCAGCCCTGCCTTTGGGGCGCGGGCGATGACGGTACCCTTTACATCCCCAGGAAATGTTCATGAAGCGGATTGTGGGTACGCCTCTTCGTGTCCATTTCGAGGACGGTCGGCCGATCCCGGTGCTGGTGCGAACGAGTCGGGCATTATCGCGGATTCCAACCGGCTGTCGAAAGGCAATTCCACCGGCCCAACTGATTTTCCAGTACAGGAAGGACACGGCAATCACGAGGATTGCCAGCACCGATATCACCGACAAAGTCGCGGCTCTAAAGTACCTGATTGCCAAGTATCGATCCTATTGAAGTGCGCCAACCCAAGCTTGCGGCTCTCACCGCATTGGCGAACATAGCATTGCAATGCGTCCAATCCAACGAGCTCGCAGGCCTAATCACCCATAAAGCGGGGCTAAATGATGGCGCAGGGCGGTTGCAAGGTGGCGTAAATCTCCGATGACATTGTGAAAACTGTAGCTAACCTGCATTGAACCGTCGAACCTCCGGTTGGGGGGCTTGGTTTTGGGGATTGATCGCAAAATTTTTTCAAGCGTAACTGTTTAGGAAAAGGCGCGAACAGGATTTCACACCCAGCCAACTGTCATTGCACGCGACATGACCATCGAAGGCGACCTGAGTGCGATGGCGAATTGCATATTGACGGTACGATTATCGGCAGCGTTCGTGCGGCGGTTTGCGTTGTTGAAGCGACCGGGTCTGTCACCGGCGAAGTTTCCGCCGACGCCTTGTATGTGCACGGCATGATCACTGGTCCAATCAATGCCGGACATGTGCGGATTTATGCCGGATCGCAGGTCAAGGGCGATGTTTCCAACGAAACGATCAGCATCGAAGACGGGGCCTATCTGCATGGCTCGATTTGCCATGGCCGATCTGCGTTGCGTGGCGCGCCCCTGGCAAGTGACCATCCCTCGGCCAATCCGTTTGAAGCAATGGCGCCGAACAGCAACCAGCCCGCCATGAACGGTGAAGACGCTGGGACCAATCTGGGTGGTGCGCCCGCGG
>CAVTXF010000016.1:0-141978 GCA_963738595.1 uncultured Alphaproteobacteria bacterium
AGGTTCATCGACAATGCCGTCAACGTAATGAGCGACATACGGATACCGGAAGGTCCTTCGGAACGTGCAACAGACTGTGCCGAACTCCGTTGCGCTGCCTTTGCCGCGGCAAAGGCAATACTCTTGGCGCCACCGCGAAGTGATGCCGTTGCGCCAATGAAGATGATATTCCCGCTCTTCAGGGATTTCATGCCCGGTAGGACAGACTGCACGGCTTCAACTGCGCCGAGGACGTTGGATTCCCATGCCCTTTGAAGCCTTCGGTGTTGACACTACCAATATCGCCCCAGACACCCTTGCCAGCGTTGTAGATCAGGACACCCACGGAGCTGAACTCTGAGAATTGTGTCATGTGCATGAAGGTCCTGAGATTTCCTGACATCACAGACATAGGCTTTGGCAAACGACAAGTCGGTCGCCAATGAGGAGATGGTCGCGTGACTGCGCGCGATCATGGCCACAAAGTAACCTTCAGCCACCATGCGCCGGACAAATGCAGCCCCATTTCCCAGACCCGCTCCAACAACCACGCAGGTCTTTCGAACAGTCTCGGGCGGAATCATCGAGAGTCACTTCAAGGTTCGAGGATGGGCCCGTAAACCAATGGGGAGGCCAGGTCTGCAATAAGATGGGCAGCATATCCATGCGCTGGAACCAGTTGGGTTCGATGAGGGCCAGCACTTCATCAAGGCCGGCGTCTGGTTTCCGCTTGACCACGCGCCGGAGGATTGCTGCGAGCGGAAATAGCGCGAAGTCAGCAGCCGTCGGCGTTGCAGCCACAAGGAATGCATCCTTAGGCTCACCCAGTATGCGGGGCAGTTCTGCAGTCAAAGCGGCTTTTGCTGCGGTTACAGCATCTTGATCGGGTGACAGTTTTCCGGAGAGCAATTCGACCACAATTCGCCTGATGTGTGGATATACGTAGCTATCTGCTTCGGCACACTTCTGGCGCGCAATGCACGTTGACGGTGATCGGTTGGCCAGAAGCCGCTTTTTAGAGCCATTGGGCTTCTCGGCCAGATACTAGATGATGGCAGATGATTCATAGAGGACAAACCCGTCATCTTCGATCGCGGGACCTTGCCGTGAGGATTTCTGCTCAGCAGTGCATTACTCTTCAAATCGCCGGCATCAACCGACAACATGCGCAGGTCGTAGTCGGAGCCGAGATGCTCAAGTGCCAACCATACCTTCCATGAGAATGGGGAACCAGACAGGGCGTAAAACTGCATGCTGAAGTCTCACAAAATTCCAAGGATGCGCGTTGCCAAGATCATCTGGCAGAGGAAACCCACGACGAAGGCGATGGTTCTGAGCAGCGGAATCCCGAATGTGTAGATGATGGCGTGAGCTATGCGGCTGTAGAGAAAAATTCCAGAAGCTACGGCAGTCAGCGGTGTGGCCAGATCGAGTGCATGGACCACAATGGCAAGCGGTGCAAACACAGCGAGGTTCTCAAGCGCGTTGCGATGGGCGCTGGAGAGGCGATAGGCCCAGTCCGCGTCGGGCCGGACATCAGGTTCGGGATTCTTGAGCGCCTTCCATGGTCCCATTTCAACCAGCCGATTGATGATAATGGGTATCCATAGCAGGGCAGTAAAGGCGGCCACGAGCGTGGTGTTGTGCAGTTCAGCGGAAGGAGTCATGGGAAGTGCCTTTTGATGGCGAGAATTCTTGGCAGAGGAAATCTACGTCTGGCATGAAGCATCGGCTATTGCTGGGGCCACCAAATGTGTTGCTGAAACGACCACGGCCGCAACAAGAAACCTCCTGCGGCCGTTTGCTGCTTCAGTTGACCACGAAGTCAAACGCGCCGGGTTGCACGACGAAGAACGTGCAGGGTTCGTCTGACAGACACTTGGTGACATGCTTTTCCTTGCCCTTCTGGAACCAGTAGGAACCAATTTCGAGCGGGATATCCTTCGCGTCGGGCAAGCCGTTGGCAATGGTGCCGGAGACGACAATGGCGAAGTAGTCTTCTGTATGGATGTGACCGGGACTGGAAAACTTGCCGGGGATGCGCACATAGTTTCCATGCAAGCCAGTCTCGGTCATGTTGCCCATGGCAGCTGCAACTTCGATCGGGTCGATGCCAGAAGGGCCGAACTTCAAATTGGATTTGGGCAGGCTTAGCAATTCTCCCGCAAGTCCCAGCGTTGCGCTTGCAAGTAGTGACACCGCCATTGCTGCAATAGTCAGCAGTTTACCATGTGAAGTTTTCATTTCGATCTCCATTCATCGGGCACGCAAACCAGCTTGCCTGCCACAGGATACCGTGATGCCTGCAAAATTCAGTCGTTTAAATGCTCTATTCTATCAATTATGTTGCCAAAACGACTACTTCTTGGTAAGAGTGCGTCTATGTTTGTTTCGCCTTTCGAAGAAGCTCTGCAGGACTTGCGCATTTCCGGAAGCGTCATGCTTCATGAAACCTACGGCGGTCCCTGGGCTATTGCTGTTCCCGAAGAAAGCGCGTTGCGCAAGTTAGCGGGCGCTGGCCCGGACGTGCGCGTTCTGCCGTTTCATTTTGTAAGAGAAGGTTCATTTCAACTCCGGCACCAGGGGCTTACGGACACGGACGTTGGCACACATGAGGTCGCCATATGCCCAAGCGGTCACGCCCATGTAATGGCACTCGGAAATGCAAAGCGTGCAGTTCCCTTTGCGGACATTTTGAATGGAACAAGTCCGACGCAGGGTGCAGGAACGTCTGGTTCCACCAGCCTTTTGTGCGGACTATTCTTTTTGAAATGCGCACCGCTGAAATCCGCTCTTGGCGGCTTTGCCGCCCGTCTTGAAAGTGGATACGACAGACCGCATTGAAAATCCTCTGCTCGGGCAGGCCATCAATCTTCTGGGACTTGAAGTCGGGCGCGGTAACCGTGGCAGCTTCTCCGCTCTTCGCCTTCTGGAACTGTTCTGCGCGGAGGCGATCCTGACCTATCGAAAGCGCGAGGGATACCGGACTGCCAACTGGTTCAAGGCACTCGATGACAGGAAACTTGGACCGGCTATCGTCGAAGTCCATCGCAGCCCTGGAGCAGAAATCTCGGTCATGGGGCTTGCCGCCATTTGCGCCATGTCTCCCTCAAGGTTTTCTGCTCGGTTCCGTGAAACCATGGGATGCAGCGTCATGTCGTATGTCAGCAACTGGCGCATGAACATCGCATGTCGCCTGCTGGGCGAAACCGAGAGAAGTTTGGCGGAAATTGCTCAGGATGTTGGCTACAGTGATGTTGCCGCCTTTAGCCGTGCCTTTAAGGTGTTGATAGGTTTAAGTCCGGCCCATTGGAGGCGCAAAGCCCGCGAAGGCAACTGAAAGACCAAACCTGCGCAAACAAACACAACACATTCACCAAACTGTGAATTGCAAAGCTGGTCAAGAATTGTACCTTTTGGTACAAATACTGCGATGGCGATTGGAGATGTAATGTCAAAACGTGAAGCACTTGTGGATACGGCAAAAAAACTTCTTTGGGTTAGCGGCTATGAAGCCATGAGCCCACGGGACGTGCAATCTGCAAGTGGTGCCGGCCAAGGCAGCATGTACCATCACTTTTCCGGAAAGCTTGATCTGGCCGCAGCGGCGCTTGTTGAAATTGAAGAGGAAATGCATGCTGACTTCGATGCGATTTTCAACGCCAACACTCCGCCGCTGGCTCGGATTTTCAAGTACTTGTCACTCGAACGCATAGGGACCCGCGGTTGTCGCTTGGGGCGCTTGGCAAATGAAGCAGCCATTGCTGAAGAGAGGTTACGTCAACCTGTTGCAAGATATTTCGGGCACGTGGAGCGGGTCATCAAGTCGACTTTGGCTGAGGCCATTGGTGAAGGAGTACTGAGTTCAGACGTTGATCCAGGCGTCACGGCACACATGCTTGTCGCTGTTGTTCAGGGTGGATTTGTTTTGAGCCGCGTTCACCAGGACGCCAACTATGTGCGCAGGGCTACAAAGGGCGCAAGGTTGCTCATAGAAAATCTGAGAACGAACTGACGGAAAACACCACAATAATCGTGAGTTCAAAACGTGTACCTCCTACTTGGTACAAGAATGTCAAACCGAGAGAAGGAAACCTGTAAATGAAGTTGATCTATGCAACACCGTCGCCCTTTGCGCGGAAAGTCCGGGTTGTTGTGGGCGAGAAAGGCATGGGCGAGGACGTGGAATTCGTCCACGCCAGCCCATTTGACAATGCCGATGACGTCAGGACGCACAACCCGCTGGGCAAGGTGCCCGCCCTCGTTTTGCCTGATGGTCAAGTGCTCTTCGATAGCCCCGTCATATGCGAATATCTCGACTCTTATGCCAAAGGTCCGCGCCTGATTCCGGCGGATGGCCCGGAACGTTGGAAGATTCTGCGATGGCAAGCACTGGCCGATGGCATTCTCGATGCTGCCTTCAACATTGCCTGCGAACACCGTCGGCCCGTTGAAGAACGATCCAGGGCCTGGATTGACAGATGGGCGAGCACGATCGAACGGGGGCTCACCTTTATCGACAAAGGGCTTGATACCTTGACCCCACACGTCTCTTTGGCCCATGTCTCGGTCGCAGTTATTCCCGATTACATTGATCTTCGCGCCGCTCAATATGTCTCGTGGCGCAAGGGACGACCCACATTGGCAAAATGGTTTGATGAGTTCGCCTCACGCTCATCCATGTCCTCAACCCATCCCACTCTACTTCAAGCTTAGCCGCAACGTGCCATGTCAAACTCTTTGGGCGATATTGTCTTCTACTCGGCAATCAGGGCGGTTCAGGAGCAGCTAGGGTCTCGTGATCACTGTGCAAGGCTGGAGCAGTCCACCCGCTGGCAACTGCCCGTACGGGCGGATGTCAGTGACCTCATCAACCGCTGTGACTCTTTCTATTTTGGCACGGCATCAGCGGATGGGCGGCCTTACATTCAACACCGCGGTGGAAGACCGGGCTTTCTCGCTCTGGAAGGGGACAGTGTGCTTACCTTCGTCGAAGAAGTCGGAAACCGCCAATACATCTCTTTCGGCAATCTCTCTGAAAACGGCAACGCATTCCTATTCATCACCGACTATGCGATGCGCAGGCGGTTCAAATTCTGGGGAACGGCGAAAGTAGTCACGAGCGCTGCCCTTTCTCCAGGGAACCGGCGGCATCACCGAGTGAGATTTGAGATTGAGGCATGGGATGCCAATTGCCCGAAGAACATCCCCCTGAAATATTCGCAGCAGGATGTGGCGCGACTGATCTCGCAGTATGAGTCAAAGATTGAGGAGCTTCAGGAGGCTCTGGCATTTTTCAAGTCGCAGCCCAGAAAAGATGAAAATCAGAATTATTCTGGCGACTGTGGACGTTGACTGAAAATGCTTACACCAAAATACGTTCTCCTCGCTCTCTGGTCTGCAGCGGCTGGAGCATTGATACCCTTCATGGCGGTCCTGAATTCGCGACTTGGCAAACAGCTGGGCGAACCTATCCACGCAGCAGCACTTTTGTTTGCCATCGGGCTGACTGTCGTGATCTGCGCCAGTCTCATCCTGACTGGCCGGCTGCCCGACTTGAAAGGTATCGCCAATGCGAGCCCGTTCGACTTTGCTGGCGGACTGATCGTGGCGTTCTACGTCACAAGCGTCACATTTCTGGTGCCCCGCTTCGGTGTCGGCAACACCATTCTCTTTGTCATGACCGCCCCATCCACCAAAGCTTTGGCCGGGGTGGATGGGGCAACCAACTCACGCCGCCACGCGCAACAACCGGTCCAGTTGACGGCTGCCCCAGATCGTCTCCCTCAATTCCAAAACCAACCCCGCCAAATCCGCCGCCTCAACGCCACAGCTTCCTTGTGACCGCAAGTAGTGATGGTTGCTGGCTCCCGCAACCAAACAAAAGCCCGCTGTCTCAATGAGATGGCGGGTTTTCCTATTTCGGTAATGAGCGCGAAAAACCCTGTCTTAGCTATTGGCAAGTTTGACTTTGCGACGGGTCAACCATGTGTGGTGGCGATGATGCATGTCGGGCCAGTGGGCATGGGCATGCTTCAGTGGTGCATGATGATGTGCGTTGGAATGTGGCTCGCTTTCGGGATCATCTGGCACATGTTCATGCTGATGGTGTTCGTCATGCACATGCCGGTGGTCGATGGGATATCAGCGTGGACCAAGCGGGCTTCGCTTGAGCCATCCTTGGAGCGAAACAGGGTGATCAGACCCAGCCCCATACCCGACCCCAGATATAACAAGCTCGCCAAGGCCCAAGGGCTCATGTCGCCAAGCAGCAACTTTGCTACCGGCGTTGAGATGCCGATGGCAGCGGCAGCAACAGGGCAATGAAGGGGGCTTTTCTGCTGAGTTCGGGCATGGTGCGTCAACTTTCAGGGTTCTCAGTACTTTGCAACCATCTCATGGCCCGGCGCAAAGAAGAGATGAACATTGGTGACAGGTTTGCCCGCAAGCCAAGTTGTGCGTTCGGCGGTAAAAATTGGTATGCCCCTTTTGGACCGCAGATGTTTGGCGATGACAGCGGTTGCTGACGTAGCAGAAAAGCGCATCTCGGCATTTGTATAGGGCACTTCCTGCACCAGCCATTCGTTCGGGCTGACCATCTCAAAATCAGCAGTCCTGGCGCGGGGCACGATTGCCAGATTGATCCAACGGTCTTCAAATTGATAGGGCTTGCCATCAGCGAGATGGAGGCACCTGATGTGCCGGACAGTTGCCTTGGCAGAGAGTTCCAGCCGCGATTGAAGTTTTTTTGGGGCAGCAACAATCGTATCTGAAATGAGTTTGTAGTCATATTTCGCAGCCAGCGACTCGATTTCGACACGGACCAGCGGTATTTCGAACGTCACCTGACGCGCCGGTGACTGCTTCACACGGCTGCCGCCCTTGCGACGACGCTCGATGATGCCGTCGTCTGAAAGTTCTTGCATGGCTCGGTTGACGGTTGCGCGGGCGCAGCCAAATGCTGCCGCAAGTTCCACCTCACCTGGCAACAATGCACCCGGTCCCCATTCACCCTCGCGAATGCGTTTGAAGACCTGCTGCTTGATGTCGCGAAAACCCAATTTTTCCGACACTGACTTGTTCCGCATCTGCATTAATATCACTATACATAATCCTGCTCTGCAGCGGAACACTTTGTCAGGACATTTGCAACATGCGCATCATCAGGTGGAACGATTTGGACGCGGTGCCGTGGAAAAATGGTCAAGGCATCACGCGTGAGATTGCGAAGGAGCCCAGTGGTGCAGGCTTTGTCTGGCGTCTCAGTGTGGCAGATGTGGCTGGAGATGGACCGTTTTCGCAGTTTGACGGCATGCGGCGCATTCTTACTGTTGTGGACGGCAATGGCATGGAACTTGAAGGCCAGAACAGGACATTCCACGCAGACTTGGGCGTGCCTGTCGAATTTGACGGGGCCCTGGACATCACCTCGCGGTTGAAGGGCGGGCCGCTGCGCGACTTGAATCTGATTTTCAATCCGCAACAGTGCAGCGGTGAGGTCAGATTGTTAAAAGGCGCTGTGCGCCTTAAACTTCTGCCCGGGGAGAAGCAGGTTCTTGCACTTTACTGCATGGCAGGTGCGGTTGAATTGGAGAAATCCCAAACACTGCGAAAAGGTGACACAGCAATTCCAGACGGCGAAACGTGTCATCTTCAAATCGGCACACAGTCAGAAGCTCTTCTTGTGTCCATCAATCTGAGGCCAGCAGGTCACTGATCGCCTTGCGGTAGTCTGCAATAATCCTGTCGCGTGCAATGTGCCGACCGCTCCGGACATTATGCCTGCCGGCAGACCAGACATCAGTGACAACATTATCCTTGGCAACGAAAACCAGCCCGTCCAGAATCTGATGGTGCGCCAGGGCGCAAAGCGCAGGCGTTGACCGGTCAATGGCTACAAGATCGGCCAATCGCCCCTCTGCAATGATTCCGGAGTTTCGGTTGAGAGCCTTTGCGCCGCCGCGTGCTGCACCGAGATACAGAGTCTGGCCAACGGAGCCTCCTTCAGTCACCAGAACGTTGCGCGCCAGGTCGCGCAGGCGTTGAGAATATTCGAGCACGCGCAATTCTTCAGTGAGAGAGATGTTCACGTTTGAATCAGAGCCGATGCCAAATGCACCTTCATGGGCGAGATAGTGCGGACCATTGAAGGGCCCATCGCCAAGGTTGGCTTCTGTGATGGGACACAAGCCTGCAACGGCACCGGATTTGGCCATGTTTCTGGTTTCATCGCCGGTCATGTGCGTGGCATGAATCAGGCACCAATTCTGGCTGACGTTTGCATTCGCCAACAGCCATTCAACAGGCCGCGCGCCCAGCCATGCCTTGATATCTTCCACTTCCTTGGGTTGCTCGGCGGCGTGGATATGAATGGGACCAGCTGTGTGGGTCGCCAATAGTCTCGCCAAATCAGTGGGTGAGGTCGCGCGAAGGGAATGGGGTGCCATACCCATGCGCGCGTCAGCGGGCAGGTGAGCAAGACCTTTTCGGGCAGCATCGGTCAACGTCAGAAAGTGGTCGACATCATTGCCAAAACGCAATTGCCCTTCGCCCAATGGAACCTGTCCGGCCCCGCCATAAGTATAGAGAACGGGCAGATGGGTGAGGCCAATGCCTGTGGCGGTCGTTGCTGCGAAAATACGATCGGAGAGTTCGGCCTTATTCAGATAAGGCGCGCCGCCCTTCTGGTGATGGACGTAGTGGAACTCACCGACTGCAGCATAACCCGCCTCCTGCATTTCCACAAAAACCATGGCCGCGATAGCTTGCAATTGTTCCGGAGTGATGCGGTTGACGAAGCGGTACATCAGTTCCCGCCAGGTCCAGAAACTGTCGCGGCCCTTCGCACGAAATTCTGTCATGCCCGCCATGGCACGCTGAAATGTGTGGCTGTGCAGATTGGCCAAGGCGGGCAGCAGCGTATCAACACGTGTATCACCGGCGGCGGGTTTGGCCCCAGCCTCAACGGTTTTGATTTCCCCTTGCGACAGTTCAACCCGGACGTTTTCCGCCCAGCCGCTTTCCAGCAATGCCAACCCAGCAAATATCACGCTTCGCTTCCCGTCATATTTTATGTCTATACATAATAGATTGCTGTTGCTAGGATGCAAGGCAATTCCAAACTGTCAGATTGAGGCACCTTCATTTGCAGGACCAGCTTCTCACCCAGCTCCGCGTTGCGACAATGGCAGATGCCAATCCATTGAGCTATGGCATGATTGACAATGCAGCCGTAGCGATCAGCAATGGCGAAATACTTTGGGTTGGTGCAGAATCCGACGTGCCTTCAGCTTGTGCCCGGTTTCCCCAAACGTCTTTTGATGGACGCTTGCTCACACCTGGCCTCATTGACTGCCACACCCACATTGTTTTCGGTGGCAATCGCGCAACGGAATTTGAAATGCGCCTGAACGGTGCCACGTATGAAGAAGTGGCGCGTGCGGGTGGTGGTATTGTGTCCACGGTGAAGGCCACGCGCATTGCCAGCGAAGGGGAGCTCTTGGCCAGCGCTTTGCCACGGGTTGATGCCATGGTGGCAGAAGGAGTGACCGTGATTGAAGTCAAATCCGGCTACGGACTTGACGCAGAGACCGAACTCATAATGCTGCGCGTTGCCCGTGCCATAGGCAAGGTTCGGCCCGTTCGCGTTCTGACGACGTTCCTCGGTGCTCATGCCATTCCACCAGAGTATGCGGGCCGCGCCGACAGTTACATCGATGACGTTTGTATCCCGGCGCTGCGGAAGGCACATGCCGAAGGTCTCGTTGACGCTGTCGATGGCTTTTGTGAGGGCATTGCATTTTCACCTGAGCAAATTGCGCGCGTGTTTGATGTCGCCAAACAGCTTGGCTTGCCGGTCAAGCTTCATGCGGAGCAGCTTTCAAACCTCGGTGGCGCAAAACTGGCTGCCAGTTACGGCGCGCTGTCTGTTGATCACATCGAATACCTTGATGAAGACGGTGCGATCGCCTTGGCCAATTCTGGAACCGTGGCAGTAATTCTACCGGGTGCTTTCTACACCTTGCGTGAAAAGCAAGTACCGCCCATTGCGGAACTGCGCCGGCACAGTGTTCCCATGGCGCTGGCAACGGACTGCAATCCCGGATCGTCGCCGATGACATCGCTTTTGCTCGCCATGAACATGGGGTGCACGCTGTTTCGCATGACACCGCTGGAAGCGCTGCGCGGCGTTACAGTCAACGCGGCACGCGCTCTTGGTCTTTCCGGTTGCGGCACGATTGCTGCGGGACAGCGGGCTGACCTTGCGATCTGGAACATCGAACAGCCAGCAGAACTGGCCTATCGCATCGGGTTCAATCCACTCCACACACGCGTTACTGGAAACATGTCGTGACCACACTTACCCTTATGCCCGGTCAGGTGACTCTAGCGGAATTGGCCCGTATATATTGGGAAGAGTTGGACATAAAATTGGCGCCCTCCTGCCGCCCCGCCATTGTCGCTGCCCACGCAAAAATTCTTGCGGCGGCGGCGGGCACAGACGCTGTCTATGGCGTGAACACCGGCTTTGGAAAATTGGCCAGTGTAAAAATTGCAGCGACAGATACCGCGACGCTGCAACGCAATCTCATCTTGTCGCATTGCTGTGGCGTGGGCGCGCCTATTTCGCGCGCCCATGCGCGTTTGATCATGGTGCTTAAACTTCTGAGTCTGGGTCGTGGTGCGTCTGGTGTGCGGCCCGAGATCATCGCACTGCTGGAAGACATGTTGGCCCAGGGTGTCACACCTGTTATTCCGGCCCAAGGCTCGGTTGGTGCATCGGGTGACCTGGCACCGCTGGCCCATATGGCCGCTGTGATGATGGGTGAAGGCGAGGCGGAATTTGCGGGCCAGCGCATGGCGGGCGGCAAGGCACTGGCGGCAGCGGGCCTCGCGCCGGTTATACTTGGGCCAAAGGAAGGTCTGGCGCTGATCAATGGAACGCAATTCAGCACCGCTTTTGCCCTTGCCGGACTCTTCGCAGCCTGGCGTGCGGCGCAATCGGCGTTGGTGACATCGGCCCTCACCACCGATGCCATCATGGGATCGACCGCGCCGTTGCTGCCGGAAATCCATGCCCTTCGTGGTCATGCCGGGCAGATTGACGCGGCGCGCACGATGAATGAATTGCTGGCCGGATCAGAAATTCGCGAAAGCCATCTCGTTGACGATGCCCGCGTGCAGGATCCTTATTGCATCCGGTGCCAGCCGCAGGTGACGGGTGCTGCCATGGATATTTTGCGCATGGCCGGGCGTACGCTTGAAATCGAAGCCAATGCTGCAACCGACAATCCGCTGGTTTTGGTTGCCGCAGATATGATCGTCTCAGGCGGAAATTTCCATGCGGAGCCTGTGGGATTTGCAGCAGACATGATAGCGCTGGCGATAGCGGAGATCGGTGCTATCGCGCAACGGCGCGTGGCGCTCATTGTTGATCCTGTGCTGAGTTTCAAACTGCCGCCATTTCTCACCCCCAATCCTGGCTTGAATTCCGGTTACATGATTGCGGAAGTGACAACAGCCGCCCTGATGAGCGAGAACAAGCATCTGGCCAATCCTTGCGTGACCGACAGCACTCCCACAAGTGCCAACCAGGAAGATCACGTCAGCATGGCGGCGCATGGCGCAAGGCGGCTGGGGCCGATGGTTGACAATCTCAATCGCATTCTTGGTGTTGAACTGCTCTGTGCTGCACAAGGCATTGAATTCCGCGCGCCCCTCAAAACCAGTTCGCCCCTGCAAGCGGCCATGGCACGATTGCGCAAGGACGTTTTGCGACTGGGTGAGGATCGCTACCTCGCTCCAGACCTGGTGCAGGCAGCAAGCTTGATTGCTGATGGCGTGATTGCAAACGTCACAGATATCGCTTTGCCCGGACTTGCCACGTGAATCCGGTGGATGTCAGCCAAGGCTCGGGGCCAATTATTCTTGGGTTGCCGCACACTGGCACCTTTGTTCCTGCGGATATCGGTACCGCGCTGAATGCGCGCGGGTTGGAACTGGCAGACACCGACTGGCACATCGAGAAATTATATGACGGTTTGCTGCCGGGTGTCACAACCGTACGCGCAAATTTTCACCGTTACGTTATCGACGCCAATCGTGACCCGCTGGGTGTCAGTCTTTATCCTGGACAAAATACAACCGGGTTGGTGCCGCTCACGGATTTCGACGGGCATGCGATTTGGAACAGTGTTCCCAGTTCTGAAGAAATTGAGCGCCGACGTCAGTTGTTTCACGTGCCCTATCATGTTGCGTTGGAAACCGAGATGAAGCGTGTCGCGAAACTTCACGGTTGTGCGATCCTTTATGACTGCCATTCCATTCGCTCGCGTATCCCGTTTCTGTTTGACGGCACCTTGCCGGATTTCAACATTGGCACGAAAAATGGCGTAACCTGCGCCAAGGCGATCGAGAATGTGACGCAAGGCATCTGTTCGAAAGCCTCAGGCTACACGTCTGTATTGAATGGTCGGTTCAAAGGTGGCTGGACCACGCGGCACTATGGCAGGCCGCACCAGAACTGGCACGCTATCCAAATGGAACTCGCGCAATCGACCTATCTCAAAGCCGAAATTGAACCTTGGATTTATGACAAGGCAAAGGCGGAAAGACTTCGCAGTCATTTGCGGGATATTTTGACCCATTTGAATAACCTTGCCACTGACATCGAGACACAATCATGACGAACCCAAGACACAATCAGCGCGATATTTACCCGGCTACCGGTACAACGATCACCGCAAAGAGTTGGCTGACCGAAGCGCCCATGCGGATGTTGATGAACAATTTGCATCCTGACGTGGCCGAGAACCCACATGAACTCGTTGTGTATGGTGGCATTGGCCGCGCGGCACGCACGTGGAAAGATTTTGATCAAATTGTTGCGTCGCTGAAATCGCTTGACGACGACCAGACCCTTTTGGTGCAGTCAGGAAAGCCCGTCGGCATCTTCCGCACCCACAGGGACGCACCGCGTGTGCTGATTGCCAATTCAAATCTGGTGCCGCATTGGGCCACGTGGGAGCATTTCAACGAACTCGACCGGAAAGGCCTGGCCATGTATGGCCAGATGACAGCGGGCTCGTGGATTTACATCGGCACTCAAGGCATCGTGCAAGGAACATATGAAACCTTCGCAGAGGCGGGACGACAACACTTCGGCGGCAACCTTAGAGGCAAATGGATTTTGACAGGCGGACTTGGTGGCATGGGCGGGGCGCAACCTTTGGCTGCCGTGATGGCCGGGGCCTGTTGCCTCGCCGTTGAATGTGATGAGACACGCATCGATTTCAGATTGCGCACACGTTACGTCGATGCGAAGGCGCAAAGCCTTGATGAAGCACTGGCAATGATTGCCGAATGGACCTCCAAGGGTGAAGCCAAGTCGGTTGGCCTTCTTGGCAACGCATCGGATATTTTCCCCGAGCTTGTTCAACGCATGAAGGCTGGCGATGTGCGGCCTGACATCGTGACCGACCAGACCTCGGCACATGATCCGCTCCATGGCTATCTGCCTTCCGGCTGGACCGTGGCTGATTGGAAGGCCAAACAGGAAAGCGACCCCAAGGCGGTGGAGGGGGCCGCCCGCGCATCCATGCGCAAGCATGTTGCCGCCATGGTGGATTTCTGGAATGCAGGCGTGCCAACGCTCGACTACGGCAACAACATCAGGCAGGTGGCCAAAGACGAAGGACTGGAAAACGCCTTTGCATTTCCTGGATTTGTCCCTGCCTATATCCGGCCCCTGTTCTGCCGGGGCATCGGCCCCTTCCGGTGGTGCGCACTGTCAGGCGAGCCGGAAGATATCTACAAAACCGATGCAGCGATGAAAAAGCTCTTCCCAGAGAATGCGCATTTGCATCGCTGGCTCGAGATGGCGCGCGAGCGCATTGCATTCCAGGGGCTTCCCGCCCGCATCTGCTGGATTGGACTGGGCGATCGGCACCGCGCCGGTTTGATGTTCAACGACATGGTGGCGAGTGGTGAACTGATAGCCCCGATCGTGATCGGGCGCGACCACTTGGATTCAGGTTCGGTAGCGAGCCCCAACCGCGAAACCGAAGCCATGAAAGATGGCTCTGATGCCGTCTCGGATTGGCCTTTGCTCAACGCACTTCTCAACACCGCGTCGGGTGCTACCTGGGTCAGCCTACATCATGGTGGTGGTGTGGGCATGGGGTTCAGCCAGCACTCCGGCATGGTCATTGTGGCTGATGGCACACCAGACGCCGCACGAAGGCTAAGAAACGTCTTGTGGAACGACCCTGCAACCGGTGTGATGCGTCATGCCGATGCTGGTTACGACATTGCCATCGACTGTGCCCGCGAACACCAATTGAACTTGCCAGGGATAGAGGGTCAATAGCGCGAGGTTCATTGACCCGGTGACCGGCCGAATCTTTCATCGAATGCATAGCCAGTGGAGCGCACGGTTCGGATGGGATCGGCCTCTTTGCCACGTGACAAGGATTTGCGCAGACGGCCTACATGGACATCAACCGTGCGTTCATCGACGAAGGCATCGCGGCCCCATACCGTGTCCAACAATTGACCCCGTGAATACACGCGGCCAGGATTTTGCATCAGCTGTTCCAGCAGCCGAAATTCAGTCGGGGAAAGATTGATATCGCGCGCGCCGCGATTGACACGCCTGGTCTTGCGGTTGACGATGAGGTCACCAGCGTTGAGTTGTTCTGCGACAGCTTCGGGATTGAGACGACGCAGTATGGTTTTGATGCGCATCAAAAGCTCGGGAACGGAAAACGGCTTGACAAGATAATCGTCAGCACCCGTGGCAAGGCCACGCACTTTTTCAGCTTCCTCACTGCGGGCGGTCAACATGATGATGGGGATATCGCGGGATTCCGGTTTTGCCCGGATCAGGCGGCAAACCTCGATACCGGAAATGCCGGGGAGCATCCAATCCAGCAAAATCAGACTTGGACGCTCTTCCGCAACCATGAAAGCCACGTCTTCACCCTGTGCTGAACTGCGCACCCGGTAGCCTTCGGCCTCAAGATTGTATTTCAGGAGGACCTGGATCGGTTCTTCGTCCTCGATGACAAGGATCGACGCGCTCATCTACTTCTCATCCTTCCCAGGGTTCATCATTGCGGTCACGTCCTTCTTCGGACGCCCTTCACTGATGGTTTTGCCGTGAATGAGGTAATGAATGTTTTCGGCGATGTTGGTGGTGTGGTCGCCGATGCGTTCAAGGTTTTTCGCGCCAAACAACAGATGCGTGCACAGGCTTATGTTGCGCGGGTCTTCCATCATGTAAGTGAGAAGCTCACGGAAAATCGAATTGTACAGAGCGTCCAAATCCTCGTCGGAACGCCAGACCGTCATGGCTGCGGCGTCGTCGCGGCGGGCGTAGGCGTCGAGCACATCCTTCAATTGGCCCTGTGCCATGCTGCCCATGCGGGCAAGGCCGGTGGAAAGACGGCGCGGCAAAGCCTCGGAGATGGCGTGGGTGCGTTTGGCGGTGTTTTTTGCGAGATCTCCAATGCGTTCGATGTCGGACGACACACGGATCGCCACTATGATTTCGCGCAAATCCAGGGCCATGGGCTGGCGTTTGGCAATGGTTAGAATGGCTTTTTCCTCGATTTCCCGCTCGAGGATGTCGAGTTTTTCGTCGCGCAATATCACCTGATCGGCAAGTGCGGCATCGCGCTTGGACAAGGCTGTGATCGCATTGTCGAGTTGGTCTTCGGCCAGGCCGCCCATTTGGGCAAGCATGTTTTTCAAAGTTGCTATGTCCTGGTCATAGGCTTTGACAATGTGATCGGGCATGATTGGTTCCTCGTCTCAGCCGAAGCGGCCGGTTATGTAGCCTTGGGTACGTTTGTCCTGGGGGCTTGTAAAAATCTCGTCCGTGTCACCAACCTCGACCAGGTTTCCAAGATGAAAAAATGCCGTGAGCTGCGACACACGTGCTGCCTGTTGCATCGAATGGGTGACGATGATGATGCAATAATTTTGGCGCAGCTCGTCGATCAACTCTTCAATGCGGGCGGTGGCGATTGGATCAAGTGCGGAACACGGCTCATCCATCAGGATCACTTCCGGATTTACGGCGATGGCACGCGCTATGCAAAGTCGCTGTTGTTGGCCACCCGACAGGCCCGTGCCGGATTGGAGCAAGCGATCCTTCACTTCTTCAAACAGACCTGCCTTCTTCAAGCTGGCGACGACCATTTCTTCAAGGTCAGTCTTGTTCTTTGCCAAGCCATGAATGCGCGGGCCATATGCCACATTCTCAAAAATGGATTTGGGAAACGGGTTGGGTTTCTGGAATACCATGCCGACATGCGACCGCAACTGAACCACGTCGACTTGCTTGTCGTAAATGTCATTGTCATCGAGCAGGATTTTGCCTTCAACACGGCACCCCGCAATCGTGTCGTTCATGCGATTGACGGCGCGCAGAAAGGTCGACTTGCCACAGCCTGACGGCCCGATGAATGCCGATACGGCCCGATCAGGTATATCGACCGACAGGTTTTTTATGGCGTGCTTTTCCCCGTAGTAGATGTTGATGTTCCTGGCCTTTATCCGTACCGGGCGCTCTTTGAGGATGCGCGGCTGCCCCGGTGTCATGATTGCTGCACTCGCTGCAATGTCGTCCTGCATGGTCATCTGGTTCATGATACTGTCCTGTTTACCAACGGCGTTCAAATCTGCGGCGCAGATAAATTGCAATCGCGTTCAAGAAGAAGAGCACAACAATCAGCAGCATGATGGCCGCCGCTGTCTTTGATTGAAAGGCAAGTTCAGGAAGATCTGACCACAGAAATACCTGGACTGGCAAAACCGTAGCGGCATCAGTGAAGCCTCCCGGAACATCTGCAATGAAGGCGACCATACCGATCAGCAGCAGCGGGGCTGTTTCA
Organism: uncultured Alphaproteobacteria bacterium; assembly: GCA_963738595.1. GTDB lineage: Bacteria > Pseudomonadota > Alphaproteobacteria > Rhizobiales > Aestuariivirgaceae > Aestuariivirga. The sequence goes on from CAVTXF010000016.1 coordinate 16,878, forward strand.
CCAAAAGCGCGCGCCATTCCCAGAATTGCACCCGTTAGAATACCGGGCAATGCGAGCGGGAGCACGTGATGAAATACGGCTTGCTGGTGTGAGGCACCAACACCAAGGGCCGCTTCCTTGATGGACGGCGGCACAGCCCGCAGCGCTGCACGCGAGGCGATGATGATAGTGGGAAGAACAAGCAGTGCCAGCACCAATCCACCAACCAAAGGTGCCGAGCGCGGCATGCCGAAAATATTGAGAAACATTGCAAGGCCGAGAAGTCCGAAGATGATGGAAGGCACGGCCGCCAGGTTGTTGATGTTGACTTCAATCAAGTCTGTCCAGCGGTTTTTCGGCGCAAATTGTTCCAGATAAATCGCGGCTGCGATGCCAAGTGGCAGGCCCAGTGACAAGGCCACCGCGACTGTGAGAAGCGATCCCACGAGCGCACCGCGAATACCGGCCTGTTCAGGTTCGCGTGAGTCGCCGTTGGTGAAGAAGCGCCACGAAAACTGCCGCTGCACGTCCACTTTTCCGCGCACAGACTCCAGCAGTCCAGCATCCGTGTCAGCCGTGTAGCCCTTGAAGTAGAGGTCAGCCTCATCCGACATCAAAATATTTGCCCTGACGGTTTGTCCAATCAGTTTCGGATCGGCAATTACCTGGGCACGAAGTTCGTCGGCAGCACTCTGTGACAACAAGCCATTTAGTTTCTTCCTGTCAGTACGCGACTTCAAGTTCGGGAATTTTGCGCCGAATGCTTGCTTCACCATTGCGTCATAGTCGCCAGTTTTCGGATCAGCAGCATCGACCTTGGACGGGTCCACCACAACATCGAAAGTCGCATGGGTCTCGAAAAATGCCGGCCACCCCTTGGTCACGATATCAAACAACAGGAACATCAGGAATGCCGTTGTCAGTCCAAGAGCCATCGCACCATAGAATTTGAAGCGGTTCTCCGCTGAATAGCGCTTGGTCAGGAGGGCCTTGTTGCCTTTGAGCAGTGGAGAAGTCGCGTTGATTGCAGTGTCAGTCATACTGTTCCTTGTATTTTTGAACAATGCGAAGCGCAAAATAGTTAAGTGCCAGTGTGAAAAAGAACAGTACGAAGCCCAAGGCAAAGGCCGACAGGGTTTTCGCGGAATCGAACTCCTGGTCACCAACCAGCAATGTTGCAATCTGAACAGTGATGGTGGTGACGGCAGCAAGGGGATTGATCGAGAGGTTGGCAGCCAGGCCAGCGGCCATTACAACAATCATGGTTTCGCCAACTGCACGTGAAATTGCCAACATGACAGCGGAAACAATGCCGGGAAGTGCCGCAGGCAAAACAACCCTCTTGATTGTCTCTGACTTGGTTGCTCCCATCGCATAGGAACCGTCGCGCAAGGATTGCGGCACGGCATTGATGATATCATCCGACAGTGACGAAATCAGCGGAATGATCATCATGCCCATGACCAGTCCTGCGGCAAGGGCAGACTCCGAGGCAACGGTAAGCCCCAGTGACTGTCCCGTGTTCCGGATCAAGGGGGCCACAGTCAAGGCCGCAAAGAAGCCCAACACAACTGTAGGAATACCGGCGAGCATTTCAAGTAAAGGTTTCAACACTTGCCGGAGCTTGGGGCTCGCGTACTCGGCCATGTAGATTGCAGAGAAGAGGCCCATCGGCGCGGCCAAGAGAATGGCAATGGCGGTTATTAGAAGCGTTCCGACGAGAAGCGGGATAAAGCCGAATGCTGGGGGGTCGCCCGTCGGTGACCACTTTGTGCCAAACAGGAATTCAACTGGGCTTACTTCACGGAAAAAGGCAAATGTTTCAAAAGCGACAGATGCAAAAATACCGATCGTGGTGAGAATGGCGACGATTGAACTGGCAACCAGAATGAAGAGCGAGATCTTCTCGAATGCGTTGCGTGCCCGATAATCCGCCTTGATGCGTCCCATCGACATCACAGCCGCGCCGGCACAACCCGCTGCTGCCGCCGCCGGCGACAACCATGATGCTGGCTGGGGGACAAAATTAATCAATATCGCAATGGCTATTCCCGTTAGAAATACGACCGCTGCCGCAAGCAGTCCATGATAGCTGGGCAGCGAGTGCAAGCCGCCGGTCGTCGCGTCACGCAACTGCGTGGCCTTGTTAGCGGCAAGGTAATAGGAGACCAAAGCGGCAGCAACAGCGATCAAAAGACTCCAGATGTTCACGTAACTCTCACTCTGTTCGGCCTGTTGGCCGCGCTGCGATCAAATAAGTTTCATACAGGGTTTCATACAGGGTTTCATACTGGCGAATTGGGAGAGCCGGTTCATTCCGCGGTCTCTCCCCGCCCAAAATGAAATTACTTCAGACCATCGGCCTTCAGAACCTCAAGTCCAGATGCCATCGCGCGAGACTTTTCAGCCTGATCGCCCGGCAATGTTACGAGGCCCTTGTCGGCCAGATAGCCATCTTCACCCAGCGCCTTGGCAGACACGTATTCGGCGATGAATTCCTTCATCCCGGGGACGGTGTCAACATGTTGCTTCTTGGCATAAATGTAGAGCGGGCGCGATACCTTGTAGCTGCCATCGGCAATGGTTTCGTAGCTCGCCGCAACACCATCGACGGTGACGTCCTTGATCGTTGCTGCATTTTCCTCGAGGAACGAGAAGCCAAAGATGCCAACGGCATCTGGATTGGCCTGCAGTTTTTGGACGATGAGATTGTCGTTTTCACCAGCTTCAACATAGGCACCATCCTCACGGATCGACTTCCAAATCCTGTCGAAGGACTTGGCATCGGCCTTCTTGAGTTCTTCAAGACTTTTGATTTTGGAAGCACCAACTTCCATCACCAGTTCAGCAAAGCTGTCACGCGTGCCGGATGTTGGAGGAGGGCCAAGCACTTCGATCTTGGTTGCGGGCAGCGAGGCGTCGATGTCACTCCATTTCATGTTGGGGTTGGCAATCATCTTGCCATCCTTGTCGGGAATTTCCTTGGCCAGTGCCAGAAAAACCTGGTTCTTGCTGAGTTCGAAACCCTTGGCCTCTTTGGCCTGAGCCAATGACAGTCCATCAAAACCAACCTTGATTTCCACGATTTCGGTTACGCCATTCTTGGCGCAATCTTCAAATTCGCTTTTCTTGATGCGGCGAGAGGCATTGGTGAAGTCAGGTGTTTCTTCGCCGACGCCTGCGCAGAACAGCTTCATGCCGCCGCCTGTGCCGGTTGATTCAACAACCGGTGTTTTCATGCCGGAGGCCTTGCCAAAAGCTTCTGCCACAGCTGTGGTGAAAGGGTACACTGTTGAAGAGCCAACAATCCTGATCTGGTCGCGTGCGGCAAAGGCAGGCGAAATGGTGAGAGCGAGCAAGCTGGCGGTAATCGCGAAGCGTTTCATAAGAATAGTTCTCCTGTGGTGTTTGACAGCGCTGTCTCTAGGGCTACCACATCTCACTTTTGCGACGGAAAAATAACAAGTTTATGTCAGCTCAAATCGATGATTTGTATAGGAAATCATGAAAAATGCCCCCTGGAGGGGGCAGGACTGGGGCCACGTTTGGGGCTATGGGTGCCGAATTTTTCACCTTCGGCACCCGGGTTTCCTCAAATGTCAGTTCGGGGTCTTCCGCCATGTGGCTTCTCCTCCAGAACCAGCAACGAACTCTCCAAGTACCGCAAGAGCCGGGCAATGTTTTCACCTTCAATGAAGTAGATTATCTCGCGCCCCTTGCGCTTGCCGAACACCAAATGGTTTCGGGCGAGGATCCCGAGATGCGGTGACAACGAGTTTTGTCTGGTGCTGAGTTCCATTGCCAGTTTTCCGGCTGGCATGCCGTTGGTCGTAGCCAGTAACAGCTTCACGGCACGAAAACGGGTTGGATGGCCCAAAGCCTGCAGGCAACTTGTGAGGCGCAATTCATCCATCAATCGCGATTAGTGGATAGGCATGACAGTTGTGTGACGGCACGTTAATCAGTGCGCCATTGACAATGAGAGGGCACAATCATGAGCAAGAAGAAGTCCGGAAAAGCAAGATCGGAAGAAGTGAATTTGTTTTCAGGCCATGTTGGAGGTTTGAAAATTGCCGGGTCACTATGTGAATTTCAAGTGACAAGCAAGAAGCACGGTGCGCAACAATTTTTCGTTGATACCAAAGACAATGCATATCTTGGCGTCGTCCTTGCCGCCATGGCGGGGAAGCATAAGATCAATGTGCAACCGTCAATTGGCAATGGCAGTGAAGGGGGTATTGCCTCAATCACGATTGGCGAATTCCAGAAGGCATCCAAATCCGAGAAGCCGGTCAAATCCAAGACAGCTGAGAAATCGAGCCCAGAACCATCGACCACCTCGGCCTAGAAATTTACTTGGCAGAAAGCAGTGAAATTGAAAACGTACTGCCCTTGCCAAGTTCGGACTTGATCTCCAGTTTTCCGCGATGTCGGTTGAGGATATGCTTGGTGATGGCAAGTCCCAGGCCTGTCCCACCGCGGTTCCGGCTATCCTGCACACTGACCCGATAGAAGCGTTCGGTCAGCCGTGGCACATGTTGAGGTGCAATACCCGGACCATGGTCACGCACGGACAAGACAACCATTTTGTTATGGAGGCTGCCGCGAATTTCGATGGACTTGCCGTGTCCAGCATATTTGATCGCATTCTCAATCAGGTTATGCACGACCTGTGAGAGCTGGCCTGTTTCGCCAATGACAGGCAGGCTTTGCGGCAATTCGACATGTATATTGCAGTTGGCATCCTTCGCCATGGGGGCAAGCAAGTTGATGGCCTGCCTTGCCACATGGCTTAAATCAGCATGTTCCGTGGGTGGAACATGCTCCGAGATTTCAATGCGGCTAAGCGACAAAAGATCATCGATCAATCGCGCCATACGATCGGCCTGGACCTTCATCAGTGCCAGGAACTGGTCCTTGGCCTTATCATCATTTCTTGCAGCGCCCTGCATGGTCTCGATGAATCCAGTGAGTGAAGCCAACGGCGTTCGCAATTCGTGGCTGGCATTGGCCACAAAATCGGATCGCATGCGTTCGATCTGCTCTTCATAGGTGAGGTCACGCAATATGAGCAATGCAATGCGCTCGTCGTTGTCGGTTGCGCCCATGGGAGAGACGTGAACATCATAGGTGCGCTGCACGGGCGTGCGGACCGCGTGGGACACGCGAGCCGCCTTGACCTGCTTGAGCGCGTCATTGACCGCTTGCAGTATGGAGGGAGCGCGAAGAATGGTTGTGAGGTGCTTTCCTGAGGCGTCACTGTCGAAGAAGACACTGGCGTGCTGGTTTGCGGCAAGTATGGTCCCTTGTTCACCAACGATCAAAGCCGGGTCTGGCAAGGCCTCAATAAAGACGGAAAGTCCACTGGGATCGAAGCGTGCTGTCATGGTGTTAGATGGATTATCAGTTCTTTCGCGCAATTGCATGACGAACATTTGCGCAGTCTATCGCGCACACAAAAACCTTCTCGTCGTGTGTTGTTGGTCACGTGCGACCGTCTCTCAAGGCTGAGAAGTAGTCGTCACCGCCGACTTGACCGCCTTTCAATGCGACTTCGATTCCGTCAAGTCTTGGCGAGACCGAGAATGCTGTGCACAGCGGCGAGCCGGGTGTGGCTGGCAGCGGCATGCGGGTGGTGAGTGCGAAGATGTCGAGCTGGCCGAGCGCATGGCTTGATGAATCGCCGCCTGCAACAATGGCTCGGCGCAGACCGGCAGTTTCCAGTACAGTTTTCAGAATTGCGCCCAACCCTTCACCAATGAGATTTCGGCCATTGGGGATTGTGTTCAGCTTTTCGGTTTCATCTGTTGATGGGCCGAGGGCCGTGTGGATAAGCGGGCTTTTTCCTTCGTTGAGAATCCTGAGCGCAGCCCCAATTGCATTTTGCCGCGTGTCTTTTTGGTTCCGCGCCAGTCCAAGGGCATCTACCGGGACGGGCGCGAATCCGTTCTGATGCGCGTGTCTTATCTGGCGCTCCGTGGTGGGTGAAACACTTCCTGACACCACGACGGTTTGCTGCACTGGTGCAAGCGGTGCAAAATTTGCGTTGCCGGGAATCGTGCCTAGCCTTGCCATGGCTTTCATCAGCGCATATTCGATGCCGGAGGAACCGACAACAAATCCGTTGCCCAAGGCGAGCAGGCGTTGACCGGCGGCAAGCTGGGTAGCAGCATCATGTACATCAAGGAGTGCAATGCCATTCTCTGGCAAGTGCTGGTTTGCGAGAACGATCTGCAGTTTCGTTTGCCGTGCGAGGTGCAGGCGCAAATCCGCTTCATGCATCGGCGTGACCGGATGACGGCTCATGACGGGATGGCGGTCAATGCGATAGATTTCGCCCTGATAGCCCGCGAACAGATGACCGGCGAAGGTGTAACGCTTCAATTGCGTAGCCCCGACGATGAGTGGCACCATTGCCTGATCGAACAGGCGCGCGCCAATTTCAGTTGCGCGGCCGATGTTGCCCAGTTGCGGTGCTGAATCAAATGTGGAACAGACCTTGTAGTGAGAAAATCTTGCGCCCAAGGATTTCAGCCATTCAAAAGCAGGTGGCAGGTGCACATCCATCCATTGTGGAGTCTGGCTGCGGCTGGTGCCCGCGAGGCCGAAGGCGGCGTGATTGGCAAAGGGCAAAAACTGTTCTGGGGTTGGCAAGCGTGTGAACAAGACTGTTTCGACACCGTGGCTGGCCAAAGCTTCCATCACATCGGTTGAGCCGGTGAAATCGTCACCATAGTAGGAGAGAAGCCGTGTCATGCGCCCTTGCCATTGGCAAAAGTTGCGATGGACTGCGCAAGTTCGCTATGTTCTCTTGCGTAAGTTTCAAGCGCAATGCCGGCGACAGCTGCTTCCCAGGCTTGTTTTACGGCCTTCACACCTGCTCCAGCACCGCCTGGATGAGAGACAATGCCGCCGCCGCACAGATACATCAGGTCAATGGTTTTTCCGGTTCGCGCATAAGTGTCGTGCGCTTGTCCGCCCCATTGGCCAGACCCCGCCACCGGCAACGGACAGTCGTTTTGCGAGAACAAGGGTGATGACACTGCCTTGAAGCTTTCGATGAAGCTTTCATCTGGTTCCCAATATTTGACGCGGATACCGTTAATCTGGAATTGATCGACGCCCAACAGCCTCCAGAATTGCTGCCATACTTTGAAATCCATTCCGAGGCCGGGATGGCGTGTGAGTATGTCCCAGCCATTGCGGTGTGCATGCAGAACGAGTGCTGAACGCTTGCGCAGGAATGCCATGGCACCCATGCCAATGGAGTTGATATTGATGACAGCGCAATTACCACCTGCTTTCAGCACAATGTCATGGTTGCGCATCATCTCGTCCGGATCGGTTGCAGAAATGCCCCAGGCGTACATGACTTTTTTGCCGGTCTTTTGCTCGCGATCGAGGATCATGGGCATGATTGCCTTCACTCTTTGCTCGAGTGGGGAGTAGGACGGCGACATCAGTTTTTCGTCGTCTTTTACAAAATCCACATCTGCGTCAATCACGTCTCTCACCAGTGCTGCCGTTTCGTGTGGCCGCAGACCGAGTGCGGGCTTGATGATGGTGCCGATGATCGGCCGACCCGCAACGCCTGTCAGCTTGCGTGATCCAGCCACACCAAATTGCGGACCGGGCCATGCTGTTGCGAATGCTTTCGGCAGTTTCATGTCAATGATGCGAATGCCAGTGAGACCCTTGATGGAATAGACCCCCCCAATGGCAATGGTCATCACGGCAGCCAGGTCGGTTCCGACGGCATCGAAGGGAAATGCGATATCGGCTTCGGCGCGGTTGTATGGGCCTTGCTCTTGGGTGGGAAATGACGGTTGCATAACCGGTGTCAAAGGCCGCATGGCCACGACACGTGCCGCAACACGGTTCTTCAGTTCTTCGGTCTCGCCTGGCACCGGGACGAAAGTACCAGTTGATTGGTCCGAAGCAATTTTGGTTGCAAGTTTCTCCGGACTGCCGGAAGTTTCGATCAGGTAGGTGAGCGTGATGAAGTCAGGATTGTGGTTCATATTGTCAGGCCAGCAGGTCACTGAGTTGCACCGTGCGCAAATCGCGGGCTGATTGATATACGGCCTCGACAAGTGCAAATGTCTTGAGATTGTCACGGCCCGATGTCTGCGGTTCCTTGCCGGTGTTCAAACACTCCACCCAATGCTGTTCAATGAGTGCAACGCTTTCCTGGATATTGTGCCAGGGCTTTGTGGCCCATGGCAGACGAGGAGGAGAGACGTCTTCGTGACGCGTTTTTCGGCTTGACGTGACTGTGAGCTGATAGTTTGCACCGAGCCTGAGCGTGCCTCTGGTGCCATCGATTTCCAGCAGTGTCTGGGGAAACAACTCCTGTTCGGTTTGCGAGGCGTAGGAACAATCGACGACAGAGGCCAAGCCGTTGCCATGGTCAAGCAGCATGGTTGCAACATCTTCACCCTTGATCCTCGGGTTCACGCGCCTGGTCCTTGCGCTGACGTTCAGTACATCGCCGAACAAAAACCGAGCGATGTCGAGAGCGTGAATGCCAAGATCCTCGACAATAAAACGGGTGCCTTCCGCCAGATAAGGTTGACCGGAAAATACGTCATAGGCCGAGCGGAACGAGACACGACCCCAGAAAACGTCGCCAATCTCGCCGTTGCAAAGAATTGCCTTCACCTTTTGAATGGGCGACTGCCATCGGAAGTTTTCGTGCACCATCAGCGGCACACCAGCCTTGTCGCAGGCCGCCACGATGGCTTTGGCGTCATCAAGTGTTGGAGCAAACGGCTTCTGGCAAATTACCGCGAGGCCGTGGGCTGCCGCGAGTTCCGCGAGCGCGCGATGTGTTGGTGCCGTTGTGGCGATATCAACAAAATCAAGCTTCTCCCTCGCCAGCATTGTCGCGGCATCTTCATAGTGAATGGCAATTGCGAATTGGTCGCCCGCGATCTTCAGCCGTTCCGGTGAGCGGTCGCAAATGGCGACAATTTCCACACCTTCTGCATCTCGCCAGCCATGCAAATGGTTGATCGCGAAAAAACCGCATCCGATGAGGGCGCCACGGAGCATCAGGTAATTCGATGAATGCTGGCAGCAATTTCGTCTGGTTCAAATACGCGTTTCCAATCGTCGCGCATGAGAACGGGTTTGCCGAACTGAATGGCCTTGTTGCAGGCGTCGGAAAATACGCCCGGTTGCTCCTTGAAAATTACGGCCGCCAGAATGTTCATGTGGCCGAGGAGAAAATCCCTTGCGGCAAGTTCCGGAACGCCACGTCGCACAACTTCGTCCATGGCTTCGCGCATCACATCAAGGAGAGACGCGACAACGGTTTCGGCGAGGCCCGGCTCAAGCAGTGCCAGTTGCTCCACAGTGAGACGGTGTGACCGCATGACCGGTGACCAAATGGTTCTGGCCACATCCTCACCCTTGGCATAGTCGCTTTCAGGACCTTGCATGAGGCAACAGACAATTGCCTGTCTGGCAGCGATGCCGCCGAAGCGATCGAGCTTCGCTTTCATCTCAGTCTCATCATTGAATATGGGAGGATGGCACGGATGGGTGACGAAATAGCTGATGTCCTTGCGGTCCGGCAAATGACCGGCGTAAGGGGCCGCTGCATCGAGAACCACCACCATGGTTCCCGGCTTCAGCTTGTCCACAATTCCGTGCGCAACCTTGCCGATGGCCGTGTCGGGCACTGCAAGAACGACAATGTCTGCTCCGTCCAACGCGTGTTCCAGGGGTGCCGCCTGCCAACCCAGTTCATCGCGCAGCCGCGCCTTGCCTGCATCACTCACTTCAACCGGTGCAACCGTGTAGTTCGAATTCTTGAGATTAGCCCCAAGGCGCATCCCCATTTTTCCGCCAGCGCCGAAGAGTGCAATTTTCGTCATGACCTCACACTTCCCATTTTTCGTGGTGCGAGCCTGGCAGGTCGGTGCGTTCAAAGGTGTGGGCGCCGAAGAAGTCGCGCTGGCCCTGAATGAGGTTGGCGCTGCCGCGGGCCTGTCGATAAGAATCGAAGTAGGCAAGAGCCGAAGACAGCGCGGGGACGGGGGAACCTGCGCGGGCTGCATCTGACACCGTGGCGCGCAAGGACTTGTGATTGTCCTTCATCATTTTCTGGAAGGCTTTGGCCATCAGCAAATTGTCTGGCTGGGTCTTTGTATCATAGGCTTTGGTGATGAGATCGAGGAATTGCGAACGGATGATGCAGCCTTCGCGCCAGATGCTGGCGATGGTGCCGAGCGGCAGGTTCCAGTTGAACTGACTGGATGCTTCGCGCAACACAGCGAGGCCTTGCGCATAGGCAGCAATCTTGGCGGCGTAGAGGCCCGATTCCAGTTGGTTGAGGTATGATGCCCTGGATTTCGGCGTGATCTTGCCGACCGGCATGGCATAGGCTTTCTCGGCCTTGATGCGTTCTGCTTTCATGGACGACAGAATGCGGGCGGCAACTGCCGCCTCAATTGCGGTTGCAGGGATTGCGAGGTCCTGTGCTTCCATCACCGACCATTTTCCGGTGCCTTTTTGCCCGGCCTTGTCGAGAATGAGATCGACGAGCGGTTTTTTGGTTTTTGCATCCTTGCGGGCCAGAACCTTTGATGTGATTTCGATCAGATAGGAGTCGAGCTTGCCCTTGTTCCATTTGGCGAAGACTGCGGCAATGTCCGGGGCTTTCATGCGCAGGCCATCGCGCATGATGCCATAAACCTCGGCGATCATCTGCATGTCGGCATATTCAATGCCGTTGTGGATCATCTTGACGAAGTGGCCTGCGCCATCCGGGCCCATCCAGGCGCAACAGGGTTGCTTTTTGTATTTGGCGGCGATTGCGGTCAGGACTTTTTCGACGCGGGTGTAACAGGCTTCGGGCCCGCCCACCATGATCGATGGGCCGTGGCGTGCTCCTTCTTCGCCGCCCGACACGCCCATGCCGATGAAGTTGAGGCCGGTTCCGTTAAGTGCATTGTCGCGGCGGATGGTATCGCGGAAATTGGCGTTGCCAGAATCGATGATGATATCGCCGTGCTGGAGAACTTCCTTGAGGTTTGATATCTGCTCGTCAACGGCTTCGCCCGCCTTGACCATGATGATCACGGGGCGCGGTGGTTTGATGGCATCGGCGAATTCGGCCATTGTGCGGCAGGGAATGATCTGGTCGCGCAAGGGGCCTGCATCGGCAAAGAATTTCTCGGTCGTTGCCCAGGTGCGATTGTATACCGCAATCGGGAATCCTTTTTCAGCGATGTTCAGCGCCAGGTTCGCGCCCATGACGCCCAGACCGATCAAACCAATTTCTGCTTTCATTCTAGTTCCTCTTGAAAGTTGGGCGCAGCGGAAGCTGCGCCCAATGTCTGTCTGTTATTGTTATTTGCCCCAGATTTTCGCGTAGGCATCACGGTAACCGTTCTGCGGGTCGAACTGGTTGCTGTCGCCAGAAGCCTTGAGGCCTTCTTCGGTCACAAGTGCTGGAGATGTAATGTAGCCTGAACATTTTTCTCCTGAAACCGCACGGTTCAATTCATCAACAAGCTGCCAGCCCTGAAGGTTCAGTGGTTCGGCAACTGTCACGGTCTGGAACTGTCCTGAACGAATGCGCTGGAATGCAGCCTCGGAGCCGTCGCCGGCTGAGCCTGCCTTCGGATTGGCCTTGCCATCAATGCCGGCGGCCGCAAGTGCAGGGCCCATGAAGTCGAAGTAGAGATCGTTGATCGCCAATGAATGCGTCCACTTCGCGCCATGGGTTTGCAGCAGCGTGGTTGTCAGCGGGCCCATGCGGGTTGAGGTTTCAGCGATTGGTGTGTCGACCCATTGCAGCACCGTGCCACCATTTGCCTCGATGATTTCCTTCATCTTGGCTGCTTTCAGAATTGCTATTGTGTAAGTGGAATCCGTGAAGATCACGACTCCCGGCTTGCCGCCGCCATCCTGCAAGGCCCAGTCGGCGGCCTTCTTGGACACGTCCATGGCATCGGTCGATACGTTGGCGAAAATTCCGCCCGGCGCATCACACCCGATCTTGGGGCCTGAGTGCCATGACACCATCGGGATCTTGGCTGATACAACACCTTCAAGTGCAGCCTGTTGTTCGGCAGCGTCGAAGCCGTTGATGACAATGCCATCGGGTTTCAAGGCGAGCGCCTGACCCACAGCAGATGACCGGCTCTGAACCGAACCAGCGCCATCCAGAACCTTGACTGTCCAGCCAATTTTCTTGGCTGCTTCCTCGATGCCATTGGTAACGCCAAGAATGCCACCGTTCTTCATATCAGCGGCGAGCACGACGATAGTTTTTCCTTCGGCCGCCTTTGGACCGGCCTTGGGTCCGTCGAAATCTTCAGCAGATGAAGCGAGGCCAAAGCCCATCAGCATCGAGCCTGCGAGCAGGACTTTCATCAGTTCACGTTTCAGCATGGTATTCCTCCCGTTTTGCTGTTTTATTTATTTGCTTGTGGCACCTTTTCGTCGTTGCGCATAGCCAGCGATGCCAATGGCGATGAGCAGGGTTACTCCATTGAACATGGGTTCGACCCAAAATGAGCCGCCAAACTGCTGGATACCGGAGATGCCGACTGCCAGAATGATAACGCCGATCATGGTGCCCCAGACATTGACACGACCGGGCTTGATGGTGGTGGAACCCAGGAATGCGCCGACAAGTGCGGGCAAGAGATATTCAAGGCCGACGCTGGCCTGGCCGATGCGCAGTTTGGCCGCCAGCAACACGCCTGCAAGAGCCGTGAAGGTTCCCGAAGCGATGAACGATGCCATGACATATTTACGCACGGGAATGCCGTTCAGGGCTGCGGCTTTCGGACTTGCGCCTATCGCATAAAGATAGCGACCAATGGGCAGGTACTCGTAGACGATCCACATGATGAAGGCGATGACGATGACGTAGTAGCCGGTGATCGGCAGGCCAAAAATCATGGTGGAATTCAAGGCATAGAAATTGTTGGAGACAACGCCGACGATCTGTCGTCCGCCGGAATGCCACAGGGCGAGGGCATAAAGTATGGTGCCAGTGCCAAGCGTGGCGATGAAGCTGTCGATCTTGGCGACTTCGACGAGCAGGCCGTTCAACATGCCCATCAATGCACCAAGGGCCAGCACAATGAGGACGGCAACGGGCCAGGGCACATTGTACATGGTTTGCAGCGAAAGAGCGAGAATATGCCAGAGCACGATGCCATAACCCACCGTGAGATCGATGCGGCCTGCTGACATCGGTATCATCACCCCCAGTGACAGAAGTAAAATGATGGCTTTGTCGGAGACGATGCTGCGCAGGTTCAGCAAGGTCGGGAACGTGTTGGGCAGCAAGAGCGAGAAGAGGATGATCAGGAACACGGTGAGCAAGACGAGACCGTAGGCTGGCAGCCAGCGCGACAGCTTCTGTGTTGTCGTCATGCCTTGCAATTCACTGCGGGTTGGTTCGAGTGCTGTGGATTGGATTGAGTTCATGCAGCCTCTGATGCCGATGCAGCGTGGATGAGGGATTGGGTTGTGAGATCTCTTTCGAGAATTTCTGAAACGATCTGGCCACGCGAGAAGACGAGCGCACGGTGACATATGTGAGCAACTTCTTCGAAGTCGGTCGAAACGACGATGACAGTCAAGCCCTTCTCAAGTGCCTTGGCGATGAGGCGGTAGATTTCGGCTTTGGCACCCACGTCCACGCCTGCGGTCGGGTCCTCGGCAATCAATACTTTGCGGGCCGTTGCGAGCCAGCGGCCAACGACGACCTTTTGCTGATTGCCGCCTGACAAGGATTCGACGGGAAGTGACGGATCGTTGGGGCGCAGGCCGACTTCATTGCCAATGCCCAAGGCTTTCAATGCTTCAGCACCTGGTGACAGAAATGACGTCAACGCGCGGCCCATGGCTGCGGGGTTGAGAAAAATGTTTTCGCGGATCGACAACGACAGGGCAACGCTTTCCTCGGTACGGTCACGCGCGACAAGGCCGATGCCCTGTTGCAGGGCGGCGAGAGGCGATGACAGGTCGAGGTTTATACCATCGCGTGTTGCCGTGCCGCTTGACGGTTCGGCACCGAACAAGGCGCGGCCGATCTGCTCTTGGCCTGCCCCCCGCAAGCCAACGAGGCCCAATACTTCGCCTTCACGTGCGGTGAAGTTTACCGGGCCTGCGCCAGCGCATGCGAGATTTGCAACCCGCAAGGTTTCGCGGCCTTCGGTTTGCCTGGCGCGGACATAGAGATCTTTCACTTCGCGGCCTACGATGAGGTTCACGAGCTCGTTTGGAGATGTTGCCTTCACATCACGCAAGCCCACGAGCTTGCCATCGCGCAATACTGCGACACGATCGGCAATGCGGAAAATTTCATCGAGGCGGTGCGACACGTAAATCATGCCGACGCCCTTGGCGCGCAAATCGCGCAACACAGCGAACATGCGCTCGACCTCGTCGGCGGGAAGGCTGGCTGTGGGTTCATCGAGCACAAGTACGTCTGCTTCAACGGCCAAGGCGCGGGCAATCGCCACCAAGGACTTTTCGGTACGGCTCAAATCCTGCACGCGTTTTGTCGGGTCGAAATTACATCCGACCTTTGCCAGCGAAGCGGTTGCGCGTTGTTCAGTTTGAGCCCAGGAGATCAGTCCGCTGCTGCGGGAAAAGCCTTGCGCCAGTCCCATGTTCTCTGCGACGGTCATCCATTCGACGAGGCCCAGGTCCTGATGGATGAAAGCAACACGCTGCTTCTGGTTGGGCTTCGGCGGAGCATGGCGGTAGGGTTCGCCCTTGAACAGGATGCGCCCTTCATCTGGTGTATGGATGCCTGCAAGCGCCTTGATGAGCGTCGATTTGCCAGCACCGTTTTCGCCGAGCAGTGCCAGAACCTCGCCCGCATCCAAATGGAGCGACACGTCGCGCAATGCGGTCGTGCCGCCGAAACGCTTGGTGATGCCTTCAAATTCGAGCACGTGGTCCGCCAAGCTTCCCTCCTGTGCGTTTCAACTTGCACCGCGTCCGGTCAATTGCGCAAGTGCCCGTGATACAATTTCATCCACGGGGAGGCAGATGTTGTAGTTCAGGGCATTTTCATCCTGTCCTGGTGGCTCAAGCGTGGCCAACTGGCTGTCGAGAAGCGACGGCGGCATGAAATGGTCTTTTCTGGCGGCGATTCGGGCAGCGAGCAGATCACGAGAGCCGTGAAGATAGATGAAAGTGACGGGGCGGCCTGCAGCCATGGAAAGCTTCTCGCGGTAGGCCTTCTTCAAGGACGAACAGGACGCGACTTTTGCTTTATTGCCTTGCAGGGCTTCACCGATCTTTTGCAGCCAGGGCCAGCGGTCATCATCATTGAGTGCTGTGCCGCCCGACATTTTTGCAATGTTGGCGGGCGGGTGCAGCGAGTCTCCCTCGATGAAAGGTGCGTCTAAGCCCTCAGCCAGTTTTTCACCGACCGAGGTTTTGCCGCAGCTGGTGACGCCCATGACGATTATAGCGTCAGAGAACAGAGGTGATGCCGCCATCGACATAAAGTATGTGTCCGTTCACAAATGAAGATGCGTCTGATGCAAGGAAAACGGCAGCACCGATCAGTTCTTCAACGTTGCCCCAGCGGCCAGCAGGTGTTCGCTTTTCCAGCCAGGACGAAAATTCAGGATTGTCGACCAGCGCCTGATTGAGTGGTGTCTTGAAATAGCCCGGGCCGATGGCATTGACCTGGATGTTATGCTTGGCCCAATCCGCGCACATGCCTTTGGTCAACATTTTTATGGCCCCTTTGGTGGCGGTGTAAGGGGCAATTGTCTGGCGGCCCAACTCGCTTTGAACAGAGCTGATGTTGATGATCTTGCCGCCCTTGCGCGCGATCATCGGCTTGGCGACGGCTTTGGCCACGAGGAATGCACTTTCCACGTTGACCCGAAACAGCTCACGAAACTTGTCGGCCGGATAGTCTTCCAGCGATGTGCGGAATTGCATGCCGGCATTGTTGAACAGGATGCCGATGGGACCGATATCCCTTTCAATTTTCTGCACAGCCGCCGCAACAGCGGCTTCGTCGGTCACGTCAAAGCCCATGGCATGGACGTCGTGGCCTTTGCTTTTGAGAGCGACTTGCGCAGATTTGAGTTTCGCCTCGTCGCGGCCATTGAGCACGATGCTGGCACCAGCCTGTGCAAGACCTTCGGCAATGGCCAGGCCAATGCCCTGACTTGAGCCCGTCACGAGCGCACGCCTGCCCTTCAAATCAAAAATGTTCCTTGTCATTGTTCCTGCTCAAACAGTGTTGAATTCAATATGGACTTTCATGGCCTGGCTGCGGTCGTTTGCGAGTGCAAAGCCTTTTTCAGCCTCGGACAATTTCACCTGATGGGTGATCAGCGGTTTGACGTCAATCAAACCCTTGCGCATGAAATCCACGCCGGTTGCAAATTCTTCGTGGAAACGGAACGAGCCTTTCAGGTTCAGTTCCCTGGCGGTGATCGCCATCATGGGGAGTGACATGTCGCCGCCCAAACCAAGTTGCACGATTGTGCCGCGCGGGCGCATGGCAGCGATTGCATTGACGAGTGCCGGCTGTGCACCGGAACATTCGTAGAGAACATCAAACGTGCCTTTGTCTGGCGTGAAGTGATCCATGGCAGTTGGATTGCTGGACATGTTCACTGTTTCGTCGGCGCCTGCCCGTTTTGCCATGGCGAGAGTGAAGTCGCTGAGATCGGTTGCGACGATATGGTTTGCACCAGCACGGCGGGCTGCGAGAATGCACAATACGCCAATGGGGCCGCAGCCTGTGACCAGAACTTTCTTGCCAAAGATTGCACCTGCGCGACGGGTTGCGTGCAGTGCCACGGCAAGGGGCTCGGCCATTGCCGCTTCGCCAGATGACAGACCTGTTGCATCAACGCATTGCGTTTGATCGGCGACGAGCACTTCGCGGAATGCGCCCTGAATGTGCGGGAATGGCATGGCCGAGCCATAGAAGCGCATGTTGAGACACTGATTGTGCAGGCCTTCCTGACAATATTTGCAGATGCGGCAGGGGCGCGAAGGTGACACGGCGACAAGCTGGCCAACATGCAAATCGTTTACGCCGGTTCCCAGTTTCATCACATGGCCCGAGACTTCATGGCCGAGAATCATCGCCTCTTTCAGCTTGATCGTGCCGAAACCGCCGTGATTGTAGTAATGCAGATCGGATCCACAAATGCCGCCGGTGGACAGGCGGATTTGCACTTCGCCAGGGCCTGGATTTTCTGCTTCCCGCTCTTCGATGCGAAGATCACGGGCTTGATGTATGACGATTGATTTCATCTGGTGATTTCATCTGACTTCCATTACTGCTAGCATATCATGGCTCGTGCGACAGCGGTTATCATTGGCGATGTGCGATTCTTGGTGCAGAGGTGCTCCGGGTCTATTGTCGCATCCTAGAATGGGCTTTAAATCGCATTAGAAGGCCGTACAGCGGCGAATCGGTTTTTTGGGTACCGGGGTAGCCCAATGTGAAGAAAAGCCTCTGGCGGTCAAATTTAGCGCGTTATGAGGGTTAAAATCCTAAGTTGAGATCTGGTCTCGATTGCAACGCGGACCAAAGAATTGCTCCACGCGTTCAGTATCGATGGAGTTTTGCCGGGTTGCCTTCCAGCCGAACGCGGATTGCCGCGAGCGAGGCGCCGTCGTCAGGCTGATGGGTCACGAGGACGGATGTGACGGGTTTTTCGGTGAACAGGTTTTGCAACAGGTTACGCATGTCGCGGGCCGTTGCAGAATCGAGTGACGCGAATGGTTCGTCGAGGATCAGCAAATCGGGTTGAAATGCCAAGGCGCGCGCAAGGGCAACGCGCCGCGCCATGCCGAGCGACAGTTGGCGCGGGTAGTGGTGTTCAAAGCCTGACAGACCCACGCGCGTCAGCCAATCGGCTGCGGGAGCGACAAGTGCTATGTTCTGTTGTGCCGTCAGCCACGGCATCAGGCGAGGTTCCTGGAACACCATGCCGACCCTGGCAGAAACCAGGTACGTGCCGGTGTCATCGGTGTCCAGTCCAGACAGGATGCGGAGCAACGTCGTTTTCCCAACACCTGACGGGCCGGTGAGCATGGTGACCTTGCCATGCTCCAAGGGGAACTCCAGCTGGCCAAATATCGTCCGTCCACGGAATGATTTTGGACCGATGCGGATTGTCCTCATGGTTCACCCCGCCAGGCACGGGCACGCCGCTCCCAGGGTTTCACCAAACATGTTTCCACCAGCATGACAATGAACACGAAACTCAGGGCATAGGCCAGGATGCGTGGCAGGTCGAAATTGCCGAAGAACAGGTTGATCTGGAACCCCACACCGTTGCTGCGTCCCAGAAGTTCCACAACGAGAACGATTTTCCAGATGATTGCCAAGCCGCTGCGAACTGCGCCGGCGATGAAGGGTTCGAGTTGTGGCCAGATGACAGATTTGAATCTGTCCCATCCGGTGATGCGATAGATTTGGGCTACATCGTCCAGGTGCGGATCAAGGGCGCGTGCGCCTTCGCGCAGGGTGACGGCGACATTGGGTATCTTGTTGAGTGCCACTGCGGCTACGGCGGCTGCTTCCGTGAGGCCGATCCACAAATAGCAGAATACTATTGTGACAAGGGCCGGAATGTTCAGCGCAAAAATGAGCCAGGGATCGAAGAAGGAATTGGCGGCGGGTTTGCGCCCGAGGAACAATCCAATCGCGGTGCCGATCACCATGGCAATGACAAAGGCGGCAAGGACACGCAGCAATGTTGCAGCGAGATGGCGTAATAAGTCGCCCGATTGCAGTTCCGAGCAGAAGACGGTCCACACGTCCATTGGCGATGGGAGATAACGAGACTGAAGCAGCCACGACAGCGCTGCCCATAATGCGACCAGGACCAGAGCTGACAAGTACGGGATGAGGCGGTTCATGCGGGATTGAACATCATGAACCCACGGCATACCACAACTTCTTTTCAATTGGCTTTGGCAAAAGTTCCTGCGGCAAGTTCAGGCTTGTCGCCTGCCAACTCAGCGCCGCCGATTTCAGCGAGGACCTTGAACAATTGACTGGCAGTTGCAGGATTCACGTTTTGCGATTTGGGGATGCCGGCGCGGAAGCCCGCTTTCAGCGCTTCGAACTCGGCATCGGTCGTGACGTTCATCATCGGTCGCAGGCGGTCCCACTCCTTGTCGTCGGAAGCGAGCAGGGCCTTTGCATCAGCCGATGCGGCTGCCAGCTTTGCGGCACCGTCACCATGGTCCCTGGACCATTTTTCGGAGTAAACATAACCCAGCAGCGGTGTTTCGGAATCAAGTCCAAGAGATTTAGCAGCATCGGCGACCGTCGCGATATCCCGGCCACCATTGGCGCGCAGTTTGGCTGCGAAATGCCAGAAGGTGATAAGGGCATCGATTTCGCCTGTGCCAAGTTTTTCACTGAGGAGGGGAGGGGCAGCGAAGACTGGTTCGGCATCTTTCGCGAGATCGATGTCAAAGTCCTTTTTTGCCTGCGCCTGAAACAGGACCCAGCTCTTGTCGGTCGGGCCGCCGGCCACGCCGATCCTCTTGCCTTTCAGGTCTGCCAGCGACTTGACGGACGAGTCACCCTTTACGACAATTGATCCGACCTGCCGAGAATAGGGCGCGAATGTGTAATCTGCACCAGCATTGCGCTGGCGCGACACCCAGATCCAGTCGGACACAATCACATCAGCTTCACCGCCAGCCAGCATGACGTCAGCACTTTGCTTGCCGCCCACCGGCACCAGTATGAGTGCCATGCCATGTTTCCTGTCGAGGCCGTTGTGGATGATGGTGTCCACTTCCCAGGCAACGGTTCCAGTTTTCAGCGTCGCGATACGAACGGCTTCTTCTGCCCATGCTGAAACCCGGGACAAGGCGATTCCGATAGCGGCGATAGCGAAGAGCAGTTTGCGGCGCGTCAAGATCCCAGCTTCCCCGAGTTATGGCTTCTCGCGCGCATTTATATCCACCGTGATGTCGAAGCAATCAAGACCATGGGCAAACTTGCAAAAATTGGAACTATATCATTGCTTTTCCCATGGGCTCCGGCAATAATCACGCTGCTGGTCAGCCCTTTCAGGTTGGACAGCCAAGCCTAAAAAGCACAAGATGCAATCAATGTTGCACAGCAATGGCAAGTGGGGGAATGCCGCATGGCAAACACATCTGGCAGCGCGGTATCAGACCTGCAGTCCCAAATGGCGTCCGCCCCGGTGGTGATCGAACTTCGTGGCATCGAAAAGCGTTTTCCTGGTGTCCATGCCCTGCGGAATGCCCGGTTTGATTTGCGGGCTGGCGAAGTGCATGCCCTGATGGGCGAAAACGGGGCCGGCAAATCCACCCTCATGAAAATCCTCACCGGGGTTTATCAACCAGATGGTGGCGAGATCATTGTTGATGGCAAACAGGTGGAGGTGCCTGGGCCGCGGGTTGCACAGGCACTTGGCATCAGCATCATTCATCAGGAGCTGTTCCTGATGAACCACCTTACGGCGGCGCAGAACATCTATATCGGGCGTGAGCCGCGTCGCGGTTTTGGAATGTTTGTTGATGAAGCAAAAATGAGCGCTGATGCAGCTGCCCTTTTTGCGCGCATGAAGGTGAAGATTGATCCAGCCGGTGAAGTGGGCCACCTGACCGTTGCGCGGCAGCAGTTGGTGGAAATTGCCAAGGCGCTGTCGTTCAATTCCAAAGTCCTGATCATGGATGAGCCAACGTCAGCTTTGAACGATACCGAAGTCGAGCATCTTTTTGAAGTCATCAAGGACCTGAAGACTCACGGTGTTGGCATTGTGTATATCACCCACAAGATGGATGAGGTGAAGCGGATTGCAGATCGTGTCACAGTCATGCGTGACGGGCAGACGATCGACACATTGCCCGCAGTACATACACCGATGTCCAAAATCATCTCGCTGATGGTGGGACGCGAACTTGCCGATGCCACGCGTGCTGAAGGCCGTGGAGGCGAAAGCGAAATGTTGCGCGTTGTCGGGCTCAATCGCGGCCGGGCGATCAGGGACGTCAGTTTCAGTGTTCGCAAGGGTGAAATCCTGGGATTTGCCGGTTTGATGGGAGCAGGGCGCACGGAAGTGGCGCGAGCGATTTTTGGCGCGGACCCCATCGACAGTGGTGAAATCCATGTCCACGGGAAACGCGTCTCGATCAAGAGCCCCAAGGATGCGGTGGAGCTTGGTCTTGCCTATCTCAGTGAAGACCGGAAGCATTTCGGTCTCGTGACACCCATGTCGGTGCGCGACAATGTCACCATGGCATCGTGGCAGCGGTTTACCTCCGGCAAGATGTGGATGCAGGACGGCGCGTTGCGCAAAACATCGTCAAAATATGTTGATCTTCTGAAAGTCAAAACGCCGTCCGTAGACCAGGAAACGCGACTCCTGTCCGGGGGAAATCAACAGAAAGTCGTTATCGCGAAGTGGTTGCTGCGCGATTGCGACATTCTCTTTTTTGACGAACCGACGCGTGGCATTGACGTGGGTGCCAAGGCGGAAATTTACAAATTGCTGCAGGGCCTGGCCGAGCAGGGGAAATCCATTGTGGTGATTTCGTCGGAGTTGCCTGAGATATTGAGACTTTCGCACCGCATCATTGTGATGTGTGAAGGCCGGATCACTGGCGAGCTCGACGGCAAGACGGCGACGCAGGAATCGATCATGACACTTGCCACCCGGCGTCAGGGTATGGCCGCGTGACATTTGGAAAGATAGACCGATGACCGATACAGCGCTCACCCAAATGCAACCCGAGAAGGCCGGATTTTTCACCGTTGCCGCCTTGCAAAAGGCTGTGGCATTCGTCGTGCTCATTGCGCTGCTTGGTTTCTTCAGCATTTTCGCGCCGAACTTTGCCGCCTGGAACAACATGGTCAATATCATGCAGGCGACTGCCGTGAACGGTGTGCTTGGCGTGGCCTGCACCTTCGTCATCATTTCCGCCGGCATTGACCTTGCCGTTGGCACGATGATGACATTGACGGCTGTGATGGCTGGTATATTCCTGACCAACTGGGGCATGCCGCTGCCAATTGGTATTCTTGGCGCGCTTGGTTCCGGCGCGGTCATGGGTTCCATTTCGGGACTGACAATCGCCAAGCTGAAAATTCCTCCCTTCATTGCTACACTTGGCATGATGCAAATAGCGCGCGGACTGGCGCTGGTGTTTTCGGGTGCCAAGCCGATTTATTTCAACGACACGCCAAACTACCAGATGATTTCTCCGGAAAGTTCGATCACCAAACTCATTCCTGGTCTTGAAGTTCCAAATGGTGTTTTCATCATGTTTGCGGTGGCGATCATCGCGTCCATTGTTCTCAATCGCACGCTTCTTGGTCGCTATATTTTCGCGCTTGGCAGCAATGAAGAAGCTGCGCGGCTTTCCGGTGTCAATGTCGATTTCTGGAAGATCGTCACCTATGCGCTGAGCGGCATGATTTGCGGCGTCGCCGGATTGCTTGTCTCGTCGCGGCTTAATTCGGCGCAACCTGCACTGGGACTTGGCTACGAGCTTGATGCCATTGCTGCAACGGTGATTGGCGGCACGTCGCTATCGGGCGGGCGCGGCACGGTTCTCGGCACCATCATTGGCGCTTTCATCATGAGTGTTCTGACCAACGGACTGCGCGTCATGGGCGTGCAGGAAGAATGGAAGATCGTGGTGACTGGCGTTATCATCATCATCGCAGTGTATGTCGACATAGCACTGCGGAAAAAAATGTAGGACAGGGAGGAAGACCGCAAAATTCGGAATTCGCATTATTGTTCCAACATGGTGGCCGCAGCCAGATGCGGTGTATTGCAATACCAACGGAGTTAAACATGAAGAAGAGCCTGTTCGCAGCCGCCTTGCTTGGCGCTGCAGCGATGTCTTCGGCACCAAGCCTTGCCGCAGATGTCTATTTTCCAATCATCGCCAAGGGTTTCAGCCACCAGTTCTGGCAGGCTGTGAAAGCCGGTGCTGAAGAAGCCGCCGCCGCAAACGGCGTGACCATCACGTTTGAAGGTCCAAACACGGAAGCCGAAATCGACAAGCAGACCGACATCCTGAATGCCGCGATTGCCAAGAAGCCACAGGGTCTGGGCTTTGCCGCTCTTGACTCGAAGGCTCAGGTGCCAGCCCTGCAAAAGGCTGCTGACGCCGGCATCCCCATCGTTGCATTTGACTCGGGCGTTGACAGCGACCTGCCACTCACCACCTGCACCACAGACAACGTGAATGCAGCCGGTGCGGCAGCCGACAAGCTGGCTGAAGCCATCGGCGGGGAAGGCGAGATTGCAGCTGAAATCCATGACCAGACTTCGGCAACCGGCATTGGCCGCCGCGATGGTTTCGTGAACCGCATCAAGGAAAAGTATCCGAAGATCACGATCGTTGACATCAAGTATGCCAATGACGCGCTCAAGGCTGCTGACGATATCAAGGCAACCATGCAGGCCTATCCGAACCTCAAAGGCATCTTCGCTTCGAACGAAGGCGCTGCCATCGGTCTTGCTGTTGCGATCAAGGAATCCAAGTCCAAGATCGTTGGCGTCGGCTATGACTCTGGCAAGACCCAGAAGGATGCCATCATGGATGGTACACTCATCGGTTCGATCACGCAGAATCCTGTCGGTATCGGCCAATGCGTCGTGAATTCGCTCGCCAAGGCGATAAAGGGCGAAAAACTCGAGAAAATCATCGACACTGGTTTCTATTGGTACGACAAGTCGAACATTGCCGACCCGAAGGTCGCCGCTGTTCTTTATGATTGATAGCTGGCGTCAAGCTGGTTCTGCGCCTTCCCCTTGACCGGGGGGAGGCGTTTTTGCTTGTGCGTCTTGCGCTGACCGCAAATGACTCTTAAGCGTGTGCACCAGAAAATTTTGGAGGCACCATGCCACAGGACGTCATTGTTTTTGATCCCTTGATGCCAAAGCAGATGGAGTTTCTTGAAACGGCCTACAGGCTGCATCGCCATGACCTTGCGCAAGACAAGAACGCGATGCTGGCGGATGTCGGCCGGGTTTGTACGGGTGCCGTGACGAGCGGGCATTTTCCGCTGACGCGCGATTTCATTGCAAGACTTCCGGCACTGAAAGTGGTTTGCAGTTCTTCGGTTGGCTATGATGCCGTTGACGTGCCAGCGCTGAGCGAGCGCGGCATTCGCTTTACGAATACGCCAGATGTCTTGACTGACGATGTTGCCGACATGGGCATCTTGCTGATGCTCGCGGCGCGGCGCAAATTACTGCAGGGGGATCGTCTGGTGCGCAGCGGGGATTGGGGCCGCATCGGCCCGATGGCGTTGACGCGTCGCACTGCGGGTTCGCGGGTTGGAATCGTGGGTCTGGGGCGGATCGGGCAGGCGATTGCGCGGCGGTGTGCAGCGATGGAACAAGAGATTGGTTATTTCGCGCGCAATGAAAAGCCGGAGTTCAAGTATCGCTATTTCAAGAATCTGGTTGAGATGGCGACGTGGGCGGATGTGCTTATTGCCATTACACCGGGTGGTACTGCTACGATGGGGCTGGTGTCTGCCGAGGTATTGCAGGCGCTTGGCCCCAAGGGCACGTTCGTCAATGTGGCGCGCGGCTCGGTCGTGGATGAAGCGGCGCTCATCGACGCGCTGCGGACCGGCAAGATCGGTGGGGCGGGGCTTGATGTCTATCTCAACGAACCCAAGCCTGATCCGGCCTTTGCGACTTTCGAAAATGTGGTGCTGTCGCCGCATCATGCGAGCGGCACGGTGGAAACGCGCGATGCCATGATGCAGCTGGTGGTGGATAATCTTGCGGCCCACTACACGGGAAGGCCGCTGCTGACGCCAGTGAACTGATGTCATCAACTGATGGCCGGTTTGACCGTCAATTTCGCAGCAGTTCACGCGCAATGATGGAGCGTTGGATCTGGTTGGTGCCCTCATAGATTTGCGTGATCTTGGCGTCGCGATACAGTCGCTCGACTTCGAATCCGCGGATGTAGCCTGATCCACCAAACACCTGGACAGCGTTTGCGGTGTGTTGCACGGCGCTGTCGCTGGCGAAGCATTTGGCGATGGAACAGTCCATTGTCGCGTTGCCGCCAGCATCCATCACCATGGCCGCGCGCTGCACCAGGGCGCGAGCGGCAGTGATGTCTTTCTGCATGTCGGCCAAGAGCCATTGCAAGCCCTGGTTTTCAGCGACGGCTTTGCCAAACTGTTTGCGTGTCTTGGCGTAGTCAACAGCTGCATCGAGTCCCGCTTGTGCAATGCCAACGGCGAGCGCGGCGATGCCGATGCGGCCCTTGTCGAGCACGCTCATCATGATGTGGAAGCCACGGTTTTCCTCACCAAGCAAGGCATTTTCAGGCAGTTTGACCGAGTCGAAGTGCAACGCACCAACAGGTGAAGCACGCTGGCCCATCTTGTGTTCCTTCTTGCCACGCGAAACGCCCTGCACATTGAGATCAACAATGAAGATTGACATCCCGCGGTGGCCAGCTTCGGGATTGGTGCGGGCAAGGACAAATCCCACGTCAGCCACGGGCGCATTGTGAATCCAGATTTTGGAACCAGAGAGAACCCAGCCATCACCGTCACGACGTGCCGTCGTCTTGATACCGGATACATCTGTTCCGGCTTCTGCCTCGGTGATGCAATAGGCGACCCGCTTTCTGAATGTGAGAACCGGAGCAAGCCACTCTGCCTGTTGCATCGCGGTGCCATGGACTGTCAGGAGTGTGCCGATCAATTCAACCAGCCCACACTGGTCGGCAACAGACGAATAGGCGCGCGACAGTTCTTCCATAACAATCGCGTAGGACAGAACATCGAGACCCGCGCCGCCAGACTCAGCTGGCACTGTGATGCCGAAGAGGCCCAAGCCAGCCATTTTCGAATATAGCTCCGCAGGAAAGGACTCGGTCTCGTCCAACTCTGCTGCTATGGGTCTGACTTCTGCACCGGCAAAACGGCGTGCCGTCTCCCGTATTTGGTCATAGGTTTCTTGAGCTTGAAGCGGGCGGGGAAGGTACATGCGTTAGGGGTTCTTCTTGATAAGGCGCAGGACCGTGTCGAGATTGAATTTCAGTCGCGCTGTCAAATTTGCTTGAGACATCAGGTCACGCTCAAAAATGATTGAGCCAGTATAGTGGTTGTTGAGATAGTAATAGCCAATCGCCGCGATGGTGATGTTGAGCTGCACGGGATCAATGCCGATTCTGAAAACACCCGTGGCAACACCGCGATCGAGGATGGATTTCACCATATTCACGAATTGGCTGGACGTCTTTCGAATGACTTCCGATCCCTTGAGATGCCTGGCGCGATGCAGGTTCTCGCTGTTCACGAGGGTGAGAAACTCGGGATGCTCAATGTAATATGTCCAGGTGAACTCGACCAACCGCTTGATGGCTGTCTCCGGATCTAGCTCATCGAGATGCAATTCGCGCTCGGCAGAGCGGATGCCGGAATAGGCTTCCTCCAGAACGGCTGTGAACAGGCGCTCTTTGCTGCCGAAGTAGTGGTAAATCATGCGCTTGTTGGATTTCGAGCGCAGTGCAATCTCATCAACGCGGGCACCACCTAGACCTTTCCGCGCGAACTCAACAGTGGCTGCCGCCAGAATGCGCTTTCGGGTCAAATCGGCGTCGCGCGGCAGCACCTTGCGCTTCACCGCATCACCCATACGCCCTTCTGTTTCAATTGCTTCCGTCATGCACGTCGACCCTGAATCACTTTCAGCCTTTCACTCCTAACATGTTGACACCAAGCCGTGCAGGGTCTTGACTCTGATCCTTAATGCAGTAACTAGTTAGTGCAGTAAAGCCAAAAATGGGAGGACATCAAATGGCTGCTTCGACATCTCATATTTCCCGCCTGAACCGTCGTACCGTGTTGAAAGGCGTTGCTGGTATTGCCGCGGCAAGCACCTTCCCGATGCCCGCCATCGCCCAGGAAACGACCTGGACGCTGGCCAATTCCATGCGCTCTGTCGCTAACCCCTATCACGCCACCTTCGCCAAGGGCGGAGAGGACTTTGCGAAAACAATTGGCGCGAAGTATGAAACGCTTGTTACCGAAGGTAATTCCGAGAAGGGCATCTCTGATATCAAGGCGCTGCTGCAGCGCACCGGCGGAAAGCTCATCCTCAATGTCGATCCAAACGATTCGCCTGACGCAAAAGTCATTGTCGATGAAGTGAAGAAGGCAGGCGGCTTTGTGGTCACGCAATGGAACAAGCCCGCTGACCTTCATCCCTGGGATCACAACCCCAACTATGTTGCGCACATGTCTTTCGACGGCGTGCCAACCGCTGAAGCCATCGCCAATGAACTCTTCAAGGCCTTTGGCGGCGAAGGTGGTATCGTGGCACTCGGCGGCATCCTCTCCAATGTTCCGGCGATTGAACGCAAACTCGGACTCGACAATGCAATTGCCAAGACCAATGGCAAAGTGCAGCTGCTCGACTTCCAACCAGCAGACTGGAACGAACAGAAGGCCTTCGACATCACGCAAGCCTGGTTGACCCGCTTCGGCGCAGATATCAAGGGTGTGTTTGCCGCCAATGACGGCATGGGCATGGGAGCCCTCGAAGCGTTGCGTCAGAACGGACTCGCAGGAAAAGTGCCCGTCGTCGGCATTGACGGCATTGAGCTCGCGGTGAAGGCGATCGAAGCTGGCGAGTTCGCTGGCACCGTGGCCTGGGACCCATTGTGGACCGGTGGCATGGGTCTCGCTATTCCTTACGCACACGCGACAGGCAAGATCGACATCTCGAAGGAGCCGAATGAGCACCGCGAATTCTACGGTACAGGCATCATCGTGACGAAAGAATCTGTTGCGGCTTACAAGAACAATCCGGCCAAGGTGGACTTCAACGACCTCTGGGGCAAGGCCACAGGCCAAATCCAGTATCGCGGATAGTTTCTCCCTGGTGTAAGACTGGGGCCGGGCGGAAACGCCCGGTCCTCTCTTTTTCCTCTGAAGCGGGCAGGGACGTGCAGGCAATGCAATCAACACAGGGAGCGGCCCTGAAGCGATGGCGGCAATGGGCTCCTGTCGCAGTGCTTGTTCTGTTGTGTCTTCTCATTTCCGTCTTCAACGCAAACTTCCTGACGCTTGACAATCTCGTCAGGATCCTGAACTCCGCCTCCATCCCCATTGTGCTCTGCATGGGAGCCACCTTCGTTATTCTGATGGGATCGATTGATCTCTCTGTTGAAGGCATCGTGGCGCTCTCAGCTGTTGTCACCAGCCTGCTCGTTGCCAACAGCATTTCATCAAACGACATTGGCCTGTTCGCGGTTCCGATCGCCATTGCCCTGGGCGGAATCATGGGGTGGCTCAATGGTTGGCTTCACATCAAGCTCAAGACTCCCACATTCATGACAACGCTCGGGATGGGCTTTGCTGGTGTGGGTATCGCCATGGCGGTTCTGGGGGGCGATACGGTCCGCATCTCCGACCAGACATTCCGCTTCTTGTCCCTTGGTCGCGTGCTCGCCATTCCCATGGCGGTCTGGATTGCGGCGATGGCTGTCATCATCGCCTGGATCATCCAGGAACGCACGCGCTGGGGTCGCTGGTTCTATGCCTTGGGCACCGATGAAAACACTGCACGCGCTGTCGGTATCCCCATCGAGCGCACACGAATCCTTGCATTCACCATTGCGGGCCTGTTCTGCGGCCTCGGCGGCGTCATGGCGGCTGCGCAATTCGGCCAAGGCCACGCGTTGATCAGCCAGGGCCGACTGTTCACCACCATCACAGCCGTTGTCGTTGGCGGCACCGCTTTGTCTGGTGGTGTTGGCTCGGTCCTCAATTCTGTTATCGGCGTTTTCATTGTCGTCGTCCTGAGCAATGGCCTCGTGCAAATGGGCGTACAGCCCTACATGCAACAGGGCGTGCAGGGCTTGTTGATCATTGTCGCTGTGGCGCTGGCGCTCGACCGTTCAAGACTGGACGTTGTGAAATGACCGCGCCCGTACTTGAACTCCGCAACATCTCCAAGTCTTTCCCTGGCGTGAAAGCGCTCGACGACGTGTCCTTCGCAATCCACGCAGGCGAGGTGGTTGGCCTGATTGGCGAGAATGGCGCGGGCAAGTCCACGGTTCTCAAGGTGCTCAATGGCAATTACCAGCCGGACACAGGCGAAATCCGTGTCAATGGCAGACGCGTGCACATTACCTCGTCACGCCAGGCCTTCGACTCCGGCATCGCCATGGTGTTCCAGGAGCAATCGATCCTGCCCACGCTCAGCATCGCCGAAAATATCTTTCTCGGCCGCGAGGAAGAATTCATCCGCTATGGCCTCATCTCCAAAAAGCGCATGAACGAAGCCGCCGCAGCTGAACTCCAGAAAGTGAAGCTCAGCATCCATCCTGCAACGCGCTGCACCTATCTTTCCTTTGCGGACCGGCAGATGGTGGAGATTGCCAAGGCCCTATCTCTCGACAGCCGCATCAAGGGCCAAGTCACCATTCTTCTGGACGAGCCGACATCGGTGCTGGAGCAGAAAGAAGTGGACCTCTTGTACCAGATCATCGCGGACCTCAAATCCCGCGCTTCCATCGTATTCATTTCCCACCGGCTGGAAGAAGTGTTGCATATTTCCGATCGTGTCTATGTGATGCGTGATGGCAGGGTGGTGAAGGAATTGCCTGCCAAGCAAGCGACCATTCACGAACTTCACACCCACATGGTGGGCCGCCAACTGCACGAGGAATACTATCGCGAGGCCAGGCAGGCAGTGCCGCGCGAGCAGATTGTCATGTCAGCGGAAGGCCTGGGCCGCGACGGCAGTTTCTCCAACGTTTCGTTTGATCTACACGCAGGCGAAGTTCTCGGCATTGCTGGAGTCATCGGATCAGGACGCGAAGATCTCGCCCGCTGTCTGGCAGGCCATACACAGCCCACATCCGGCACGCTGAAGCTGGACGGCAAGCCCGTCGCTTTCCGTGCCGCCTATGACGCCACCGATGTGGGCATAGGCCTTGTCCCGGCGGAACGAAAAGTGGAGGGCATCGTTGCCCAGTTCAGCGTTGCCGAAAACATGACACTTGCAGCTCTACCGGCTTTCACGAAATCAGGCTTGGTGCAATTCGCCAAGGAGCGGCAGACGGCGCAGAGCTGGATCGATCGCCTGAAAATCAAAACGCCATCGCCTGACACGATGATCGGCAGTCTCTCTGGCGGCAATCAGCAAAAGTCGGTACTTTCAAAATGGCGAATTGCGGGCGTGAAAGTTCTCATTCTCGATCACCCCACACGTGGCGTCGACGTCGGCGCCAAGGAAGATGTGTACGATCTCATCCGTGATATCGCGGAGGAGGGCCTCGCCATCATACTGTTGGGTGATACACTGGATGAAGTGATTGGCCTGTCCAACACCATCCTTGTCATGCGCGATGGGCAGGTGACGGCGCGACTGGATGCACCCGCGGGCCGCAAGCCAGAGCAGGTGAAGCTGGTGGAGCACATGGTATGAGCAATCGCTTTGCCCCTCTTCTGCAAACCTGGATGCCGATCATCGTGCTTGCGGTGCTGGTGCTGATCGTCGGCACTTATGATCACACATTCTTCTCCGTGCAAAATCTGCTGACACTGACGTCAGACACCATGACGCTGTTCCTGATGGCCTCAGGTGTCACGCTGGTGATCATGATGGGGGGGATTGATCTTTCGGTGCAGGCCGTGGCGTCCATGACCTCATGCATTCTTGCGGTTTATCTCACGCGCTTGGGCTTCTGGGCTGTTCCATTGGCTGTCATGGGCGGCACCATCGCTGGATTTGCAGGCGGCTTTGTGTCCACGCGGCTGCGAATTCCTTCTTTCATCGCAACACTCGCCATCAGCGGCGTGGTGCTGAGTGCCGGCTTTTGGTTCACCGAAGCCAAGTCCGTGAGCCTGTCAGACGACGTCAGCCAGAAATATCTCTTCTGGGCCATCAATGATTTTCTTGGCGTGCCAAATGAAATATGGGTTGGACTTGTGTTTCTGCTGCTGCTCAGCGCCATCCTCAGCCTCACACCCTATGGCCGCATCGTGCGCGGCATTGGCGCGCAAGAAAATGCGGTGCTCGCTTCCGGCATCAACGTCGACCGTGTCAAGATCATCACCTATACTCTGTCCGGTGCCATGGCCGGCATTGCTGGTGTCGTCATGGGCGCGCGGCTCGGATCAGGGTCTCCGACTTTGGCCAACGAGTTTCTGCTCCCGGCCATTGCGTCAATCGTTGTCGGCGGCACCGCGATTACAGGCGGTGTCGGTTCAATCTGGCGCACATTCGTGGGCGCGCTGATCGTTCAGGTCGTCCGTATCGGCATGACCTTCATGGGTGTATCCGTTTTCGCCCAGCAGATCATCTTCGGCTTCATTCTTGTTGCTGCCGTCGCCCTCACCATGGACCGCAACAAGGTCCTGGTGATCAAGTAGGAACCGGTGCATCCTCGCGCACAAGTTTCTCGGACTTCAACTCCTGCCAAAACGCTTTCGGAACAGGATGCGCCACAAGCTCAATGTTCTGGTTCATCTGTTGAACATTGCGCGTGCCTGGCACATGTGATGCGACGGCTGGATGGGCGAGCAGGAACTGCAATGCGGCGGCGGGCAGGGGCACGTTGTGGCGCGCGCACACGGCTTCGATCTTTTTCACCTTCGCCATGATGTGGTCGGGTGCTGGCGCATAATTCCACTTCGCACCTGGTTTTGCGCCCGTCGCCAGGATGCCGCCGTTGAAGCCGCCGCCAATCACGATAGCTGTACCGCGCCGCTCGCACAGCGGCAGCAACTCGTTCAGCGCCTCCTGCTCCAGCAATGTGTATCGCCCCGCCATGAGCAGTGCATCGAAATCGCCCAGCTTCATGAAGTCGAGCATTACATCCACGTCGTTGACACCAACACCAATCGCCTTGACGAGGCCTTGCGTGCGCAAGTCAACAAGCGCACGATAACAGCCATCAATTGCCTGCCTAAAATAGACCTTCTGCATTTCCGGACCATGGGTGAACCGGTCAGCATCGTGGATGAACAGGATGTCGAAGTATTCCAGACCCGTGCGCTGCAATGAGTCCTCAAAGCTCCGCATGGTGCCATCGTAGGAGTAGTCGAACTGGCTGCGGAACGCCGCGCCATCCACCCAGGGCTTGAATTCGACATCCTTGCGCCGCGCGGGCTTCAACACGCGGCCAACCTTATTGGAGACCACGAATGCATCTCGCGGCTTCCAGCGCAAATAGTGCCCAAGCCGCAATTCGGAAAGTCCGTGCCCATAATAGGGTGCCGTATCGAAGTATCGCATCCCTGCTTCCCAGGCACGCGTGATCATGGCTTCTGTTTCAGCCTCCGAGATCGGTTTCAGAAAGTTACCAATGGGTGCTGCACCAAACCCCATGTCTGTGATTTCAAAGCCGAGGCGACCAAATTTGCGGTTGGAAATGGCTGACATTTGACGAGCTCCCTGTGCCGTTCTTCACAATACGCCAAGTAACCATTTGGTGCAATCAAGATGCATGCAATTTGGAATTACAGCGTTTGCATCCGTTGGACTGTGGTTTGATCACACGCAACGATTTGCGCACCTACTTCTCTTAAGTGCTGTGTTGATGTCCCGCAACGCTCAACCGCCTTGAAGCAACGGGGATGAAAGGCACAGCCTGTTGGGAGTTGTTCAGGATTGGGCGGCTCTCCGTTGAGAATGATGCGTTGTTGCGGTGCGTGTGTGGCGATGTCTGGTACCGCTGATACCAGAGCTTGCGTATAAGGATGCAGTGGCTTGTGCAGAACTGCATCTGCTGGTCCTTGCTCAACGAACTTTCCGAGATACATGACAGCGACCTGATCGCAGAGATATTTCACCACTGACAGATCATGCGAAATCATAACATAGGTCAAGCCAAGCCTTGCCTTCAGATCATTCAGAAGATTGAGGATTTGTGCCTGGATAGAAACATCGAGGGCGGACACCGGCTCGTCCAGCACTACAAGTTTGGGTTCAATGGCAATGGCGCGGGCAATGCAGATACGTTGGCGCTGTCCGCCTGAAAATTCATGCGGGTATTTGCCTGCGGCACTTGGATCAAGGCCAACCAGAGAGAGTAGTTCTTCAACGCGATGACGGCGCAAGGTTAAGTGCCAATGCCGTGAACTTCAAGCGGTTCCGCAATGATAGCCCCGACAGACATGCGCGGATTGAGTGAGGCGAAGGGATCCTGATGCACAAACTGCACTTCGCGCCGCAGTGCTTTTAGATCTGCCGTATTCATGGCAAGCACATCGCGGCCATTGAAATATACATTACCGCTGCTTGGTTCAATCAAACGTAGAAGCAAACGGGCTAAAGTCGATTTTCCGCAACCAGATTCACCAACAATGCCCATCGTGGTGCCAGCTTCAACGCTGAAATCAACGCCATTTACCGCCTGTACGCGTCCCTTGCCATCGCGGGCGGCAAAACTCTTGGAAAGATTCCGCGCTTCAAGCAGCATGGTGTTTAACCGGATGCCAGCATGCCACAGTGTGGTTGCCATGGCTTTCGAAGCGCGGGAACTCACTGTGGCACGTGTCGGTCGCTTGCGTGCAGCGGCTTGCAAATCCACAACCCGTACCGCGCTGACCTGGCGGTGGCACGAGGCCCGGTATCGTCGCGAGCGCTTCGCCCTTGATCGCAAGGCGCGGTGACGACGCAAGCAGGGCGGCGGTGTATTGGTGCCTTGGATTTTCAAGTACCTGTTGCGTGTTGCCCATTTCAACAATGCGGCCCGCGTACATGACAGCAATCGTCTGGCACATTCGTGCGACAACGCCGAGATCATGGGTGATCAAGAGGATCGCAAGACCTAGTTCGCGCTGCAAGGTTTGCAGCAACTCCATGATCTGCGCCTGAATAGTGACATCAAGTGCCGTGGTTGGTTCATCGGCGATCAGCAGTTGCGGCTTGCAGATAATGGCCATTGCGATCATCACACGTTGGCGAAGCCCGCCGGAAAGCTCATGTGGAAACTGTGCAAGCCGGCGTTCAGCATTGCCAATTCCCACGAGCCGCAGGGTCTCGACCACCAGCGGTTTCGCTTCTGTGTAGCGCATGTCTTTGTGCAGCAACAAGACTTCAGCGATCTGCGCACCGATCGTCATGGTAGGGTTAAGGCTGGTCATTGGTTCCTGGAAGATCATGCCAATTTTTTCACCACGAATTTTCTGCATCCGCTTTTCCGGAACAGTCACAAGATCATCGTCTCCAAATTGCATGACGCCGCGCTCGATGAAAGCAGGAGGGTGAGGCAAAAGGCGCATGATGGTTTGTGCCGTCACACTTTTTCCGCAGCCAGAACTCGCCGACTAGACCCAGAGTTTCGCCGGGACGAATGTCAAAGCTCACGTCTTCAACAACGCGAACTGGTCCACGCTCTGTACGAAAGCCTGTTGTCAGTCCGCTGACGCGCAGCAGCGGCGCCTGGCTCATTCAAACACCACGCGCGGGAAATAGAAAGAGACAACCCAGTTTGGCATGTCGACGATTTCACTGATGCGCAGGTCGCCACACACGCTGCACAGCATGTATGCATCAACTGCATTCATGTTGTAGCGCTTCGACAAAAGATCGATCATGCCGGAAACAGCAGCTTTGGCCCCTTCCATGAGATCGGACCCAATACCCGTTGTCACTTCATAGCCCTTGACATCAAGATGACGCGTCACAGGACCGGGCGTGGTGAAGCGCGGAAAAGCGAGATTGGCGTTTTTCACAAGTTCAAATTTTGCAGCCACAGAGCAGGGGCTTTCAATTGCCGTGCCGCATACTTCGCCATCACCTTGGCAGGCATGTGTATCGCCAACACTGAACAAGCCACCAGCAACTTCGACTGGCAAATAAAGCTCAGTACCATCTGCCATGTCGCGAATATCCATATTGCCACCCATGCGGCGCGGTGGAACAATGGAATGCGTGCCACTCTCGGCGGGTGCCAAACCTATTGTGCCGCAGAACGGCTTCAAAGGCACACGACCGCCGGGCCCGTACATGGCAGGGGCAAGCGACGTCGCATCATATTTCCAGATGTGGAGAGCAGGCGTTTTGAATTGATCCGCAAGCAACCCAAAGCCCGGAATATTCGCAGTCCATCCCCAGCCACCCAAAGGTTTGAACCCCAGCAAGGTCACCTTGATCGCATCGCCTGGTACTGCACCTTCAATGTAGACGGGCCCTGCCACGGGATTGACCTTGCTGAAATCCAGTGTCGCAATGTCAGCGACGATTGACTTGGTTGTGAGTTGCCCGCCGGACGAATCTTGCGGATGGAACTCAATCGATTCACCGGGCGCAATCCGCACCACGGGCGCATTGTCCTTGTTCCAGCCAAAGTGGCATTGGTGATCGTGAATGGTGTGATTGCAAATGTGTTTTTTTGTCATGATGTACAACAGGCGCACTCGAAAGAGCGCGCCTGTTCTCCCATATTACTGTGCGTCCTTTGCGAAGATGTAGTCGTAGTTCACTGGAATATGGATTGGATCCGTGAACAGAGATGCATCTCCACCCAAACGCGCGGAGTGATAGGTGAAGCGCTTTTCGTTGAAGATCGGTGCCCAGGCTGCGTCCTTTCCTGCCTCGTCAAAGATCGCCTGCCACTCGGCAATGCGAGCTGCGGTTTGATCACCCTTCACCATGGCATCTGCCTTGGTGGCGCGCTCATCGAGCGCCTTGTTGCAATAGCGGGACCAGTTCCAACCGCCGTCAACAGCACCAGCGCAACCCAAAATGCCGTAGTAGAAATTGGCAGGATCAGGGAAGTCAGCAATCCAAGCCATGCCGCCAGACCAGATCATCGGGGCCTTGCCCGAACCACCAGCAGCGATGACTTCAGCGGGCGCCAGTGACTTGATTTCAGCCTTGATGCCGACCGCCGCCAGATCCTGTTGTATCGCTTGGGCTATGCGTGGGTTTGGATCGACATTCATGGTGTAAAGCTCAGTGGTGATTTCGCCTACACCAGCCTCAGCGAGAAGCTTCTTGGCCCCTTCCGGATCAAAGGCAAAACCATTGTTCGCCGTGTTGTAGCCTGGCATGGCGGGCGGCAAGGGCTGGCTTGCAGGTGCGGCGCGATTGTTGATCAGCTTGACGATGCGGTCCTTGTTGATAGCCATATTCACTGCCTGACGCACTTTCAGATTGTCAAAAGGCGCCACTGTCACATTGAGTGTCACGTAGCCCGTGTGCAACTGGTTGCCTTCAACAATCAGGTCCTTGTTGGCAGCATCGGCCATGGCTTCGGCAAATTGCGCCGGTGGAATGCCATCACCCAGAATGTCGACTTCGCCATTCTTGAGTCGCAACACTGAAACCGTCGGATCTTGGCCGAAGGCGAAATTCACCGTGTCGAGGTAGGGAACGCCAGTGCGGAAATAGTCCTTGTTGCGCTCAAGCTTGATGTTCTGGCCAGGTACCCATTCAACAAATTTGAACGCACCTGTGCCCACAGGCTTCTTGCCCCAATCGGCACCTGCGGCTTCCACGGATTCCTTCGGCAAAATGTAGCCAAAGTTGATTGCCATCAAATGCAGGAATGTTGCATCAGGGCGCGTGAGCTTGAAAATCACTGTCTTGTCGTCTGGTGTTTCAATGCCGGAAAGCGTTGTCGCCTTGCCGCCCGCCACATCATCAAATCCGGCAATCATGCCGAAATAGCCTGCGCCCGGGCTTTGTGTTGCAGGGTTCACCATGCGCTCAAATGAATACTTCACATCAGCCGATGTCATCACGCGGCCATTGTGGAACTTCACACCTTCGCGCAGGTTGAACGTGTAGTTGAGACCATCGTCTGAGACAGTGAAGCTCTCAGCAAGGTCAGGCTCCAACTCGGTGGTGCCGGGCTTGTAGTCCATCAGGCCATCGAAAATCGACTTTATGACCGACCAGTTCTGCCAGTCGTAGCCAACGGCAGGATCCAGTGTCGTCAGGTCATTGGCGAATGTGATGGTGGCAGCACCACCTTGTTTTGGCGCTGCAAGTGCGGCGGGCGAAGTTGCAAGCAAGGCAGCAGCTGCAACCGTCATCAATAGGCGTTTCATTTGTATTCTCCCTGTGTTTATCTTTGCATTGTCAGCCCAGTTTTATGCGTGGGTCAATAAGAGGTGCGAGCAGATCTGCCACAAGATTTCCCAAAATGATAAAAATTGCCGCAACGGTGGTCACGCCGAGGATGATAGGGATATCGAGTGATTGAATGGCCTGCCACATCAGCTGGCCGATGCCTGGCCAACCGAACACGCTCTCAACCACCACCACTCCCGACATGAATATGCCGATGTCGAGACCGATCATGGCAACAACAGGTAAAATCGCATTGCGCAAGCCATGTTTCATCAGCACGCGCCACTCCGGCATGCCCTTGGCGCGCGCCGTGCGGATATAGTCATTTCGCAAGACCTCGATCATCGAAGACCGCATCATGCGCGAATACCACCCGCCACCAGCAAGCCCCAGCGTGAGCGCAGGCAAAATGATATGCGAAAAATTGCCATAGCCACCCAAGGGAAACCAGCCAAGCTGATAGGCAAACACGTAAAGCAGTGTGAGGCCCAAAACGAATTGTGGCGTTGAAACACTGGCAAATGACAGTGTCATCGCAACTTTGTCACCCAATCGTCCACGGCGGCTTGCAGCATAAAGCCCGGCAGGTATCCCGATCAGCAATTCGGCCAAGATTGCTGCAAACATCAACAACAATGTCGGAGCCAGCCGTGATGCGATGAGGGGAGCTACATCAGACTTGCGGGCGTATGACCGCCCCATGTCGCCTTGCACAAGCTTGCTGACATAGGTTGCGTACTGCACAGGCAGCGGTTGATCGAGACCGAGTTGCTTCCGTATATTTTCGCGGATCTCTGGTGTTGAGCTGCGCCCGGCAATCATCGCAACGGGATCAGCCGGGATCAGGTAGGCCAGGGCAAAAGTTACAACTGTGACTCCGAAGAGGATGATCAGTGAGGCCGTCAGCCGCTTGAAGAGGTAGCGCAGCATCAGCCTTTTCCTCGCTGTGTCGGGTCGAGTGCGTCACGCAACCCGTCGCCGACCAGGTTGAAGGCGAGCGCCAGAATCAAAATAGCTGCTCCGGGAATAAAGACGAGCCATGGTGCATTGAGGAAATAGCTCTGGCTTTCAAAAATCATCATGCCCCAGGCGGGCGTTGGTGGTTGCACACCTCGGCCCAGAAATGAGAGCATGGATTCCAGCAACACAGTTGTTGCAATACCGAGTGTGCCGTAAACAATGATCGTCGGGATCAAATGCGGAAAAACATGCCGCCACAGAATGCGTCCTGTACCAGCGCCCATGGCGCGTGCTGCTTCTATGAATTCACGTTCAGACAAGGCGATCGTTTCAGCATAGATCACGCGTGCGATCTGCACCCAGTTTACAAGGGCAATGACCAGAATGACGATATTGAGGCCAGGCTTCAGCACAGCCGCCAAGGCGATAGCCAACAATAAAGGGGGGAACGCCATCATCAAATCCGTAAACCGCATGATGGCGGCACCAGTGAGACCCTTCAGATAGCCCGCGATGATGCCAAGGGCAGCACCCACGGCAACTGCAAGTCCATTCGCCACAATGCCAATCATCATCGAAGTGCGCGCGCCGTAAAGCAGTCGCGAAAACTGATCGCGGCCATTCGTATCGGTGCCAAACCAAAACCGCATACTGGGCGGCAGGGGAGAGCCTTCAAGCGTCAAACCATCAAAGAACTGTTCGGAGGGGTCAAAGGGCGAAACCACCGGTGCCAGCAGCGCAGCCAAAGTGAAAACCGCAATGACGAAGATTCCCGCTACAGCAAGCCGATCCCTTTTAAAACGTGTCCAAAACCCCGCCATGCAGTCTTATTGCTTGGCAAGGCTGCTTTGTCCATATCGCCGAATTGCGATTTTCATGCACCACAGCGAGATCCCCGCCGTGTAAGCCAGCTGCATCATTCCACTTGGGCTGCTGGCCTCAAAGCCAATCATGGGTTCGCAGAACTAACTCCGGCGAAACGTTGCAGTGATCGCGTCAAGTCTTCGGCCTGGTAGCCCCTGCCAATGACCACAATGGTGCCGTCTTCGCGATCTGACCGATCATCTTGCTCGGGAAGAATTTCTGGGGACTGAACAATTTTGCGAACCGTTTGTATCAGCAGCCGACCGGCCGGAGTTCTTACAACACCCTTGACTCGCACGACGTCATGGCCGCGCGCATGCAAGAGAGCGGAAAGCCAAATGCTGAACGCTGTCCAGTCAATGTCGTCGTCAATCTTGATTCTGGCAGGAAATATTTGTGGTCTGTCGTGGTGGTCAGACAATGCAGCCAGATTTTCCGGTTCAACGCCTTCAAAATCTGGCAATGCTGCCTCTGATCCCCGGACACTGCCAAACAGAGCAGCACCCGGATTGAGGGTACGCAAAGTGGCCAGCAACTTTGCTGTTTCAGCAACCTGTGTTTCATCCAGTTTGCTGATCATGAAGCGATCCGCGATTTCTACTTGTCGGCGCCCCAGCGGCTCGGTGCGCAACTGACTCATAGCGTGCAGTCCGTCAACCATGACAAGAATTTCGGAGACGACAATATGGTTCACGAGAACCGGGTCATCTTTGATGGCCTCAACGATTGGACCGGGGTCAGCGAGTCCGCTGGTTTCAAGTACAACGCGCTTCAGCCGTTGATCAGTTGAAACTGTTTTGGTGCGGTCGTTACACAGGCCGCGTAGCAAGTTGATCAGGTCCGCTTTGCCGGTGCAGCAGGCGCAACCACCAGCCAATACAGCAAGCCGGGAAGACTGTTGCAACAAGGCATCATCAACGGGGGTCTCTGCCGCTTCGTTGACGATGACAAAGGTATCCTTGAATAGACCTTGATGTAACTGATGTCGCAGCCAAGTGGTTTTGCCAGAGCCGAGATAGCCACCAAGTAGCGTGAGCCGGATGCGGCCATCAGCAGCTGTTTCCAATTATGTCACTCCGCCTTGACCAATGAAGCGCGGGTCCAGGGGGTCAATAACCTCGCCGGTCATGCGTTGGGCTTCAACCCAGACTTCGGCCAGATCGCGGGCGATGACATGACTTCCTGTTTGGTTGGAAATCTGTATGCCCGGCACCAGCCCTCCGTCATGAGCCTTCAAGCCATAAGCAGCCAAAACACCTTGTAAAATTTGCGCCCTCCGAAACCTGGAGCGTAGCCGGTCCGCAGTACTTGCGGCACCTGCTTCAGTCCAATGCCCGGGCGCCGCCGGATATCCACATGCTGAGCACATGGCAGGCAGCGTACCCTAGTCCTCCGTCCGATGCCAGACTCGCGTTGGCTCTTGCGGTCACAACACTTCTCTCTCATAAATGCATTGGTCCACCAAGGGGGCACGGCAATGACTGTCATCAACTGCGACATGGGCGAGGGTTTTGGTCTCTACAAGATCGGCGACGATGTTGGCATCATGCCGTTCATCGATATTGCCAATGTCGCCTGCGGATATCATGCCTCGGATTTCAACCATATGCGGGCCACGGTGAAGCTGGCCAAAAAACACGGGGTGAAAGTGGGGGCGCATCCTTCATTGCCGGATTTGCAGGGCTTCGGCCGTCGTGAAATGAAAATTGGAAGGGAAGAACTGGCCAACTGCATTATCTACCAGGTTGGAGCACTCAAAGGATTTTTGGAAGCAGAGGGCATGAGCCTCAATCACATCAAGCCACATGGTTCACTCTATGGCATGGCGGCGCGCATGGAGGACATGGCCCATGCTGTGTGCGATGCCGCTGATGTTTTCAAAGTTCCACTGTTGGGCATGATCAACACGTTCCACGAAAAGGTTTACCCGGCGCGTGGGCACAGTTTCATCGCAGAATTCTACACCGATCTTGATTACAACGACGAAGGCGGACTGATCATCACGCGCGAGCACGATGCCAAAGATCCGGAAGATGCCGCTGAAAAATCTCTGCGCGCCATCAAGGAAGGCAAAGTCAGAAGCGTAGGTGGGAAGGACGTCTCCGTGCGCGCAGACAGCATTTGCATTCATTCTGATACACCCAATGCTGTTGATATCGCCAAGGCCGTGCGCAATGCCATAAATCCCTATCTCGACAAAGCCTGAATGAAACGAGGACGACATGCCCAAGGAAATTCTTTCACCTCTGCCCGGCACATTTTACCGGAAGCCAGCACCGGACAAGCCCAACTTCAAAACTGAAGGAGATATGGTGGCGGTCGGTGATGTCATCGGACTCATCGAAGTCATGAAGTCTTTCAGTGAAGTCAAGTCGGACATGGCAGGCAAGATTTTGAGATTTGTGACGGACAACGAGGAACCAGTCATGGCGGGCCAGCCGCTGGTTGAAATCGGCTAGTCCATGCCGATCACGAAGCTCTTGATCGCCAACCGGGGCGAGATTGCCGTGCGCATTATCCGAGCTGCACAAGAGCTTGGAATCAAGACCGTCCAAATTCACAGTCTCGCTGACCAGGAATCGATGGCGGTAAAGATGGCCGATGAAGCCGTGAATGTCGGCCCGCCTCATGCCGCGAAATCCTATCTCAATATCGAAGCGATTTTGAATGCAGCGAAGGAAACAGGCGCTGATGCCATTCATCCTGGCTACGGCTTTCTGGCGGAAAACGCGCAATTCGCAGATTCGGTTCGTGCTGCCGGACTAATTTTTGTGGGGCCAAGTGGTGACGCCATCCGCACCATGGGTGACAAGGTTGCGGCACGCGTTGCGGCAGAAAAAGCAGGCGTGCCCGTCGTGCCAGGTTCTGGTGGGCGCATAGACGATTCTGCTCAAGCGCTGAAAATTGCCGCCAAGATCGGCTATCCCGTCATGATCAAGGCGGCGGCGGGCGGCGGCGGTCGTGGCATCCGCATTGCTGACACGCGTGCAGAATTCGAACGCCTGATGCCTCAGGCCAGTGCGGAGGCCCTAGCTGCTTTTGGCGATGGAGGACTCTACATCGAGAAGGTGATCAACAACGCCCGGCACATTGAAGTGCAGGTGTTGGGTGACGGCAGCCGGGCGATCCATTGCTTTGAGCGGGAGTGTTCGCTGCAACGGAGGAGACAGAAAGTTTGGGAAGAAGCGCCGTCCCATGCTTTGCCGCAACATGTTCGCGAGAAACTTTGTGCAACGGCAGTGTCCCTGACCGAGGCCGTGCACTACGTGGGTGCAGGCACGCTGGAATATCTTTATGATGATGCCAGCGAAGAATTCTATTTCATTGAAATGAATACGCGCATTCAGGTGGAGCATCCTGTCACGGAAATGATCACCGGTATTGACCTGGTGCGCGAAATGATCCGTGTTGCAGCGGGCGAGCCATTGCGTTTCAAGCAGAGCGACGTGCAGCGCAGGGGCCATGCAATCGAAGTACGTATCAATGCCGAAAACCCAGCAGAAGACTTCAGGCCATTTCCGGGAACTGTGACCGGCCTCCGCATTCCCGGTGGTGTCGGCACACGCTTTGACACGATGCTCTATGATGGATACCAAGTGCCGCCGTTTTATGATTCACTTTTGGGAAAGTTGATCGTTTGGGACGAGACGCGCGACATGGCACTGGCCCGCATGCGTCGTGCCCTGCTGGAATTGTCCGTTGGCGGATTAAAAACCACAAAGCCAATGCATCAACTGCTGGCGGCTGACCCCGAGGTGCAAAGAGCGAAATTCCACACCCGCTGGCTTGAAAGCTGGCTTGAAATCAACGCGGATAAATTGAGGGAGGCCGGCAACACATGAAAACGCGGTACAGTTTTGGTGGCGACGAGCACATCTTCGCTGAATGCGGGGAAGAGATGTCGCTGGAGGCATTTTTCAAATCACTGTCGATCACGACGGCGGTAAAAAAGGCGAAGATAAAAGGGGTCACTGAAATCTGCCCGGCCAATGCCGGGTTTCAGGTGAAGTACAATCCTGACATCATCAAGCCGACAGCGATGCTCAGCGAGATCAAGCGCATTGAAAAATCGGCCGGCAAGGGCAAGTCAGAAATCAAGACACGGATCATCGAGATCCCGGTGCTCTACAACGACCCTTGGACTCACGAGACCCTGATGAAATTCCGCGACCGTCATCAGGATCCGAATTCAACCGATGTCGAATACACCGCCCGCATCAACAATCTCGATGGTGTTGATGGTTTCGTGAAGGCCCATTCTGGCGCACCTTGGTTTGTCTCGATGGTAGGTTTCGTTGCCGGCCTGCCTTTCCTCTATCAGATGGTCGAACGCCAACGGCAAATCCAGTCGCCGAAATATCTGCGCCCGCGGACGGATACACCAAAGCTCACGGTTGGCCATGGTGGCTGCTTCGGTTGCATCTATTCGGTGCGGGGTGCAGGTGGCTATCAGATGTTTGGCATCACACCAATGCCGATTTATGATCCCAACCAGAAGATCAAGTATCTGAAAGACTTCATGTGCCTTTTCAAGCCTGGGGACATCGTGAAATGGAAACCCATTGATCGGGCTGAGTATGACGAAACGGTTGTCGCAGTTGAGAAGGGCAAGTTCATGCCGCGCATGAAAGATGTGAAATTTTCGCTCGAAGAATTCAAGAAAGACATGGATGGTTACAACGCGAAGCTGATGGGGGCACTCAATGTCCGTTAAGGTTTTAAAGGCTGGGCTCTCCACCACTGTGCAGGACTTGGGCCGTCCTGGATATTATCACATCGGCATCCCGATCTCCGGTGGCATGGACCGTTATGCGCTGCGTTGTGCCAACATGCTGGTGGGCAACAAGGAAACGCTTGCTGTGCTGGAGGCGGTGTTCATGGGGCCGGAGCTGCAATTCAAAGATGCGGCAACGGTGGCCGTCACCGGTGCCGAACTGCCACCCAAGGTGAATGGTGAGGCGAGAGAGACCTGGACATCGTTCAAAGTGAAGAAGGGCGATGTGTTGACTTTCGATTTCCTCAAGAGCGGTGCGCGTGCCTATATCGCCATCTCCGGCGGCGTTGATGTGCCTGTCGTGCTCGGATCGCGTTCAACCTATACGCTTGGTGCGCTCGGTGGCTATAACGGTCGCAAGCTTGCAGAGGGGGATGTTCTGAAAATCGGCAAGGGTCGCGCCGCCAAGGAAGGCCGCAGCGTTCCCGCGAAATTGCGCCGCATGCCGGGCATGCCGGCGGAACTGC
Organism: uncultured Alphaproteobacteria bacterium; assembly: GCA_963738595.1. GTDB lineage: Bacteria > Pseudomonadota > Alphaproteobacteria > Rhizobiales > Aestuariivirgaceae > Aestuariivirga. Next base: position 60,971 of record CAVTXF010000016.1, read on the forward strand.
GTATGATGCCTGGCCTCTATTGGCACCGCATCACTGCGGAAGCGGGCAGGCATTTTCTCGCGGACACGTGGAAGGTTGCGCCGGAAGCCGACCGCATTGGCTATCGCTTCAAGGGTGGGCGGAAACTGGAATTTGTTGATCGCGTGCCACCTTTCGGTGCGGGCAGCGATCCCTCAAATATTGTTGATGCCTGTTATCCCTATGGCTCAATCCAAATTCCTTCGGGGACGGAACCCATTGTCCTGCATCGCGACGCGGTTTCGGGCGGCGGCTATTTCATGGTGGGCGCAGTTATTTCCTCTGACATGGACCTGATCGGCCAGTTGCAGCCGCATACGCCCACGCGTTTTGTCGAGGTTTCCATGGCCCAGGCACTGAAAGCGCGGAGGGACCGGGCCAAGCAACTGGAATCAATAAGGAATAAAATCTGATCGAATATTGAGAATGGCCATTGACATCGTTCATGTTTTGTTCTAAATCATGGGCATGATGTTCTTGATGTTGACCATAGGTCTCTGTCTCCTACTGGCGAAATTGCCAGCGGTAATCTTTGGGCGTTTTGCCAAAGCGGCTGCGGAAGCTGCGGGAGAATTGCGCCTGGTCACCAAAGCCATTGGCATAAGCGACCTCGGCCAGAGATTGTTTGTTGGAACGATCCGTCAAGGCGTCGCGCGCCGCTTCCAGACGTTGATCGCGGATCCAGCTGCCAAGCGTCTGGTTGGTGTCACGAAACAGCTCATGCAGATAACGCGTAGAGATTCCGCAGGCGCGTGCGATGCTTTCAGGGTCAAGACTGTCATCGCCCAGGTGCCGCCGCACGAAACTTTCGATGCGGGTGAGATGCGCCTCGCGGACGGTAGAGGCACCAGAGGTCAGCGTGCGCTCATCAGCTTTGAGTGCCAGAACCAGCAAGTCGATCAGTTGCCTGCCAACCGTGTCGCGCACTTCCCCGCTCATGGCATCAAAGCGCTGCGGGATGAGGTGCAGCATGTCGGCGAAGAGTCCGCCAGCACCTTCAGCCGCATTGAACTGAAGGGAGCAGAAGCGATCAGGCGCGCGGATGCGCGAACCCAATGCCTTGGCTTCCACCTTCATCACCCACAGGTCGGCGGGGTCATCATGCGAAAATTCGTAGGGTTCATGGCTGCGCTCCAAAATGAATCCACCAGGATGGCAGCGCACGTCCTTTCCCGATTGCGAGAAAAATATTTCAGATCGCGCCGGAACCGTCACCAGAAAATGCTCGTCCTTTTCAGCCCTAAAGTGATGTGGCAACCGCTTGTATTGCAATGCCTCCGAAGTGAGCCGCGACAGGGACACGGTTCCCAATTGCCAATTCGAAAGCTCGCCCGTGAACGAGGGGGGAGCTCGAAATTGGAGATCGAGCGGAAAATAGGTCGAGGCAATCGTCTCGTGCCAAAACCGTGAACGAAGCGCGGGCGCAACACCAGCTGTAGTCAGAGTGGAAGCCATGAGAGACAGACTAGAACCAGAATTGGACGAGGTGCAAGCCTGATCCGTCGCTGGACATGCCGAAATTGTTCAACCCTTGGGTCATCGCGCGGGGCAAGGCCTGCGCCGTCAGACAAATCTGTGTTCACAGGGCACTAAGACGCTGGCCATTGCATGGCGTTACGTTCTCTCCAAATTGGAGGGAAAACCGTGGCCGCCAAACGTAAAACAAAAGTCGACCCCATCACATTGTCAGTGGTGCGCGGCATATTGGAGACAACTCAGCGGGAAATGACGCTGGCGCTGGAGAAGACTGCGCGTTCCTCGGTGTTCAATCTCGCCCATGACTATTCGACGGCATTGTTCAACGCAAAGCCTGAGATGATTTTGCAGGGGCAAGATATTCCGATCCATTTAGGTTCGCTCATCCCCGCCATGAAGTCTGTGGCCAAGTTTTTTGGTGATGACATTCATGAGGGTGACCTGATCATGCACAATGATCCGGCCTTTGGTGGCAGCCATGCGATTGACACCTGCGTGTACAAGCCGGTGTTCTATAAAAAAGAGCTTGTCTACTGGACGGTGTGCAAGGGGCACCTGACTGACATCGGCGGGCCGGTGCCTGCGGGTTATAATCCTGCGGCCAAAGACATCTACGCCGAGTGTTTGCGCATTCCACCGGTGAAAATCTGGGACAAGGGCAAGCCGCGGCATGATGTGCTCAACATGATCCTCACCAACATGCGGGCACGGCGCGACCAAGAGGGGGATTTCAATGCACTGATCGGCGCCTGTCAGGTGGGCGAGCGCAATCTGCTGGCGATGGTCGAGAAATATGGCAAGGCCACAGCTGATGCGTGTGTGGACGAGTTGATGGATATGGCAGATCGCCACATGCGCGATCTTATCCGCGTTGTGCCTGATGGCACCTATGTCGGCACAGCTGTTCTTGAAGATGCAGGCCATGGCTTTGGTGACTTTGATATCACCGCGACAGTGACAATCAGGGAAGATACCTGTCACATCGCGATCAAGAGTCCACCGCAAATTCCTTATTTCATCAATTCCTATGAGGGCAATTCACATTCCGGTGTTTACCTCGGGCTGATGATGTTTGCAGCATTGCCGCCGCCATACAACGAAGGACTTTACCGCTGCGTGTCGTTGGATTTTGGACCGAAGGGCACCATATGCAATGCAGCGGAACCAGCGCCGCACATGAACTGCACAACAACGCCGATGGAAACGCTGACGGATGCTGTGCGGCTCGCATTTGAAAAAGCCATGCCCTCAAAAGTCGCGGCATCCTGGGGACATGCCAATGGTTTGAACATCGCAGGCTGGGATACGCGGACCAATGAAGAGTTCGTGACCATGGTGCTGGCGACAATCATCTCTGGCGGTGGTGCCACACCGCAGCAAGATGGTTGGCATGCAGTTGGTCCGGAATGTTGTTTCGGCGCGCTGACGTCTGGTGATGTGGAACTGCTCGAGTATTCCTATCCCATCATCATTCATAAGTATGGGTTGATGACAGATTCAGGAGGTGCTGGAAAATTCAGGGGCGGTTCGGGCACGGCCTGGGAGGTGGAACCACTGGACAAGGACATGCTCTGCATCGGTTTTGGTGAAGGTCGACGCATTCCAGCCATGGGGGCAGCGGGCGCTGTATCCAAAATGGTGGATAGCAAAGTCGGCCGCGTGCAGTTCAAGCGTGGTGGCAAAACAGATGTGGTGCGCACCAACATCATGGAGCACATCAAGCCCGGCGAAACCATTACCAACATGAATCCCGGTGGCGGAGGCTATGGCAATCCACATGAGCGACCGATCGAGAAAGTGGTTTGGGACGTAAAGAACGGGCTCGTGTCCGTGGAGGGTGCGCGTGAAGATTACGGCGTTGTGCTGGATGCCGCACTCGAAGTTGACGCCCGCGCCACCGCAGCATTGAGAGGGATCTGAGATGCATAGCGCTTATCGTTTGGGCATTGACGCTGGCGGCACCTTCACGGATTTTGTGATTGCTGACCGCCGCAATGGCAAAGTGAAACTGTTCAAGGCCTTGTCCACCCCTTCCGACCCGACAAAGGCCATCGAAAATGGATTGAAATTGATCGCTGATGATTTCGACTTGTCGGCCTCGGAGATCGTTTCCAACTGCGATCTTTGCATCAATGGCACGACAGTGGGTTTGAATGCGCTGATTACACATCGCGGCGGCAAGACAGGCCTGATCTGTACCGCGGGCCATGAGGACTCCATCGAAATTCGAAATGGTCACAAGGAAGATGGCTTCCGTTATGATCCTGAATATCCGGCAGCAACAATGTTGGTGCCGCGCTATCTGCGGCGCGGCGTTCGCGAGCGTGTGATTTCCGACGGTTCCATTCGCACGCCCATGGAAGATGCCGATGTGCGCGCGGCATGTGAATTGTTCAAGAAGGAAGGAATTGAAACAGTCGCAATCTCCTTCGTTTGGTCTGTGCTGAATACGGCGCACGAGCGGCGGGCGGCCGCTATTGTGCGGGAGATGATGCCGCATGCCATATTGACCATTGGCAGTGAACTTTATCCGCAGATCCGCGAATATACGCGCACGTCAACTGCTGTTGTGAATGCCTATCTTGCACCGGTGCTGCGGAGGTATGTGGCTGCAGTCGATGCCTATTTCAAATCGTTGGGCGCAAAACAACCCGTACGTTACTTCCAATCAAATGGCGGTCTTGCCGTTGGACAGGTGATGACGGATCGTTCGGTCTACGCGATAAATTCCGGCCCAGCGTCGGCGCCGCAAGCGGGACTTTATGTCTGTGCACCGTTCAAGAAGAAGAACGTGATAACCGTTGATATGGGTGGGACCTCGTTCGACATCACCTTGACGAAAGACGGACAGACCAATCTCAACAAGAACATTGATTTTCTCCGCTACCGTATCGGTGTGCCGATGATCCAGGTGGAAACGCTAGGTGCAGGCGGGGGCTCGATTGGCTGGATTGATTCACTTGGAATCTTGCAGGTGGGCCCGCAATCTGCAGGCTCCGAACCTGGTCCTGCCTGCTATGGCGCAGGCGGCACGGAGCCCACGACATCCGACGCAAATCTGGTACTCGGCTATCTCAATCCTGAAGGCCTGCTGGGTGGCAAGTTACCGCTTGATCTCGACAAGGCGCGCAAGGCTTTGAAGCAGGTTGCCGAAAAGGTTGGCATGTCGGTGGAGCGTGCGGCCTATGGCATGTACACGATCGTCAACAACAACATGGTCAATGGCATCCGCCGCGTTTCGGTGGAGCGGGGATATGATCCCCGAGACTTCGTGCTGGTGGGTGCAGGTGGGGCCACTGCCGCCCACATTTGCGCACTGGCTCGCGAGATGGGCATCAACACCATCATCTTGCCAAAACTTGCATCCGGTCTCTGCGCGTTCGGGCAGATTATTTCTGATGTGAAATACAATTATATGGCGACATCGCCCGCACGGCTGGACAATGCTACGGCCTACAAGAAGCTCAACACATTGTTCAGCGATGTGGAAGGGCAGGGCATCAAGCATCTTGAAAGCGATGGTTTCGGCAAGTCGGACATTGCCATCAAACGCTCGATGGATATGCGTTACGTGGGGCAGGTGCATGAATGCACGGTCGATATCGGTACATTCGAGATCGATGAAAAGTCGATAGAGAAAGTGAAGGACGCCTTCCACAAACGACATGAGGAACTCTACACTTATTCAGAGCGGCACAATGCGGTGGAAGTTGTCAACATCGAGTCTACTGTCTATGGCCGTATCGCGAAGCCCAAATTGCCAAAGTATGGCAAAGGTGCAAACGCCAAAGCCGCACTGAAAGGTTATCGGAAGGCAATTTTTGATGAGGCGGGCAAATCAACCAAGACGCCGATCTACGATGGTGAGAAGCTTGGCACCGGTGTAAAAATCGCCGGCCCGGCGATCATCGAGGAAGTGACAACCACCATCGTCATCGAACCAAAGTGGTCGGCTGTGCTTGATGCGACGGGCTCATATGTCATTACGTGCAAGAAATAGACACGAACTGCACTTCACATGACCTGGCAAATGTGTTGATGCTCGCGTCATCACAACGAATGGAAGGCCGATATGTCTGACTGGATCGCACAGAGCTACATGGGACGAAAGGCTGTTGCACGTGGCAAGGCTGGCAAGCGGCATGAGCTGACTTTAGCCAAACAGGGCCCCTTCCATTATGTCTATGGCCCCTATGTCAAGCCAACACTGACGATCAGGCCGGGTGATTTGGTTGAAGTGGAAACCGAGGATGCATTCGGTGGCGCCATCAAAACTGTCAATGATCTGCCGACACAAAAGCTGAACTTCCCTTACGTCAATCCGCAGTGTGGTCCGATTTTTGTTGAAGGTGCCGAGAAGGGCGACGTACTGGCCGTTCAAATTCATTCCATCATGCCGCGGGGCCCGCAGCCTGTTGGCACATCTGCGCTCATACCTGAATTCGGCGGGCTCGTATCAAATGGACAGACGGCCATGCTCAACCCGCCTTTGCCGGAGCGCGTGATGAAATATCACGTCACGGAACAGGGTGTGAAGTTCAATGACCGCATTACTTTGCCCTATGAGCCTTTCATTGGTACGCTTGGTGTGTCGCCTGAGATTGAAGCCGTATTGTCACTGCAGCCCGACTATTGGGGCGGCAACATGGATATGCCGGACGTCGCGCCTGGCGCAATCCTGTATTTCCAGGTGAATGTGGAAGGCGGCTATCTTTACATCGGCGATTGTCATGGCCGGCAAGGCGATGGAGAGCTGTGTGGTGTGGCGGTAGAAATTCCATCAACCACCGTCATCCAGATTGATCTCATCAAGAAATGGCAGATTGGATGGCCGCGCTTGGAAAACAAAGACCTTATCATGTGCATTGGGTCAGCGCGCCCCATGGAGGACGCGGCCCGCATCGCCTATCGTGAACTGGTGCGCTGGCTCGCGGCAGACTTCGGCATGGATGAATTAGAGGCCTATTTCCTTTGTACCCAAGCGGGTCGTGTACGTGTTGGCAACATGGTCGATCCAAAATACACCTTGGGCGCATCAATCCTGAAGTCTTATATCAACGCATAGGGAACATTAAAATGGATCTTGGTTTAAAGGGCCTGCGCGTCGTCATCACCGGCGGCACAAAGGGCATCGGCAGAAGTGCGGCGAACATATTTGCCAATGAAGGCTGCCATGTAGCGGTCTGCGCCCGCAACAAGGACGAGGTCAGTGAAACCGTGGCTGCGCTGACCAAAAAAGGTATCACGGCCTATGGCGAGGCACTGGATGTTGCAGATCAGGCCGCGCTTGAAAAGTTTGTTGTTGCCAGTGCCAAGAAGCTGGGTGGCATAGATATTGTCGTTGCGAATGTGTCGGCACTGGCGGTGCAGGATGAAGATGCTTCATGGCAAAAGGCCTTCGACGTTGACATGATGCACACCGTGCGGACAGTAAATGCAGCGATGCCATTTCTGGAAAAGTCCAAGGCAGGTTCCATTGTTGCAGTGTCCTCTGTTTCCGGCCGCGAGGTAGATTTCACTGGCCACGCATACGGCGCGTTCAAGGCGGCAATCGTGCATTATTCGCAAACCATGGCTTACAAGCTCGCAGGCAAGAACATTCGCGTCAACAGCGTGTCGCCAGGCAATACCTATTTCGATGGCGGCGTCTGGCAAATGATCGAAAAGAACCTGCCGGACCTGTTCAAGACCGCCATGTCCATGAACCCGACCGGCCGCATGGCAACACCGGATGAAATCGGTCGTGGTATCGTGTTTCTGTCGAGCCCGGCGTCCAGTTTCACCACCGGCACCAACCTGGTGATTGACGGTGCATTGACGAAAGGTGTGCAGCTGTAGACTGAAAGGTGATTTGCACTGGTATGCCAATTTCATGATTGAGGCTACCACGACCAAGTGATAGCCACAGTATATGGTAAAGTCTCCCGCCATCATCAAACGCCGAAGGTTGCGTGTCCTGGGAACTGCTGTCACGCTGCTTGATCAGGTTCGTGAGAAGGCGGCCCACGATCTTGGGATTGATCTGGAATATGAAGTTCTGGATTTCGTGAGCTGTCAGGGCAAGGCGGCGTTAAACCCGCAATCCTATGACATCTACGATCAATGCTTCCATAATCTGGATATCGTCTGGTTCTGGGGAGCCTTGCAACCGATCGATACGCAACGCATCAAACTCTGGGACCACGTCAGTGACTTGACCAAGAAAGGCGGGATCAGCCGCTATGCCTGGCGGGGACATGGCGACGCTCCGGTCAAAAAACTCTATGTACAACCAGGAGACTCGCTGGGTTCGGAACAGGGCCGCTACATCAGCATGTTGCCAACGGTGCACAATCTCGATTCATTTGGCTATGACGCCCGCATTTTTGGCTATGAACAGAGGTTCAGTGAAAGTTGGGCCTGGCTTCTTGATCCTCGCGCCAAAGGGCGCGTGGCGCTTGTGGACGAACCAGCAATAGGCATTTTTGATGCGGCATTGGCTGCGGAGTCGCGGGGCGAGATTTCATTTGGTGATATCGGCAACATGACTGTTGCTGAAATTGATGCACTCATCAAACTTTTGGAAGATCGCCGCCAGAAAGGATTTTTCCGCACCATGTGGCGCACGGCAGCAGATGCCAGCGCGCTGGCTCGGGAAAACCAGGTGGTCGTGCAAAGCATGTGGTCACCTGCTTATGGGGAGCTGAGTGGCGAGGCCCCGCATTTTCTGGAGGCTGTTCCAGTCGAAGGCTATCGTGCGTGGCATGGGGGCATGAGTCTTCGCCACGGCTTGAGCGGCGATACATTGGATATGGCCTATGACTACATGAATTGGTGGCTCTCGGGATGGCCCGGTGCGGTGATGGCGCGGCAAGGGTATTACATGTCCGTTCTTGAACCTGTGAAGACCGCATTGCTGCCTGAAGAATGGGCCTATTGGTATGACGGAGAGGAGGCTTTGTCAGATCTCAGCGGCACGACAGGACAGACTGTTGTACAAATGGGAAAGCGCAGGCCAGGCGGCGCTTACGCGGATCGCGCCAATCGTATTGCAATTTGGAATACCGTCATGGATGAGCATAATTATGCGGCGCGCGCCTGGACCCGCTTTGTTGAGCGCGTCAGGGCAAGTCAACCATGAGCAAATCAGGCGGCAACAGGGTGACGATGCAGAAGCGCTATGCGCTGATTTCAGATGTGTTGCGCAACAACATCAAGTCTGGCCGATTGCCACAAGGCTTTGTGTTGCTCGAAGGTCCGATTTCGGAAGTGATGCAGTCGAGCCGTGCGCCAGTCCAGATGGCGTTGAAGATTCTTGAGGCAGAACGACTGATCGACCGTTTTGATGGCCGTGGTTTTGTTGTGGGTGTTGACAATGGATTGCTTGTGCCCATCCGCGGAGACATCCGCGAACTTCATTTGCAGATTTCAGGTGAGATTGACGACGCGCTGCAAAGTCGGGGCACCTGGGAATTGGTTTATGAACAGGTCGAGGAAGATATTGCCTCAAGCCTGATCTTTGGCGAATTTCGGATCATCGAAACTGAACTTGGCGAATATCTCGGCGTGAGCCGAACGGTGGTGAGAGATGTACTGAGCCGCCTGAGTGAACGGGGGCTTATTCGCAAGAACCACAGTTCCCATTGGATTGCTGGACCCCTGACGGCACAATCGGTCGGGGAGCGCTTTGCCATTCGCAGCATACTTGAGCCTGCGGCACTGAAACTTGCGGCACCCCATATCGATTACGACGAAGTGGCAAGACTTAGTCGCAAAGCCGAAATGCCGGAAGGTGTCGAAGAAGATTTCGAAAGGGCGCTGCTGGAAAGTTGCATTGCCAAGGCGCGCAATGCCGAATTGATTTCGGTTATACGCAGCATTCAATTGCCGCTCAATGCGGCAAGCCGCGCTTTGACCAGGCTAGGCTTGCCGCGTGACCGTTTTGCCGAAGATGAGTATCGCACCTTGTTTGGCTTGATTGAACGGCGTTTGATTGATCCGGCAGCTGACTATCTCGAAAACCATCTCAAGCTATTGGCGCAGAAGTCCTTGGCCCGGTTGAAAATTGTGGCTGTGATCAGTGAAGCCGAACACAGTTTTCCCTACCTGACCAAGGTTCAATAAAATGGATATTGGATTCAGTGTTCATTTAATTCGCAGTCACGTTGGTCAAAAATCAGTCGATTCGCCGAATAATTGATCACGCGAATTGATCTTGCATACATTAAGCGTTTTTGCTTTCATCCGTTATCAAAGATTCCTGCACTCCTTGCCGTGCAACACGTAAAGTGAGTTGGTAGGTTTCGAACGGGAGCAAGTGCATGATGTCAGCCCATATGGCGACACGTGCACGAGAAAGAAAAGATGACTGCAACGTCTTCGATTTTCCGTGTTCTGAACGTTACCAAGAAATTTGGTGACACGGTTGCTCTCGACAACATCAACTTCGCTGTTGACCAAAACGAATATGTTTCACTGCTTGGACCGAGTGGATCAGGCAAGACAGTTCTGCTGCGCACAATTGCCGGCTTTGATCCGCCCGACCAAGGCCGCATTGAAGTGATGGGGCAGGACGTCACGCATGTGCCCGCCCACAAGCGTGGCATAGGCTTTGTGTTTCAGAATTTCGCACTTTTTCCGCATCTCACCGTGGCCGACAATATTGCTTTCGGCCTGCGCAATCGCGAAGTGCCTGTGGGGCCGGAAGAAGTTGCTTCACGCGTTGGTGAAGCCATCAGGCTTGTGGGTCTTTCCGGCCTGGAAGGTCGCGGCATCGGGCAGATTTCTGGTGGACAAAAACAGCGTGTCGCTTTGGCCCGCACATTGGTAACGGAACCCAAACTCATCCTTCTCGATGAACCACTTGGTGCACTGGATGCAAACTTGCGCTCTCGCATGCGCAATGAACTGCGTGCAATACGTGAACGCCTCGGTGTCACCTTCTTGCATGTGACAGGGAGCGAAACGGAAGCACTCGCCATGGGAGATCGGGTGGTTGTACTGGACCTCGGCCGCATCGCGCAATTTGATCACCCCGACATTGTCCATGGCAAACCTGCCACACCCAATGTGGCGAATTTCCTCAACCGCTACAATTTGTTTGATGGCAAAATCGCCGGCGATATCTTCAAGTCTGAATTTGGTGATCTCGCGTTCAAGCACCGTACCGAGGCTGACCGACCTGCCTATGCCATCCGCTATGATCGCGTAGCCGTCGACGGCGATGGTGCAGCAAAGTCTGGACTTGGCGTCAATGCGCACTTTGTGACCAGTGAGTATTTGGGCTCGTCCATCATGTATTTCTTTGAGGCGACTGGCGGGAAGGTGATTGAAGTCGAGCATCACCTGTCAAATGGTGCGCCAAAAACTTTCGAACCCAAAAAGGCCTATCGTCTCCGGTGGAATCCGGAGGACGCGATCGTGTTTGGATAGTGATCATGGCGAGACTGGCAAAAACACGTTCACAGAACGCCTGGTGGCTCATAGCGCCGGGGGCGTTGTGGATGGTCCTGTTCCTGGTCATTCCCCTGGCCATGATTTTCTATGTGTCCTTTTGGACGCAAACAACGTTCAAGATTGAGCCGATCCTGACGTTAAAAAGCTGGCAACAGTTCTTCGCGTCAGACACCTATATCACATCACTTTGGACGACAGTGCGCATCTGGCTGATCGTTCTGGCGATGACATTCATCATTGGCTATCCGACGGCATTGTTCGTTGGGTTGTTTGTGAAAAGCAAAACCCTTTCCACCGTGTTGCTTGTGATCTGCGTCATTCCGTTCTGGACATCATTCTTGATCCGCGTTCTGGCTTGGCGGCCGATGCTTGGCAAGGAGGGGGCGATCAACATCGTTCTGCAATACTTTGGCATCGTCGATCACCCGATAGAGGCGCTTCTCTTCACCGAACTCTCTGTCATCATTGGCATGACACAAATCTACTGTGTTTTCATGGTTGGGCCAATTGCCTTCATGCTGAGTCGAATTGATCCCAATGTCATTGAAGCCGCGCGCGATCTGGGTGCTGGCTTCTGGCGGATTTTCCGCAAGATCATTTTCCCCTTGAGCCTGCCTGGTGTGGTGGTTGGTGCAATATTTGTATCCGTCATGGTGCTTGGAGAATTTGCAACAGCTTCTGCCCTTTCCGGCCGCAAAGTGAATCTGCTCGGCAATATCATCGTCACGCAAGTGGGATCCCTGAAATGGGCCCTGGCGTCTGTTGTGGGTGTGATTCTCACCATTATCATGGGCATCGTCGTGTCGCTGTTCCTGCGCATTGTTGATTTGAGGCGGGAACTCTAAATGGAATCTCGCATTCTCAAGCCCATACTTGCCGTTTACGTGACGCTGTTCATACTGTTTCTCTATGGACCGTTTATTGTTCTGAGCATTCTGTCATTCCAGCAGGGGCCGGAAGGCGGACCGCAGTTTCCCATCGTTGAATGGTCGACCTATTGGTACCGCCACATCTTCGGACTGACCGAAGCATCGCGCGTGGCACCACTGCCGATTGGCCAGGCGATGGTGCGGTCGCTCACACTGGCTTTTATGACGATGGTGACCTCAACAGTCTTGGGAGTGATGTCGGCGCAAGCCTTCCGAAAAAAATTCAGGGGATCAGACGTTGTCTTTTACCTGATCGTGCTGGGCATGATCGTGCCGGGGTTGTTGACCGGGCTTGGCGTGGCGCTTGTTGCCAAAAACATTTTCAACGTGGATCGCCATTGGTGGAGCACGGCCTTTGTGCAGCATGTGGTTTATACATTCCCGTTCGCATTCCTCGTCATGCTCGCCATATTGAACCGGTTTGACTCATCCGTTGAAGAAGCCTCCTGGTCGCTCGGTGTTTCGCCAGTGAAGACTTTCCGCAAGGTGACATTTCCGTTGATTTTCCCAGGTGTGCTTTCCGCCATGCTGTTTGCCTTCACGCTGTCCTATGATGAGTTCTCGCGCACACTGCTGTCATCAAATGAACAGACACTGCCATTGGCAATCTACGGCACATTCGCTGTTGAAATTCATCCCAATCTCTTCGCTTTTGGTGTTTTGACAACATTGTTCTCATTCGCGCTTCTTGCGGTCTATGCCATCTTGATGACGCTTTCCGTGCGCCGGGCCAGAAAACTGGCAATTCAGGAGGAGATTGCATGAGCGTTGCCATCGTTACCGGGGCGGGGTCAGGCATCGGGCGCGCCATCGCCCTTCGTCTTGCTGGTGATGGCTACAGTGTGGTGATCAATGACGTGCGCAAGGAAGCGGCTGATGCCGTAGCCAAGGACATCGGTAGCAAGGCCGTTGCTGTTGCTGGTGACGTTTCAAGGGAAAATGAAGTGGCGGCGATCATTGCTGCCTGCAATTTCACGTTCGGCACCTGCACGCATCTTGTGAACAATGCCGGTCATGTGCATCAATCAAGATTTGTCGATCTTGAACCTGTTGATTTTGATCGCATGTTTGCTGTGCATGTGCGTGGCACATATTTGATGACGCGTGCTGTAATCAAGGACATGCTGAAAGCGGGGAAGGGTTCCATCGTGAATATAGCTTCGCAATTGGGACAGATAGGCGGAGTTGATCTGGTCCACTATTCAGCTGCAAAGGCCGCGATCATCGGCATGACCAAGGCGCTGGCCCGTGAAGTGAGTGCTGGGGGCATACGCGTAAACGCTGTGGCACCGGGGCCGATCAATACGCCGCTGGTGCGCAGCCTGTCGGAAGCGTGGCGCAAAGCGAAAGCCGCTGAATTGCCTTTGGGCCGTTTTGGCGAGCCTGAGGAAGTGGCGGCTACCGTCGCATTCCTCCTTTCTGATCAGGCTTCGCTTTTCGTCGGCCAGACTATTGGCCCGAACTCTGGGGATGTGATGTTATGAGTCAGACCGTTCTCATTACAGGTGCCGGTATCGGCATTGGCCGGGCCACCGCCAAAGCCTTTGGCAAGGCGGGCTATCATGTCGTTGTCACTGATGTGTTGGAAAAAGAAGGGCAGTCAGTCGTTGCCGAGATTGGCAAGAACGCCGAGTTCCACAAGCTCGACGTGCGCTCCACAGAAAATGCCAATGCGGTGGTGGCAGCAGTTGAGAAAAAGCATGGTGCACTTGACTGTATCGTCGCCAATGCAGGCATTGCCCACAGAGTTCCAATCTCGCAGCTCACCGACGAGAAGTGGGATCTTACATTCGATATTGATCTCAAGGGCATATTCCGCGTGGTTCGGCCAGCGCTGCCTGCCATGAAAGCGGCAAAAAAAGGTTCGGTCATTGCATTGTCATCAATCATGGGAACCACCTATGGCTGGGATGAACATGTGCATTACTCATCTGCAAAATCAGGTGTGGTCGGGCTGGTGCGTGGCCTTGCTGTTGAACTGGCGCGTGACGGCATTCGCGTCAACGGTGTTTCACCGGGCTATATCCGCACGGCACAACTCTTGTCGAAAGAACATTCCGTGGGGCCTGATGCCGACAAGTGCGGCGAATACATACCGATGGGACGAATTGGCGAACCGGAGGATATCGCCGACGTTATTCAATTCCTGGCTTCCAACGCCGCTCGTTACATGACGGGCCAGGTGGTGGTGGTGGATGGCGGCTTGCTCGTTGGCCGCTACTGAGAAGAAACGAGAATGCTGCAGCAATTTGGACCAACAACGGAGGACGTAAAATGTCGATAGAAAGCATTAGAAACTACCACATATCGCGCCGCAAATTTCTTGCGAGCACGGCAGGTGGTGCTGCAATGGCTGTGGGCATGCCTTGGGGTGCGCAACAGGCTTTTGCCGCTGGACTGGGCGACCAGGAATTGCGCACTGTAGGTCTTTCAGTGACTGTGCAAGAACGCATTTTGAACGACTTCAAGGCCGCGTCTGGTGTGAAAGCCGTGTCGGGCAAAGCCGATATTTTCCCGAACACGCAAACGGAACTTCTCGCCGGCACATCTGCTTACGATGTGTGGGAAACCATCGGGGAGCGCCTGCCAGCCGTGATTGCAACGGAAAAGATTTCTGCCATCCCTACAGCCTCGATGAAGAACTGGGCCAACATCCGTGACACCTTCACAAAAGGTTCGGACAAGTGGGACAAGAAGGCTCAAATCGTTGGTCAAATCTGGAAGGATGAAGCGCAAACCGAGTTGTGGATGGTACCAACCGTCTATAACTATGACTCGATTGGCTATCGTCCAGACCTTGTCTCTGCCGAAGAAGCATCGACATGGACGGCTCTTTTCGACTCGAAGTTCAAAGGCAAGACCGGCCTCAATGTCGATCCCTTGATTGCGTTCGGACAAGCTGTGCTCGCCATGAACTCACTTGGCCTGTTGAAGGTTCCAAATCCTGGCAACCCCGACAAGGCATCGATTGATGAAGCCGCGAAGTTCCTGATCTCCAAAAAGAAGGATGGCCAGTTCCGCGCCCTGTGGGGCGACTTCGGCGAATTGGTGAACCTGCTCGCATCCGGCGAAATGATCCTTGCTGACGCTTGGCAGCCCGCCGTCATGGCCGTGAAGGCACAAGGCAAGGCCTGCACATACGCTGTTGCCAAGGAAGGCTATCGCGCCTGGTCGATCGGCAATTCCGCCATTGCGGGTACGCCGAACATGGATGCCGTTGTGGCCTATAGCGACTATTGGCTCTCCGGACCGCCAGCCATTGCTGTGTCGGAACAGGGCTACTATTCGCCAACCACCAACATCCAGTCTGCCATGGACAAGGACAAGTATGCATTCTGGTATGAAGGCAAGCCTTGGGTTGGTGCTGAAGATCGCGGCATCAAGGAAGGCGACCTTCGTGATGGTGGCTCGCTCGAAACCCGTTCGCAGAATGTGGCTTACTGGCACCAGTGGCCAGATGAGTATGATCACCTCATCGCCAAGTGGGACGAGTTCCTGTCTGCATAACTTTGATCGTTGCCAGTCGGGGCATTTTGCTCCGGCTGGTTTTCCTCTTCAGGCGGTAATTCTCAAAACGTGGCTTACGATCTTCAACTTTCGCATGTCGGCAAAGTGTTCGACAACGGCACCTCTGCTGTCATTGATTTCAATCTTGATGTCAACAAGGGCGAATTCATCGCCTTTCTTGGGCCGTCCGGCTGTGGCAAGACCACGACACTGCGAATGATCGCAGGCTTCGAGGATATCAGCTCCGGCAACATCATGATCAGAGGTGAGCGCATCAATGATCTGCTGCCTGAGCAACGCCCGACATCGATGATCTTTCAGAACTACGCCCTGTTTCCGCACATGACTGTACGTGACA
The DNA here is from genome assembly GCA_963738595.1 of uncultured Alphaproteobacteria bacterium. Taxonomy (GTDB): domain Bacteria; phylum Pseudomonadota; class Alphaproteobacteria; order Rhizobiales; family Aestuariivirgaceae; genus Aestuariivirga. The sequence continues at coordinate 76,694 of CAVTXF010000016.1, forward strand.
ATGTCGGCTTTGGTCTCGACGTCAAGAACATGCCTGCTGTCGAGCGTGAAGCCAAGGTGACGCGCATTCTCGAGAAACTGGATTTGATGGCTGTGCAAGGCCAGCGGCCTGATCGCTTGTCTGGTGGCCAACGCCAGCGTATTGCACTTGCCCGTTCGCTGGTTGTGGAGCCGAGCATCTTGTTGCTCGACGAACCCTTGGGCGCGCTCGACGCAAACCTGCGCAAAAGCATTCAGAATGAATTGAAACTTTTGCAGCGTTCCCTCGGCATCACCTTCGTCTTTGTGACCCATGCGCAATCGGAAGCCTTGGCCTTGTCGGATCGCATCGTGGTGATGAATCAAGGCCGCATTGAACAGATCAGTGCTCCCTATGAACTTTATACTCGGCCCCAAAGCCTGTTTGTTGCACAGTTTATTGGCCGCAATACGCTGATCCCCGGAACTGTGCGCGCCTCGGATGGAAACGCGATCACCGTTGATACGCCTTATGGTGGCTTGGTGGGTTCAGCGCAAACTGGTGCGCCGGCGGGTGCCAAAGCCAATCTCATTTTGCCCGCAGAGTCGGTTGATATTTTGCCTGCCACAACCGCACAAGCCGAACTCACCAAGACTTATGGTACTTGTGTGATCCCGGTGACGGTTGAACGCCTGCAGCAAGTCGGACACATCGTACAGATGGACGTGCGGCTTGGTGCTGATCGTTTGATTGGCCTTGAAGGACATGCCGACAAATATGGTGGCCGCTTTGCTGCCGGCGACAAGGCTTTCATCGCCTGGAAAAAAGACAGCGCAACGGTAATTGTGGAGTAACCCATGGAAACTGTTGCCGAGCTTTCAAAGCAGTTGCGCAACGGCAAGCGCGATGCCGTGGATTTGACGGAAGAAGTATTGAGCAACATCAAAGCCAGTGATGACCAAGCGATATTCATCGATATTCTCACAGATCGTGCCCGCAGCGAAGCCAAGGCCGCACGCAAACGCCTGAAGGCGGAGAAACCACTGAGCTTGCTTGATGGTGTTCCCATCGGTTGGAAAGACCTGTTCGACATCAAAGGTCGCACCACCACAGCCGCTTCCATTGTCTTGAAATCCAATCCACCTGCGAAATCCGATGCCGCGCTAGTGGCGGCTGCAAAGCGCGCCGGCATGGTTGCCGTTGGCACATTGAACATGACGGAGTTTGCCTATTCCGGCATCGGACTCAATCCACATTATGGCACGCCGCGCAACCCCCATTGCAAAGTGCATCGCTCGCCTGGCGGGTCATCTTCGGCGTCTGGCGTTGTTGTAGCCAAGGGGTTGTTGCCCGTGGCGATCGGCACAGATACTGGCGGCTCCATTCGCATTCCTGCCTCTTTCAATGGTGTTGTGGGCTACAAGTCATCGACGGGACATTACCCCATGGATGGTGTGTTTCCACTGTCGCGCACTTACGACACCTTGGGTCCCCTTGCGAAAACGGTGGAAGATTGCGTGATGGTTGATGCGGTTTTGCGTGGATTAAAGGCATCAAAAATCAAGCCCCACGCCATTGAGGGGCGTGTATTTGTCGTTCCCACCAATGTTGTATTCGATGGTGCTGAAGATGCGGTACAGGTTAATTTTGAAGCGACACTGAGGCGTATCTCCAAAGCCGGGGGCAAAATCAGGCGAGCCACACTTCCGGCTTTTGACGCTATTCTGAAACTGGTTTCTACACGCGGCAATATTCTGGGTGCTGAAGCGCTGCATGTACATTGGAACAGGGTCAATGGCCCCGATGCCGAGCACATGGACAAGCGGGTGGTAAAACGTATCAAGCTTGCTGAAAAAATGACTGCTGTTGATCTTGTCGAAGTCATGTTTCAGCGGAAAAAATTGATAGCAGAAACCACGGATTTGATCGGTGAAGGCATTGTCATCTGCCCCACGACACCACATGTCGCCATGCCAATTGCACCTCTCGAAGCGGATATGGAAGAGTTCTTTCGCATCAACGCCAAGACCTTGCGCAACACGATGCTCGGAAATTTTCTAGATTGGTGCGGCCTTGCCATTCCAAATGGGTTTGACCACGAGGGGATGCCAACAGGATTTCTGATGTCTGCGCCACATGGCCGGGACGCAGATATTCTTGCATCCGGCCTCACACTTGAAACATTGATCAGGGGATAAGAATGGCAGAGTTCCACAAGAAATTGTTTTCACCTTTGAAACTGGCGGGGCAGGTGATCCCCAACCGCATTGCCATGGCACCTTTGACACGGCAGATGGCAGAGGCTGACGGCACACCGACAGATGAAATGGCGGCTTATTATGCCAGACGGGCGCGCGGTGGCTTTGGCCTGATTATCACGGAAGGCACCTATGAGGAGGACAAACTTGGTTGCAAGGCCTATCTCTCGCAGCCTGGTATCGCCAACAAGAAACATGTGAAAGCCTGGAAAAAATCAGCTGCAGCCATTCATGACAATGGCGCAAAGGCAATCATGCAATTGATGCATGGGGGCCGTGTCTCCGACCCGCGCGTTCTGGGTGGCAAGGCTCCCGTCAGCGCCTCTGCAACAAGGAGTGGGGGATGGACGCTTTACACTGATAGTGACTACGAGCGCGGCATTCGCAATATCAAGAACAAGGCGTGGCCGAAGGTTACATTCGGCAAGGCGCGCGCGCTCACGGTCAAGGAGCTCGGCAATATTGCTGATGGCTTCGCCGAGGGTGCAGCACGGGCGGTCGAGGCAGGTTTTGATGGTGTCGAAATTCACGGTGCCAACGGATATCTGCTCTGGCAATTCATCAACCCCAAGACCAACTTGCGCGATGATGAATTTGGTGGGTCGCCTGAAAACAATGTGCGCTTTGCCCGCATGGTGTGTGAGCGGGTGCGCAAGGCCATTGGCAAGAACAAGATCATAAGCTTGAGGGTATCGCAGGATGGCGTTGATGATTTTGTTGGCGCATGGCCCGGCGGCGTGAGCTACGCCCGCGCCATCGGCATGGCCCTTCAGGGCGCGCAAATTGATGCCATTCACTGGTCGAGTTTTGCCTGGCGCGACAACCGGGATCCGGGCAGCAAAACGCCAATGTCGGAAGTCATCCGCAAAGCCTCCGGCATTCCGGTAATTACCAATGGCGGCATTGCGGATGGTACCGAAGCCGAAGCCTGTTTGAAGTCTGGTGGTGGAGACATGGTGGCCGTTGGCCGCCCAAGTTTCACGCATCCTGATTGGCCCTATATCGTTCGTTCTGGCGCCAAATACAATTGGCTGCCTTTTGACCGGAAGTATGTAATCCGCCCGTCGCTTGATTACGGCATTGCCTATCCCGTTGCGCTCGAAGACCCCAAATGGACAACAAGATTTAAATAACTGGAGAAACCAAAATGGCCAAAGCATCTTCAAAACCAAAAAAGAAAATCATCTGCGCCTTCGGCACCGATATTGACTCGGTCGCCGGCTGGATCGGCTCTTACGGTGGCGGCGATTCCCCATCAGATATTCAGCGCGGCGTGTTTGCCAGCGAAGTCGGCAATATCCGACTGCTGAACCTGTTCAAGAAGTACAAACTGAAGACGACCTTTTTCATTCCTGGCCACTCGATTGAATCATTCCCGGATCAGGTGAAACGTATTGCCGACGAAGGCCATGAAATTGGCGCGCACGGCTACCTGCACGAAAACCCGATTGCCATGACGCCGACGCAAGAAGAAGATGTTCTCGCCCATTGCGTTGATTTGATCGAGCGGGTGTCCGGCCAAAAGCCGCGCGGTTATGTGGCGCCGTGGTGGGAAATGTCGAACTCAACGGCGGCGTTGCTGCTGAAGTATGGCTTCAAATATGACCACAGCCAAGGGTATCGCGATTTCCAACCCTTCTACGCCAAAGTCGGCGACAGCTGGAACCTTATCGACTACTCGAAGACTGCGAAGGAGTGGATGAAGCCGATGATACACGGCAAGGAAATCGACCTTGTTGAAGTCGGTGCCAATTGGTACGTCGATGATCTTCCACCCATGATGTTCATGAAGAAAGCGCCGAACAGCCACGGCTTTGTGAACCCACGTGACATTGAAGAAATGTGGCGCGACCAGTTCGACTGGGTTTACGATAACATGGATTACGCCGTGTTTGCCTTCACCATCCATCCTGACGTGAGCGGACGTCCACAGGTGTTACTGATGCTGGAACGCCTCATCAAATACATCAACAAGAAAGAAGGCACGGAGTGGATGACCTTTGAAGAAATCGCCGTTGATTTCCGCAAGCGTTATCCTTTCGCCGGTGGCAAGCGCCCAGAAGTGGTTTGATCATGTCGAAATGAAGCCGACGGCCCGCCCGTGTGCGGGCCGTTCTGCTTTCAACGCCGCATCTCGGCACGGCGCGCTTGCGTTGCGGGAAGATCAAGACCCCAATCATAGCCATCATTTGTGGCTTTCAAGACAACGCCATACACATCGCGGGCATGTGCAACGTCAATGAAATCGTCGAGCACATCATCGAGAACCTTAGAGGGCTCACGATCCAGGGGATCGCCGTAGCCGCCGCCTGATGGCGAAACATAAGACACGACATCACCGGGTTCGACGCGCAGGCCCGAGAACTTTGCGTGGTTTTGCGTGATCGCATCGGGCTTGGCGCTGTTGTAGGTCTCAAGCCGACCGACGGCACCTTCTTTCCCGCCAAAAATTCCCCAGGGTGCATCCTTGATGACAGTGATGCCACCATCAGAGGCAAGGAGCGTTGCAAGCGGCGTTGCAGCGGAGCCGTTTCCCTTCTCTGCGCAAATCATCGACAGCCGGAACACACGCGAGTAATTCCGCCAAGGCTGATAGCGGTCATCATCAGGGAGGAAAGGCAGGCCGGTGGCTGCAACAAGGGACATGCGATCTGTCAGCCGGAGGTCATTGGCGATTGCGAACCGGGCAATCTTCTTCAAGTTGTCAAATTGGAAGTAGTCAAGCCTCCCCTGATCCCAGTTCCACATACAGCACTACCCCGCGTCGATAACACAACATCATGGCTGTACATGTTCACGAAAGCGCTGTGATTCTCCACCCGCATTCGACAGGAACAAATTCTCCACGCACAGGTATGTGCAGAGCGCGCTTTAAGGCGTTAGCCTTGGTGTGGAGGAAGGTGATGGTGCCGCTTAGGTGACTCGAACACCTGACCCCCGCATTACGAATGCGGTGCTCTACCAACTGAGCTAAAGCGGCTTGCCGGGCGGCATATACGGTTTTGGTGTGGGATTCAACCACCTCTGAAAGAGGTTAATTTTACGAATCGTCAGCGTTCAATCCGGGGCCTACGCCGGGGTCGTCCGGCGGGCGGGGTAATGCGGTTGTGGGGGGGGCCACGGATTGCTGTTTCGGGAGAGAAACGATGCTTCCGGCTGGCTCAGGCGCTGGCATTGGTGGCGGAGCTGAGAGCATTTCAAACGGGGCCTTCCATTCGCAGGGCACAATTTCGCCGGTTACGGGCGATACCGGGGTCCAGCGCGGGCAGGCGACACCGTCGGATACCCACATGGGATCACGCGGGGCATGAATGGCGCGGGCAAGCCATTCGCGGGCGCGGCCCTTGTCGTCGGCTGCTTCTTCGATCATTGCCATCAACTCACAAATGCGTGCCTGTGGTGCGTCCCTCACATGCGGTTCAAGAGCCTTACGGGCAACCTCAAAGCGCCGTGCTTCGACGGCGGCGCGGGCGAGGGCGAAGGCACCTTCGGTTGACTCTTCGGTGTTGCCAACCAGATCGCGCACGCGTTCGAAACGGTCTTCCGGGCTGTCGCCTGGTTTTGCATGGGCCACGATTTCTGCGAGATCGGGATGAGCTGCATTTGCCCACGTATCGCGCAAGATGCGCAAGGCCTTGCGAGTTGATCCATTGGCGACATGGCAGCGCGCTGCCACAAGTGCGGCAGGCACGAGGGCAGGGTCAACGTTGTGTGCTTCAGTGGCCAGTGACAAAGCAGATACGCGATTGCTGTCTTCGAGATTGATCGCTTCTGCGGCAAGAAGGGCGGCACGCTTCTTCTCGGCTTCGGCGCGCGGAAGGAGTCCGGACCGGCTTTGATTGGCGATGGTCTTTGCGGCTGACGACCAATCCTTGCGCGCCGACTGGATTTGCAGCATGGCTGCCGATGCCCAGGCAAGGCGGGGATTGAGTGCCAGGGCCTTTTCGGCATGCTGAATGGCAGTGACCAGATCGCCTGCCTGTTTGGCTTCGGCAAAGAGACCGCGCAGACCCAGAACTTCCGTGGCCGGGTTCTTCGCCATGTCCTCGAAACTCTTCTTCACGGCGGCGCGGTCACCTTTCAGTTGCGCTGCCTGTGCGGTCAGAAGGGCGAGGAGGGGCTCATCCTTGATTGTGCCATGGGCTTGCGCTGCGAGGCGGCCTGCGGCCTGGCCATCGCCAGCGCTGGCAGCGATCAGGCCGCGCGACAGTGACTCATAGGCCTTGCGGTGTTTGCGAAAGCGCCAGTGCTCGCGGGCAATGCGCGGGCTGCGCCACAGTCTTCTGATGAAGGTCCACAGGAACCAGAGGACAGCAAAGAAAACGGCAAGGGCAATTGCAGCAAAAAGCACCGACATTCTTATTTCGCGGTTCATCCATTGGATGTCGACAGTGCCGGGGCGATCCGCCAGCCAGGCAAAAGCGAGGCCTGCGGCAATGAGCAAAGCGAGGCGCCAAAGAAGCTTGATCATGTCTGCAATCAGCCCTTTTCCGCGATGCGCTGCATAACGGCACCAGAAAGCCTGGCCAACGTGCCTTCCATCGTAATGCGGGCATTGGCACGGTCGCGCCAGGCTTGCAGCTGGGGCGGCATTGTGCCGCCTGCAGCATCAAGCTCGGTCACGCTTTGCGCCAGGTTGCCAGCTGCTGCTGTAGCGGCAACCTGTTTTGCCAAAGTTTGCCAGTCGGTCTCGCCCACTGTCTTGATTGTGATGAGGCCTGAGAGTTGCTCGGCGATCCAGCTGCCGTAGCTGTCGTCGGGGGGTGTTGCAGCGGTCACGGCAGGCAGCTTGTCGGCAATCGCGAGAAGTTCTTCGGCGAGCATTGCCGTGTTGGGCAGGCCGATTGTTGCCTGGGCTTCGAGTTCGGCTACCGGCTTCAGGTCCGGTTCGAGAGCTTTCAGGGCAGCGAGTTCGCTGGCGAATGGTGTGCCCGCATTCATCTTCTGACGCAAGGTCGACAAAGCTTGCGTGAGTTCGGCGGCGGGAGAAATTTCTGCCTTGGCATTTTTTATGGCCGCCAGCTCCTGCTCAAGGGCGTCGATGCGCTGGCGCAGTTCATTCAATGCGGCACTGTCGTTTGGTGTGCTGGTGCCTGGAATGACACTGAGATTGGCGATGGTTGACTTCAGGTCTTTCACATCTTTCTGGGCTGCTGCGATGGAAGCTTCTGCTGATTGCAGGCGCGCGGAAGATTGATCCATGGTGGCACTCAGTTTTTCTGCACCTTGCGCAGCGGATGCCGCTGTCTGGCTGATCTTTTGTACGTCTGCCTGAAGTCCAGACAATTGCTGTTGGAGAGCGGTTGCTGAATCCGCACCGGCCTTTGCAGATTGCTCCATTGCCGAAAACCGGGTGGACAATTCGGTGACGGTGCTGGGTGGGAAATAGGACGACAGGTAGTCGCGGTAGAGCCAACCGCCACCAGCCAATCCTACTGCGAGTGCAGCAATCGGCAATGCGAATGAGACGCGCGATTTGCGTTGCGCAGGTGCGGAAGCCTGCCTGTTGTCTTCGCTTGCCGTTTCAGTTGCTTGCGTTTGCGGAGTCGCTTCAGTTTCTGCCACTTGTTCCATGTCAGGTGCAACTGGCGCGTCCGGCTGCACGATCACGTCCTCTGGACCCAAATCGATGACTTGCGGTTTCACGGAGGATTCGCCAGATGTTTTTTTTGCGCTCATGCAACAGCCCTATTCCGCTTCGGCGTCGCGATCAAGCATTGTCAGCATGCTGGTTTCGTCAGGCGAATCTGCCACGCGGCGCTGGAAATGTTTGGGCAGGACGGCCGCCACATTTGCCGACAAACAGTAATGGGTGATGGTCGCCGCAGTTTCGGTGAGGGATGACGTGGCAAGGGCTGCAAGCCACAGCTTTGCGGTGCGAGGCGAATAGAGAAGAACACCGTCAGTGGCCGGCAGTTCTGTTGCCAGATTATCCGGCACGGCGGGTTCAGCGTCGTAGACAATCTCGCGATGAACCTCGAAGCCTTTTGATTTGAGCTTGCCTGCCAGATCGGCAGAGGTTTCCGATCCCGAGAGATAGATGATCGGTCCGTTTTCCGGTTTCAAGTGAGAGGTGATGTAAGCACTCAGGCCGTTTACATCGCCTCCATGGGCTGATGCTCGCGTGAAGCCTTCGTGGCGTGCCTGCGATACTGATTGCGGGCCGACTGTGTAAGCCGGGAGAGATTTCAGGGATTGCGGATAGGGGATGGCACGCAGGGCATTGGCGCTGGTGAAACAGGCGGCCTGCCAGGGCCTCTCCGGAATTGTGACGTTTGTGCGCGGCTTGATCTTGAGCAGCGGCAATACGATACCATCATGGCCGAGGTGCTGCAGCTTCGCAGCCAGTGGTTCAGCGTCTTCTTCGGGGCGGGTGATGATGAGGCGCATGATTTCAAATGATCAAAGAACCGCCGTTCGACTTGATTTCATCGGCTGCTTCAATGCCAAGTCGTGCAGCATCGACTGCGGTTCCGGTGCGGCGGGATTCAAATATGTTCTGGCCATCCAATGTCAAAGTCTCGCCCTGAAAACTCACTGTTCCTTTTGTCAGTGTGGCGTGGCCGGCAATTGGCGTACGGCATGAGCCATCGAGGGCTGCGAGGAAGGCGCGTTCGCAAGTTATGACTTGCGCCGTTTCGGCGTGGTTGATGGCATCCACGACGGCGCGGGTCTTGTTGTCTCGCTTTCTGATTTCGATGCCGATGGCACCTTGGGCCACAGCGGGCAGCATCACTTCCACCGGAACAACGCTGGTGATGTGCTGGCTCAGTCCGAGGCGGTTGAGGCCGGCGCAGGCAAGGAAAGTGGCATCAGCAATATTTTCTTCCAGCTTGCGCAAACGCGTATCGACGTTGCCGCGATAGGGAACGGCAATGAGGTCTGGCCTTCTGCGCAACGCCTGGGCGGTGCGACGGACCGATGAGGAGCCAAGGCGGGCGGCATGTGGCAAGTCTGCCAGTGATGTCCAGTTCAGGCTGAGGAAGGCATCGCGGGCATCTTCGCGTGGCAGCAGAGCTGCGATGTCGAAGGTATCGGCAATAGCGGCTGGCATGTCCTTCATCGAGTGCACGGCGAGATCGATTTCATCGGCAAGAAGTGCTTCCTCGATTTCCTTGGTGAACAATCCCTTGCCGCCGATGTCGGCGAGCGGGCGATCTTTCACACGGTCACCTGTCGTTGTGATGACAATGATGTCGATGTCGGCAGGATCGATATTGTGTGCGGCGACAAGGCGCGACTTTGTTTCCGCAGCCTGTGCCAGTGCGAGTTTTGATCCGCGCGTTCCGATGCGTAGTTTCATGATTTGCCAATTGTAGTTGGACGGTGCTACAGCGGCAACAGATTTCAGAGTCATTTCAATCACTCATGCATCAAGCTGAATCCATCGTGTTAGGCATCGAAACGTCGTGCGACGAAACCGCAGCGGCGGTGGTGCGGCGGCGCGCTGACGGCTCTGGAGAAATCCTGTCCAACCTCGTTTTGAGCCAGGTCGAGGTGCATGCACCCTTTGGCGGGGTGGTGCCGGAGATTGCAGCGCGCGCGCATACCGAGCATCTTGACGGGCTGGTGGCTGGTGCAATGCGCGATGCTGGCATCGGTTACGAAGGCTTGGCGGGGGTTGCTGCGACAGCAGGGCCCGGGCTTCTTGGCGGGCTGATTGTCGGGTTGACCATGGGCAAGGGTTTGGCACTGGCGCAGGGATTGCCGTTCATGGCGGTCAATCATCTTGAAGCGCATGCGTTGACTCCGCGGCTGTTGGGGGCATGCCCGTTTCCCTATTTGCTGCTGCTGATTTCAGGGGGCCATACGCAGTTTCAGCTGGTGCGTGGAGTTGGTGATTACGTGCGACTGGGCACGACCATTGACGATGCGCTGGGCGAGGCTTTTGACAAGGTCGCGAAGCTTTTGGGGCTTGCCTATCCGGGGGGGCCGCAAGTTGAAGTTCTGGCGCGAACGGGCGATGCGTTGCGGTTTGATTTTCCGCGTCCCCTCAAGGGCAGGCCCGATTGCAACTTTTCGTTTTCCGGCCTGAAGACGGCGGTGCGCGAGAAGGTTTTGGGACTTGGGGTGATGCGGGAGCAGGACATCGCCGACGTCTGTGCATCTTTCGAACGTGCCGTGGCCGAAACCATGGCGGACAGATTACTGCGCGCTTTTGTGATGTTTCGCGCGATGTGCCCTGGGGTCGAAAGGCCCGCTCTTGTCGTTGCGGGAGGCGTTGCTGCCAACAAGACATTGCGTGCGGCGATGGAACAGTCAACGCAAACACATGGCTTCTGGCTCAGCGTGCCACCGTTTCATCTGTGTACGGATAATGCCGCCATGGTTGCCTGGGCGGGAGCTGAACGGCTGGCACTTGGCTTGACAGATGATCTGGATTTTGCAGCCCGTGCGCGCTGGCCCTTGGACCAGACATCGGCTCCCGCATATGGTTCGGGAAAGCTGGGAGCGAAAGCGTGAGGCGGCAGATTTGCGTCGTGGGTAGCGGTGCCTGGGGCACGGCGCTGGCGCATGTGGCACGATCCGCCGGGCACGAGGTTCGAATCTGGTCGCGCAAGAATCCCGATGCTGACGCTGTAGGTTGGGCCGATGGGATTATCCTCGCTGTTCCGGCGCAGCATGTGCGTGAGACGCTGGGACAGCTCGTGCTTGATGCGCGACCCGTCATCATCGCGGCAAAGGGTATCGAGCGCGGCACAGGCAAGCTGATGTCCGAGGTGGTGAGCGATTGCGTGCCCGCTTGCGTTCCCATGGTCTTGTCGGGACCAAGTTTTGCGGCAGATGTGCTGCGCGGCCTGCCGACGGCGTTGACGCTTGCTGCAGATGCAATCGAGGTCGCGGGTGAATGGGCTGAAATGCTGGCGCTGCCAGCGTTTCGCATTTATCATTCTGACGATGTGCGCGGGGTGGAGATAGGCGGGGCGATGAAGAATGTGCTCGCCATTGCCTGCGGTATTTCCGATGGCTACGGGCTGGGTGACAGTGCAAGGGCAGCGCTTACGACGCGCGGCTTTGCCGAACTCTTGCGTTTCGGTCAGGTGCAGGGTGCCCGGCGCGAAACACTCCTGGGGCTTTCCGGGCTCGGTGACCTGCTTTTGACCTGCAGCAGTCCCCAATCGCGCAATTATGGGTTCGGCTTTGCCATCGGAAAAGGTACTTCCGCTGCCGAAGCCCTGGCGGTGGCAAAGGGCGTTGTCGAAGGGCAGGCCACTGCTGCCATTGCGATGACGCTGGCGCGGCAGCATGGCATTGACATGCCGATCACGGAACAGGTTCATGCCATCATCGAAGGCAAGGTTGTACCTGCGGATGCCATTCGCAATCTGTTGTCGCGGCCCGCTGCCAGTGAATTCAATTAGGAGGGACCATGCTGTTTGCATTTATCTGTACTGACAAGGCCAATAGTGTCGAGCTGCGGATGAAGCTCCGACCGGATCATCTTGTGTATCTCGGCGGCCTGAAGGACACACTCAAAGCCGCCGGACCGTTTCTGGATGATGCCGGACAACCAACAGGTTCACTGGTCATTGTCGAGGCGGACGACATGGACGCGGCTGCAATGATTGCCCGCGCCGACCCTTATGCGATTGGCGGGTTGTTTTCCTCGGTTGAGATCAAGGCGTGGCGCTGGGCAGTCAAAAATCCGGAGGCTGTGTGATGGCCCATTGGCTGTTCAAATCCGAGCCTGAGGTGTGGTCCTGGGAGATGCAGAAGGCCAAGGGCAAGGCAGGCGAGGAATGGGCGGGCGTTCGCAATTATCAGGCGCGCAACAATATGCGTGCCATGCAGCTGGGCGAGCAGGGGTTCTTTTATCATTCCAATGATGGCCGCGAGATTGTCGGTATTGTCGAGGTGTGCAAGCTGGTCCATCCGGATTCGACCACAGATGATGTGCGCTGGGAGTGTGTTGACATTCGCGCGGTGAAAGATGTGCCGAAACCGGTGTCGCTCGACGTGATCAAACTCGAGAAGGCGCTTGCGAAAATGGTGCTGGTGGTGAATTCGCGGCTTTCGGTGCAGCCAGTAACGGATGCCGAGTGGGCACACATCTGCAAGATGGGCGGGTTGTAACTGGATCACGCCGCTTTCATCCGCGCCAATACTGAGCTGCTTTGTCCGCCACTGGTGCCGGAGGTACTTCTCCATCTGGCTCATGAAGCGTTGCCGATCTGGCAAAAGACGGAGGACGAGCTTGGGGCAATCGGCTTGCCGCCGCCGTTCTGGGCCTTTGCATGGGCTGGCGGGCAGGCTCTGGCGCGGTACATTCTGGACCATCGGGAAATCGTCCGTGGACGGAGGGTTATTGATCTGGCGTCGGGATCCGGGCTTGTCGGAATTGCCGCGATGAAGGCGGGTGCCGCATCCGTCTGGCTGCCGACATCGATGCGTTCTCGGTTGCAGCGATTGCCATCAACGCGCGCTGCGAATGGTGTTGCGACTTGCGATTTCATGCAGATGACTTGCTGGATCAGGACGTGGATTGCGATGTCATCCTGGTGGGCGATCTGTTCTATGAAAAAGGAGTCGCATCAAGATGTTATGCGTGGCTTCTCAAGGCGCATGGGAAGGGCATTGAGGTATTGATCGGTGATCCGGGACGCAGCTATCTGCCGAGAGACAAACTGGTTCGCATTGCGGAATATTCGGTTCCGGTGTCGCGCGATCTTGAGGACATGGAGATCAAGAAGTCGGCTGTGTGGAAACTTGCATGAACTGAACTCATCGAATTGGTGGCACAGCCTTAAGCCAGAAGTAATTTTGCATGTTTATGCTGGGGCTTTGGATCGGGAGCCCGTATATGCCTTTGACCAGTCTCAATACCGAAGAAGCGGCTGCGAAAATCGCCCGCAGCGGTCGCAGCTGGGCGGGCGAATTGGTCTACAATACAGCGGCTGAAGTCACCTATGGTTTCCGGCAAACCTCTGCAAATGCGCGACCAGATTTTGAACCTTGCACGGATGCCCAGAGGGCTGCTTTTGAACTGGCCCTGTCACTGTTCAGCGATGTGGCGAATATCAAATTCGCAGCGGCCAACCCCGCTGGCTATACCGACAACGCCACCATGCTGTTTGCCAGTTACATTCAACCCGGCACCAACATCGCGGCCTACGGAGCGATGCCACTGGATGGCGATGTTTGGGTCAATCTCGCTTACACGTCAGCCACTTCACTGGCTTTAGGCAGCTATGACTTCCAGGTGATCCTGCATGAACTTGGGCATGCGATGGGTCTCGACCATCCGGGAGAATACAATGGTGGTACAGGCGCAACCGTTACATATCAGGCGAATGCAGGTTATGCCGAGGACTCGCGGCAATACAGCATGATGAGCTACTTTGAGGCATTCGAAACGGGCGCTTTTCACTTTTCAAGTGTTGCCGGCGGCCTGCAATATGCTTCGACGCTGCTTCTTCACGATATTGCGGCACTCCAGCGCTTCTATGGTGCCAACATGACGACGCGGACGGGCGACACTGTCTATGGTTTCAACAGCACGGCAGGTCACGCTTCCTTTGATTTCACGATCAACAGGGGACCTGTGATCGCAATCTGGGATGCAGGCGGTGCGCATGATGTTCTCGACACCTCCGGTTACTCCCTGAACCAGATCATTGACCTTCATGCCGGAGCGTTTTCGGACATTGGCGGCATGCGCAAGAACGTTGCCATTGCCCAAGGAGCAACAATCGAAGACGCGATAGGCGGTAGCGCCGATGATACGATGACTGGCAATGGTTCTGCCAATATCCTTTCCGGCAATGGCGGCTGGGACACGATGAACGGGCTTGAAGGCAATGACACACTGAAAGGTGGTGATGGCAACGACAAGCTTGAAGGCGGCAGCGGGAATGACTCGATCGCCGGCGATGCAGGCGATGACACACTGACTGATGAGGCTGGCAACGACATTCTCAATGGCGGTCTTGGTGATGATACGATGACCGGTGGCAACGGTTCTGACGCCTATTACGTCAATTCATTCGGCGATTTTGTTATCGAAACCAATGCGGCGCTCAGCACCGGTGGGGTTGATACCGTGACAAGTTCAATTCACTACTGGCTTGTTGACAATGTTGAAAAACTTATTCTTTCCGGTGTTGCGGCAATCAACGGGACCGGCAATAATCTGGGAAACACGATCATCGGCAACAAGGCCGCCAACATGCTTTCCGGATATGGTGGAAATGACATCATCTGCGGCGGGCTTGGCCGGGATATCATGTCGGGTGGCGACGGGTATGATGATTTTGATTTCAACGTGATCAGCGAAACCGGAAAAACCTCTACAACACGCGACCAGATCACTGATTTTGTCCATCTACAGGATGATATTGATCTCAGCACGATTGATGCATCGACCAAGGCAGCAGGCAACAACGCGTTCAAATTCATCGGCACGGCTGCGTTTCACAAGGTTGCTGGCGAGCTGAAATATTTCAAAACCGATGCAGCAGGAACCACAAACGACAAGACAATCATTTGTGGGGATGTCAACGGTGACGCGCTCTACGATTTCGCCATTGAATTGACCGGGCTCAAACTGCTGTCAACCAGCGATTTCATCTTATAGCGCGTCCTTGCGTCCGGTGTTGTTGAGATAGAGTGCAGCCATCAGCAAGGCGAGAGAGAGCCACAGCCAGATATCGGTGGCACCGCCGAAGATCATTCCACTGATCAATACGCTGAACGGCGTTGAGAGATAGGTTGCTTGGGTCGTATAGACAGCACCCTTTTCGCTGATCAATGTGAAGTAGGCCATGCGCTCGACAATCCACATGATGGTTGCGGCGATCAGCACCCAGTAGGCTGATAGTTCGGGCAGGCTGTTTGAACCGGGAGGGGCCAGTGTCAGCATGAAGGGGAATGCCCAGAGACCGGAGAACAAGCTTTCGGCAGCTCCTGCCTGCATGGTGCCAGTGCCGCGAGGGAAGTTGTGCGCGGCGTAGGAATTATAGACGGTATAGAGCAGCGGCACGGAGAGGCTTGCCACCAGCCACCAGGACACCTGACCCGACAAGGTGCCCTGGCGCGTGAGGATGAGCACGAGTGTCGACAGGAAACCCAGTACAATCGCCAGCAGGCGGCGGGCCGAGGCATTTTCGGATCCGGTTGCAAGAGCAAACAGGTAATTGAAAAGTGGTGACGTCGTGATGATGATCGACAGTTCGGTCGGCGGAACATGTCCTGCAAGGAGAAGGTTCAGGCCAAAAGGGATATTCATGATGCCTGCGCACATCAGGCCATAGACCGCAAGGCGGCGATTGAGGCCGGCGAGACCGTTTTGCCAAACCGCGATGACCACCATGGCAAGGCCAACACCGAGGCCAGTGAAGAAAATGGTATGAGATGCCGGCATTCCGATGGTAGCCAAATGCTTGTAAAGTGAGGGCGAAACGCCCCAAAACAGGCCGAGCGCGAGGAACCACAAGAAGTGACGGGGGGAGGTCATGCGGTGGTTCATAGGTTATCTGGTGGTGGGAAAGCCAGAGTCTGCAATCTCCGCCCCGATCCAGCGTCCCCCACCTTCTATTACATGCGACTTTCATGGACATTCACTTTTGCCTTTGCCTCAGTCTATAAGCGATCAAGAGCAATGACAGACTTTTTGGGAGGAACGAATGTCAGAGAGCAAAGTCTACGCCGTACCAGCAGCCTGGAAGAAGAAGGCCTATGTCGACGATGCCGCTTACAAGAAGATGTATGCGGAGTCAGTCAAGGACAATGAAAAGTTCTGGGGGCGCCAGGCCAAGCGCATCGACTGGTTCAAGGCACCGAAAAAGATCAAGAACGTCAACTACCAATATCCCAATGTTTCGATCAAATGGTACGAGGACGGCGTCACCAATGTGTCGGTCAATTGCATTGACCGTCATCTGAAGAAGCGCGGAAACCAGACGGCGATCATCTGGGAAGGTGACAATCCCTACGACGACAACCGCATCACCTATCGCGAACTTTACGAGCACACTTGTCGGCTCGCCAACGTGATGAAGAAGCACGGTGTGAAGAAGGGTGACCGGGTTACCATATATATGCCGATGATTCCCGAGGCAGCCTACGCGATGCTGGCCTGCACGCGCATTGGTGCTGTCCATTCCATCGTGTTTGGCGGGTTCTCTCCTGACTCACTGGCGGGCCGCATCGAAGACTGCCAGTCGCGCTTTATCATCACGGCGGATGAGGGCCTGCGCGGCGGCAAGAGGGTTCCGCTCAAGGCCAACACGGATGCTGCGCTGGAGAAGATCACCTGGCCCTGCAAGGTGTTGATGGTGCGGCGCACGGGTGGTGCTGTGTCATTCCGAGAGGGCCGCGACTACTGGTATCATGACGAAGTCGCCACGGTTCCGGCAGAATGCAAGCCGGAGAAAATGAATGCGGAAGATCCGCTGTTCATCCTCTATACGTCAGGTTCCACCGGTAAGCCAAAGGGAGTCTTGCATACGACGGCGGGATATCTCGTCTACGCATCGATGACGCATCAATATGTTTTCGATTATCACGATGGTGATGTGTACTGGTGCACGGCGGACGTGGGCTGGGTCACGGGGCACAGCTATATCGTGTATGGGCCGCTGGCGAATGGCGCCACGACCCTGATGTTCGAGGGCATTCCGAATTATCCATCGGCCTCGCGCTTCTGGGAGGTCATTGACAAGCATCAGGTCAGTATTTTTTATACAGCTCCCACTGCCATTCGTGCGTTGATGCAGTTGGGCGAAGGGCCCGTGAAGAAGACGTCGCGGAAATCCCTGCGGCTGCTGGGATCAGTTGGAGAGCCTATCAATCCGGAGGCGTGGGAGTGGTATCATCAGGTGTGTGGTGATGGCCGCTGCCCGATTGTCGATACGTGGTGGCAGACAGAGACGGGTGGAATTTTGATTTCGCCGCTGCCGGGTGCGACGAAGTTGAAGCCAGGCTCGGCGACACGGCCGTTCTTTGGCTGCAAGCCAGCCCTGGTTGACGAGAAGGGCCAATTCCTCGAAGGCGCTGCGAGTGGCAATCTGGTGATCCTCGATTCATGGCCTGGTCAAATGCGCACGGTCTATGGCGATCACAAGCGGTTTGTTGATACTTATTTTGCGACCTATAAAGGCATGTATTTCACTGGCGACGGGTGCCGCCGCGATGAAGACGGCTATTACTGGATCACGGGTCGCGTCGATGATGTGATCAATGTGTCTGGCCACCGCATTGGCACGGCGGAAGTTGAGTCAGCACTCGTTGGCCATGGCAATGTGACGGAAGCTGCGGTTGTCGGCTATCCGCATGACATCAAGGGGCAGGGCATTTATTGTTACGTCACCCTTGCGACTGGTGCCACCGGAAACGACGACGTCCGCAAGGATCTCGTGGCGCATGTGCGCAAGGAGATCGGGCCGTTTGCGGCACCCGACAAGATCCAGTTTGCGCCTGGCCTGCCGAAAACGCGGTCGGGCAAGATCATGCGCCGTATCCTGCGCAAGATTGCCGAGGACGATTTCGGTGCGTTGGGAGATACATCAACACTTGCTGATCCGGCTGTGGTGGATGACCTGATTGCGAACCGGCAGAACAAGAAGGGTTGAAAATCTCAAGCCGGGCAGCTGTTGTTGCCCGGCTTGCGCTTGATGTTTGATCAATTTTCACCGGTGGCGAAGGCAGCGCGTTTCAGTTCGTCGCCCACATTCTCTCCCGCAGCACCATTAAAAAAGGCGTTCAGCGCCACTGCTGCCACGGCTGCGAGCAAGATGCCGGAGTCGATCAGGGGATGAATGCCATTGGGCAGCCATTGCTTGAAATTTGGTGCGATCAGCGGAATCATGCCGAGGCCCAGCGAGATAGCTACAATAAACAGGTTGTTGCGGCTTGACTTGAAATCCACTGCCGAAAGAATGCGAATGCCTGTGGCCGCAACCATGCCGAACATGACCAGGCCTGCTCCGCCGAGCACTGCCGTTGGCAATGCCTCGACGAGTGCCGAGAGTTTCGGGATCAAACTCATGATGATAAGAATAACGCCGCCTGCAACGCAGACGAAACGACTTCGCACCCCGGTAACGCCCACAAGACCCACGTTTTGCGAAAAACTTGTGTAAGGGAACGTATTGAATATGCCACCAATCAAGGTGCCAAGACCATCGGTGCGGAGTCCCGCCGTCAGGCTCTCCCGCGTTACAGGCTTGCCCGTCATGTCACTCAAGGCCAGAAACATGCCACTTGATTCGATCATCACGACAACCATCACAAGGCACATGGTGATGATCAACAGGACGTCAAAAGATGGCATGCCGAAATGGAATGGTGTCACAAGACCAAACCAGCCCGCACTTGCCACCTTGGCAAAACTCATTTTGCCCATGAGCACGGCGAGAACCCCGCCAAACAGTATGCCGAGCAGGACTGCAATGTTCTGGACAAAACCCTTGCCGAACTTTGCAACAGCCAGAATGGCCAGCAAAACCAGCAGTGACAGGATAATGTTGGACGGCGCTGCGTAGATTGCGTTCGGTACAGATGGTGCCAGGGCAATCTTGTCCGGGATGGCAGGTATGGTGGAGCCTGCCACCTTTGCTGCTTCCTTAACCGCGTCAAGCCAGGCGGCATGTTCCGGGTTGATAAGCGATGGCGCTGTTGGTCCCACCGGATTTCCAAAAATCCAGTTGATGCCAATACGCATCAAGCTCACGCCGATCACCAGTATGATTGAACCCGTCACGACTGGCGGGAAGAACCGCAGCATGCGACCGACGAAGGGTGCTATCAACATGCCAAAAATTCCCGCACCGATGATTGAACCAAAAATCAGGCGCGCGCCATCGGCACCGCCCGTGGTGTTGGCCATTGCCACCATGGGTGCGACGGATGCAAATGTAACACCCATCATGACCGGCAATTTGATGCCGAACCATTGGGTCGCGCCCAGCGACTGGATCAACGTGACAATACCGCAGCAAAACAAATCTGCCGAAATCAGGAAGGCGACATCTTCCGGCGGCAGTTTCAACGCCCGTCCGACGATGAGCGGGACGGCGACTGCCCCCGCATACATGACCAAAACGTGCTGGATGCCCAGTGCCGCCAAGCGCGGCGCAGGCAGGACTTCATCAACAGGATGTATTGACGACATGATGTTCCCCTCTTGCATATGGTGACTCTTCCCCTTCACCATGATTTAAAGTTGCCGCAAATCTGCGCCGGTGTCCAGCAATCCAGAAATTACCCAGGCCATGCTCAAGTCGTTGGAAGTGGACATTAACCACTGACCTTGAACCACTGACCTTGCCGGCTGCGAAACCTGATTTGACGAGGCTGCGTTTGGCACTATCATCAGGTTGTAACATATTGAGGGACGCATGAAACGACGGCAATTCTTGTTGGGGGCACTGACCAGCCTTGTGCCCGTTGCAGGCCCAGCTCGCGCGGCCAATGATCCGCTGTTCTGGTTTGATGATCCGCTCGAATTTGATGATGATGAGGCCTATTTCGAGTGGCGGCGCAAGGTGCGGGAACGGCGGCTCAGACTGCGCCAGCAGCAGCCGAGAGAAAAGGCAAAACAGCCGAAAAAGGCAAAGTCTGATGCGAAGCCGAAACGCCCGGCTTACGAAGGCCGCAAGGAAGTTTCGTACTTCACGCTGGAGAAACCCGGAACGATTATCATCAAGACCCGCGAAAGAGCACTCTACCAAATCCGCGGCGGTGGCCGCGCCACACGCTATCTGGTGGCGGTGGGCAAGGAAGGGTTCTCTTGGTCTGGAACAGCCAAAGTAGGATTGAAGCGCGTCAATCCGACGTGGACGCCGCCTGCCGAGATGATCGAGCGAAAACCGGAATATGCCGAATGGGCCGATGGCATGCCAGGCGGCATTCCCGAGAATCCATTGGGCGTTCGCGCCATGTATCTCTACCGCAATGGTCGCGATACACTGTTTCGCATTCACGGCACCAATGCGCCATCGTCCATCGGCACTGCCGCATCATCGGGCTGCATTCGCATGCTGAACCGGGACGTGGTCGAGCTCTATGACAATACGCCCATCGGCACCAAGGTCATTGTGCGCTAGTTGCAGCCCCGCGCCCACCCCATGTCGACGTGAAAGTGATCTTTGTGGGCGGCGTTGTAGTCCGGGCTGAGGACGAGGTTGAAATATTCGCAGGCGCCGTCTCTGACGACGCGCAGGAATTTCATTTCCGTGCCTAGCCTGGGCCAATCTTTCAAAACTGAAATCACTTTGCCGCTCTTCATCCTGAAACCTGAAATATCGAAGGCATTCGCTGTTGCGTGCTGGCTCATCCATGACGAGCCAGCAATGGTGCGGCAGCTGAACGATCCAAAATGCAGGATTTCGGCAATGGGTTCACGGAAATAGTGCTGGGATGCTGGCTGGAGCACGTGCTTTTCCCACATATATAGCCGTGCAGCGATGTTGCAGCGGGTGTCTTCCGGCCTGATGCGGGCCTGCGACAATCTGGACAGGTTCACCGGTCTTTCAACTTCGCAGTTCGTGCCTGTACCCTTGCTTGGCATGAGCCGCGATGACATTGCTGTTCGGGCGAGGGCTGCCTGGCAATTTCGGGGGTCGAGATCGACGAGTTTCAGCTGGGTATAAGTCAGCCAATGCGGGTTTTCGTCAAGATCCGGAACAGCAAATGGATCGTATTTACGGGGGAGATCAATCAGGCCAGCGCGGGATGCAATCAACACTGCGAATGCCATGGCCACGGCCAGGAAGATCAATTTGGGAATGGTTCGGCGCAGTTGCATTGTTAACGGGTTGATACAGAATTCTGGCGCATTTGCCATGATGCAGTGCAGCAGCTAAAAGGCTTAACACAACAACAGGCAAGTTCATGTCGCAACCGCACCCTTCCAAACGGCCACTTTCTCCCCACCTGCAAGTCTACCGCCCGATGCTGTCCATGACGATGTCGATCGTGCATCGCATCACGGGGGTGGCGCTGTTCTTTGGCACAATCCTGCTGGTCTGGTGGCTTACGGCGGCGGCGATTTCTGACGACTACTTCAATCTGGTGCAAAGTTTCTGGGGCCACTGGTTCGGCCGATTGATGCTGTTCGGCTTCACCTGGGCACTGATCCACCATTCGCTTGGGGGATTGCGGCATTTCATCTGGGATACCGGAAAAGGATTTGAGTTGGCGACCGTCGAAACCCTGGTGCGTGCGAACCTCATTGGATCAATCGCATTGACGCTGCTGCTGTGGATCATAGGATATGGAGTGATGCCATGAGCATGCAAACACCATTGAAACACGTGCGCGGTCTGGGTGCTGCGAAATCCGGCACCGATCATTTCTGGCAACAACGTGTTACCGCCATTGCCAATGTGCCTCTGGTATTGTTCCTTTTGTGGTTCATTGTTTCACATCTTGGTGCAGCGCGTACTGATGTTATCGCGAGCCTCAAGAACCCTATCATCAGTGTGCTGATGATCCTGGCGCTGGCCTCTATCCTCTGGCACATGCGGCTTGGCATGCAAGTGGTCATCGAGGACTATGTGCATGGCCATGGCCGGAAACTTGCCGCGCTGATCGCCAATACATCTTTTGTGATGTTGATATTCGCGATTGCGGCCTACTCAATCCTCAAGATGAGCTTTGGAACGTAAATGGCTGTTTCTGAATCAAAATCCGCATCGAAATCCATTGGCATCGGGGGGCGGGCCTATCCGATTACTGATCATGAGTTTGATGTTGTCGTGGTCGGTGCCGGTGGATCGGGATTGCGCGCCACGCTTGGTGCTTCGCAGGCCGGATTGAAGACGGCGTGCATCACGAAAGTCTTTCCAACGCGTTCACACACAGTTGCGGCGCAAGGTGGCATCGCGGCTTCGCTCTCCAACATGGGGCCGGATTCATGGCAGTGGCATATGTATGACACGGTCAAAGGGGCCGACTGGCTGGGCGACCAGGACGCGATTGAATATTTGTGCCGCAATGCGCCCACTGCTGTTTATGAACTCGAGCATTTCGGCATGCCGTTTTCGCGCACCGAGGAGGGCAAGATTTACCAACGGCCCTTCGGCGGGCACATGATGAACATGGGTGATGGCCCGCCAGTGCAGCGTACCTGTGCGGCTGCGGATCGCACAGGGCATGCGATGTTGCACACGTTGTATGGGCAATCGCTACGTTATGAGACGGCGTTCTTCATTGAATATTTCGCGCTCGACCTCATCATGGAAAAGGGTGAGTGTCGGGGCGTGATGGCGATGTCACTGGAAGACGGCTCGATCCATCGCTTCCGTTCGCACCAAACAATATTGGCGACTGGTGGCTATGGACGCGCCTATTTCTCGGCAACGTCTGCGCATACCTGCACGGGTGATGGCAATGCGATGGTGTTGCGGGCGGGGCTGCCGTTGCAGGACATGGAGTTTGTGCAGTTTCATCCGACGGGCATTTATGGCGCTGGCTGTTTGATCACGGAAGGCGCGCGTGGTGAAGGTGGCTATCTCACCAATTCGGCAGGCGAGCGTTTCATGGAGCGCTATGCGCCATCGGCCAAAGATCTGGCGTCACGCGATGTGGTGTCGCGCTCGATGACGCTGGAAATCCGCGAGGGTCGTGGCGTCGGCAAGGACAAGGATCACATCCATCTCCATCTCGAACATCTTGATCCCAAGGTATTGCATGAGCGGCTGCCGGGGATATCCGAGTCAGCGAAAATTTTTGCTGGCGTGGATGTAACTAAAGAGCCGATCCCGATCCTGCCGACGGTGCATTACAACATGGGCGGCATCCCGACGAATTATCATGGTGAGGCGCTGGCGGGCGACAAGAAGGATCCGGAGAAAACGGTGCCCGGATTGATGGCCGTCGGGGAGGCGGCGTGTGTGTCGGTTCATGGTGCAAATCGTTTGGGTTCAAATTCTCTGATTGACCTCGTGGTGTTTGGCCGGGCGGCAGCATTGCGCTGTGTGGAAAGGGTGAAGCCGGGTCAGCAAGCATGCGGATTTGCCTGCCGATGCGGGTGAGTATTCAGTTGGCCGATTGGATCGCTATCGTTATGCATCGGGTGGCACGGCAACTGCGAAGATGCGGGCGCAGATGCAGCGTGCCATGCAGGATGACGCCGCTGTTTTCCGCACGGAGAAGACGCTGGCTGAGGGTTCCAAAAAGATCAATGCGATCTGGAGCGGCATCGGCGACATTGCCGTGACGGACCGGTCGCTGGTGTGGAATTCAGATTTGATCGAAACCCTGGAGTTTGAAAACCTGATCATGCAAGCCGCAGCGACAGTTGACTCAGCTCTCGCCCGCAAGGAAAGCCGCGGGGCCCATGCGCGTGAGGATTTCCCGAAGCGCGATGACAAGACCTGGATGAAGCACTCGCTCGCCTGGACGGATGAGGCGAAGCAAGAAAGTGACGCTGGGCTCGCGGCCCGTGCATGACTACACGATGAGCAAGGACATAGACTACATCAAGCCGAAGGCGCGGGTGTATTGATGGCGAGTGCAATTTCTTCCCCCTCCCCCTTGTGGGGAGGGCCGGGGTGGGGGGCGAGTTTTGGCGGCAGCTTGGACTTGCAAGCCTGTTTGGACTAAACTGCTGCAAGGAGAAAGATCATGTCTGAATTTCCCAGGATAACCAGAAACCCCAAGGTGATGGCCGGCAAGCCCTGCATTCGCGGGATGCGCGTGACTGTGGGGATGATAACGGGTCAATTGTCTGCTGGAACGTCGATTGAAGAGCTGCTGGAACACTTTCCCTATCTGGAACGTGAGGACATTTTGGAAGCCATCGGGTATGCAGGAGCAGTCGCGTCCACCTCAGAGTATGATCTCGCAGGTGCGAATTGAAAGTCATCGTTGACGCCAATCTTTCTCCGGCATGGGCGGCTTATTTGCGCGAACGAGGACACGATGCTGAACACTGGTCAACGATCGGAGTGCACAATGCCGAAGATCAAGAAATCATGGCTCATGCCGCGCAAAGCGATGCGATAATCCTCACTGGTGACATGGATTTTGCCGAAATTCACGCTTTCGATAACTCGGCAAAGCCAAGCATTATTCAAATTCGAGCCAAGGACATGTTGCCAGTCGCGCAAGGACATCTCGTGGTGCGTGCGCTCACAATCGGAGCAACCAATCTGAAACTTGGTGCAGTCATCACAATTAAGGCTTCCCGCATGCGGGTTGCAAAGTTGCCAATCGGAACAACAGAACCTCGGTAAATCATGGTCGCATTTTCACTCCCTACAAATTCCAAAATCCAGCCTGGCAAGGTTCATCCGATGCCTGCTGGCACCAACATCCGACAGTTCAAAATCTATCGCTGGAATCCTGAAGACGGGAAGAACCCGCAGGTGGATACTTACCATGTGAACATGGATGAGTGCGGGCCGATGGTGCTTGACGCGCTGATCAAGATCAAGAATGAGCAGGATCCGTCGCTCACTTTCCGGCGCTCGTGCCGCGAAGGGATTTGCGGGTCGTGTGCGATGAACATTGACGGCACGAACACGCTGGCGTGTTTGAAGTCGTGTGACGATGTGAAGGGTGATGTCAAGATTTACCCCTTGCCGCATATGGCCGTGGTGAAGGATCTTGTGCCGGACATGACGCATTTCTATGCTCAGCATCGCTCGGTTGAGCCGTGGCTCAAGACCGATACGCCAACTCCGCGCACGGAATGGAAGCAGTCAAAGGAAGACCGCGGGAAACTTGATGGTCTCTACGAGTGCATCCTGTGTGCCTGCTGCTCGACATCGTGTCCGAGCTATTGGTGGAACGGGGATCGCTATCTCGGACCTGCGGTTCTGTTGCAGGCCTATCGCTGGCTCATCAACTCGCG
The DNA here is from genome assembly GCA_963738595.1 of uncultured Alphaproteobacteria bacterium. Taxonomy (GTDB): domain Bacteria; phylum Pseudomonadota; class Alphaproteobacteria; order Rhizobiales; family Aestuariivirgaceae; genus Aestuariivirga. Next base: position 101,708 of record CAVTXF010000016.1, read on the forward strand.
CGATGAAGCGACAGGTGAACGGCTCGACAATCTGGAAGATCCATTCCGGCTGTATCGCTGCCATACGATCATGAACTGCGCCAAGGCGTGCCCCAAGGGCTTGTCGCCGGCGAAGGCTATTGCCGAGATCAAGAAGCTGATGGTTGAGCGACGGGTTTGATCCACACGCCTTACGATGGGTCGGCAAAGCCATTCACGATTGGCCTCAGTCAGCTCGAGTCTGCGGCGTGGATCGATGTTGATGACAAGCGGGACATCTATCTTGCGGAAAAGCGGCGGCTCTACGCAAAGGAGACCGCCAATGTGCTCGTTGCGGAACCCGGGACGGAAGCAGCGCAGCGCGAGGTTCATGACCTTTTGTCGGCGCATCTTGACCAATATCATCCCCACCTGAGCAGGCCTGACAAGCGGGATTCCCGTTTTCTTGGAGATGACGGAAAGCGCGTGTCGGTTATCGCAACTGCCGGTCTGCTGGTGCAGGAAGATCTTGTGCTCATGCGCAAGTCTGATGATGGCTGGCGGCTGGTGGCGGCGTCCTTGTGTTTTCCATCTGCCTGGAATTTGCTCGAGAAGTTCGGCAAGCCATTGCACGAGGTGCATGGCCCAGTGCCTGGCTTCCATCAAGGCACTCGCAATGCACAGCTCATCGAGCGGATGTTTGACAATCTCAAACCAGGCAACCCGGTTTTGCGGTGGAACTGGTCGCTCTATGGCGACTCGCGTCTCTATCATCCTGTGTCGGATCATGGCATGGCCAAGCGCTTCGGTGAAGGTGATATCACGGGCAAAGTGGTGTTGCGGCTTGAACGGCAAACGCTGCGGAAATTGCCTCAGTCCGGCGACATATTGTTTACAATCCGGATCTATCTCGACCCGCTGGAAGTTCTGGAGACACATGTGGATGGTGCGGCACTCGCGGCTTCCATTGACGCGCAGTTGCAGGCGATGACAGACGAAGAGATTGCCTACAAGGGATTTGTTGGCGAGCGTGAGAGGCTTTCTGCGCGACTTTCTGCTATCAGCACGTCACGCGGATCCTGAGTTCATTCAAGCCGGCTTTTTCTTTTTGGCCGCTGTAGCCTGCTTCCTGCCGATTTCCGCTTTTGCCTTGTTGGCGCAGGGTTTGACTGAACTCTCCAGGCTGACGCGAGCTGATTGGGGAGTTACGCCCTCTTTCACACCAGCTGGGTCAATTTCAATCTTCTCCGGTGTGGGTCCAAATGAGGCCAGAATCTTGTCAGCTTCCGGATACCCCTGCTCGGTCAAGACCCTTGCCATGACGGGTGCCTGACAGGCACAGAATTCCACAGGAGGCTTGGCAAACATGAATTGCTTCTTGCCATTCCTGATCAGCAAGCGACGGGCTTGTGATGTGTTCAAGCAGGAGTTCATGGCACTCACGATTTCGGGTGTGAAGTTCCTGTCCTTTGCAATCTGTTCAGCGGCCTTGTTGCCGCCGCCGCAGCCGGCGAGGAGAGCAGCTGTCACGGCCAATATTGCAAACCGATCCAATTTCATGCGACGCGCCATCACCCACTCCGGATTGTCCAAGGCTGATTTCTAGTGGGTAGCGGTTAGGAAAACGGTTCGGAGTTCCTGCAAAACCGATGCATCACGGAAATGACCTGTTAACCTTGACCATACGGGTCATCGCGCATCAGCATGAACTTGGCAGCCGACGGCGCGGGTCGGCGTGTTGGCGAGACATTTGATTGTGGTTCGAAAATGTACAAAGATGGCATGTACCAGAGCAAGGTGTTTAATCCATATCTTCTTCAAGGAATTCAAATGAGCGGGTCGGCCAAGTCTATCGTCCATATCGAGAATGACCGGGTTATTGTGACGGAATACCGGTTTCAGCCGGGTGACAATACGGGTTGGCACCGCCACGGGCATGACTATGTCATCGTGCCGTTGACCGACGGCACTGTGCGACTCGAGACGCCAGATGGCAGAAAAAATGCGGAGATGAAAAAGGGTGAACCTTATTTCCGCAGTGAGGGCGTGGAGCATGATGTGATCAATGCCGGAAGTGCGGAGCTGGCGTTCATCGAGATCGAGCTGAAGAAGACCTGACCAGCGAAGAGATATGGGACGAGTGACTTTTCTCCAAGCGCGACAATTGATACGCCTTTAGCTGGCAAGTCGGGGAAAGGGATTTGTGTTGCGGCGCGGTATTGGCTATAGCGGGCGGCGAAATTCCTTCCATTTCCAGCAAGGACGCATCATGTCACTCGACAGTTTCAAATCCCGCAAAACCCTCAAGGTAGGCACCAAGACCTACACTTATTTCAGCCTGAAGGCGGCGGAGAAGAACGGGCTCAAAGGGGTTTCGGCGCTGCCCTATTCGATGAAAGTGCTTTTGGAAAACCTGCTGCGCCATGAAGACGGGCGCACAGTGACGGAAAAGGACATTCAGGGATTTGTCGCCTGGCTTTCCAACAAGGGCAAGGCCGATGCGGAGGTGGGCTTCCGTCCGGCGCGGGTGTTGATGCAGGATTTCACAGGCGTTCCAGCAGTCGTTGATTTGGCGGCGATGCGGGATGGCATGAAGTCGCTGAAAGGTGATGCGCAGAAGATCAATCCATTGGTGCCTGTCGATCTCGTCATCGACCATTCCGTCGTCGTGGATTATTTCGGCAATGCCAAGGCGTTCGCGCAAAATGTGAAGCGCGAATACGAGCAGAACATGGAGCGCTACAAGTTCCTGAAATGGGGGCAGGGCGCATTCGAGAATTTCCGCGTGGTGCCGCCGGGCACCGGCATCTGCCATCAGGTCAATCTCGAATATCTGTCGCAGACGGTGTGGACGCGCAGTGAGATCGTGAAGGGCAAGAAGGTTGAGGTTGCCTATCCTGATACGCTGGTCGGCACAGACTCGCACACGACAATGGTGAATGGTCTTGGCGTTCTGGGTTGGGGTGTTGGCGGCATTGAAGCGGAAGCTGCGATGCTCGGCCAGCCGCAATCGATGTTGCTGCCCGAGGTAATCGGCTTCAAGATGACCGGCAAGTTGCGTGAAGGTGTCACTGCGACGGACCTTGTGCTGCTGGTCACCAGCATGTTGCGCAAGAAAGGTGTGGTCAACAAGTTCGTCGAATTCTACGGCGTTGGACTGCATTATCTGACGCTGGCGGATCGCGCGACGATTGCCAACATGGCACCGGAATATGGTGCGACCTGCGGCTTCTTCCCGGTTGACAGTGTGACGCTGGATTATCTGAAGCTGTCGGGCCGCAAGAATGACCGCATTGCGCTGGTGGAACAATACTGCAAGGCGCAAGGCATGTTCAACGGCAGGGGTGCGCCTGATCCGGTGTTCACCGATACGCTGGAGCTTGATCTTTCAACTGTTGTGCCTGCAATGGCCGGGCCGAACCGGCCGGAAAAGTTTGTGCCACTGGGCGAAATCAAGTCAGGTTTTCAATCCGCGCTGGATGCCGGGAAGGACAAGGCCGGATTTGCCAAGCCTGGTGAACAGGCGAAGCGTGTGAAGGTTGACGGCAAGAATTATGACATCGGCCATGGCGATGTGGTGATTGCGGCGATCACGAGTTGCACCAACACGTCAAATCCATCGGTGCTGATCGGTGCGGGATTGCTGGCGCGCAAGGCCGCAGCGCTAGGTCTCACCTCGAAGCCGTGGGTCAAGACTTCGTTTGCGCCGGGTAGCCAAGTGGTTGCCGACTACATGTCAAAGGCGGGCTTGCAAAAGGATCTCGACAAGATCGGGTTCAATCTCGTTGGTTTTGGCTGCACCACGTGCATTGGCAATTCGGGTCCGCTGGATGCGGCTGTTTCGAAAGCGATCAATGACAATGGCATCGTGGCTTCCGCCGTGTTGTCGGGCAACCGCAACTTCGAAGGTCGCGTTTCACCAGATGTGCAGGCGGCCTATCTCGCATCGCCCCCGCTGGTTGTTGCCTATGCGCTGGCGGGTTCGACGCAGATTGACATCACGAACGAACCCCTCGGCCACGACAAGAAGGGCAAAGCTGTATACCTCAAAGACGTCTGGCCGACGAATGTCGAAATCCAGAAGTTCATTGCCAAGAACATCACGGCGAAGATGTTCAAGTCGCGTTATGCCGACGTGTTCAAGGGTGACAAGAACTGGCGCAGTGTTTCGACCAGCAAGGGCGAGACCTACGCCTGGGACAATACCAGCACCTATGTGCAGAACCCGCCGTATTTCACCGGCATCACCATGACGCCGAAAGCTGTCACCAATATCTCAAATGCAAGGATATTGGGGTTGTTCGGCGACAAGATCACGACGGACCACATTTCACCAGCGGGGTCGATCAAGGCGGCATCACCTGCCGGCAAATATCTCACGGCCAATGGCGTGGCTCCGACTCGACTTCAACCAATATGGCACGCGGCGCGGCAATCATGAGGTGATGATGCGCGGCACGTTTGCCAACATCCGCATCAAGAACCACATGGTGAAGGGTGCTGATGGCGCGGTGAAGGAAGGTGGTCTCACGCTGCACCAGCCAGATGGCACCGAAATGCCGATCTATGATGCGGCGATGAAATACAGGGCCGAAGGCACACCACTTGTGGTGTTTGCCGGTGTTGAATATGGCAATGGCTCATCGCGGGACTGGGCGGCGAAGGGTACCAACCTGCTTGGTGTTCGCGCTGTCATCGCGCAGAGCTTCGAGCGCATTCACCGATCCAATCTCGTTGGCATGGGCATCGTGCCTTTGCAGTTCAAGTCGGGTGACTCCTGGGCTTCGCTCGGATTGAAGGGTGACGAGACTGTGACGATCAATGGTCTCGCTGATGGACTGAAACCACGCGAGACGATGACGGTTGATATCACACGTGCTGACGGTTCGAAGACATCGGTTGACGTTCTCTGCCGCATCGATACGCTGGATGAGATCGACTATTACAAAAATGGCGGCATTTTGCACTTTGTGCTGCGGAACATTGCGAAGGCGGCGTGACCCCGGCCCAATACAATGCCTTCTGCAAGTCACTTCCGCACACTGCCTATGTGGTGCAGTGGGGTGGGGCGCATGTCTGGAAAGTTGGCGGTGCCAGCGGCAAGCTTTTCGCGGCTGCCTGGTTCGATAGCAGCAGCACGGCAGGCATTACCTTCAAATGCTCTGACATGTCTTTCGAGATGTTGAAGGAGGTTGAAGGTTGCAGGCCTGCGCCATATCTCGCGTCACGCGGCATGAAATGGTTTCAGCGCTTCAATGACAAGGGGTTGAGCGACAAGGATCTCAAGATTTATTTGCGTGAGAGCCACAAGCTCGCATCGCATGGTCTCACGAAAAAATTGCAGCGCGAGCTTGGGTTCATTTGAAAAGCGGTCTATGATTGGCGTTGTCGCTTCAGAAGGAGACACGATGATGGCCTATTTTGATTTCATGGTAACGCCAGTGCCGAAGAGCAAGGTTGCCGCCTACAAGGCACTTGCGAAAAAATCCGCCAAGGTCTGGAAAAAGCATGGCGCCATTTCTTATTGTGAGTGTATCGCCGATGATGTGAAGCCTGGCAAAGTCACGTCGTTTCCGCAAAGCGTCAAGCTGAAGAAAAACGAGGTCGTGGCGACAGCCTATATCGGTTTCAAGTCGAAGGCACATCGGGGTGCCGTGTGGAAGAGAATCATGAAAGACCCGTTCATGGCCAGTTTTGACATGAAGAAAGCACCGTTTGATGCCAAGCGGATGTTCTTCGGCGGTTTCAAATCGCTTGTTACGTTTTAGACATTCATTAATCCTAACCGGCCCCTTGGCGGGCTTCACCCAGACGTGATTGGCACGTGTTCGAAGCCTTGCTCATATTGTGGGCATGGAAAAGAATTTATCCCGCCGCTCAGTTCTGGCCCTTGGTGCAACTGCCTTGGCCTTTCCGCCTGTCGCTGGAAAGGCATTGGCCGCGAAGCCTCCGGTTCTGGTGGAATTGTTCACCTCACAAGGGTGCTCATCTTGTCCGCCTGCTGACAAGCTCGCAGGCAAGTTGGCGACGCGAGATGATGTTGTCGTGGTATCGCTCAATGTCGATTACTGGGATTATCTCGGCTGGAAAGATACTTTGGCGCGCGCTGAATTCACGAAGCGTCAAATGGATTATGCACATGCGCGCGGCGATGGTGATGTCTATACGCCGCAAATGGTGATCAATGGTGCCGCGCACGTGGTCGGCAGCAATCAAGGCCCGGTCGAAGATGCAATTGCCACTGCAGCTGCGGCGTCTGTTGCGGTCAATGTGTCTGCCAAGGAGAATGAGTTGATCATCGACATTGGCGAAGGTGCAGCAAGCGAGGCAACGATTTGGCTGATGGCTGTCAATCCGGCTGTCGAGGTTGTCATTGAGCGTGGAGAGAATTCAGGATCAACGATCACGTATCACAATGTGGTGCGCGGTCTGGTGCCTGCGGGCATGTGGAAAGGCACCGCCAAACAGATCGTCATGCCGCGCAAATCCGTTATGGCTGCAAATTGCAAATCCTGCATCGCCGTGTTGCAGCGCGATGAGACCGGGCCACTGCTCGGCATTGGTCGGTGGGACGAAGTGTGAGTCACTGAGTGATTTCAAAGCTGCGTTGCTGTGAAATTTTCATTTCATTTGCTGACGTGACTGTAAACGCCAATTTGTATTGCCCTGCAGGCCAGCCGGTCGTCGGGCGGTCGGCATGTACTTCGGCAATGTAGTAAGCCTTGTTGCGGTCCAAGGTTGCCTCAGTGATCAAGGGTGCCGCATCGGGAATTTCCAGTCGCAGTGTAACCGTGTCGCCGGCTGAAAGATTGATGGCCGAAGAGAATCCCTGAATTAGCGGCCAGTTCGCTGCGGGATCTGCACGTGGCACGTTTCCTGATTCAAGATCAGTTTTCGTCAGCATCCGGTCGGACAGGCCCACCTGCAGCACTGCGCTTTCAACATAGGCCAACTCTGATGATGCTTCCGTCGACCAGATCGGCCTGTCTTCTGCCGCGCACGCGTCGGACAGCAATCCGCTGAATGGGTCCACGACTTTCTTGTTCCTGCGCAGGGTCAAATGAAGATGGGGAAATTCGACCGCACCAGAAAAGCCGATATCGCCAAGCCTTGTTCCAGCACTTACCTTGTCCCCTTTCCTGACTGCCACAGAACCCGATTTCATGTGGCAGTATTGCGTCTGCCATCCGTCCCTGTGCTCGATGAGAACACCATTGCCGCATTCGCGGTTTGCCACTGCGGTCTTGTCGGCCCCGGTCTTCATCAGCCGATCCGTGACACCGTCACGCGTTCCCATGACAATTCCGGGCGCTGCTGCGATCACAGGCGCTGTCTTTGATGTGTCGAGCACGCGAATGTCAGTTCCATCGTGTCCGTCGTAGGTGCTGGCGCCGCAGAGATAATTTTTTGCGCCAGCGCCTGAATCATGATCAGGGTATTGCTGTATCCAGCAGGTCTTGCCAAACTCGCAATCGACGGGAACTGCGAGTTCAAACGGCTTTTTCTCCTGCGCCCATGCAGCTGACCCGGCCAGAAATAGCAGAGTCAATCCAAATATTCTGTATATTCTGGCCAGGTTATTGAACATCAAAACTTCTTCCAGCTCTGGCGCAGTTGCTCGAGGCGGGCCGCCCATTTGGGGTTGGCCTGTGCTGTGCGGCTCAGGGCCATGTCGAGATCGCGCTCCAGCGCCACATGTTCCGACTTCAGCTTGCTCCAGCGTTTGCCGAAGCGATAGGCTGCCGCTGCTGGAATCAACATATAAGCCGGGATTACGAGGGGTGCGACTTCCGCCTTGCCATTTCCCGGAGCATAGGCATAACCCGAACCCGCGAAACCGATGTAACAGCGGTCGTGAATCTTCTTGTCACCGTCAATGGCAACAACGCCGTCGAGACTGCCGAGCGGAAATCCGTCGCTGACACGCACCCAGCTCTCGCAATCGTCGTCACTGCGATAGATGCCATATTTCTGGTTGGCGTAGCCTGCAATCCAGACTGAAGGATAACTTCCACCTGGTGCCACCGCGCCGAAGCCGAAGTCATGAACTTCGGTAATGCCGTCAAGGGTCGTCCAGCTTGCGCCGCCATCGCGCGAACGGGCGAAGAGCGTTGTCGCCTGGTCCTCCTGTGGACCGGCACTCGCGAAAAGATGTCCTTCCTGATCCGGAACGCTTCGCATCTTGGCATTGAAGCCGCCATTGTCCAATGGCGGAGGACTCATCATGTCCCATGACTCACCGCCGGTTTGTGAGCGATACACGCCGGTTCCGTGCCACAGATAGAAAGTACCTTCCTTGACCCGGTCGGCTGTGCAGATGTGACGTTTCAGGTAATAGGCCCAATTGTAGCCGGTGAGGTCGTCCTCACCCGTGCCGACGCCAGGCAGTTCAACCTTTTTCCAGGATTCACCGCCATCAATGGTGTAAGCTGCTCCCGTGCGGTTGGTGCCTACCCAGACGTAATTGTCAGGCCCGCCGATGGCGATTTCGCCGCCGCCGCCTGCCTCCGGAAATGCCTCAAAAGGTGCCGCTTCAAACGGCACAAAATTCTCCATGCCATCGCGCGAAACACCCGACCCCTTGCTGAAGTTCACTGCAGCAATGATCTTGTTGTCCTGGGCGCACCAGTCGATGCCGGTGCAGTGGTTGATTTCCTCATCGGCGTGAGCGAGATAGTATTTCGGATATTCGTCAGGGTTCTTGATGTTGAACACTGCGCGGTCCCATGATGCCACGCAGACCGTGCCGTTAGGCAATGCGACGATCTGGTTGGCGACGAGTTGTTCAATGCCGCGCGTCATCCAGATCCAGTCGGCTGCGATGCCCTGATCCAACTTTCGAACTTTTCCCTTGAGAAAGCCGATGCCCATCGACATTGTCAACACATCGCGCTCGGCAGGGTGGAAATTCAAGCCTCCAACTGCCAGGAAAGCGGTCGTGGCATCGCGGAACCAGTCAATGTCCGGTTTGCTGAAGGTGCTCTTGTGCCAGTTGATTTGCGAAATCGTTTCACCGCGGTCCAGCGATTCCACCAGCGAGCCGCCTTGCGTCGAAAATACAATGCGGTTGGAATCGAAGGGGTCACACGTGATGCCGTGGGCAAATTGTTCGGTGACCTGGCTTGCGGCTGTCAATTCCTTCCAACTTCCATCAAACCGCCAGACTGACTTGCCGTCAAAGGTGATCAGGTAGAGCGTTCCATCCTGGGCGATGTCGCTGTCCATCGGCACGATTTCGGGTCCACCGGCCAGGGGTTCAAATGTCTCACCGTTGTCGGTTGAGCGGAAATATCCATTTCCGTGGCTGCTGGCAAAAATGACTCCCTTTTTGTTGGGGTCGAAGTGGATGCCTGCCACGCCGGGGTCCTCTTCGGATTCCATGTTGCGCGGTTCGGGAACATCGCGATTGACGGCCCAGGTCTTGCCGCCGTCGCGGGTTTGCCACAGGCCATTGTCTTGCGTTCCAAGTATAACGTGGTCTGGGTCAAGCGGGTTGATCGCCATCTTGTGTCCAACCAGCCGCTGGAAGTTTGCGGTATTTGGCGCAAGATTCTTGACTTGCGGCAACTTGGTGCGGGTCCAGGTCTTGCCCTTGTTGGTGCTGCGGAAGACACGACCGGCAAATGCCATGTAGAAAATGTTTGAATCGGTCGGTGCAATGGCGATTTCGTAAACACCGTTGCCAATGCCCCGCCTGAGTTCAGTCTTGGGCATGGTTGATGTCGTAACAAGCTGCTCCCACTGTTCGTCCGCTTCGTTCCAGAGATACGCGCCATAGGTGTCAGTGCGGCAGACAAGGGTTCCGTCCTTGTGTTGGTCGTGTCCGGTGAGGTAGCCGCCGCCGCCCACTTTCAGGGTTTTGAAGTTCTGGAGTTGATCGCGGACCTTGGCCGGCATGTCGTTCGTTCCTTCTCTTGCCTTGCTCATAAGAGCTTGAGTTGAAGGCAAGATATAGGCACACTCGTTCCTTGTCAAGGATCAAATTCATGCAAAACGGCTAAAAGTGATATAAATAGGTTTTTACACCTAATTATCAGGCTGCTTTCTTCAGCAGGCCACGATTGATCAGGCTTTCAGCGATCTGCACTGCGTTCAGCGCAGCACCCTTTCGCAGGTTGTCAGAGACGACCCAGATGTTAAGGCCGTTTTCTACCTGCATAAAGTCATCTGTTATCCTAAACAGCATTATCTATCGCCATGGGCACGACCACGGATTGACGAGATGCGCTGATCATGGGACACCACCAGATGGCGACAGGAGACTAGAAATGCCCCTCGGACTTGTTGAAGCACCAGCAGTTACGACAGGGCTGAGTTCATCACTATTTGCAACAGATGGTCGCAATGCGCTGCATCTTGGTGACGGCAGAGTGTTGATTGCGGGGGCTATGTCCACCACAAGTGATCCTTACTCACTTAATACAATGGCGATCCAGGTTCTGAGTGCTGATTATACAAGCGCGTCATCTCCAATCCAAATTGCATCATCTCCGAGTACCATCGACCGGAACGGCAGGGTTACCGTAACTGAACTTGGCTCAGGTGCGGCGCTTGTCACCTGGACCAGTTTCAATTTCTCGTCTTCTGGATCCACAAGTGAAGTGCGTTATGCGATCTTAAACGTCGATGCGACAACGGTCAGCTCTCTCCAGACAATCATGGCAAATCAGGGGACCGTCAACCGCAATCTCGCCTCAGAAGCGTTAAGTGACGGTCGAGTAGTGCTGGTTTGGGAAGAATATAACGTTTCAACAAATACTGGCCAATACTATGGCCAGTTCCTCGACTCATCAGGAAGCAGTTCCGGCGGAAAATTCGCAATAGGCGAGCAGCTCAACTGGGCGCAGAACATAACCAATCTTACACTTCCGCCAGCAGTTACAGCACTGGATGCAGGAAGTTTTGCAGTCAGCTGGCAGTCATTGGAAGTCAGCCCAACAAAAATTGCAAGTCAGATTCACACACAAGTCATCGGCGGCGATGGTCAAGCGATGACCAGTGAGATTGTCGCAAACGATCCCCTCGGCGTAGCGGCGAATCCGATTTCCATCAGCAATGGGCAAGGTGGATACATCTTGTTTTGGGATAATATCTACAGCCAGGGCAACAGGCTTGAAGGCTACGTCTTCGACGCCAGTGGCAACAAGGGTGCAGCCATCCATGTCGACGGTTTTAGCGCTGGAGCCAGCGTATACACGTTGCAAGTGGCATCCCTTCCGAGTGGCAGATTTGTGCTGACATGGAATGGCGGAGGGGCAGGTTTTGGTTACGCAACGTCTTTTGCACAAGTATTCGAAGAAGACGGGAAACCGGTCACAGGTGCGTTCACAATCTTTGCAACCGCAACATCTAAATATGAAATGGTCAACTCCTCTAATTTTATAGTAAAGGAGTTGCCGGGTGACAAGATTGCCGTGGAGTACGTTTATGACAATGCGTATCACGCAGTCTTTGACCTCAACAAATTCATCGGCACTTACCTTGATGACATAGCGCGCGGCTCGGAAGCCAACAGCTTCTTGGACGGTAACGAGGGTAACGACAGGCTTTATGGCAACGGCGGCGACGACGTCCTCAATGGTGGAATCGGTGACGATACGCTTGTTGGGGGCGACGGCGCTGATGTTTTAGACGGTGGCGAAGGTAGCGACACTGCATCCTATTTCGACGCGGGCGCACTCAATCTTGCCCTCGATAGTTCTTTCGCGGCTACTGGCGCGGCGTTTGGCGATGCGTTGATAAGCATTAATAACATCGTCGGATCTAACACTGGCAATGATTGGTTGAGGGGGGACGCGTTCAGCAATCAATTGACTGGGGCAGGAGGAAACGACCTTCTTGAAGGCTTGACAGGTGACGATCAATTGACAGGTAGTGCTGGCGCCGACATCCTTGATGGCGGAGAAGGTGTCGATACAGCTGATTATTTCGAAGATCAGGCTGTTGTGCTGTCGTTGAAAGATCCCTCCATTTCGAGCGGCGGCGCAATTGGCGATACGCTGATTTCGATTGAAAATGTAGTCGGCTCAAATTCGGGCGATGACATGATCATCGGCGATGAAAACAAGAATGTACTCTACGGATTGGGTGGCAATGACCATCTGGAAGGACTGGGCGGCGACGATCTGCTGGTAGGTGGAGGAGGTGGTGACACTATTGACGGCGGCGAAGGCATCGATACCGTCTATTACGATGACTTCAGCGATCATGTAATCTCGCTGGTAAATCCACAAGCTCAGGAAGGAACGGCGGCTGGCGATACATTTATTTCAATAGAGATATTTCGTGTTCGATCCGGTTACAACTCATTCATCGGCAATGCTGCCGCTAACATATTCTACGGAGGTGACTACTTTAATAATATTGACGGTGGAGCTGGCGATGACGCGCTTTATGGCGGCATTGGTGAAGATACATTCTTGGGGGGTGCCGGAAAAGATCTATTTAGTGGCGGAGCAGGCATAGACATCGTCGATTATTCCAATGGCGCAGCCGTTTCAGTTTCTCTTTCTGGGGCATTTGCGAATGGCGGTGCTGCCACTGGTGACGTTCTGAAGTCCATTGAAAACCTGGCCGGTTCTTCAAAGGGCGGCGACAGATTGATGGGAAGTTCTGGAATCAATGTTTTACAAGGAAACGGTGGGGATGACATCTTGTTCGCATTGGGTGGTAACGACAGCTTGTTCGGCGGAACGGGCCGAGATCGTGCTGACTTCTACTATTCCAATAAAGCGATCCGGGTGGACCTCGGACAATTTGGTAACGGATCTGGCGATAGCAATTTGAATGACCGCTTGGATAGTATTGAAGACTTGGGCGGTTCCAAGCTTGGCAATGATATCTTGCGCGGTGATGGGCAGGACAACTACATTACGGGTTACGGAGGCAAAGACGCTCTTTACGGTGAGTTTGGCAATGACTTGTTGGTAGGAGAAGCAGGTTTCGACAGTCTCTATGGCGATCAGGGTAATGATGAGCTCGCAGGTGGAAGCGGTAACGATAAACTGTTTGGCGGTGCTGGCGACGACTACCTCGCGGGCGGAATCGGTGCAGACTTGCTGGATGGCGGAACGGGTACTGACGTTGCCGACTACAGCGATGATAGCGGCTCAGTCATTAGGCTGGACACTCCGGGATTGAGCACGGGAGCAGCCAAAGGTGACGTGTTCAAATCCATCGAGGTCATTATTGGTTCAAGAACTGGACGTGATTCAATCTATGGTAACGCTGCTGCCAACATCCTGCTAGGTAATGGTGGCAATGACAAACTCTTTGGCAACGCCGGCAGCGATATTCTGGCTGGCGGCAAGGGTGCAGACCGTTTGGACGGCGGAGTTGGTGAAGATATTGCCGACTATTTTGGCAGCACAGGCGTAACTGTAGCCCTTGACGGCTCCATAGTGGCCAAGGGCGATGCGGCAGGAGATAGCTTTGTCTCAATCGAAGATGTTGCTGGCTCAAATGCTGGCATGGACTCGATCTATGGCAACAGCTCAAAGAACTATTTGTCCGGCAATGGTGGTGCCGACCGGCTGAACGGGCGAGGCGGTGACGACATCCTGGATGGAGGGGTAGGCATTGACGTGCTGACTGGCGGGAAGGGCGCAGATATTTTTTATTTTGAATCGCTAAATGGCGTTGGTGATAAAATTCTGGATTTCGGACAGGACGATTACATCGCTTTGCAACAGTCGCTGATAGATAATCCGAACAACCTAACCTTCGATATTGAAGATATGAGAGATTTTTTCCAAAGTGGTACCTCGAATGTCTCGAACAGCAAACTTCATATTTTCCTATTCAGAACTACCGATACTACATTCTGGTTTGACAAAGACGGGAATGGTACGGGCAAGCCGATATTGTTCGCCGACTTGCAAACAGGCGCAAATCTGTCGGCCCAAGACATCTTCATAGTCGCCTGAATTTTCTTGCTGTTCTCGCAACGCAACGACAGTCATCATTCCAAAGATTGGCGCTATAGTACGGGGCCCATAAAAAACCGCCGAACGCAGGTTTGCTGTCTCTATATTTATCAGGCTGCTTTCTTCAGCAGGCCACGATTGATCAGGCTTTCAGCGATCTGCACTGCGTTCAGCGCTGCACCCTTTCGCAGGTTGTCAGAGACGACCCAGATGTTCAGCCCGTTTTCAATGGTCGAGTCTTCGCGGATGCGGCTGATATAGGTGGCGTAGTCGCCGACGCATTCGACAGGCGTCATGTAACCGCCGTTTTCGCGCTTGTCGATGACCAGGCAGCCGGGGGCCTCGCGCAGAATATCGCGCGCTTCATCGGCAGAGATCGGATTTTCGAATTCAATGTTGATGGCTTCCGAATGGCCGACGAAAACCGGAACGCGCACGCAGGTCGCGGTCACCTTGATTTTTGGATCGAGGATCTTCTTGGTTTCGACAACCATCTTCCATTCTTCCTTGGTGTCACCTGAATCCATGAACACATCGATATGCGGGATGACGTTGAAGGCGATCTGCTTGGTGAACTTCTTCGGCGTTGGATTGTCGGTGACGAAGATGCCCTTGGTCTGGTTCCAAAGTTCGTCGAGGCCTTCCTTGCCGGCACCGGAAACGGACTGATAGGTCGCAACAACCACGCGCTTGATCTTTGCTGCATCGTGCAATGGCTTCAACGCCACCACCATCTGGGCAGTGGAACAATTCGGATTCGCGATGATGTTTTTGCGGGTGTTCCTGGCCATATACTCGGTGAGGGCATTGGCATTCACTTCCGGCACGATCAGCGGCACGTCCTGATCGTAGCGCCAGCATGACGAGTTATCGATGACGATGACGCCCATCGCGCCGATCTTCGGTGACCAGTCCTTGGAGATCGTTGAGCCTGCCGACATGATGCAGAAATCGATGCCAGTGAAATCAAAGTTTTCGAGGTCCTTGCACTTCAGGATCTTGTCGCCATAGCTGACTTCGGTTCCGATCGAGCGGCGTGATGCAATGGCGTGAACTTCATCGGCCGGAAACTCGCGTTCAGCCAGAATGTTGAGCATTTCGCGACCCACGTTGCCCGTGGCGCCGACGACTGCAACCTTGTAACCCATTGGGAACTCCTGATTTCTTTTCCTGCTGGCTCCCCGCAGGGCTTTCGCCCGGCTTGCCAAACGGCATCGCCGCCACCCCTCGCGGGGGATGGGGCCCGAGGGATGACGTCAAACCGTTTTGGTTTTTGTCGCTTTTAACATGGGCTTGCTCATAGGCATGTGACGGTCCGAAGTCAACGGGACGGAAAAAACGGGCAAAATTGGGGTTGGCAGGCCGGGGCATTTAAGGCTAAGGAGCAGCTCGCAGCGGAGAGGTGGCAGAGCTGGTCGATCGCGTCGCACTCGAAATGCGAAGTACGGGTAACCGTACCGGGGGTTCGAATCCCTCCCTCTCCGCCAATTATTCATAAAAAACTTACCCCATCACTTTCGTTCCGAGGCTGTGGCCGATATTGGCTACTGTTCTGGGTTTGGCGGTGCGGAGTTCATCGACGTTGCGCACTTTCATGCGGGCCGCACCTTCCCATTCGCGGGTTTTTACCTTGGCGTTTTTCATGCGCTCCTTGGCTTCAGGAATGGCATGGGCGTATTGGGGCAGCCACGCTGCCTGAGCGATCAGCATTTCATCGACCATCTGCCAGACTTCGTCGGGCGTGCAGATGGCGCCGACGAGCGGGTCGTGCAACACGGCGAGTTTCAACAGGTCGATATCGCCGGTGACCGCAGCCTTGACCGACATGCGCTGCACATTGATGGAGGAGATGCAGGTGGCCGCGCATTGATCGGGCAGGGTGATGCCTTCCACCATGTTGATGCCGAAACGATCTACAAAGCCGGGGCTTTCAATGATGCAATCATCGGGCAGGTTTTTGATGACACCATTATTCTTCACATTGAAGTGGCCGCGGTAAGTCCGGCCTGTCTCCAATGCCTCGATTATCCACGAAGCATGTTCATCAGTCCGCTGATAATCTTTCAGGGAGCGGCCGGCGCTTTCGAGGAATTTCGGATAGTCGGTTTCAAACCAGTTTCGGTTTTCGGTGCAATAGCGGAGATAGCCGCCGGTTTCGCCGTGGATCCAGTCTGATGTGGAAATCCAGTTGTTGATTTCATCGGGGCGCTTTCTGTACCAAGGCAGATATTCCGAGAGATGGCCGTTGCTTTCCGTTGAATAGAATCCGAAGCGCTTCAACACATCGATGCGGACCTTCTCCTGATCGGAAAATACCGGGTGCTTTTCGAAAGCTGCGACAAGTTCGTGCTTGGTGATGGCGCGGCCCTGGTGATTGAGGCCGATATACCACGTCTGGTGATTGATACCGGAGCAAATGATGTCGATTTCGGTGTGATCTTTTACGCCAAGTGCGGTGGCAATCTGACGCCAGCCATTTTGCACGCCATGACAAAGACCAACAGTTTTCACCTTGCCGTAATCGAGACAGGCCCAGGTGTTCATGGCCATGGGGTTGGCGTAGTTGATGTGTAACGCATTTGTCTCGGCGACTTCGCGAATGTCCTTGCAGAAGTCCAGCATGACCGGAATATTGCGTTGGCCGTACATGATGCCGCCGGCGCAGATGGTGTCACCGACGCATTGGTCGACGCCATATTTCAGCGGGATGCGAATGTCATCAGCGAAAGCTTCCAGCCCGCCAATGCGTACGCAATTCATCACATAACGCGCGCCTTCCAGCGCACGGCGACGATCTGTTGTTGCCGTCACCTTGGTCGGCAATTTGTTGACGTCGACCAGGCGCTCGATGATTTTTCGAGCCATATCGAGATTGTGTTGATTGATGTCTGTAAGCGCGATTTCAATTCCAGCGAACTCCGGCACGCAGAGAATGTCGCTGACAAGTTTTTTGGTGAAGCCGATGGAACCGGCTCCGATGATGGCGATTTTGAATGTCATGGTGATGGCCTTTCAGAGTGATGCGAGAAATTCGCGATGTCCCAGCGTCTTTGGAGCGGCGGCACGATATTCGCGCGACAATGTTTGCGTTGTATCGTGCGCCCGTTTGCGCAAATCGGGATGCTTGTCCATGAAACTGCGGGCGACACTTTGATTCAACAGGCCCAAGCCATCCAATACAGGATAATGCAGCTGCTGCTCGGTGTGTGCAAATTTTCCGGGCAAGGGATCGAAGTCTGAGTAGTCCGGCATCTTGTCTTGCCAACTGGCGAGGCGGTCGCGCGTGGGTTTGCCTATGCAATCATTGGCAACATGCTGCCAGAAAGGGGTATCGCGGCGCTCTGTCACGTAATGCAAATTGATGAAATCGCGGAAGTCATCCACCTGGCGGGCGACAAAGTTGTTGTAAGCATCGCGTGCTTTTGGCGACGCGTCGAGGTGAAAGGTGGCGAAGACCATGAGTTGCACAACAGTGCCGTGGATGGAGGTTGCTTCGAGAGGCTCAAGAAAACTTGATGAAAGCCCAAGCGCCAGACAGTTGTTGATCCAGGCCTTGTCTTGCCGTCCCACATCAAAACGCAGATCGTTGCGAGGTTCGATTTTATGGCCGAGTGCGGATTCAATTTCGGCTTGCGCTGATTCCGGAGTGTGGAATTCATCGGAATAGACATAGCCACAGCCGTATCGGCTTTGGGTGGGGATCGACCAGAGCCAGCCAGCATCACGGGCCCAGGCCAATGTATAGGGCGGAATTTCTTCGCCTTCTTTGAGATCAATCCAGAAAGGCATGGCGCGGTTGACCGGTAGCTGATCACGATAAGAAATCCAGGTGCCACCGAGTTCCCTGGAGATGAGCGACTTCCGAAAGCCTGTGCAATCGATGAAAAAATCACCTGCGACCTCTCCTGCATCAGTCACAAGTGAGGTAATGTCTCCGGTTGCAGCATCGCGCTTCGCGCCTTGCACCTGCGCGTCAATAATCTCGACGCCTTTCGATTTCTTGCGGAGATATTTTCCGGCGCGGGCTTGATCAAAATGATACGCGTGATGGAAGGGGCCAGCGGGTATGAGCCTGCCATCAGTGTTACGGGAGAAAGGCGATTTTTGCTGGTCGAGTAAGTAGGCGAAAAGGTGTGATTGCTGAACAGGTTTTCCGGCTGCCACGGCATAAATGTCCAGCCAACTTTGCGGTGGGGCATTGCGGTCAGCGACGACGAGGTGTGGATCGTCGATTGGGCCATCGTAGTGGTGGCCCCTGGTTTTCCAGTCCTTGTGGCGGATACCGAATTTGATGGTGGCTTCGGTTTCGCGCAGGAATTCGAATTCATCGAAGCCGAAGTGTTTCAGCATCTGGCGGAAGACGGCGGTGGTGCCTTCGCCAACGCCAATGGTTGGAATTTTCGATGATTCGATGACGATGACAGTGGCATCCAGGGCTTGCCTTTTTATTGCATCCTGAAGCATCAGTGCGGCGAGCCAACCCGCCGTGCCACCTCCAACGATGACAAATCGCTTGGTCACTCTGCTGCCTTCAGTGGTTTGTGCACGCGGGCAAACTCCGGCAACCAGTTGTCGTGGGCAGCGAGCAAGTCGTCGGTCAGATCCCAGATTTGCTGCAAGTCCAGTTCAGCTGCGGTGTGCGGGTCCATCATTGATGCGTGATAAATGTGTTCGCGGTTTTCGGTCATCAGTGCACGGACGGTCAGTTCCTGCACGTTGATGTTGGTGCGGATGAGGGCTGTCAGCTGCGGTGGCAGTTCGCCCACATAGGTTGGCTGGATGCCGCGATCGTCGACGAGGCAAGGCACTTCGGCAGCACAGTCATCGGGCAGCGACGTGATGCAGCCATTGTTGCGCTGGTTGCCGTATATGACTGATGGTTCGCCGGTCCACACCGAGTTGACGATGGCCGATGCATATTCGTGACTGGGTGTCAGTTCCATGGGTTCGTTCTTCAAGCGCGTTGGACTCGCGCTTCCATCTGGCGATCTGTTCAATGCAGCGTTTGGGATATTCATCCAGTGGAATGCCGAATTTCTCGATCAGGTCTTCACGGCCTTCCTTGATGAAGTAAGGCGTATATTCTGCGAAGTGTTCCGAACTTTCGGTGACGAAATAGCCCAGGCGCTTGAGCATTTCGTAACGCACCTTGTTGGGACAGCGTGGATTCCAGCTGGACGGTTTGGGGAAGCGGCCTTCTTCATATCCGCGGAGAAGATCGGGATACAAGTTCTTGTAACTGCCGTCCTTTTGCTTGTGCTCGAACTTCAAATAGAAGGCCATGTGGTTGATGCCGGCAGCGCGGTAACGGATTTCGCTGATTGGGATTTCAAGGTCGCGCGCAAGCTCTTCGGCTGTTCCCTGCACCGAATGGCAGAGGCCCACCTGTTTGATTTTCGGGTATTTCGCCGAGATGGCCCAGGTGTTGATCGCCATCGGGTTCACATATTGCAACATGATGGCGTCGGGGCAGACTTGCGTCATGTCTTCGCAGATTTTCCAGAGGTGCGGAACGGTGCGAAGGCCGCGCATGATGCCGCCAACGCCAAGCGTGTCGGCAATCGTCTGGCGCAGGCCATATTTCTTCGGCACCTCGAAATCGGTGACGGTGCACGGTTCATAACCACCAATCTGAAAGGCGACAATGACGAAGTCTGCCTTGTTCAGCGCCTTGCGTTGATCCATGTGGGTTTCGATTTTGGCTTTGACACCCAACGTGGAAATCATCCGTGATGCGATGACTTCGGATTCTTCCAGGCGCTGCTTGTTGATGTCCATCAGGGCGATGGTGGCGGCAGACAAGGCAGGGCGCTGCAGGATGTCGCCGATGATGTGCTTCATGAAAACGCTTGAGCCAGCGCCGATGAATGCAATGCGGGGATTTGCGGTCATGTTGAATTCCTCTTTGGTTAAGCGGCGATATCGAACGCCGCGCGGACAAGCCGTTTGGTGTAATCGGTTACGGGATTGGTGAGAACATCGGCTACCGGCCCTTGTTCCATGATTTTTCCGTGCTGCATGACAATGACGCGGTGGCAGAGGGCACGCACGACTTTCAAGTCATGACTGATGAAAAGGTAAGACAGGTTTTTCTCGCGCTGCAATTTGCGCAACAACTCTATGATTTGGGCCTGCACCGAAAGGTCAAGTGCTGATGTCGGTTCATCGAGCATGATGAATTCCGGTTCCATGGCGATGGCACGGGCGATAGCAAGGCGCTGGCGTTGGCCGCCGGAAAATTCATGGGGAAAGCGCGACAAGATATTTGTGGGCATGCCGGAATCCTCGAGGGCCTGCTGCACGCGTTGCAAGCGGTCGGCTTCTGATACTCCAATCTTGTTGACGATCAGTCCTTCCTCGATAATCTGGCGCACGTTCATACGCGGGTTCATTGAAGAGAATGGGTCCTGGAATACGATCTGCATGCGTGAACGGAACGGGCGCAATCCGGTGCGATCAAGTTTTTCGATGCGGTTGCCATCGAATGTGATCTCACCTTCCTGGGGATCAAGCAGACGAATGAGAGCCTGGCCGAAAGTGGTTTTGCCTGATCCGGATTCGCCGACGAGTCCGAGGGTTTCGCCGCGTTTCAGTTCAAGGCTCAGGCCATCCACGGCTTGCAGGTCATGATAGGTGGCATTGAAGAAGCCACCGCGCTTCAGTTTGTAGGTCACGCGCACATTCGTGCCTTGCAGGATGGTGCCGGTATCTTGCGTTAATGGTTGGGCCACGCCCTTGGGATCAGATTTGAGCAAGCGTTGTGTGTAGGGATGTTGCGGATTGGCGAAGAGAGCCCTGGTGGTGTTGTGTTCCTTTATCTCGCCGTGTTGCATCACGTAAACACGATCAGCAAATTGCCGGACCACGGTGAGATCATGCGTGATCAGGATCACGGCCATGCCGTATTTGTCTTTCAGGTCTTTGATCAGATTCAGGATTTGGGCCTGCACTGTCACATCAAGCGCTGTTGTCGGTTCGTCGGCAATCAGGATGTCGGGACGGTTTGCGAGTGCCATGGCGATCATCACGCGCTGGCGCTGGCCGCCTGAGAGTTGATGTGGGTATTGTTTGACCCGGGCTTCGGGATCGGGAATTTGCACTTCTTTCAGGAGTGCGAGTGCGCGGGTGTTGGCTTCGGCGCGTGACATCTTGTTGTGAAGATGCAGCACTTCGCAGATCTGCGATCCTACTGTGTAAACCGGATTGAGCGAACTCATCGGTTCCTGGAAAATCATCGAGACCTTGTCGCCGCGGAGTTTGCGCATTTCGGACTCGGGCAATTTTACCACGTCCTGGCCATCGAGAATGATGGATGACTCCTTACCAATGGTAGCGCGCTTGGTGAGGAGGCGCATGATGGCGCGTGCAGTTACGGATTTTCCGGAGCCTGACTCTCCGACAATGGCAATGGTCTCGCCCTTGCGCAATGCGAAGTTCATGTTCTTCACGGCCTGTACTGTTCCCCCTTCGACCTTGAAGGAGACAGCCAGGTTGCGGGCTTCGAGGATGCAGTCTTGCTTACTCATCAGCGGCCTCAATAAGGATCAATGGCATCGCGCAGGCCATCGCCCAGTGCGTTGAATGCGAAGACAGCGAGGAGAACGAAGGCCACGGGTGACAAGATCCATGGGTAAGATCCGATGACGGAGAAGGTGCCGGTATCCTGCAACATGAGGCCCCAGGAAATCAACGGCGGCTTCACTGCGAAACCAAGAAAGCCCAGGAATGATTCCAGCAAGACGATTGCGGGGATGCCAAGGGTGACGGCGACAATAACATGCGACATGACGTTGGGCAGAATGTGACGCATGATGATGCGACTGTCGCTGGCGCCCACGGCTTGTGCGGCACGCACATATTCAATGCGGGCCAGGGACAGCGTTTTGGCACGCACTTCAACAGACAATCTGGCCCAGCGGATCAGCGCCATGACGAAGACCACAAATACCAGAAACACAGAGGTCGGTGCCGTTACCGGAATCAGGGTCGTCAGGGTGAGGAACAGCGGCAGTTCAGGAAAGGCCAGAAAGACTTCCACGATACGTTGTGTCCAGGCATCAATCCGGCCGCCAAGATAGCCTGATGTCATGCCAACAACAGTTCCGACCAGGGTGATGATGGCAACGGTGACAAGCGAAATGGCGAGTGAAAGACGTGAACCTACAAAACCGCGGGAGAGAATATCACGCCCGAATTTGTCGGTTCCAAGAATATGGAACGGCTTGCCATCCTCGGTGCCGAACAAATGCGTATTGGAAGGGACAAGACCCAGCAATTTGTACTCATAGCCCTTCACGAAAAACTTGATGGGGCGCGGGTGGTCGTAGTCTGGCCCGATGATGGGCTGGTAAGTGACGGGGTCAAGCTCCGTGCCCTCCGTGGTTGGGAACGTGACGGGGCGGAGCGAGAAACCGTCCTTGGTGAAAAAACTCACGGCATCGGGTGGAGAGTAGGCGATGTAAGGCGTCTTCGGTTCAACAGGTGCCACGAAATCCGCGAATATTGATGAGAGCAACAGCAAGGCCACGAGCACCAGCCCGATCATGCCGGTGATGGAGCGGCGGAGCTTCCGCCACACCAATGCAGCGTAGCTTTCACTTGTTGCATGGCGCGCGGTCACTGCTGCGACATCGATGTAGGACTCATCTTCCCGTTTGACGTAGGGAGCGAAAAGATCGGTTGTCATCAGTCCGCCCCCAAGCGCACGCGTGGATCAAGCCAGGCCAGCAGCATGTCAGCGATGATGTTGCCCATGATCAATGTGGCCCCGAGAATCAGCATCAACGTCGCGGTTACCATCACGTCGCCGCGTGCCATGGAGCCGACAATGGCGGGGCCAATGGTGGGGAGGGCAAAGATGATTGCCACCTCAATTTCGCCTGTGAGCATGTAGGGAAGTACCGTGCCCTGATAGGCAACAAGCGGATGCAAGGCGTTGGGTACGGCGTGCTTGAAGATGGTAGCGGCATTGCTAAGGCCCTTGGCGCGGGCGGTTTCGACATATTGAGCGTTCAATGTGTCGAGGAGGTTCCCCCGCATGACTCGCATGTTGTAGGCGAGTCCGCCAATCGTTGCTACGGCTATGACCGGCCAGATATGAGCGATGAGATCCTTGAACTTGCCCCAGGACATGGGCTGCCCGCCATAAGCGGTGGAATAGAACGAACCCAACTCTTGCACATTGAGTTTGAAGGCCAGGATGTAGAGAATGATGAGCGCCATCAGGAAGCGTGGGATGGTTGTTCCGAGGAAAGCGAAAATGGAAAGAATGATATCTGTCCAACCATATTGCCGCGAGGCCGCCCAAATGCCAAAGCCAATGCCAAAGACGGATGCGAGAATGTGACAGGTCAGGGCGATACCAAGTGTCGCCGGCAAGCGTTGCCAGACCACTTCAGAAACCGGGCGGTTGTAAAAATAGCTGTGACCAAAATCGCCGACAAAGAAACCCTTGATCCAACGGAAATACTGAAACACCAGCGGGTCGTTCAGGCCGTGGTCAATGCGGAATTGCTCTGCGGCGGCGTGGGCTACTTCCTGCGACGCGTTGTTGAACAGCAACATGTTCTCAACATAGTCTGCATAATCCCCCGGTGGCGCCTGGATAATCCCATAGGTTAGCACGCTCATCACAAAGAGAACGGGAATGGCTGAGAGCAGACGAATGATGAAATAGCGGAGCATGCGGGTTTCTCTTTTCCCCTCCCCCTTGTGGGGAGGGTCAGGGAGGGGGTCGCTCCGACCGTTCAGATCAGATATGAACAAACACAATCTGACAAACCGTCCGACCCCCACCCCGGCCCTCCCCACAAGGGGGAGGGGGAAGGAAGTATGGTGAACAGTTGGAGCGACCCCCAGCCTTAATCCCTCCCCACAAGGGGGAGGGATATGAACGCTTACTTACTTCATCACACCCTTGCCGCCTGGTACGTCGGCAATCGTGTCTGGGTAAAGCTCGAAGTTGGCCTGCTTGTCCTTGGGAACAAACACGCGTTCACGGATGATGTTGTCTTCGGCCCAGTTGTACATGAAGATCGGAGCGCCCGGCGCAATATTGGCAAAGCGCTTGTTCATGATAAGAGCGCCCGGATACTGGGTGAGGCCAGCCCAATAGACATTCTCGGTAACGATCTTCTGGTAGTCCTTCATCAATGTCACGCGTTCAGCGGTGTCTTTCGACGCGATGAACTTGTTGACGATTTCCACCAGCTGCTTTTCGAAGTCGAGGAGGTCTGTCACCTCGCCTTTTCCATCAGCCGATTGGTGGAATTCATTGGTGGTTGGACCAACTGGCGCCAGGCGCGATGTGTTTTGCACCGCAGTCGACAGTTCCTGGTTGGCGCGCCAGACGTGCCAATCAAACTTGCCGGACTTGCGGGCCGCATCGCGGTCGTTGCCAGCCAAAAAGTTGGTGATGATCCGCAAACCTACTTGCTCACCCATCGCCACAATGCCTTCGGCAAGGGACTTATCCGAACCGTAGTCGGCATTGCTGAGGACCGTGATTTCCACGTTCTTGCCACCATCGGGGAAGTTCAAGATGCCATCCCCGTCAGTGTCTTTCAGACCGGCCAAAGCGAATTCAGCTTTTGCAGCTTCAACGCTAAATGGATAATAAACAGTCGAGGCTTTGTCGAAGTAGGTGTTGTCTCCATAAAGGCCACCGGGGTAAATTGCGGTGAATGGACCTTTGACAAGGGATTCACCCAAGCGCTGACGATCCAGCATTGATGTCACACCCTTGCGGAAATGCAAATCGCGATTGAGCTTGCGCACGGCCTTCGAGCGGTCGTCAGGTTCGCCCCAAGCATTGTCACTCAGGTTGAACTGCAGCACATAGCCGATGGTACGTTGGCCGAATTCGAGGCGGGCTGGAGCATCCGCACCTGCTGCCTTTTTCAAGGCTTCGACATAGTTTTCGGCTTGCTCGAGGTTCGAGAAGTCGCCTGTCCCGGCAACGGCCTGCACGTCGCGGTCACCCCAGGTGGAGAGGCGATAGTGCATTTCGTTCAAGTAAGGCAGCTGGTTGCCGGCTTCATCCACTTTCCAGTAATAAGGATTGCGGCGCAGCACCACGATGTCATCGGGACGATGCTCAACCACGACCCATGCACCCAGTGTGGGCATGCCCATGTAAGAAGGCCCGAAAGCATTCTTGTATTGCTCATAGGTGTTCTTGGAATTCTTCGGATGCTGAGGTGCCAGGATATGGGATGGGCCTGGGCAGAAGTTCATGTATGCCATGGAATACAGAACTTGCGTGGGGAAGGCGTCCTTGAAGGTCCACTTGATGGTGTTGGCGTCGACTTTTTCAAGCGTCGTGCCAGCGCCGAAGGTTTCCTGGGTTTCGCCGCCCAGCGGGTTCACTTCGGGGTCAAGGATGTTGTATTCCCAATGATACATGATGTCATCGGCGTCGAAGGCATCGCCGTCCGACCATTTGGCACCTTCGATGAGGTGCATCGTCAATTGATGACCATCAGCCGACCATTCCCAGGACTTGGCAACGTTTGGCAATGGTGCAAGTTCTTCGGCTTTCACCTGGAAGAGAGGTCCGGTACGCGTCAGGCATTCCTGCAAACCGATGTCGATACCGCCCCAGCCCTGTGACTGGCCAGCCCAGTAGTTCCAGCCTTCAGGACGGCCGCCGATGACGTGGCGCATCACGTCGCCGTATACGCCAATGCCATCCTTCATGTTGCCGGTCTTGTAGACCATTGGTTCTTTTGGCAGGCGGTCCTTTACGGCGGGCAGCTTGCCCGCCTTGACCATCGCTGCGACGAAATCGGGCTCATGGTATTCACCGAGTGCCCTATATTCGAGAATGTCGTTGATGCCGACAAAGGTCACTTGACCTTGCGCGTCAAATTTTGGTGCATCAGGCACAGGCGCAGGTGTTGCGCCTTCGGCCAGGGCAGCCGTGGCCGATACGCCCAGCGCGAAAGCGCCAGCCATAATGGTGGTGAGTTTTTTCATCTTGATGGTCCTCCCAAGAACCGTTTGTAAGGTGTTCAGACTGGGTGTGATGTCCGACACTCTTGAACTGCGGCGGCGGATCATCACTTTTGCATCATCATCCAATGTTGTGCTTGCAGCAATGCGGAATCCGCAATATTGATTCCGGGATTTTAAGATTGGCATCCGAGGGAGAGCCATTCAATTGGACGTGCGAGCAAAAAGGGCGCCTGCCTCCCAGGTTTTGGAACGCAGTTTTTATGCACGAACGCGGGCGTTCGGCAGATTCGGCATGCGCAAGTTCAAGCCTGTGTGCATGGTACTGCCGCACTCACATGGCCATATCGAGATCAATTACGCAAAGCATTGCAGGCTGCATTATGTGATGGATGGTGCGCCGGTTGGCGTTGAGCCGGGGCAGGCGGTGGTGTTCTGGGCGGGTGTGCCGCACCAGCTGGTGCGGATTGATGCGGTTGGCAGTGACGAACCGGAGTTGTGCAATATCTATCTGCCGCTCGATACGTTTCTCTTCATGCCTTATGTGCACCAGTTGCAAGTTGTGCTGCTGACAGGTGGCATGTTGAGCGTGGCACCGGAATTGTGCGGCGAAAAAGACATGCTGCGCTGGCTGGCTGATTACCGCTCCAATGAGCCGGAGCGCGTCGATGTGTTGAAGATGGAACTGAATACGCTGTTTCGCCGGATATCATTGCAGCCTTTTGCCTATTTGCGAGGGCCATGGCGCGATGGCGCAGAAAAAGCCGGGCTGGCTTCGGCACATGTGCGGCATGTGGTCAGCATGGTGCAGCATGTTCTGGACCATCTCGACCAACCATTGAGCAATGGCGAGGTTACGCAGGTTACGGGGCTGCATGTCAATTATGCGCTGGCGCTGTTTTCCAAGACGATGCTCATACCATTGAAGCAGTTCATCATCCGCATGCGGTTGCTCAAGGCGCGCGGCCTGCTGCTGGAGAGCAACAGTGCCATCACAACTGTGGCGAATGCCTGCGGGTTCAGCTCGATGAGCCAGTTCTACGCGCAGTTTGCGGCAGCCTATGGCACGTCGCCGCAACAGTTGCGGGTGCAAAATGCGGGGAAGGGGCAAGTAGACCCCCACCTCCGGCCTTCGGACACCTCCTCGCGGCCGACGGGCGACATGCGGTAAGAACAGCGTGAATCCGAGAGGCGTCTCTCGCGGGAAGACGCCCAATCAAGTTGCACACTTTACTGCTCGCGGAAGGCCCTGGTGAACTGGTCGGTGAAGGGCTTTGCGAGATAGCTGAAGGCGGTGCGGCTTTCGGTTTGGACGTAGGCTTCTACCGGCATGCCGGGCAGCAGCTTCTTGCCATCCAGCTTGGCGTATTCAGATTCTGTCACTTCAACCTGGGCTACATAATAGACTTGGCCTGTGCTTGAATCCGATGTGGTGGCGGGTGAAACGAAGGCCACATTGCCGTCCAGTTCCGGGGTTGACCGGGATGAGAAGGCCGAGAAGCGGAGCTTGGTGTGCTGGCCCACAAAAACCTGGTCAATGTCGCTTGGCTGCAGTTTCACTTCGATTTGCAGCTTGGCGTTTTCCGGCACAATCGTCAGCAACTTTTGCGCTGGCGTGATGACGCCGCCAATGGTGTTGACGGCGATTTCGTTGATGGTGCCGCCGATCGGGGAACGGATTTCGGTGCGCGCGAGACGGTCGATGATGGCACTGTAGCGCTGTTCCAGTTCGGAAATGCGTGGTTCAATATCGGACAGCATTTTTTGTGCTTCATTGCGGGCGATCTGGTCGATCGACAGCAGATTGACATTGAGTTCATTGCGGCGTTCGCCGGAGCGGGCAATATTGGCTTCGACATTGCCTCTTTCGCCGAGCAGTCTGGTGCGGTCGCGGGTTGAGCCGTAAACGCGGCTGTATTCAATCAATCCCTTTTTCTGCAGTTCCTGAACTTTCTTGAGCTCAGCTTCAACAAGGGTCAATTCACTGCGGTTGGCAGCCGATTGAGATTCAAGGCCGCCAATTTCGTGATCGAGCTGCGAGATGGAGAGTTCGAGTTGCTTTTTCTGGCTTTCGCGTGAGGTGTAGTTGCCCTGGAACAGGCGGACTTCGCCCTTCATGGCTTCCGAGTTGGCAACGCCAAGCTTGAACGGGTCACGCGGCTGCGGCACGGCGGTCAGATTGTCGCGTTCGGCGACAAGCCGGATTTGCTTTGCCAGCAATTCCGTGAGCTGTGATTCAACGATCTGCAGTTCTGCCTTGGTCTGGGTCGAGTCCAGCCGGAACAGCAATTGGCCTTCGGCGATAGTGTCGCCCTTCTTTACCGCGATTTCGCGGATGATGCCGCCATCGAGATGCTGGATGGAGCGCAGGTCCTTGTCGACCTTGACCTGGCCTGGGGCCACGACAGCGCCCGATAGTTCGGCATTGGCGGCCCAGCCACCAACGGCACCTACGAGCAAGAATGCGGCGAAAGTTCCGGCGTAAACACGGCCACGCAATCCCTTGTCCTTGCCAAATTCAAGGTCAACGGCCTCGGTTCTCGGCTGTCTGCGTTGTGCCATCTCATTATGCCTCAGAAGTGTTCATGTCTGCATCAAGCTGCAGGAGTCGTGCCAGGCGTCAAGCGCCTGGCGTGTTGTTGCTGACAATGATCAGGTCGTGGTTACCATCAAGCTGGATCGAGACTTCGAAGACGTATCACGATTGAAGTCGGCTTCGATATAGGTGCTGATGTGATCTTCGATGGTTTCGTGGCGGATGCGGATCGGGATGACGACATCTTCCATTTGATCGTGAACAGCTCCTTCGCTGCCATAAGCATCATGGAAAGCATCCTCCAGATCTTCAAGGGCGTTTTCGAAGATGTCATATTTCGACATGCGGACGAGATCGCCAACTTCGAAGTTCTTGATGGAATGGTCGCCGCGGCTTTCTTCAGACAAGGCGGTATCCGCAAGGAAGACGAACATGTCGTTACCGGCGTTACCGTCGAGTGTCACGGCACCTGCACCAACAATGATCGTGTCGTCACCTGTGCCGCCCACGAACTCCTCGATCCCTGAGAAAGTATCCGTTCCGATTTCGGTACCAGTCGCAGTGCCGGTCGTCAGGTCGATGGTCACGGATTCCGTTGCGCCGGCATAGCTTAATGTGTCGTGGCCGGCACCGCCGATGAAATTATTGTCGGCAATGACAGATGCGACTTCAAGCTGTTCGATTTCATTTGCAGCTGTCGAAACCGCGTCGGCAATCTCGAGGCGCGATGTACCGTCGGTCACGGCGTCGACCAGAATCTGGGTGAGGTTCTGGACTGCGGCATCCACGGCAGCGTCAGCTTCAACTGCTGCAATGGCCAGGTCGATCAAGTCGGAAGCCGCTGTTGACTCGATTGCAGGCGCAGCATTCGAGTCATCGCCTGCCACATCTGACGGTGGCGCTGAAGTATCAGCGGTGTCAGCCGGAATGATGTCTTCAGGCAATACCGCATTGCTGGCAGCTGCGACCATCGTCACCAGGCCGAGGCCAGCCGCTTCGAAGCGGTCATTGCCTGCACCGCCAATGAAGGTTTCGACTGAGTTTACTGTGTCAGTGCCGATTTCTTCGCCGGTCACTGTTTCCGCAGCAACATTGACAAAAATGCCGAGTTCGGTTGCGGCATAGTCAATCGTATCTGTGCCTTCGCCGCCGATATAGGTATTCGCGGCTTCGGAGGTTTCATCGGAAACTGGCGCAAGCGTTTCGATTGCAGCACGGAACGTGTCGCTGCCGGAGCCTGCGACAAAGGTTTCGATGTTGGAAAATGTGTCTGTGCCGATTTCAGCACCCGAGGCCTGGCCTGCTTCTGCATCAATGACCAAAGCTTGCGTTGCATTGCCGTAGTCAAGTGTGTCAGTGCCTGCGCCGCCATCGAAGGTCTGGTCGGCGGTTGTAGCTGTTTCAATGATAGTTGCTGGCTTTTCCGCTTGCGGCTGAGCCACGGCTGCGATGAAGGTATCGTTCCCCGATCCGGTTTCAAATGCTTCGATGCTGGTGAAGCTGTCGGTGCCGATTTCGCGACCGCTCGCCTGTCCTACGGTCAGGTCGACCGCGACGGATTGCAATGCTTCACTATAGCTCAGCGTATCGTTTCCAAGGCCGCCATTGAAGGACTGGTCATCGGTTGTGGCCGTGACCACAAGCAGAGATGTGTCCTGGCCGATTGCAGCTTCGAAGCGGTCATTGCCGCTGCCGCCGCCAAAGGTTTCGATATTGCTGAAAAGATCAACTTCGGTGCTGGAGCCGACGCGCACTTCACCTGCAGTCAGGTCAAATGTCAGGTCAGAAGCAGCACCGCTGTAATCCAAAACGTCGAGGCCTTCGCCACCATCATAAGTATCGTTGGATCCGTCCACAGTGCCGATGACAAAATCATGGCCTGCGCCGCCCGATACAATGTCGATGCCAGTGCCGCCGTCGAGAATGTCATTGCCTTCGTCGCCGGCGAGAACGTCGTTGCCTTCGCCGCCGGAAATGTAGTCATCTCCGGCACCGCCGGACAGCGTGTCGTTGCCAGCCTCGCCGTAAAGCTCGTCGTCACCGAGGCCGCCTGAAACCGTATCGCTGCCGAGGCCGCCGAATATGATATCGGCGCCATCTGTGCCTTCAAGGATGTCATCGCCATCGGTGCCGACCATGAGGTTGCTGACGAGGCCATCTGGAAGTACCGAGTCTTGCGCCTTTGTTGCCATGGCCACCGCATCGACGTCAGCGATGTCTCCGGCGGCAGGGGCTGCAGCGAGCCTGCTCGCTCCGGCGGCTGCTCCATCAACCACGTTGAAGGTTGCGGTTTGCTGGATGACTTCCGTGCCGTCGGTTACGTCATAGGTGATGGTGATCTTGCCGGCCTTGTCAGTGACAAATGAATAGCCGCCATCGACCAGTTTGAGTTCACCGGAAGACGCCGATACATTGGCAATGCTCAGCGCATCACCGTCAGCGTCTGTCACATCACGCAACAGGTCGGCGAGTGCGATGACTACTGCTGTTGACGCAAACTGGTCGTACAACGTGACCTGCTGCTGCGCCACAGGCTTGCGGTTGGCATAGGAGCCCTGGTGACCAAGATTGTTTCGTGTGCCGTTGCTGGCTGGAACGGGTGTCGGTGCTTCGCCGCCCCTCGCATAAGGATTTCTGGCAACCGGCTCAGCATCCGGTGGGGCGTCGTCACCGCCGACTGGAGTGGCTTGCGGTGCAGGAGATGATCCACCCGAAGCAACATCCTGCTCCTCTGCTGCCGTCCCAGAACCCAACTGGTTATCGTTGGAGGGCATAACAGAAAAAGTCACTGCCGTTCCCTGAGACATCATGCTGCGTGCTTCGAGACCGTCGCCCTGCTGTTTCATCGCAACGCCGGCTTCGTTCATATTGATGCGGGCTTCTTCCGGCATGGAGGGCTTGCTGCGCAAGAGTGCGGCTTTCACCGCCGAGAAACGGCTGTTGACGATGTTGCCATCGTCGCCAGATTGTTGCTCCTGCCCATCATCTTGTGATGTTGCGTTGGCGGAAATGTCATTGTCGTCAGGTGCTGCTTCCGGTTCCTCTGGAAGTGGCTGCAGGTCATGCGGTGCCGGTTCGGCCCAAGCGTGATAGACGCTCTTGAAATAAAGCATCAAGGCAGACAGCATGATACCGGCGTAGAAGGGAGTTGCCGATGTCGGCGCTCCGGTATCGCTCTCATAACGTTGGCGGCCGGATGGCGCTTCAGCTGTGGACTTGCTCGTTTTGACATCAATGATGGTCATGACGTGGCTCCAGTCGTAACGAGTTGAGGTTTGTTACGCACAACATTCGGGTTGTTTGCCGCATTTGCTGGTTCCGGCTTTGCCTGTCCGGTTCCGAGGATTTCGTCTTTTGGACCAAAGGCAATCAGCTTGCCTTGCTGGATTACAGCAACAACGTCTGCTGCTGCCAGGGCGCTTGGACGGTGGGCGACCACGATGGCGATGCCGCCGCGGGCGCGAATTGACTTGATCGCCTGGGTCAACGCGAGTTCGCCATCGCTGTCGAGGTTTGAGTTGGGCTCATCCATAACGACAACAAAGGGGTTGCCGTAAAGAGCGCGGGCGAGGCCGATGCGCTGGCGCTGGCCAGCAGAAAGTGCGGTGCCTTGTGGTCCGACTTCTGTTTGGTAGCCTTCGGGCAGGCGCACGATCATTTCGTGAATGCCCGCAAGCTTGGCTGCTTCGATAATGGCGTCCGATTCCGCTTCCGGGTCGAGGCGGGCAATGTTCTGGCCGATCGAACCGTCGAGAAGGGCAACGTCCTGTGGCAGGTATCCGATGATGTTGCAGAGCGCTTCCTCCGGCCATTGCGACAGCTCGGCTTCGTCAATGCGAACATTGCCGCGCAGTGCTGGCCAAATACCGGTCATGGCGCGCACCAGTGTGGTCTTGCCGCCACCGGAGGGGCCAATGATGCCCAGAGCCTGTCCGGCCTTGAGGTCAAAACTGACTTCTGAAAGCAATACGCGCCCGGTGGAAGGAGCAGCCACAGTCAGTTTTTCAATCTTGAAGGTTTGTTTTGCTTCGGGAAGCGACATCGGCGTCACTTCCTTGTCGAGAGCTATCATGGTTTCCTGGAGACGGGCCCAGGCGTTGCGGGCCTGCACCATGTTTTTCCAGTTGGCGATTGCCATGTCGACAGGGGCAAGGGCGCGCGATGAGGTGATTGACGCTGCGATAATCGCGCCACCAGACATCTGGCCTTCAATGACAAGATATGCGCCTAAGCCCAATGTGGCTGATTGCATGATCATGCGAAGGATGCGGGCCACGGCACCCAGGGTGCCAGAGATGTCGTTTGCCTGCGTCTGATATTCGAGGTGCTTCTGGTTTGCCTCGGTGAAACGATCAACGGCGCGCGAAGCAAAACCCATGGCGCGCAACACTTCGGCGTTGCGTGTGTTGGAATCGGCGATGGCGTTGCGGACCATCACGGTCTTTTGCGATTCATGCGAAATCTTGCGCATCACGAGTTCGGTGGCAATGGCAATCAGGGTCAGGAGGCAAGCGCCACCAATGACGAGGGCACCCAGATAAGGATGGAGCAGATAGACGAATACGAGATAGAGCGGCATCCAAGGCAAGTCGAAGAGCGCCATCGGGCCCTGGCTGCCCAGGAAGCCACGAACCGTATCAACATCGCGGCTGCGTTCCAGCGCTTCAGACGTGCTGAAGCCAAAACGGGGCATATCGATTGCGACCTTGTGGGCGAGGGGGGCCAGTTTCTTGTCCAGCCGCGAACCCACGCGCACCATGATCTGGGAGCGGATTGTCTCAAAAATACCCTGAAACAGGTAAAGGCCAATGGCCAAGGCTGACAATGCCAGCAATGTTGGCACATTCTGGGACGGAATCGCCCTGTCGTAGATCTGCATCATGTAGAATGATCCAGTCAACGCAAGCAGGTTGATCAGCCCGGAAATGCTGAAAACAAAGGTGAATATTCCGCGAAAGCCCTTGGTAAGCTTCTCCCGCGCCTGCGAATACTTCGCTTGCGGCCGAGATGACTTGCTCTTGGCTCGATTTGTTGCCGTAGACATTGCCGTCGCTTCCTTTTCTCGCAAGCAAAGGTTGACTTTGCCCCCTCGGAGAAACTTGGAATTAATACGATGTATCAATCCAAGACAGTCATTGTGTTACGCAAATAACAGACCTGTCAAGTACTAGACAATATTGGAGCTACTTTTTAATCGAGTAGTGACTAATATTTATAGTAAACATAAACCCTAAATCACTACACTGCGTTGCAAATTGACCGAAGTACTGCCGCAGATACGCTCTCACACAGACACTTGATTGCTGGACTGAAGTCGGGCGCACATCGCCACAGACCACTTTGATTTTTTTTGGGGTACGCCGTCCGAGCTACTTACCAAGCCAGCGAAACATTTTTCGCTGTCGCCAGCAGACAAACTCACTTCGCGACGAATCTTGATAGCATAGTTTCGAGCTGTGCAACAGTGCCTATCGCCCTGGTTGTTGAAACAATTCCGCGTGACTTCGAGATGATGGTCTCAGGTGGCGCTTGAAATCCTATGCGCCACACTCTACACAGATATTGAGGGGGCTAAAACTGGAGTGGTTTTAGCTGTGATATCAACTACAAGTCTGGGTGCCACGCATCCGGATAATTTGGCGATGGCGTTTTTCGGCACTCATTATCCTTGGTTTTTACCTCCGATTTGCCCAAAATTGAAGTTTGAAACGACGGGGGATTGCATCCGTGCCTGAACTCGCGAAGCTTGCCATTGTCGACGACCACCCATTGTACAGGGCGGGGCTGACGGCTGTGTTCAAGGGTTCAACTGAATTCGAAGTGGTTGCTGGCGGTGCAAACCTGCACCATGCCATTGCTATTGCGCAGACACACAAACCTGACCTGATGATCCTCGACATCAACATCCCCGGTCAAGGGCTTGAGGCAACGAGGTTGATCACCCAGTCTTTTCCGGCAATCAAGATCATCGTCATGTCTGTGTCAGACAGTCCGGAACATGTGAAAGCTGCCATGGAAAGCGGTGCGCGTGGATATTTGCAAAAAGGTGCATCGGCTGAAGACGTGTTCGATTGCCTGCGGGCCGTGGCAAAAGGTGAGCGCTTCATATGGCCGGAACTTGCGGCGAAAATCCTGGCAGCGCGGGAAGCATTGCCCGAATTGGTCGAGCGACCCGCTGTCCCATTGAAACCGCGATTTACAGAACGCGAGCTTGATGTGGTAAACTTCTTGCGGGATGGCAAGACGAACCGCGAGATTGCCGAAAAACTGGCGATCAGCGAAAAGACCGTGAAACACCACATGAGCGTCATCATGCAAAAACTCCAGGTGCGCAATCGCGTCGAAGCGACGCTGGCGATCCTGAAACATTTCCCGAATTGACTTGGCCTGGATCGACGGCATGACAGCGCAGGTTCTTGTCGCATCCGTTGTTGCATTCATCCTTGGCCTGGTGATTGCCCTGGGTGTCGGGCGGCGATCTTCACGGCAGCTCAGGCATGCGTTGCGCAAGCGCAATGAAGAGCTGGCCGGTCTGGAAAACGAGGTCATGCTGTTGCGTGAAAATGTCCGGCGGTCCAACCATACGATCGGCAAGGACAGCGAAGATGTGCTGCAACGCATCAGTGCCGATCTGCACGACGGGCCGATGCAGAAGCTGGAAATGGCCCTTCTGAAGCTTGACAACATCAGCCAGATCGTGACGCTGGAAGGTGCAGTGCGTTCGGGCATTGATGAAACACATTTCCTTTTGGCAGAAAGTGTGCGCGAACTCAGCGACCTGTCGTCGTTGCTGCACATGCCGGAAATCGCAACGCTCGATCCGGCGGAAGTAACGCAGCTGGCGATCATGGCGCATCAATCCTACACAAAGACAGCCGTGGGGTTTGTCGTGCAGGTGCATCCTGCCGACGTGCGGCCGGAGATCAAATCCTGTACCTATCGGTTTGTTCAGGAGGCGCTGACCAATGCGTTCCGCCATGCAAAGGGGGCGGGGCAACAGGTGACAATAGGTGGAGGGGTGGAATTGATCATCAATGTGTCGGACAACGGGCCGGGGCTTTCGTGGCCCGACATGAATTCGGGCAAGCTGGGCCTGCGCGGCATGCGGGCGCGCATTGAAGCGCTGGATGGCGAGTTCACAATCCAGAACCGTCCGGAAGGCGGGCTCAACCTCACTGCGCGTTTCAAGCGACCGGGAATGTGATGCAGATGTTTGACAAGGAACTGATCGAATTGTTTGCCCGCGATGGTGCAGTCGTGGTGCGGAAATTGTTTTCGGCTGGTGAAATGGCGTTGCTGGAGCGGGGAATCGAACGCAACATGGCTGCGCCTTCCGAGCTTGCCATTGTTGCGTCACGGCCAGAAGATCCCGGATATTTCATCGAGGATTTCTGCAATTGGCAACGCATTGCAGAGTATCGGGATTTCATTTTCAATTCGGCTGCTGCGAAAGTTGCGGGGGCCTTGATGCAATCGCGCGAGACCAGGCTTTATCATGATCATCTTCTGGTCAAGGAGCCGAAGACAATCCAGAAGACGCCATGGCATCAGGACCAGCCCTATTACAATATCGATGGGTTCCAGAATTGCTCCATGTGGCTGCCAGTTGATGCAGTGTCAGAAGCATCCACATTACGTTTCGTGGCTGGCTCGCACGCGCAAGGCTGGCTGATGCCGCGCTCCTTCATGAACAATGAAGCGAAGTGGTTTCCCGAAGGGTCACTGAAAGAGATGCCGGATATTGAAAGTGATCCGGAACGCTACACAGATTCTCGGCCTGGGCACTCGAGCCCGGGGATGCCGTGTTCTTTCACATGCTGACGCTGCATGGGGCGGGTGGTGCAGGTTCGAACAGGCGGCGCGTCTTGTCGGTGCGGTTCATTGGCGATGATGTTACCCATGCACCAAGGCCGTGGCGCACGTCCCCACCGTTTCCGGGGCTGGCAGAGGTGCTGCCTGCGGGGGCGAAGATGAAGCATGAGTTGTTTCCGGTGGTGGCGGGCGAGGGCCACTTTGCTTAACGTTTTTTGGATATTATTGGTGCGGCAGGCTGCCAACTGCTCACATTCTTCTTAACTTTTTCTGCGGGCTTGTTGTTTCAAGTAAAACGGCGGAGCGGAGATGCTCCATGGCGGGTCAATGCAGTTCACGCAAGCGGGAGCGGGTGCTCACGCAGTTAAATCTCCGATGCCCAACATATGCGAATCTTTTGACGCGATCACCGCCATGCCGTTGACGATGCATCGCGGTGCTGTATCCTGTTTCAGGAGGCTCAGAAACACCAGATCTTGATGATCTTGCCTTTGTGGCTGTCGAAGCCTTGGAATGTCACGCCAGGGCCAAACTTGTCGCGGCAAATTTTGCGGGCTTGTGCCGCCAGTGCGGCGCGATTGGAATCCTTCAGGACAACGCCATGGTTTTTCTGCTTCTTTGCCGCCAGCGCTTCTCCACAAGGGATGGCTGATACAAGAACAAGGCCCATCACGAGATTTGCAAGAAACTTTTTCACTTTCAACTCCTGAGTGCCATCCGTGCGGAATACACGAATGGTGGCGGTATGATCGTCCAGTTTTGTAAAAAAGCCAAGCTGAACTCATAAGTTGAGTTAACTTTGAATTGTTGGACGAACAAGGGGCCGGTCCTGCAAGCGGGAGACAGGTTTACAAAATGAAATCGCCTGACCCCAGCACATGCGTTCCCTTCATCTTGATCATCGCCTCGCTTGCGGGGTCAGCGTCGGTGTCGATCAAGATGAGCGTACTGTTGTTCACGTGCTGATAGCGGAGTTCGGCCGCGTTTGATGTGAAGGTCCTGGTGCCGCGCCAAATAAAGTCAGTGATGTTTGACAGGCTGATGCGATCAGTGCCGGGGAGGAAATCGTTGAGGACATCAGCCGTGCCGAATGTGTTGCCGGTGTCGCTGATGGCGTTGAAGCGGAAAATGTCCTTGCCGCTGTAACCTGTCATGGAGTCGCGACCCATGCCGCCGGTCAGGACATTGTTTGCGGAATTGCCGATCAGTGTGTCGTCGCCCTTGCCGCCGGTGGCGCGTTCAATCACCGTGCCTGGCCCGACAAAGACTGTTGCACGGGAACTGTGGCTGGTGAAGTGCACAAGCTTGCTCACCATGCTGGCGCGACCGGGGCGCAAGTCAATTCGCACATCATCATCGCCAACATAGCGCATGGCATCATTGCCCGAAGCATCGTCCAGCGTACGGAAGTAGGTGCGGTCGTCGCAGAATTCGTAAATCGTGTCGCCGACAAAATGGCTTTTGTTGCGGCCGTAGAGTGCCTGCATGCTGAGCAGGTCGTAATACATCGGCGTGGTCGGGTAGAAAGATGCAGAAATATCGCCGCGCTTTGACTGTGGCGAGGCGGTGTAGCTCATGATGGTGTTGAAGAGATTGTCGTGTGCTGCGGGCAGGGGGTAGCTGCCTTCGAAGGCGTGGCGCAGGCCCAGTGCGTGACCCAGTTCATGCAAGACGGTGAAGGCGGCGTAGGAGCCGGAGGCAAAACCACCGCTGTTCCAGACCTTGTCGACAAGCCATATGTCGCCGCCATTCGCATTGGACGAGGGGGTGTAGGCAAAGGCATTCATGCCGGAAACTTGCGCGGTTTTGGCAAAGCGCACATCGCCAATGGTGGAGCCGGTTTCGCTTACTTCGCGAAATGTGATGTCGGCAATGGCCGTCCAGTTATTGATGGCGACCTCGATACAGGCCTCCTCGGCATTCGTCAGTGTACGGAATTGTTCTCTTGCAAAGCTGTAGGTGAGGGAAACACCCTGGCCCAATCCTGCCCCCCATTTCAGGCCGTTGATCAAATGCGAAGCGGGGTTTGCTGCGGGCAAAGTGACAAAGGTCACGCCCATTGCACTTGCCGTTGTCATCACTTGTCCCGAACCTCACCAGTTATCTGGCGTTTGTCTTAAATTCGAAGCAGGGACAGACAAGTTAATGATGGGTTAATGTATAAAATTAGTAGTGTATTTTCATGCGGTTAGCGCGAATTTTGAATTGCATTTGGTTGTGCATGGCTTTGTTGTGAGACTTGGCCTATGTCCGCAGGTTCCGATGCGCTGACAGCGCCCACATTTTCAGAAACGAGTACTGCTTTTGGCCTTTCCTCACCTGCCTGCCCCGATTTCACGCGCGCTTGACGAGCGCAAATACAATGACCCGACACC
The DNA here is from genome assembly GCA_963738595.1 of uncultured Alphaproteobacteria bacterium. GTDB lineage: Bacteria > Pseudomonadota > Alphaproteobacteria > Rhizobiales > Aestuariivirgaceae > Aestuariivirga. The sequence continues at coordinate 140,266 of CAVTXF010000016.1, forward strand.
TGTGCAGCTTGCCGTGCTGGAAGAGAAGGCAGTGGGGCGCGACCTTGTGGTTTCGGCGCAGACGGGTTCGGGAAAAACCGTAGCCTATGGTTTGGCAATCGCTGCAACGCTTTTGGGCGATGCCGAAAAATTTCCGCGTGAAGCTTCGCCCATTGCCCTGATCGTGGCACCAACGCGCGAGCTTGCCTTGCAGGTGGAACGTGAACTCGGCTGGCTCTATCTCAATACGTCGGCGCGCATTCTCTCATGTGTCGGCGGCATGGATCCAAAGCGCGAGCGGCGCTGGCTCGCAGATGGTGCGCATATCATTGTCGGCACGCCGGGGCGGTTGCGCGATCATCTGGAACGCGGCGTGCTCGACATCAAGAATCTGAAAGCCGTGGTGCTCGACGAAGCCGACGAGATGCTTGATCTCGGTTTCCGCGAAGACCTCGAATTCATTCTGGAAGCCACACCGGCAGAGCGGCGCACCCTGCTGTTCTCGGCCACGATGCCGAAGCCCATCGCGTTGATGGCGAAAAAATACCAGCGGAATGCCTTGCGCATCGATGTATCGGGCACAGAGCGGGCGCATGCCGATATCGAATATCGTGCCATTCGCGTGGCACCCAACGAGGTGGAGCTGGCCGTGGTCAACGTGCTGCGTTTCATCGAGTCGCAAAGTGCCATCGTGTTTTGCAACACGCGCGAACATGTGCGGCATCTGCATGCCACATTGTCCGAGCGCGGATTTTCGGCGGTCAATCTTTCCGGCGAATTGAGCCAAAGTGAGCGTAACCATGCGCTGCAGGCGTTGCGTGATGGCCGTGCGCGCGTGTGTGTGGCCACCGATGTGGCGGCCCGCGGCATTGATCTGCCCAATCTCAATCTTGTCGTTCATGCCGATCTGCCAAGTGATGGCGAAACCTTGCAGCATCGCAGCGGGCGCACGGGCCGGGCGGGCAAGAAGGGGGTCAGCGTTGTGCTGGTGCCATTGTCGCGCAAGCGCAAGGCGGAGTTTCTGTTTTCGTCGGCACGGGTCAATCCCACGTGGGGTGGCCCGCCACAAGCCGAAGACATTCGCGCGCTTGACCAGCAGCGCATGTTGCAGGATCCGATCCTGACGCAGGTGAGCAGCGAGGAAGATCTGGAACTTGCAAAATCGGTTCTCGCATCGCGTTCACCGGAGGAAGTTGCCGCTGCACTGGTGCGGATGTATCGTTCGCGCCTGCCTGCCGCGGAAGAGGTGTTTGATCCGGGTCCCGGCCACAATGATTTCCGTGCGGCCAAGGCGCTTCGCCGCGATGATCGTTCGGGCGGCCCCAGTGTTTACACCTGGTTTCGCATGGATATTGGCCGCGCCAACAATGCCGATCCGAAATGGCTGCTGCCGCTCATCTGTCGGCGTGGCAAAGTGACGAAGCCCGACATCGGCGCCATCCGCATCACCGAAAACGAAACGCGTTTTGAAATCACCAATGCGGCACTGGAAAAGTTCAAGGCCGCACTCGGCACCGGTGCCGAAGACGACGTCGCCATCACGCCCTATACAGGCACGCATGACGAAGCCGCCTCACCGCATACGCCGCGCAAGTTCAAAAGCGGCAATGGCAAGTTTGGCGGGGGCGCAGGCAAGTTCGGAAAACCACGCGGCGACAAGCCGGGGTTTGGGAAGACGAAGTACGGAAAATCAGAAGGCGGCGGGGCCAAGCCGCCGTTCAAGGGGAAGAAGGG
>CAVTXF010000017.1:0-102692 GCA_963738595.1 uncultured Alphaproteobacteria bacterium
CGAATTTGATCGATTGCGCCGTCCTGGTGCGCGGAGAATTCGAAGGCCTTTTCGGGGTGGTGCGAGGTGCCTCAGCGCGCCACTATTGCCTTCAATTTCTTCTTTTAGCGATCATAGTTTACTCAGGTGTCGAATACTCTTTCACACTGACCTATTACGCCACATCTGACTTAACATTACGCACGGTTCGCGATCCCCGATATATGGACCTACGGCCTCATGAGTTACGACCTTAGTCCGCGAAATCGGTACAGGTCCAACCGTCAGGACAAGCAATTTCAATTCAGCGGATGTACAAGATTCTCGCGGTTTTCCTGTGATTTTCGCTGACAAATAGCTGACAATTGAGCGCACGGCTGCTTTTTCAAATTGGCCAAGACCGCATCTCCGGTACTGGTCTGACGCTGCATTCAGACCTGACTGCTCATTAATGTTACTCTTTTACCACACATCGAATTACTTTGAATTTGAAAAGCTTTTACTGGAATAAGTGATGTGACTCCCGGTTGCCTTGAAATGTGTGAAATTCGTCTTGCGTGCTTTTTCCTGGCAATGTCCCTGGCAATGTCCATGACAAACTAAAAAACTGAACGCTCTCCATCAGTTATATTTACGTTTGGAAATATGTGCTTTAACACCCAGAGAGCAGTCTCAATGATTACAATGCGGAGATACGAGTGATGCCGGAAACAATCCGCGTCGCGGTGGTAGATGATCATCCTCTGGTACGGCAGGGAATTGAATTTGTCCTGACACCCGAAGAAGGAATTGAAGTCGTGGCGCAAGGCTCCACGATGGAAGACGCGATTGCAATCATCAAGAGCGGAAAAGTCGACATCATGCTGTTGGATGTAAACATTCCAGGCGGCGGGCTGAATGCGCTCAAGGCCATGAGTGCGACAAGGGCATCCACCAAAATCGCAATGTTGACCGTCTCTGACACAGGAACCGACGTCATGGAAGCATTGAGCCTCGGGGCGTCCGGTTACATTCTCAAAGGCATTCGGGGCAATGAATTGATCGACGCCTTGCGCACAATTTTCGACACTGGAACTTACATGTCGCCGCAGCTCGGCATGAAGGTTCTGGCGGAAATGAACAACAGCAAGAAAGCCAAGTCCGAAGACGATACGCTGGACCTTAGCAGCCGCGAAAAAGACGTGCTGTCTCAGATCAGGCTTGGCCGCAGCAACAAGGAAATAGGACTGATGTTCGATCTCCGCGAAAAGACCGTCAAACACTATATGACGAAGTTGCTGAAGAAATATGGTGTTCGCAGCCGCACCGAACTGGCGCTGGCGGCAAGCAAGAAATCACCGGATTGATCGCGGTTGCTGCTAAAATTTTAGCAGGACCGGTAACCCGCTGTTCGCAAATCGTAGCTATGTCGGTTCCAGTTGCAAGGTTTTGTTAACTATTGGGATGGCTCGCTGCTGGTCAAAGAGACTGGCATTTTGAATTGGGGGCAGACATGGCTCTACTCAGTATCGTCAAGATAATGCACTTGCTTGGTCTCGTGATGGGATTTGGCGGCGCAATCCTCACAGATCTCATGATCTTGAAAAACGCAATTCTGAAACCTTTGGACAAACAAACTGTCCAGTCAGCTCACACCGTGTCGCGCATCGTTTTTGCAGGGCTCGCAGTACTCTGGGTCACCGGGGCAATTCTGGTCTATGTGCGCGTCATCGAAGACCCCAAGGTGCTGACCAACCAGAAAATCTGGGCCAAGGTCGCAATCGTGGCGGTTCTGACAATCAATGGCATCGCCGTACACAAGTTTGCGCTTTCGCACCTTCATTCGCGGATCGGCAAGCAACTTTTCGATCTGAACAAGCTGGGCGAAGTCGCAAAGCTGACCTTCGTGGCAGGTGTCTCGAGCGTATCATGGATCGTGCCGCTTGTCCTCGGCGTGGCCAAGGAATTGAATTTCACAGTTCCAGCCGTCACCATTTTGAGTGTCTATTCGGTGCTGGTTCTTTTGGCTTGGGCCGGTTTCTTTAACCTCGCTTATCTTGTCACCAAGCGGGAGCCGCGTGCGGCCCGTTCATCGGCAACTGTTGCACCGCATGAAATCATGCCGCAGATTAAATCCTGTCTCCAGACGTCAGATCATGCTGCCCTGAGCGACGCCGACTTGCATCGCAAATTCCTGGAGTTACGTGACAGGGTTGCGAAGTTGAACAATGCGCCAGCAAAAATGGCAGCCTGAAGACACTGATCGACGCGAAGCACCAGACGGATACCCTTATACAATAAGGGTATCTTGTCACATCATGGTCTTTGGTTGAACATATTTGCGGCTTATTACTTGACTACTCGCTGGTCATCGAAATTATTCAAGTCAATACCTGGTCAGTTGAGTAAATTGCGACAATCCATTGGGATTGACTGAATGTCGCGCCAGGGACGGCACCCGATTTTCGCCGGGCTACTTGAAAGCCCAATTTACCTAATAGCCGGGGGTTCCCATGCATATCATCACCTTCATCAAGATCTTTCATTTGCTTGGCCTGATTATGGGCTTTGGCGGCGCAATGCTGCTCGACATGACAATATTCTCGCGCGGCGTCATTCGCCCCGTCAGCAATTTCACAATTCACCAGGCCGAAGTCCTGTCACGCATCGTAACCTGGGGGCTGGTTATTCTCTGGGTTACAGGCATTGCGCTGATCTGGATAAATGTGCTCGACAAGCCCGAATACATTACCAACCAGAAGCTCTGGGCCAAGATCTCTATCGTGATGTTGCTCACCGCAAATGGCGTTCTGATTTATCACATGATTTTGCCTTACCTCAAGGCCAATGTCGGCCAGCGCCTGTTTGATGGCATGAAGCGGCCACTGCTTGCAGCTTTCACTTTGGCAGGCAGCGTATCATTCGTTTCCTGGACCTCGCCCTTCATCCTGGGCATGGCAAGCGAGTTGAATTACGTGACTCCAATGTGGATAATTCTTGCCGCCTACGCCGCAGCAGTACTGGCCATTTGGGCCGTCATGTTTACCCTGATGAGCGGCCTGACATGGATCCAGAATGCTGTGCGTCACGCCGCTGCAGCAACTGTTAGGCCCAGTGATACCTGGGAAAATCTGGAGATGCGTGACGGAATGCCCCGCCCGGCAATGCCAATTGCACCGCGCCGAATCTACGCGCACGCAGCCTAAAGGTTTCGTCCGCATCTAATTCAAATTTCACATTTTTTGACAGGGCAAGCTTCACCAGCTTCCCTGTCTTTTCGTGCAAAGTTGGTTCCAACCGTGCAAGTCTTGCTGAGGGATGACGATTGCAATTTACGGGGGAACCTATGCTGACGATTGACCAGATGAACACCAGGCTTGAATCTATCTTGCGCGGGATTTCAAAAGACTCGGGCCTTGCTGCCAAGGCACCCGCTGCGGACATTGCCTCCGGCATCAAATCCGCCCAGCAGCTCAATGGCCTGTTGTCAGCCGTCATTGCAGAAAACGAATACCAGGATGACGGCGTCATCCGCCCCACAGAAGTCCTTCGCATGGCCGATTCCATTCACGCCGATCCGAGGCGTTTTGTCTCGCTGTTGGTCAATCACGGCGATGACGAATCCGCCCTCGAAACTGGCTTTCACAAGGTGCAGAATGACGGCGGCACGCTCATGTTTCGCGGCCGGGCCTTCATTGATACCGTTGTTGACGCCATCTATCACATTGGTTTTGCATATTCGAAAGGCCGTTTTGTCAATGAGGACGGCACGGCAAACGAAAAGGCCACCGACATTGCCGGCTGGCTGAATTACTTCATGTTTGGCAAGAGCTGGGTATTCGGCACCGGGGCAAGTGAATCACTGGGCACCGGCAAATATTCTGCAATTTTTGCGGGCGCCGCCAATGAAACATTCGACGCTGGTGCCGGCGATGACCATATCTGGTCCGGCAGCGGCAGCGACACAGTATATTGTGGCGAAGGCAATGATGAATCTGGTGGCGGGACCGGATCCGACAAGATGTACGGCGCCCTCGGTGCCGACAAGCTTTGGGGCGAGTCGGGCAACGACCAATTGTTCGGCGAAGAAGGCAACGACCAGCTTGGCGGTGGTGACGGCGACGATATCGTCAATGGCGGATCGGGAGCAGACCAGATTTCGGGCGGGACAGGAAATGACTCGATCGACGGCGGCACCGGCAACGACAAGATTGACAGCGGCGATGGCACAAACACTGTCATCGGTGGCGATGGCAATGACGACATTTACTGCGGCATCGGGTCCGACAAAGTTGAGGGCGGCGCGGGAACTGACACGATCAATGGCAACGCCGGTACTGACAGGATTTCAGGTGGTGCCGGAAACGACGCCATCTCGGGCGGTGCCAACAGCGACTGGATTGACGGTGGTGCCGGAAATGACAAGCTGTCTGGTGGCGAAGGATCTGACTACATCGTGGCCGGAACCGGCAATGATGTCATTGAACTCTGGGAAAATGCCAAGCGTCAGGACAAGATCGTCTTTGCACCAGGCGACAGCGGAATATCCGAAAGCACCATCGATCTCGTCAACGGCTTCACCTCGGGTGAAGACAAAGTTGACCTCAAGGCATTTGGCCACCTCACCTTTGCAACCATCGACTTCAAGAACAATGGCGAAGGCTCGGTCTATTACGATGGTCATTATCTCCGCATCGATGCCGACGGCGACCGCGCCACCGACATGATGATAGAGTTCAACTGGCTCAACAAGCTGGTCGCATCAGACCTCATCCTCGCCTAGGTCTCAACACTCCCGCCCCTCCCGTTTCGTGACTATTCGTCGCTGTTCGTGGAGGGGCCGGGACACGGCGTTGCGCCCTTTCCCTCTGTATACGGACGAATATTGTCTGCGGGTGATATTGTGATAGAACAGGTGCTGCTCCGGGAGCCGCACGTGCCAAATCACCAATTCTGCCACCATTCAGTCAGCACGCGCTCATGACAGCGACCGAACCGTTTCTGGCAGGGATGTTGATCATATATACCGTGTCCAATCCGGTGGGGCGCTTTGCCGGGCTGGAGTTCTTGGCCGCGGCAAGGCGCAACAGGCTTTCCCATGTGGTGACGCCTTGAGCACCAGAATGTCTCCCAACCTGAAAGCGTCGCTCCTGATCCTCACGGCCTTCACCTCGTTCTGTGCAATGGCAGTGTTTATCAGGATGATTGGAAAATCGATTCCGGTTCTGGAAGTGATCTTCCTTCGCCAGATCATTGCGTTCATTCTGTTGTCGCCCTGGTACATTGATGACGCAGAGAGCATCCTGCATCCCAGGGGATTGAAGCTGCACCTGACGCGCGGCCTGCTGGCGATTGGCGCCATGGGTTGCGGACTGACGGCGACACTTCACATGCCGTTGGCCGATGTGACAGCGATCCAGATGTCGGAAGTGTTGATTGCAACCGCCCTCGCTGCGGCCATTCTGGGTGAAGGCATTGGCTGGCGCAGATGGTCGGCGGCGGCCGTCGGATTCACCGGTGTGCTGGTGATGATGCGGCCCTTCGGCGGCGGGTTTGATGCAGCATCAATCATTGCGCTCACCGGAGCATTTTGCGGGGCGGGCAGCATGATTGCGGTCCGCATGGGGGCGGCTCATGACAGCACCAACACGGTATTGTTCTGGCAAGGTTTGGTAGTGCTGGCCTTTGTGTCGCCGATGATGTTCTATTTCTGGAAGACACCCGACACCCATGAAGCGACGATCATCCTGCTCATGGGCGTTCTGTTCACCGGCGGAGGATGGCTCTTCACATCAGGCACGCGAATGGGGGCGACGTCGGCAATAGCACCCTTGCATTATGTTCAGGCTTCTGATGATGGCCGTATTGGGCTGGCTGCTTTACAGCGAGACGCCGACCATCCACACCGTCATTGGCGGATTTCTGGTTTTGGCGGCAGCAACATATACGTTGGGCCGCAATGCCATAAAACAAGCACGACCGGCGCTGCCCGAAACACCGCAGGCATAGACGGCTTTGAAGTGGACAGGATGGCGCTGCCTGTGGGATGTGACATTTTCCGGAAAACTCATCAGGAGAGAAACATATGTTGAAGGCAAAACTGGGCATGTCGCCCATTGCATGGTGGAATGACGATCTGGCGGAGCTCAGCGATGACGTGTCGCTGGAAGAATGCCTGCGGCAATCGCGCAGCGCCGGTTTCACCGGCATGGAAATGGGCCGCCGCTTTCCCAACGACCCGAACATCATGCTGCCCATTCTCAAGGCTGCCGACGTAACCCTGTGCGGCGGCTGGTTTTCCGGAACGCTGATTGATGATTCCCTTGAATCAAACCAGGAGCGCATCCAGCCGATGATCGACCTGTTCAAGGCGGTTAATGCACCCTGCATCGTTTATGGTGAAGTGGGCCGCTCCATCCAGGGTGATCGTTCGAAGCCGCTGGCCACCAAGCCAAAACTTTCCGGCGATGAGATGAAAGCCTATGCCAGGCGCATGACCGAGTTTGGCGAATGGTGCGCAGGCCAAGGCATGCCGCTCGCCTATCATCACCACATGGCAGCCGTGGTGGAGACCGAAGCCGAACTTGATTCATTCATGAACCATTCCGGCTCAGGCATTCCGCTGCTGCTGGATGCAGGCCATCTGGAATTTGCCGGCGGCAATGCCTTGCGCGCCATCGACAAGCATCACAAGCGGATCAGCCATGTCCATGTGAAGGACATTCGCCGCAGCGTGATTGACGGACTGGATCGCAGCAAGCAATCTTTCCTCGATGCCGTGGCGCTGGGTGCCTTCACGGTTCCGGGTGACGGCTCGTTGGATTTCGCCGCCATCGTCAAGCGCTTTGCAGACTATGGCTATGAAGGCTGGTTCGTCGTCGAGGCCGAACAGGACCCGAAGAAAAACCCGCCGCTGAAAATGGCGCAAGTCGGCCACAAGGAACTGATGCGGGTCATGACTGCCGCCGGATACGACGTGCAGACCCAGGGGTTTCCGGGCTGAGGAAAAAAATTCCTTCCCCGCAAGGGGCCCAAGGGGAAGGATATATTTCAAACGCCACGCAAAGAAAAAGGCAGGGCCAGCACTGTTGCAGTGCTGGCCCTGCCTTCAGGCATTATCAGGTGAGCTGTGAGCCGTTCAGGTTGTGGTGGCCCTTGATGTTGAGATGGAACTCAGCATCCGGATCGCCATCCACATTGCCGCTCAGAACCGTGTGTTCGACGCCGTCGATCATTTCGTAAGACACACTTATCTGGCCGGCACTTGCAGGACCGTTCACCAGCGTCACATGATGACCCATGAAGCTTGAGACATCGATGCGGTCACCAGCCTGGAAGGTGGTCAGCGTATCGCCATCCGCATGGGCGGCAGACTTGAACACGAAGGTGTCGTTGCCGGCACCACCATCAATCACATTGTGGGCGGTTGAGGCAGTGATGCTGTCGTTGCCGGAACCTGTGACAATGTTCTCGATGCCGTAGAGCGTGTCCTTGACGCCAGCGGTTTGGGCGAAACCCTTGGCATTGCCGCCGGTTCCGAGGTTGGCGCTGATATTGGTCAGGATCGCCGACATGTCGAGCGTGTCGCTGCCCGAGTCTGCCGGTGCGTCGCCACCATAATAGGTGTCTTCGCCGTCATTGCGTGATGCCTTGAACCAATCATCACCAGCACCGCCATAACCCTTGTCATCGCCCTTGCCGCCGTTGATGATGTCATGGCCATCATCGCCGTAGGCTTTGTCGTGGCCGTCACCGCCATTGACCTTGTCGGCACCTTTGCCGCCATGGAGAATGTCGTTGCCGGCATTGCCATTTAAGGTGTCATCGCCATCCTGGCCGTTCAGCGCATTGTTGCGATGATCGCCATTGAGCGTCAGGGCAACTGGCGGCGGGTTGATCACCGTTCCAGGTGGCAACACCGTGACGCCAGCACTGACGACATCCTGCGGACGCAGCGTGCCAATCACGTTGCCGCCAGCGGCAGACGCGTTGAAGACGATGCGGTGGTCGGAGGTGAGGCCGGAGATATCCACCGTATCGCCAGCATTGCTGCCATTGATGGTGATGGTGGAGAAGTTCAGGCTGGTGTTCGGTGACGTGAAGTTTCCGAAGATCGGCAATGGTATCGCCAGTGAGCCCGTCGTGTTCAAGCCACCGCCATCATTGGCCGTGACATCGAGCGTGTTGACCGTGATCTCCTCGATATTGTCGAGTTCGGCAATGATGCGTAGGCCTGCGTTATGTGCCGTTGCGCGTGATCACGATTTCGGTGTTGCATGTTCGGAACTGCCGCAGCGTTGCCAGCAGGCAATGCAGCAGCTCGCGTGATAGATGCGGAAGGTTTCTGCACCCGTTGTTCCGTTCAGAACGAAGCGGTCACCGGCAGCGGTGCCATTGGCACCGCCATCGAAAGTGTCGCGACCACTTGTCAGGTCCCTGAAGAATGTGCGTGACGCTGTAACTCAGCGTATCATCACCAGCACCGCCGTTCAGCGTGTTGTTGCCGAGGCCGCCTGCAGCGATATCATCACCGGCGGTGCCAGCGAAGTTTGGTGCCAACATCGTACACGCATTCCAGTTCACACCCGTCGGGCCAGTTGCTGCCGATGTTACGCTGTTCGTGAAACCAGCGCCATCCGTGTAGGTGACGACCGCGCGCAGTTGCAAACCAGCTTGTGCGCCAAAGTAGCCATGCCACGTCTTGCGGCGTAAAGGATGCCGCTGTCGCACCTGCAATGTTGTTCCAGTTTGTGCCATTGAATGACTGCCACTGGTAGGTGAAAGCACCGAGCCCATCCTGATCAGCAATCGCTGCCGCACTCACCGTGATCGGGCTGCCTTCCGTTGGCGTCACGTCGTTGATGGTCAGTGTGCCAGTTGGAGCGTCGTTCGCGTTGGTGACGGTCACCGTCATGTTTTGCGTGACGGTTGTTGTGCCGTCGTTGATGCTGACATCGACGTTGTAAACATTATCAGCACCCGTATCTGCCGGAGCTTCGAAGTTGGGCGCGCTGTTGAATGCAAGTGCTCCCGTCGTCGCATTGATGCTGAACAAGCCAGCATCCACGCCACCAGCAAGTGCATAGGTGAATGTGGTCGGTCCATCTGGATCAACGCCAGTCACTGTCGTAACTGCTGTGGTGTTCTCGGCCACGGAAACTGCTGCCAGCGAAGTGATCGTTGGGGCTTCGTTGACGTTATTGATCGTGACTGCAATCGGCAACGACGTGATATTGACGCCATCAAATGCCGTTACAATCACGTTGACCACGTTGTTTGGGGCGGGCTTGCTTCGTAGTCTGGTGGGCTGACGAAGGAGAGTTCGCCCGATGCCGGGTTGATCGAGAACAAGTTGGCAGTGATACCTGACAACCCGTATGTGACAGCCGTACCATCCGGATCCAAAGCCACCACTGTCGTGACCGTTGTTGTATTTTCGTCGATCGCGAATGCGGCGCCTGTTGTAAATACTGGTGGTTCATTCACGTTGGTGATCGTGATGGCGTAGGACTGCACGATGGACAGGCCTGCACCATTCGATGCTGATACGGTGACGTTGTAGACGTTGTTGGCACCTGCATCCTGCGGGACTTCGAAGTCTCAGGAGGTGCGAGGAACACCAGGTTGCCAGCATCGTTGATCGTCGAAGAACGCTTCATCTGCACCAGACAGGGTGAATGCCGTCTGCTGCTGCAGTGAAGCCTGTTGGCAACTGCGACCGTGGTGACGTCCAGCACGTTTTCAGCAACCGACAGCGAATTCAAACCGAATTGCAGGTTGTCGATGCCGGCCAGAAGGTCGGTGCCGTCGGCAGGGGCGCCATGCAATCTTCAGGTAATCAACTCCGCTGCCGGACGACCCGATGACAGGGTATACTTGGCAGCGGTGCCGTTGAAAGGGCGGTATCGCAGTTCCGTCCGTGCCGTTATCGCCCAGCACGAGATCGCGGAACATGCGCGACTTCAGCATTTCGGTGAAATGGGCGAAGATCACTCGTCATCCCGGCGGTTTCAATCACGCCACCAGGCCTTGTTCCGAGTGTGCCGGCAGCCTTGTTCGAGGCACCCGAATAGCCGTTTTCGGTATCGTTGTCGTAACCGTCGTTTGCACCTGTATAACCAGTGCTTGCCGTGCCCATGGCATCTGCGAGCCATGCAGCACTGCCGAGCGCGAGGTTTGCCGTGCCGGTGACATTGGCGTATCGGCATAGCGACCAATAAGGTCATCCAGACGGATCGAGCCGCCGATGATGAGATCGTTGCCACCGGCACCCGTGAAGGTGTCGTTGCCCGAACCGCCGATGAGCCAGTTGTTGCCAAGGCTGAGCGTTGCCGTGCCGTCCCCAGCGCTATCACCAATGAAGGTGTCGTTGTTCGACGTGCCGATCGCACCCTCGATCTCGACCCAGGCCGGGAACGGAGACGTTTGGTCAATGGCCACAAGCGGGTTGAACATTGTCGAGAAGACGATATTTGCACCTGGCGCGCCGCCAGCCCAATCACTGAGATCGATCAGGTCGAAGCCAACGTTGCCCCGGCCATCGTCGCCGATAACTTCATCCGGGCCGCCAACGGTGCCGGAGGCCTGCGATGGCGAACCTGGGCGCAGAATGTCGTCGCCCGATCCGCCTTGCATCAGGTCCTGGTCAATGCCGCCGACCAGATAATCGTCACCTTCTTCGGCATAAATGAGATCGCCCGAAGCGCCGGTGTCGATATAGTCGTTGCCGTCACCACCATGGGTGAAGGCGTCGGTGTTGCCCATTTCAGGATTGGTCAGGCCGTCACCATAGATGATGTCGTCGCCCGAACCGCCCGAGAGCTTGTCGATGCCTTCGCCGCCGATGACGAGATCGTTGCCGGAGCCGCCGACCAGCTGGTCAAAGCCGCCGACTTCCGAACCTGACCCACGGCCATAGATGATGTCCTTGCCAGCACCACCGTCAGCCAAATCCGGGCCTTCGCCGGTGTCGATCATGTCGTTGCCGGCACCGCCATAGAGACGGTCCACGCCGCCATCGCCATAGATGAAGTCGTCGCCACCTTCGCCATAGATCGTGTCGTCACCGCCACGGCCATGGATGAAGTCAATATTGTCCGTTGCGACAATGACTTCGTGGGAGTCAGCACCCGAGGTTGGGGTTCCTTCCACGGTGTGGACCTGCGTTGGATCAAGTTCCGGGCGCACGTCGCGGATATAGTTTGCGGTGACAGGGTCACGGATGAAATCAGATCCAGTCACAGACAGGATGTCGCCATTCGGATCGGTCGAGTTGCCGCCATCGGAGAAGATGCCGAGGCGTTGGGTTTGCACGAGGGTCATGCATAGAGATGTTCGGCGAGGTTGTCCGTTGCGGTGGTTTCTGTTGACAGGAATCCGTGCCATCGGCTTCGCGGGCGAAGTCGTAATACTTGTCGGCATAGGCGAAGATCGAACCATTGAGGTGCGACAGGCCGGTGTTGCGTTCGACGATATCCTTGAACTGGCCATTGTTGACCTCTTCATGGATCTGCGTGCCGAACAGGCGATAGAGATAGTAGAAACGGTCACCATCCATCAGCGACTGGATCTGCGCCACGAACACGGCGTCGAAGGTTTCACCCAACAGACCACCAGGAACGTGGGCTTCGGCGAGACCGCCGATCCATGAGTCGATATGGTCGAAGCCATCACGGGCGACATTGAGCTCGGCAGCATTTGTGCCGGTTGCGAGTTGTTGAGCATGAAGGCAATTGCGTCCGCTGCGGTGTAACCCAGCGCAGCCGTATCGCCTTCTGCAATGGACCCATCAAACAAGCCCATGATGGCAGCAGCCTTGGCCACGTTGCCACCAAAGGAATAGGCGGCGATGAAGTTCACCAGCGATTCCGGATGGATCATGTTCTTGCCGAAATCATCCCAGCTTGTGTAACGCGCCAGGCTGATGCCTGCGCGGAAATCATTGAGCGTCGGGATGCCGAGGTCGCGACCACGGGCGATGTTGATCGCGGCGAGGTCGAGCGGCTGGTCGAGCAGGCCTTGGGTGAGCGATGGCGTGATGAATTCATCCACCTCGTTCATCTGCTGGCGCGACAGGCCGAGCGTGATGGCTGCAACGCCTTCTTCAGCGAATGTCTGTGGTGTGAGGAAGGCCTTTTCCAGAGCATAGCGCGTGACGTTGCCCAGCATCCAGCCCGATGGATCAATTGTGTCAATCGTTTCGCGAATGGTGGAGTGGCCGAAGCGGAAGGCAACCTGCGCATATTCAAGCGAGATCGTCGAGTCGACACCGGTTGAATAGCCGACGAATTCCTGGATGCGCGGCGTGATGGTGCGCGCATACTGGTCAACAGCGGCGTGCTGGTATTCCATTTCAACGACCAGCTTGGTGGCCTCGAACATCTTGTTGTCGTTCCAGGCGACGGTGCCATTGGCGTAGACATAGTTGCCAGCGGCGTCTTCATAGTGGTCACCGACGAGCGAAACGCCAACTGCTAGTGTGTCGCCAACCAGGGGCGAAACCTTGTCCTGCCAGTCATGCAGGCCTGCGTGATCGACAGGCGAGTTGTTCGTGTCGTGCTGGTAGATCCAGTTCTTGAGGTTCGCGACCTGGAAGTTGTGCTCTTCGTGGAACACGTGGTGGATCGAGGTGAGACCGAAGTTTTCGTTCACACGGCCATCGCCAGCGATATAGTGATCGCCAACTGTCGCCATGAGAATTTCACCGACGGCTGCCTTGATATCAGCAGCGCCGACGGGGCCGGGAGGCGGATTCATGATGGAGAAGTCAGCGAAGTTGACCCATAGGGGCAAGTGCTGTTGCGCCTGTGTAAGTGCCATCCGGGAGATGCGGTCCGCCTGCGCCGCCTGTGACGACAAGCTCGATGCTGCCAGACGTGCTGCGTCCAAAGGTCATTCCTGAACCGGCGAGGGAAGTCGCTCAGTGTTACTACAGCAGCGTCGACAAGCGCATCTACCGTTGTGAGTCCCGATCGCCTGTGTTGAGTCGAGATGCGCACCATCAAAGCGCGTGTTCATGTCGAGGATGAGGGCGTGGCCGGAATTGCCGCCGCTCAGCGACGTGCCATCGGCAGAGCGGTTGCGGTAATCGGCAACGTCTTCCCATGTCAGGGCAACGCGGTTGGTGTCGAGCACATGGTCGCGCAGTTCAGACAGGGTTGGCAGCGTATTGTGGACGGCTTCCACCGAGCCATCCGGCCAGCGGCGGTCCCATGAGTCGACCAGCGTGGTGCCGTCGAACAGTTCCATGCCGGCGTGGTAGGTTGTGCCATCGGTGGTTACCCATTCACGCAGCAGATCAGTGATCTGCGCGACCGAGCCATAGGTCTGGCTCTGGTCAATGAAGGGCGAGGTGTGGTTGACATAGTTCGGATCGCCATTGCCATCCGTTCCGGCGATGGTGGCGCGCGTAACCGTCATCTTGGTGACGGGCTGGCCATCAGGGCCGATGGTGCCATAGAGTGGATCGGACGGATCAAGCGCGATGGTGATCTTGCCTTGCCGCCCTTGCCGATGAGATCGAGGCCGTGATCGAAGAACTGGCCGAAAATGGCGAACCAGCTGTTGACAGGTGCCACGCCCGGATTTTCCGAACCGATGAAGAATTCACCCGAGGTCGGATTCTGGAAGTCAACATGGCCAAGGGTTTCGAGAAGGCCGTAGCCGGATTCAGAAACGATGGTAACAATGGCGTGCCATCGGCCGGATGCACCGGCACTGAAGTCGCACATTGGCTGTCAATCAATTGCTTGTAGAGCAAGCACATCGGGTTGATAGGTCTGTACCGATATGACGACCAGTGGGCTGGAGGCAGATGGCTTGTAGTATGATGGCTTCACCTGTCTGCAACGTGCCGCCAGTGGAATCGTTTCAGGCCGCCATAGCTGCTGGCAGCAAAAACCGCGAGAGCGACAGTATAGGCCACGCTGGCCGAGTAGTCCGCCTGGTGCCAGACCAGTGGATGCGCCATTGCCGTCAAGCACGGCAATTTCGGTGTTGACCGGTGCAACGATCTTCGCGCCGTCGACAAGATTGACGTAATGCCCAGGGTTGGATATCCGCCAGGCACAATCCTGCAGCCGTCGATCAGAGCGGCATATGCATCAGCGCCACGCCAGCTGGCCGTGTCACTGATAAGCGACATGAGTCCCACTCAACATAGTGTGCCAGTTCCATCCTGCAGCAGGTTGACACCAGCTGTCGTGATCGTGCGGCTGATGATGCGTGGCATGTAGTCGAAGATGCTGCTGGCCCGTTCATCGTCGACATGCGTTGCGCGCAATGGCGTGGCGCAATTGTCGTGCAAATGACGCCACTGTGGTGACCTGGCCATCCAGTGCTGTCTGGTAGCAGGTTCAATCCGCAAATCCGGTAGCGGCAGGAATTTGGGATCTGAAGGCGCGTACAAAGTTGATGGTACGATGCCAGTCGCGTGGTTGATTGCACGCTGACATCTATTGGTTCCGGCTGCAGCAGTGACTCTGCGGAAAGGTCGAACGTTGATTCGTGCCGTCTGTAACTGCACTACAGTCGATGTCAATAGTCACTGAAGCGAGGCGTGGAGGTGCTGTAATTGTTGAAATCCGCAGCAATTCGCGGCGGAAGGGAACGTCAACAGCACCCCAATCGGCCTGCGTGCCGAAGAGGTTGTTGTGCAGGCCGGTCACATCGCGAATGCCGATGGGTGCTGAGACTTGCGGGAAGCCGTGACCGAGAAGTGCGACGTATGACGTCGGTCAGAACTGTGTCCTTGTAAGAGCCCGTACTGCGCAACATGATCCCAAACCTTGTTGCCCTTGGCATCCCATGCATCCATCGTAGCGGGATCGAAATTGACAATGCCGTTGCTGTTGGCGGGGCCATCAAACAGCGGCACAAAATTGACTTGCGACAGCAAATAGGTGAGGTCATTCAGATTGATGACAAATGGTTTGAGATCGTAGGCCATGACAATACTTCTCCGTCCGCGCAAACCTGGTCTGCGTCGATTAAAATGCCCAAAAATGTCCGGGTGGCCGTCCCCTATAATGCGCCGTCCGGTGTGTACGAACTGCCGCGCGCAAGTGCCTGCGCGCGATACTCCGTTTACTTACTCAGGGACTGACAATGTCTGACGCGTAGAGCCGTACTCGGGTCTACCGCTGTTTGCCTGTTCCCAGGCCGCATCATGAAGACTGGCGATTTTGCCTCTCGCCGAAGAACAGGAACCAAGGTCCATGCTCCAAGCCTCAATGCGTACACCTAGGTCCGAAATCTGACAATGGACTAAGGTCTGATACAGAAGAGGATTTGTAAACTAGAGTTAAACTTTAGGGTTTTTCAGTTGTAGATCAGCGAAATGTGCAATTTTTGAAGGGCAGCTTGCCACTTTCTGTTGAGCCCCCAAGGTGTCGCGAGCCAGCGCCACGCCCAGCCCACGCAATTGCCCACGCAATTGGATGACGCGAATTCGCACCCGACCAACAGGTCCATCTTCATCTTTGATTCGGCACTGGAACCCGGGGCGAGGGCCGCACATTTGGTGACTCCCCAACGGAAATCGCGCGCATTGCATGGGCAATGCACGTTTCTTGTTTCCGGGCTTTCACCTCTGGCTCAGGAAGTATTGAGGCCGAGCACCTGCCATGCCAGCGCGTGGCATTCGGTGAGAACCTCGTCGATGTCGTCTCGCCTGAATTTGCCGGTCGCGACTTTGCGATGGCCCGGCGGCGGACCCGGCCGCAGCGGAGACATGAACCTGGGACGGTGCATCGAGGCGCGCCGTTTGAGCCAGCGCGCCATGCGCTTCGCCTGACGCGGCAATGTATCGAGCGCTTGGGCGAGGATCATAAGGCGATGGCGCAGGCGCGCCGTTTCGGCCTCACTGCTCGTTTTGTCTGTTGTTGGCCGCTCGAATTGCTTCAAGAACTGCTCGCGCGGGCTGGGATCACCCACACTGCGAATACGCGGACCCGTGATCGCCGGTGCAGCGTCACATTCATCATCGTTGAATTGCTTGCGTGTATCGAAAAGCGGAAACGAAGCACGCCCACCTTTGCCCACAATAACCAGGCCTTTCGGCGTCGGACGGATGGGCATTACGGGCACCACCAGATCCCGTGACATGATCACAATCAACCGCCGCACCGCCGATTCTGCCGGCAGCAGAACCCGCGCGATCACCTGATAGACCGGAAGCGCCAACCGCGCCGCACTGCCTTGCGCCGCAAGCAACGACACCAGCCCCGCCACAATGCGGGCAAGTGCCTCCCTGTTGATCTCAACGGCCCTCGTCCAATCCATGGCCCAGTCCGTTAGAACAAATAAAGAACATTGTCAAGACGGCCAGCTTGTAAGGTTGGGCAGCAGATTGCCTGACGCAGTCCGCTCAATCACGCTCGTGCACAATCTCGGAACCGGGCAGTGGAACCCAGTCATGCCTGCTCATCTCATAGACCGAGACCTTTGGACCAGGAAAACCCGGATCAGCGAATGCGCCGACGGGAATGCCAATCGTGCCGGGAGCACCCGAATTCGTATAATGAACCGTTGCTGCGCATGCGGGGCAGAAATGAAATGACAACCGGTTGCCGCTCTCCGCCACGCGCTCATAGACGTTCGATGCGCCGGATATCTTGACGTCTCGCGCATTGAACCGCGCCTGCACGCTGAACACACTCCCCGTCCGCCGCTGGCAGGCAAGGCAATGACACATGGCAATGCGGATCGGTTCACCCGAGACAGTGGCGGTCAACTGGCCGCAGGAACAGGTGGCAGTGCGTATAATGATTTTCGCGTTCATGAGAACTTCCTACAGCATCACCAACAAGCAGTCACTCTCCGCTTTCACCATCCGCAATGTCATGTCACTGCGCGCAATGACCGCATTAACGCTGACTTAAATGGTGTAGGCCAAATGATCGCTGATGGTCGAATTGGAAACTCAAAACGCAGCCGCATTCCAGAGTGAATCCGATGATGTTTTCGACCGCATCGCCGAGCGCTATGATCTCTTATGCGATATCTTCAGTTTGCTTTCGCACCGTCGATGGAAAAACCATCTCGCGGGATTGATTGTTAAAACAGAAGGCGAGCAGTTTCTCGACATTGCTTCAGGAACCGGCCACATCGTCCACCGTGTAATGCGGAAACTGAACAACGATCCGAGCCACAAGCGCAAGTCAATTCTCGCCCTTCTTCACGCCGCCCTGATGGTCGGAATGGCGCGCAGGTCGATATCTTGTTCAGCGTGCCATGTATCATGCGCAGCCTGCATGCGAAGCCATGGTGAAGCGCCGTCACCGAACAGTTTTCCAAGCCGCACGGCCACGGCAGGGGACACGGGTTTGGCTTCGCGCAGGATGTCATAAAGATGTTGCCGTGAAATGCCGAGAAGTGTTGCGATCTCGATCTTGGTGCGCCCGGTTGCCGGAATGACGACCTCGCGCAGCAGCGCGCCGGGATGGGATGGGCAACGGTTCCGATTACGTTTGGCGGGATACTCAGTCATGAAATTCACCTCAGTGATACTGCTCCAAATCAACGCGGACTGCGTCAGTCTCCAGAAACTCAAATGTCAGGCACCACGGGCCATTGATATGTACGGTGTAGCGTGTTGGCACAAAGCCATTGAGCGCATGAAAATCAAACCCTGGCAAATTCATCTCGCTGGCAATTGAACACGCATCTAATCGATCAAGCCGCAGCAAGATGCGATCATGCAGCCGCTTGTCGATCTTGGAAGTCCGGCCCTTCGACCATAACTCCGCAAGCGCCTTGTTCTTGAAGCTCCCGATCACTGAACCACGTAAGCATATTGCTTACGTTTTGTAAAGCGCCAAAAAAAGCCCCCACGCGGGTGCTTTGCTTTGCAGATTCTGACCTACTCCCTCCGCCCTTCGGGCACCTCCCCCAACGAAGTCGGGGGAGGGTGAAGAGATCAAGCAAACTTCTGCTTCAGCTCGCCCTTGGCATAGCGTTTCGCCATCTCGGCCACCGGCAGCACCTTCTTGATCTTCGACGCATTGCCCGCCGTTCCAAATTCATTGAAGCGCAGCGTGCACAGCTTGGTCATCGCTTCCATTGCGGGCTTCAGATACTTGCGGGGATCGAACTCGCTTGGATCTTCTGCGAACACCTTGCGGATGGCACCGGTCAGCGCCATGCGGTTGTCGGTGTCGATGTTGATCTTGCGCACACCGTTCTTGATGCCGCGTTGAATTTCAGACACAGGCACGCCCCAGGTGGGCTTCATCTTGCCGCCGAACTTGTTGATGATCTCCTGCAAGTCCTCCGGCACCGATGACGAGCCATGCATCACAAGATGCGTGTTCGGCAGCTTCTTGTGAATCTCTTCGATCACATTCATGGCGAGCACGGCACCATCAGGCTTCCTTGTGAACTTGTAGGCGCCATGGCTGGTGCCCATGGCAATCGCCAGCGCATCAACATCGGTTTCCTTGACGAACTTCACGGCTTCATCCGGGTTCGTCAAAAGCTGGTCATGCGAAAGTTTGCCTTCCGCGCCATGGCCGTCTTCCTTGTCACCCATGCCGGTTTCGAGCGAACCCAACACACCAAGCTCACCTTCCACGGAAATGCCGCCGAGATGCGCCATCTCGGTGACGGTGCGCGTGACACCGACATTGTAATCCCAATCGGCTGGCGATTTGCCGTCTGCCTTCAGCGAGCCATCCATCATCACCGAGGTGAAGCCCGATTGAATGGCCGTCATGCAGGTGCCGGGCTCATTGCCGTGGTCGAGATGCACGCACACCGGAATGTGCGGATAGATTTCCGTGACCGCATCCATCATGTGCTTCAGCATGATGTCATTGGCATAGGAGCGCGCACCGCGCGAGGCCTGCAAAATCACCGGCGAATCCGTGGCATTGGCCGCCGTCATGATCGCCAGCGCCTGTTCCATGTTGTTGATGTTGAAGGCAGGCACGCCATAATCCTGCTCGGCAGCGTGATCGAGCAATTGGCGAAGGGTGATGCGGGCCATGGTTTTCTCCTGTGAATCTCTAAATCCTGTGGCGCACTCGATAGTCGATTGCGCAAACCTAAACAACGGCCAAAACCTTTGGCATGATTCAACTGGCAGGGAAATTTTACCGGTCACGGAAACACTTCCTTAACCCTGTCACTCAACTCCAGATTAAGCATCCCTGCTTTAGGCTAACCCGCATGGCGTGGGCGGCAGTGTGGGGCTTTCAATGAATTTGCGGCGAATTTTCTTCGGTTTCGAGGACGAACCAGATATCGTTCTGGCCAAATCCCGGGCCCTCAAACAGCAGATCCCGTTTCTCTATGTCATCCTGGTCCTGAATGTGGCTTTCGTGGCCCTGACCCACCGCACCAACGCTCCTTTCCTGCTCACCGTCATTGCCCCCGCTGCCTTGGCCGTCGGCTGCGCCATGCGTGGCTGGGGCTGGTACAGGCTCGACATTGCGACCCTGCCGATTGAAACAGCCAGGGCACGATTGCGCGCCACGATCAAACTTGTTGGCATTCTGTCTGTCGCCTTCGCAGCCTGGTCTGTTGCCCTGACCTTTTTCAGTGACCCGCACCAATTGGCCCAGCTCGCCCTTTTCATGGCGCTCACCTCGGCAGCCTGCATGATGTGCCTGGTGCAATTGCGCGCCGCAGCCCTGTTGCTGGCTGCCATCATCATCATTCCTTTCACAGCGGTATTTCTCACCAGTCCGCTCCTTGCGCACCGCAACATGGCCGTCAATTTCGCCTTGGCCTTAGGTGCACTTGTCTTTGCCGTGCACCAGCAAAACCGCAGTTTCATTGCCATGGTCCGCCAGCAGGGCGAGTTGTCACGCAAACAGGAAGAAACCGCACGCCTCAGTGCCGAAAACCATCGCCTTGCCACCCGCGATGCCCTCACCGGCCTCGCCAATCGTCGCAGCTTCATGGACAGTTTCAACGATACCGTGCGCCTGTCGAAAAAACACGGAACACCGGCAGCATTGTTCCTGTTTGACCTCGATGGCTTCAAGGCAGTGAACGACGTCTATGGCCACGCCGCAGGGGACACATTGCTGGTCAAGGCCGGTTCACGCCTGCGCGATGCCATGACCGATGCAAGCTATTGCGCCAGGCTCAGCGGCGACGAATTCGCGGTCTGTATCACGGGATACGCCGACCCTGCAGGCATAATGAACGAGGCAGCGCGCATTGCCGCCATCCTCGCCCAGCCTTATTCCATCTCCCAGGTGGAAGTCTCGATTGCAGCCTCAGCTGGCGTCGCAATCTATGGCGATCCGGCATTATCCACCCAGGACATGTTTGAATTCGCCGACTTCGCGCTTTACCAATCCAAGGACGCCCATGCCCCCGTCTTGTTTGACGCCACGCTTGAACGCAAGATTGCGCTTCTGCACGAACTCGAACACGTCTTCCGCTCCGGCCGTCTCGAAACCGAGCTGGGCCTTGCCTATCAGCCGATGGTCACAGCCGGCACCCGCGAGATTGCGGCTTACGAAGCCTTGGCCCGCTGGAAAAATGATCGCCTCGGCCATCTCACAGCCGCAGAATTCATTGATGCCGCTGGTCGCTGCGGCATGGCCGATCGCCTGACGCAGCTCCTCTTCCGCAGGCTGGTGGCCGATCTGCCGCGACTTCCGGAAGACATCACCCTGTCTTTCAATCTGTCTGCACGTGATCTGATCAATCCGCAGGCCATGCTGGGACTGCTCAGTGAAATCCGCAAGCTCGGCAAATCCGCCAGCCGCCTGCAGTTTGAAGTAACGGAAACGGCGGTCGCCGCCGATTTTGACAAGGTGGTGAATTCGCTCACCGTGTTGCGCAACATTGGCTGCACAATCAGCCTCAACAATTTCGGCTCTGCCCAGTCGGTGCTGGGATATATCTACCAGCTGCCGATCAACACCGTGAAGATCGACTCGTCCTTCATCACCCAGAGCGAAACCAGTTTTGGTGCACGCGAAACCTTGCGCAGCATTGTCGACCTCTGTACCCGCCTCGGCCTCGCCAGCGTCGCTGTCGGGATCGAGAATGAGACCCAGGCCAGGCTCGCCGAAAGGCTCGGCTGCACCCGCTTGCAAGGGTACCACCTTGGCCGGCCTGACAGCCTGGACACCTTCCTGCCCGCCATGCCGGAAAGACACATTGCAGTCTCTTGAGAGGCGTGCGGAAAGCCAATAGAAGCAGGGCATGCCCGCTTTCACGCCAATCATTTCCGCCCTCCCCGCGACCACCCCTTTCATCGGTCCTGAAGCGCTGGAGCGCCGCACAAACTCAAAGATCGCAGCCCGCATCGGGGCCAATGAAAATGTCTTCGGACCGTCACCGCGCGCCGTCGCCGCCATGCAGGCAGCAGCGGGCGAAAGCTGGATGTATGGCGATCCGGAGAACCATGACCTGAAAGGCGCCATCGCAAACCATCTCGGTATTGCACCCGACAACATCACCTGCGGCGAGGGCATTGATGGATTGCTGGGCATCATGGTGCGGCTGTTCATTGATCCAGGTGATGCCGTGGCGACGTCTCTCGGTGCCTATCCCACCTTCAATTTCCATGTTGCGGCCTCAGGTGGAAAACTCGTCACCACCCCTTACGTGAATGACCACGAAGATCCGCGCACGCTTGTTGAATTGGCCAAGCGCGACAAGGCCAAACTCCTGTACTTTGCCAATCCCGACAACCCCATGGGAACGCATTGGGCCGCAAAAGATGTGCAATGGCTGATCGACAACATACCAGATGGCTGCACCCTTGTTCTCGATGAAGCCTATATCGAATTCGCACCCGACGGCACCGCACCTGCAATCGATGTGTCACGCAAGAATGTGCTGCGCTTCCGTACCTTTTCGAAAGCCCATGGCATGGCAGGCGCGCGCGTCGGATACGCCTTTGGCCACCGTGCCCTCACCTCGGCCTTCGACAAGATCAGAAACCACTTCGGCATCTCGCGCATCAGCCAGGCCGGTGCCATTGCCGCGATCACCGATCCGGATTGGATCAGCGACGTGAAAGCCAAAGTCATCACCGCCCGCGCGCGCATTCGTGACATCGCGCGCGACAATGGCTTGCAGCCCCTGCCCTCGGCCACAAATTTCATGGCCATCGACTGTGGCCGCGATGGCACTTACGCCAGATCCATCGTTGATGGGCTTCTCGCCCACGGCATCTTCATCCGCACGCCAGGTGTGGCCCCGCTCAACCGCTGCATTCGTGTGAGTTGCGGCACACAAAAGGACCTCGACCAGCTGGCCGAGGTCCTCCCACGTGCATTGCGCATCAGATCGTGATCTGGCTGCCCACTTCCACCACGCTGTTGGTGGGCAGGTGGAAATAGCGGCTGGCGTCATCGGCATTGCGCGCCAGCAGGATGAACAGGTTTTCCTGCAACTTTGAAAGTTCGGAATTGCGCGTTGACGTGACGTTGCGCCGCGACAGGAAGTAGGAGGTGGTCATGGTCTCAAGTTTCTTGCCGTTGATTCTCTGTCCCATCAGCGCACGGGGAATGTCCGGCGTTTCCATGAAGCCGAACGTGACTTTCACACCTGTGAAGTGCTTGCTCAGTTCGGTGATGGAAATCCGTTCACTCTCCTGCACCACCGGCTGGTCACTGGTGCGCACGGTGAGAATGATGTTCTGGTGATGCAAAACCTTGTAGTGCTTCAAACTGTGCAGCATCGCCGTTGGTGCACTGTCGGGATCAGCCGTGAAGAACACCGCAGAACCCGACACCATGGGTGGAAGATTGCGCTCCAGGCTGTTGATCAACGATTTCAGGGGCACCTCTTCCTTGCGCGTCTTGTCGAACAGGATGCGTGAGCCTTGCCGCCAGGTCCACATGATGAGACACAAGGCAAAGCCCAGCGCCAGGGGCAACCAGCCGCCATGCAGGATTTTCAGGGCATTGGCACCAAAGAACAAAACGTCAATCGCCAACAAGGGCAGCATGACAAGCAGCACCTGCCACAAGGGCCAGCGCCAGCGTTTCCAAATCACGAAAATGGCCATCGCCGACGTCACCACCATCGTGCCTGTAACGGCGATGCCATAGGCCGAGGCCAGATTGCTCGATGACTGGAACGCAAACACCAGTATCAATACGCCCAGAAGCAGCATCCAGTTGACCTGCGGCATGTAGAACTGGCCTGCATGTTCCTTTGCCGTAAAGCGAACCGCCATGCGCGGCAGCAAACCGAGCTGCATCGCCTGCCGGGTAAGCGAATAGGCACCCGTGATCACCGCCTGGCTGGCAATGATCGTTGCCGCAGTTGCCAATCCAACCATGGGCAACAAGGCCCACTCCGGCACCATCAGAAAAAACGGATTGGTTATCGCGGCAGGATTGTTCAGCAACATCGCACCCTGCCCCAGATAGTTGAGAAGAAGTGCTGGCAAAACAACAACCAGCCATGCCATCTGAATCGGCCGTTTGCCAAAATGCCCAAGGTCCGCATAGAGCGCCTCGGCACCAGTCACCGCAAGGAAGACGGCACCCAGCGCCACAAGGCCAATCATGCCATGCGACGACAAAAAGGAAATGGCATGGAACGGGTTGAAGGCCGCAAGAATGGCAGGGTGATCGCCGATGTGCACAAGCCCTGCCACAGCAATGGCGCAAAACCACACGAGTGTGATCGGCCCGAAAAACCGCGCCACAGCTGCCGTGCCGGAGCTTTGCACGGCAAACAACCCGATCAGGATGGCTATGGTAATGGGGATGACATAGGGTTTGAAAGTGGCCGTATAGACTTCCAGTCCCTCAACCGCCGACAACACGGATATCGCCGGCGTGATGATCGCATCGCCATAAAACAGCGCCGCACCAATCATGCCCAGCGCCGGAATGAACACGAGTTTCTTGCCCATGGAACGCTGCGCCAGCGCCATGAGTGACAAGGTGCCGCCCTCGCCGCGATTGTCGGCATTGAGCAGGATCAGGACATATTTGACGGTGACAACAAGAATGAGCGCCCAGATGATGAGCGAGAGAATGCCGTAAATGATGGGCTCGGTAATGGCCCCGCCGCCGGTGGCAGCATTCACCGCCTCGCGCAGCGCATAGAGCGGACTGGTGCCGATGTCGCCATAAACGACACCGATGGACCCCAGCGCAAGGACCCAGAAGGGTGACGGCTTGATCGAAGGCAAACCGTGACCCTGAAGGCCAAGTGCAGGATCTTCTGCTGCCTCCGCTGTAGGCAAAGTGGTTTTCATGATTTTGACTCCTTTTCCATGCTGCAATGCAACATGGGGAAGCTGATATGCGCCCGTTTATGACCAAAAATTCATGTTGGTTCGGCATTCCAGCCATGTGAAACGCGAAATGTCAGTCGCTCTGACTGAATTTGTGACCCCTTTTTACCCTGACGGAAAGCGGCGTTGAAATGCGTGAGCTGCGGGAGTAAGCCGCTGTCATGTTCACCCGCAGCATCAACCGCATTCTGCGCCAGACTGTTCTGGCCTTTTATGTGCTGGCACTTGTGCTGCCGGGAGTTGTGCAGGCAGGCGTGCAGCTGGAACCGACAGCGATCTATCTGCTGGAACAGGACCTCGCCCAATCCCGCTGCGCCAATGGCGGTGAACCGAAGATTGATCACCATGACAATGGCGAATGCTGTGTACTGTGCGCAGCTCTCCAACTGCCGGACGCCCCGGTTGCACTGGCCCCTGTTGATTTCCCTGAAAATAAAATTGCTTCGACCCACATCATTGCGCAAACCATTGGCCTGAAACTGGGCCTTGCTTCGCGCCCGCCAATCCCCCGAGGCCCACCCGCCTGATCTCTCAAACCTGAACTGCACCACCCGGATGTCCCGGGAGCATATTCATTTGGAGATCATTCATGTCCCACTCAGAAACCGCGCAGCCGGTCACCGCTGCATCCCAGAAACTCTATCGCGCCGTATGGCGTTGGCACTTCTATGCCGGTCTGTTTGTTGCCCCCTTCCTCATCCTGCTTTCGGTCACGGGATTTCTTGTTCTGTGGTTCACCGCAATTGCGCCAGAATACGGGGACTTCCTGAAAGTCAGCGGCAGCGGCACGCCATTGCCAGTCAGCAGTCAGGCAGAAGCCGCACGCGCGGCCTATCCACAAGCCAAGATCGGACAATACATCGCGCCTCTCGGCGCTGAATACCCGGCCCTCTTCCGCGTCGATGTCGACGCCGGTAACCGTATGCTGGCGGTCAATCCCTATGACGGCAAAATACTGCAGGACGTGCCACAGGCCGGAACCTGGAACGAGTTCCTCACCAACATTCACGGTGAAATGCTGATCGGTGGCAACAACGGCTTCGGTGATACAGTCATCGAGATTGCCGCAAGCCTCGGCATCATCTCGCTCGTCACCGGACTTTATTTGTGGTGGCCGCACATCGAAAGCGCCCGCAGCCTGTTCATCCCCAATCTCGCGGCCACGGGCCGCGCCTTCTGGAAATCCCTGCATGAAGTCCTGGGGCTATGGATATCGATAGTCCTCCTTTTCTTCCTCCTCTCCGGCCTCGCCTGGGCCGGCGTCTGGGGCGGAAAATTCACCCAGGCCTGGAGCACCTTTCCGGCTGAAAAATGGGACAACGTTCCGCTATCCAATGTTGACCACGCCAGCATGAACCACGGCGCAAAGAAAGAAGTGCCGTGGACGCTGGAACAGACCCTCATGCCTGAATCGGGTTCATCCGCAGGCATTACGGGACTTCCGGCAGACGTACCCGTGGTCCTTGAGTCAGTTGTGGCCCTGGGCCGTGCCATTGGATTCGAGGGACGTTTCCAGGTCACAGCCCCCGCAGACGAAAAGGGGGTCTGGACCCTGAGCCAGGATTCGATGAGTTACGACAGTCCCGACCCGACCGCCGACCGCACTGTCCACATTGATCAATACACCGGCAAGATCCTGGCCTCCGCCGCCTTCAGGGATTACCCGCTCGGTGGAAAAGTCATGGCTGTGGGCATTGCATTGCATGAGGGCCAGATGGGATTGTGGAACATCATCCTCAACAGTCTCTTCTGTCTCAGTGTGGTCACGCTGGCGGTAAGTGGCATCATCATGTGGTGGAAGCGCAGGCCCGCAGGTGAAGTGGGCTCACCGCTCTATCCTCGCAACTACGCCATCCCCAGGGCAGCGCTGGGATTGGGTGCAATCCTGTCACTCCTCTTCCCGCTCGGTGGTGCGGCCATCGTCTTCTTCGCGATAGTGGATTTCCTTCTGCCCAAGCGGTTGAAGCAGGCAGGATCGAACTGAGTTTCGTTGCACACCTCACGCTTCACCTTGCGTTGGGCAGGGTGAAGCTTCTTACAGCACATCCCGCACACCGCACTTCGCGGCATAGGACAGACACTCCGTATACGGACGAATGGCCGCACTCGTGGTTGCCGAGGCCAGCGATGTTGCAGCCGCAGCGTTGCCAAGTTCAAGACACGCCTGCAATGGCCAGTCTTCATGCAGGCCAAACAGCACACCGGCATAAAAGGCATCGCCTGCTCCGACCGAACCCACGATGTCTTCGCGCGGCACGTTCACCGAGCCTGATTTTGCCAATCTCGCCATCATGCGTCACGGCCACAGCCCCATCCGGATGATGAATGGCAACCAGCCTCCCCACACCCATTGCCCAGAAGCGCCCGGCAGGCCTCTTCCGCACCGCGCCAATTGAACGCGCGCCCCGTGGTCAGCCGGATACCGGTGAGGTCTTCCGCCTCACCTTCATTGATCACCAGCACATCAACCAGGGGCAGGCAGGGAAGCACATGCGCCTGTTGCAACTCCTTCACGATCGGCACCATCTCGAGTGCCGTGACATAACCTTGCTGGCGCGCTGCCGTGAGCAATTTCCGCCAGCCATCGCCTTCATCCATCGCCTTGGCAATGCCCGGCGAACCGACATAGAAAATCTTGCCCGTCGCATCGCGCGGCATCAACACATCGGGCGTCAGGACCGCATTGACCCCGACCTGATGGAAGAACGTCCGCCGCCCGGTGTCCTCGCACGACATCACCTGCGTATGGCTGGTGACAGCCCCGTCGACATGCGCAAGCAGCGACGGATCAAGTCCATAGGCCGCAGCCTGCTGCACAAAGACCGAGCTGTAGTGATCATCTCCGACCGCCCCCAGCAAACTCACCGGAAACGGTACGCCGAGTTTGACCAGCCCCGCCGCTGCATTATGCGGCGGTCCGCCTGCGCCATATTCGGTGCGCGACACCAGGGCCACGCTTTCCTCCTGTGGCCAGTGGTCAACAATATGCACGATGTCGAGGATGACTGTTCCTGAAAGAACAATCCCCCGCCGGGTCATGTGCGGGCCCCTTCGAGCACGGCTTCGGTAATCTTCTGGTCGTCTTCCAGTGATCGCACCGGCCTCAGGTTCTTTTTCTCCAGAATCGCGTGATACTGTTTCACCGCCTCTTCCGGTGTTATGTCGCGTTCAATGACCGGGCGGAACAGCGACAGCAAGTCCAGCGGACTTTCAGCCAGCTTGATCTTGCGGCCAAACAGCGCCACGCGTGCCCCGGACTTTTCGCCCTGGTGAATGAGTTCAAGACAGTCGCGCGTCGTACCGCCACCACCGCCCAAGATGCCGACAACCAGCTCTGTATCGTAGCTTGCAAGGTCTTCCATGGCGCGCCGGCCATTGAACGGAATTTTGAGGAACAACGGACGATCAGCCTTTGTCATGCCGGCCACACAGCGCAGGATGTTGTCATTGACGAAATCCGGAATCTGATCCGGCGACAAGCCTTGCGGCGCATTGGGATTGAACACTTCAAGGAAATGGCGGAATTTGAGTTTGGTGGCTTCAGCGCGGAACGCATTATAGGCCTCGAGATGCGCATAGTCGGCATCAAGATTGTTGTTGAAGGTGACAGAGTAGAGTCCGAGGTCAGAAAATTTGCGACAATGCGCCAGATTGGCCGTGCGGAAGGGCCGCGCAAATTCCTTGGCATAGGAAGAGCCGCGCGCCCGCCAGATGTCCGTCGCATCATTGGCGCGAATGGCGGGCGTGACATGCGATTTTTTGAACACGCCCTTGGCCGCAACCGCTTCCAGCGACGACGCGGCAACCAGCATGATGTCGGTGACACCTTGCTTCACAACATCAATCACCGATTGGCGGAATGTTGCGACAGTGTGATAGCCTGCCTTTTCATTGTGCAAATCCTTGGGACCAGGGGATGAGACACCAGCCGACATTTCGGGGTCCTTGGCATCAGCAACAATAAAGTCCCGGGGCTTGTATTTGCCTGACGTGATGGCTTTGAGTTTGGTGTCGAGAGATTTCATGGGGGGATCCTTTTCGGCGTTCTTTATGAAATGAACCTCTTGCCAAGGCAAGCCGAAGTGCAGAATAAAGCCTATGGACGTCATGGTCCGCTACTTCAAGCTCACCAGATAATCTGCAATCGCCTGCCGGTCTTCCGGTGGCAAAAGCGACAGGTTGGTTTGCACCGCCCCCATGCCGCCCGAAGACATTTTGTCATATCCCATGGTCTCGCCAAATTCGAAGGCAGAGGCAAGATCTGCCGCATCCTTGTAGCGGCCGCGCCCCAAAAGATCGCGCAGGCTCGGCACTTTTCCTTGGCCTTCGGGATGCGGACCACCCGCAAGAAAATGTGCATCATCACTGGCCATGAAAGCATTGCGCGGCGTATGGCATTCGTTGCAATGACCAGCCCCCAGAACCAGATATTGCCCGCGGTTCCAGCTCAGTGTTTTCGACGGATCGTCCGTCGGCTTGGTCTCATTGAAGCCGATCCATTTCCACGCGCCAAGTCCGCGCCGCACCAGCGGCAAGGCAAACACCTCATGCGGTTTGGCGGCATTCACAACCGGCGTAAGCGTGGCAAGATAGGCCTTGAGATCGAGCACATCCTCGATCTTCATCTTGGCATAGGATGTGTAGGGAAACGCCGGAATGAGATGTTCGTGATTGCGCCCCAGGCCTTTTTGCATGGCATTGACGAAATCGAGATCCGTCCATTTGCCAAGGCCCGTTTCCGGATCAGGCGTCAGGTTGGGTGGATAGAGAATGCCGATGGGTGTCTTCAAGGCCTTGCCGCCAACCGGCAAGTCAGCTGCCGCAGCAGCAAAACCCTCAGGGGCCAGATGGCAGGAATGACAGCCCGACACGTGATAGATGCGCTCGCCATTGGCCACATCTGCCTGGTGCTGCGGCAATGCCGCAGCAGTCAAAGGGCGCGGCGCCGATATCAGCCAAAAAGCCAGAAGGCCCAGCGCTCCAGCGAGCCCAAGGCCTCCCAACCAAAAACCTGCCTTGCTGCGCTTTGTATCAATCCTTGGGCCGGCGGAATTTTTCATGGCATCCTTTGCAAGCTGCACCCACAGCCGGGAAAGCAGCCTTGAAACTGGCATCGTCAGTCGAGGCCTTCAACGCCTGCATGGCTGTGTAGGATGCGCCACCAGCAGCTTCGAAGCCCGCAGCATCAGTCCAGATTTCGGCCTTGGCGTAAGTTTCAACCGTCTCACCCTTTTGGGTATCGGCACCCCAGAACGTGGCCCAGCCACCACAGGCAGCTTCCATCTTGCCGATGGCGTCCTGCAAAACGGCGGCGTCGTAAGGTTTTTCACCCTTCATCATCGGAACGGCAACACCCATGACGCCACCATTTGTTTTCATGCAGGCCTGACGGGCCTTGATGGAGTCATCGGCAGCTGAGAACGCGAGCGTTGTTGAAGCGGCCAGCAGGGCGGCGGCAATGGCGGTGCGGGCAAATGAAAAAGACATGCAAACTCCTATAGCGGTTTTATTCTGGATTACGACATTACATTTACGACAGGTTCACCAGCAATATTCCATCACGATTTTGTGTAGGTTGGCGCTCATTCTGGCATCGATTTTGCTCAATGTAAGGCATGTCCGCACATATCGCCCACAATACGAAAATGCCGCAAGCTCCCCGTCTGCTCAGCCCCGAGATTTCCGAGGAACTTGCCATGCTCCACGCCTTGCACAAATTGTCAGCTCCGAAGCCGACACAAGAAAACCTCCAGGCCGATGAGCCTGGAGGTTCTGTTGTGTAGGATCTGCTGAACAGTCAGCAAACCATATCTTAGATGATCTGGATGTCAGCGTTCGTGAAAGCACCATCAATCGAAGCAGTTGTCTTCGAGAAGTCAATGATCTCCACGGCTGCTGTTGAGCCTGTACCGTCGGCGTCAAACCAAAGGATGCCTGTATCCGTTTCGAAGATGAAACGGGTGGCAGCAGCGGTCGCTGTCGACGAGGTTCCAACTTCAAGCCGGTTCTCCGCAACTTCCGTCGCAGCAGCCAGTCCGCCGAAAACACTGCCTTCCAGCTGGATTGTGTCATCGCCAATGTCGAACACGCCGCCATTGTCGCCGATTTCACTCAGGGCATTGAAGCGGATGAAATCAAGACCAGTTCCACCGACAATGGTGTCAACGCCATCGCCGCCGACGTAGATGTCATTGCCGAAGCCGCCGACGAGGTAGTCCTTGCCAGCGCCACCGTTCAGGGTGTCGTTGCCATCGCCGCCTTCCATCTTGTCGTCGCCATCACGGCCATACATCGTATCATTGCCGCCATAGCCACGCAGGAGGTTCTTGACCGAGCTGCCATAAAGGGTGTCTGCGCCGATATTCGAGCCATAAAGATTCTCGAAAGACAACGCGACCACGGTGTCACCCAAAGCCGAACCGCTAACCGTAATGGACTCTTCCAGGGAAACCTTGGCACCCGTTGCTTCGTAGAGGTAGCTCAGAACATCATAGTAGGTAGAGCCCGTGCCGCCATCCATGGTGTCGGAACCCGCACCACCAATGACCGTGTCACTACCGGTGCCGCCCGTGATATTGTCGTTGCCAGCGCCACCCAGGATGATGTCATTGCCACTTCCGCCTTCGATCGTGTCATTGCCAAGACCGCCATCCAGCGTATCATTGCCGGTATTGCCGTCGATGGTGTCATTGCCACCAAAACCATAGATTTTGTTGACCGACGAATTGCCTGTCAGGGTATCGCCACCATTCAGCGAACCATGAATGTTTTCGATCGACGAAGATGTACCCAGCGAGTCGCCGGCAGCAGCGCCGCCAAACGAACCGGCAGCGGTAGCAAGTGATACCGTCACCGCAGCTCCATTGTAGAAGGAGAGCGTATCGGTACCGAGGCCACCAATATATTTGTCACTGCCCGAGCTGCCATAGATGACGTCGTCGCCGATACCACCATTGAACTCGTCATCGCCTGCGCCGCCATTGATGCGGTCATTGCCGGCATCGCCAAACAACTTGTCATTGCCTGCATCGCCGCTAATCACGTCATTGCCATCGTCACCATGAATGGTGTCAATGTCATCGCCGCCATAAATCAAATCGTCGCCAGCGCCGCCATCAAAAGCGTCAGCACCTGCCACACCATAAAGCCGGTCTGCGAGCGCTCCACCTTTCCAGCTGTCGGCGCCGCTTGTTCCATAAAAAGTGCTAGGATCAATAACGGCCGAGCGGATGTCAATGGTCGTGCCGGGGGACTGCCATGAAACGAGGATCCGTCCATCAGCCATCATTTTGACATCAGGTTCAACTTGGGAACCAGCTGTAGTGCTGTTGACAACAAAGTCGTCGCCGGAAGGAGTGCCATCGAGATTGATGACGCGCGCGCGAATGTCGAAAGAAGTGCCGCCTTCGTTCGATGCCCAGACGAACATCAAACGTCCGTCAGCCAACTGGACAACATCGGAGTTATTTTGCTGGTTGGCTGTCGTGCTGTTGACGGCGAATTCTGCCCCGCCGACACCAGTAGCGGTGTACACACGTGCGACCAGATCCGAGCTCACTGCTGGTCCCGAAGACCATGACACCACATAGCCTCCATTGGAGAGGGCCATCACGCGGGCCTCGCCTTGTTTATCAGTCAAAGTGGTGTTGACCACAAATTCTGTTCCGGACTTTGTGCCATCGGCATTGAAGACCTGGCCGGCAACGTCCCATTCGCCCGAAGCGCTTGAAGATTGCCAAACCGCAACAAAGCGACCATCCGACAGGACTGTTGCACTCGACAATTTGTCGGTCGCATCAACCACAGCATTGGTGGCCAGCGAACCAGTGACAGGACCGGTGAGGTCGCTATTGTAAATCGTATAGACCAGTTCTGTTGATCCTGTCAGGTACTCCGTCACAAACAGGCGTCCGTCAGCAAGCGTCGTGATGGTTGGCCGATTGGCACCGGAAACGGTCAGAATGGAAGTGTTTGCACCTGTCGCACTAAAGGTTCCGACTTTGACATCACTGTCGCTTCCCCAGGCAACGGCAAAGCCACCTTCAACAAGAGCAGTAACCGATGGAACGCTAACCCCTGTACCCGTTGCCGCCGCCAGGCTGATCGGCATTTCCGCCGTAAGTTCGCCAGTCAAACCAAAGAACTGCGCATAGATGAAGCCATCAGCGCTGGTATAAACTGCAACCATGCGACCATCCGACAACAATGCCGTCGCCGGGCTCTTGTGATCGTCAGTCGTCGTTGTGTTGACAACGAAGTCGTTTGAAATGGATATCGGCACGTTTGAAACTCCCGCTATGAGTGAAGACTGCTACCTTCTCGCACGTGGGTATTAAGTTTTGCCTAAAGCCGCAGCGAGAATTGAATTGTGGAAATTTAGGATTTGTCCCCCGCGATATTCATCGAATTCTTCTAATACCGGGCAATTTCAATGGCTTTAAATTTATCGCCAAGTTTGAAAAGATGAAACTGGCAACGCCTCGTTAACACCTGTTGAAGGACGTTTAAGATCAGTCGTTCACACCACGCTCAGTGCGTGATCTCACGAAGCCAAGTGGTGATTGATTGATGCAGCCCGCAGCCGGCAACAAGGCTGCTGTTCAACTCCATGGAACCAGCAACCGCAATGACAGTGTGTGCTTCAAAACTCCTGGCCAGCCCCTTGAGTGCGCGCAACGAGATTTTCATCTGCTCAGGATCACCGGCATCGGCACAGGCAACAGCTGTCAGCGCCAGAACCTGCATGTCTTCTGCAGCCTGCGTCGCAAGCCTCAGCCACATGGGCCGCGGCAGCACCGCCCGGAAGGAATCGATCAGCGGTAGTTCGACCGCTTCTTCACCACCGGATTGGCTTTCCTCATGCCCCAGAACTTGCATGCGCAGCAACGCCATCTTCAGTTCATCACTGCTTGCGGGCTTTGGCAGGGCGCAATCAAACAGGGAGCGCCAGGCACTGTCTTCCGTTGTATCTGCCAGATAGGCCGACATCGCCAGGATGGGAGCGCCCTTGCACAGATGCGCTTCATTGCGAATGCGCCGTGCTGCGGTCACGCCGTCCATCACGGGCATTTCAATATCGAGAAGGATGATGTCGTAAGCTTTCAGCATGGCCTTCTGCAACGCCAGTTCGCCATCTTCCACGGCATCGACATCATAGCCCAGCTTGCGCAGCAGCGCCGCCGTCACAACGCGCGACGACGTCTGGTCTTCGGCATAAAGCACCGATATCTTGCTGCCAGGCAATTCGGCTTCATGGGAAAGGGCGCGTGCCGCAGCTGCAGCCATCAGGTTCGACTCCGTGTTGATGAACGAGATGTAGGCGTCGAACCTTGCCGAAAATTTTAACGAAGAATGAAATCCGTCAGCATCCTTAACAGGTTCTGAACATCACGCTCACTTGGTGCCGAACATCCGGTCGCCGGCATCGCCAAGTCCCGGCACGATGTAGCCAATGTCATTCAGGTGGCTGTCCACGGCTGCCGTGAAGATCGGCACATCAGGATGTTCCTCATGAAAATGCATGACACCTTCAGGCGCTGACAACAGCGTGACAAGACGAATGTCGCGCGCACCTTTTTCCTTGAGCCGCTTGACCGCCGCCGAAACCGAATTCCCCGTGGCCAGCATCGGATCGACAACGATGGTGCGCCGCTCGGCAATGTCTTCCGGCACTTTCATGTAATATTCAACCGGCTGCAGCGTCTTGTGGTCGCGGTAGAGCCCGATATGCCCGACGCGCGCCGAAGGAATGAGCGTCAGCATGCCTTCCAGCAACCCGTTGCCTGCCCGCAGCACCGAGACGATCACCAGCTTCTTGCCTTTGAGAATGGGTGCTTCCATCTCCGCCAAGGGCGTTTCGATGGTCTGC
Source organism: uncultured Alphaproteobacteria bacterium (assembly GCA_963738595.1). GTDB lineage: Bacteria > Pseudomonadota > Alphaproteobacteria > Rhizobiales > Aestuariivirgaceae > Aestuariivirga. The sequence goes on from CAVTXF010000017.1 coordinate 34,053, forward strand.
GTCGTCATCGGCAAATCGCGGCACACTTCATAGGCCAGCAAATGGCTGATCTCGTGCAACAACTGCCGGAACACCGCGGACGGCGTGTGCTTGTCGCGCATCAGCGACAATTTATGCAGCACCAGCGGATGATCAACGATGGTGAGATTGGGCGGGGCCTTGAATGCGGTTTTTCTGGTCATGGCGCATTCATTTCACACTTCGCCCCCCATCTCAAGCATGTCTCAAGCAGCCTCGAGCGAGGCTCTGATAACTTTCACAAATACCGCGCCAAACCGCGCCAGCTTGGCCCGGCCCACGCCATCGACATCGGCGAAAGCCTCAAGGGTTGTCGGTTTCTTCCGCGCCATGTCAATGAGACTCTTGTCGGCAAAGATCACAAACGCCGGAACACCTTGCACCTTGGCAAGTTCAAGCCGCAACTGTTTCAGTCTTTGCAGGAGCCCCTCATCAGCCTCCGGCAGTCCCGCATCTTTTGCCAGCAGCGCACGCCGCTCCGTGCGGCTCTGGAACGTGACGACAACATCCTTGCGGCAGCGGTCGCAATTGCCGCAGTCATCTGATGCTTCACCGAAATGGGCAAGCAGCAGCTTGCGGCGGCAGGTTTCGGTTTCACAGAACGCCACGAGCTTGTTGAGCTTGCGCGTCTCGCGCTGTTTGAAAACATCATCACCTGAAGCATCAGCAATAAACCGGCGGCGCATCATGATGTCATTGAGGCCGTACATCATGTGGACATCAGCGGCTTCGCCATCACGGCCCGCACGCCCGATCTCCTGATAATAGGCATCAAGACCCGAAGGCAGATCGGCATGAAACACAAAGCGCACATCCGGCTTGTCGATTCCCATGCCGAAGGCAATCGTGGCGCAGATGATCACAGCCTTCTCCGTCATGAACGTATCCTGATGCGCCGCCCGCCTTTCAGCGCTCAGCCCTGCGTGATAGGGCAAGGCAAGGTATCCCCAGTCGACAAGCTTCTCCGCCCATTTTTCGGTTGAAGCCCGTGACAGCGAATAGATGATGCCGCTCTCGCCTGTGTGGTTTGCAAGAAATGCCTTGAGCTGTTGCTCGGGAGCCGACGTCTTGCGCCCCACATGAATGGACAGGTTGGCCCGGTCAAAGCCTGAGACAAACTGTCGGCCCTTGCCGCCAAACAAGCGGCGCATGATGTCGCTGCGCGTTTCCGCATCGGCCGTTGCCGTGAAGGCCCCGATCGGAATATCTGGAAATGTCGCGCCCAGATTCTCCAGCATCGTGTACTCCGGGCGGAAACTGGGTCCCCATTGCGAAATGCAATGCGCCTCATCAATTGCAATCAGCCGCACATCGCGTTGGCGCAAGGCGGCCAGCATGCGCTCATCCATCAGACGCTCGGGCGAAAGGTAAAGCAGGCTCACATCGCCTGCCACCACCCGCTTCCAGGTCTCGACATTTATGTCGCGCTGAAACGAAGAATTGATGGTTGCGGCTTTCACCCCCAGGAGTGTCAAGGCTGCGACTTGATTCTGCATCAGGGCCACCAGCGGCGACACGACAATCGCAAGTCCGCCCCGCGCCAAGGCCGGAACCTGATAGCACAGCGACTTGCCAGCCCCCGTCGGCATCACCGCAAGAACATGCTCGCCTGCTTGCAAGGCCTTGATAATGGGTTCCTGCCCCTGGCGAAACGCTTCAAAACCAAAGACTTCGCGAAGCACAGTGTGGGGCATCAGGTTTTTTGGTCGCGGGACTTGCAAATGGCAAGGGCTTCCTATATATTGTAACAGTAATTATTACAGTATAGGGTTTTGAAAATGACCATTCCTGCCGGCACCCGCATCGGCCATGTTCATCTGAAAGTCGCCGATCTCCAGCGCGCCCTTGATTTCTACTGTGGCGTCCTCGGGTTCGAACTCCAGCAAATGTATGGCAGCGAAGCTGCCTTCATATCAGCTGGCGGTTATCACCACCACATTGGACTGAACACCTGGGAAAGCAAGGGCGGCAGCCCGCCACCGCAAGGCTCCACCGGTCTCTATCACACCGCGATCCTCTATCCGACGAAACCTGACCTCGCCAACGCATTCAAGCAAATGCTGGCCGCAGGCATCGAACTCGACGGCGCCGCTGATCACGGGGTGTCCGTCGCATTATATTTCCGCGACCCCGACCATAACGGCATAGAACTCTATTGGGACAAGCCGGAATCCGAATGGCCCCGTGGGCCGGATGGCAAACTCGCCATGGTCAATGCCCGCATTGACCTCAATCAATTACTCTCTCTCGCAACCAACTGACCAAAGGAAAGACTGATGACCAAAGTACTCGTACTCTACTACTCCGCATGGGGCCACATGGAAGCCATGGCCTATGCCGCCGCCGAAGGTGCCAAGGAAGCAGGCGCAACGGTTGATGTGAAACGCGTGGCCGAGCTGGTGCCTGAAGAAGTCCAGAAAGCCTATCACTACAAGACCGACCAGAAGGCCCCGATTGCCAAGCCTGAAGAGCTTGCTGACTATGATGCGATCATTTTCGGCTCGGGCACCCGCTACGGCATGATGACCGCGCAGATGAAGAACTTCCTCGACCAGACCGGCGGTCTGTGGATGAAGGGCGCACTTGTCGGCAAGGTCGGCTCCGCCATGTCATCATCGGCAACCCAGCACGGTGGCCAGGAAGCAACGATCCTCGGTTTCCACACTGTGATGCTGCATCACGGCATGGTACTGGTTGGTCTTCCTTACGCCTACCAAGGCCAGATGGGCGTTGACCAGATCCGCGGTGGTTCGCCTTATGGCGCAACAGGCCTGGCCGGAGGCGATGGCATGCGCGCAATTTCCGCCCAGGAACTTGAGGCTGCAAAATATCAGGGCAACCACGTCGCCAAGATCGCAGCAAAGCTGGCCGCGAAATAATCAACGCCACATAAAGGGCGAACGTCAATTGGACCTCGGCATCGCCGGGGTCCTTTCGTTTCCGGATACTGGAACATATTGCCGGTGGCAGTCTAACCCGCCACCGGCTCAACAGGCCCAAAACGCCCCCGTTTGGACCCGCGTCAGCATCTCCCTTGGGCAAGCTTCACCTGGCCCATTTGTAGTGTGGACAAACAACCAGATGCATTTGCAGGAGACACAGAGTCAATCTTGATTGACGTAGATTAAGTATGCAATCAAACCACGCTTGTCAACCCATATTGACGTAATTTTTTGATCGTTAGGTCAAAAAGTATTTAACCGTTTATTTTCATGTAGATAAAGAAAAACCCCAGGCCAATACAAAGCCTCCGAACGAAAATATTGACGCCACCCAGCGAAACATCTTATGCGTCAATATATGGTTGACGATGACGAATCCTACGTTCCCAGCAACAACATCCGCAGCCTGCTTCAAGGTGTGACCGACGGCCTCGATGCCAGGCTCGAGGCCTATCGCACCGGCACGCGCTTTGAGAACATCCGGCCATCGGATGTGCGCGTCTTCGTGCTCGCTTTGCGGCAGCCGCGCTCATTGGCAGAGCTCGCCCGCATTCTGCGGGTCTCGCGCCAGGCTGTGCACAGCTCGGTGAACCGCTTGCGCCACCTGAAAATCGTCGAACTGCGCGCCTCGCCAGACAATGCCAGGGAAAAGCGGCTGCATATCACCGACCGTGGCGAAAGCGCCCGCAACGCTGCCCAGTCTCAGGTCAAACAACTCGAAGCCGAATGCGCCGACGTCATTGGCGAGGATGGCCTCGAAAAACTGCGTGAACTGTTGCAGGCGCTCGAAGACGTTTTCGCCCAGTCCGCCGTCAAGCGCCCGCACAAGGCTTCGCATCACACTGAAGCAGAAAAATCGCACTGACTACCGCGCAAATTTCCGCGCGCCGGCAACGCAGGCTGCAACAGCTGCAGCAACGCCCAGCATGAGTGCACTGACCTGTTCACCAAGGATTGCTGCGGCAAGGACAAAGGCAAAGAACGGCTGCAACAATTGCAGCTGTCCTACCGCCGCAGTTCCGCCAAGCGCCAGTCCGCGATACCAGAACACAAAGCCGATGAACATGCTGAACAGCGAGACATAGGCAAAGCCCATCCAGGCACCGCGCGTGATGCCCTCGAACGAATGTGGCAACATGAAAAGCGCAAGTCCAAGCATCAGTGGCAGCGACATGACCAGCGCCCATGAAATCACCTGCCATCCGCCGAGCACGCGTGACAGCTTCGCCCCTTCCGCATAACCCAATCCGCACACGATGATCGCCGCCAGCATCAACAGGTCACCCAGGGGTGCCGCAGTGATGCCTTGCAGAAATGCAAAGCCGACAACCAATGCACTGCCGAGGCACGAAAAAATCCAGAACGCCGGCCGGGGCCGCTCGCCACCACGCAACACGGCGAATGACGCGGTCGCCAGCGGCAGCAATCCGAGAAACACAATCGAATGTGCCGACGTGACATGCCGCAACGCCAGCGCCGTCAACAGCGGAAAGCCGACCACCACGCCAAGCGATACGATGACAAACGACTTTATCATCGCGCGCTCCGGCCACTTTTCCCGAAACAGCAGCAGCATGATCATTGCCAGCAAGCCTGCAATCGAAGCCCGCGCTGTCGTCAGAAACAGCGGATCAAAACCCGTCATGGCGATCTTGGTGGCAGGCAGCGACGCACTGAACGTCAGCATGCCCAGAAACCCGTTGATCCAGCCAATCGTCGTCTTGTCCAGACTCAAGCTGTCACCAGCTTGTCCTGGGTACGAGTATCAAAATCGCTGGCATCATGCCGTTCATGCAGCTGCTCTTCCAGCGGCCCCCAGGAGCAGTTGACCATCCGCCCACGTGCAACCGCCTTGCGTTCGTTGATTTCATGGGTCCAGCGGTTGAGATGTTTATAGCTATGGGCATCAAGAAAGATATTCGCATCATTGTAGGCCTTGCCCAGCACCAGCCTGCCATACCACGGCCAGATCGCCATGTCGGCAATCGTATAGTCAGCACCCGCCATGAATTTGTGATCGGCCAGATGCCGGTCGAGTACATCCATCTGCCGCTTCACTTCCATGGCAAACCGGTCAATCGCATATTCGATCTTGACTGGCGCATAGACATAGAAATGCCCGAACCCGCCGCCCAGGAATGGCGCACTTCCCATCTGCCAGAACAACCAGTTCATACACTGTGCGCGCGACACCGCATCCTTCGGCAAAAACGCGCCGAACTTTTCCGCAAGATAAAGCAGGATCGCACCCGATTCAAAAATCCGCGTGGGCTGTGGCGTTGAATGATCCATCAGTGCAGGAATCTTGGAATTGGGATTGACGCCAACAAAACCACTTCCAAACTGCTCACCTTTGCCGATATCGATGAGCCAGGCATCATATTCAGCCCCGATATGCCCCGCCGCCAAAAGCTCCTCCAGCATGATCGTAACCTTGACGCCATTGGGTGTGGCCAGCGAGTAGAGCTGCAACGGATGTTTGCCGCGCGGCAATTCCTTCTCATGCGTGGCACCCGCGATGGGACGATTGATTGAAGCAAACGTCCCCCCGAAGGCTTGTTCCATGTCCAGACGGCAGGCGGGGTGTAGTCCGATGTCATTTATAACCTCTGCTTCTACTTCTCCCTCCCCCTTGTGGGGAGGGCCGGGGTGGGGGTCAGACAGTGTGTCAGGTTTGACATGCCTTCATATAGCTTCTGAAGGTTCTGTGCGACCCCCACCCTAACCCTCCCCACAAGGGGCCCACAAGGGGCCCACAAGGGGGAGGGGATTTGTTTGCCTCATTCAAAAACATTCGGCGTGATAGCGCGGTTCACGGCTGCGTGACACATTTGCTCATGTAAACCGTGGTACCTCCCATGAACAACTCAGTTCTGTCCACACCAAAACCGCAAGCCTGATAGTATGAAACATTGCCGACAAAGGCTGCATTGGTCAATAACGTCAGTGTACTGATCTTTTCATGACGCGCAACCTGCTCCACATGCGCCAACAGATGCCGTCCATAACCCTTGCCCTGCGCATCCGGCTCAACCGCAAGATTGTCGATGTAAATGTCTGCCGGCTTGCGCACATAGACCACCAGTGCAACTGGCACCGCGCCAGACAGAAGAATATCAACGTCATGTGTAAGCACCGCCGTGTCATAATTCACCGTCATCGGCAAAGGCTCGCGCCCGATCACCGGAATCCACTTCGCATAGGCCCGCAAGGTAATGCCGCGCACCAGCGCAGCATCCTCAGGTCGAGCCTTTTTGACGGTCAACATCCAGGTGTTATGACCCGCCCGATCACCACGCGCAATCCATCCTGCACCGGCCTGCGCAACGAAGCTTTTGGTTGAGCGATGGTTTCAACAGTGCTGCGGCTTATGCCCAGTTCGCGGGCCAGCATCTTGTCGAGCCTGATATTTACTTTCATGCGAACACGAAACACGATCTCGAATGCACCGAGGCCTGACATCTGCAGCGGCGTTTTTTCGACACGCACATCATCGGCAACATCACAGCGCGGCAAGCCCACATCGTTGAAGGCAACCGCCGCTACGAAATCCGCATCACTGTGATGCAGCGCTTCCATGTGCTCGCGGGAAATGCTGTTCACATGCCGTCGCTCGAATATGCTTCGGTTCCAAGTATTGTCGCAGTGGCTGCAGCGATAGATCAGCCAGGCATCCAGCAGTTTGCCATTGGCATTGAGCCTGATCTTGCCACTGGAGACAAAAGCCTGCGTGGCACGGCACGTGCGGCAATGAAGCAAGGGTCGGGGTGGAGTCACGGGAATGATCGTCCAGCGCTGGACGGGAATGATTGACACAGAAACATGGCCTTCCGGAAAGGAAGTCCATCAGGGTGTGGCAGGAAAAGTCGTGCGCGGGCGTTGGCAGGAGTAATCGGAGCAAATCTGGCAACAATGCCAAGCCGGCCTCGATCCATCACCCCAACAGACAAAAAGCGCGCCATCACAAATGGCACGCGGGCGAATTCACCTGAGACCGGCAATTACAAAGGCAAAACGCTGGGATCCTGTTGCTGTGGGGAAGGGCCGGATAGCAGGCTTATGAATGGGTGGCAAGATCGCGCTAGAGCACAATCAGCGTAACCCGGACTGAACACTTACAAATTCGGCGACCTCAAAGGCCAATACGGCGAAGACATCTTCGAAACCTGCGCCGAAAACAACACACGCGGCGCCTAGCGCATTTTTGACACTACGGCCCGGGCAAAGATCTGATCACGGTGATCGCCATCACGCCGCATTGGTAAAACGGGCCTTGCAGTTGATCCGGTTCTGGCGTTGCTCTAACTCTCTGGCCCATGCATTATGACCCGCGACAAAAGCACCGACCCCTGCCCTATGATCCCTTCAAGAGCTGCACGGTGCCACGGCCCATTGGCTGGATTTCCACGATTTCGAGGGGCGGCAGGCCGAACCTGGCACCCTTCAGCCAGTGGCAGAACATCACTTATGATCCGCCCATCGTCATGTTCTCGGCGGATCAACATGTCGATGGCCGCAAGAAGGACACGGTGATCAACGCCGAGGAAACCGGTTACTTCGTGTGGAACATGGCGACCTTTGACTTGCGCGAGTCAGTCAATCTGTCGGCGCAGCCTGTGCCGCGTGGTGTCGATGAGTTTGAATTGGCGGGCTTGACCAAAGCCGCCTGCATCGAGGCACCGGGGCCACGCGTGGCTGAAAGCCCCTGCCATTTTGAATGCCGCTATCTCAACACGCTGCGCTTTCCGGGCAGAACAAAATTATCTGATGCAGATGTCGTGTTCGGCGAAGTGGTGCGCATTCACGTGAAAGATGAATTCGTGCTGCCCTCCGGCAAGATCGACATTCTGAAGATCAGACCTTTGGCACGGCTCGGTTACTACGACTACACCTCGGTGACCGACATGTTCGAAATGCGCATTCCAGGTGCCAGTGCTGAGGAGATGGCCGGGCTGGAAGGCAAGCCAAGGTGAGGGTCAAAACTGCGCCGGACATCTGGAATGCGGCCTCACTCCGTCTTCCTTCGCTCCGCCACCTTGTACAACTCATTCCGCTCCCGCTTGCCCACCGCCACCACCAGCACGATCAGTTGTTGGTCCCGCACTTCATAGACCAGTCGATACCCGGCATTGCGTAGTTTGATCTTGTAGCGTTCTTTCGCCCCATGCAGCCTTGCTGACGGTACTTTCGGATTGTGCAGGCGCTCTTCCAACTTTGCTTTGAATTGCTCGCGCGTCTGGTTGTCGAGTTTGCGCCATTCTTTCAGTGCTGCGTCAAGAAACGCGAGCTTATAGCGCATCAAGCGCGACCTTGTGGATCTTCTGTCCTTCGCGTGCATCGGCTATGGCGTTGAGTTCCAGATCTTCCAGGCGTTCCAGCATGGCTTCATAAGCCTTGGCCGGAACGCAATAGAAGGCGGGTTCATTGTGATTGAGAATTGCGACAGGAAAACCTTCTCCCGCAGCAACGGTGCCCATTGGATTCCGTTTCAGTTCAGAAATGCTGGCCGTCGTTGCCGCATGAATTTGGCTTGCCATGTGAACCTCATAAAAGACGCTATATTTGGCACTAAATATAGCACGAAATTACGTCCGGTGCAAGCTGGATGGTGACATCAAAAAAACGCCGGGCTCATCACCCGGCGTTTCTCAGTTTCACCCGTACACAGATAAATCAGTCAGCAGAACCGTCCGGGGCAGCGTCACCGCCACCCTGCTTCTTGGACAGATCTTCACCCGTCGCCTGGTCGACGACCTTCATCGACAGCCGCACCTTGCCGCGGTTGTCCATGCCGAGGAACTTGACCTTGACCATCTGGCCTTCCGACACAACGTCGGACACCTTCTGCACGCGCTGGGGAGCAAGCTCCGACACATGCACCAGACCGTCACGCGCACCGAAGAAGTTCACAAACGCCCCGAACTCCATGATCTTGACGACCTTGCCTTCGTAGATTTCGTTCACTTCCGGTTCCGACACGATCGACTTGATCCACTTCAGCGCCGCGCGGATTGACTCGCCATTGGCAGAAGCAATCTTCACCGTGCCGTCGTCCTGGATGTCGACTTTGGCACCCGTCTTTTCCACAATCTCGCGGATCACCTTGCCACCCGTGCCGATCACTTCACGGATCTTGTCCGTTGGAATCTTGATCTGCTCGATGCGTGGCGCATGTTCGCCAAGTCCGGGACGAGCCTTTTCCAGCGCTTGCGCCATCTTTTCGAGAATGTGCAAACGGCCATCTTTCGCCTGCCACAGGGCGACCTTCATGATCTCTTCGGTGATGCCGGTGATCTTGATGTCCATCTGCAAGGCGGTGATGCCGTTCGTGGTGCCGGCAACCTTGAAGTCCATGTCGCCCAGGTGATCTTCATCACCCAGAATGTCGGACAACACCGCAAAGCGCTCGCCTTCCTTGATCAGGCCCATGGCGATGCCGGCAACGGGCGCCTTCATCGGAACGCCTGCATCCATCAGTGCCAGCGATGCACCGCAGACCGATGCCATGGAGGAGGAACCGTTCGACTCGGTGATTTCCGAAACCACACGCACCGTGTAGGGGAATTCATCCGAGCCTGGCAGCATCGGATTGATGGCGCGCCAGGCAAGCTTGCCATGGCCGATTTCGCGGCGGCCCGTGGCCCCCATGCGGCCCACTTCGCCCACCGAATAGGGAGGGAAATTATAATGCAGCATGAAGCGCGACTTGAAGGTGCCGTCGAGCGAGTCGACATATTGCTCGTCTTCACCGGTGCCGAGCGTGGTGACAACAAGTGCCTGCGTTTCGCCGCGCGTGAACAGCGCAGAGCCGTGCGTGCGGGGCAGAACGGAGGCTTCCGCAATGATGTTGCGCACTGTCTTGGTGTCGCGGCCATCAATGCGCGTACCGGTGTCGAGAATGCCGTTGCGAACAATGTCCGCTTCCAGCTTCTTGAACATGCCGCCGACAACCTGCTCGCTTGGTGCCTTTTCGTCCTCGGCATTGACCAGCGCCTTCTTCACCTTGTCCTTGGACAAGGCAACGGCGTTCTGGCGGTCTTCCTTTTTCGCAATGGCATAGGCCGAACGTACATCCTTCTCGGCCAGCTTCTTGATAGAAGCATAGACCTTCGAATGGTCCGGCGGATCAAATGCCCGTGGCTCGCGCGATGAGCGCTCGGCCAGACGGATGATTGCTTCCAGCACCGGCTGGAATCCGGCGTGACCAAACATCACGGCCCCCAGCATCTTTTCTTCGTCGAGTTCTTTCGCTTCCGATTCAACCATCAGAACCGCGTCCTGCGTGCCCGCAACAACGAGATCAAGAGCAGACTCTTTCATCTGGTCTTGCGTCGGGTTCAGAACATATTCGCCATTGATCACGCCAACGCGTGAGGCACCGACGGGTCCCATGAAGGGAATGCCGGAAATGGTCAGCGCTGCCGATGTTGCGATCATCGCAACGATGTCCGAGTCATTTTCAAGATCGTAGGACAGGACAGTCGCAACGATCTGCGTTTCAACGCGGAAACCTTCGGGGAAAAGAGGGCGGATCGGACGGTCGATCAAACGGGAAACGAGGGTTTCCTTTTCAGTCGGGCGGCCTTCACGCTTGAAATAGCCGCCGGGAATTTTGCCGGCAGCATAAGCCTTTTCTTGATAATTCACGGTGAGCGGGAAGAAATCGATCCCGGGCTTTTCAGCGCGTGCAGCAACTGCGGTCGCCAGCACGGTCGTTTCGCCATAAGTCACCAGCACGGCACCATCGGCCTGACGGGCCACACGGCCGGTTTCAAGGCGCAAATGCTTGCCGCCCCATTCGAGTTCTTCCACATCGATATTGAACATGTAGTTTTCCTTGTGATCCTTCGCCGCCACTTGCTCACCAACTGGACGGCATCCCCTTTGGACGTGATCGAAGCGGGCCCTATTGCGCGCTCCTGTTTGCGGGGACGCAGGCGGCAATTCGGTGATCCGCCTGCTCGTACTCACTCCCTCCCCCTTGTGGGGAGGGTTGGGGTGGGGGTCGGGAGGCATGTCAGAATGAAAAGGAATTCTTTTTCACTTGGTGAAGCCGGAGCGACCCCCACCCTAGCCCTCCCCACAAGGGGGAGGGAAATTGGCGTGTTACCGCCGGATATCCAGCTTCTTGATCAAGGCCTGATACCGGCCTTCATCCTTCTTCTTGACATAGTCCAGCAAACCGCGACGCGCTGAAACCATTTTCAGCAATCCGCGGCGCGAATGGTTGTCCTTCTTGTGCATTTTGAAATGCTCGGTCAGGTAATTGATACGTTCCGTGAGGATCGCCACCTGAACCTCAGGCGAGCCGGTATCACCGGCCTTGGTCGCATTGTTTTTGATCAGAGCAGTTTTCTGCTCAGCAGTCATCGTCATCGTGCATCTCCAATGGAGTTAAAGGTTGAACAGTCGTGTGGTTTTCAGTGAACCTTGCTCGATTGAGCAAATGCCAAGGGGTTGCCCCCGATGGGTCACCAAAACCGCCTCCGCCGCAATGGGTGCTTGCGCACCGCGCAACAAGACCTTCTGACCTTGTCTGAGACGAGCTGCGTCCGGATCCATCACGGCCAGTGCCGGGATGCCGTCCAGCACGGTCGAAAGGGGGCGAAGGACGCCGCCGAGGCTGTTTTCGCTGGCGTCCCTATGGACGAGTTCCTCCAGCTTTTCCAGTGAAATCGCATCAGTTTCCCTGAATGGCCCCACCCGGGTCCGCCGGAGTTCGACCACATGTGCAAGCCACCCCACTGCCCGCCCGATATCCCGCGCCAGCGACCGCACATAAGTGCCCTTGCCACAGGTGACTTCAAAGACGGTCTGTGGGCCACTTCGCCATTCCACCACCTTCACCTCATCAATCCGCACCTCGCGCGACGCCAGCTCAACCACTTCCCCCGCCCGCGCCAGGTCATAAGCCCGCTCGCCATCCACCTTGATCGCCGAATAGGCCGGAGGTTGCTGTTGCACTGCACCATGGAATTGCCGCAAGTTTTGCTGCACAATTTGCTGCATTGCAGCATAATCCATGTTGCGCAACATGAGTGCAGCATTTTCCCATGTTGCATTGCGGTAAGTATTTGTAATTAAACCCTCTAAATCATCCGTCGAGGTTTCAGCACCCCATTGCACTGCGAAACGATAAGTCTTTGTCCCGTCCATCGCCCAGGTGACAGTCTTGGTGGCCTCCCCCAGCGCAATCGGAAGCAATCCCGTCGCAAGCGGGTCCAAAGTCCCGCCGTGCCCGGCTTTTTCAGGTTTCAGTAACCATTTGACCTTGCCCAGCGCCTGCGTCGATCCCATGCCCAAAGGCTTGTCGATCACCAGCCAGCCATGCATGCGATTGCGCGGGCGTTTCACTAGCCATTCACCGGGCGCTCGCGCCGCTCATCAAAAACGGCAGTGATTTCAATTTCGCCAAACGCGATCCGGTACGGGAGCAGATATGGCCAGTCCGGCGACTTGCAGCAGATCGGCAATACTCTGAGCTTCACTCAACCCGGCCCGTTCGGAAAGTGCCAGCCGGGCAATACGATGTGCTGTGCCGGATATCAGGCCGACCAGCCGTCGGGCATGGCATGGATTGCGCGCATATAATAGGCAGCAATCAGCTCAAGATCAATAATCGCCGGCTTGCGCCCAGTTGACTTTCACGGACCAGTTCATTTGATTTGCGTGCGGGTGCGGAAGATATCAGGTTCAGGTGGTGGCAATGGGCGTCAGTTCCCAATGAATTCAATCCAACTTGCATCAGCGGCCTCATGGGAAATCCACTCTGCCGTCTCATCGATGTCCTTGATGCGGCACGCATGCGCTCGTTCATCCACTTGTGGCGGTCGACATAACTTTCAAGGCTTCTGAAACAAAAAAGCCTTTGATCGTCGCTTGTCAGCCTCGGCAATCGCATCAACGTCTGTACTTCAAGTCTTCTGAATTCGCGCCGAAATCATGGACTTACCCATTGAAACCTCACTTTAAGAGGCTAATGATTACATCTGCTGACATTGAAAACAATGTAATCACTTGTTTTCAACATGTCCAGAGCCGGTACAAGAAACCTACCCGCCCAGCAGTGCCACAATCTCCGCATAGCCACGCACTTGTGCCGGACCAGCGTGAGTGAACCCCACGAGCAGCAAAAATGAAAAGGCAAAATGCCAGAGCCGATGCATGTGTCTCTCCTTCTTCATAATAAGTCATTGTAACGAAACCCTCGCCGCATGCCCAGCCTCACACGAACCTTTGAATCGCTTGGCCACCGGCGTGAACCTGCTAATGTCCGACGCCGTGACCCAAGCCGCCTTCACCATCGCCGCTCGTCCCTCACCCGTTGCTGTTGATCCCAAGCAGTGTGCCGTGATTGTCGTCGACATGCAAAACGACTTTGGATCGAAGGACGGCATGTTCGACCGGGCAGGGATCGATATCACCCCGATCATGGGCGCCGTTGCGCCTACTGCCAGGGTTCTGGCCGCTGCCCGCCACGCCGGCATTCCGGTCATATATTTGCAAATGCAGCACCGCGCCGATCTGGCTGATATGGGGGCTGCTGATTTACCGCATCGGCAACGCCATGCCCGCTTGGCGGTGGGTGAAACCATCACAGCACCCGATGGCACCAAGAGCCGTATCTTGGTGGCCAACAGTTGGGGCGTGGATTTCGTGCCCGACTTGACGCCCGCCGCTACCGACTTGATCGTTCAAAAACACCGATTCAGCGGATTTTTTGAAACGCCTCTCCAAACCATCTTGCAGGGCATGAACGCCAAGCATCTGATCTTTACGGGCTGCACCACAAGCATCTGCGTGGAATCAACAATCCGCGATGCCATGTACCGCGATTATCACTGCATCCTGCTTGAGGACTGCACGGCAGAACCAATTGGCGCTGGCAACTCCCGCAGCAATCACGATGCATCGCTGCTGAACATCGAAGTTCTTCTGGGATGGGTATCGGACTCTGAAAAATTCATCACGGCTATAGCTTCAGGCCCGCACAGCTGAACCGCACTTTCAGGCGTGGCGAACGAGCCCGTCGATCCTTTCCGCCACCAGCTGCTGCAAATGCCACAGGCCGCTGTCGTGGATGCCTTTTGCTTCAAGGGCTGTCACGGTATTGAGGAGGTATTCAGCGCCTGTCCCCCAATGCCCGCAAGCGGTGGCCAAGACATCGGCCACTTCATCGGGCGTCAACGTGCCAACATAGAGCGGCGACTCCCGGTTCATCACGAAGGCCAGCGCTGGGATGGTGCCTGCATTTGTCTCAACCATGATCCACTGCGGCATGGAGTTGATTGGCTTCATGGTGAATTCGCGACGGAACAGCTTGTCCAATTGCAGCGCAAGATCACCGCACGGCAATTCGAACAGCATGCCCTCGCAGCTGCCGCCCTGGTCCAGAGCCATCATCAGTCCCGGCTTGTCGGGCGTGCCGCGAAACCGTGGCATGCGAAAGCAGAAGGACCGGTGCCAGCCATCTGCCGTGCCGGGCCGCTCCCCAGCATGCTCAATTTCGGGTTTCCAGATCAGCGAGCCATAGGCAAAAAGCTGCGTGGGCCTGTCGGGTGCCGGATGCGCGCCGAGCATGCGCCCCACCCATTCTTGATAATCGGCGTCAGTTTGCGGCGATATCCCCGGCGGCACGCCACTGTCTTCAACCTTGCGCGTGATGCGGGAAATGTGATCGGATGTCAGTGCAAGTGTCCGGGCAACCGTCATGGTGATCACTGTCCTGTCAGGTTTTGTCCAAATCCCGTGCCACCTCGGGACTGCGCAGCAGGTCATCAATCTTCGCCGCATAATCCAGCGCTGTATCCACCCGGAAACGCAGCTGCGGCATGAACTTCATGTCCACCTTGGGACCCAGCAGACCTTTAATGTAGCGCTGGTTGCGGGTGCAGGCATGCAAAAGCTTCTGCTCGTTCCCCGACACCAAGGGCCGCACATAAGCCGTGGCGATCTTGAGATCAGGCGACATCTGCACTTCGTGCACGGATGGCTTCAGCTTCTCGAGCTCCGGATCACCTGTTTCTCCACGCAAAAAAATCTCCGCCAGCCCATGCCGGATCAATTCTCCGGCGCGGAGCATGCGTTGTGAAGGAGCGGCAGCTTTGGACATGGCAATTCCCTACCACCCAAACACCAGATTTCCAAGCATCCGCCCCGGTGCCAGTGTGAATATCCCGGCGATGATCAACCCACCCAGATACATGCCTTGCATCGCCCGGCGATGCCGCGTGATATTCCCTTGTCGCGCCGCGACCACTGCAACAGGCAGCCCGATGGCTACAGTGAGCGACAACAGGTGGATGACACTGAACCCTCGGAACTGGTTGATCTGGTGGATCCAGAACGATGACAGCGCCACCAGCATCATCAACCCGACCCAGACATAGCCCAGCATGCGGTGTCCACCGGTCCCTTTTGCGGCCCACAGCTGATAGAAACCGAGCAGGAGAGCAATGAGGGCAGCCGCTGCGTGGATCAGGATTTGCGGAGAAAAGTCGGCCGTTTCCAAACCCAAGTCCCTAAAATCCTCTCATCCCCAACAACATCGCCGGCCCGAGATATGACGTGAACCCGGGAAAGCGCAGCTCCGTGCCGTTCACGATCACCATCCCGATACCAGCCTTCGGATATTGAATGTCCCAGGTGACGCTGTTGCCGTCTTCGGTGCCAAGGGCGCGGAATGTGCTGGCAATGGATTGCAGCAGCACAAGCCCTTCGCGATCACTGGTGGAGACAACGGGCGGCGGTACGGCATCACCTTCCGAGGCCGTTTCCGCTGCCTTCTTTGCTTCTTCAATTGCGTCCATCGCAGATTTTTCGTCTTCCGTCATCGCAGGCGCTTCTACAACATCGGCAGGAACCGCTTCCGGAGCCTTGTAGTTCAGCACATATTCTTCGAACAAAGCCGTCAGCTTGTCCAATCCTGTCACCTTGATTTTGGACGTGCCCTCCACCGACAGGGCCTCCAGCAACCACGCCGGATAGAATCTGAGCGAACTCGAGCTGGTCACCGAAAACTGTGCCGACGTATAGTCAAACGCCTTGGTCTCAATCATCGGCTTCAATGCCATCGCATAAACTGCTGCCGGAACCGCCAGCGCCATCGCGTCCTGGTCATTGCGGATCACCAGCCCCTTGGCCAGCTTTTGCATGAGCACGTCATTGAGATCGCCGATGCTGAGATCATATTTGAACGCTGTCGGACTGAACAGGTCATAGGTCTTCTGCTCCAGCGTGTCGTTGAACTTGCGCTGACCAAGATCAACGCCAGACGCCTCCGCCCGCACCAGCATGTGTCCCTTTTTGTCGGCAAAGCCTTGCACACCAAAATCCGTGGCATAATGCGCGACAGTCACTTGCGGCTCATTTTCGTCGCGTGGGATGAAGACAATGCCCTTGCCGCCAGACGACACCACAAGCTTGCCAAGTCCCAGAATACCATCCAGCAACTCGCCCACATTGATGACAACCTGTTCGCCGTTACCCAATGCAGTGAGCTGGTTGAACGTAGTGAGCGTTGCACCAATGGGAATGCGTTCACCCGCAACACCAAACGATCCCTCGGCAATCTCCAGCGCTTTGACATCGAGATACCCGGTATCGCGAATGCCCTTGCCGCTGAAGTTCACCGCCAGCCCCGCCCAGTTATCGGGCGTCATGCCGGTGACTTCAATAAAACCAGCAGCATCCTTCATCTGCATTGCGAGATTTGATCCCGGTGCCGTGTCGCGCACTTCGACATTGCTTGAACTCAGCGTCAGATTGACCTTGCTGTAAGTCTTGGCACGCAGCGCCTCGGCAAATTGCAGGGCCGCATTGCCGTCCGACTGCATGATGGCCAGCATCGCAAAGCGCTGCAACACGCCATAGAGGTCAACTGGCTCTTCACCATCTGCTTTCAGATTTGCCTGGACATTCGCGATGGACAGATTCACCGGCAACACGCCCTGTGAAGAGAATGCCTTGGCATTGATCACGAACTGGCTTTCAACCGCACCGGCAACACCTTCTTTCGCCACTTCAAGTGCAAATGTGCCAATCGTGATCTTTCCACCACCCGCTGATTTTGGTGCGACGATCAAATTTCCAAGCTCAAATCCAAGCGTCTGGTAGGACCGTGTTTCCGCTGACCACAATCCATCAAACTTTGTTGAACCGATGCCGACTGTCGCCATGTTGAGAAAGTCAATTGACTTGGGCAAAGTAAAATCCGTCACACGGTAAAGCTTGCTGCCTTCCGGGGTCAGCCTGAACGACACGTTCCCCATCGGCACCATGCCCATCAGCATGGCATTTTCCAACACCGCTTTGAAAGACGCCCCCTCCTGCGTCACCGTCACATTGGGCGTGATGATCGGACCGACGACAGTGATCGGCAAAGGTGTGGCCATTGCCGACATGATATCATTCTTCACCTCCTCGGCGGTCTGGGCATAAGCAGTTGAAGCGCTGCACAACAGCAAGGCGGCAAGGACGGAACGAAGTTTCATGCGGGAGCTCCAAGGTGATCGATGTTTGATGTTCGAGGCGTGACAATAGCCAATACCATGAAAATTGTCTCGCGAAGTTGTGTTGGATCAACGGGGGAGATATGTGCAAATTGTGTCAACTTGCAGCCCTGCCTGAATAGCCCTAATTGTGTCTCATGAAAATTGCATCGCCGCTGCCGGAGCAATTCTGGCAGCACGCCAGCCCGATACCGGTTGCTGAACCCCGGTTTCTCGCAACCAATCATGTCTTGGCAAATGACCTGGGACTTGGCACTGCCTTTTTCGAAGAACCACAAACTCTCGCGGCCCTCAGTGGCAACGCGCCATTCAACAACATCGAACCTGTCGCCCTGGCCTATAGCGGCCACCAGTTCGGTCACTGGAATCCATTGATGGGCGATGGCCGGGCACATTTGATCGCGACCTTGCCAAATGGTTTCGAACTTCACCTCAAGGGCTCAGGTGCCACACCCTTTTCACGCAATGGCGATGGCCGGTCGGCATTGGGACCGATGCTCCGCGAATATGTGATCAGCGAGGCATTCGCCGGGCTTGGCATTCCCACAACCCGCACACTTTCTGTCGTGGCAACCGGCGAAACGGTCGCACGCCGTCGCACCGAACCTGGCGGCATTTGCGCCCGTATTGCCAGAAGCCATGTCCGCGTCGGTACGTTTCAATATGCGGCAGCACATCTGGGGCCAGAGGGTGTGCGCACATTGTACGAACATGAACGCAACCGAAGTCATCCGCTGAAAGACGATCCTCGGAGCTTCCTCGCCAGTGTCATCACCCGTCAGGCACACCTTGTCGCGCAGTGGATGTGCGTGGGCTTCATCCACGGCGTGATGAACACCGACAACATGGCAATCTCCGGTGAGACCATTGATTTTGGTCCCTGCGCCTTCATGGACAGGTTCCATCCGCAGAAAGTGTTTTCCTCGATTGATGAACGCGGTCGCTATGCCTGGGACCAGCAGCCCGCCATTGGCCTGTGGAATCTCACGCGCCTCGCCGAAACCATGCTCCCGCTCTTGTCAGAAGATCAGGACAAGGCAGTCGAAACAGCCAGAGCCGAGTTGGAAAAATTCTATCCGCAATTCGAGGAAGCCTTCGAAACCGGCATGCTGGCGAAACTCGGCATCGCACAGCGCCGTGAGGATGACGGCACTTTTATCGCCGAATTTCTCAGGGTGATGATGGATGAGGATCTGGACTTTACCATCTTCTTCCGCGAACTCGCCAGGGGAAATGCGCTGTCAGAGAAAGCTGCAACGCTTTGGCATCAGCGCGTCACATCACCGGACCACGCCCTCATGCAGCAGTCCAACCCCATCTACATCCCTCGCAACCACCAGGTCGAAGCTGCATTGCGCGAAGCTGAGGATGGCAATCTCGCCCGCTTCAACCAGCTCTGTGCGCTGGTCAAAAATCCATTCAGCGAACAACACATGCCCCTCTTTGAAGCGGCCCCTCTGCCGGATGAAGAAGTGAAAATGACCTTCTGCGGAACGTGATCCTTCGTGAAAATGTCACGACACCCGCGCCTCACAGGTTGCAGCAGCGCTGTTGAGCCAGAACTGCGACACATAGGGCTTGGTTTCCTCCGGTCGCAGTGGTCCTGTGTCTTGTGCCTCCACCATGTAGTTCTCGAAGCAATTGTCACCCACCTGCCGCAAGGTGAAGCAGCCCCCACTGATGACCGTATCGTAGAAGGTGCAAAACCCTTGTCCTGAAAAATGCCAGCGCCCGGTCACCGCGCCATTCACCGGATCCCAATAGGTGATGCTGCCGTCAGCATGATAGGTCTCGGAATAGACCACCCGCCAGAAATACATTCCCGTCACGGTCTGACCCGCAAACATGGTCCGCATCTGCGCCTCGCTCAACCAGCCGTCCGCCGCGGTGGCAGGCAATGCAAAGACGAGAAGGGCCAAGGCAAATCTTGAAATCATGAGACGGTTTACCTGCTTGGGTGCGGGGAGCCGATCCGCAATTCCGGCCGTGGCCCGCTTCACGCGGGACCACCGTCATATGTCACATCACGCCAGCGTCCGCGCGACCTTTTCGACGCGGAAGCATTCGATCACGTCATTGGCGCGCATGTCCTGGTAGTTTTCGAAGGCCATGCCGCATTCGGTGCCGCTGTTCACGTCCTTCACTTCGTCCTTGAAGCGCTTCAATGTCGACAGCGAACCCTCGTGCACCACAACGTTGTCGCGGATCAAACGCACCTTGGCACCGCGTTCGACCTTGCCCTCGGTGACGAGGCAGCCTGCCACCTTGCCAACCTTGGTGATGTTGAACACTTCGAGAATACGCGCATTGCCGATGAAGGTTTCGCGCAACTCCGGCGCCAGCTTGCCAGCCATCGCCAGCTTGATGTCGTCCACCAGATCATAGATGATGTTGTAATAGCGGATCTCGATGCCTTCGCGCTGGGCCGCATCGCGTGCCTGCCCGTTGGCGCGCACGTTGAAACCCAGAACGACAGCGCCCGAGGCCGCAGCCAGCGACACATCGCTTTCGGAAACGCCGCCCACTGCATAATGCACCACGCGCGCGCGGATCTCGTCGTTGCCGACTTTTTCCAGCGCCTGCACGATGGCTTCCGCAGAACCTTGCACGTCGGCCTTGACCAGGATCGGAAACTCCTTGCGGCCCGTCTGGCTGATCTGGCTCATCATCTGTTCGAGTGACGCACGCGCCGAACCTGTGCCGCGCTTTTCGCGTCTCTGGCGTTCGCGGTAATCGGTGATTTCGCGGGCCCGGCCCTCGGTCGGCACCACGTCGAAACGGTCACCCGCTTCCGGTGCTGAATTGAGGCCCAGAACTTCCACCGGAACCGATGGGCCAGCAGTTTTCACTTGATCGCCCTTGTCATTGACGAGCGCGCGGACCCGGCCCCAGGCCGAGCCTGCAACAAAAATGTCGCCAAGCTTCAGTGTTCCGCGTTCAACCAGAACCGTGGCAACAGGACCGCGGCCCTTGTCAAGCTGCGCTTCCACCACCATGCCGGAAGCCTCGCGGTCCGGATTGGCCTTGAGGTCGAGCACTTCTGACTGCAGGAGAATTGTTTCGAGCAGCTTGTCGAGGTTGGTGCCTTTCAGCGCCGAGACTTCGACGTCCATGGTATCGCCGCCCATGCTTTCAACCACGATGTCATGCTGCAGCAAATCCGTCCGTACACGGACGGGATTGCCGCCTGGCTTGTCGATCTTGTTGATCGCGACAATGATCGGCACACCGGCAGCCTTCGCGTGGTTGATCGATTCAACCGTTTGCGGCATGACGCCGTCATCGGCTGCCACCACCAGCACGGCAATGTCGGTGGCTTTTGCACCGCGCGCGCGCATCGAGGTGAAGGCTTCATGGCCTGGCGTATCAATGAAGGTGATGATGCCTTTTGGCGTTGTCACCTGGTAGGCACCGATATGCTGGGTGATGCCGCCGGCTTCGCCTGACACGACGTTGGTCTTGCGGATCGCATCAAGCAGCGAGGTCTTGCCGTGGTCGACGTGACCCATGATGGTGACGACCGGCGGGCGCGGCTTGCGCAACTCCTCCGGATCGGTTTCGCTGCCGCCCGACAGGCTTTCCACCACGTCGGATTCGGACACGCGCTTGACCTTGTGGCCCATTTCTTCGGCGATCAGCTGGGCGGTATCGGCATCGATCACATCGTTGATCGTGTGCATCTGGCCCTGCTTCATCAGGAACTTGATGATGTCGACGGCCCGTTCGGCCATGCGGTTCGACAGCTCCTGGATGGTGATCGTTTCCGGCAGCGTCACTTCGCGCGACATCTTTTCTGTCGGCATCTGGAAGCCATGTGCCTGCTTCTTCAGGCGCTCGGTGCGACGCTTGAAGGCGGCAACCGAATGGCCGCGTGCTTCGCTGTCATCATTCAGCGCATTTGACAGCGTGAGCTTGCCGCGGCGCTTGTCCACATCGGCCTTGGTGCGTGTTGGCGCAACTGGCTTGACCACCTTCGGGGCACTGCCGGGGCGCATGAATGTGCCCGGACGCCCGCTGGAGCGTGGACGTGCTTCTTCCTCCTCGGCCTCGCGCGGAGCAGCCTTGGGTGCAAGTTTCTTGGCGGCCTCTTCGGCTTTCTTGCGGCCTTCGTCTTCCTGGCGATGACGGGCATCGTCTTCGGCCTTGCGCTTGGCGGCAGCCTCGCGCTCAATCCGGTCACGTTCATCCTGCGCCTTGCGCCGCACGAGGTCTTCTTCCTGGCGCTTGCGTTCTTCTGCTTCACGCACCCGCGAATCCGTCAATGCGCGTTCGCGCGCTTCTCGCTCTTCAACTGAAAGCGTGCGCAGCACCACACCGCGATTGGACAGCGGCGGCGGCGTGGGACGCTGGACATTTGCCGGTTCGGCAATGCGTGGTTTTGGTTGGAAGGCAGGTTTCTGTTCAACGACCGGCACAACAGCTGCAGCAGGCTTGTCGTCACCAAAGCGCTTGCGCTTGGTTTCAACCACCACTGTCTTGGTGCGGCCATGCGAGAAGCTTTGCTTCACCCGTGACTGTTCCACCGCTGGCCTCTTGAGGGTCAGCGTTCCGCCTGGCTTCTTGGTCTTGTCGTCGGTCGTGTCAGTCATACATCTCGTCTTTGCTTAGGCTTCATCATAGCGCCTGAGGCGCGTCAGTTGCACGTTAAGTTTTTCTGCCAGTCCGCCTTCAGCGACGGCTGCGTGTATCACATTTGTCAGCCCAAAAGCCAAATTCAATTCATCCGCCGTCAGCGCCTGCGACACCAGGGTTTCCGGTCGCGCCAGCCGGTCAAGTTTCTTGACCCCGTCGGCCCCCGCGTCGGGCGCATGCAGCAAATGCCGGACCGGACCCTTGCCCAGCGCGGCCTCGACTTTCATGAACCCGGTCAAGGCTTCGCCAGCCTTGCGCGCCAGCGACAATGTTGCCACCGCTTCAGCCCGCAACAGTTTTCCGACCATGTCGGAAAGATCGTCCCGCGCCACAGCCTTTTCGCCAAAGCCGCGTGCAAACAGGTTGCGCTTTGCAGCGTCCGCGATTTGCGCCCGCTTCGCCGTCACCCAAACACCGCGTCCCGGAAGCTTGCGTTTCAGGTCGGGAACGACCTCGCCGTCTGGCGACAGCACGAAGCGGACCAGGTCTTCTTCTGGCCGCACCTCGCGCGAGACGATGCACATCCGGTCCACCATCGGCGGTTCAACTATGGCGATTGCTTCACTCATTGCACCTCAGGCATCGGCCTCCGCTTCAGCTGGAACGTCTTCTTCAACCGGGGCCTCGATCCAGCCCAGCTGGATGCGCGCCCGCATGATCAATTGTTCTGCTTCCACCGAGGTCACGCCAAGCTCGTTGAGGGCACCCTTGTGCTTGATCGTCTGGCCATCCTTGCGTTCGTTCCAGCCGGTAAGATCGTCAGTTGCGCAATCGGCAAAGTCTTCCAGCGACTTGATGCCAGCCTCGCCGAGTGCCACGGACATCTCCGGTGACAGGCCTTCGAAATTCGCCAGGTCATCGCGCACCCCAAGGGCACGGCGCTTCTCTTCAAGTTCCGCCGCGCGTTTTGCCAGGTAACCGCTGGCGCGCTGCTGCAGTTCTTCTGCCATGTTGTCGTCCAGTCCTTCGATGGTGGCCAATTCGCGCGGTTCAACCTGTGCAACTTCCTCAACCCGTTCGAAGCCTTCCGAGGCAAGCAGCTGCGCCAGAGTTTCATCGACATCAAGTGCTTCGACAAAATGCGCCGTACGGGCGGCAAATTCCTTCTGGCGCCGTTCGGATTCTTCCGCCTCGGTCATGATGTCAATATCCCAGCCGGTAAGCTGCGAGGCCAGGCGCACGTTCTGGCCGCGTCGCCCAATGGCGAGCGAGAGCTGCTCATCAGGCACCACGACTTCGATCTTCTCGACGTCTTCATCGAGCACCACCTTGGCAACTTCCGCCGGGGCCAGCGCATTGACGACGAATGTCGCCATGTCAGGCGACCACTGGATGATGTCGATCTTTTCGCCCTGCAATTCATTGACCACGGCCTGCACGCGTGAACCACGCATGCCCACACATGCACCAACCGGATCGATGGAGGAATCCTTCGAGCGCACACCGATCTTGGCGCGTGAACCGGGATCGCGGGCGACGGAGACGACTTCGACAACACCGTCATAGATTTCCGGCACCTCCTGGCCGAACAATTTGGCCATGAATTGCGGATGGGTGCGTGACAAGAAGATTTGTGGTCCGCGCTGTTCGCGGCGCACGTCATAGACATAGGCGCGGATGCGGTCACCAGGCCGGAAGGTTTCGCGCGGCAGCGTTTCATCGCGCCGTACAATGCCTTCACCGCGACCAAGATCGACGATCACGTTGCCATATTCAGCACGCTTCACCGTGCCGTTGACAATTTCGCCGATGCGGTCCTTGAACTCGGCATACATCCGGTCGCGTTCTGCATCGCGCACTTTCTGCACGATCACCTGCTTGGCGCTTTGCGCGGCGATGCGCCCGAATTCGATGGGCGGCAGTGGCTCCGCGATATAATCGCCGATCTGCGCGGCCGGATTTTTCTTCGACGCTTCGACCAGCGTGATTTGCGTGGCTTCATTGTCGATCTTCTCGACCACCTGCAGCAGACGGTTGAGCCTGGTTTCGCCGGTGCGCGGATCGATCTCGGCGCGAATTTCGTTTTCAACGCCATAGCGCGCCTTGGCAGCACGCGTGATTGCATCTTCCATCGCTTCAAGGACAATCGACTTGTCGATCACCTTTTCACGCGCCACGGCATCTGCGATCTGCAGAAGCTCGAGCCGGTTGGCGCTGACAGCGGTATTAGCCATGTTTTGCTTCCTCTTCTTCGTCATCTTCTGTGACGGGTTCAATCTCGCCTTCAAAATCGGCGGCATCGCCAATTCCGCTGGCTTTCAGTTTTTCCTTCGCGGCATCAATCAGCGCATCGGTGAGTGTGAGCTTGGCCTCGCCAATATCGCCAAAGGGCACACCAATCAGAACCGGGTCCAGTTTTGAACTTTCAGGATTTTCGATGAACACGCGCACTTCGCCATCGTGATAGCCTTCGAGCTCGCCCTTGAAGCGCTTGCGCCCGGCTTGCGGCACCACCATGTCGATTTTCACTTCGTGGCCTGCCCAGGTTTCAAAATCGGCAGCGCGCACCAGGGGCCGGTCAATACCGGGCGATGACACTTCAAGCTGGTAACGTGCCGAGATGATGTCGGCCACATCCATCATCGGCGAAAACTGCCGCGAGAACTGTTCACAGTCATCTATGGTGAACGAGCCATCCGGTCGCTCCGCCATGATCTGCACGGTGGAGCCGTTGACTTTGACGCGCACCAGTCGGAACCCCATGGATTCGAGCACAGGTTCAGCCAGCGCTGCGACGCGCTGGGCGGGTCCGGTTTCGCGGGCAAGTCTTGTGTCTGTCATGTGTCCTATGAAAGCAAAAAAGCGGGCCCCTTTCGGGACCCACTCTCATTCTTTTCAGATTGTGAGTGAATACTTGCGACAGCATATACGCGCTTTAAATCAGCGCCGCAAGGGATTGAAACAACTCAAAACCGGACAATGTACGAAAAATTCCGCTAATATTCCTTATTTAGGCCAATTTTTGCGAATATAGTCCGTTATATGAAAGAAAAACACATAAACCTTCTGATCATTTTTTGCTTCTCGCTGCTGATCGCACGTCTGGCACCAGCGACGGCATTTGCACAAAGTCTGGAAGGCCATTTTTCAAAGGCCTCACCGCTCCAGCCAGTCATGCTCGAAACTGCGCAGCTTTCCGGTGAGCGACATGAGAAACGCGATCGACCAGCCGAACAGGATGAAGCCATTGGCGGCTTCGATGGCACCGATGAGCCGCCACTCTTGCGGCAGCACCACATCGCCAAAGCCCACCGTGGTGAAGGCGGTCGTCGAATAATACAGCGCCGTCTCGAAATCCGGCAGCGCGCCGAGGCCCAGATAAAGGATCGCATAGGCCCAGATCTGCAGGGAATGAATGAACACCAGACCGAGCACAACCACGATCAGCAAGACTGCTTGCGCCAGAAGATTGTCATGCAGCTTCAGCGAACGCGCCCCGGACGTGAGCCCGCCGGAATTCAGGATGCGGATGACAAACTGCAATCCGATGAAATGGATGACGACGGTGAGAACCACCATCAGCGTGGAAATCGCAAGGCCGGCCATCATGACGGCGCAAACCTCCTGATCATGTCCTTGAGCCCCTGCTCATCGACATGCCACGAGGCATCTTCGGCGGAAAACCAGTCACGTTTCCGCTCGCCCTTCTCCGGCCATTTCTTCAATATCTCCGTCACTTCCATGGCAAAGACATGGACGCGGCACGGCATCGCAGCACCGTCTTTCATCCGCTTGTCATAGTCGTAAGTGCCCAATGCATCGCGCCGCAGATGCCCCTTGATCCCGGCTTCCTCAAAAGCCTCGAGCCGTGCCGCATTGAAGTCTGCCAGGTGATCCATCGGCCAGCCCTTGGGAATGACCCAGCGCCGCGTTTCGCGCGACGTGACCAGCAGAAACTCCACCCGGGCTTTTTTCACGCGCCACGGCAGTGCGGCGACCTGTTTTTGAAACTGCGGCATGACACCTTTTTGCGCGGTCAATATGAACGAATGCTGAAAAGCCCGGGCCTCACATCGCAGGTTTCCGCAAATAGACGAACCAGTAGACCACCCCGACCAGCAGGCTGCCGCCGATCAGGTTGCCAATTGTCGAAACAACAATATTGTGGAGAATGGCTGTGAGCGTCAGCGCTGGATAATCACTCGCTCCCTGCCCGATGGCCTGCCAGAATTCCGGCGCTGCCAGGGTCTTGATCGCAAGCCCCAGCGGCAGCAGGTAAAGATTGGCGATGGAATGCTCAAAGCCCGCTGCCACAAAGGCAGCAATCGGCGGCACGATGACCACCACCTTGTCGACAACACTGCGCCCGGCAAACGCCATCCACACCGCAAGGCATACCAGCACATTGCACAGCACCGACAGGAAAAACAACTGCACGGTGGCAAGCCCCGCTTTGGCAGAAGCAATGGCAAGAACAGCTTTTCCAACCGCCCCGCCATTGAAACCATGCAGGCCCGCCAGAAAGACGAACAGCACCATGCCCAGTGCGCCGACGATATTGCCCGCATAGACCAGAAACCAGGCGCGCAGCAGTGCCAAAAGCGAAATGCGCCCGCTGGCATGGGCGACAATCATCAACGTGTCGCCGGTAAACAACTCGGCCCCACCGACAATCACCAGAATGAGACCCAGTGAAAACGCCAGCCCGCCCAAGAGCCGCGCCACGCCATAAGGCAGATCAGCCGAACCCGTGAGGACAATTGTCATGAACACGCCACCAAAGGCAATGAATGCGCCTGCCAGAATGCCAAGCACGAACAATGTGACAGCATCACGCTCGGCCTTGCTGACTCCTGCTGTTTCACAGGCCAGCGCAATCGCTGCAGGTGGCAGCGCGCCAGCGTCACCGGTGGTTTTCCCTTGGTCCATGTCCTGCTCCCGCTATACTGATGTTAACCCGAAAGCGATGTCCGTCAATGCGGCAACGGAAGGGAGGGACAGAACTGTCCTTGCGTGAAAGATTGCCAGTGACAAACATGCGAAGCGGTCTCACAACTGCAGGGGCGAAAGCCCGGCTGCAGGCAGACGGCTTCAACGAATTGCCGCGGAGCGGGCAGCGCACCACCTTGCGCATCATTCTCGAAGTGCTGCGTGAACCCATGCTGTTTCTGCTGCTTGGCGGCGGCATCATCTATCTCATCCTCGGTGACCTCACAGAAGCCCTGATCCTCCTCGTGTTCGCCTGCATGTCGGTCGTCATCACCGTGGTGCAGGAAGCCCGCACCGAACGCGTGCTCGAGGCTTTGCGCGACCTGACCAGTCCGCGCGCCATGGTGATCCGCGATGGCGAACGCATGCGCATCGCAGGCCGCGACGTGGTGCGTGGCGATCTCATTGTGCTGGGTGAAGGCGACCGCGTTCCGGCTGATGCCAAACTGATCGAGGGCCATGATCTTCTCGCCGATGAATCGCTTCTGACAGGTGAGTCCGTCCCGGTGCGAAAAGATGCAGGCGCTGCATTGAACGACGCAATGCGCCCCGGTGGTGATGACCTCCCCTTGGTTTATTCAGGATCGCTCGTGGTGCGCGGCAATGGCATTGCTGAAGTGACCGCCACGGGTATCAGGAGCGAGATCGGCAAGATCGGCCAGTCACTCCATGATCTCGAACTCGAGCCGCCGCGCCTGCAGGAACAAACGCGTAAACTTGTACGCCTTGCGGGCCTGTTGGGCGGCATCGCCAGCCTGGTCGCAGTATTGCTCTATGGCACATTGCGCGGTGACTGGTTGCAAGCGGTACTGGCAGGGATTGCCCTTGGCATGTCCATGCTGCCTGAGGAATTCCCGGTCGTGCTCGCTGTCTTCATGGCCATGGGTGCCTGGCGAATTGCCAGGGCCCGCGTCCTCACCCGTCGTGCCGCCGCCATAGAAACGCTGGGATCGGCAACTGTTCTGTGTACGGACAAAACCGGCACGCTGACGGAAAACCGCATGACCATCCGCGAATTGCAACTGCCTGATGGCAAGGCATTCAATGTGCAGGATGCTGCAAACCTGCCAAAGGATTTGGCAGGTCTTGCAACACATGGTTTGCGCGCCAGTGCCGAGACCGCGGTTGATCCCATGGACAAGGCCTTCCACGCCATTGGCAACATCCAACATGGCGCAACCTTGCTGCACAGTTACGGCCTGCGCCCCGACCTGCTGGCCGTCGCCAATGTCTGGCAGGACGAACGTCGGATGAACGTGACCGCCAAGGGTGCACCCGAAGCCATCTTCAAGCTCTGCCACGTGAGCGCCAAACAGTCCGCAAAACTGAATGCTGCTGTCAACGCCATGGCGGAGCGTGGCCTGCGGGTTTTGGGTATCGCCGAAGCCACGACCAGAAGCCGGAAATGGCCCGATACATTGTCAGGGTTCAAGTTCAAATTTGCAGGTCTGGCGGGACTGGCCGATCCCTTGCGCGCCACTGTTCCGGCAGCCGTCGAGGAATGCCGTGCGGCAGGCATTCGCGTGGTGATGATCACCGGCGACTATCCGGTGACTGCAGCAGCCATCGCGAGACAGGCTGGCATCTCCTCCGACATCATCATCACCGGCGAAGAACTCAACGCCATGGGCGAGGCGGAACTGGCCGAACGCTTGCGCAGCGCAACAATCTTCGCCCGCATCATGCCGGAACAGAAATTGCGCATCGTCAACGCTTTGAAGGCAGATGGCGAAATCACCGCCATGACCGGCGACGGGGTGAATGACGCACCTTCATTGAAAGCCGCCCATATCGGCATCGCCATGGGTGGCCGCGGCACTGACGTGGCCCGCGAGGCATCGTCCATGGTTTTGCTCGATGATGATTTCAGCTCCGTGGTGAAGGCCGTGAGACTGGGCCGCCGCATCTATGACAACCTGCAAAAGGCCGTGGGCTTCATTTTCGCGGTCCATGTGCCGATTGCAGGACTTGCCATCCTGCCGCTGGTCCTCGGCCTGCCAATCATTCTCGGACCCATCCACATTGCTTTCCTCGAAATGGTGATCGACCCGGTCTGCTCCCTCGTCTTCGAGGCCGAGCACGAGGAAGACGACGTCATGCAGCGCCCGCCCCGCTCACCCCGGGCCAGCCTTTTTTCCGCTGATCTGATTGTCTGGAGTTTGATTCAAGGGACCGTTGCCTTTGCCCTTGTCGCCATCATCACCTTGCTGGCCGTTCAACAAGGCATGCCTGAAAACGAAGTGCGCGCCCTTGCATTTTTCGCGCTGGTGACCTGCATCACCGCATTGATCTTCGTCAACCGCAGCTTCAGCGCCTCACCCTTTGCAGCCTTCCTGCAACCAAGCAAGGCGCTTGTCATCGTGCTCGCTGTCGTCGCAACAATTCTGGGTGCAACACTCTTCTGGCCGATGGCCAGCACCCTCTTTCAGTTCGGCCCGCTGCACGCTCACGATCTTGCAGTGACAACGGCGGCTGGCATTGCCGTGCTGCTCGTCCTGGAATTCGCCAAGGCCGTGATGCACCGCTTGCAGCGCTCTCACATCAGCAATGAGCCGATCCAGTAACACACCGCAGCAATTGCAGCCGACGCCGGAATGGTGATCACCCAGGCCCAGATGATGCCCTTGGCAACACCCCAACGCACCCCGGAGACCCGCTTGGCCGCACCCACACCGATGATCGAGCTGGTGATTGTATGCGTGGTCGAAACCGGAATGCCGAAATGCGTGGCGGCAAACAATGTAATGGCACCAGCGGTTTCAGCGCAGGCCCCCTGCATCGGTGTCAGCCGTGTCACTTTCGACCCCATCGTATGCACGATGCGCCAGCCGCCCATCAGGGTGCCAAGGCCCATCACCGCAAAGCACGAGATGATGATCCACGGTGCCACGGTAAACTCCTTGTAGACACCATTGGAATAAAGCAGCACAGCGATGATGCCCGCCGTCTTCTGGGCGTCATTGGAGCCATGCCCGATGGAGTACAACGCCGACGACACGAGCTGCGCCTTGCGGAAGAAGCCATCGGCAAACGTCGGGTTGGATCGCCGAAACAGCCACAGCACCAGAATGAACAACAGGACACCGAGAAAGAACCCCATGAAGGGTGACATCACGATGCCCCACAGCGTCTTGTTGAGGCCCGACCACACGATGCCCCCAATGCCGGCCTTGGCCACGCCAGCGCCAACGATGCCGCCGACCAGGGCATGTGATGACGAAGAGGGAATGCCATACCACCAGGTAATGACGTTCCAGGCAATTGCGCCCGCGAGTGCGCCAAACACGACGGCATTGTCAACAAGCTCCGGCGTGATCAATCCCTTGCCGATCGTATTGGCGACCTTCGCTTCAAAACCGAAATAGGTACCGACAAAGTAGGCGGCAAAATTGAAGAACGCCGCCCAGGCCACCGCATATTGCGGTTTCAGCACGCGCGTCGAAACGATGGTTGCGATGGAGTTGGCAGAATCATGCATGCCATTGATGAAGTCAAACGCCAGCGCGACAAGCACCAGGAAGACAACAACAAGCGAAAAGGCGCTCATATCCATGGGAATGTTTCCTTTGCGCGCCGCTTACACGTGTTCCACGACAATGCCGCTGATCGTCTGCGCAACGTCCTCGAAGCTGTCACCGCATTTCTCGAGGTGATCATAGATTTCAGCGCCGATGATATAGGCCAGGGGGTCCTTTTTCGCCTTGCCCTTCAGCAGCGCCTTGAGGCCTGCCTCATTGCGCCGGTCGGAATCATCTTCAATCGCCAGGATCTTGCCGGTGATCTCGTGCAGCTGGGCTGCATTGTTGCCCATGTTGCGCAGCAGCGGCACAGCCTGGCTCAAAAGGTTCGCCATCTTGACAGCATCTTCTGCCATCTCGACCATCTCGGGTTCGAATGACGTCACCTCAAACAGCAGGATGGCTTTCGCTGTCTTGTTCATCTGGTCAACCGCGTCATCCATGTCGGTGATCAGCTTCTGGATATCGGCACGGTCAAACGGCGTGATGAAGCTCTTGCGCAATCCATCGATCACCTGGTCGGTAATGCGGTCGGCATCGTCCTCTTCCTTCATCAGGGCAGCGATATTGGCCTGCATGTCCTTGCCGCCATTGAGGGCAGCACGCAGGTAATTCGCGGCCTGAACCGACTTTGCCGTATGCGCTTCAAACATGTCAAAGAACTTGTCTTCGCGTGGCATGATCTTTTTGATGAAATCAAACATTCAGGACTCTCCCGTTCCTTTCGGTTGCTTCTTGCTGCCGCCATAGCAGGTTTGCGTTGCGCGACAAGAGGGGGCCACAAGGTCAGGCTGCCTCCAGCAAACCCTCGGAAGTCAGCACGGCGGGCAGCGGAAACACCGGGTCAACCAGCCCCAGCTTGCGCAAAGCCGGCAAGAAGCCGTTTCTCACCTGGACTTGCCCCGTTGCCACCATGCCGATGCAGAATTTCGACACCCGCCCCGTCGGCTGCACATGCAAGGCACGGAAAATCTTGTCCGCAACCCCGTTGCCACGCGCCGACTTGGTTTCGATGATGCAAATGTTGGGATCAACAATCCTGTGCCGTCCCGCACCGGTCAGTCGCAGGTTGGTGTCAATGGTCATCCGTTCGCCACCTTCCTTGGCAACCAGAGTGATCCGGTTGTACTGGATCAACAAGACCTGCGCGATTTTCTTGTCAAACGGAGTGCCATAGGCATTGCGGTGGCAAGTATCGACAAAGGTCAGGGCCGCTGGGTTCAGTTCCTTGAGCGAGCTGTCGAGCCGCAACCGTGTCTTGGCCGTTGTGCCGCGCGGTTCGATGACTTTGATTTCGAGATAATTCAGTTTGGCACCGACATAGGTCCGGATTCTGACCTTGCATCTTTTGCGCCGCCGCTGGTGATGGTCGTAATATGCACGCCGCTCCTGGTCATCGAAGTACCGTGTTGAGTAAGCGAAGGAACGCTCCCCATCGATGTCAAGGACATCGAAGTCTGACTGCAGCGCGTTGAGTGCGGTGTCCAGATTGTCAAGTGACATGATGTATTTGTTGTCCAGCCGTGCCAGCATTTCGGCTTTTTCGTTGAGTTCAGCCAGGCTGATCTGCGAATAATGGGCAAGTGTGTTGTTGATTTTCATGATTGCACCTGTCACTTTGATTTGCGGAAGAACACGCTCACCCGAGCCATGTCATTGATGTAGTCGAGTGCCGTGATCTGGTAGGAAACCACCTCGACACCAAGACGCTCCGACAGGTCAGCGCGCATCCGCGTTGGGCTTGAGAGCGCGTGACCGTCGATCTTGTCGAGCGTGATCTTCACACCATCAGCCGAGCGCAAGAAATTGGGATGGTCAAAGACATAAGCGCCTGCAAGCACCAGAAACACAACCAGCAGGACGAACGGCAGTGTTGTGCCACCAACCGAGCAGATGACCGCGATGACCAGCGCACCGAAGAAATACGTGATCTCGATTTTTGAGATTTGCTCCGAACGCAGGCTGAACAGCGCCAGAATGGCAAACAGTCCGAAACCCGCCTGGACGCTGAACTGCACTTGCGAGAGGATCGTTAGCACACCAAACGCAAAAATGTTGAACATGGACGCCGTGGTCACAAGTTCCTTGTCGCGATAGCGCCTGTAGTAAAGCCCCATCAGCAATGTCATGCTGGCCGCGACATTAACAGCGAACCTGGTAACGGCGTAGATGACTTGCTCACTTGTGAGAAAGTCCAAATTGAAATTTGAAAAATCCATTTCCTGACCCCTTTTTGTTTTCATTCCCGTGACGCTTGTGTGTCACTTTGATGACAGGGTTGGTTTGTCAGCACTTGGCTGACGGATTTCTGACGCACTTCATCAGGATTTTATCAGAAAGGCATTTCCTACGCTTGTCGCGACTGAATATTCCCGCAGAAAAAATTATCTATTTTCGTGATGGGCGCAGCAAATAGATCTATGCGCCACGGGAACAGATCGCGCTTCCTTAACTCTTGGAGAAGGTCAAATAGCATGGCACCCGCCCCTCGCGCAGCGCCTTGGCTTCATAACGTGTACGGGTCCAGTTGTCGAAAGGCAAAGCCGGATCACCCGTTTCGCGGAAGAGGCCGCTGGCAGTGACATGTTCGCGCGTCCACCTGACATAGTCCGCAATGTCACTTGCGAAATAGAAGTGACCATCTGGTTTGAGGACACGGTGAAAATGCGCAAGATTGGCTGCACTGACAAAGCGCCGCTTCTTCTGGCGCTCCTTGGGCCAGGGATCGGGGTAGAGAAGATAAATGCGCTCCAGGCATCGCTCCGGCAAGCCATCCAGCAGCACCCGCGCATCGCCATAGTGGACCTTCACATTCTCGAGTTTGCGCGCATCGATTTCAGCGAGAAGCTTGGCAACACCATTGAGGAACGGCTCGGCCCCGATGACGCTCACCTCAGGGTGCAGGGCCGCCTGGTGCGCCAGATGCTCGCCACCGCCAAAGCCGATTTCCAGCCAGCGCCGCTCAACCGTCCCGGCAAGCGGATTTGCAAGATCAACACTGATGCGCGGCAACACCTCGTCCATCAGGGACGAGTGATGACGGCGCAAGGGTTTCCCCTTGCGCCGCCCGTAGATTTGATAGGTCGGTCGCAGCGACGTCACTTCGCGGCAATGGCCTTCTTCAGCTTTGCCACCAGATCCGTCTTCTCCCACGAGAAGCCGCCATCCTTGTCCGGCTTGCGGCCGAAATGGCCATAGGCCGAGGTGCGGGCATAGATGGGCTTGTTGAGGTCAAGATGCGTGCGAATGCCGCGGGGCGACAGGTCCATCACCTTGCGCAATGCCTTTTCCAGCTTCTCTTCCTTCACTTTGCCTGTTCCATGTGTATCGACATAGACCGACAGCGGCTGCGCCACGCCGATGGCATAGGCCAGCTGGATGGTGCACTTCTTGGCGAGCTTGGCAGCCACCACATTCTTGGCGAGATAGCGCGCGGCATAGGCAGCCGAACGGTCGACCTTGGTCGGGTCCTTGCCCGAGAACGCACCGCCACCATGAGGTGCTGCACCGCCGTAAGTATCGACGATGATCTTGCGGCCCGTGAGGCCAGAATCGCCATCGGGACCGCCGATGTAGAACTTGCCGGTCGGATTGACGTGCCAGACCGTGTCCTTCTTCACCCAGCCCTTCGGCAGTGCCTTCAGGACGTAAGGCTTCACCAATGCGAGCACCTGTTCAGACGTCATCGATTCATCGAGATGCTGGTGCGAGACAACGATCTGCGTGGCGCGGACTGGCTTGCCATTCTTGTATTCAACCGTCACCTGGCTTTTCGAGTCAGGACCGAGACGCTTCTCGCCGCCGTGGCGGGCCTCTGCAAGGAGATGCAGGATGCGGTGCGAGTAATAGAGGGGTGCGGGCATGAGGTCAGGTGTCTCATCGCAGGCATAACCGAACATGATGCCCTGGTCGCCTGCACCTTCTTCCTTGTGCGCGGTCGAATCGACACCGACCGCAATGTCAGCCGACTGCTGGTGCAGCACGATATCGAATTTTGCTTCGGCCCAGTGAAACCCGTCCTGTTCGTAGCCGATGGACTTGATCGCATCGCGCGCAACCTGCTCGATCCGCTCTTTGGTGATCGATTTCGGCCCGCGCATTTCACCCGCAATGACCACCTTGTTGGTGGTGGCAAGTGTTTCACAGGCACAACGCACCGCCCAGGGATCCATGCCCTCTTTCAGCGCTTCCCGGTAAAACAGGTCCACGATCTCATCGGAAATCCGGTCGCAAACCTTGTCGGGATGCCCTTCGGAGACCGATTCACTGGTGAAGAGGTAGTTCTTGCGCGCCATGGCCTGTCCTTCGATTCTGAAAACTATATAAGGATATCTTTATGCAGATTCAGGCTTATAGACAGGCACAATGCAGACGGTCAAGCACAAGCAGCCCGCAAGCGGGCAGCTTGTGCTGATCTTTCCGGATTCAGGTTAAGTCGCTTGCTTAATCTTGCAGGTCAACGATCATGCGCGCCATTTGTGCAATCAGCTTGCGCTTGGTGGAACTGTCAGCCTCACGAAAGGCTTTGGCCAGCTGGATACCTTCCGGCGTCATCATGTTCGCCAGGAATTCATCCGGCGAGCCCGATTCCTTCATTCCTTCTGCTTCCAGCCCGGGAAGGCCGTCATAGAAGAACTGAATCGGCACACCCAGCGTTTTCGCAGCATAGAACAGGCGACTCGCACTGATGCGATTGGCACCTTTTTCATACTTCTGGACTTGCTGGAACGTGATGCCGAGGAGTTCGCCAAGGCGCTCCTGACTCATGTTGATCAGTTGGCGCCGCATACGGATTCGCGAACCAACATGCACGTCGATATAATTGGGGTCTCGTCTTGCCATTTTCTCCTCAGACCGTTGCCCCCGGCCTGAACCTTCGAAAAACTCTCACCCCACACAGAGAGAGCAGTGTTACTGCGTTCAACCGCTGCTGTTAATCGAATTGTGGTTGTTACGCAAATGAAAAGCTTGCAGAAAGTCGAAAAATCAACTCAATTTCCGCGCGAACCACATTGCTGAAATGAGCGTCAACACGATTTCCAGGAACAAGAGACTGTCCCCAAATTGGCTGTAAATCGTCGGCGCAAGGCGTATCGGCAAGCGCGAATCCAGGCTTGTGGCGCGCCACAAAGTTGACGTTGCAATCTCCCTGCCGACCGCATCAAACACGCCAGAAACACCTGTATTTGCGGCCCGGGCGAGCGGCACACCCTGTTCAATGGCACGCAGGCGCGCTTGCGCCAGATGCTGGTAGGGACCAATCGATTTTCCAAACCAGCCATCATTCGTGACGTTGACAATCCAGTCCGGCCGCTCGGTTGTATCGATCAATCGATCCGGAAATATGACTTCGTAGCAAACGATCATTCCTGCATGTCCGGCATGCGCAACCGGCAGGGATTTCGGCCCCGTTCCGGCTGCGAAACTGCCGGGCAATGACACGAGCCTCTGAAAACCGAGCGGCTCAAGCAACCATGCAAATGGCAGGAACTCGCCACCCGGCACCAGCCGCCACTTGTCATAGCTGCCGGTCACCTTGCCCATACTGTCAAACACAATGACACTGGTGAAATAATCGGCGTCGGGGTCAGGCACTGATCGTCTGATGGCTCCGCTGATCAAGGTCTTGTCGGGCTGCAACATCGCAGCGATCTGGCGGCGCGCTGCCTCGCTTTCATCCACCAGAAACGGCACAGCCGATTCCGGCCAGATGATATGCGTCGGCATTTTTCCACTGGCCGACGGCGCTGTCGACATGGCCACCAGTTGATCAAAAATTCCCGCGGCATTCTGCGCCCGCCATTTGTCGCTCTGGCTGATATTGGGTTGCACGATCCGCAGCAGCACGCCGTCGACAAACTGTGTGGGATATCGCGTCTCCCGCCAGTGTCCGCCAAGCCACGCAGGGACCAGGCTCGCCAGGATCAGACACGGCACCGCGACATGCACCCTGCTCCGCGCCAGGAACGCAACGGGTGCAGCGGCCCACAACAGGACGAGAAGCGTAAGCCCCGTCATGCCAATCACAGAAGCCAACTGCGCAACTCCGCCCATCTCCCCGGCAACAAGCCCCGGCACCGCCCAGGGGAACCCGGTGAGCAAATGCCCGCGCAGCCATTCGCAAGCAGCAAGTACCGCCGGAAAGGTGATGAAGGACGGCAACCGCCTCTGGGTCAGCCAAACCGTGACAGCACCGGCAAGCCCCCAATAGAGCGCCATTCCCGCAGCCAACCCGCAAACCGCAAAAGGCATCATCCAGAGATAGGTTGCGGCATCGACGAGAAAGGCAAAACCGATCCAGTGCAGCGCCAAAAGGAAATAGCCAAAACCAAATTGCCAACCCAGCGCAAAACCGCCTCGCCAGGTCGTTTCGGCCCCGAATCGGATGAGCAAAGCCGGAACCGTGACAAACAGCACCGGCCAAAGCCCGATCGGCGGCAGCGCCAGTGCCGCGATTGCACCGAGCCCCATGACCAGACAGCCCCCGCGCCACCCCCGCAGACGGGGCAGGAAATTATTGAAACCCATGTGCAACGAAGTCCGCCAGAACCCGCGGGTAGAGTTGATGCTCGGCGATCAGCACCCGGGCCGCAAGCGTCTCCACAGTATCACCGGGCAGCACTGCAACTTCGGTTTGCCCAAGCACCGGACCGTCGTCCAGTCCCGCAGTCACAATATGCACGCTGCACCCGGCAGTCCGGTCTCCCGCGGCAAGCGCCCGTTCATGCGTGTGCAATCCCTTGTACTTCGGCAGGAGCGAGGGGTGGATATTGAGGATCCGTTGCGGCCAGGCCGCCACAAAGTCCGGCGGCAAAATCCGCATGAAGCCAGCCAGCGCGATGACGTCGGCACGCTGTTCGCGGATCACCTTGTCGAGGGCCGCAAAGAATTGGCGCTTGTCCGTCGCAGCAGGAGGCGGCAAACCCACTGCGACAATGCCTTCCGCACGGGCAAGCTTCAACCCTTCCGCATCTTGATTGTCGCCGGCCACCAGAACGATGTCGTAGGGACATCGGGCATGCCTTGCCGCATAGATCAGGGCGGCAGCATTGCTGCCCCGGCCCGAAATCAGCGCCGCAACGCGAGTGCGCTCAGGCACTCTTTCGGTCCTTGGCCACCCGCTCTGCCATCGAACACAGGATTTCAAACATCATCACGGTCCCCGCATAGGCCGTCATGCCGGATGGATCAAAGGGTGGCGAAACTTCGACGACATCGGCACCAACGATATTGAGCCCGCGCAATTCGCGCAGCATCTGTTGCGCCTGGAATGTCGTAAAGCCACCAATTTCTGGCGTGCCGGTGCCCGGCGCATAAACAGGGTCGAGCATGTCAATATCGAAACTCACATAGGTTTCGCCATCACCAACAATCTTGCGCGCCTCAGCCATGATGGCCTTCGGGCCTTTCTCCATGGCTTCTTCGATGCGAACGATCCGCACCCCCATTGTCTCGCCATATTCAATATCATCGAGATCATACATGGAGCCACGGATGCCGATCTGGATGGTTCGTTTCGGATCCAGAACACCCTCTTCAATCGCCCGCTTGAACGGCGTGCCATGGGTATATTTGAAGCCGCCAAAATAGCCGTCATATAAATCCGTATGGGCATCAAAGTGGATCATGCCGACCGGCTTCTTCGCCCCCACCGCCCGCAACACCGGCAGCGAGCACAAGTGGTCACCACCTGCCGACAGGGGCCGGATTCCCATGCTCAAGAGTTTCTTGAAATGCGCTTCGACCCGCTTGAGTGAATCATCCACGCTCGCCGGATTGACCGAACAATCGCCAAGATCCGCCACATTTGCGAGATCATAGGGAACAACATGGGACGTCTGGTGCATACGCCTGACCATCGAGGATTGATCCCGCATCTGCCGCGGGCCATGTCGCGGACCCGGCCGGTTGGTTGTCCCCCCATCCCACGGAATGCCGACAATGCCGATATCAACATTCTTGGCATCTTCGAGGGGCACATGCGGCAGGCGGAAGAACGTGGCAATGCCACCAAAACGCGGCGTCACAAGTCCGGAAACGGGTTGATTGTAGTGTTTGGGATTGGGCATGGGCGATTCCTGTTTTTTGACAGGATACTCGCCAATCCGGAATTCTCAAGCTACAACACGCCTATGACCGCTTTCGACATTATCATCATCGGCGCAGGCATTGCGGGCGCTTCCATTGCCGCTCGCCTGGCCACACATAAACGCGTCCTCGTTCTTGAAATGGAAGACCGCGCCGGGCTATCACACAACCGGGCGTTCTGCCGCAGCCTATGAGCCCAACTACGGCCCGCCAGCCATGCTGGCCTTCGCCCGCGCCAGCAAGGATTTTCTCGAACGACCTCCACCAGGATTTGCTGATCAACAAATTCTCACGTGGCGCAATTCTCTCTATATCGAAGGCCCGGATCAACAGGATCACACGGCAAATCTCCTGGCCAACAGCTCAGGGTTGGAAGAACTGTCCTTTGCCCAAGCACATGCTCTTATGCCTGTCTTGCGTGAAGGCTACGCCCCGAGATTTTTCCGCGATTCCGGAACCGCCGACATTGATGTTGATGTCCTGCATCGCGGCTACCTGAAAATGGCAAAGTCACGCGGCGGCGAAATCGCTACATCGGCACCAGCAACATCCTTCACCCGCAAGGACGGCACCTGGCATGTCGCAACACCCAAGGGCACATTCACCGCACCCATCATTGTCAATGCGGCGGGAGCATGGGGCGACGTGATTGCTCAAATGGCAGGCGTCAAACCACTGGGGCTGGTGCCCAAGCGCCGCTCCATCGGCATCGTTCCGCTGCCGAAAGGAATGGACGCCAGCACCTGGCCCTTCGTGAGTGACATCGGCGAAACCTGGTATTGCAAGCAGCAGAGCGGCAAGATGATGGTGTCGTCCGCCGACGCCACGCCTGTGGAACCCCACGATGCCTATGCCGATGACATGGCCATCGCCCAAGGAATTGACCGCATGATGCAGGCCACAACCATCGAAGTGGAACGCATCGACCACAGCTGGGGCGGATTGCGCAGTTTCGTCAAGGACAAGGAACCAGCCGTGGGTTTTGATCCGTATACGGAAGGTTTCTTCTGGCTCATCGGTCAGGGCGGATACGGGATCATGACATCACCTGCCTTGTCGGACGCAGCGGCGCATCTCGTTTTGGGCCAGCCCATCCCGACCTACATTCGCGATCATGGCCTTGATCCGAAATCAATCGCACCGGAGCGCCTGTTATGACCCGCCCGGAACTTTCCGTCGGCGAAGCACTCGTCGGCCTCCTCGAGGCATACGGCGTCGACACCATCTTCGGCATTCCGGGCGTGCACAACATTGAAATGTACCGCGCCTTGCCGCGCTCGAATATCCGCCACATCCTGCCGCGCCATGAGCAAGGCGCTGGCTTCATGGCCGATGGATATGCAAGGGCCACAGGAAAGCCCGGTGTGTGTTTCACCATCTCCGGCCCGGGTGTGACCAATATTTTGACGCCAATGGGCCAAGCTTGGTCCGACTCCAGCCCCATTCTTGTGATTTCAACCGCACTTGATGTCGCTGACTCTGCCCAGGGCCGCGGCCGCCTCCATGAAATGATCGACCAGCTCGGTGCTGCAAAATCCGTCACCAACCTCGCCATGCGCGCCTACACCGCAAGAGATGTGCAGGACTGTGTGGCAACAGCCTTTTCTCACTTCACCTCCGCGCGACCCCGCCCCGCTTACATCGAAATTCCGATTGATGTGCTGAAACAGCCAGCGGGCAATGGGTGGCAAAGGCGCACCTTTTCTTGGGGTCCGAGAGGAGACAGTCAGGAGCTTGAAAAAGCTGCCAAAAAATTGGTCCAGTCCAAGTTACCCATAATTATTGCTGGCGGAGGCGCTCATCGTGCTGGCAGGCACATAAGCGCCATAGCGGATCAAGTTGGCGCAATTATTCTGACGACAACAGCAGGAAAGGGCGTTGTGGCTTCCGATCATCCAAGGAATTGGGGGTACCTGCTCAGTTCTCCTGAGGTACAAGAGGTGATAACAAATTCGGATTGCGTATTGGCGATCGGCACTGAACTTTCAGAAACCGACCTTTGGACGAGCAACTTCGTCATCAACAAAAACTTGATCCGCGTTGATATTGATCCATGCTCACTGGCGAGACCTCATATAGCAGAAATCAGCATTCTCGGAGATGCTGAAGTGATTGCATTCGGGCTCGAAGAGTTCTGCAAGAATCCCAAAATCAAGCCCGCCACCGCTGTTCAAAAGCCTGTGGCAACGATATCATCACTGCGCTTGATGTTGTCAAAGATACTTCAAGTGATCCGTGAAAATCTTCCGCCAGAAACGGTTGTCGTGTCTGACATGACACAGATTGCTTACGCCGCAAACATCATCTTCCCGGTAATTCACCCCCGCACCTGGCTGCATCCCGTGGGCTTCGGCACATTGGGCTTCGCCCTCCCTGCAGCGATAGGCGCAAAATTCGGCGTGGGTCAAACACCAGTAGCCGCCCTTGCAGGCGACTACGGCCTGCAATACACCATCAACGAACTCGCCACCGCCGTGGAACACAAGCTGCCGATTCCAGTTCTTCTGTGGAACAACAACGCGCTGGGCCAGATCCGTGACAATATGGTGGAAGCAGGAATCCAGCCCAACGCCGTGACCTTGCGCAATCCTGATTTCCAGATGTTGGCGAAAGCCTATGGTTGTCACGCCGAAAAACCAGCTTCCCTGGCTGCACTTGCAAAAGCGATCACCACAGCCCTGCAAGCCGATGGCCCCACCTTGATCGAAATGACGCCGCAGATACTGTAACTTGCATCCGTCTTGGAAGTCATTACGTGAACAACTTGAATCAGAGTTTGAACCGGCAAGTGATTCAAACGATTCGGGTTTCCCACATTGCCCGCATGATCCCAACCCTTGCTGCCCCGTCGGCACCATGCCACAAAAGCACACTGCGGAAACGTCCCGTTAATTTTATGGATGCTAGCCATTGAGCCATGAGTGGACCCAGCCAATTCGACCTCCTGAAAACCCGGCGCTTCCTGCCGCTCTTTGTGACGCAAGCCCTGAGCGCCTTCAACGACAATGCCATCCGCTTTGCCGTCGCAGCCATCCTCATTTCCACCTTGCCAAAGGAACAGGCGGGATTGCTCAACACAATCTCCGCCGGATTGTTCATCATCCCCTTTCTCCTCTTCTCGGCAACCGCAGGCCAGCTCGCTGACAAATATGACAAGGCCTGGCTGGCGCGCCAGATCAAGCTCGTCGAAATCGCCGTTGTCGCACTCGCGGTCTTTGCTTTGTATAACGACAGCGTCTGGCTGAAGCAGCTCTGTGTCTTTCTCGCCGGAACCCAGGCTGCATTTTTCGGTCCGATAAAATATTCGATCCTGCCGCAGCACCTGACCAAGGATGAATTGCTGGGTGGCAATGGCATGATCGAAATGGCAACCTTCCTCGCCATTCTTCTCGGCACCAATTTCGGCAACCTCATCGCGGCCCACGACAGCGGAAAGGTTCTGGTCTCGACCATCATTGTCGGCATCGGCATTTTCTCATACTGGACCGCAACCAGAATTCCCGATGCGCCATCAACCCAGCCAGAGCTTCCGGTCAATGCCAACATTCTGGGTGAAACCTGGCTGGCGATAAAGCTGTCGCGGCAGCGCAGTGAAGTCTTTCAGTCCATTCTCGGAATTTCTTGGTTTTACGTCTTGGGCCTTGTGCTGCTCACCCAGGCACCGCTT
This sequence comes from uncultured Alphaproteobacteria bacterium, assembly GCA_963738595.1. Taxonomy (GTDB): domain Bacteria; phylum Pseudomonadota; class Alphaproteobacteria; order Rhizobiales; family Aestuariivirgaceae; genus Aestuariivirga. The sequence continues at coordinate 76,357 of CAVTXF010000017.1, forward strand.
TTTTCCAATGACAGCCTGCGCGGCACGCCAGCCTTCACATCACTGATTCTCGCACTGTTCTCGATCGGCATCGGCGCAGGCTCGGTCTTTTGCAACAAGCTGCTGGATGGTGCAATCACGGCCAAATATGTGCCGGCATCGGCGGTGTTGATTTCGGTCTTCCTGTTTGACCTTTATTTCGCGGCAGGTGCGGCAGAAACCGCTCTCTCGACCTCATTGCAATCAGGCATCGCCGCAACAGTTGCGAACGAAGCCGGTGACAGGTTGATGGCTTTCACCGATGTCCTGTCGCATTGGCAAACCTGGCGCGTGCTCTTCGACCTTCTCGCGGTGTCCTTCCTTGCCGGCATTTTTGTCGTACCACTCTATGCCCTCATGCAGGCCCGCACGCCCTATTATCTGCGCGCCCGCATTGTCGGTGCCAACAACATCGTCAATGCGCTCTTCATGGTCGTGGCGACAATTGTCTCGGGCGTCTTGCTGGCCACCGGCATTTCCGCACGCGGAATATTCCTTGCACTCGCTATGGCGAATTTGGTTGCTGCGATCTACATCATCCGGCTGTTGCCTCACGAAATCCTGGCCAGCATCGCGCGCGCCCTGTTTCGTTTTTTCTACAAGGTGGAAGTGAAAGGCCTGCAAAATCTGGAAAAAGCAGGCCGCAAGACATTGATTGTCGCCAACCACACGTCGCTGCTTGATGGTCCCTTGCTCTCGGCCTTCCTGCCCGAACGTGCCGCATTCGCCATCAACACCGAGATGGCGAAGAAGTGGTGGGTGAAACCAGCTTTTGCACTTTTTGATCTCTGCCCCATTGATCCCGGCAATCCTCTCGCACTGCGCTCGCTGGTCACCGAACTCAAGAAGGGCCACCGGGTCGTGATCTTCCCCGAAGGCCGCCTCACCACCACTGGCGGCCTGATGAAGATTTACGAGGGTCCCGGTGCCGTGGCTGAAATGGCAGGCGGCAAGATCCTGCCGGTGCGCATATCGGGCGCGCAATATTCGCCCTTCTCGCGCCTCAAGGGAAAACTGCCGATCCGCATGTTCCCGAAAATCACGCTCACCTTCCTGCCGCCGGTCGAAATGGACTCGCCCAAGGAGCTGAAAGGCGCTGCCCTGCGCGAACGCCAGGCTGAAAAACTCTATGACGTGATGACCGACATGGTCTTCAGGACAGCCAACATCGAAAGAACCCTGTGGGATGGTTTGCTTGATGCCCAGGGCGTTCATGGCAAGAAGAAGATCATTTTTGAAGACATCCAGCGCCAGCCGATGAGCTACCACCGGCTGATCCTCGGTTCGTTCATTCTGGGCAAGAAGATTGCTGCAGAAACACCCAACCAGAAAAACGTTGGCGTGCTTCTGCCCAATGCCAGTGGCACGGTTGTCACCATCTTTGGTCTGCACGCCTTTGGCCGCGTTCCCGCAATGCTCAACTTCTCGACCGGTGCCGTGAACATGTCGGCCGCCTGCACCGCCGCACAAGTGCAAACCATTTTCACATCCCGCAAGTTCATTGAACTGGGCGAGATGGAGGAAACCATCAAGGTCCTCTCGCAGACCTGCAAGATCGTCTATCTGGAAGATATCCGCAACAGCATAGGGACCCTCGATAAACTCAGTGGATTGGTCAGCCGTGTTTTCACCACGGCAAGTCTGAAGCGCTTTGGTGCGACACGTGATCCCGGTTCACCGGCGATCATCCTCTTTACATCGGGCTCCGAAGGCCTGCCCAAGGGCGTGGTACTGTCACACCGCAACCTGATGGCCAATGTCGAGCAAATCCTCACGCGCATTCCCTTTACCCCCAACGACATATTTTTCACTGCCCTGCCCGTATTCCACGCCTTCGGCTTCACCGGCGGCGTGGTGCTGACGGCGATGAGCGGCATGCGGTCATTCCTCTATCCAACGCCGCTGCATTACAAGATCATCCCCGAGCTGATTTACGACACGCAAGCGACCATCGTTCTGTCAACCGACACCTTCCTCAATGGCTATGCCGCAAACGCCCATCCATATGACTTCCAGTCAGTGCGCATGGTGGTGGGAAGTGCCGAACGCGTGCGGCCCGAGACCCGTCAGCTCTACATGGACAAGTTCGGCCAGCGCATTATCGAAGGCTATGGCGCAACCGAATGCGCACCAGCCATTTCGGCCAATACACCGATGCATGCCAAAAACGGCACGGTTGGTCGCCTGTTCAATGGCGTCAAGTATCGGCTCGGAGACAGTCGAAGGCATCAATCAGGGCGGCAGGCTGATGGTGAGCGGCCCGAACATCATGCTGGGTTATCTCCGCGCCGACAATCCGGGCGTCATCGAGCCGCCGCACGAGGGCTGGCACGACATGGGCGACATTGTCGACATCGATACCCAAGGTTACATTACTGTCCTTGGCCGAACCAAACGCTTTTCAAAAATCGCTGGCGAAATGGTCTCGCTGACTTCCGTTGAAGCGAAAATCGGAAAGCACTTCCCCGAAGCAACCCATGCCTGCGTCGCGGTACCGGACAAGAAAAAGGGCGAGCAGCTGGTGCTCTTCACCACCCTCAAGGGGGCTGACCGCAAACAGGTCGCAGCCGCAATGAAAGCCGAGGGCGCTGCTGACCTGTCAATCCCGCGCAACATCTTCGAGATTGAAGTGCTTCCCGTTCTCGGGTCGGGAAAGACCGACTATGTGACGCTGAACCGGTTGGCACGCGAAAAGGTTCCGGAGTAAGCGTATCTCATCATGAAAATGGCATCCATCACTGACCGGCTGGCCGCGCTGGGATCGGAAAAGTGGCGCGTTCACATCGAAGGCCGCAAACGCGCCGCGCAGGGTGAAAAGCTGATTTTCCTGTCAATCGGCGAACCCGACCTTCCGCCACCCTCAGCGATATTCGACGTGGCCGAAAAGCAGATGCGCGCCGGACGCACACGCTATTCACCGGGCGATGGTGAGCGCTCAATACTGGAGGCGCTGTCGGCGCACTACACCAGGCAGATGGGTCGCGACATCACCACACGCCAATTCATCTATCTGCCGGGAACCCAGACCGCACTTTACGTGGCCTTCGCCTGCATCCTTGACATGGGCGACGAAGTTCTGCTGCTTGATCCCTATTACGCAACCTATGAAGCCGTGGTGACCGCACCAGGTGGCGTTCCTGTCGCGGTGCCACTCGATCCTGATCGCGGGTTTCATCCCGATGTTGCGGCAATCGAAAAAGCCTTGACCAAAAAAACCCGCGCCATTCTGCTCAACTCGCCGTCAAACCCGACAGGCGCTGTCTTCACCCGCGATGAAATCAACGCTATCTGCGACATCGCCAGGCGTCACAATGTATGGATCGTATCAGACGAAGTCTATGCCACGCAGATCCACGGTGACCATGAGTTTGTTTCGCCCTTCATGCGCAAGGACATGGAGGAGCGTACCATCGTGGTGTCTTCGATATCAAAGTCACACGCCGTGCCGGGTTTCCGCTCCGGCTGGCTCGCGGCATCTGAGAAATTCGTGAAGCGCGCGCTGCCCGTCGCCGAAACATTTCTCTTTGGCCAGCAGCCTTTTCTGCAGGATGCCGCCGCCTTCGCCATCAGCAATCATTTCTCTGAAGTGAAGGCCATGCGCGATTCCTATTTCTCCCGCGGCAAGGCCCTGGTCGAAGCACTCGCCGGCAACAATCGCGTCCACGCCCGCATGCCCGAAGGCGGCATGTTCGTCATGGTCGACGTCCGCCCCACTGGCCTGTCAGGCAACGACTTCGCCATGCGTTTGCTCATGGAGGAAAACGTTGTCACCATGCCGGGCGAAAGCTTCGGCCTCCAGGGTGCAGGCCATTTGCGCGTCGCACTGACGGTGGATGAAGGTCAATTGCGTGAGGCCGGAAAACGTATCCTGAAACTGTCGGAACGGATCTAGTCCGTTCTTTAAAAAGAACATCTCGTTCTTTTTTGCTAGACTCTACACACATGAATAGGCTAAATCCTATTCATGAGCGCTTCAACTGCACAATTCCTAGCCGAAATTGAACATTTCCTATTGAAATCGGGCTCCGATCCCACGTCGCTGGGCAAGCAGGCTTTGTCCGACCCTAATTTCGTCTTTGACCTGAAAAACGGCCGCTCACCCTCGGCCCGCACCATGGACAAGGTGCGAAGCTTCATGGCGGCCAACCAGGCAGCACCTGTCATCGCCGCAAAACCGGCACTCACGCATCTCGACCGCCTCGAAGCGGAATCGATCCACATCATCCGCGAAGTGGCCGCCGAATGTGAAAAGCCGGTGATGCTCTATTCCATCGGCAAGGATTCAGCCGTCATGTTGCATCTGGCCATGAAAGCATTTTACCCGGCCAAACCACCCTTCCCGCTGATGCATGTCGATACCCGCTGGAAGTTCCGCGACATGATCACCATGCGCGATGCGACAGCAAAGAAGCTCGGCCTCGACCTCATCGTTCACATCAATCCCGAAGGCATCGAAAAGGACATCAACCCCTTCGATCATGGTTCAGCCCTGCACACCCAGATCATGAAAACCGAAGGCCTGAAACAGGCCCTCGACAAATATGGTTTTGATGCCGCCTTTGGTGGTGCGCGCCGCGATGAGGAAAAATCCCGCGCCAAGGAACGCATCTTCTCATTCCGCGATACCCGCCACCGCTGGGACCCCAAGAACCAGCGCCCTGAATTGTGGAACCTCTACAACGCAAGAAAGAACAAGGGAGAATCGATCCGCGTCTTTCCTTTGTCGAACTGGACCGAGCTCGACATCTGGCAATATATCCACCGCGAAAAGATTGAAATCGTGCCGCTTTATTTCGCAGCCGAACGCCCTGTGGTGGAACGCGACGGCCAGCTCATCATGGTCGATGACAACCGCATGCGCCTCCTTCCCGGCGAAACGCCGCAGATGAAAAGGATAAGGTTCCGCACGCTCGGCTGTTATCCCCTGACCGGCGCCATCGAATCCAACGCCACGTCACTGCTCGACATCGTCGCGGAAATGCTCGTCGCCACATCGTCTGAAAGACAAGGCCGCGTCATCGACAAGGACGCCTCAGCCAGCATGGAAAAGAAAAAGCAGGAAGGTTATTTCTGATGACCCGCTTCATCGAGTTTGCAGGCGGCGATGTCGCGGAATATTTGCAGGCCCAGGAGAACAAGGATCTTCTGCGCTTCATCACCTGCGGCTCCGTTGACGACGGCAAGTCCACCCTGATCGGCCGCCTGCTCTATGAATCGAAGATGCTCTTCGAGGATCAGCTCTCGGCCCTCGAAGCTGACTCGAAGAAACTCGGCACCCAGGGCGGCAATCTCGACTTCGCATTGCTGGTCGATGGCCTTGCCGCCGAACGCGAACAGGGCATCACCATCGATGTCGCCTATCGTGCCTTCGCCACGGCAAAGCGCAAGTTCATCGTCGCCGACACGCCCGGCCATGAACAATACACCCGCAACATGGCAACCGGCGCATCGACCGCCGAACTCGCCATCATCCTGATTGATGCAAGGAAGGGCGTTCTTACCCAAACCCGCCGCCACACATTCATCGCCACCCTTCTCGGCATCCGTCACCTCGTCGTCGCCGTGAACAAGATGGATCTGGTGAATTACGACAAGGCAATCTTCGACAGGATTGAGGAAGACTATCGCGCCTTCGCCAGGTCATTGGGTTCAGACAACATCACCGTAATTCCCTGCTCGGCATTGGTTGGCGACAACATCATCGAACGCTCGGCAGCCATGCCATGGTACCGCGGTGCCACGCTGATGGCCCATCTTGAAACCGTTCCGGTGGGCGAAGACCAATCGGCCAAACCATTCCGCATGCCGGTGCAATGGGTCTCGCGGCCCAACCAGAATTTCCGGGGTTTTGCAGGCACCATCGCCAGTGGCACGGTGAAACCCGGTGACCTGTTGAAAGTATTGCCCTCCGGCCAGCAATCCAAAGTCACACGCATCGTGACCGCCGATGGCGACTTGCAGGAAGCACGTTCCGATCAGGCTGTCACCATCACACTTGCCGATGAAATCGACGTCAGTCGCGGCGACGTTCTCTGCTCAGCCGCTGCACCAGTCGAAACTTCCGACCAGTTTGAAGCGCAGATCCTGTGGATGGGCGATGAGCCCATGCTGCCGGGCCGCCCTTATCTCATCAAGTCCGGAACCAAAACCCTTCCGGGCACCTTGGACAAGCTGAAATACAAGACCAACGTCAACACCATGGAGCAGCAGGCCGCAACGACCCTGACCCTCAATGAGATCGGTGTCTGCAATCTCGAGCTCGACGGCGCTTTGGCATTTGCTCCCTTCAAGGAGAACAAGGCGCTGGGCTCTTTCATCATCATCGACCGTTTCACCAACACCACGGTGGGCATGGGGCTGATCCGCTTTGCCTTGCGCCGCGCCGCCAACATTCACTGGCAGGCGACGGACGTGAACAAGCAGGCGCGCGCCAGACTGCTGAAACAGAAGCCGCGCGTCCTCTGGTTTACCGGCCTCTCAGGCGCCGGCAAATCGACCATTGCCAACATGGTTGAAAAGCAGCTCCACGCCAAAGGCCATCTCACCTATTTGCTCGATGGTGACAACATCCGCCACGGCCTCAACCGTGATCTTGGTTTCACTGATGCCGAGCGCGTGGAAAATATCCGCCGCGTCGCCGAAGTCGCCAAACTCATGGCTGATGCCGGCGTGATCGTGCTCGTCTCCTTCATTTCGCCTTTCCGCTCCGAACGCTTGATGGCGCGCGAACGCATGGATGACGGCGAGTTCATCGAAATCTTCATCGACACGACATTGGCCGAAGCCGAAAAGCGCGACGTCAAAGGCCTCTACGCCAAGGCGCGGCGCGGTGAGATCAAACACTTCACCGGCATTTCTTCACCCTACGAAGAGCCGGAAAATCCTGAAATCAGAATTGATACGACACGCATATCTCCCCAAGCGGCAGCGCTGGAAATCGCGGAGTATCTGGCCCGCAACTGATGTGATGGCGCATTGACAAGCCCGCCGCCCTGTTGTCACATCCCACCATGTTCAAAACCGATCAGGACCATCCATTCTACAAGCCGCTATGGCGCAGAATTGCAATTGTCGCATCCACCATTGGCTGGGTGGCGTTTGAAATGTTTTATGGGGCAAGCGGCCTTTGGTTGGCCCTCGCCGTCGGCACGTGCGCCTATTGCATGTGGACATTCCTGATCACCTTCCCCAGGGAGTCTTGATCCATGTACACGCTGCACAATGTCAGGGGCTGGGGCTCGATGGGTGTGCAGTTCCTTCTCGAAGAAATGGGCGTGCCCTATTCCAGCAACTGGATGACACCGGAAGAGGTGCGAAGTCCTGCCTTTCGCACCCAGAGCCCGCTGGGTTTCATTCCGGCATTGCTGCTGCCCGATGGCCGCACCCTGTTTGAATCAGCAGCGATCTTTGCCTATCTCGCCATCGCCCATCCCGATACCCGTCTTTCGCCCCGGCCCGGCACTTATGATTTCGGCATCTATCTCTCATGGCTCAATGTCATGAGCTCCAACATCTATCCGGTGACCAACATGGCCTATGGCGGTGGCGGTTACAGCGACAGCGAAGAGCAATCAGCCATCATCAAAGGCAAGGCAGCTGAAGTGATGCTGAAAAATTTCATGGTGATCGAAGACAAGCTCGCCCACCCCGGTCCCTATATTCTGGGAAAAACCCTGACCGCGCTCGATCTCTATCTCTTCATGCTTTCGATCTGGGCCATGCCGAGCGAGGCCGAATTGCACCAGCGCTGCAAGAAAATCGCAAAGGTTTGCGCTGCAGTCCGCGAAAGGACAAAGCTTCAGGCTGCGATGTCCGAACATGGTGTCCTGCAAATTGGCTCTTATAGCTACGCCTGAACATACGCCTGAACATACGCCTGATCAGCTGGGCCGGCATGCCGGAACGTGGAGCCGGTTTTCAGTGAAAATGCCACGACAAACAATAAACCAGAAGAAGAGACCGATCCGTGAAATGGCATCTCGCGCGCGCGTGTTACGTCAGCCGCCAAGATTCTCACGCCAGAACGCCAGCATCCTTGACCACGCCAGCTCTGCCGCGGCACGGTCATGCACGCTGCGCTGTTCATTGACGAAAGCATGATCGGCATCATAGCGGAAAATTTCTGATTGCACCTTGGCGGTCTTCAGAAGCGCTTCAAATGCATTCACGAACTCTGGCGTGCACCAGTCATCCCGATTCGCAAAATGTCCCTGAAACGGCACTTTGATGTCAGCAGGATTTGCAGCCTCAAATGGCGGAATGCCGTAAAAGCAACAAGCGGCGGAAATGTCTGGTACATGGACCGCGCCGAGAACAGTGACCGCTCCGCCCAAACAAAATCCGGTCAAACCCACTTTGGTGCCGGTGGTCTTCAGATATTGCGCAGCACCGCGCACAATCTGCGTGGTGGCGTCAGTGAAATCAAGTGAGCCCATCTCGCGGCTGGCGGCTTCTGAATCGTGGTATGGAATGACCTTTCCCGCATAAAGATCAGGTGCCAGCGCATGAAAACCAGCACGCGCAAGCTTGTCGCAGATACCCTTGATCTGGTCCTGCAAACCCCACCACTCCTGAATGACAACGATACCAGGTGCCTGTTCCTTCTCCGCCTTGACAAGATAGCCAAGCGAGTGTTTGCCATCTGGACGCGTGAAACTGATTGTGTTGCCCATGATGATCTCCTTTTGACAAGAGCTTCGCAAAGTGGGGTATAATCAGCAAGACTATTCTGAAACGGGAGAAGCACATCATGGAATACCGCCAGCTCGGCCGCTCTGGATTGAAGATTTCACTTCACACCTTGGGCACGATGAATTTTGCCAGCGATGGTTTCTTTGGCAAGATTGGCACCGCCTCAGGCAAAGACGCCAACCGGCTGGTCGACGTCGCCGTCGATCACGGCGTCAACATGATCGACACCTCCAACATTTACTCCTGGGGCAAATCGGAAGAAGCTCTGGGCGAAATCCTGAAAGGCAGGTCCAACCAGCTGTTGGTCGGCACCAAGGTGCGTTTTCCGATGGGCAAGGGACCCAACGAACAGGGCCTGTCCCGCTTCCATATTGTCAATGAATGCGAAGCTTCGCTCAAGCGCATGAAGCGCGATGTGATTGACCTCTACTTCCTCCATGAATGGGACGGCATGACGCCCGTCGAGGAAATGATGGAAGCGCTCGACACACTGGTGAAGCACGGCAAGGTACGTTACGTCGGCTGTTCAAATTTTTCCGGCTGGCACATCATGAAATGCCTGATGGCGGCAGACAGGCACAACTACCAGCGCTTCGTCTGCCAGCAGATTCACTACACACCCGAAAGCCGCGACGCGGAACAAGAACTGCTCCCCATCGCAGTCGATCAAGGCCTTGGCGTGCAGGTCTGGTCGCCGATTGCCGGCGGACTCTTGTCCGGCAAGTTCCGCAAGGATGCACCACCGCCGCAATTGTCACGGCACAAGGAAGGCTGGGGTGAGCCACCGATTGAAAGCGAAGAGCGGCTCTATAACATCATCGATGTGTTGATCGACATCGGCAAAAAGCGCGGCGTTTCGGCAGCGCAGGTGACTCAGGCGTGGATTGCGGGTCGGCCCGGAGTTACGTCGCTGGTGATCGGTGCACGCAACGAAGAGCAGCTCAGGGATTCGCTGGCTTCAGCCGAATTGCAACTGAGTGACGAAGAACGCAGGCGCATCGACGATGTCAGCCATCCGTGGCTGCGTTATCCCTATTGGCACCAGTGCAATACCGTTGCGGACAGATTTGGTCCGGCAGATCTGGCTCTGCAGGCACCGCATATGGCACGGGTCAAGCCAAGGCTGTAATCATTTTACCTTCAGGCTGGGTTATGACGACGTGTCCCGTTCTATGAATTGATCGGCGATGGCTCTGAGCCGGTGCAGTTCCTCAGGAGTAGACGAAATGCTATTCCCATTGAAGGTCTGGCCATGTTCAGACATGAAGATGACTGCGGTCAACGCCGCGTAAAGTCCGAAAATCATGTCATCCTTGAAACCGGCAATCGACATCCAGGCGTCGGTGTAATGCGTTGCAACTCCCATGTTGAGAAGTGAGACTTTTGTCAGGGCCACAGTGCTGCGTGGGTCGCCGAAGCAGAGGTCATCAACATCGACAATACCGGAAAATGTGCCATCGGGTGCTATGATCACATTCTTGGTGGTTGTATCATGCAGGAAGGGCGTTGCGGGCTGGGCGTCGAGCTCCCGGCGATGAGAATTGATCAGGGCTGCAATGGCCTCCGGGTAGCTGCTCGCGAATATGCCTGCTGATGCGATGCCCCTGCGCACCACGGCAAGGCGCTGCTCCAGAACAGTCGACCAGCTCGCGTGTGGTGCTTCTTCGGCAGTCACTGCGTATCCATAGCGCCCCGCTGAAGGCAATACGGATACCACGGCCTGGGCAGCGGCGATCTTTTCAGCAATCCTGATCTGTTGTTGCAGCGACAAATTCTGAACGACATGCATCAAATCAGTGCCGGGAAAACGATCAAGAATAAGATAAGGAAACCGGTGGTCCAAGTCAGCTGCGATGATCTGCGGCAGCGGCACACCAGCAGGACGCAACTGGCTTGAAAGGAGGTAAGCCCCAACCATCGCGGCACGGTTTTCTTCCGTCGCGATGCGCACCACAACCGGAGCCCGATCATCGAATTCCACGTCGTAAACATAGTGCTGCATGCCCGTGCTGAACCGCGTCACACGCGTCGGCACGACACCGGCAACAGCTGCCGCCAGATCGCCAGCCAGAGATGGATTTGGTAAATGATCAGTCATTGAGTGCAAGCCAATCACTCAACGGCAAGGCAATTTCAATTTCACGTTCCTTGTTCCGCAATTGACCGGTCCTCTGAAATCCGTAGTCAAGATAGAAACGTTCCGGACCATGTGGCCCTTCTACATAACTCGAAAGAATTCGCTTGGCAGTGCCTACGAGCAATGCATGTCGGCAAACAAGGTCGAGCGCCCGCCTGCCATAACCCAAGCGCTGAAACCGATGGTCGATCATAAAGCGCCAAAGCACGAGATCATCAAGAGCAACGGGGCCGCGATGGATAGCACCGGGGCGGGCTGGATCAAGCAACATCACAAATCCCACAGGACTGCTGTCCACATGAATGGACCTGAACCATGCGCCGGGATTGAAATATGCCTCAGCGATCGATACAGCATTTGATGCAACATATGCCCGCTGATCGACGCTGACGTCCAGAGCGGTGATGTCCCGGACCGTGTCAAAGGTCATGACTTGCAATGACACGGCGAGCTTCACAGCCTTGGTGTTTGTGCGCACTGCCTCGCCAACCATTGTTGCAACCTTCCCTGCTTGACACAACCGGATTGTGGCAGGACATTGCTGACAATCAAGAGGCCAAATCATGACATCAAAAACCAATCTCGCCATCAACCCGCAACGCCTGTGGGATCAGCTGATGGAGACCGCGAAATTTGGCGGCACGCCAAAAGGCGGGATCAAGCGCCTCACCGTGTCGGACGAAGACAAACGCGTGCGCGACTGGTTCAAGGCGGAATGCGAGAAACTGGGCTGCACAGTGGAGGTCGATGAAGTCGGCAACATGTTCGCCACCCGCCCCGGCAGGCGCAAGGACGTGTTGCCCATCGCCATGGGCTCGCATCTCGACACGCAACCCACCGGCGGAAAATTTGATGGCGTACTCGGCGTGCTGGGGGCTCTCGAAGCCATGCGGACACTCGTTGACATGGGCTACGAATCCAATGCGCCGCTGATGATCGTCAACTGGACCAATGAGGAAGGCTCGCGTTTTGCGCCCGCCATGTTGTGTTCGGGTGTCTATGCTCAGTGTGTTCACGCCGGAGTTTGCCTATAGCCGCGAGGACCGCAATGGCATCAAGCTGGGTGATGAGCTGGAACGCATTGGCTACAAGGGCAAGCACAAGGCAGGTGCCATCAAGTTCTCGTCCATGTTCGAGCTGCACATTGAACAGGGACCCATCCTCGAAGCCGAAAACAAGATGATCGGTGTTGTCACCGGTGTGCAGGGCATGCGCTGGTATGAGGTGACAGTGAAAGGCCAGGAATCCCACACCGGTGCCACACCTATGGGCCTGCGCAAGAATGCGTTGCTGGGCGCATCAAGGATGATCGAGGCCATCCACCAGGTGGGCATGGCGCATTTGCCCGGCGTTGCATCCGTGGGCCTCATCGAAAACCGTCCAAACTCCCGCAATGTCGTGCCGGGGGAAGTCTTCTTCACGGTTGATCTTCGCCATCCCGATGAGCGCGAACTCGACAGGATGGAGAAGGAATATCAGGCCGCACTGCCAAAGATCGCCGCTGAACTGAATCTTGACCTGGAAGAAAAGCGCATCTGGAATTCACCCGCTGTTAAATTTGCGCCCGAACTCATCGACTGCGTGCGTCAAGGGACAAAACAGGCCGGTTTCTCGTCCCGCGAAATGGCCTCCGGCGCCGGCCACGATGCCGCCTATATCGCGCGCGTGGCACCAACGACCATGATCTTCGTCCCCTGCCTCGGTGGCATTTCACACAATGAAGCGGAATCCACGACACTGGAGGAATGCGGGGCCGGATCGCAGGTATTGCTCAACGCCGTGCTTGCGCATGATGCGCGCTTTGCATAAGAAACCACCTGCTAATTGAGGAAAACAACATGGCATTGAAACGCATCGGAGCAGGCAAGCGCATGAGCGCTGCCGTCATTCACAACGGCATGGCCTATCTCGCAGGCTTTGTCTCGGAAAACGCCAAAGGCAAATCGGTCCGCGAACAGACGGCTGACATCCTGAAGGACATTGACGCAACGCTGAAGCAGGCTGGAACATCCAAGACCAACATCGTCAAGGCCAATATCTGGATCACCGACATGTCCACCTTCGCGCAAATGAACGAAGCCTGGGATGCCTGGGTCGTGGCAGGCGAAAGCCCGGCCCGCGCCACCGTTGAGTCGAAGCTCGCCGCTCCCGGCTACGACGTCGAGATCATGGTCGAAGCAGCGATCGTGAAAAAACCTGCGAAAAAAGCCAAGAAGGCAAAGAAGGCTGCCAAGCGCCGTCGCTAAGCGAAATGCCGCTTCACGGAATTGGCTTTTCGCTCCAGGTCTCTGGTTTGGCGTGGCATTTTCGCAGATGGCCAGTGCTGCCTATCTGCATGCCGCTCTAGCGCGCATCCTGGTGCGCATACCAGACATATGCGCCTTTCAGGTAAAGTGGCCGGAACATCGGCAAAGGAAATTTTGCCAGGCGGCGCGTGATGATGGCAGGAACCTCCTCACGCGCCTTTTCATTGAGCATCATGCGCGCCACGGCACGGCCCGAATAGCTCGCCATGGCAACCCCTGATCCGTGATAGGCAAGCGACGTCCACACGGTTTTCGTCTCATCCAGCGCCCCGATAAAGGGCACCAGATCGTAACTCAGGCACACAAAGCCGCGCCAGTAGTGCGTGATCTCCGCCTGCCGCCACGATGGAAACATCTCGTGGAATTCGCGCGTGATGAGCGCCCGGTAATCTGCCGCAGCTGCTTGGTCAGAATTCGTGCCACCCCGGCTGCCAAACAGAAACCGGTTGTTGGGCAACAGCCTGAAATAATGCAAAAGGTTCTTCGTGTCCGACGACATGATGTGCGACGTCCAACCCTGCGCAGCCTTTTCGTCTTCCGAAAGGGGTCGCGTCACAATGATGTTGGACAGGACTGGCAAAAGCTTGCCCGTGTGGTAGGGCGAAACATCCTCCGGCGTGTAGCCATTGGTGGCCACCAGCACGCGCTTGACGCTCACGCGTCCGCCACTGGTCCACAACTGATGGGCACCGTCTTGCTGCTCCCACCGCGTCACGCGAGATTGCGGAAATAGCCGTGCACCTGCCCTGTGTGCGGCCCGTGCCAACCCGCGCGCATAGTTCAAGGGATGCACCCCAAACCCGATTGAATGCTTGAGGCCGCCAAAGAACTGCGGGCCATATGTGCCGTGCTGGCGCAACTCGTCTTGCGATAGAAGCACCGCTTCTTCACCCAGAATGCGCTTCAGGAAAGCCTGCTCGTCTTTCAACTCGTCAACCCGGTTTGGCAGATGCGCCAGTGACATGTCGCCTTCGCCCGTCTTCCAGCCATCGATATCGTGATCGCGAAGATTGGCATCAACAAGTGCAATTGCATCGACCATCGCGCGATAATAGCGCCGCGTTTCGTCCTCGCCGTATTTCGCAAGAATGCCGGCTTGGCCAAGCTTGTGCGAGCCAAGACAGGCAAACCCGCCATTGCGCCCCGATGCACCCCAGCCAATGGGCCCCGCTTCCAGTAGCACCACGTCAATGCCCGCTTGCGCCAAGGCAAGTGCAGCAGAAAGCCCGGTAAATCCGCCACCCATGATGGCAACATCGGCTTTGACATCCTGGCCAAGTGCGCTGATAGGAAGGTTCAACGGCTCAGCCGAACTCTCCCAATAGCTCCCGACAGGCTGGTCGAAGTGCAACGCATCACGATGAACAAGGTGCATCATGGGCAGCACTCTTGCCATAATTTCGGCACAAGGCAAACCCATGAGCCCCCCTTGAGCTATGTGACCTGTGCCATGTGACCTGTGTTTGTGCCCGATGCGTTCAGCCCTGAAACTGGAGACCGGAATGAAATTTGTCTTTGCTGCAATGTTTGCTGTCATCTGTTGTGCACTTGAGCCCGCTGCAGCGGCCACCTCTGGCCTTGCATCATTTTACAAGACCGGCAGGCAAACCGCCAACGGCGAGCGCTACAATCCCGACGGCCTCACCGCCGCTCACCGCAATCTTCCCTTCGGCACGCGTCTCAAGGTCACCAATCTGCGCAACGGCAAAACCGTCATCGTACGGGTCAATGATCGTGGACCTTTCATCAAGCGTCGCGTGCTCGATCTCTCCTTCGGTGCGGCAAGGGCAATCGGCCTGCATCGCATGGGTGTGGCACAAATCAACTATGTCGTGCTGGACTGAGCATTTTTTTAACGGTCGAAGTAATATACGCTTAACCGCACAGTTGAATTCCGGTCGCCCGCTTTTGGATGAAGCAGCGCACCACAGGGCGTCTTTTGATCCGCATCATTAATCATGATGGGCGGTGACTCCATTACATGAATCGCCCGTTTCGCATAACGTTTGATACTGAATCAGGTGCACGTAATGCATGCCATAGGCTGCCCGACCTTCTTCAATTTGAGGCAAAAGCGGCTTTCAATTAACCCGCAATCCTGCGCCTAGTCGGCTTTCAAGTCACGTCTAAACCGGGGGCCAAATCATGCGGAAATGCATACCGATAGGTGCAGCCTGTTCATTCTTGGTAATGGGCTACGTTCCAAAAGATGACGATAACGTCGTCATTGCGTCTTATTACCAGTCTGGAGAAATCACCGCCAACGGCGAAAAATTCGACCCCATGGGAATGACGGCGGCCCACCGCCGCTACAAGTTCGGAACACTGCTGCGCGTCCGTCACGCAGATACCGGCAAGTCCGTGATCGTCCGCATCAACGACCGCGGACCTTATATCGACGGTCGCTCGCTGGATCTGAGCCGCGGGGCGGCAGAAGCCATCGGCATGATTCAAGAAGGCGTAGCTGAAGTCGAAATCACCCGCATCAACTAAATGCACACACACACATAAAGCATATGGGGACGGGAAGGCGTCGGAGTTTCTCCGGCGCCTTTTTTCTGTTTCAGATCGACCAGCCACCATCGATTGTGAAGGTCTGCCCCGTGATGAATCCGCTTTCATCTGACGCCAGATAGACAACCAGTGCAGCAATCTCTTCCGGCTGCGCCAGCCGGCCCATCGGTTGCCGCGCAATGAAGGCAGCCTTCGCCGCTTCGAAATCACCCTGCGCCCGCATCCGGTCATAAAGTGATGGCGTTTCAACCGTGCCTGGACAGATGGCATTCACGCGAATGCCCTTGGTCACAAAATCCGCTGCCATCGCCTTGGTCATGCCAATGACAGCGGCCTTGGTCGTGCCATAGAGAAAGCGGTTGGGTGCACCTTTGAGCGAAGATGCAATCGAAGCCATATTGACAATCGTGCCCTTGCCACGCGCCAGCCAACCCGGCGTGAAAACCCGCATCATGCGGTAATGCGCCCGCACATTGAGCTCGAAAGCAAAGTCCCAGTCCGTGTCGACAACATCAAGAATGGTGCCGCTATGCACAAAGCCCGAACAGTTGAACAGGATGTCGGGTGTGCCAATGGTTTTTGCAGCAGCTTCAATATTGTCTTGCTTCAGAACATCGAGGATCATCGTCCTGATCCCGGGTTGTTCTTTCGCAAGCGAGGCCAGCTGTTCGCCATTGATGTCAGTTGCCCAGACCGTCGCCCCTTCGCGCGCCATGGCAAGGGCAGTGGCGCGGCCAATGCCTTGGCCGGCAGCCGTGACGATGGCCATTTTTCCTTTTAATCTTCCACCCATGGACAAGTTCCCTCATTGTGATGGAACATGTCTACCCAAACTTGAATTGGCTTGTCCATGAGAGAAGGGAGGCACCTCACCGCGCGTCACAAAGCGGCCTGATTTTGGGTCGTAACTGGGCGCTGCTCGCTTGACGATGGGAGGCTTGTGTGCCGCTGCGCTTGATGATCACGTTTTTGCTCGCACTTTGCGTCAGTCTCCCGGCATTTGCGCAGCCGCGACCGAGTGAATGCCTCGCGATCGCACAGGGTGAAGCACGATTGCACTTTGCGGCGCTGAAGGAAAACGAGGTACGTCTCACTTACGCCGGGCACTCGACCTTTATTGTCGAGAGTCCGCAAGGTATTCGGATCGCCACTGATTATGCGGGGTTTTCGGCTGGCACCGCGCCCGATATTGCCACGATGAACCACGCTCATTCATCGCACTTCACAGATTTTCCCGATCCTGCGATCAAGCACGTGCTGAAGGGCTGGGGTGATGTCGGCAAGCCTGCACGCCATCATCTTGAAGTGGGTGATGTCCGCATCCGCAATGTCCCGACGGATATCCGCTTTGGCGCAACATCGCGCGAGAAGGACGGCAATTCGATTTTCATTTTCGAGACGGGCGGTTTGTGTATTGGCCATCTGGGTCATTTGCATCACGAACTGGCACCCGAGCATATCGGAGCAATTGGACGACTGGATGTGGTCATGGTTCCGGTTGACGGCGGCATGACGCTGCCCGTTGAAAACATGATGAATGTCCTGAAGGAACTGCAGGTGCGCGTCATCCTTCCCATGCACGCACGCTTTGCAGGCAGCCTCGAGCGCTTTCAGGAAACAGCTGCGAAAGAGTTCAGGATAGAGCGCCTGGGTGAGGATATGATTGTCGTTTCAGCTGACACACTGCCAGCCGAACCGACCGTCTTTATCATGCCCGGCATGTAACATCCGTCACAAGCGCGATGCTGCATGATTTCGCGCACCACACTTTTTCTGTTTCATTCAGGAAAAACCTAGTCTTCGGCGTAAAATCCCTTGTCTGCTGTCGTGTGGCAGGCAATGCAGTTCGAAGCCGACTTGACCTTGTCACTGGTGAACCGCTTGGCGTTCAATTCATCATGCGCCCTTTTCCACCACGGCAATTCGGTAATGCGCAGTGGCGTCGCGTCAGTCTTGATGCCGCGCAACATCCGTTTGCTGCCCGCATCTGAATCAGCGGCATTGGCGACCAGATAGGCAAGGATCGTCGCCTGCTTGTCGGCAGGAAGGCTTGCGTCTTCGCCAAAATGATTTGCCAGATCACCCATGATCGCAGTCCATGAACGCGCTGGCAGGAACACCGGAGCATAGGCAGTGTGACATGCCGAACATTCTGTCTGCGTCATGTCATCGGTAATCGGAACCTGCATGCCTTCTGCAAGCACCGGTGCAACACCAGCGGCCACGAACAAGGCACCGGCAAACAACTTGGGAACAATTTTCATGATGAACTCCTATTGTGCTGCAAGATAGGTGATGACATTGCCTTTCTCGGCAGCGCTGCATTCGCGGCCCAGCACGCTGTTGCAATTGCGCAGGAACCACTTCGCAACCGTTTCGGCATCGGTGAAGCGCTTGGGATTGACCGAGACAGCCATTGCTTCAATGGCCTTGCCAACCCGCGTTTGCCCAACGGCCTTTGGATCTTTTGTATGACACGTGGTGCACGACGGCGTATCAGGCTTGCCACCCGAATGCGTGCCCTGCCAGAAGGCTTTTCCATCATCGCCAGAAAAGCCGGTAAACCCGGGATCAGCTGCCTTGGCCTCAGTCAGCAGGTCCGCAATGATCTTGTCCCGGGCCGCATCCGCAGATGCGGGCACGGACAAGGGCAGCATCAAGGCAAACAGGGCGGCAGCAAATTTGTGTTTCATGGTCAACCTCCTTCAGGTGTCGCGAGTGCGGGAACAATGAGTATAGCGCCGTCATCAAACCTGCCACTTGCGGCATCGCTGTGACAGGCCGCGCAATTTGCTTTCGACCGGACACCGGGACCGACAAATACATCCGCTGCAATGCCGGAATGTGTCTGCTTCCAGTACGCCGTGCCGGTAATGCGCAACTGGTCTTCTGCCGACACAGTCCGGAACCGGTGCGCCGGTTCTGTATCAGTCGTCTCAGCTGCATTGGCAGCAAGAAACGCGGAAATTTCTGTGGCCTTGTCAACAGGCAGGCTCGCGACATCGCCGAAATGGTCATCAAGCCCCTGCATGATGGCCAGCCAAGATGCTTTCGGCAGCAAACTCGGATGAAACACTGCGTGGCATGCACTGCATTCCTCTTCATAGCTTGCATTGGCCTGAACCACCTTTACGCCAAGCGGCGGCAGCCGCAGCAACACGAAACCCGCAGCCGCCGTAAACATGCCAAGCGCAATGACGGCAATCATCGCATTGCGCGCCTGCGGCCTTAGTGAGTCAAATCCTATCGCATCGGCAGGCAGCGGCAACTGCCCCGTGATCATGCCGCGCACCAGCGGCACGTTTTGCACCCGTGTTTCAAACGCCACACCTGCGATGTGAAAAATGATCATCACGATCAGCGCATAGGCCAGCCACATGTGCAACAGATGTGAAATTTCCCCGGTGAAGAACCACGTCACGCCGGCCAGCAGCCCGAGTTTTTCTTCGCCCCCTTCCACCACGAACCCCGTGACCACCAATGCACAGAGCGCTCCCATCAGCGCCAGGATCATCACCGATCCAGCAGGATTGTGCCCGGCGTAATGCGGTGGCTTCAACCGCAAAAGTGCAGGCAAGAATGATTTTAGCTGCGCTGCATTGCGCAACAATGTGGACAGCCTGCTATAGCCGGTTCCGAAAAACCACCACACAATCCGCAAGGCAAGCAGAGCCGCGACCAAATATCCGGCATAGCGGTGCAGATCGAGCCAGTTTTCCGGTGCCAGCAATCCGGTAAAAAGCAGGAAGCCGACAGCAACCACAAGCAGCCAGTGAAAGATGCGCGTCGGCAGATCCCATATCCGGAAGTTTTCAACCTCATGTGCCGTCAGCGCCATCACCGGATTGTCGGCCAAAAGTCCTGACAAACCCCTGACGGAACGTTACAAAGCGGGGACTGTTCTCATGAAAGTTTGGTAACCTTGATCTCATGCGCCACCTTTTCTTGCAGCGCCCACAATCCTTCATCATGAATGCCGAGCTCTTCCAGTTGCGACACTGTGTTGTAGAGATATTCCGCTCCTGACCCCCAGTGCCCGCAGGCCCGCGCCAGACCTTTCGCAACCACATCCGGAGGTCGGTTCTCCTGATAGTTTTCCAGAAATTTCGGTGCCGCGTAGAAAGCCAGCGCCCTCAATGTCTCTCCACCTGACTCGACATCAATCCAGCGCACCGCTTCAAGCCCACCCTTGCGGCTCACTTCGCGCCGCAAAAGTCTTTCAATGTATCCTTCAAGGTCATCATCCGGCAGACGCAGCACAACACCTTCGCAACTCCCGCCATGATCAAGGCACATCATGAATCCCGGCTGTTCCGGCGTGCCGCGATAGCGCATGATCTGCATCGAAAACGCCCGGTGCCAGCCATGCGCCGTTGCCCGCCGCATTTCGGCATGCGGAACTTCGGGTTTCCAGATCAGCGAACCATAAGCAAAGAGCCAGAAGGGTCCCGGTGTTTTCCGCGAGACAATGTCCTGTGCAGCGGGTCCAAAATCACCGTCGACAAGATAGTGCGTGCTGGAGGAAGGCCCGGGATCAACAACATCGCGATGGCACAGGGCAACAAGCTCCGCTGTCAATGCCATCTTGCGCATCGCTCAAATCTTTCGTGCCAAGGTCAGGCCATCGCCAATCGGCACAATCACCATCTGCACCCGGCCATCCTTTTGTATCTTGCTGTTGAGCCTGCGCAAGGCCTCGGTATCGCTATCACGTGTCTTCGGATTGGCAACTTCCCCGCCCCACAGCACATTGTCGATCATCACCAGTCCGCCCAGCCGCAACAGCTGTAGCGCGCCTTCGTAGTAAGCATCATAAGATGTCTTGTCGGCATCGATGAAACACAGGTCAAAGCTGTTGGCCTGTCCGAGTTTCAAAAGGTCGGCAATTGCCGCATGCCCGCCATCAAGCCGCAACGTCACGCGATCCGCAACACCGGCCTTCTGCCAATACTTGCGCGCCATCGTGGTATAGTCCTCGCTCACATCCACACAAGTAACATGTGCCTTTGATGCCAGCGCCATCGCGAGCGAGGAATATCCGGTGAATGTTCCGATTTCGAGAATGGCTTTGGCATTGCAGAGCGCCGCCATCATGCCGAGGAATGCCCCCTGCTCTGGCGCAATCTGCATGTTTGCTGCACCACCAAGCCGTGCTGTTTCCGCCCGCAATTCTCCCAGGACCTGCGCCTCACGAAATGCATGCTCCGCATAGTAGCGGGCAATGTCACCGGCAAGGGCAAGCGTGGCATTGGACATCAGACAAGCTCCATCGAGTCATGTTCCATGAAACGCGCAACTTCCGGAACCCATCGGTCCTCGACGAAAGCCACATGCAGCGGATGCACATTATAGGCATGATAAGCCGCGTCATCCCTGAAATACATCGACACCACAAAATCATACTCGTTCTTTGGGCTCGTCTCGCGCGCCAGTTCAAAACGTTCAACACCTGGAATGGATTTGAGGCCGCGGATGGCGGCGAGAAAACGTGTCTCTTCTGCTGATCCCTTGGCGTGTTTCAGTTTGAAAATGGCGGCATGACGGATCATGGATCAGGCCTTCTTCAGAAACTCGGTGCGCAGAACCAGGCCTTTGACCTTCTCATGGCGGCAGTCAACTTCGTCTTCATTTCCGGTCAGGCGAATGCCCTTGATCATCGTGCCGCGCTTCAGCGTCACTGATGTGCCCTTCACCTTGAGGTCCTTGATCAGCGTGACATTGTCACCGTCTTTCAGTTCATTGCCGTTCGAATCGCGCGTAACCGTGGTCATGCAAAATCACTTTCTGTTGCGCGAGATGCATACACAGGCTTTTGCTTGGCGGCAAATCGGTTCTATAAGTGCCTGATGAAGTCATGGATGCACAACTCCTTTCACCAGCGCTGGCTGTGGAACCAGGCCGAGCGGCTGTTTGATTTTTACCAGTTCACATCCATAAATCCGCGTGGCGGATTCTGCGACCTCGACAATCACGGCCAACCCGCAAGCGACATCCGCCAGCTGCATGCCACCACCCGCATGGTGCATTGCTTTGCAATTGGTCATTTGCTGGGCCGCCCCGGTTGCGATGCACTGGTCGATCATGGCATGCAATACATTTGGCACAATCACCGCGACACAAAACACGGTGGCTATGTCTGGTCGCTGGATGACAATGGCGTGAAGGACGCCAGCAAGCAGGCCTATGGCGCAGCCTTCGTTCTGCTCGCTGCTTCAAGTGCGAAATGCGTGGGCCACCCGCTTGCCGATAAAATGCTGGCCGACATCACGCAAATCCTTGATGAGCGCTTCTGGGAAAGGGCCCACGGCGCGCAGGCCGAAGAATTCGCAAATGACTGGTCGCCAATCAGCCAATATCGCGGCCAGAACTCCAACATGCATCTGACCGAAGCCCTGATGGCGGCCTTTGAAGCAACGGGCCAGGAAGAATACTTGCGCAAGTCCGAAAGCATCGCATCACTGATCATCAACCGCCATGCAAGGCAACAGGGCTGGCGCGTGGCGGAGCATTTCGACCAAAATTGGAATATCGATCGCAACTACAAGGGATCGGACATTTTCCGCCCCGCCGGAACCACCCCCGGCCACGCCATGGAATGGTCGCGGCTGCTGTTGCAACTGTGGGAATTGGGTGGCCGCAAGATCGCCTGGTTGCCGGAAGCATCAGCCGGCCTCTTCCGCACCACATTGGAACTGGGATGGGACAAGGAGAATGGCGGCCTGTTCTATACCTTGGACTGGAACAACCAGCCAGCCCTTCGCAACAGGCTCTGGTGGCCCGCCACCGAAGCCATCGGCGCTGCAGCATTCCTCGCCGCCCACGAGGATGATCCATTTTATCAGGACTGGTATCGGCGCATCTGGGGCTTCTGCAACAATCATTTCATTGATCACGCCAAGGGCGGCTGGCATCATGAACTGGGAGAAGATCTGAAGCCCGCGACATTTTTCTTCAATGGCAAGCCCGACATCTACCATGCCTTGCAATGCTGCTTGATCCCGCTATTCCCAGCCAGGGGCAGCCTGACAAGGATGATCGCGGCGGCGCCCACCTGAAATATAGTCAGCATACAGATTGTATTAATCCGTTTACAGAGCAATACACTCCGTACACTGACTATCATCATTCAGTCTGATTTTCGCCACAGAACAGCCCGAAATCAGCGTTCCTCGCGATAGGATTGAATACACGAAGACAGGCACACGCAATGCCAGAAATCGCCACAGCGCCCCTCAGAGACACCTGGCAGCGTTCCTGTAATGTTCAGGCTACCCCACCGACCACCCCCACCCAAAACGTGCCCTGGAGGCATCCTCGCGCATTCTAGACCTATCTTGGGGATGTACTCTTGACAAACCGCCATTATGACCAAAAAATAGGATTTAGAACCGACAAAATTCCCTCTAAAGAGGAATTATGCGAAAGTCACTCAACCAAAGAAGCTGTCAATGGAGGTCATGCTCATTTGATCAGTATACGGAGCTTTGAAGTGCGAGTCGGTCAACACCCGAAAAAGCGAAGGCCTACATCTCCCAGTCCAGAACAGTGATGCCATCAATCCCACCCTCTGCCGCCGCAACAATCATCCCGCCCACCTTTTGATGTTCAGGATGCGGCAGATACGCATCACGCGCCGCCGCATCAATAAAGTCGACGGTGAAGCCATGCGTGTTACCGCGTTGCAGGCCTTCGGGGCTGGTATCAGCGCCAGCAGAGATCGAAATGATGCCGTTGATCTTTCCCTGCAGGTCTTTCAGTGCGGCGAAGACTTTCGATGTGTCCGCTTCAGGTTTGAAGCGGACAAGGACGATGTGGCGGATCATGGAGCTTCCTCATCATTCAATATGTCATGCCAATTCTGGCCGCCAGAGAAAATGCGCATGATAACCACATCATTGTCGTAGACTTTGAAAGCGATTGAGACGCGCCTTTCAAATCCGATCACCCGTAGCCCTCGACTCACGTCCTTCCGCAGGGTCCCTCGCTGTGAGCCATATTCCAATCCGTCGATGAATGTCTGAAGCCGCCCGACGTAGGGAAATGCAACGGCTGGGCCGGCGATCTCCAGCAATCGGTCAAGAAGTTGCAGCAGATCGGTCTGAGCGGCAGGCGTATAAATGACCTGCCGCTGTTTCACGCGTTAGCAGCTTTAAAGCGTGCGTGTCTGGCTTCAATCTCGCGGCGCACCTTCTCGGCAGGAATGCCCGACTTCGGGTTGGCCTCGTAGGCATCAAAAGCCTTGACCACATCCTCCCGCAGCCACCGTTCCACCGCAGCATCGCGCTCTTGCAAGGCGCGAAGACCAGCGCGCACGACTTCACTGGCCGAGGCATAGTCGCCGGAAGCCACCTTGGCATCGATGAAAGTGGCGTGTTCGGCGGGGAGGCTGATGGTGCGCTTTTCGATGGTGGACATGGGGAGAGAGGTTAGTGTGATTTAATCATACTGTCAAGTTGTTGTGAAAAATTGCCGGTCACATCTTCCAATCGACAACGGTAATGCCATCAAGACCACCTTCGGCGGAGGCGACAATCATCGCACCGACGTGTCTGAATTTGCTAGGCCATAAACACAAAACCCCGGCTTTTACGCCGAGGTTTTCGGACATTGACAATATCTAGGCTAACCTGAATTGTCATCGCTCCTTTGGCTAGCCTGCCTAGTAATCTAGGTCTTAAAGCCCGATGACCGGGGTACTAAAGGGATATATCCTACTTGGGTCATTTTTTTCAAGTCCGATAATCCAAGTGCATGCAAAACACCTGCTCTAACAGCGTCCAAATCAGCCCCAATTACTTGGGGGCATTCCCATTTCCGCCTTCCAACTTTGAACCCATCAAGTCTAAATCTCCCTATATTCAATAGCATGTCGCACTTTGCCCAACATGGCAGATCATCTTGTTCCATAGGATGATAGTTTTTAGAAAGGCGGACCACAAAAGGCATCTCCTTAGCCGGGGCGGTCAAGCTAATCGGAACAACTGCCACAATCTCGGACCGATTAGGTAGTCTGGGAGAAGTCACAATAACCGGACGGACTTTGTTCATTTCCGGCTCTTTCAAGCCCGAAAAATCACACATCATATATCTGCCCGGCTCTTGGATAAAATGAAATTGCCATTGAGGCGTCTTTTTTCTTGTAAGGACCGCGTGTCCTGTCTGCCATGGCTTCCTGTGCTTCGACAAGGGCGACAATGTCGCCAATCTCCCAAAGCTTTGACGAAACGCCAGCGGCCATTGCTGGTGACATGCGCAGCTTAGAATGAGCTTCACAAAGTTGTAGTACATCATGTGAAGTGCAACAGCGTAAGCGTGGTTTTCAACCTTCTTTGAAAAGCCATTGGTCAGCCGGGTGAAGCGCCGCATGTGCATCCGCATTGTCAGGTTGCTACGTTCCACATAGGACGTGCTGACATGCTTTTCGTCCGGGTCGCCTTCGATACGATGCTTTTGCAGTTCCAATGCATTCAGCTGGCGAGTACTGGCCCTTCTGTTTTCAGGGCTTGCGCCATAGACCTTGTGCAGGATGGCGTAGTCAATGTCGCCACCGAATGCGCCTTCAACAGCTTCAAGATAAGCCTTGTGGCCATCACTGGTAAGCTGAATGCGTCCGGCAAGGCGTGAGCGCAAATCATCCACAAACCACATGGCGCACTCACCATCACGACCGCCGACAAAGTAAGACAGGATCATCTTGCTATCGGCATCAATCGCAGTCCAAGTCCAAGTGTCGCCAGCGCCATCCGGAGCGGCAACTTAGCACGTGGCAACGTTCTTTTGCTTGGCATAGGTGAACGACCAGATTTCGTCCACTTGACCCGCTTGGCCTTCACAATTCTTGCTGATATATGCGACGTTATATTGGCAGCCCGCAAAGCACCAGGAGCACTGTTGCCCAGCCAGACACATTTTGCGGAGCGGTGCGAATTGCTTATTCGCGGTTTTGCGCGCATTGGCATTATAGCGCTCATTGACGAAGCTACTGGCTACCAAAAAGACCGCACGAAAGATGCCCTTGCCCGCATACTTGATGCGTTCATCACAAAAGAATTGCAGCCATGGCTTCGAACTTTTCCGAGCGATTTCTACCAAGAAATGTTTAGGTTCCGCGACTCGCATATGATCCAAACAACGTGAAACGGCCCTCAGTATTTTGGAGTGTTGACGAACGACATTGTTTACAAAAGGCTTGCCCCCGGTGTTCTAGACGAATTGAAAAGTGCCATTCCGAAAAATAAATCAGGTCGCCCAAAAGCGAAGTTTTTTCAACTTCTAACCAAAAGCGTAGGGTACCCGAAATTGAGAGAGCATCTTGGCGCTGTTTTGGCCACAATGTGGATGAGCGATGATTGGGTTACTTTCAAAACTAAGCTTGATCGCCACTACCCTACGTACGGAGAGCCCACACAAATAGACTTTGATTTTGGCGATGATGAAGGCAAGGGGTTGTAAAACTACTTGACGGTTCTCTTTTTGCCCCGCCTTCTTTGGGCGGGGTTTCTTTTTGCCTGAACCATCTTCACCACTCGCAATATCAACCATCATCTTGGCGAGCTGAGACACATCGCGGGGTCGTTTAGGTTTCTTTTCATTCCACTAATATGGCATGTGCGCTGGCAGATTTCCAGAATAGTCAACAGGGGCAGATTTCAGACTGACCCACTACCGTT
>CAVTXF010000018.1:0-61253 GCA_963738595.1 uncultured Alphaproteobacteria bacterium
CGCTGAGCTAACCACCCACACTGATGCGATATCGAACCGCGCCGCTCGTATAGGCATAGGAATTTCGGAAGGCAAGCCTTCTGCACGTCGGCGCGAAAGAAAGTTTGACCCTTGTCTCTGCGAGAACACGTGTAGAACATCACCTCAGAGCAGAATGTCGTCAATCGCCTGCAACTCACTTGCCGAAAGCAGCCGCGAGCTGGCCTCACCGGCACAATCTTCAATTTGCATAACCTTGCTGGCACCAATGATGCAGGAAACCACAGGCTTGTGGCTGAGGTTCCAGGATATTGCCATTTGTGCAAGGCTCTGTCCGCGATCCCGCGCCATGGCGTTCAGCTTGCGCAGCTTTTCGACGCCCGCCTGCCCAATCAGTCCCTTGTCAAACCATTGGCCAAATGTCGCGCGACTGTCTTCCGGAATACCGTTGAGATACTTGTCCGTAAGCACACCTTGAGCCAGTGGAGAGAAGCAGATGACTCCCATCCCTTCGTCCTCACACGCTGCAAGAACACCCTGCTCCTTTGGCTCCCGTTGCAGCATGTTGAACCGCGGCTGGTTGATGAGGCACGGAGTCCCCAGCCCCCGCAACATCTGCCCGGCAGCACGGGTCTTGTCGGCCGGATAAGTGGAAATGCCGGCATACAGCGCCTTGCCTTGCCGCACGATCGTATCAAGCGCACCCAATGTCTCTTCCAATGGCGTGTCAGGATCAAGCCTGTGGTGATAGAAGATGTCGACATAATCGAGGCCCATGCGCTTGAGGCTTTGGTCGAGGCTCGCAATCAGATATTTGCGGCTGCCACCGTCGCCATAGGGCCCATCCCACATATGATAGCCAGCCTTGGTCGAGATGATCATCTCGTCGCGGTGACCCTTCAGGTCCGCACGCAGGATACCGCCAAAGGCAACTTCCGCAGAACCCGGCGGCGGCCCATAATTGTTGGCGAGATCAAAATGCGTGACACCCATGTCGAAGGCTTTCACACACATGGCACGCTTGACGGCAGCATCGCCATTGTCGCCAAAAGAATACCACAGGCCCAGTGAAACAGCCGACAGCATCAGCCCGCTTTTGCCGCAGCGGTTATATTTCACTTGAGCAGTGCCCGCGCTTCAGCCGGACCAAACGGTGCGGGGCGTTTGCAAGTGGATTTGAGAGTCACAACCTTTTTCGCCTTGCCCGACTCCATCATCGCCGTCATCACTTCAACGACATGTGCAACCATGGAAATATCGCAGCGCGCGAGCTTCTTTTTAGCAATCGCATCAGCCATGTCGGCAAGTCCGGCACAGCGATAATTGGCCCAGATCACATCGATCTGGCTGTTGCCCATCCCCCAGTTGTTCTTGGCGAAAGGATGATCCCAAACTGGCAGTGCGACAGGCTTCTGGTCACTGCCAGCCACCATCACATCACCGCCGAAGAAGTTTGGATCAGGCACAAACATCGCACCCGTCTGGCCATAAAGTTCCATGTTCTGGTGCTTGTGCGCCCACACATCCCACGACAGCGAAACCGTGATGCAGGCACCGTTCACAAACTCAAGCAGCGCGTGATATGTCGTCGGCGTTTTCACCTTGAGCTTCTCGCCGTTGCGCGGATTGTTGGGCTGGCTGTTGATCACCCGCTCCTTGCGGCCCGTGCCGAGCAGCGCCGATACCCGCTTCACCGGGCCAACAAGATTGACGAGGTTGGTGATGTAATAAGGCCCCATGTCAAGAACCGGACCGCCGCCAGGCACGAAAAAGAAATCAGGATTAGGATGCCACATTTCCATTCCGGGGCCCATGAAATGGCAAGTGCCGGAAACAATTTTGCCGATCTTGCCATCATCAATCGTCTTGCGCGCCAGCTGGTGCGATGATCCGAGGAATGTGTCGGGAGCTGACCCCACGCGCAGATTTTTCTTCGCCGCATACTTCTGCAAGGCCAGCGCATCCTTGTAGGACAGTGTCAACGGCTTTTCCGAATACACATGCTTGCCTGCATCAAGGATCTGCTTCGACACTTTGTAATGCACGGCAGGCACCGTGAGGTTCACGACAATGTCGATATCCTTGTTCTTCAACAAGTCCTTCACTGTTTGCGCCTCGACATTGAATTCCTTGGCGCGCGCTCGCGCCGCATCCATGTTGACGTCGGCCACAGCCTTCACTTCAATTCCCTTGAAGAGATTGGCGAGCTTCAAATAGGCCCAGGAAATATTGCCGCATCCAATGATGCCAACACCCATGACTTTTGCACATGTTCACTTCTCAGATTTTTGAGACGAAGTTGAAGGAGTTTTTCGCAAAGGATTTGAAATCCTTCGGATCATCGTGTTCAACGACAAAATGCACGCAGCGCGAATGGTCTTGACGCAGCGCATCAAATATCTTTGGCCAGTTGCCTGTGCCCTTGCCGACATCGGACTGCCCATGTTGGTCAAGGTTTTCTCCCTTCGGCGCATTGTCCTTCACGTGCGCGATGGTAATCCGTTCACTGTATGTCTTGATCCATTTCACCGGGTCCTGCTTGTGGCAAAAATACACCCAGCCAATATCCATTTCCCAATCGACCAACGGCCCGCCTTCAAAAATGCGGTCAATGTGGCATGGAGCCATCTTTCAGTTTCTTGAATTCGAAATCGTGGTTGTGCCAGCCGAAACCAAACCTTCGCCACGCATTTCCTTGGCAACTTCGCCAAGACGCTTGCCAAAGGCTTTCCAGCCCGCGCCCGTCTTGGGTTGCGCTTCCGGCAAGACGTAGGGACAATAGAGATATTTGATACCCATGATCTTGGCGATCTGGATGACGCGCTTCTTGTCCTTCTCGAACAGGTCGACGGGGAACAGGTGGCTCGTCGGCATCGTCAGCCCGTGCTTGTCGAGAAGGGCGCGGAATTTCTCCGGCTCGTCAAAGAACGCACCCGGCGTTCCATAGGCACCTCCAAAACCTTCGACTTCCTTGTAACCGCACTTGGCAAGGTGCTCGATGACCGGACTCCCACGGCTGAGAATTGCGTGCACTGAATACAAGTTGGAATGAAATTCTCTTTGGCATTGAAGGCCTCCTTGAAATCAAAATTTATGCAACTCTGTAGAGGTATCAGGGTGGACCATGGTCCTAAAGTCTTTCCCCCGACGCCTCGTCAAACACTGAGGCCAAACCGACCCGGAAACGGACATCGACTTTCTGTCCGGGCTCAAAGGTCTGGTTTGATTCTACACGCGCGCTGATGACGTTGTCAGCCAGCTTCAACCATACCAAACTGTCTGATCCCATCGGTTCAACAAGATCGACAACAGCTTTGAGGACATCAGTTGCCGCTTTGCTGGCTGCGGCATCGAGCAGAATATGTTCCGGACGCACGCCAAGCACGGCAGCCCGCGCATCAAGCGGTGCATCTGGTTTGTAATCCTTCAGGGGAACCCGTTCTTTGCCCATCACAAAAACGGCCTTTGCACCCGCACCTTCGATCCGGCCTTTTATGAAATTCATCGACGGCGAACCGATGAAGCCGGCGACATAAAGATTCTTCGGTTTGTTATAAATCGTCTGCGGCGCATCAAGCTGTTGGATGGTGCCACCCTTCATCACGGCAATGCGGTCAGCCAGTGTCATGGCTTCAATCTGGTCATGCGTCACATATATCATCGTGTTCGCAAGGTTTTGGTGAAGACGCTTGATTTCCACGCGCAGCTCCGCACGCAATTTGGCATCCAGGTTCGACAATGGTTCGTCAAACAGGAACACATCGACATCGCGGACAAGTGCACGACCGATGGCAACACGTTGGCGCTGGCCGCCCGATAGCGCAGTTGGCTTGCGCTGCAGCAGCGGTTCCAATTGCAGCATCGCCGAGGCACGCTTCACGCGCTTGTCGATTTCCTCAGTGGCCATGCCCGCCACGCGCAAGCCAAAGGACAAATTCCGCTCTACTGTCATTTGCGGATAGAGCGCGTAGGACTGGAACACCATACCGATGCCACGATCCTTGGGCTCCTCCCACGTCACGTTTTTGCCCTTGATGAAGACCTGGCCTTCGGAAGGTTCCAGCAATCCGGCGATGCAATTCAGCAATGTAGACTTGCCACAGCCCGAAGGGCCAAGCAGCACGAGGAACTCACCCTCTGCAATATCGAGGTCGAGTGCATGCAGCACTTTGACTGCTCCATAACTCTGCGCCAAACCGCGCACCGACACGCTGGGAGTTGCATTTGCCTTCATGGTGATCAACCCTTAACCGCGCCGGCTGCAATGCCGCGCACAAAATATTTTCCCGAGAAGAAATAGATGGCGAGAGGAACGAGCCCGGTGAGGATCGTCGCTGCCATATCGACATTGTATTCTTTGACACCCTGCCCCGTATTGACGATGTTGTTGAGTTGCACCGTCATCGGATAATTGGTGGGACCAGCATATATCACGCCGAACAGGAAGTCGTTCCAGATGCCGGTTACTTGCAGGATGACAGCCACTGTCATGATGGGAAGCGACATTGGCAGGAACACCTGGAACAGGATGCGCCAATACCCGGCTCCATCAACACGCGCCGCCTTGAACAATTCCTGCGGCAGCGACGCGAAATAATTGCGGAAAAGCAATGTAAGTAAGGGCAGGCCGAAAATCGTGTGCACCAAAACCACGGCGGGCAAAGTTGAAAAAATACCAAGCCAGCGTGTGATGATCACGATGGGATAAATCATCACCACATATGGAATGAAGCTTGCGAGCAGCAAAATGGTGAAGAAACGTTTCGGAATACTTGAAGGGCCAATTGGCCAATGAATATCCGGTGACACACGCCACCGTTATTGACACGATCACGGATGGAACAGTGATTTTCAGGGAATTGACAAAACCCGGCTTGATGCCTTCGCAATAAAGTCCCGTGCAAGCCTGGCTCCAGGCTTTGACCCATGGGGCCAATGTCGGGTTGCCCGATGGCGAAAACAAATTACCTTCGCGAATCGCATCAAGATCTTTCAGCGAGGTGATGACCATGATGTAGAGTGGGAACAGGAAGAACAGGCAGCACAGGATCAACACGCCATAAACAATCGCCCGCGGCAACGTGATGAACTTCTTGGGCTTTGGACCTGAGGGTCCGGTCAACATGGTATCGGCAGCACTCATATTACTGTCCCTTCTTGCCAAATTCCATTCTGATCCAAGGGATCAAAACGGTGGCCATGATCGCGAGCAACACGGTTGAAGCGGCAAGTGACTGGCCCAAGTTGGCCGTGAAATGTTGATAAATGTAACGTGACGGCACATCTGATGACACGCCTGGGCCACCATCGGTAATCGCAAGAACCAAGATCATAAATACGAATGGCACCCGATGCGACGAACACGAATGTCGTGACCAAGACGGCCTTCATCATCGGCAATACAATTTGCAAATAGGTGCGCCAGGTTGGGATGCCGTCAATCTTAGCGGCCTTCCAGATTTCTTCGTCAATGCCGCGCAGACCCGCCAGCATCAGCGCCATGACAAATCCGGTACCCTGCCAAATGCCGGCGATGACAATGGCATACATCACCATTTTCTGGTCGGCGATCCAGCCGAATGAAAAGCTTTCCCAACCCCATGCACGAACTGCTTTTTGCAAGCCATATTCCGGCGAGAATATCCAGGCCCAGACGTGGCCAGTAACGATGAAAGAGAGGGCGAAGGGATAAAGGTAGATGGTACGGAACACACCTTCAGCACGGATTTTTTGGTCCATCAAAACGGCGATGAGAAAGCCCAATATCATCACGATGATGAGATAGAGAATTGCGTAAGTGAAAACGTTTGGCAGCGACCCGGAACATTGCAGCTTCCATGCTTCAGTGCCAATTTTGGTGATGGCAGGGCAATCCATCCAGCGGCTGGTGTTGAACAACCTTGTGTAGTTCGCAAACCCGTTGAATTTGTCCCACCATTCTCCCGGCGTGAACAACGGCAGAATTTTGATCGAGGTAAAGGAGAACATCACTGTCCACAACGTGCCGCCAACAAACACAAACAGTGCAATCAGAATCATGGCCAGCGAGCCGAACTTTGAGTTTTGGTTCTCGTATGGCGCAAACCACGGCACAAAGCCAAGCGGGAACAGCGACTGTAAGCAAACCCAGCACAGACGGGAACCAGCTCATGAGATGATGTCGCGATGCCCGGAGAAGCTCTCCGAATACATGACAACCAGGAACAACACCAAAATCGCGGCGAGGAAGATGCGAGTTTGTGGCTGAACTTGCGGAACGGAATATCGAGAAGGCTTAAGGCAATGCCCGCCAAGGATGATAAAGAACGTGGCCCCGGCTACGCCATTGAAGTCTGTCCACGGCCGCCAGATGAAGCCCAGGAAAAATGCAGCTGCCATGGCCACCGCAAAAGTCGAGTTGCGTGTGCGGCGGACGTCACGTTTGACGTTTCAAAACTGATCCTGAAGGGCACGCTTGGCAAACAGGGAAACGAAATAGACAGCAGCCAATGCCGCCAGAAATTTGACAAGTACAGATGACAGATCAACAAAAAGCGATGGACCGCCCACGTGATCTTTGATGTTGATGAACCAGCCAGCCTGCTCAAACATGCCATGGGCCAAAAGGCCGACAATGGCAGCGAGCGCCGCAGCGAAGGAATAGACGATGACCGCCGGAATGCGGTCGCTGGTGAAGACATAGCGCGGATTAAGGGAAACAGAGGCCATACCCAGACTTCACTCTTGAATATTGAGGCGTCACAACACAAGCCAGCAGTTTACACCCGGCATGGCCACGACACTGCGAACGCATAGTCGAAGTTTATGATATTGCATCACCCTCAACCAAGCGGTTGAGAGTGATGCCGTTGTTTTCGTTCGATGAACCGAATTACTTCGGAGCGTTCTTGATGATTTCAGCAAACTTGGCTTGCGTATCAGCAGCGGTCATAGTTCGGGTCAGCCATGAACGACGTGAAGAGATCGTTGATCTGGTTCAGCGAGTCACGATCAATCATCTGGAGTCGTTCGGGAACACAGCTGTTGAACCGTCAAGAATGGCCAAGCCCTTCTTCATGCAGTCATTTGCAGCCGACAAGATCAACGTCAGCACGCATTGGCAATGAACCCTTCTTCAGGTTGAATGCAACTTGCACTTCCTTGGTCACGAGGTTGCAGCCATTTTCTTTTGCGCTGCAGTCACTGCTGGATCCTTGTTCTTGGGGAAGTAGAACACGTCGCCACCTGTGTTCAGAACGGGCGTTACACCCAGACCTGGCAAGCAGTCGTAGTCCTTGCCGGCGACCATGTTGGCAACAGCGAATTCGCCACCAGCCCAGTCACCCATGATGTTGGCACCGGCTTTGCCTTGGATAACCAAAGCGACAGCTTCGTTCCACTGGGGAACCATCTTGTCTGCTGGCGCGAACTGGCGAACTGCGGCAAGAGCGTCGAACACCTTGCCGAACTCTGGTCCTGATGCGAGCGCAACGTCGCGGTCCTTGTAAACCTTGACGAAGTTCTCAACGCCGGCAAGCGCAACGAGAACGTCGTTCAACGAGCAAACCAACCGGCCAGCCCTGTGCGAGTGACAAAGGCTGAATGCCTTTGGCCTGAAGGGCTGGAGCGGCAGCAACGAATTCAGCCCAGTTTTGTGGAGGTGCAATGCCTGCGTCTTCATAAACCTTGCGGTTCGTCCACATCCACTGTGCCGAGTGCAGGTTCACTGGAACGCAGTATACTTTGCCATCCTTGGTGCAGCTTTCAAGCTGGCTCTTTGGACGCAGGATGTTGGCCCAGTCACCAGCCGTTGCAACGTCGGTGATATCTTCAAGCAGACCGGCTGCGATCAGATCATCAGCGTCCTTGCCTGGGTTCAGCTGCGTGGCACCCATGGGATTGCCACCGAGAATGCGCGAAATGATGATCGGACGGGCAACGTCACCCGAACCGGCGATGGCACCGTCAACCCACTTGTCGCCGGAAGCATTTACAGCCTTGGCGAATTCGGCAACAGCGGCGGCTTCGCCACCGGACGTCCACCAGTGCGTCACTTCGAGATCAGCAGCCGAGGCCACACCCGAAGCAAACACTGATGCAGTAACCGCAAGTGCTGCGGCAAATTTCTTTAGACCCATAACAATTTCCTCCCTTGGATAAGTTGGGTGCGTCAAAAGCTATCGAAGTTTTTTCGTCTTTGCAACGTTTCAATCATGGTGCATTGCGGAATCGATTTTGCGAGCAAAATGGTGATTTGAAACGTTTCCGGAATTGCCATCGCGCAAATCCCTTGTTACCGTCACGTCCATGACTTCGGAAACTGCCGACAAGAATCGCCCGACATTGAAGTCGATAGCCTATTTGACAGGCCTCGGCGTTTCCACCGTTTCACGTGCCCTCAAGGATGACGACGAGATAGCACAGGAAACCCGCGCGCGCGTCAAGCTCATTGCACAGCAAATTGGCTACCGGCCAAACCGTGCCGGTGTCAGGCTGCGCACCGGCAAAACCAATGTCATTGCAGTTGTTCTCAATGCGGCAGACGGCGGATCGGGATTCTTCGCTGATTTTATCTATGGCATTTCAGATGCACTGATTGATTCCGGCTATCATCTGGTCGTAACTCCCTACTCACTCTCTGATCCGATGGAGCCGATCCGCTACATTGTCGAAACACACTCTGCCGACGGTGTCATCATTTCGCGCACCCAGCCCAATGACCAGCGCGTCAGGTATCTGGTGGAAAACAAGATTCCCTTTGCCACCCATGGCCGCACCGAAATGGGCATCGAGCATCCTTATCACGATTATGACAACGAGAAATTCGCAATCAAGGCTTGCCAGATTCTGCACAGCTGCGGCCGCCGCAACATCGCGCTGCTGGGACCGCCACCGGAATTGACCTATTGCAAGCACACCCACATGGGATTTGAAGCGGGCCTGCGCGAATTTGCGATGAATTCAGTTCCGCTGAGTGCCGTTGATACCAACTCTTCCCTTTCAGACATTCGCAAGGTTGCGTTCGATCTTGCCAGGCAATCAATCAGGCCGGATGGTTTTGTATGTACGGCGAGCCCGCCAGCCACAGCAATTACAGCAGGCTTTGCGGACGCAGGCTTCAGGATTGGGCAGGATTTCGACATCGTCACCAAGCACGCCAGTGAACTTGAATCACTGCTGTCACCCTCACTGCTGTCAATCCCGGAGGATTTCCGCGAGGCCGGTTACGGCACGGCAAAAAAAGTCATTGCAGCAATTGCCGGCAAGGACGTGTCAGTATTGCAGCACGTCGTTGAACCTGCACGCGACTGAATTCAAGCCGCCATGAGGCGGTTCACTTCGTCGACCAGGTCGCGCAGGTGAAATGGCTTCGACAAGACCTTGGCTTCCTTTGGCGCTTTTGAATCGGGGTTCAGCGCGACGGCTGCAAAGCCGGTGATGAACATGATTTTCAGCCTGGGATCAATTTCCGCGGCACGCCGGGCCAATTCGATGCCGTCCATCTCAGGCATCACGATGTCAGTCAGCAGCAAATCAAAGGTCTCGCCCTGCATCTTTTCAAATGCACTGGCACCTTCACCAAACGAAGTTACATTGTGTCCCGCTTTTTCCAGTGCTTTCACCAGAAATCGCCGCATGTCCGAATCGTCTTCGGCGAGCAGTATCTTGACCATGAATGTCTCTTTCGTCCCTCCGGGCCAACCACCGCCCGTAAACTGAATATGCAGCGGTCTTACGTCCAATCCGTAAACAGCTTCTGAATTGTCCCGTAACCTCTGTTAAACCAGCTGAAATCAGCAATAACAGTAGACTTTGCCTGTCAATTGTCCCCATATTGTCATCCCAGTGTCAAGTCCAAGTGACTCAAATCCCGCCGGGGCTAACCCGGTCTTCGAGATAGTGGCGCCGCCCATATGGAGCAGGCCGCTGGTGCTGAACTCGCCCCACAGCGGGCGCATCATCCCCGCCACGCTGCTGCACCAATCCAGATTGCCTGAATCCGAACTCCATCGCTCTGAAGATTCATACATAGATGAACTGTTTGAAGGCTGCGTCGCGTTTGGCATCCCGATGTTGAAAGCCCTGCTCTCGCGCGCCTACATTGACCTCAATCGCGAACCGCACGAGCTCGATCCCCGGATGTACAACGAGAAACTTCCGGGCTTCGCCAATACCACGACGCCCCGCGTCTTGTCCGGCCTTGGCACAATCCCACGCAGCATTTCCGACGGCTATGAGATTTATCGTGCAAAACTACCAGTTTCAGAAGCCATGGAGAGAATTGAAAACGTCTACTTCCCCTATCACCGCGCCCTGATGACGCTATTGGATGAAGCCTTTTACAAATCGGGCTTTGTATTGTTGCTCGATTGTCATTCCATGCCCCTGTCTGCAATAACCGACCATGCGACACGCGAAGCAACTACAGATGTTATCCTCGGTGACCGTTTTGGAACCTCTGCTGATCCTGAAATTGTATCCGAGCTCGAACGCCACTTCGAAAACGAGGGATTCCGCGTCCGCCGCAACAGGCCCTACGCGGGTGGCTTCATCACGGAATCCTATGGAAACCCAAAACTGCATCGCCACGCTGTCCAGATAGAACTCAACCGAAATCTCTATATGAAAGAAGAGACACTCCAGAAGCGTAAGGAGTTCACACAATTGTCGGTTTCATTGAAACGCGTAGTGTCAGGATTTCTGGGAAGCTTGGAAAACGGCGGCTGGTTTACCAATCAACAACTGGCGGCCGAATAAGAAAAAAGGGCCGATGCAAAGCAATCGGCCCAAGTCTAGGGAGGAAACGCCCATAACTGGGCAGTGATGAACGCCAATCAGCGCTCGCTCACAAGGTAGTTATGGCATTGCAACATTTAATTTTCAACCCAGTTGGTCAGCATTTCTACTGAGAAAATCCAGCTGTTACTCAATTGCAACAGTTAACGTTATTTAAGATATTGTTTTCGCTAATAAATATAGATTATGATAAAACATGCAAAATCCGCATAGCTAACATGAAATTTTTGCTGCAGCGCACAAAACACCATGAAACAGTCTGAAATCGACTCACTTACGTCATTTGCAGTTGAGTTGGCGCAAGCCTCTTCAATTGAAACCCTGCGCTATTTCCGGACTGAGATGGTTGTCGAAACCAAGGCCGGAGCGGACTGGGACCCTGTAACAATCGCCGATCGCGCTGCTGAACGCACCATGCGGAACCTGATCGAAGCCCGTTATCCCGAACATGGAATTCTGGGCGAAGAGTTCGGAACCAAGGAAACCAGCAGTGATTTTACCTGGATCTTGGATCCGATTGATGGCACCCGCGCCTTCGTCATCGGCATGCCAACCTGGGCAACCTTGATTGGCCTCTATTGCAAGGGCGAACCTTTGCTGGGCGTCATGAGCCAACCCTATGTGGACGATACCTTTATCGGCAACCCACAAGGCGCATGGAAAATCCACAAGGGCCAAAAATCCACGATCAAAACCAGCAAGACCATGACGCTGCGTGACGCCCGGATAGGCACCACCACGCCCCACCGCTATCACGACAACGACGCCA
Source organism: uncultured Alphaproteobacteria bacterium (assembly GCA_963738595.1). Taxonomy (GTDB): domain Bacteria; phylum Pseudomonadota; class Alphaproteobacteria; order Rhizobiales; family Aestuariivirgaceae; genus Aestuariivirga. Next base: position 11,525 of record CAVTXF010000018.1, read on the forward strand.
GCAATTTCGAGCATCTGCGTCACACCGCGACGTTGATGCGTTACGGGGGCGATGCCTATTTCTTTTGTCTATTGGCCGAAGGCTGGCTCGACATCGCGATGGACCCGGGACTGCAGGCCTATGATATAGCAGCCCTCATACCGATCATTCGGGGTGCTGGCGGCAGCGTATCGACCTGGGATGACACCAATGCCGCACAAGGCGGGAATGTCATCGCGGCGGCCTCGGAACAACTCATGGCCGAGGCATTGCGCATCATGAAACAACCGAGTTGAAGGTCAATCGTCGCGATAAACCCGCTCGCGCTTTTCGTGACGTTCCTGGGCCTCGATTGACAGAGTGGCAATCGGCCTTGCATCCAGCCGCTTCAGGCTGATCGGCTCGCCTGTTTCCTCACAATATCCATATGTGCGGTCGTCGATTCGCTTCAAGGCAGCTTCGATTTTCGAAATCAACTTTCTCTGCCGGTCACGCGTACGCAATTCCAGCGAGCGGTCGGTTTCAGAAGATGCGCGGTCAGCAATGTCAGGCAGCACGTGATTTTCATCTTGCAGATGCCCGATGGTTTCTTTGCTTTCCTTGATGATATCGTCTTTCCAGGTCATCAGTTTGTTGCGGAAATAATCAAGCTGCCGTTCATTCATGAACGGCTCTTGGTCAGTGGGTTTATAAATATCGTCCAACATAGCCATCAGATGTTTCTCCCCGGAGATGGCGCGCTTATAGCGGTGGCCATTGTCGGTCGCAAGAACAGATAAGTATCTGAAATATAGGCTTTATCGTAATCATGCTAAATTTTCGGACTGTTTCGGCTCGAAAATTATCTAAAGTTGAAGCAAGTGCCCCCACCTGATTCAGTCCGCTTTGCGCTCATCCAGCCTGTCTTTGAACTGCATCCACCAATAGCTCGTCTGAACGCCAACCCGGCCAAGTGGCCCAAAAGTCCATTTCGGCCGGAAAGCAGCAAATTGCCGGTAGCCGTCATCACCGGTCGAAATTGCGCGCGCCACCAGGTTTCCGGCCATGGCAGTCGTATTGAGCCCGTGGCCGCCGAACCCGGTGGCAAACCACTGCCCCGCCCCGTCTGTTCCAATCAGCGGCATCTTGTGCAGCGAATAACCCATGAGACCAGCCCAGTGATAATCTATCCCGACACCCTTCAACTGCGGGAAGACCGACACAATATCCGCCTGCATTCGTGCCGCGAGATTCGCAGGCTGGCTGACGCGCGTGGTGATATGCGCACCCCAAAGCAGGCGCCCATCCGGCAACTTCCGGAAATAGTTTCCAGCCCGCCGCGTATCCGAAAAGGCAACATTGTCATGCAGGGGGCAGGCTTCCTGCAGCGGCTCGGTCACAGCAATATAGGTGGCAATCGGCAATAGGGCCCGCCCCGTCACCGGAAACAACTTGGGGTCCAGCGACGAAACACAATACACAACTTGCCTGGCTGTGATTGTTCCTGATGCGCACCGCACAATGAAGGCATCACCCAACCGCTCAACCGATTGCGCAGCACTCATCTCAAAAACCTCTGCGTCAGAGGCTTTTGCCAGTCTTGCAAGCAACAAGGCGTAGCGCAGGGGATGAATGTGAAAAGCCGACGCAGAATACAGCCCAGCCTTGTAGGTTTTCGTTTCGACATGGGTACCAAGCTGTGCCGCATCGAGAAACCTGAGATCTTCGCCTGCCTGCGTATTCATCCACGCGCCATGCGCACGCAAGCCATCCCCATCGTCATGCCGCTGCATGACCAGCATCCCGTCGCCCATTTTTATCGAAGCGTCATGCCCGCGAACCATTTCGCGCACATATTCCCGCCCTTCGCGCGACAACGCATGAAGTGAACGGGCAGCTTCGAGGCCAACAGTTTTTGTGATGCCTGCAAACCCCTCCGAAAAACCGCTTGAAACAAATCCGCCATTGCGCCCCGATGCGCCATTTGCAATCCGGCCCGCCTCAAGCAGCACGACGGATTGCCCGGCCCGCGCCAGTTCAAGCGCTGTCGTCAGGCCTGCCAACCCGCCACCAATGACGCAACACTCCACCTCCCGATTGCCTGACAGGCGGGCAAACATGTCATCCTGTCCTGCCGTGGCGTCATACCAGGTTAACGATGCATTAATCGGATGTCTCATCTCGGGAAGTCTCATGCGGGTTGGCTTAACAGAATATTAGAACAACGCATCCAAAAGTGCAGGTGACAAAAAATCATGTTTTGGGGATGTCGGTATGCGCGTTTCTTCCGCACTTTCGCTTTTCGCGTCGGCCTTGGCACTTGCCGCTTGTGGCGGTGTTGCCGAGGAAACCTTGAATGTGGCAGGCACCAGCAACGCAGTTTGCGGACTGCAATGCCCGACAGTGGCCATTCCAAAAACTGACGATCGCAACGCTGTAGACAACACCGGAAACAACGAATCGATTTCGGCTGATACGGGCGACACGACCCTCATTCTGGAAAAATCAGTCGTCAAGAACCTGACTGACGGCGAAACTGGCTATTCGAAACTCACGGAAGTGAAGAATGGCAAAGTTGCCAAACGAGCGCAAATCGCAATCGACACCAACACCGACAGTCAATCTGACTGGCCCAAGCCGAAGGAAATGACCGCTTACCTCGAGCCTGGGAAAGATCTTCCGCGACGGTCTGGCTTGGGCGGCGTCTATACCGAATACCGCGAATTGACCCGAAGCGACACTGGCACCGCAGTTGATGAGGAGTTGCAGGTCTGGCGCTGGAACCATAGTTACGCAACGCAGTATCGCGATGCCTCGGACGGTGGCGAAGCCAAACATCAGGCCTGGTCATTTGGCGGCAACCGCACAGCATCAGCGAAAGTTCCAACAGCGGGCACGGCCAGCTACGCAGGTGCGTTTGGTTCGACCGCCAAAACCTCTAACTTTGTGGAAGACCCGAACGGCACCAACACACTCGCTATCAACAATATCTGGCGCGTTACAGGCACCAGCGCAACGAAAGTCGATTTTGCCAAAGGGTGATGTGCACACTGCATTGACACCCCAAACTTGGGAAGCCTTCCAGTCAAAGAACGGTGAAGTAGGATTTCTCAAGGTATCAAAAGACGCATGCGGCAACAATTGCTTCGGCTTTTACAAGCATCGCATCATCCTTGATGGCAAACTGACGAAAGACGCCAAGAAGGGCAATGCTATTGCCGGTCGGGCAACGTTGGAGCCAGCCGCAGGTTACGTGAGCGGCGGCAACGGCAGTCCATTTTACGGCGCCCTCTTTGGGCCAAACGGCGAAGAAATCACAGGCGTATTCAATGTCGAGGGAATTGACCCCAGCCCGATTGGACCCGACCCGATCAATGATGATCGTCGCGGATTTGTGAGCCATAGCGGCGTCTTCAACGGCAAGAAGCAATAGCCTGCATGTAGGTTCATGAGGTTTCTCACACCCATCGCGAATCAAGTGGAGCGCCACATCAAGGGCGCTCTTTTTGTCTTGGCAGCAGTTTTGACAAGCCAGGTAGGGAGAGCATCGGCAGAAACATTGCCCGATGAGGCGATGGCGCAGTACCAGACCTTTTCTGAGGCTGAACGCGTGCGCACACTGATCAATCTTGCAAAGTCCGGCCATCAGGATGTTGCCTATCAACTGATGCAACAGCTCCCGCTTCAGGGTGTACATGCCACGAACCGCACACTTTATATCGAAGGGCTGATCCTTCGTGCCAATGGCAAGCTCACGGCTGCAACGGACAAATTTCGCGCGGCACTCGCGGACGACCCGAAATTGACTCTCGTCCGCTCTGATCTTGCAGAGACGCTCTATGCGCTTGAACAGGATGACAGCGCCAAGCACCACCTCAAGCTGCTCGAAGCCGAAGCACCCAACGAGCAAGCCGCACTTGGCATCCGGTCTTTCATCGAGGAGATTGACACACGCCGTCCTTACACGATCAACGCTTATGTTGCACTCGCACCAACCAGCAACATCAACAATGGCACGCGCAAGAAGACTGTTTACTCACCTGCACTCGGCACCAACCTGACGATTGATGATGCCAGCCGCGAAACAAGCGCCATTGGTGTGGCAGCTGGCCTGAATGGTTCATTCAACCGTCGCCTCGGCGATGACCTCCGCGCAATTGTGTCCGGAAACATTGAAGCGCGGGTCTACGACGACAGTGACTACAACTCGCTCGGAACGAGCGAAGCATTCGAACTGCGCCGGACCTATTCCAGTGGTCACATCAGCATTGGCGCAGTCAGCAGCCAGGACTTTAGCGTCGATGACCAGGAAATGTCATACTTCAGCTATGGCCCCCGCATCGCGATTGAACACGGCTTCACGCCGCAAGATGAGGTTAGCGCGAGCGCCCTTTTCGAATGGCGCGACTATCGCAACAATGATTTCCAGGATGCGGAAGTCTTGACCCTCAATGCGGAATTTACACACGCCTTTGACTCGACCCTGACAATGTCAGTATCCGCCGGCTACATCAATACGAATGCCAGGGAAGACTTGCTGTCCTACGATACCTGGATCGCGGGCCTTTCCGGTTACCGTGAATTTTCTGCAGGCATTACAGTCAACGCCGGTGCTGATGTGCACGTCTCCAGCTTCGATGAAATGAACCTGGTTGCCCAGAAAACCCGCGAAGATGTGAAACTGATCGGGACATTTGCGCTCACCAAGCGAGATTTCAGCTTCTTCGGCATCGCTCCCTCGCTGCGTTACACCTACATCTGGAACCAGAGCAATATTTCCCTTTACGACTACGACAGTCATTCGATTGACTTGACCTTCACCAAGGCCTTTTAGGCTGAAAGTTGCGTAACGCCACTGCCGCAGCTAAAGCATGGGCATGCGATTTAAGTCCGCCTCTGAATTCAAAAAGCTCGACCGCAAGGCCATAACCCTGTTCGGCATGTCCGGCGTCGGCAAAACCACCATTGCCAAGACATTGCACGACGACGGCTGGTTTCATTACTCGGTCGATTACCGCATCGGCACGCGTTACATGGACGAGCACATCGTCGACAATTTCAAGCGCGAAGCCATGAAAGTGCCTTTGCTCCGCACCTTGCTGATGTCGGACTCCCTCTACATTCGCTCGAATATCACCTTCAACAATCTGGCCCCACTTTCCACCTATCTCGGCAAGCCAGGCAACCCTGACTTGGGTGGCATTCCGTTCAAGGAATATCAGCACCGTCAGGCCGAACACCGTGAAGCAGAAATTCGCTCACTCCAGGACGTGCCGGAATTCATCCGGCGCGTAAATGATATCTATCAATACAGGAATTTCATCTGCGATACCGGCGGAAGCCTATGCGAAGTGGTTGACCCAGGCAATCCAGGCGACCCCGTTTTGAAGCCTCTCGCCGAAAACACGCTGCTGCTGTACATTGAAGGAACGCCGGAACACGCAAAGATGCTTGTCGACCGATTCCGCAAGGCCCCGAAACCCATGTATTACCAGCCAGCCTTCCTCGGACAGAAATGGCAGGAGTACAAGAAGCTCAAGCAGGTCAGCGACGACAACGCAGTTGACCCGGATGATTTCGCGGCCTGGGGTTTTGAGCAGCTGCTGCATCATCGCATTCCGCTCTATGACAAGATTGCCGCCAACTTTGGCTACAAGGTTCGAATGCGTGACGTCGAAAATCTGAAATCAGAAGACGACATCATCAGGTTGATCGCAACAGCAATCGAATCAAAGTAATCTCCAATGCCAATCCGGATTCCAAACGACCTCCCCGCACGTTCCATCCTTGAACAGGAAGGCGTGATGATCATGACCGAGGCAACCGCCAGCAGGCAGGACATTCGCCCGCTGCACATCGCTCTGCTCAACCTCATGCCCAACAAGGTCCGCACCGAAACGCAATTTGCGCGCCTCGTTGGCGCAAGCCCTTTGCAGGTGGAATTCACCCTCGTGCGCATGACCAATCACCAACCCAAGAACACCCCGCAGGAACATATGCTGGCGTTCTATGAACCCTTCGAGCAAATCCGCGACCAGCACTTTGACGGGCTCATTATCACGGGTGCGCCGATTGAACTTCTGGATTTTGAATCAGTAACTTATTGGCAAGAACTGACTCAGGTCTTTAACTGGACCCAAACCAACGTGCACTCGACAATGTCGATCTGTTGGGGTGCCCAGGCGGCGATGCATCACTGGTACGGCGTTCCAAAACATCAGTTGACACACAAGGCGTTTGGCGTTTACCCGCATGCCAACCTTGCACCTTCATCGCCTTACCTGCGCGGCTTTTCCGACGACTTCGCCATGCCGGTGTCACGTTGGACGGAAGTGCGAAAAGCCGACCTGCCGAAAAATGCTGGTCTCGAAATCCTGATTGATTCGCAAGAGCAAGGCCTCTGCCTCATCAACGATCCGGCCCATCGCGCGCTCTACATGTTCAATCACATTGAATATGAAACCACGAGCCTTGCAGAAGAATATTTCCGCGACGTCAATTCCGGCAAGGACATCAACCTGCCCGGCAACTATTTCCCGGGCAATGATCCAAAGATGCCGCCCCAGAATCGCTGGCGCAGCCATGCGCATCTCTTGTTTGGCAACTGGATCAACGAGGTCTACCAGACCACGTCCTTTGATCTCGCCCAGATCGGGAAAGGCAAATAACCCTTGCCAAGCACTCAATTGCTCCCCACTTATGGCCGTCATGATTGAGGGACGAAACGCGTGAATCTTTGGGACCAGACCCGTATTGCCGCAGCTGGTCTGAAAGATTTCGCAACAGGCATTGTCGACCCTACACTTCGCTTGGGCGTAACTGGCTTGTCGCGCTCCGGCAAAACCGTATTCATCACCGCTCTCGTTGACGCCCTTCTGAATGGCGCAAATCTTCCGCTGTTCGAAACCCAGGCAAGAGGCCGCATACGTCGCGTTTACCTTGAGCCCCAGCCCGATGACCGCATTCCGCGTTTCCCTTTCGAAGAAAATCTCGCCACACTGAAGGGCGAAAACCGTAGCTGGCCCCAAGGCACAACCCGCCTCAGCCAGCTTCGCTTGACAGTCGAATACGAACCGCAAACCCTGCTGAGCCGCAATCTGCACGGCGGCAGCCTGCATATCGACATCGTGGACTATCCCGGCGAATGGCTGCTCGATTTGCCATTGATGGACCAGTCATATGCGCAATGGTCCGCCGCAACGCTGGCAGCCAGCGAACACGAGCCGCGCAAGACGATCTCGGAAGCCTGGCGCATGGCAACGTCGCATGTCCTCGCATCGGCCACGGCAAATGAACTGCTGGCTGTTGAACTGGCCGACAAGTTCACCGCCTATTTGCTGCGCTGCCGTCAGCGCGACGTGGGTCTTTCCTCCCTCCCGCCAGGCCGCTTTCTCATGCCTGGTGATCTGTCCAATTCACCCTTGTTGTCCTTCGCGCCGCTTGCAATCTCCAACGAGGAAGACGTGCGCCCGGGAACAATGGGAAGCCTCATGGCGCGGCGCTATGATTCCTATGTCTCACACGTGGTGAAACCATTCTTTTTCGAACATTTTGCAAGGCTCGACCGCCAGATTGTTTTGGTTGACTTATTGTCAGCACTGAACGCCGGAAAATCCGCCGTGCAGGATCTCGAAAAGACTCTTGCAGAAGTCGTCTCGTGTTTCCGCCAGGGTGCCAACTCCCTGCTCTGGCCCATCATTGGCCGCCGCATTGATCGGGTGCTGTTTGCCGCAACCAAGGCCGATCTGCTGCATCACGCCAACCACGACAGGCTGGAACACATCGTCCGCACACTGACCAATCGCGCATCGGCAAAGGCTGAGCAGTCTGGCGCAACCATAGACGTCACCGCCATTGCCGCAATCCGCTCGACGCGGGAAGCAACCGTAACCCAAAAGGGCGAGAATCTGAGCTGCATCGTCGGCCTTCCCGAATCTGAAGAAGAAATTGGTTCCACCCATTTTGATGGCAAAACCGAAGCTGCCATCTTCCCCGGTGATCTTCCGGCAAATCCGGACGCGGCCCTTGACGGCTCGCTGGAAGGCCAACTCAAATTTGTCCGTTTCCGTCCGCCAGCACTGGAATCCCGGACATTCCCGTCAATCAGAATGGACCGCGCCCTTGAATATTTGTTGGGAGACCGTCTGACATGACCGACAAGGCGAGAGCGCCACAAGCCTTTGTCCTGACCGGAAAGGACACCGATGAAGACACCCCCCGCAAGGTTAAAACCGATACCGGCCGGACGGCCACCATGACAATTGAAGCCGCCGATCCTCCCGCGGCTGTGCTGGTCCCCGTTACGGTCGAGCAAACGACTTCGCGCCGCTGGCGCTTCCTTACACTTCTCGCCACCGGTGCCTTTGGTCTTTTCACAATGTGGCTCGGCCTCACCGTCACGCAACTCGTCGAATCTTTTTTCGCCCGCTCGCCGGTTTTGGGCTGGATTGCATTTTCTCTGGCAACTCTCATTGCAGTGGCGGCCATGGGAATCATCATCCGCGAAATCTGGGGCCTCTACAGCTTGCGAAAGATTGAACACTTGCAGGATCAGGCTGCCCGCGCGTTCAACCTGAAAGACCGACAGGCAGCAACCGCTGCCCTATCAGGCCTCGAAGAACTGTATGGCACAGATGCCTCAGCGTCTTCTGCCCTGGCGCAACTCCACACACATCGCAGCGATATCATGAACCCGGAAGACAGGCTGCGCCTGGCCGATCGCTTGTTGCTGGAACCGCGCGATGCCCAGGCCCGAACACTTGTCGCCCGCCGCGCCCGCCGCGTTACGCTATTGACCACTGTCACCCCGGCAGCTGCATTCGACATCCTCTTCGTCGCGGTCCAGAACCTCATGATGCTGCGCGAACTTGCCTCGCTGTATGGCGGAAGGCCCTCAACGCTTTCCACCCTGAAACTCGCCCGCATGGTCGCAACGCATCTCGCCGTGACGGGTGGACTCGCATTGTCCGATAACCTCATTCAGCATGTTATAGGCAAAGGTCTCCTCGGCCGCTTGTCCGCCCGTTTTGGCGAGGGTGCGGTCAACGGAATTCTCACCACGCGCATCGGCCTTGCCGCTTGCAATGTCTGCAGGCCGGTCCCAAATTCAGGGAATGGCAAGGATACCCTCGCCGCCATGGTGAAGGAACTGCTGGTATTCAAGAATGAAAAGCAACCTGAGTCCTGAAGCAAGCCGCGCCCACAATCATCGCAACACTATTCATACAGTGTTGCTGATTGGCGGAACTGCGCTGCTGATGGGGGCCATGGCCTATTCAGTTCTCGGCATCATCGGACTGATGTCTGCTTTTGTGATTTGTTGCATTGGCCTTCTCGGCATCCGCAACATGTCACCGCAAATGGTCCTGAAGCTGTACAAGGCAAGGCCACTGGCAGAAGCCGAAATGCCGGAGCTGCACCGGGCTGTCCGCAAGCTTGCAGCAAATGCAAACTTGCCCGCCGTTCCGCAGCTTTATTACGTGCCCAGCAAGATGCTCAACGCATTCGCCGTTGGCACGCGAAGTAACGCAGCTATCGCAGTCACCGATGGACTGTTGCGCAGCGTGAACATGCGCCAGCTCACTGGCATTCTCGCTCATGAGATGGCGCATATTGTGAACGGCGACCTCAAGGTCATGGGCACCGCCGACATTCTCAACCGCATCACCAATTTCATGTCGACCTTGGGCTTGCTCGGAATTCCGGCCGTCTTCGGCTTTGGCGTCAAACTTCCACTGCTAGGGTTGCTCCTTCTGATTTTTGCACCGACTGTCGGCGGATTGCTGCAACTCGGCTTGTCGCGAGCCCGTGAATATGACGCTGATCTCGATGGCGCAACCTTGACCGGCGATCCGGAAGGCCTGGCCTCTGCCCTGCTGTTGCTGGAAGAAAAACAGAAAGGCATTTGGGAGGGCCTCTTCCTGCCAGGTTCGCGCGTGCCGCAACCATCCATGTTGCGCACCCATCCCAAAACCGACGACCGGATTGCCCGCTTGCGTGCTCTGAAAGGTGACGCGCCGGAACCTCCTGTGCAACACCGGGATAACATCGCTCAACCGGACTTCAATCCACCATTGCGCAATCCGAGAATTCAATGGCAGCGTCTCGGCGTTTACTATTGAGCCGTTCGTTTACCAACCGGTAACCATCGCAGAACCTCCCTCGAAAATGGCATAAACCTAGCCCGATCCTTGCAACGAAACAGGCAAGAGGGTCACGCAATGAGCATTTTCAAATCACAAGTTCTCCCTGCAATACGCACACAGGTCCAGCCGCGCAACATCGTGGCGGATGAACACGCAAACCTTCCAGCCGGTTCGATAATCTCGATTTTGCGCAGCAAAACGGCTCTGGCAAGCATCGCCGAGGATTGGCGCGCACTCATGCAGCAAGCAGGAAACAACGCCGGACTGTTCCAGTCTCACGGCTGGGTATCCCATTGGCTGGCTCAATATGACACAGTCCCTTCAGCCACGAAGCCACTGATCATCGTCGGGTATCAATCTGGCCGTCTCGTTTTTGTTTGGCCCCTGATGAAATCCAGATCACATGGCCTTGAGGTCATCGAATGGCTCACCTCACCTTCGGGCCAGTATGGTGATATCGTGCTTTCCCCTGGCCTCTCGCCAACGGATTGGCAGGAAGCTGCGCTCAAGCTCCTCAAGCGCAGCGAAAGTGCCGACCTCCTGCGCCTGCGCCATGTCCGCTCCGGATCAGCCTTCCACGCATTTGCAGAACGCCACATGCTCGATGCCAGCAGCCCCGAATCTGCGCCTTACATGGACCTTTCAGTATTCAAGACCGAAGCCGATTACGAAGCGCGCTACAATGCATCACAGCGCAAGCGCCGCAAGAAAATTCGCAAGGAACTCGAAGCATTTGGCGCTGTCGAATTCAATCGCCTGTCACCCGGCATCGAAACCGACCGCGCAATCGCTGCGGCGATTTACGAAAAAACCAAATGGCTGGAACAGCGTGGCCGTATCAATCGCATCATGAGCTGCCCGCTTCACATGTCTTTCCTCCAGAATCTGGCGCGCAATGCAAGTCCCGACGTTGAGACAGTCGTGACCGAAATTACCGCAGGAGGAAAGCCAGTCTCTTGGGAAATCGGATTTCGCTGCAACGGCACGCACTTCGGTTACATCACGTCTCACGTAAACGAAATGACCGACTATTCACCTGGCCGCCTGCACATGCATTTGTCGCAACTGCAGGCACTCAAGGATGGCATGCAGCGCTTTGACCTGATGGTGCCAAACGACGTTCACAAGGAATCATGGTCGAGCGATGTGGTCCACACCAACGACTACTATCTGCCAATGTCACGCATGGGCCAGCTGGTTGGTGAAACCTATCTGCGCTTGCTCCGCCCAATGCTACGCAGCGCATACTACAAGCTTGCTCCAAACGCCCTGCGCTTGCTCAAGCCAATTACAAGCCGCATTTCCTGATCTTAATTTACGCCAAGCTTCTTCTGCAGGTTCGTGCTCGAAGTTGTATATTGGAACGTCAGTTTCTCACCCGGATTGATGTAGCGGAAGGCCTGCTGCGCCATCAGTGCCGCTTCATGAAACCCTGAGAGGATGAGTTTCAGTTTGCCGGGATAGGTATTGATATCGCCAATGGCGAAAATGCCTTTTGTTGATGTTTCGAATTTTTCGGTGTCAACCGGCACAAGATTGTGGTCGAGCTGCAAACCCCAGTTCGCAACCGGCCCCAGCTTCATGGTCAGTCCGAAGAACGGCAGCATGGCATTCGCCGCAACATCTTCAACGGTTCCGTCATTGCTCTTGATGGTCGCCGATGCGAGCATGCCGCCATCGCCGGAAAGTCCAGTAACCTGCCCGATTTTCAGCGACATCTTTCCTTCAGCCACAAGTGAACGCATCTTGTTGACGCTGTCTGGTGCCGCGCGGAATTCATCGCGCCGGTGCACCAGCGTCAGCGATTTGGCCAGCGGTTGCAGGTTGATGGTCCAGTCCAGTGCTGAATCACCACCGCCCACAATCATGATATCGCGCCCGCGCAGCGCTTCCATTTTCTTCACCGAATAAAACACCGAAGAATTTTCATACGCATCGATTCCGGGAATCGGCGGCTTCTTTGGCTGGAATGATCCGCCACCTGCAGCAATCACCACGACCTTGGCATGGAACTCGATGCCGCCATCCGTCTTCAGCTGAAACGTTCCGTCGTCCAGGCGTGTCAGTTCTGTAACCATCTGGTTGAAATGGAACTGCGGCGCAAACGGTTTCGCCTGCTCCATCAAGCGCGATGTGAGCTCGGCCCCTGTCACAAGCGGCAATGCCGGAATGTCATAGATCGGTTTCTCGGGGTAAAGTTCGGCGCACTGCCCGCCCGGCCTGTCGAGAATATCGAGGACGTGACACCGAATATCGAGAAGCCCGAGCTCAAATATTGCAAATAGCCCACAGGGCCCGGCGCCCACAATCAGTGCGTCCGTGGAGATCACATCGCTCATGTCATAAAACCTGAATCAGAATTGTTTTTCGGGAACCCGCAAGCGCACGCCATCAATGGCATCACTCACCTTGATCTGGCAGGAAAGCCTGCTGTTGTCACGCACGTCAAAAGCAAAATCCAGCATGTCTTCTTCCATCGGATTGCGTGACCCGGTTTTCGCCTGCCAGTCTGGCTCAACATAGACATGGCAAGTGGCGCAGGCGCAGGCACCGCCGCAATCGGCGTCAATGCCTGGCACGTTGTTCTTGATCGCCGTTTCCATGACAGTCATGCCGGGAACGCCATCGACAGTCTGTTCGCTGCCATTGTGTTGAATGAAAGTAATCTTGACCATGTTGCGGGACTAAATCCTGATAATGACCGCCGCTACATAAGTGACACGGCCCTTAAACGCAACCATGCCCCGCAAGAGCTGATTCAAACCGTTGCCAGGCTGCATGCAGCTCATGCGAAACTGAAGGTTCAGCCCTTGCCCCTTGCTTTTCCCACAACTCGCCAAGCCCGGCAATTTCCATGGCCCCTAATGCAGAAGCCGTGCCGCGCAGCGTATGCGCCAGAAATCGCCATTCCTCGGCATCCACTCCACGGGCTGTCTGCCCGACCACAGCTTCAACTTGACTCCGAAACATGTCGATGATTTCGCGTTGCAGTGCCGTGTCGCCCAGCGTGCTGCTCGCAAGCCGAGCCACATCCAGAACCACGACATTGTCAGGCGCAGAATCGCCGCCATCTGCCCTTGAAAAAATGGAAATGTGATTGCCTGAAGCTGCCCGCATGTTGCACATTATGGCCACAGCAACCTGCAATCCCCTCAACCCGTTCTGTAAAATTTGAAATTATCCAATAAAAACAAAACACTGATAAATTTTAACCAAAACTTAAATTATTCCGCCCGCAACCATCTTAACGGGTTCAAGCGCCGCCTGCCTTGGGCTATCATTATAGTGAATGGCTTCTTAACTGAAGCGAGCTGGCGGTGCCTTGAGGCAAGGCATGGCCAGCAACAAGTAACTGAGTTACAACGGCGAAGACGTAAGTCTGTGTAAAGGGTGCGGGTATAGAGCATGGCAAATAAGTCAACCGATCAACGGCGTCGCGACAGGTCGCCAACGGCGCAAGCACCCGCTCTTGGTTCACCAGTGCAAGCGGATGCTCCTTTGCGGTCGCGTCCCGCCAACGAAAACGACCCCGCCACCGCCATGATGATGGCACGCATCAAGCGTAACCCTCCCGCATTCCAGTATTGGGTGACAGCCTTTGTCGGCATCCTCGTCTGGGCTTTGGGCTGGGGAATCGTGAATGCCGCGTTCATTGAAACCATCATACGTGACTACACTGCTGCCAACCTCACCGAAGCGCTCAAGGCAGTAGCCTATCTCGTGCTGCCGATCGCCACGGTAGCGACCCTCGTCTATTTCCTGTATCAGACAAGAAAGCTTCGCCATGTCTCTGAAATCCTGATGCAATCTGCCTATCGGCTGATCCGCCCTCAGGATATCGCAACCGAAGGCCTGTCATCAATTGCCCAAGCCGTCCGCCAGGAAGTGGATCTGCTCGTTGGCGGCGTCGAACACGCTTACCAGCGCGCCACGGCACTTGAAGAAATCGTCCACAAGGAAATGTCCGCCGTTGAGCGCGCTTTCGGTGCCAACGAAGACCGTATCCGCAACCTCGTCAACGGGCTCGAACATCAGCGCACAGCCTTGCAGCAAACCAGCGCCATCGTTGGTGGCGAAGCAGCACCCCTGCTCAGTCGCCTGGAAAACAACACGCAAAATCTTGGCCAGGTTATCAATCTCGCCCTCACCACCTTCTCGCGTCTTGAAAACGGCTTGAAATCATCAACCGACGAACTTGCTCGCACGATTGAAGAAGTTTCAGTCCGCGCTGCCGAAGCCGGCCAGGAAATCGGCAGCCATTCCAGCTCCTTCGAACGCCTGTCAACGACATTGGTCAACGATTTCCGCGGTTTCTCCAGCCAGTTGCAGGACTACATCCAGTCGCTCAACACGGCGTCGAACAGCTTGAGCAACGAAACCCGCAAATTTGGCGGCGAAGTGCGTGGCATGGAATCCAACCTTGTCCAGCTGTTGCGCGACAGTGCTGCCCAGCTCACCTCCGTGAACAACGAGGTCAATCAGTCCATCGAGCGTATCTCGACAAGCTCGACGTCACAAATTCAGCAGGTCGCAAGTGAGTTGAACCAGACCGTTGGATCAATCAGCGAAAACATTACCTTCCACCTCAGGTCCACGTCAGGCGAAATCGCCAATCTGATCGAAAAATCAGGTCTCGAAACGGCCGAACGCATTGAACAGAGCCGCGCGTCCGTAACCCTTGGAATGAAAACGGTTGCCGATGAATTCATCACCCAGGTTGGCAGCGCCCGCAATTCGATCACCGGCTACATCACCGATGCATCCGACCACCTGTCAGGTGCCGTTACCAAAGCCGCAGAAAATCTCTCGGCCCATGTCGGCGCAACCGGCAACGAATTGCTCACCAACCTTGATGCATCGGGCTCAAGGCTTGTGGCCTCAATGAACCAATCCGGTGAGAGCGCGGCAAATTTGCTTGCCGAAGCAACGGTAAAGGGATCGAACTCAATCCTCTCACGCGCCAATGCTCTGGCCACCAACATGGGCGATGTCGCTGGCCGCGTTTCCGAAAACCTCCTCGCTATAACCAACCAGTCGTCGGACCTCCTGCTTGAGCGCATGAACAGCCTGTCGTCGGAAATGGCAGGAGCTGCGACACGCGCTGACCAATCCCTTTTGGCGGCACTGGAAAATTCAACCGAAGCTGTCTTGTCGCGTTCAAATGTGGTGGCCGCCAACATGAGCGAAGTCGCAAGCCGCATTTCCGACAATTTGCTTTCAGTCACCAACCAGTCGTCGGACCTCCTGCTTGAGCGCATGAACAGCCTGTCATCGGAAATGGCAGGAGCTGCGACACGCGCTGACCAATCCCTTTTGGCGGCACTGGAAAATTCAACCGAAGCTGTCTTGTCGCGTTCAAATGTGGTGGCCGCCAACATGAGCGAAGTCGCAAGCCGCATTTCCGACAACTTGCTTTCAGTCACCAACCAGTCGTCTGATCTCCTGCTTGAACGGATGAACACTCTTTCATCAGAGATCAGCATCGTCGCCACGCGCGCCGATCAGGACCTGACATCTGCCCTCGAAAAATCGTCCGAAGCCGTGCTCACGCGCTCAAACGTAATTTCAACAAACATGGACCAGGCAACCGGACGCGTTGCGCAAACCATGCAACAGGCACTGTCCTCGACTCTCCAGGGGATCGAACAATCATTCGAAAAATTCACCGATCACTCCGATACACTGAAGACCATTTTCCGTTCCGAATCGGAAAGCCTCGCAACCCGCATGGAAGCAACAGTCGCTGCCACGCTTGGGGGTCTCGAAACCTCCAACGCCCAACTCGATAAAACCGCAAGCCAGGTCGCCGACCGCATCACATCATCGTCAAAATCGGTCGTTACGCAGCTGCAATCTGCCGGCTCAAACGTCAACGAATTGCTCGTCTCCACCAGCAGCACCATTGCCGCGCACCTCAAGGAAACATCTGACATCGTCCTCCGCCAGATGCAGGACAGCGGCACCGCCATCGCCCAGAACATTGTCACATCGAGCGGTTCCGTCACGGATCGCCTGCTCTCGATTTCCGGAGAATTCGTCCAGAAGCTCGAACTCGGCACGCGACAGCATGGCAAGCCACCTGGCTGAAACCGGCATCACGCTCACCAGCAGGATCGACCAGTCCTCAACACAACTGTTCGGCAGGCTCGACCAGATTTCACTGCGCGTCACTGACCAACTCGAGGACATGTCGGGCCGCGTCAACGAAAACCTCAACGCGACTGCAAGCGCGATCACCGACAAGGTCACCGATATCGGCACCCAGCTTTCGCAGCTGATGCTTGATACAGGTGACGCTGTCACGTCCAGATTTGATCGCACATCGTCTGACCTCGTCATCCGGATTTCCGATGCTGCCGCCAACGCCACATCTTTGATCGGCGAAACCGGTACCAACTTGACAACCCGCCTGGATCAGTCATCGATCCAGACCTCGGAAATGCTCGCCAAGACCGGAACAGCACTGGCAAACCGTCTCGATCAGGCCTCACTCATGGCAACCGAACTCTTCACCGATACCAGCGCGCAGATTTCACAGCGCCTCGATCAGGCATCAGTGCAGACCTCGGAAATCTTCGTCGAAACCGGCAAGGCCGTGGCTGCCCGCCTCGACAAGTCGACACAGCAGGTTTTCGGCCGTATGGACCAGGCCTCGCTCCACATTACCGATCAGCTTGAAACCGTTGCAACGCGCGTCAACGAGCACATCTCGGTAACCGCTGGTGCCGTGACTGATCGCGTGGCCGATGTAACATCGAACCTCACCCAGCAGCTAGACGCGTCTTCCGGCAAGCTCGGGTCACTGCTCAACACCACAGAGCAGCGTCTCGGCGCACAACTCAGCGAAGCCGCCACCGAACTTTCGACCCTCTTCGAGGCCAACACCCGCATGATGACGGACCAGTTGGAACAGTCTTCCAACTCTGTCACCAATTCGTTTGCAGAAACCGCATTGCGCGCATCACAGGGCCTCATCGACACCAGCAAGCAGGTCGCCGACAGCATGGACGATGCCGGCAAGAGCATGTTCAACCGCGTCGATACAACGGCCCGCGAACTGGGCCAGCGTTTCGATGCTGCAACAGAACTGCTGGAGCAAGTGACCGGTGACATTTCGGGCCGCCTTGCTGGCAGCGGCGCCAAGTTCGCCGACATGCTCGATCACGCAACCACTCAGATCAACGAGAATCTGACACGCGTCGGCGACGCCTTCCAGGAAGGCCTCGGCCAGACCACCATGAACATCACCGGCCGACTGGAACAGGAATCAGGACTCCTGGTGGACCGCATCGACCAGGCCGCAAATGCCCTGGGCTCGGTTGCCGATGAATCGAGACTAAAACTTGATGAAGCCCATCGCAAGTTTGGCAGCCATGTCGAAACCGCCAACACCTACCTTGCCGACCAGTTGGCAACCGCGGCTGGCGAACTCGACGGCAAGCTTGAAACCATCTCCATGCAACTCACCGGCAAGCTGGAGCTCACTGGAACCCGCATGTCCGAACGTCTCGACGATGTTTCAACCCTGGTTGAACGCTCGGTCGACAAGTTCAACACCGAAATGGAGCAGATGCTCACCAGCCGCAAGGATTCACTCGACAGCCTGATCAAGGACGCCACCACGCGTTCGCAGGATATCGACACGGTCATGACCAGCTATCTGAACATGATCGAACAGTCCCTCGCTGCTGCTGAAGATCGCTCCAAGGAAATTGGCCGGATCGTATCCGAACAGACCACAGCGTCATTGGGCAAACTGGAAGAAGAGCTCAAGCGTCTCGAGACCAGTTCGTCACAACAGGTCGTGCAGGCCGCCCGTGTATTGCGTGAGCAGCACGAGCGCGCCTTGTCGAGCATGAACGAAATGCTCGCCTCAACCGCGACGGACTTCCAGCAAACCGCCCAGGACATGCGCCTCACGGCCCAGCAGGTGGTGAAAGAGATCGACACATCGCGCGCCGAACTGCGCCGCGCCGTCATCGATCTGCCGGAGGAAACCCGCACCAATGCCGACCAGATGCGGCGTGTGGTTGCCGACCAGATCGCCGCCCTCAATGCGCTGGCAGAAACCGTGCGCCGCCAGTCGGGTTCGGTCGACGTATCCCTGCCCGCTGCAAATTACCGAAGTGGTGTGACCAACGCGGGCAAGCCGCCGGGAAAATCTGAGAGCGCCCCGTTACCTGCTCCCCAATTCGGAACGCAAGGCGCTCGCAAACAAAACCCGGAGCGGATCGTTGAACCAACCGTCAACGCGCGCATGGCAGATATCGCAGCTGCCATTCGCTCCAGTGCCGAAGTGCCTTCGGTGCCCAAGCTGTCACCACAGCAACAACGGGCAATCGAGGACGCAATGGAGAAGCTCAACGCCGCCTCGCGCGACATCGTGGATGCACTGGATGGTGGCCTGCCGCGTGATCTGGAGAAACGCTTCAACGCATCGCAAACCGGCGTCTATGTTGATCGCCTCGCTGATGGTGCAAAGCGCACGCAAAAAGTCATCGAAAAGCGCGTCCCCATCGAACGCCTGCTCAAGGCGCGCGTCAACGCCTATATTCGCATCTTTGAACGGATGCTGGACACGTTGTCGATCGAGGGCGGCTCCGGGAATCCGGCACTCGATGAAGTCCTGGCATCCGAGCATGGCCAGGTCTACATGATGTTGGCGCAGGCAATCGGACGCGTCCCGGATTGATGGAAAACCGACTTTTTCCATGATCATTGCCACTTTCGCGGAAGAAACCTGGCCCATCGCGGGCAAATTTGTCATCTCGCGCGGTGCCAAAACCGAGGCGCGCGTCATCACCGTGTCTTTGACGCAGGACGGCACAACCGGCAGGGGCGAAGGCGTGCCCTACCCGCGCTACAATGAAACTGTTGAGGCATCTTTACAGGCTCTCGAAAGCCACAGATCGCCCATCGAAGGCGGAATCACACGGCAACACCTGGAGTCACTTCCGATTCCAATGTCAGCCCGCAACGCGCTCGACTGTGCCTTGTGGAATATCGAGGCAAAATTACAAAATATGACTGTAGCACGTCTTGCCGGTCTCCCCGAGCCAAAGCCCGTGGTAACCGCATTCACGATCAGTCTCGGCGACCCCCAGGAAATGGCAAGTGCCGCAGCAAAGGCCTCCCACCTGCCATTGCTGAAGTTGAAACTGGGCGGCTCTGGCGATGCGGCCCGCATTCAGAAAGTTCGCAATGCTGCTCCACGCGCCAGGCTTGTCGTCGACGCCAACGAGGCCTGGCCGGCGCATGAAGTCGCGGAACTGCTCAAAGTCTCCGCCGGAGAAGGCGTGGAACTCGTCGAGCAACCCCTGCCCGCCGGCAACGACGAATTGCTCCAGGACATTGAACACGCAGTACCGCTATGTGCCGATGAGTTTGCTCATGGCATCGAAAGTCTCGCAAGCCTTGTTGGCAAGTATGATGCAGTGAATATCAAGCTCGACAAGACTGGCGGTCTGACGCCTGCCATTGCCCTGGCCCGCGCGGCCCTGCGCATGAACTTCAAGATCATGATCGGCTGCATGGTCTCAACCTCACTGTCCATGGCCCCGGCCCTTCTGTTGTCCCACCTCGCCGAGTGGATCGATCTTGACGGCCCACTGATCCTCGCAAGGGACCGCGAAAACGGCCTCATCTATGAAAATGGCGTCATCACGCCAAGCCGCGTCTGGGGCTGAAGCAACACCAACCATACATTTCCAATTGTCATGTCAATCTAAACCAAAGATTTACCACTCCTGACGAATATCAGTCCGTGTTCCCGGCTTTTGCGCCGGGGCAGTGAGTAGGGTTGCGTCAATGTCTGGTCATATTTCGCCGGTTCTTTCCGAATCATTCGAGGACGTGCTCAACGCCGTTCAGGAAACTGCCAGGGGCCGCTGGTTCCTCGAAGAATACGCAACGCGAAAAAAATCCGAAGACACAGCCTCGATTCTCGCTGCAATCGTAAAGCTTGAAAGCGTCATGGCGCGTGTGCCGCAGGCCGAACGCGACGCCGAACCTGCTTTGCTCGACCTCGCCAAGTCAGCCATCCTCAGGGCAAAGGCACAGATCCGCGGACTGGCCCCAAAAGACTCGCCACTCAGCCATGAAGCCCAGCTATTCGCCAAACTGGCTGACCTTTCGCGACAGGCCTTTGCCGAAACAGGCAACGAAAATGACGAAACCAAGCAAGCTCTTGGCCGCAGCATGGAAGTAGCTCTTCGCCTCGTCAACGAACTTGATCAAAGCCTTGGCATCAACGAGAAGCCGGAGCCTCAGGTCAGCCAAAAATTCTTTCATCGCGACTCTGATATTTTTGAGCCTTCCGCCAGGGAAACGCCCGCCCCTGAAGCAGCACAGCGCGGTGCCAAGCTCACGATCACCCGCAGCTTCAGCGCCCCCATGAACACTGTTGGCCAGGACACATCATCCGTCATCGACCTTCAGAGTGATACCATCAATACCACCCAGATTGAGGCAAAATCAGAAACCGTGTCGCCCCCTCAGGAACCGGTCGTGGAACTGCCGGTCGTAACAGCTGCCGAAAAAAAGCCGGAGCAACGCATCGTGATCATCCGGCATAAACCGGACGAAGCCATCGATGTGCCTTTGTTCGACAAGCAGGAAAACGCTGCCTGATTGCTTCCTGATCACATCAGGCGTCTCGTTAACCACTCATTGACCAAGTTCGGTAAGACTCCAGGAAAGTTTCATCCTTGAGTGAGTTTCGGTCTGTGTCGAATTCCGCACTTTCGCGGCGTCAGCTGCTTTGCCTTGCTGCCTCAGGTATTTTGCCTGCGCGCGCCGCTGCGGAAGAAGCGAAACTGCCACCACAAAAACTCGCAACAAAAACAGAGATATTGCAGGGCCGCGCCGAAATCCCGATGATCGGCCCGCATTCGCTAGACAGCATGGCAGCTGCAATTTCCATCTATGAGGAAATCATCGCCGGTGGCGGCTGGCGCGAATTGCCCAGGATCAAATATACCCCCGGCAAGAAGGACAAGCGCAACATCGCCTTGCGCGAACGCCTCGTGCGCGAGGGTTATCAGGACTTCGACTCGCTCAGCTCACCAACCGCAGATGTTTTCGATGAAACTCTGGTTGCCGCTGTCACAGCCTATCAGGCGTCGCACGGCTTGCTGCAAACCGGCAATGTCGGTGAGCAGACCAGGGCTGCCCTCAACACCCCGGCGGAAATCCGCCTCGCAACTTTGCAAACCAATCTGCGCCGCATCGAGCACTACCTTGTGGGTCTTCAGGACCGCGCCATCCTCGTCAACATACCGGCCTGCCAGCTTGAAACCGTCGACTTTGGTGAAGTCCACTCGCGCCACAACGTCATTGCAGGCAAACCTGAAAGGCCGACTCCTGCATTGATCAGCAAGGTTTCCGACGTCATCTTCAACCCGTTCTGGAATGCCCCCGCCTCAATCGTCGCCCGCGACATCATCCCGAAATATCTCGAAGACCCGAACTATCTCGACCAGATGCAGATCCGCGTATTCGATGGCGTCGGCGGCCCGGAAATCGACCCCTCGACCATCGACTGGCAGATCACGGCACCCGACCGCTATCACTTCCAGCAGCAGCCTGGTACCCAAAATGCTCTCGCGACGGTCAAGGTGAATTTCGCAAATCCGCACATGGTCTATATGCATGACACGCCGCATCGCGAACTCTTCCAGCGCAACCAGCGCTTCGAAAGTTCCGGCTGCGTACGTGTTGATGACGTTCGCTCCTTCATCACCTGGATCATGAACCATCAGGATGATTTCAACGAGACGTCATTTGAAATGATCACCGCGACCGAAGAACCAGTGACCTTTGATGTCACCACTGAAACCGGCGTGCGCTTCATGTACCTCACCGCCTGGACCAACGGCGACGGCAGGCCGCAATTCCGCCCCGACATCTACAACCTCGACACCACCGACTTCGTGCTCGGCCAGCCAGAACCCGCGCCTACGCTTTGAAACCGCGATGCCGCGCCAATTCCCGTTCCAGCGCATCAATCTGGTCGAGCAGGTCGAGCACCAGCACCAAACTTGGCGCGTCCAGGCCCAGATCCTGTTCAAGCCGACGGGCTTTTCGTATCCGGATCATTGTCGTTACCGTATAGCCTGAAGCCAGTGCACCATGGGCCTGCAAGGTTTCGATCCAGCTCATTTCCACGTCGCAGAGCTGACACAGTTCTTCAATGGTAAGCGGCGCATCTGCACCCAGGATTTCCGCATCATCAGGATTTCTGGCCATGTCCTAACCCTCCATGTTCTTGCGTGGATCAAATGCAAGATCGCGCGCCATGGTTTCGTAAATCTCCTTCGCCCGTGCCGTATCCGCTTGCGGCAGCACAATGTTGAGCCGCACGTGCAAGTCACCAGGTTCAGCTGCGGGAATGCCCCTGCCCTTGACCCGCAATTCACGTCCCGGAGCAGAATTGGGCGGTATCTTCAGCATGATGCCGCCAGAAGGTGTCGGCACCTGCACAGTGGCACCGAGTGCTGCTTCCCAGGGCGCGATGGGCAAATCCATGAACAGGTCGCGGCCTTCAGCACGATAGAGCTTGTCAGGCGCAAATTCGACCTCAAGGTAGAGATCGCCCGCTGCTTCGCCACCATGCCCCGGCTCGCCTTGGCCTTTGAGCCTGATGACTTGACCCACGACAAGGCCTTTCGGAATTTTCACATTCAGGCCTTTCCCGCGCAGCGTGATCTGCCGCGTTGCGCCTGCAAAACTGTCGCGCAGGCTCACGGCGATACGCGCATGTGTGTCCTGACCACGGGCGCGGAAAGTGCCGGACGCAGCGCCGCGCTGCTGTCGTGCATGGGTCCCAAACAATTCCTCGAAGAAATCGCTGAACTCCGTTTGCGATGAATTGCCGCGGTGTTGCCGGAACTCGTGTTGCTCGGTCCATCCCGGTGGCGGACGGAATTGTTGGCCCTGCTGGAATCCCTGTCCCACCTCGTCATAGGCCTTGCGCTTGTCCGCATCGCTCAACACATCATTGGCTTCACCGATCTCCTTGAACCGCGCCTCAGCCCCTTTATCCTTGTTGATGTCAGGATGAAACTTCCGCGCCAGCGCCCGGTACGCCTTCTTGATATCCTCAGCAGAGACATTGCGATCCACACCCAGCGTCTTGTAATAATCTTTGAATTCCATATTGGCATTATGCGAGTGTTTTGATCGAATGCAATGGCTGGCATTCGGATTGGAACCGGCGTAATCTTGTCCGCATGAGCAGATCACCTGGTTTCAACGATCTCGCCAAAGCACTGGCGCAATGGGACAACGAGGGCGGCGCACCAGCTGAACCGCACGAAACCCTCACGCCGTCAGATGAGCGTGTGCTGCGAGCCCTTGGTGCGGCTGTGTTGACACAATGGAATGATCTGCCGACCAATATCCAGCGCGCCTTGTTCGATGACGCCGCAACCATGAGCAATCCTGCAAGGCAATTTCAATTGAAGCAGCTGATCGCGCGGTTTCTGCATGTGCACAAGGATGATGGGTAAGCAGCGCTAGCAACAAGACTACGGCAAATTATCCCGCATGAAAATGTCGATTCTGATGCGCTCCTGGCTTTCGATCAGCGGCGCATTGTCCACCCGCGACATCAACACGCGAAAGGCGCTGCGCACTTCGTGGCCGGCATCCTGGTTGATGATTGCGTCGATCGTTCCACGGATCAGCGCCCGACGCGACCCATCGGTGATTTCATGTGCAACGAACACAAAATCCACCGGTCGCTTGATCGCTTCCAGCCCCGCCACAATGCCCATCGTGCCGCCACCGACGTTGTAAATGCCAAGCAATCCCGGTTGCTCTTTCAACAGTTGTAACGTCATCGCCTCGCTGCGGCTCACGTCATCGCGTGACTCGCGCACCGGCAGGATTTCAAACTGCGGAAACTCATGGGCCATCACCTGCTCGAACCCGAACTGCCGCTCGATGTGATCACGCAGCGCCAGTGACCCGGCAAACAACCCGACCTTGCCTTTCATCCCCCGCAGGAACCGCCCCATGAGGCCAGCTGCCGTCCGCCCCGCCGATGAATTATCAATCCCTGCATAATGGACCCGCTTTGATCCCGGTACATCAGAAACCAGTGTCACCACGGCAACACCGCGCGCCATCAGCGAATTGATCGCCTCCCGCACCGCAGGATGGTCGAGTGCAACCACCGCGACACCATCGACATCCGGCCCCAGCCCGTCCAGCGTACGCGCCAGCAACTGGCCGTCAAACACGTCAACCCGTTTGATCAGGATGGCCACCCGCTCGGCCGTCATGCGCCGTGCCAAATCCTCGGTTTCTGCCGCAACCCGGCTCATGAATTCACCAGCCGTGGCAGGCAATATGAACCAGAACCGATAGTCGCGGCTCCGCGCCAACCGCGCAGCTATACGGTCAGGTTGATAGTTGAGCTCGCGGATCGCAGCTTCTACCTTTTCAATTGTGGACGCTTTGACACCTGCCCTGCGGTTCAAAACCCGGTCAATGGTCGCTACGCTGACACCCGACTTCTGGGCAACATCCTGAATTGTGATTTTCACCATGCGACTGTTCAAGCAATGCCCCGTCAGCTTGTCAAATCGCAAGTGCTCGGGCAAGGAACAGGCTAAGGAACAACCATGACCAGCACCATCAAGATTGCCTCCGACATCGGCGGCACTTTCACTGACATCGTCCTCGAAAACGGTCCCCGTCGCTGGAGCGCCAAGGTTCTCACCACCACCGATGCCCCCGAACGCGGCGTCATCGAAGGGGTCAACATCGCCCTGCGGGATGCAGGCCTGAAACCGTCTGATGTCGACATGTTCATCCACGGCACCACGCTGGCGACCAATGCCCTGATCGAACGCAAGGGCGCCGCCACCGCCTTCATCACCACCGAAGGTTTTCGCGACGTCATTGAGCAGGGCTACGAAAAGCGCTTCGACCACTACGACCTGATGATCGACCGCGCCGAGCCACTGGTGCCGCGCCACTTGCGACTGACGGTGCGTGAACGCCTCGCGGTCAATGGTGACGTCCTGATCGACCTCGACGAAACCAGCCTGCCCCAAATCGCCGCCACCATCATCGCGGAAAACATCAAGGCCGTCGCCATCGGTTTCCTGCATTCCTACGCCCATGACGCGCATGAACGCCGCGTGGCACAAATCCTGCGTAAGCTCCTCCCGGATCACATCACCATGTGCCTGTCATCGGAAGTGGCGCCCGAAATCCGCGAATACGAACGCTTCTCGACAACTGTCGCCAATGCCTATGTCCGCCCCTTGATGTCCGGCTATCTGCAACGCCTGCAACAAAGCCTGGCCAGCATGAACATGACCGCGCCGATTTTTCTGATGATGTCAGGCGGCGGCCTCACCACACCGGAAATTGCCAGGCGTTTTCCCATTCGCCTCGTTGAATCCGGTCCCGCAGGTGGTGCCATTCTCGCAGGCCTCCTCGCCCGCCAAAGCAATCTGAAGAACGTGCTGTCCTTCGACATGGGCGGCACCACAGCCAAGATCTGCTTCCTGAAGAATGGTGAGCCAGAACGCTCACACCGTTTCGAGGTCGCCAGAGCCTATCGCGATTTGAAAGGCTCGGGCCTTCCAGTGCGCATTCCTGTGATCGAGATGGTGGAAATCGGTGCCGGCGGCGGCTCCATTGCCCGCGTCGACCAGATGCAGCGCCTCACCGTCGGGCCAGACAGTGCAGGATCCAATCCCGGTCCCGTCGCCTATCAACGTGGTGGCACGCGCCCTACCGTAACCGACGCCAACATCTGCCTCGGCAAGATCGACCCCGAATTCTTCGCAGGCGGCAAGATCGCCCTCGACCTCAAGGCCTCTGAAAAAGCCGTGCAGGATGCAATCGGCAAACCACTCAAAATTGCAGACATGTGGCCAGCCGCAGGCATTGCCGAAATCGTGGAAGAAAACATGGCCGCAGCAGCCCGCGTTCACGCCATCGAACGCGGCGTCGATATTTCCCAAAGTGCCATGATTGCATTCGGCGGCGGCGCACCTTTGCACGCCTGCCGCCTCGCCGAAAAAATCGGCATCCATGAAGTCCTCGTCCCTGTCAGTGCAGGTGTCGGTTCCGCCGTGGGATTCCTGCGCGCGCCAGTGTCCTTCGAAGTCACCCGCAGCTCCGTGTTGCCGCTGCACGGCTTTGATTCTTCACGGGTCAACACACTCATCGCATCGATGCGCAAGGAAGCCGAAACAATTGTGGCCTCGGCAGTCGCACGCAAATCCATCGCACTTAAAATCGTCGCCGACTGTCGCTATATCGGCCAGGGCCATGAAATCCAGATCAGCGTCCCGGCCCGCGCTTTGACCAAGGCCGACGGCCCTAAACTCATCGCTGCCTTCGAGGAGGCATATCGCAAGGTCTATGGCCTCGTCATTCCCGGCCAACCGGTCGAAGCTGTCACCTGGTCGGTCACTGCGTCATCTGCAACACCATCACCGCAACCTGTGCGCAATGCACTGACCGAACGAAAGGCCAAGCCTATCAAGAAGCGCAACCTTTTCGACGCCGCCAAAGGCAAGGCCTCATCCGTGCCAGTCTACTGGCGCGAGGATCTTGAGAAGGGTGCCAGGCTGCAAGGCCCAGCCATCATCGCGGAACCGGAAACCTCAACCATCGTCACCAGCAATTTCAATGCGCGCATTGATTCCATGGGCAACATTGTGATGGAGCGTAAATCGTGAGCAAATCGTCACTCGAAACCATCCGCACCCAGGTTCTGTGGAACCGCCTCATCGCCGTCGTCGAGGAGCAGGCCCAGGCCATTCTCCGCACCGCCTTCGGCACCATCACGCGCGAAGCTGGCGATCTCTCAGCTGGCGTCTACGACACACAGGGCCGCATGATAGCCCAAGCCGTCACTGGCACACCCGGCCACGTCAACACCATGGCAACAGCGGTGGCGCATTTCTTCAGGCACTACCCGCAATCAGGCATGAAGCCCGGTGACACCTACATCACCAACGATCCTTGGCTCGGCACCGGCCATCTGTTTGACTATGTCGTGATGACGCCGGTTTTCCTTGGCAAGAAGCTCGTCGCGTTCTTCGCCTCCACCTGCCACGTCATCGATGTGGGTGGCGTTGGCATGACCGCCACCGCCAACTCGTCTTTCGAAGAAGGCACCCTGATCCCGCATCTGATGATCCGCAAGGCGGGCAAGATCAACGATGAGCTTCTGTCTGTGATATTAGCCAATTCGCGCAGTCCTGTGGAAGTGCGCGGCGACATTCTTTCGCTCGTCAGTTCAAACGACACGGGCGCAAAACGCCTTCTCGAAATGATGCACGAGTTCAAGCTCGCATCGCTCGATAAACTCGCTGACCACATCATCACACAATCCGAGAAAGGCGCGCGCAGGGCCATTGCCGAATTGCCGGAAGGATCGTGGACCTACGAAATGCCGCTCGACGGTTATGACAAGGAACTGACGCTCCGCTGCAAATTGCAGATTGCCAGGGGCAGGATCCTCATCGACTACACCGGTTCATCACCAGCCTCGCTCTATGGCATCAACTCGCCGCGCACGTACACACTTGCCTATTCCGTTTTCGGCCTGAAGGCCGTCATCGCGCCGCATGTGCCGAACAACATCGGCTCGCTGTCCGTATTCGACATGGTGACCGAACCCGGCACCATCGTCGATCCTGTCCGCCCTTCGCCGGTCACGGCACGCCACGTCATTGGCCAGATGCTGGCCGATTGCGTCTTTGGCTGCCTGGCGCAAGCACTCCCCGGCAAGGTCCAGGCCGAAAGCGCAGGCCCCTTGTGGATTTTGGGGCTCAGTAGCGCCCACGGCCGCGTACCCGTCGAAACCATGAAGAACGCGGCCAAATTCTCCGTCATCTCCATAGGCCTCGGTGGTATTGGCGGCAGACCCGGCAAGGATGGCCTCGCAACCATGGCCTTCCCCTCGGGCGTTGGCTCCATCCCTGTCGAGATCACCGAAGGCCAATGCCCGCTGTGGTTCCGCCAGAAGCAGTTCTTGGCCGACTCAGGCGGCGAAGGTGAATTCCGCGGCGGCCTGTCACAACGGATCGAAGTCGCCAATCGCGATTCCGTGCCATTCGTGATTTCCGCAGCAACCTTCGACCGCATCAAGAACGCAGCCCGGGGCCGCGATGGCGGCAAGTCCGGTCGCGCCGGAAGGGCCTACCTCAAGTCCGGCCCTGCACTGCCCGACAAGGGCATCCACATTGTTCCTGCTGGTGACTCTCTTGTCGTCGAACTCCCCGGCGGCGGCGGCTTCGGCAATCCCGCCAATCGCAAACCAGAAGCCCAAGAACGCGATATCAAGGCCGGTGTCGTGACAGCCTGATCACGTCACAGC
The DNA here is from genome assembly GCA_963738595.1 of uncultured Alphaproteobacteria bacterium. Classification (GTDB taxonomy): domain Bacteria; phylum Pseudomonadota; class Alphaproteobacteria; order Rhizobiales; family Aestuariivirgaceae; genus Aestuariivirga. The sequence continues at coordinate 39,980 of CAVTXF010000018.1, forward strand.
CTTCCTTGCGCGGAACTCCTGTCTGTCCCACGCGCGCGTTTTCACAACGTCAAGCAACATCTGCGCAGCGTCGAACACCTCTGCATGCGTGTTGTACAGTGCCGAAAATCCAAAGCGCACGATATCAGGCGCGCGAAAATCCCCGATCACCTTGCGCGCAATCATCGCCTGCATCACGGCATAACCTTCAGGGTGATGAAACGACACATGAGAGCCACGCTCCGCCATGCTGCGCGGACCCGCAAGTTGCAAAGCCTGCCCGCCATCTTGCTCGACCGCAGCAATAAACGTGCTGCACAGGCTCTTTGCCTTGGCATCATAAGCAGCCATGTCAACCTCCGCCCAGATGTCCAGCGCTTCATCAAGCGCAGCCAAGCCCAGAATGGATTGCGTGCCACATTGCTGCCGGACAATACCATCGGCCGGCGTAAACTCGGTTGAAAATGCAAACGGAGCAGCATGCCCCCACCAGCCAACAAGTGCCGGCAGCGCCACATTCTGCAACAGCGGGTTCACATAGACAAAGGCAGGAGAACCCGGTCCGCCATTGAGATATTTGTAGGTGCAGCCAATCGCAAAATCTGCTTTCGCCGCGCTGATGTCAACCGCAAACGCCCCTGCACTATGCGCCAGATCCCATATCGTCAGCGCGCCCTTGGCATGCGCCAGTGTTGTGATCGCTGCCGTGTCATGGCGTCGCGACGTGCGGTAATCCACTTCCGTCGCCATCACTACGGCAACATCTTCAGTAATAGCCGAAGCGAGATCCTCCGGAGCAACAATGCGCAACTCATGCCCGTCAGCCAGAAAGGTATTGAGCCCCTGCGCCACATAAAGGTCAGACGGAAAATTCCCGTTGTCCGAAAGGATAACCTTGCGCCCGCGCCGCAATGCCAGTGCCGCACTCAGCACCTTGAACACATTGACCGAAATCGTATCGGCAACAATCACGCTGTCAGGCACCGCTCCAATCAGCCGCGCAATCTTGTTCCCCGTCACCCGCGGCAGATGAAACCAGCCATGCTTGTTCCACGATGTGATGAGGTCCTGCCCCCATTCGATTTCCGCAGTCCTCGCAATGCGCGCCGGAGCCGATTTTGGCATCAGCCCCAGCGAATTGCCGTCGAGATAAATCATCCCCTCCGGCACCAAGAATTTGTCGCGCACCCCGCGCAATTGATCGCGCGCATCAAGCGCCAGGCATTGTTCGCGTGAAATCATGGAATCCCCTCCGTGCTCTGGTATAACCGCCCGCATGTCCAAATCACAGCTAGCTTTTTGCATGGGCGCCTTTCTTGCAGCAACACCCGCCAACGCAGTTGACATTTCAATCCAGGAAACCGCCAGGCTCATCAGGAAGGCCGAAAAAGTGCCGGACACACAAGGCTGGGCCGCCGACATGCACGACGTGCTGCGTCAGCACGATCTCGAGCGTAGCAAGGAAAATGTCTGTGCCGCAATCGCCATCATCGATCAGGAGTCGGGCTTCGTCGCCAACCCGGCTGTTCCGGGCCTCGGCAAATTATCCGAAGCCGCATTGCGCGAAAAATTTGGTCGCATCCCCATCGCAGGCTCCATTGCCCTGCGCTGGATGGAGAACAATCCAACCGCCGAAGACAGCTACATGTTGCGCATCAGAACCGCGAAAACAGAACGTGACCTCGACGTGACATATCGCCGGTTTGTGGAAAACATGTCGACCAGAATTGGCATGTCAGGCGTCCTCAATTGGGGCCTGCTCAACGGCATCATCGAAGAAAGGAACGACATAGACACCGCAGGATCGATGCAGGTTTCAGTGAAATTCGCCCTGAAAACCTCGCGCCAGCGCCGCTGGCTGCCAATGACACTGGCCGACTCCTATGGCGTTCGCGACGACCTCTACTCCCGCCACGGCGGCATGTACTACGGCATCAAGCAATTGTTGGATTATGAAACCGGATACGCCAAAAAAATCCACCGCTTCGCCGATTACAACGCAGGCCGCTACGCCAGCCGCAATGCAGGCTTCCAGAAAATCATCAGTGAACTGAACAAATCGCAACTTGCACTTGACGGTGACTTGTTGCTCTATGACAAGGATGAAGCTTCACCCCGCGTCAGCGCCACCGAACAGGCAGTACAGAAGATCGCGGAAGCGCACGCATCCAAACTCAGCAAATCCGAAATACGCGAAGACCTCCTCCGCAGCCGCGGCATGGACTTCAACGCAACACGGACATATCTGCAAATCCGCAATCTGTACCAGCAGCAAAAGGGAAAGGTAGCACCGTATGCAGTTTTGCCCGTCATTAACCTGTCGAGTCCAAAAATCCGCCGCCATATGACAACCGCCGACTTTGCAACCTCTGTAAACAAGCGCTATCAGGCATGTCTCACGAATCGCTAACGGAGAAACCCATGCGCTTGAGCCTTGCCATCCTACTGATCATCAGCACACTGACGACACAGGCTTTCGCCGCGAAATGCAGCAGCACCGGATCAAGCTATGACGCCTGGAAAAAGTCTTTTGCCATCGAGGCGAAAGCACAAGGCGTTGGCGACAAGGCCATTTCCGCACTGCTCAAAACAAGTTACGCAACAGCCACAATCAGGGCTGACCGCAACCAGAAAAGTTTCAAGCTTGGCCTCAAGGCCTTCATGCAAAAGCGGGGCGCTGCCACCATCATCGCCCAGGGCCGCGCACTCAAAAAATCCAACGCCGCACTTTTGGCAAAAATCGAAAAAAAATACGGCGTGCCACCAGGTCCGCTCCTCGCGATCTGGGGCATGGAAACTGCATTCGGACGTTTCGGTGGCAACCAGAATACACTCTCGGCCGTCGCCACTTTGGCCTATGATTGCCGCCGCACCGAATTCTTCACCGAACAACTTTATGCCGCCCTCAATCTCGTGGAACGCGGCATTCTCAGCGGCGCTTCCAAAGGTGCCATGCATGGCGAAGTTGGCCAGACCCAGTTCATGCCCAAGAATGTTCTGCTCTACGGCGCTGACGCAGATGGCGGCGGCGTCAATCTCAATTCAAAACCTGATGCACTGGCATCAACTGCAAAATTCCTCGTCGGCCACGGCTGGCAACGCGGCGAGGATTATCAGCCAGGTGAAGCCAATTTCGGCGCAATCCAGGGCTGGAACGCCGCGTCAGTCTACCAACAAGCCATCGCCATTATGGGCGCGCAGATCGATCAGTGACTACTCGATCACAAACCGTGTTCCCTTCGCCTTCACGCTCTCGGCAATGAAACGGTAAACCTCCGCCACCCGTCGCGTCTCGTGCGTATCCGGATGTGTCATCATCCAGTAGGTGCGCGAAAAACGCGTGGATGGCAAGATGCGCACCAGTTCGGGATATTGTGCAGCGGCATAGTCATGTAAAATACCAATTCCCTCGCCTGCGCGCACCGCTTCCATCTGCGCCACCACGCTGCCGCACTCATAGTGTCGCGTCATGATCTTGGCGAGTTCCGCCGTATAATCAAGCGCGCGGCTATAGGCAATGTCCTCCACATAGGTAATGAACAGCCGCCCCGGAAGATCATCCATGGACAGAATGTTTCCTGTCCGCTTCATGTAATCCTTCGTCGCATAGACACTGAGAGTGTAATCCGTAAGCTTCTTGATGATGGCCCGCCCCAGCTTTGGCCTGTCGATGGTGACGATGATATCAGCCTCGCGCCGCGACAGCGAAAACGTGCGCGGCAACGGCACCAGCTGCACTGTAAGGTCAGGATGCAAATTCGCAAATCCACCCAGCGCCCGCGCCAGATGAAATGTGCCAAACCCGTCCGGCGCACCAATGCGCACCGTGCCACTGATTGCAGCTTCCGCACCCGCAATCTCGGTGCCAGCCAGCAACAATTCGGATTCAATCCGCTCCGCCCGTACCAGCAAAGCCTCGCCCGCCGCCGTGAGTAACGAGCCATTGGTGCGCCGCTCGAACAATTTGGTGCCCAACTGTTCTTCCAGCGCATCAATTCGCCGCGCCACGGTGGCGTGGTTAAGCCCAAGTGCTTTCCCCGCCGCCAAAATTTGCCCCGACCGCGCCACCGCCAGAAAGATGCGTAAATTGTCCCAGTCCATGCCATACTATAAAAAACGCACAACGAAAGCGCAACATATCATATTGATGTGCATTTATTTTGGGAGCAAACACGGGCGATCAAATGGAGGAAATCATGGTCAAGGCAATCAATCACTGGATCAACGGCAAGGAAACCGCTGGCAAGGGCACCCGCAAGTCACCCGTCTTCAACCCGGCAACCGGCGAACAGACCGGCGAACTCACGCTCGCAACAACCGCCGAAATGGATGTGGCAGTGCAGTCAGCACATGCCGCTTTCCCCGCCTGGGCCAATACCACGCCACTCAGAAGATCCCGCATTCTCAACAAGTTCCTCGGAATTCTTGAATCAAGAACAAAGGAGCTGGCAGCCTGCATCACATCAGAACACGGCAAGGTTCTGTCCGATGCCATGGGCGAAGTTCAGCGCGGCATGGAAGTCGTCGAATTCGCCACCGCCGCCCCAACTTTACTGAAGGGCGAATACACCGAAAACGTCGGCACCAAGGTCGACTCATGGTCGGTCCGCCAGCCCCTCGGCGTCGTCGCCGGCATCACTCCGTTCAACTTCCCGGCCATGGTGCCCATGTGGATGTTCCCAACAGCGCTTGCTGCAGGCAACTGCTTCATCCTCAAGCCATCGGAGCGCGACCCCTCTGCCTCGCTCCTCATCGCCGCCTGGCTGAAAGAAGCAGGCCTGCCAGACGGTGTGTTCAGTGTCGTCCACGGCGACAAGGAAGCGGTTGACGCCATCCTCCATCACCCCGGCATCTCCGCCGTAAGCTTCGTCGGCTCCACACCGATTGCCCGCTACATCTATCAAACTGGAACCGCCGCAGGCAAACGCGTGCAGGCCCTCGGTGGCGCAAAGAACCACATGATCATCATGCCCGACGCTGATATGGATCAGGCCGTCGACGCACTCATGGGTGCAGCTTATGGCTCCGCCGGTGAACGCTGCATGGCAATTTCCGTTGCCGTTCCTGTTGGTGAAGGCACAGCCGAGATTCTGCTCAAGAAGCTCGAACCAAAAGTTCGCGCCCTGAGGATCGGACCCGGCACCGACGCCGATGCCGACATGGGTCCGCTGGTCACCAAAACCCACTACGACAAGGTCAAGGGCTACATCGACGATGGCGTGAAGGCCGGAGCCAAGCTCGTGGTCGATGGTCGCGGCTTCAAGATGCAAGGCTATGAAGGTGGGTATTTCATGGGCGGCTCGATCTTCGATCACGTCACCACCGACATGAAAATCTACAAGGAAGAAATCTTCGGCCCCGTGCTCTCCTTCGTGCGCGCCAAGACCTATGCCGAAGCCGCCGACATGATCAACAAGCACGAATTCGGCAACGGCACGGCGATTTTCACCCGCGACGGCGATGCAGCCCGCGAATTCGCGCAGAGCATCCAGGTCGGCATGGTCGGCATCAACGTGCCAATCCCGGTGCCGATGGCATTCCACAGTTTCGGCGGCTGGAAAGCATCCTTGTTCGGCGACCATCACATGCACGGCCCCGAAGGCATGCGCTTCTACACCAAACTGAAAACCATCACGTCACGCTGGCCAACAGGCATCCGCTCAGGTGCTGAGTTTGTCATGCCAACGATGAAGTGAACTTAACTTCGCATCCGCTCGTTCTTCGGATCGTAAAGCGATCCGAAGAATGGCGTGGCTTTCACCATCTCGTTCGCAACCACCAACTCATACGTGCCGCTCATCACATGGTCACGATCAACACCACTGGCATTGCGCACATAGCCATAGCCGATGGGTTTCGCCACAGTATATCCATAGCCGCCGCTCGTGAGATATCCGGCAAACTTGCCATCACGCAAAATCGTCTCGCGCCCCACCAACACCACGTCTTCGCGCTCCGTCGTGAAACCCGTAAACAGTTTTGTCAGCGGTTTTTCCTTCTGCACAACCAATGCGGTCCTGCCGATAAAGTCCAGGTCAGATGACATCTTCAACAGAAAACCCAAACCAGCTTCCAGCGGCGTGTCATTGGGTGTGATGTCAGAACCCCAGGCACGGTAACCTTTTTCAAGCCGCAGTGACTCAATTGCGCGATAGCCACACAGCGTAAGGCCATGGTCCCGTCCCGCCCGCTCCAACGCATCAAACACCGACACCGCACCAGTGACCGGCACATGCAGCTCATACCCCAGTTCACCAACATAGGAAATGCGCGCGCAATGCACCATGAAACCGGCAATCATCGCATCCCGCACATGCCCAAAAGGCAAAGCGGAATTCGCCAGGTCCGTACTCGTCACACGCCCAAGAATCTCGCGCGATTTTGGCCCCATCAGCACAAGTGTGGAATAGTGTTCCGTCACATCCACAATTTCCACAGTCCTGCGATCACTCAACAGGTCCTTGATCCATACAAAATCATGCAGGCGAAATCCGGTCCCGGTGACGAGATAGAATACATTGCGTTCCAGCCGCATCACGGAAAGGTCGCACTCAATGCCGCCTCGCTTGTTGAGAAGCTGCGTATAGGTCACGCGTCCAACCGGCTTGTTGACATCACTGGCACAAATCTGGCTCAGCGCCTTGAGCGCATATGTCCCCCGCACGATGTATTTGCCGAACGACGACTGGTCAAAGAGGCCCGCCGCATTGCGCACGGCATAGTGCTCTTTGCCGACAGCATCAAACCAGTTCTGCCGTCCCATGCTGTAAAGGTCTTTCGCAGGCCCACCGCCTCCGGCAAACCAGTTCACCCGCTCCCATCCCAGCTTGGACCCCATCACTGCGCCACGTTGCAACAGCTTGTCATAGAGCGGTGATTTCAACTGCCCGCGCCCTGCCTCATATTCTTCATGTGGATAGGCAACGGTATAATGCTTGCCATAGGCTTCCAGTGTCCGCTCGCGCACAAATTCTGGCGTGCACTGGCTTGCGCTGAACCGCCTGATGTCGACCGGCCACAGGTCCATAGGCGCTTCGCCCCGTGCCACCCAGCTGGCAAGCGCCCATCCTGCCCCGCCACCAGATGCGATACCGAATGCATTGAACCCGCAGCCGACGTAATAATTCTTCAGCTCCGGAGCCTTGCCCAGAATGAAATTTCCATCAGGGGTGAACGATTCCGGCCCGTTGATCATCTTCTTGATGCCAACTTTGCCGATGGCCGGAATGCGTGCCACACCGGCATTGACATGCTGTTCGAAATGCTCCCAGTCATCATCAAACAGCTGGAATTCAAAATTGTCGGGTACTGCCTCAACGTCCCATGCAATCGGGTTGGGTTCATACCCGCCGAACGCGAGCCCGCCAACCTCTTCCTTGAAATAAGTGCGCCGGTCGGGATCACGGATCGTCGGCGCATTTTTCGCCAGCCCGGAAATTGCCTCGGTAATCACATATTGGTGCTTCACCGGCAGCAAAGGAATATTGACGCCCGCCATGGCACCAAGTTGCCGCGCCCACATGCCGGCACAATTCACGACTTTCTCGGCATATATCTCGCCGCGGTTCGTTTGCAGCGAAACAACCTGGCGGTTCACAATGTTGATTTTCTGAACCCGCACATCTTCAATGAGCCGCGCCCCATGCATGCGCGCACCTTTTGCCAACGCTTGCGTAACATCACTTGGTGAAGCCTGCCCGTCACTGGGCAGAAAACTCGCGCCAACCAGATCGTCCACCGCCATCAACGGAAACAGTTTCTGGGCCTCTTGTGGTGAAAGCAGCTGCATCTCCATGCCAAAGCTGCGCGCCGTCGTCGCCTGTCGCCTGAATTCAATCCACCGGTCCTGGGTGCGCGCCAGCCGCAGGCAACCGGTCATTTTCCACCCGGTCTGCAAACCTGTTTCCATTTCAAGGTTGCGGTATAGCTCGACCGAATTCTTGAGCAGCTGCGTGATCGACGCAGAGTTCCGCAATTGCCCGACCAAACCCGCCGCATGCCAGGTCGAGCCGGAGGTCAACTTGTTCTGCTCCAGCAAGACCACATTCAGCTTGTGATCGCGTGCCAAATGATAGGCCGTCGAACAGCCAACAATGCCGCCGCCGATGACAACGACGTCGGCATGTTTTGGAAGAACCTGTTCGGTCATTATGGATATCTTTCTCTGTAGCTGGAATGCAACGCATCAAAGCGCGCAAGATAAGTCTTGGCGTAATCATCATAGTCAACGCCCGGCGCATTCAGATGGAGTTCGGACACCATGCCCCACAGTGCCTCGCGCAGCGCCGAAGCAACCTTCATCGCTTCAAACGCGCGCCACAAGTCAAGTGTTGGCGCTTTCCCGAAATAGGTATGAAGCACCACATCATCAAGTTTTTCATCAAATGAGTTGTTGGACGAAAGATTTGCAAGATCAAACAGCGCCGTGCCGAAAGCCGCATATTCCCAGTCGATCAGCCACAGCCTTGTGCCATCATCGATAAAATTTGCGGGCAATAAGTCATGGTGGCCAAACACGATGGGCATCGGCACCTGTGCATCTTCAAGCTGGTCAACAATGCCACTCCACGCGGCAACTCTGTGCGCCAGTCGGTGCTTTGCGGCCACAAGCGTGTGGCAATAGTCACGCAGGATCTGGAACACCCAGAAAATGGCGCCTTGGCCTGAAATCTTCCGTTTCATGTCGCGATGACACTTCGACACAAGCTCAATACAGCGCTCTACATTACCGCGAACATCTGCCTCGCCAAACGTTCGACCCTCAATGAATTTGAGAACCAGAACTCCATCTCCCGCCAGCACCACCTCGGGTGACAGCCCAATCTCGAACGCCGTACGGCTCGCAACTGCCTCTCGCGCCCGGTCAACCTGGTGAAACGGATAACTCTCGCCAAACCTGACAACAAATTGGCCGGTCTCGTCGGTTGCCTTGAAGCTCACATTGCTCACACCACCCGACAAGGACGACACGCTCCGCAACCCGCGCCACAGCGAAAGCTGCCGCACGCGTTCCGCCCCACGGTTTGCGTTGGTGTTCATCATGCTTGTTTCCGACCGTCCAAACAGCCGCCACCACCTCTATGACAGCGCACTGAAGTTCTCCACGGGGGCGAATGGGAGTTCTTAGCGCAGCAGCCGCAGAAGTGGCGACGTCCGCACCAACCCGTGTGGGGTCGGCGCACCATCATTGTTTCGCACTTCAAGTCGTCAGTCAAACATTTTTGTGGATTAATGTTGAAAAATGCTACAAAAATTTGCATAATTGGAGAAATTGGTATCATTCAATCCCGTAAAATCAAATTTCATCATGATTTCCCACAAAATATCAAAACGCCACACCGCCTTGCTGGGTCTCGTCCGCCAATATGGCCAATTGGACGTCAGCAATGGTGCGCGCGAATTGGGAGTTTCAGACGAAACCATACGCCGCGATGCGAGGCTTTTGGAAGAGCGCGGCGAAATCATCAAGCTGCACGGTGCCCTCACATTGCCACATCAGGTGGGCGAAGCACCACTCGAACGCCGCATGCGCGAAAATGCCGATGCCAAACGCATCATCGCCAAGGAAGCAACCAGCATCGTGCGTGATGGCGACAGCCTCATCATCGACTCCGGCACAACCACCAGCATCTTTGCGCAGGAACTCCGCATCAAGCGCCGCCTCACCGTGGTGACAAACTCGTCTGACATTGCCCGCACACTGGCCACCGTCAACGGCAATACGGTTTACATGGCAGGCGGCGAACTGATGGGCGACAGTGGCGCGGCATACGGCCCCTCGGCCCTCGAATTCATCTCCAAGTTTCGCGTCAAGCACACTTTCATTTCGATCGGCGCGATCGATCCATCCATGGGTCCCATGGATGCTGCTTTGGCCGAAGCGCAATTTGCCTACCGTGCGCTCACCTGTAGCGAAAACCGCATCCTGCTGACGGATGCTTCGAAATTTGGCAAGTCATCGCTGGTGCGCGTGTGCAAATTTGAAGACCTGAACAACGTCATAACCAATGCTTTGCCTGGAGCTGCATTGATGCAGGTGCTTTCGATGGCGAATGTGACAGTAACAGTGGCGGGGCATTGAAATTCTTCGCTGCATTTGACCCAGATCAACGTGCGCCTCGAACATCAGCGCAAACTGCACCGATGAAAAACGTGACCTGCACCGACCGCTTCCTGCGTTTCACACTTGGAATAGCACTTCTCTTGCTCGGTTATTTCTGGCTCGGCAGCCCGTGGAATTGGGCAGCCTATGCGGCAGCAGCTATCATGTTTGTGACCGCATTGTCGCGCGTTTGCCCCATCTACAAAATGCTGGGCCGCGCGCCCATTGATGCCAGCAAAGGCCCAAAGCCGCTCTTCGCCGGAATGGCAATCGCCTTCATGGCGGTCCTTGTCATTGGCGGCAGCTACGCCAGCATTTTCTTCAGCCGCAAGTTCTTCCTTGAAGATTTCAACGCCATGAACCACTTCTACAAGCAAACCCTGTTCCTGACAGGCAAGGACCAACGTTCTGAAGCCGTCACAAATCTCAACAACCTCAAACCCGCATTCGCGTCCTTCACGTCCAAATACACCAGCTACCGCCCGTGGAATCTGAAGGGTGACGCCAAGCTTGATTCAGATTTTGCCGCTGTTGGAAAAATCCTCGCCGATGTCGAACCACAAGTTGTCACCGGCGACTTGCATCAGGCCCATCTCGATCTTGAAAAGGTCCGGCCCATATTTCAGGACATGTTCAAGCGCAACGGCTTCTCCATGCTCGCCGTCTCGTTGGTTGATTTCCACGATGCGATGGAAACAATCCTCGATGCCGCCAACGCCAAGGATGCCACAAAGCTTGCTGAACTCTATCCCGCCGTGAGCGACAAACTGAAACTTGTCGAAGCTGAAGCCAACGACGACGAGATCAAGGCCATCCGCACGGCATTGGACGATGTGCTGGCAACCGCCAAATCAGGCCAACTCGAAGCCCTTCCGGACAAGGCCAACACGCTGAAGACAAGTTTCGTGAAGGTCTATTTGGTTAGGGGGTAAGCTGTATTGACAATCGCAGAAATCTGTATATACAACAAACATGGCCCTTAGCATCCGAGACCCTAACGTAGAAAAACTGGCCCGCAAACTCGCGGCCAGCCGCGGCACAAACATGACCCGCGCCATTGAAGGTGCGCTGGAAGAAGCTTTGAAAAGCGACCTAGACAAGGTGCCAATGCAGGACCGAGTTATGAAACTGGTCAGGGAATTCAACAAGAAATATCCGTCCGTCCGCCCGCCACTTACCAAAGATGAAATTGACGACATGTGGGGGCAGTAGTGTTTATTGACACTTCCGCTTTTGCGGCAATCATGTTCGAGGAAGTCGAGGCGCGCCGCCTGCTCGACGCAATCGCAATTGCGCAAACACCGATAACATCAGGAATTGTTCGTCTGGAAACCTCCATGGTTGTCGGTAGACGAAACGACATACCGCCGAATCTGGTCATGCTGGCATTCGATGAGCTGTTGGAGAATGCGAGAATCCAGACGCGCCCTCTGACCGATGAAATCAGTCGCCAGGCGGTGGTTGGATTTGAAAGATACGGCAAAGGCCGCGGCCACCCCGCCCAACTCAACCTCGCCGACTGCCTCTCTTATGCCTGCGCAAAATCCTTGAACGTGCCAATTCTTTTCAAGGGCAATGATTTCAATCAGACGGATCTGGAGATTGCAAGGTACTAGGTGCAAATTTGGCTAGACTGTGTCGTCGTAGTCATCTCCCTGCCAGATCCTCCCGAAACCGCTTCACCATTTTCTGTCCCAACAAAGTCAGATGCGGTTGAACTTCCTCAAAGCTGTGCACGATTTCTTCTTCACATGGCGTCAACGCGTGCGGCAGTGACGGCAGAAGAATAATTCCATCCTTACCAAGTCCGTAATCCCAATACTCGTTTTCCAAGACGGCTGCCTTGCAGCCAGCTTTATCCGCATCACTGGTCGCCCACATCTTTTCAAGTCTTGATTTGAGCAGCGGCTCAAGGCCTTTGATGTCAAACCAAGTCTCAAGCGCAATCTTGCTCCCGTCTGAAAGATCGAACACATCATAGCCATCACCATGGTTCGGGTGCGCTCCGCCACAATAGTCGCCAGCACTCCACTTGGCGACAAGGAAGTTCTCCAAAATCAGCGCCGGTTCCGAACGGAAGAAATAATAGCCATCGTTTCCGTTTGCCCCCGTCGCACTCATGATGCACTCCCGGAAATCAGAAGCGCCAGCATCTGCTGGCAACGGCTTGCGCAGCGCTGCATTCACTTTTTGGACAGCAGCACCGCTTCCGGGCAATGCAAAACTCTGCATAGTGGCATCAAACTGCTTACCGGCATCAACAGTGATCCTGGTAAAGTGAGCCTTCCCCAGATCGACATCCGATTCGTATGTTTTCACCGGTGTGAAACGCGGTTTGTTGAAAGCCTCACTGCCACAAATCGATTGATCATCGGAATTCACGTCCACGCGGTGCAGCACGATGGGAAAGTCTTTCGCTCCGTTCCGCCATGAGCCCTTCACATCATTTGCACCTGCTTCCAGGTTTTCCCAACGCGGGCCGCTGTTGTCTGGCCCACCTGGGTTGGCTTCAATCCATCCTGTACCCGAATCCGGCGCAGTCAAGGCAATGATCTTGCGCTGGCTCAAATAGTAATAGGTCCCGAATGGATAGCTGCCTGTCAAGTCAAAACAGGCCATGATTCGATAAGAACCGATCTCTCCCCGCCACACCCCATGCAATGCGTCAGGCGCAGCCGCCATTGCACAAGGCGCAACAACAAGACCTGCGAGCACCCAAAACAGCCGGAAATAATGATGCATATGCTCCTCCTGCGACACAAAGCCCGCAAATCGCGGCCAAAGTTTGGTTACACGGCCAACGCGCCCCCGTTGCTTTGTTGGCCTGATTGGACCAAACTGTGCGTCTAATCTCAAACAGGTGAAAAAACATGCGGTTTGAATCTCCCGCGACGACCAAGGAAGCCGTCGCACTTCTCTCAAAAGAAAAAGGCAAGGCCTTCGTCCTCGCGGGCGGCACGGACCTTCTCGTGAAAATGAAAGCGGGCATGCTCGAGCCCGACCTCGTGGTCGACATCAAGCGCATCAAGGGCATGGGCAGAAATCAAGTCCGCTGCGGTGGCTTCGTGATCGGCGCTGCCGTCCCCTGCTCCACGCTTTCGGATAACAAGGCACTGGCCAAGACCTGGCCCGGTGTCGTTGAAGCCGCACAACTCATCGGTTCCAAACAGGTGCAGGGCCGCTGCACCATGGTGGGCAATCTCTGCAATGGATCGCCCGCTGCTGACTCCGTTCCGGCACTCGTTGCTGCCGCTGCAAGAGTCGTGATCGCCGGTCCCAAGGGCAAACGCAAAATCGCAATTGAAGATGTGCCCGCTGGCGTTGGCCGCACCAGCCTGAAGAAAGGCGAAATCATCGAAGCCATTGAATTGCCGAAGCGCCCCGCGCGCTCTGGCGATGCCTATCTGCGCTTCATCCCGCGTACCGAAATGGATATCGCCGTCGTCAGTGCAGGCGTCAATCTGACGCTGGACAAGAACGGCACCATCACCGACGCGCGTGTAACGCTAGGGGCTGTGGCAACGACCGTGCTTCTCGTCAAGGACGCAGCGAAGGCCATCATCGGCACCAAGCTCGATGACGCGGCCAAGAAGAAACTCGCCGCCGCCTGCAGCGCAGCCTGCAAGCCCATCGACGACAAGCGCGGCACCATCGAATTCAGAACAGAAGTGGCAGGCGTCTTGGCCCGCCGCGCCGCCGAAACCGCCTATGCGCGCGCCCAAGGTAAATGAGGAAATAATGTCAGCAATTCTCGTCACAACAACCATCAACGGCGACACGGTCGAATACGCCTGCCAGCCCGACGAACCACTGCTCGATGTCCTGCGCAATCGCTTGGGGCTAACCGGCGCCAAGGAAGGCTGCGGCACCGGTGATTGCGGCGCATGTAGCGTCATTCTCGATGGTCGCCTCGTCTGCTCCTGCCTCGTGCTTGGTGCGGAAATGCAAGGCAGGAAACTCGAAACCATCGAAGGCATGGCAGATGGTGACAAGCTCCACCCGCTGCAAAAACAGTTCATCGATCACGCCGCCCTGCAATGCGGCATCTGCACGCCGGGCTTTTTGATTGCAGCCAAGGCACTGCTCAAGAAAAACCCGAACCCAACCGAAGAAGAAATCCGCTATGGCCTTGCCGGCAACCTTTGCCGTTGCACCGGCTATGACAAGATCGTGCGTGCCGTTCAGGCCGCCGCAGCAGAAATGACCCAAGCAAAGAGGAGTGCATAAGATGCCACTCGACACATCATTCGTTCAAAAGCAGTTCAAGGTCATCGGCACCCGCGTCAAGCGCCCGGATGGCATCGACAAGGTCACAGGCCGTGCCAAATATGGTGCAGATGCCTTTGCCCCCGGCCAGCTCACAGCTCTCGTGCTGCGCTCGCCGCATGCCCATGCCCGCATCAAAAAGATCGATACCTCGAAGGCCGAAAAGCTCGCAGGCGTAAAGGCTGTCATCACCTCAGCCGATCTGCCCGATCTCACCGGTGGTGATCGCGGCATGCGCGATGTTCTCGAAAACTGCATGGCGCGTACCAAGGTGCTGTACGACGGCCACGCCGTCGCAGCTGTCGCCGCAATCGACGCCCACACGGCCAAAGCAGCGCTGAAACTGATCAAGGTCGATTACGAAATCTTGCCCCATGTCACTGATGTCGATGAAGCGCTGAAGCCGTCAGCTCCACTCTTGCACGACGACATTTTCACCGAAGGCATTGAACCCAAGCCGGCCAAACCCTCCAACTACATCAAATTCGCTGAATACGGCCATGGCGACATCGAAGCAGGCTTCCGCGAGGCCGACGTCATCATCGAGAAGTCCTACAAGACCGAGCAAACCCACCAGGGCTATATCGAACCACATTCCTGTCTGGCCAATGTCTCGCCGGATGGCACGGCCGAACTCTGGGTCTGCACCCAAGGACATTTCGTCTATCGCAACCAATGCGCCATTCTGCTCGGCATGGAAGCCAACAAGCTCCGTGTCACGGCATCGGAAATTGGCGGCGGCTTCGGCGGCAAGACCCATCTCTGGGCCGAACCATTGGCATTGGCACTCTCGCGCAAGGCCAACCGCCCGGTGAAACTCACCATGACGCGTGACGAAGTCTTCCGCGCCACCGGTCCAACATCATCGTCTTCGATCGACGTGAAAATCGGCGCGAAGAAGGACGGCACAGTCACCGCCGCCTTCGCCGAACTGCGCTACCAGAACGGCGCATTCCCTTTCACTTGGGCGGAATTTGGCGCCATGACCGCGTGGGCCTGCTACGATTTCAAGAACGTGAAATCAGTGAGCAAGGACGTTGTCCTGAACCGTCCGAAATGCGCTGCCTATCGCGCACCATCTGCCCCCATCGCCGCCTTCGCCATCGAAAGCACGATGGACATGATCGCCCACAAGATCGGCATGGACCCGGTCGAATTTCGCATCAAGAATGCCGCCAAGGAAGGCACCAAGTCGTCCTATGGTCCTGTCTACGGTCCCATCGGCATTGGCCCAACCTTGCAGGCCGCCAAGGACCATCCGCACATGAAAGCGCCGCTCGGCAAAAATCAGGGCCGCGGCATGGCCTGCGGCTTCTGGTTCAACTTCGGTGGCCAGACCTGCGTTGATCTCAACGTCACGCCGGACGGCAATGTGACGGTTGCCGTCGGCACCATCGACGTTGGCGGCTCGCGTGCATCTCTCGCATTGGCTGTCGCCGAAGAACTCGGCGTTGGATACGACAAGGTCCGCTGCGTCGTCGCTGACACGTCATCGCTTGGCCACAACGACATGACCGACGGTTCGCGCGGCACCTTCTCAAGCTCCATGGCCTGCGTCGACGCCACCCGCAAATGCGTCAGCGAACTGAAAGTCCGCGCCGCCAAGACCTGGGAAATCCCGGTCGAGGACGTCGAATGGGTGGACGGAGAAGCCCGCGCCAAAGGTGAAAAATACGGCAACCTCGGCCCACTTTCGTTGAAAGAATTGGCCAAGGGCGCTGGCAACACCGGCGGGCCGATTGCAGGCCATTCGGAAATCGTCGCCGATGGTGCAGGCGTATCATTCGGCACCCACATCTGCGATGCCGAGGTCGATCCGGAAACCGGCAAGACCACCATCACCCGCTACACTGTCATCCAGGACGCAGGCAAAGCCATGCATCCATCCTACGTCGAAGGCCAGTATCAGGGCGGTGCCGCGCAAGGCATCGGCTGGGCCCTGAACGAGGAATACATCTACGGCAAGGATGGCCGCCTGCAGAATGCTGGCTTCCTTGACTACCGTATTCCGGTGTGTTCCGACCTTCCGATGATCGACACGCAAATCCTGGAAATCCCCAATCCCAACCACCCCTATGGTGTGCGCGGTGTTGGAGAAACTCCAATCGTCCCTCCGCTCGCCGCAATCGCCAATGCGATCTCCAATGCCACCGGCGTGCGCATGAACCACATTCCCATGTCACCACCACGCATTCTGAAAGCGATGAAGGGAATAAAAAAGTAATCACACCACCCCTCTCCCTTCAGGGAGAGGGCACTTCGCACCAGCGAAGGGGTGTGGGAAATCCTGCCGTCGAATTCAATTGTGGATGCGCTTGTGCAACTGATAAGATGTCACCATGAATGTGACATTCCAAACCGAGCAGGAAACCGATGGCCGTTGGCTGGCCGAAGTGCCAGAATTGCCGGGCGTCTTGGCTTATGGCGAAACTGAAAACGCCGCGATTGCACATGCCGAAGCGCTGGCCCTTCGCGTGTTGGCAGAGCAGATTGAAAACGGTGAAGCAAAGCCGATGTCTTTGAACATCCGCATTGCGGCTGAGTAATGCAGTTTCCGTCGGCCAAGGCTCGGCGGGTCCTGGCTGCGTTGGAAAAACTCGGGTGGCACGTAAAGCGACAGTCAGGTTCACACCGAACTTTGGCAAAACCAGACAACCCTGATTATGTTTTCGCGTTTCACGACGGTGATGAAATTGGTCCAAAGATGATGAACCGCATCGCCAACACACAGGCCTGAAACCTGATGACCTCTGAAGCAAAATCCTCTACCCGCAAAATCCATCTCTGGGGCGCACTCCGGCCATTGGCTGGCGGCGCCTCTTCTGTTTCAGTCGAAGCCGCAACCATCCGCGAATTGTTCCGTGTACTGAGCGAAACTTGGCCCGGCATGGAACCCCACATCAAGCGCGGCGTTGCAGTGTCCATCGACGGAAAAATCTACCGCGACCAATGGGACACCAAACTCCCCGAAAACGCCGAGATCTACCTGATGCCAAGAATTCCGGGGGGATAAATGCAAATCACCACACGCCCTGAAACACCCCACGATCATCACGTCATTTATGACATTACCAAACGCGCCTTTGCGCCCATGCCCTTTTCTGCTGGCAATGAGCAAGTCCTGATCAATAATTTCCGCGATGCCGGCGCACTCTCAATCTCTCTTGTGGCCGAAGTGAACGGCCATGTGCGCGGCCACGTCGCTTTCACACCGGCAAGCGCTGCAGACGGCACCCGCCCCTGGTTTGCCCTGGGTCCGATTGCCGTGGAACCCGCTTTCCAGCGCCATGGAATAGGCAAGGCACTCATCTACGCTGGGCTCCGGCAGCTGGAAAAGCTCAACGCCGCTGGCTGCGTGGTGGTGGGTGACACAAACTACTATCTGCGTTTCGGCTTCGCCTTGAGCCCTGATTGCTGCCCGCCGGACGAACCACCCGAACATTTCATGCTCTTGCCCATGCGAAACAAAACACCAAAGGCAATCATCTCTTTCCATCCGCTGTTTTACGGGTGATACCAAGATCACACTTGCCTTCTCGGGCACACACCCGCCCTGGCCAATAACAACACCCCTTGCCAAGCGCTCTGCGATCTGGCTATCGTTCTTAATACAGAACGATATGTAGTGTTATAGAAACGATGTCACTTCCCATTCCCTCAGGCTTCCATGCCGAACGCGTAGTTCAGGTCCAGCACTATACCGACCGGCTTTTCCGCTTCCGCATAACCCGTCCGCAATCCCTGCGATTTCGCTCTGGCGAATTCGTCATGATCGGCCTACCCGGTACAGAAAAGCCGGTTATGCGGGCCTATTCAATAGCTTCCCCAAGCTGGGACGAAGAGCTCGAATTCTTCTCGATCAAGGTGCCGGGCGGCCCCTTGACCGAGGCCCTGCAGAAAATCCAGCCAGGCGACCAGATCCTGCTGCGCCCAAAGCCCACCGGCACCCTCGTCAATGATGCCCTGCTACCCGGCAAACGCCTGTTCTGTTTATCAACCGGAACCGGCTTTGCGCCCTTCGCCTCGCTCATCCGCGATCCCGAAACCTATGACAAGTTCGAACAGGTCATCGTCACCCACACCTGCCGCACCACGGCAGAATTGCAATATGGCTACGAAACGGTAAAATCCACGCGCGAAGATCCACTCGTCGGCGAGTTCGCCGCAGGCCGACTTTTGCACTTTGCTTCCGCCACCCGCGAGGCAGCCGAACACCAGGGCCGCATCACCAGCCTGATCGAGTCGGGCGAATTCTTCAGCACACTGAACATTCCGCCACTTGGTCCGGAACATGACCGCATCATGCTCTGCGGCTCCATTGGCATGATCCGCGACATCCGCGCCATGCTGGAACCCCTGGGGTTCCGAGAAGGCTCAAACAGCAAGCCCGGCCAATTCGTCGTCGAAAAGGCGTTTGTCAGCTGAGTTCCACGCGGCTATGGAACCGCCATGCCCACACCCGTCAATCGTCACGACCTGTCGCAACTCTCGCCCGCCCAGCGCAATGCCCTGCTGACCCGGACCGAGACCGATCTTGCGCCCTTCATTGCAAAGGTGACGCCCATCGTTGACGCCGTCCGCCGCGAAGGCGACGAAGCCCTGGCCCGCTTCACCCGCGACTTCGACCATGCGTCAGTGCAAGCCAATGAGATTGCTGCAACCGACGCAGATTTCGAAGCCGCCGAAAGATCACTCGATACCAAGGTCTGGGAATCTCTGGCTTTCGCTGCTGATTCAATCCACCGCTTCCACAAGGCCCAGATGCCCGAAAAAAGCTGGAGCATGGAGGTGCGCCCCGGCGTCACCGCGGGCGACCGCGTCACGGCAATTCCATCGGTCGCCTGTTATGTGCCCCGCGGCAAGGGCTCGTTCCCCTCCTCCGTGTTGATGACGGCGATCCCCGCAACTGTCGCAGGCGTGAAAGATGTGATCATCATCACCCCACCCGGCCCCGATGGAAAATTTGATGACGCAACCTTGATCGCAGCCCGCATGGCAGGCGTCACCCGCGTCTACAAGGCAGGCGGCGCGCAGGGCATCGCCGCTGCGGCCTATGGCACTGAAACCGTGCCTGCCGTGAAAAAGATCGTCGGCCCCGGCTCGCCTTGGGTCGCCGCCGCCAAGCGCCTCGTAGCACACCGCGTCGATGTCGGAACACCAGCAGCATCAAGCGAGTCAATCGTCATGGCCGATGCCACGGCAGACGGAAGACTTGCCGCCCTCGATGTGTTGATCGAAAGCGAACACGGACCTGACTCATCAGGCTTCATCGTCACCTGGTCCAAACGCGTCGCTGACGATGCAGCCGCAGCAATCCTCGACTTCTACCAGAACATGAGCCCGCAACGCGTTGAATTCGCTTCAACAGTCTTGTCCGGCCCCATCGGCGGCATCGTATTGGCGCGCGATGAAACAGAGGCCATTGCATTCATCAACGACTACGCGCCAGAACATCTGCAAATTCTCTCCGCCGACCCGCATCAATATGTCGACCGCATCGAACACGCCGGCGAAATCCTGCTTGGCTTTCACACGCCGTCAACCCTCGGCAACTTCGTGATCGGCGCAAACCATGTCTTGCCAACCGGCGGCTGGGCGAAAACCAGCTCCGCCTTGTCGGTGCACGACTTCCTCAAGCGCACCTCCATTGTACATGTGACGCCTGGAGGATACCGCACCCTGGCACCGCACGCGAAGAACATCGCCGAATACGAGGGCTTCGATGCGCATGCCAATGCAGTGTCAGAAATTCGCGATATAATTTTGAGAAAGAACACCGATGGCTAAACTGATTGACGGAAAGAAATTTGCCGAAGGCCTCCGCAAGCGCATCGCAAGCGCTGTGAGCGAGCTGAAAGCAAACCACAACCTGACCCCCGGCCTCGCCGTGGTGTTGGTGGGCGAAGACCCCGCATCGAAAGTCTACGTCGCCAACAAGGCCAAACAGACCGTCGAAGTCGGCATGCATTCGGTGGAACACAAGCTCCCCGTCACCACCACAGAGAAAGAACTTCTGTCACTCATCCAGCATCTCAACGGCGATCCTTCCATTCACGGCATCCTGGTGCAAATGCCGCTGCCCAAGCAGATCGACTCGGCCAAGGTGCTGAACACCATCAGCCCGGCGAAAGACGTGGATGGCTTTCACGTCGTCAATGTCGGCAGGTTGTCGACCGGTCAGGACGCACTCGTGGCCTGCACGCCAACCGGCTGCATCATGCTGGCAAAAGATGCGCTTGGAAAACTCGACGGCATTAACGCCGTGGTCATCGGCCGCTCCAACATCGTCGGCAAACCCGTGGCGCAACTGCTGCTCGCCGAAAACTGCACCGTCACGATTGCGCACTCGAAATCCAGAGACCTTCCCGCGATAGTGCGCCAGGCCGATCTCGTCATCGCCGCTGTCGGCCGCCCGGAAATGGTGAAGGGCGACTGGATCAAGCCCGGCGCCTGCGTCATCGACGTTGGCATCAACCGCATCGAACGCGACGGCAAGAACAAGATTGTCGGCGACTGCGACTTCGCATCCTGCGAAAAAGTGGCAGGCAGCATCACCCCGGTCCCCGGCGGCGTCGGCCCCATGACCATCGCCTGCCTGCTCTACAACACCGTCCGCGCCGCCTGTGCGATCAGGGACGTGAAGGTTCCGGAGATGTAAGAAACATCCTTCCCCCTTGCGGGGAAGGTGGATTTCGCGTGCACCAGCACGCGAAAGACGGATGGGGGACAGTGGTGCAAACCTGCCTCAAACCTCTTCCTGCACTCCGCGCTACCGCCATGATTCTTGCTCTACCCTCCAACCCGCCACTTCGGCGGGGAGGAGGGCGACGTGCTGAAGAATGAATGTGTAGAAGTTCAGACTTGACCTGGCAGTTTTCCGTTGCCGTAAAGCAGGGAACCGGCGCCCTTCCGGCTGGCAATGACCCA